>CAWHSA010000007.1:0-143017 GCA_963831855.1 uncultured Bacteroidales bacterium | reverse complement strand
CCGCACAAGCCAACACACGTCCCAAAGTTTTGTCAAAGAGTTTCAAATAAAATCGAAGTTAGAATTTTAAAATTTTTCTCCCCCGCGCCGATGCAAGAAAATTTCTTTGACACCGCGACAACAAACAAGTGGGTGATTAAAAATAAGCTTGTAAAACAAGACAATTTTCTGGTAACTAGACAAATAAATAAGGCCTGGCCCATAACACGGACAGTGAGTAAGTTGTTTCCCGCTTTGCGGGACAAGTTGTCATGGTTTTTGCCCCGTCGAAACGGGGTTTCGTCGCAATGCTCCTCAACTTTTGCTCCTGCACTCAAGACAAATTTGTAATGGTTCTTGCACCCGGACACCCGCCCTGGCTACACTCGCACGGGGCACGGCATACTTTCTTACACCCCCGCTGCTCACTGTGTTCGCACGGGGCGCGGTGTGACAGCTTACTGGCTAAAGTACCAGGACCCTGCCCGGTGCTGCGTCAGGTAACATAAACGCCCTATATTGCCGGGCCGTTAGGTTTAAGGGAGGTGTGCCGATTCCAGAACGACCGACGCTCAAAAGTAAGAGTTTGGCAGCCTTCCATCACAACAATCTATGCTATCTCCAAACACAACTTGTCCCGATTTATCGGGATGCTTTTTTTGCCAAACAGATACTACCATATGACAACGATTCTCTGACTTTAAGATTTTAATTTTAACCAGGACAAACAAACAGATACATATTGGGATTAGCTTAATTAGATGCCTTTCTCTTATTAAACTTGTGATTTTCAAGTAAATAATTTAATTATCAAATATTAAATCATAAATTTATTGGTTAATTTTGTTTTGCGAGCAGTTGAATTTGTTTTATCATAATTATCGTACTATGAAAAAACAAAGACTTTACTTTTTCCTTATTTTTCTTTTTCTGGTTAATAAATCCTTCCCTCAGGGTTTCCTAATAACTGCTCCAAAGTTGGTATTTGACGGCACTCAGCTGCAGATTTTTTATGATATTATTACAAAATATCCCGGAGACCGTTTTTACACATGGGTCGAAATAAAGAAATCAAATGGGGAGATTATAATAGCAAAGAATCTCTCAGGTGATATTGGTGACAATGTTAAAGCAGGTAATAATAAGAAAATAACATGGTTTCCACAACAGGATTCCGTTTATATTGATGAAGAAATTCTTGTTGATATCAAAGCAGAAAAATATGTAAAATCTTTTAACAAGGGGGCAATGATGCTCAGGTCGATGGTTTTTCCGGGATGGGGACAAACAAAGATCTCCAAGGGTAAACCATGGTGGCTGACCGGCGTGGCTTTTTATGGAACAATGACGGGTAGTTATTTTTGTTATCATAAATACCAGAAGACCTATGAATCATACAGAATGGAAGAGGATCCTGTAAAAAGAATTGATCTTAAAAAGGAAACTCAGCAGCAGCTGAATTATACCACTGCCTTAATCTGTTCCGGTGCTGCATTATACGCCGTAAATGTCTTTTGGGTAGCAGTCACACCAAACAGATCCCAACTGTTACAAAATATAAATTTGTCCCTGATGCCTTCGAAGAGTTCTAATAACGTAATTCCTTTATTGTCAATAAGATTAGATTTTTAATAATAATGAAAAGGAAGCAAATATTACTGTTAGTAATTTTTCTGATTTATTCGGTGAATATATTCGCTCAAATTGTCACCAGCGATAAATCTTCAATTCGTATAAATACCAAACCAAAACCTGAAATCAAAGGGAACAAGGTACCAACCTTGAAATCAGAATCCATTATTGTTCGACCTGAAAATAAACAGGCTCTGCCGGTTTCCGATGGTAAATTTTATGCCCTTCTGATTGGGATTAACAATTATGCTGATCCGTCGATTCTTGGACTTGACAAACCTATCGCGGATGCTGAGGCTTTTTATAACATAATTACAACAAGGTATACTTTTGAAAAAGAAAATGTTACTTTTCTGAAAGACGCCACAATATCTGAAATCGTTGCAACCCTTGATTACTATGCAAAGATTGTCCAGCCCGCAGATAACTTTCTGATCTTTTATGCTGGTCATGGTGTATGGGATTCCAAATCAGAGATAGGCTTCTGGCTTCCTTCAGATGCACTAAAGGACAGCAAGCTTGCCTGGTTCCGTAACAGCACTCTTCGTGATTATCTCCGTGAGATAAAGTCGAGGCATACTTTACTTATTTCTGATGCATGTTTCGGCGGTTCTATATTTAAAAGCCGGAGTGTTTTTATCGATGCTCCGACAGCTATAATGAGACTCTATGAACTTCCCAGCAGAAAAGCCATGACAAGCGGAACACTTACTGAAGTTCCGGATCAGAGTGCATTCCTGAAGTATTTGATTGACAGGCTGGAGAACAACAAAGAAAAATACCTGTCATCCGAGCAATTGTTCAGCAGTTTCAGGATGGCTGTAATAAACAACAGTAATGTCGTTCCACAATTTGGAGAGATAAAAGATGTCGGAGACGAAGGAGGTGATTTCATATTTATTCTCAAAGAATAGCAATTCTTGATTTACTTTAATCCTGAAAATTGAAATAATATGGTAAGCAATAGGATTAAAATTCTTTTTCTCCTGGCAGGATTCACACTCCTGTGCACCTGTATTAAAGTGAAAGATGAGATGATGGTCACAACAGGTGAGGTAACAAATATTCAACAAAATTCTGCAGAAGCATCAGGTATGATTGTTGAACTTGGTACCGGAGGCACAGAACATGGACATTGTTATGCTAAAACACCCAATGCAAGTATAAACAATTTGAAAACCACCCTTGGAATTCCGGCCGGGAATGGTGGATTCACAAGCCCGCTGCCAGATCTGGAGGCAGGGACCAAATATTATATCAAGGCATATTTAAGCAATGGAAAGGACATAGTGTACGGTAAAGAAATAAGTTTTTCAACCCTTGCTGCCCTGCTTCCTGAAATTACTACAAAACCTGTGACAGATATTACTCAACAGGGAGCCAATAGCGGAGGTAATATAACAAGTGACGGAGGAGCACCTGTAACTGCCCGGGGAGTATGCTGGAACGCTTCATCCGGACCGACAATAACCAATAATAAGACCACAAATGGCGTTGGGACCGGAAACTATACAAGTAATTTGGCGGGCTTATCCTTAAGTACGACTTATTATGTTCGGGCATATGCCACGAACAGTACAGGTACAGGATATGGTAATGAAGTTTATTTTACTACTGCTGCCGGAGCTGTGATCCCACCTGTAACAACCACTGACATTTCTGCTATTACTAAAAACAGCGCAGTCAGCGGCGGAACAATCAGTAATGACGGAGGAGCGCCTGTGACTGATCGTGGCGTTTGTTGGAGTTTAACAGCCAATCCTACCATTGCAAGTTTTAAGACATCCGATGGAACAGGCATAGGTAGTTTTCCAAGCAATCTGACAGGATTAAACTCAGGGACGACCTATTATGTGCGAGCATTTGCCACTAATAATGTTGGGACAGGATATGGGAATCAACTTACCTTCACTACGAGTTCCGATATCCCGGTTGTCACGACATCAACAATTTCTTTCGTAACTGGCAATGCGGCTTCCGGTGGCGGAAATATATCTTCTGACGGAGGAGCAGCAATTACTGCAAGAGGTGTTTGCTGGAGCACATCAGTAAATCCGACAGTATCAAACACTAAAACTACTGATGGTGTTGGTACGGGAAGCTTTGTCAGTAATCTGACCGGGCTTAATCCGGCCACTCTCTACTACGTCCGGGCATATGCAACCAACAATGTAGGGACGGCATATGGTACCCAGCAGAGCTTTACGACCGGTACAACTATACCAACAATTATCACCGCCACTGTGTCATCAGTTACTTCTACAACAGCGGCTTCTGGCGGAAATATTACAAGTGATGGAGGAGCATCAGTAACAGCCCGTGGAGTTTGCTGGAATACTGCACCCAATCCTACAACAGGCAATAGTAAAACAACTGATGGCAGCGGTACAGGTAACTTTGTAAGCAGTCTGACAGGATTAAGCTCAAATACAACTTATTACATCAGAGCTTATGCCACAAATAGTGTGGGTACAGAATATGGCACCGAGTATAATTTTAAAACTGGTGCCGGACTTCCGAGCATTACAACGGCATCAGTCACTTCAATTACAGAGACAACTGCAATAGGTGGCGGGAATGTAATCAATGACGGAGGAGCATCAATTTCTGTTCGTGGCGTATGCTGGAGCACTTCGCAAGATCCTACTGTGTCTGATAATCTTACAATAGAAGGTAGCGGAACTGGCAGTTATACGAGTAATATTACAGGTTTATCTTCCCTGACAAAATATTATGTAAGAGCATATGCAACAAGCAGTTCAGGCACGGCTTATGGAAACGAAGTAAATTTCACAACTATTGGGCCAGTCCCGCCAATACCAACAAATATAAGCGCCTATCCTGGGAAGAATTCAGTTACAGTTAAGTGGAATATTGTATCAGAGGCCACCGGGTATAATATTTACTGGTCTTCAACCCCGGGAGTGTCTAAAACTAATTTTATCGGGAAGATTTCAAACATTGCCACAAACTCTTATCTGCTTACTGGACTGACAAGTAGCACAACTTATTACTTTATAGTGACAGCAAAAAATGAATCTGGAGAAAGTAATGAGTCGACTATAGCAAGGGCTACTCCACCATTGCTTTTACAAACAAATACTATTTCTGTCACCGGAGAAAAGCATTATTATCAAGTTACTGTTTCGAGCGGACAGAGTTTGTTTATTAACACAAATATTGCTGATAATAATAATACTTTTTATCTCTATATAAAATATGGCTCTTTACCTACAACCACCGATTACGATACTTTATCTATTACTGGAGAAGATGAAGCTATAAGCATCACGAATACTCAAGCCGGAATTTATTATATAATGGTATACGGTTCTTATTTGTCCGTAGATGTTTTTGGACTTTATAATGGCAACTATACTATCACCGCTACTACCAGGGTTACTGCATTAACGTTTGGATCATCCTATACAGGAAGTATTGTTCATCTTCAGGCGAAAGATTATTTTGAAGTTACTGTTTCAAGCGGACAGAGTTTATTTATGACTACTCATAATTCTGATAACAATAATAAATTTTATCTCTATTCGAAATTTGGTTCTCTGCCTACGCCTTCAGCATTTGATGCCAAATCTGAGACTGGAGAAGATGAGGCTATAAGCATCACTAATGCTCAATCCGGGACTTACTACATACTGGTATATGCTTATTATTTTTCTGTTGATGTTTTTGGACTTTATAATGGCGACTATACTATTACCACTTTTACATCAAAGTAGGAAAGAATAATTAAATACAATTAAATTCGATTTAACAAGTTCTTATTGCAAATATAAAATCTTTTACTGGAAGCGGTTTCCAGCCCGTCCCTGCCTTTCGACAAGATTGAGAACTGGACAACAAAGTTCTCATACAGCTGGACAGTTTTAAAATTCGCCCTACAGCTAACACGGACAATATAATTAATAAGCTCGTCACGGTTTTTGCCCCGTCGAAACGGGGTTTCGTCGCAATGCTCCTCAACTTTTGCTCCTGCATCCAAGACGGTTTTGTAATGGTCGTTACACCCGGACACCCGCCCTGGCTACACTCGAACGGGGCACGGCATACTTTCTTACACCCCCGCTGCTCACTGTGTTCACGCGGGGCGCGGCGGGACAGCTTTTCGGCTAATCCCGGGTACTCTAAACTGCCAGGTGCTTGCTTCTTGTAACACAACCTCTCTTTATTACCGTCCCGTAAGGCACAATTCGAGTTACTGCTGATCAATCGATGATTTAAGGCTATGCCCTTAAAATATATTTGCATATTTCAGGTCTTAGCCTTATATTTGATCTCTGAATTTAAGGCTATACCCTTATGAAAAAACAAAAATTAATAACAGAACAATTGGATGCTAAGATTCTTCAACTTAAAAAAGTTGAAAATCTGGTAATTCCATCCTCAGGCTGGGTTTATTCAATCAGACAAGCTCTTGGAATGTCTATGAGGCAACTGGGAAACAGGATGGGTATTACACCACAGAGTATTAAGGAAATTGAGGAAAGAGAACAAAATGAGACAATCTCCATCAAAGTCCTGAGGCAATTTGGTAAGTCTTTAAACCTCAAACTCATTTATGGATTTATACCCCAAAGTGGCAACCTTGAAGATATTATTGAAAAACGAGCTTATGAGTTAGCAATGGAAATTGTAAATAGAACATCAATTTCCATGAAACTTGAAGATCAAGAAAATAATCCTGCAAGGATTCAGAAAGCAATCAAAGAAAAAGCAAATGAGATTAAAGCTGAAATGCCTAAGTATTTATGGGACTAAAAATTGAATACATTGAAGGACAGACTCCCCTTGATGAGGATGAGAAAGAAGGGCTACTGGTAAAAACAATATCCACAAGAGGCGAACTTGATGAATTTGAACAATTAAACATTCAATCAGCCATAGAATGGACTTTAAAAACGAAAGTCGTTAAGAAGCAGTTTCTGACAGAAGACTTTCTTATGCTGGTTCATAAAAAGATGTTTAATGAGGTTTGGGCTTGGGCTGGAACAAAAAGAAAATCAAATAAAAACATTGGTGTGGATAAAACACAGATTTCCAGTGAAATCAGGAAACTTATCGATGACTGCAACTTCTGGATTGATAACCAATTATTTACAGATGAGGAGATTGCTATCAGATTTAGTCACAGGTTAGTAAAGATTCATTTATTCCCAAATGGAAATGGACGTCACTCGAGACTGGTTGCTGATATTATGATTTCAAAACTATTCAATAAACCAGTGTTTTCCTGGGGACATTCTGATTTATCAAAGAAAAATCCAATAAGGAAGGAATACTTAAACGCTATCTATAAAGCTGATAATGATGATTATAAGCATTTAATAGAATTTGCAAAAAAATAAAACTGTTGCTAACATGGACGTTATGAATAATTGGCTCGTCATGGTTTTCGCATAACCCTGTTCCCATGACAAATTCTATCAAAACTTGCACCCGGACACCCACCCTGGCTACACTCGCACGGGGCGCGGCGTGACAGGCAATTTATTAACGCCCGGCCCTTCATATTGCCGGGCCGTTATATGTAACAATTTAACCTGCAACACCTTAGACATTATGATAAAGACAAAATGTACAAATAAAGATTATCACTGCCTGGTGACAAATGGCAAAATATCCATTGACTCTGATGCACCACCTTCAAAAGGGGGACTTAGCAACGGATTAAGACCTCATGAATTGCTGGAGGCTGCTCTGGCGACCTGTATTAACATTACGATCCGTATGACCGCAAAAGAAAAAAACATTAACCTTGACTATGTTTCCACACAAGTAGATCTCGACAGATCTGATACCAGGACTACTTTCAAATACAAAATTATCCTTGACGATAAATTAAGCAGCTCCGATCACCACTTTTTAATGAATATTATTGACTTTTGTGCTGTAAAACAAACCCTGACGAAACATTTAGACTTTTTACAGTATGACTAAACAGATTCATCTCAAGTCCATGATCACCTGTCCCTTTTGTGGGTTTAAAAAAGAAGAGACTATGCCCACTGACTCATGCCAATTCTTTTATGAGTGCTCTAACTGTGGACAAGTTCTTAAACCCAAACATGGAGACTGCTGTGTTTATTGCTCATACGGAAGTGTAAAATGCCCTCCGGTTCAGGAGACTGGAAAATGTAACTGCTGACATGACAGATAAATAAATTAGGCAGCCCATAATACAGACAATGGGTAAGTTGTTTCCCGAAGCCTCGGGACAGGTTGTCACACTTTTTGCTTTTAATACTGCTTTAATACGTCTTTTAATACGTTGGTAAACCCGGGAACCTGTCATCCCGAACGCAGCGGTAGCGAAGTGAGGGATCTCAAAGTATGAGCAGATAATTATACACCTGATATTGTCCAGGCTTTTATTTATAAGACATCTTTTATAATTTGATCACGTATTTGTAATCGGACTGAAACTCTTAACCGGACAGCAGTGATTCCGCAATCAAAAATCCGCATCCGAAATTCCATAAATCCGGATCGGGTCAAAGGCGGGTTCGACTCAGTCAATTCCGTAATCGGGAAAAAGTTCTAATTTTGATATTCAACCATCTGATAATATTATGAACATATTACGGTTTATCACCACGGCACTTGTGACCGGCCTTCTTTTCGGAATCCTTGACGCCATAATCAACGGTAACCGGTATGCGGTAAAGCTTATGGAATGTTATAAGCCAATTGCCAGGAAGAAAATAAACATACCGGCAGGATTGGCAATTGATCTGGCTTATGGCTTTGTGATCTCAGGATTATATGTGCCGCTAAGCCTTATATTACCCGCTGAATCAGGGATAATTACGGGGATAATGTACGGGGCCGGAATGTGGTTCTTCAGAGTAGTTATGAATGTCATCTCCAGCTGGATGATGTTCAATATCCCGGGTAGAACGCTTGTCTATACCCTCCTGACCGGTCTGGTCGAAATGATCCTTCTTGGAATCGTTAACGGATTGATGCTGAACCTTTAGTATTCACGAATTACAGCAATATCAAGAATTGCGGATTTCGGATTGCCGATTTCGGATTGACTAGTAATACCGGGTTTATTTATAAATCCGAAATCAAAAATCCGCAATCCGAAATTCCATAAATCCGAAATCAAAAATCCGTAATCCTAAATTCCATAAATCCGAAATCAAAAATTCGTAATCCTAAATTCCATAAATCCGAAATCAAAAATCCGCAATCCGAAATTCCTGTAAACCACAAACTCATCTTAATATGAAAAACTCATTAAACATTCTGCTTGCCGGGGCATTTGTTGCCCTTACCGGATGTGCGCCGGTAAAGTTCTATTCCGATCCGGGATTAACGCAAAAGACCGGACTGAAGTATTATACCGTAAAGCCATATCTTCTTGTTGAAAGAGATCCGCTGACCTCTAATATTCTCAAGGCTGATGTGATATACATTCCTGATCTTGAGAATCCCATGTATATGGTTGTTAAAGATGGTCCGGGATCACGAACCCTTGATCTTACGCTTGAAAATGGTTCAATCAGCACCATCGGGATTGCCTCAGATGCAAAAATCAGTGAAACAATCGAAGCTTTAGGCAGCCTGGTTTCCAATACTAATGGATTATTAACTGATCTTTCCGCACTTAAAGGGCCGCCGCAGGATGCTGCTGCTGTTCTTACTGAACTCTATGAGATAATCATATCCGGCGGGATCACTTCTGTCAGGAAAATTGAGATCAGGTAACAACAAACTGAATTCTACCTCGTATACCTCATTTTAAACCTTATCGAATTCAACAATTACCAAAAATTAGCAACCGGGCCAAAGGCGAGCCCGGCGAAGCCAGTCAGCAATCTGTAATTTCATGAAACCAATGATCACTACATTCTCTAATCTCCCGGGGATTCCGGCCACAGGCTGGCTCCCTCCGCGGCCTGATCTCCGCGATTATATGACAGATCACAAAGAAGTCAAACCTCTTCTGAGCAAGCTTGGTATAGGGAAACCGATGCTTAAATTACCGGCCTCTGTCGATCTTCGCCGGTGGTGCTCCCCGGTCGGGAACCAGGGCGAACTTGGATCCTGCACGGCTCATGCCGCCGCCGGCATAGTCGAATACTTTGAAAAACGGGCCTTTAACAAGTACCTCAATGGTTCGCGTCTTTTCATTTACAAGACAACCCGCAACCTTATGCAGACAACAGGCGATGCCGGAGCATGGCTTCGCTGTACAATGGGCGCTCTTGTTCTTTGCGGTGTTCCGGATGAAAAGTACTGGCCGTATGTAACCGCCGACTTCGATAAAGAGCCCGATGCCTTTGTATACTCAATAGCAGACAATTACGAAACGGTTAAATATTTCTGTCACGATCCGCAGGGAGCAAAGGTCCCTTACCCTGAAGTATTGGAATCGGTTAAGAAGAATCTTGATGCCGGTATCCCATCTATGTTCGGATTCTGGGGATTTCCTTCCTTCGATAAATCCGATGTAAAAGGAGGCATTCCTTATCCCTGTGAAGGAGAATCAGCGGAGTGGGGTCACGCAGTTGTCGCAGTTGGCTTTGATGATAAGCTTAAGATCAATAACCTGAGCTGCAACAGGACAACCACCGGAGCTCTTCTTATCCGCAATTCGTGGGGAAAGGAGTGGGGCGATAAAGGTTATGGCTGGCTCCCTTATGAATATGTTCTGAATAACCTGGCATTAGACTTCTGGTCACTGCTCAGCATGGAATGGGTTGATTCCAAACAATTCGGGATCTGAATTTATCCGAAATTCCATAAATCCGCAATCCGCAACTGAAATGGGTCTTTCTTTTTTAAAATTTTCTTGTAAATTTAACGACCTGAAGTGAGGGTCGTTGTTCACGATTTTCAAAATGAAAAGAACAGTCTCATTTTTATTTTTGTTATTCCTGCTTTCAACATTAAAAGCACAGCAGGGATCTCCTCTGCTTACCCACTATATTGAGAGCCGCGATATTGAGAATCAGAACTGGGCCATATGCCAGGATGGAGATAATATAATGCTATTTGCGAACCGCAAGGGAATAATTGCCTTTGACGGTGAAGAGTGGAAAGTAATAAAGATCCCGACCATTCCATATTCAATGCAGAAGAATCCGTCCGACGGGAAAATTTATATCGGCGGGGATGACAGCTTCGGATATCTTCAAAAAACAGCCGGTGGTCCATATAAATTTATTCCCCTGTCATCGGATTCATCAGGAACCGGAATAATTACAAAGATCCTTTTCAATAAGCCTTACATCTGGTTTTATGGCGAAAGATCAATAATCCGTTATAATACCGCCACCGGCAGGGCTGATCTTCAGCTGTTTTCAAAGCCGGATAATCCCTTTTCGGGGATGATCATTTCGCCTGAAAATACTTTCATCAATGTAACAGATAAAGGACTTTACAGACTTGAAAGCGATACGTTGTTCCCGATAGTTACCGGTTATCTTACAACCCGGACTGATGTGCTGTTTTCTTTACCCTACGATGAAGCCTTGGTTCTGGTCGGACAAAGTGACGGAACCCTTTCGCTTTTTGACGGAATTAAATACCTTGATTACAAGGTAAATGATGACGGTTATCTCAGGGAAAATATGCTGTCAGAAGGCATTTCACTTGGCGATACTGCCTATGCTTTCTCAACTCTTGACGGAGGAGCTCTGGTTATACAGAAATCTAGGCGGGAAAGTCCTCTATACCATCAATAATCAGAGTGAATTGCCTGATGACGAGGTCTTTGCGATAGGCTCTGATAACTGCGGCGGCTTATGGCTATCCCATCAGTACGGACTTACCCGTGCCGATCTTAACCTTCCGGTTGAAAATTTTACAATATTTCCCGGCCTTAAGGGTAACCTTACATCAGCGCTTCAGTTCAATAATGAGCTTTATGTGTCAACAAGCGAAGGTATATATTACCTGAGAGAGATAAGAGATTATTCCGAAGTGGAAGTACTGGTGAAAAATACACCGGCAGGAGAGCCGGCTGGTGCAGCTCAGGCAGCTGTAAATCAGGAACAGCAGGCTGACAGGAAAAACATCTTTACCAGGATCTTCGGAAAAAAGAATGTGCAGCCGGCCGGTCCTCCTGCGCCGGCTCCTGAAACAAAACCTGTCGTACGGTATACAAGGAAAAAAGTAAGCAGGCTTAAATCGATTAACTACATCTTTACCAGAGTTGAAGGGCTGAATGAAAAATGCAGGCAGATTGTATCAACCCCCGAAGGTATTCTTGCCGCTACAAATAAAGGTTTATACTTCATAAATGACCACAAGGCTCTCCTTCTGGAAGGGAACAGGTATATTAACAATATCACCCGGGTACCCTTCGAAGGTAAATACTACGTTGCTGCCTCTGACGGATACTTTGCTGTTAAATATCTTGACGGGAAATGGTTAATCCAGGTACCTGATTCAGCCTTTTATAATCCGGTTTATTCAGTCATTCAGAAAGATAGTAAGACACTATGGCTTGGCAGTGACAATCTTGCCTACAGGGTAAATCTTACGGGTGAGGATTTTGCAAGAGATTACTCCCCGTATAAGCTGGGTAAAGATTATCCGGAGCGTTTTTTTCCGCAGATGGCAGGTGATACAGTATTTCTGTTCACCGAATCCGAAATTCATTATTACAACAATGCAACTGACAGGTTTGAGGTATATAAACCTTTCCGAAGTCAAACCGGAACGTCAGGTCCATGCTTTTTCCCTTTATCCAATGTTCCGTTTGTCAATCTTAATGGAAGGTGGATCACTTTAAAGCGAGACCTGAGAATAAGCGATAAGGAATTATCACTTCTAAACCTGTTCGAGAATGTGGTTTCCATTAATGTTGATGAAAAAATTCTGTGGATAATTTCCGGCGATAACAACCTCTTCGCGATAAACCGTTCAAGGTCCGGGATGATCAATCATCCCATAAGTGTGCTTATCAAGAACATTGCAAACGACAGGGGAATCAGTTTTAATCTGCAGGATGTGGAATTTGGCAGAGGTGATAACGTGGTTAATTTCGATATTGTTGCTCCGTACTACCTTAAGCAGAATACAACCCAGTATCAGTTTTACATAAACAAGGTAATGCCCGATTGGTCCTCGTGGTCGCCTGTAACCCATTATGAAAGGGCCATCAACAAACCGGGAGAATATATCCTTCAGGTACGTGCGAAAGATCTTTGGGGAAATATAAGCGAGCGGCGGGCAGTAAGATTTAAGATCAGGGCGCCTGTAACGAGGACTCCGTTATTCTATGTACTTTCGGGTCTGACATTTCTGACTCTTGTGACTCTGGTCATCCGGTTCAGGGAAAAACAATTGCATAACCAGAACAAGCTTCTTGAGGAGAAAGTGAAGGAGCGGACAGCTGAGATTGTGGCCCAGAAACAGGAAATAACATCGAGCATTGAATATGCAAAAAGGATTCAGGAAGCTATGCTGCCGGTTGAGGGGCATTTCAGGAAGTCATTTTCCGACTATTTTATCCTGTTCAAGCCACGCGATATTGTAAGCGGCGATTTTTTCTGGATAGGAGAGGATGAAAAAAACCTGTTTTTTACAGTTGCAGATTGCACCGGCCATGGAGTGCCGGGCGCTTTTATGAGCACGATGGGTATTTCGACCCTGAATGAAATCATTGGCAATAATAAAAACCTTCAGGCAAATACGGTCCTTAACATCCTGAGGGCCAAGACAATGGGTGTTCTTCACCAGACCGGCAAGGAAGGCGAAGCCGCTGACGGGATGGATATTGCATTCTGCATTCTTCGCAAGGACAGGGCCAGACTTCAGTATTCGGGAGCTTATAATCCGCTCCTTATATTCCAGGGAGGCGAGCTTAAGGAATACAAGGCCGACAGGATGCCAATCGGAATACACTATGGCCAGGAGATGTCTTTTACAAACTATTTAATGAATGTCAGCAGGGGAGATACTCTCTATATTTTTTCTGATGGTTACAATGACCAGTTCGGCGGGCCTGACAATACGAAATTTAAAAAATCAAATCTTAAAAAACTTCTCACCGAGATCTATTACCGCCCCATGATCGAACAACGCAATATCCTCGAGGCTGAACTTGCCAGGTGGAAAGGCAGCAACCCTCAGGTTGATGATATAACAATTATTGGATTAAGGATATGAAAATAAAATTTCTTGGAGCTTCCCGCGAGGTTACGGGCAGCAAGTTTCTGATAACAACAGATTCTGGTAAAAGACTTTTGCTTGATTGCGGTGCATTCCAGGGTAAAGGACTTGAGACTGATGGCATGAACAGGGACCTTGGCTTTGAGCCTGAAGATATCCGGCATATCATACTTACACATGCTCACATTGATCATTCAGGGCTTATACCCTATATGTACAAGCGTGGCTTCAGGGGGTCGGTAATATGCACAAACGCCACACGCGACCTCAGTGCCATTATGCTGTCCGATTCCGGCTTTATACAGGAGCATGATACTTATACTTTTAATAAGAGGCGCGCCAAAAAAGGGCTTCCCCTGGTTACTCCCATATATACCCAGCAGGATGCTGTTGCCTGTATGAGCCTTTTCATCGGCGTTCCGTTTGATATGAATTTCAGAATCGATGAAAACATAAAGGTCAGGTTTACCAGTACAGGACATATGCTGGGCAGCGGAGTGGCCAACCTCCAGATAATTGAAAATGGACAGATCAAAAGGATAGCTTATACCGGTGATATCGGACGTAAGGCAAACAGGATTCTTGCTTCACCTGTGCCGTTTCCTCAGTCCGATATTCTTATCACCGAATCTACATACGGCGACAGGCTTCATCCTGATGACCGTGCTGCAGAAGAGCATCTTCTTAAAATTCTGCTTAATACATGCATCAATAAGGGAGGGAAGCTCATCATCCCTGCTTTCAGCGTAGGGCGTACCCAGGAGATCGTTTATGCCCTTAACGGCTTCTTCAATTCAGGCAGGCTGCCGCGTATTGATATATTTGTGGATAGTCCGCTGGCAGTTAATGCAACTTCAGTATTCCGGGCACATACTGAATGTTTTAATGACCAGTTCAGGATCCTGCTTGAAAAAGACCAGGATCCGTTTGGTTTTGCGACTCTTACCTTTATTACGAAAGTCGAAGATTCCAAAAAGCTGAATGATCATAAAAAACCGTGCGTGATCATTTCAGCATCAGGTATGGCTGAAGCAGGACGTATAAAGCACCACCTGGCCAATAATATATCAAACCCGAAAAACACAGTCCTGTTTGTCGGTTATTGCTCTCCCGCAACACTCGGAGCCAGGATAATGGCCGGGGCGGGAGAAGTATCCATCCACGGGACTGTTTATCCGGTCAAAGCAGGTGTAGAGAAGATCGAATCTTTTTCAGGTCACGCAGACTATAAAGAAATGATTGAGTTTATCTCCTGCCAGGATAAAAAGTCTCTGGAAAAGACATTTATCGTCCATGGTGAGTACGAAACACAAAAAAAATATGTTGCCTTGCTTCAGGAAGCCGGATTTGTAAATATGGAAATACCCGCCCGGGGCCAGCAGTTTGACGTTTTATAAATACAACATTACCAGCATCACCTGATATATTTCCTTAATTCTGACCTGATCCGTTTCCAGTCAGGAAAAAGCTCTGATAACAGCTTATAGTATTGGATGCTGTGATTATGATGCCTTAGATGGCACAACTCATGAATGATGACATATTCAGTGAATATCTCATCGAGCTTCACAAGATCGGCATTGATGGTTATCTTACCCTTTGAGGTGCAGCTTCCCCACCGGCTTTTCAGAGGCCTTACCGCCACCTTCGAAGGCGAAAAACGGTACTCCTGATATTTTGACAGTATCTCATTAAGCTTTTTGGTAATGTACTCTGAAGCCTTAATGCTGTACCATCTCTCGAGGTGCAGTTTTACCCTTTCGCTGTCATCAACTCTGTCAAGGCACACTTCAATTATGTTATCATGCTGAGAGACAAATGGTCCGGCTGACCTGGTTATCTTCAGGTTGAGTTCCCGGCCCAGCAGCATATGGTGTTCCCCGTCGATGTATTTCTTATCGTGCCTGATCCTTTTCAGTTCCGAAAAACTATCCAGGTGTTTTTTGATCCAGCCTGATTTCTTTAGAACATATTCCTCAACTGACCTGAGTGAAGTCCTGTTTGGAGCCCTTACAGTCACACCTTTATCGGGACTTACTATTATGCTTATTGACCTCCGGCGGGAAAAAACTACCTTATATTTGAAATCAGTCATTTTCTAAAATATGATATTTACAATGCTAAATTCTTATTTTTCTCCTGAACATTACCTTTGAACCGTTACGCCTATGCGCCATTGCGTCATTGCACCTCTTTTTCTTTTCCCGTCTCCCATTTCTTAACGTTATATTAAAGTTTAGTTAAATATTTAGATAACTGTATATATTGGAGATAAACGACTTATCTTTGTTATCAATAAGTAAGATCATTGACAGGAGAAGATGATTTTACGTTTACCCATTGAGAATCTGGTTTTCATAAATTCAAACATGTCACAGACATTCTTCGCTTAGGTTAGTTAGGTTAATTTCTGGATCAATTGGGTAAATATCACGGGTGACAAGTTCTTTGTCACCCGTTCTTATTTTATCTCATTTAAAAATCTAATCCGCTTTAAGCGTCATCACGGTTATTTCCGGAGGCATCCATATCCTGAACGGAATGGCCAGGACCCCGAGACCGCGGTTAACATACAAAAGCTGATCCTTTTCGGCATAAAGCCCGGCCCAGTGCGGATAAATATATTTAGCCGGACTCCATCTGAATTTTCGGGTCATTATCCCCATCTGCATTCCATGTGTATGTCCCGAAAATGACAGATCGATGTCAGTTTTTCCGGTTACATCCTCATTCCACTGGTTGGGATCATGACACAATAAGATTTTAAAGTCAGCTGCTTCGGCACCTTCCATTGCCTTTGTAAGGTCCCCGTGAATGATATCAGGGAATCTGCCGGAGGTTCTGACACCGATAAATTCAACTTTTACCCCCCGGATATCGATGGTGGCATTATTGTCAAAGAGGACCTGGTAGCCGGATGACATCATCAGTTCCTTCATCTTTGAAATGTTGATATCCATATTGCTCCGGCCGGCACCGGGGTAATAGGTACCCATATCGTGGTTCCCGAATATGGCAAAGCTGCCATATCTGCCCCCGGCTTTTCTCAGGATTGTGTCGCAACCGTCAAATTCCCGCCAGCCATAGCTGATAAAATCACCTGTGTTGATTACCAGGTCAGGTTGAAAGCTGTTTGCTTTTTCGATCAGCTCCTGAAGTAGGGCATGATTCTTATAAAAGCTGACAAGATGCATATCTGAAAGCTGAACTATTTTCAGCCCGTCGAGCCTGGGAGGCAGGTTTTTGATTGTGGCAGTGACTTCTTCAGTTTTAAAATTATACCTTCCATGGAAAGACCCTGAGGCTATAATCAAACAAATAAGGCAGGATATGACCAGCCCGGTCCGTGAAAGCCACCTGATAAACCCCCCTTTCCTTATCCTGAAAAGCTTTCCCGTAAAATGAAATATAATAAGGATGAGCCTCGGGACCATGACACCGCTTACAAGTCCCATGAAATACATCCGGTCCCGTACATTCCCGGGAACATCAAAAGGTCCGCTGTAATTTCTTATCCTGATAAGAAGAAACCAGATACAGAAGCTTAAAAAGAGATTGATGAATAACGAAATATAGAACTTCAGCCTTGAGGAATTATAATACAGCTCCTTAAGGATGAGGAAGATAAGGATTTCAATACTTAAAAGTGCAGCTATAAACAGCATTGAAGATTTTCTGGCTAAGAGGTTATTAAAAATTTACAGTGAATATAGTACTTTAGCTTTATACAATTATAACAAATGACAAGGGTAAAATTCTATGACAGCTCTTATTATCCGGGGCAGAGGCTCATCTATTCGGTAATAGCTGCACGATTTAAAGGCAGATGGATATTTGTAAGGCATCATGAACGAAGCACATGGGAAATTGCCGGCGGGCACATTGAAAAAAGAGAAACACCCGATGATGCAGCACGGCGGGAATTAACTGAGGAGACCGGAGCAATCCTTTTCGATCTTTTTTGTGTTGCCACGTACTCGGTCGAAATGGACGGGAAAATAAGATTTGGCAGGCTTTATTTTGCTGAGGTGCAGGAGATTATCCAGGTTCCCGATGCCTCCGAGATTGCTGAAACGATTATGGCTGAAGAGCTCCCGGAAAAACTTACTTATCCCGATATCCAGCCCCATATGTTCCGGAAAATAAATGAATTTTTGAAGAACCGGGATTAGATGTATTCGAAGCTTACCTTTTTAAGCCATTTTTCCTCAAGGAGCCTTGCGATCCTCTTGACGACCGTTCGTCGTATCTCAAGATCCACGGGGAGGTCAGGGTCCTGATGGGCGATATTGATCCTGGTGCCGATAATGAAATGTATCTCGTCGCTTTCCATGAGCATCTTAACGATTTTGTCGGCAGGTCCTTTTCCCAGGCGGATGCTGTTGTTATAGGTCTTTAATATTTCATTTACCTTCTGAAGGGTCAGTATCCCTTCTGTAACCAGGTCGATGCCCTCGATAAAGCTTTCAGGCGGAAGCGAAGGATCCTCGAATATAAGCTCGTCAACGATCTTCCTGTCAAGCTCCCGTGCAACTATATCGGCTGTTGTCCCTCCGCAAAGGATCACCTTGCCCTTGTATGCGGTGACCTTCGATGCAAGCTCCCTGTCTTTATCCTTCTCATAAGGGGGACCTGTACAGATCATCAACTTCCGGGGTTCACGGAAATATATTATGGCACAGCTGATATCGTCTTTAGCCTTATATGAGTCGTTCTTATGCGCCATGGTGACAATTTTCCCGGCTAATGTAATAGCTGAGATCGATTGTTCTCCCGAGACCAGGGACGCCGAATAGGAAACAATGTTCTCCCTTTCCCATCCGAAAGGATAAGTTTCGCTTCCCATGCCGCTCTGGGAGACTCCGTCGGTGCAGATAATGATCCTGTCTTCTTTTCCCGGAATGAATGTGCAGGTTCTGAGTACTTTACCTGCATTCTTTCCTTTTACCAGCTCTACTTTTTTCCATCCGGGGTCAAATTCCCGGTTGCCCCTGAGAATGATCGATGACGGATTATCATATTCGAGAATGTTAGCCTTTCCGCTGCTTTCTATATCGGCAATTGTAAAAGTCGAATAGCTGATCTTCCTTTCGCTGCAGACTGGAAGGGTATTCATTATTATTTCAGCTATCCGGTCAACTTCTTTGTGTTCCCTGGTGAAGTTGAGCGCCATGGTGGCTGTCAGCGTTGCAAGAATATTCGCTTTTACACCGTGTCCCATACCGTCGGACATTACTGCTATAACCCTGTCTTCCTCATTTATATAACGGTACAGGAAAACATCGCCGGAGATCCTCTCTTCGTCGTGGTTCCGCTGCTGGCTGTTGACCTCTATATAAAAATCTCTTTGCAAGGGGAGATATCAGGTATTGTTTTTCTGATTAGTCCTTTTCCTGTACGATTCAATAATGGAGTTGAGCATCTGTTCAGTTTCGGAGGCGCCTTCGCCAAGAAGAAATCCTATTTTCTGAACCATTTCCAGGTTCTTATCTATTACTTCGCTTACCCGGCTTGTTACCTCTTCACCCTGGACTTCAGGCGAATAAAGGTCACGGATAATTGCCCCGCACAATTTATTCTTCCTGATCGGGAAAATGGAGATATTGAGCATCTTGTCCTCGAAATGCACATCCTTGCTTACAACTGGCTGATCTTCTTTAAGGACGAAGGTGAACATATTATAAACATCGAATGGGATAAGTGTCTTAAGGTCAGCGCCTGCAAGTCCGGGTATGACATCCGAGACAGCCTTCGCATCTTCTCCGATTATATTGATAAAACTCCGGTTTGAATGAAGGATCTTAAGATTATTGTCAACCATAACTACGCCTGTGGGCAGCTTTTCGAGCATATTATTCATCATATCCGAGGCATTCTGCGCGATCTCTTTTTCCCTGAGCGCAAGCTCCTCAGATTCTTTAAGAGCTTTTTTAGTATCTGCAAGCTTCCTGTTTGTCTGTCTCAGCGTTTCGATATATTCCTGCTTATTGCGCAGGTTGAATGTATGGCACATTTCGGGAATGGCAAGACCTTTTGCCACAGTGGATGCAAAGTCACGGCACGACATATAGCCACATGCACCACAGTTAAGCTCTTCCTCGGGATTGTTTTTCCCGACTATCCTGAGCACCTCATTGATAGCTTCCTCGGGCGGCTCCGGGATCCGCTGATCGTTGGGGGTAAAGCTTCTTGAGAAATCGAGATTCAGCCATTTATCCATATTTTCCTGCCAGAGGGCGATATCGAGCACCTTTACTCTTTTCTCGGCATACCTTGCCACCAGCGCCCTTCTCCTGAAACGCTCGCGGTGGTGCTCCATACCGGGACCAAGGAGGCACCCATGACAGAAAAAAAGGTTAAAGTGATGATGAATAGTGTCGATATATTTATCGAAGTCGTTGATAGCTTCGGTTATATCTTCTTTTCCGGAGGCGGTAATGACCCTGCTGGAGACCATATCGCGTTTCAGTCCTCCTGCCTGTATTATGCCGGGCGGAAGAGGATAAAGCGCTCCCCAGTGTCCGTAAGGAGGATCGAAATCTGACATTTTCACCAGCCTCTCCTGTATCTTGTATTCCTCAAACATCTGGCGGAGCTCGATAAAGGTAAGTACGCCCTCTACCAGATTTCCCTTGCCTATAGTTCAATGCTTCATCTTTTGCATCAATGCACGGTCCGATCTGAACGGTGGCAACGTCAGGACCATAAATCTCCCTGACCACCATAGCAGTGGCGATCATGGGCGAGACAAGGGGCGCGAGATTGGGAACAAGCTCCGGATTGAACTTCTCGATCATCTTGACAATAGACGGGCAATTGGCAGTAATAAAATACTTGCCTTCCGCAGTGCTGAAAAGCTCAGCATATTTGGATGCGATCAGATCAACACCAAATGAGACTTCATGAACGTAATCGAATCCGAGTGATCGGATCATGGTCACGAATTTCCTGTAATCGGTAATATCGTCAAATTCCGAGGCAATGCTCGGTTCAATAAGAGCCGCCTTTTTGCGCTTCGATTTCAGAAGCATCTTTACATGCTCCCTGGAATCGCGGAATTCAATGGCATGCGGGGAACATGATACATAGCATAATCCGCAGCCGATGCATCTGTCAGGAAGAATGGTAGGGTGAGGCTTTTGCGATCTCACCTCTATGGCATTGACAGGGCATACCCGGACACAGGAATATGAATTCCTGCATTTATTGTCATTAATAAAAAGAACCGGCTTCTTATTGTCCATAATTTTCCCTTCCGCAACTGGTTATTTTAGTCTGGCCAATTCATCTTCAAGGATGCCTTCGATATTCTGCAGGGTGATCCCTTCCCTGAAGCCATCATTGAAAACCATATTAGGGCCGTTGCTGCAGTTTCCCATGCAGCGTGCACCCTTGAATATCACTTTGTCCTCAAGATGATGCTTTTTAAGATAATCTTTGATAAACATGACGACATCCTTATTTCCCCTTGAAAAGCAGGAGCTTCCCAGACAAATGTTTATTCTTTTCTCTTCAGGCATCCGGTTTTAGTGTTCATAAAAAAACAACAGGTCAAAAGTAATAAATTTTTACGAGCAGCCGTTGTGATTCCGGAACCTAAAATTCAAACCATTAGCCTGATAAAACAATAATTCCTGCTGAAATCAGTTTATATCCGGTTATATGGGCTTTAAATTGCCCTATTGATAAAGAGTAGATTATCAGCTGATTATGAAAGTAATATTTTTAACCTGGTTGTTATTTATTATTGTTTATTTTATAACAATGTTAATTAAATAACAATAAAATATTATCTTTGTATCTGCTCCAATTCAGACAGATGAGTACGGAAATTGACACTATCCTGAAAAAATACAAGCCGGGAAGACGTGAGGATCTTATACCTCTGCTCCAGGAGATCCAGGATGATCACGGTCATCTTTCAGAAGAAACTATTGTCAGGGTCGGCAGCTTTGTCGGGCTCAGCACAACAAAAATTTACGGGCTGGCCACTTTTTACGACCAGTTCAGGTTTATTCCTGCCGGAAAAATACAAATAAAGATCTGTAACGGAACATCATGTTTCCTCAACAGTTCACAGGCTGTAATAAAAAGTATCAGGGAAGAAACGGATCTTTTGCCCGGGCAGACAGGCAGGGACGGGATCTTCAGCTATGAAATTGTCACATGCATGGGCGGGTGCAATAACGGCCCTGTCATCACTATTAATGATGAATATCATACGTTCATAAAACCTCACCAGGTTCCTGACCTCTTAAGGAAACTCAGGTATATAATTGAGAAGGACTAGATGGAAGACCTGAAGAAATTTCTGATTGAAAAGGTTCTGAAGTCCGGATCCGATTCCCTTCCTGCAGATACCGAAAAAGTGCTTCAGCAGATAAGAAGGGAGAAACCGGCTAAACCGGTTATATATATTTCTTCCGGAACGGGAAGCATTATTGCCGGCTCTGAAAAAACTTTTTCAGCAGTTGTAAATTATATTACAGATAATGAACCAGGTACTGTCGTAGTCAGGGTCGGATGTAGCGGCCCCTCTAATTTTGAACCTCTTGTATGCATTCAGCTTCCGGGGAAAAACAAGCTTTTTTTCAGGAACATAACCGGGGAGAAAGTTGAGTCGCTTCTTAACGGCGTACTTCATAATGATATAAATAAAGATGATATTGCCGGTCAGCAAGGGGGCAGAGGATTCGAATCATGGGCGGGGATACCTTTCATGGAGGAGCTGCCTTTTTTCAGATATCAGAAACGGGTAGTTCTGGAGAACTGCGGCTGTTATGACCCTGAAAATATTGAGGAATACATTGCACGGGGCGGTTACAGAGCATATGTCAAGACGATCAGCCATTATACTTATGATGAAGTCTGCTCAATTATTGAAAAAAGCGGACTCAGGGGCAGGAGCGGAGGCGGATATCTCACAGGGCTGAAATGGAAACAGGCCCTGAACTCAGGATCAAATGTGCGTTACCTGGTTTGCAATGCCAAAGAAAGCGATCCCGGTGCATTTACCGACAGGGTGATCCTGGAAAGCGACCCTCACCGTCTCATTGAAGGCATTGCAATAGCCGCCTATGCCATAGGGGCATCAACAGCAATTGTTTTCTTCCGCCAGGGTTCTGAACATGCATATAAACGTCTCCTGAAAGCTATTGACGCTGCAAGGGAATACGGACTGACCGGACATAATATCCTGGCAAGCGGATATAACCTCGATATATTAATAAGGAAAGAGCCAGGAGCTTTTGTCTGCGGTGAAGAAACTGCACTCATAAGCACACTTGAAGGAAGGAGGGGCATGCCGCAGATTAAACCGCCATACCCGGCAACATCCGGGCTCTTCGGGAAACCTACAGTCATCAATAATGTAGAGACACTGATGAATATTCCTCTGATAATGCAGAACGGACCTGAGTGGTTCCGGGGAACAGGAACTGAAAAGAGCCCTGGTACCAAAGTGCTGGCCATCGCCGGCAAAGGCCGTATGTCAGGAGTTGTTGAGGTCGAAATGGGAACTACGGTCAGAAGTGTACTGGAAAATATTGCTGACGGCATTAAGGAGGGTAAAGGACTTAAAGCTGTGCAGCTGGGAGGTGCCGTAGGTTCATTCATAACAGCTGATAATCTTGATCTTAAGTTCGATTATGAGATTATGAAGGAACATGGGATAGGAATGGGTGCAGGGGGGTTTGTCATTATCGATGAGAACACATGCATGGTCGACCTGGTAAGATTCTATATGGAGTTCGTCCGGAATGAAAGTTGCGGGAAATGCATTCCATGCAGGGAAGGCACCAGCCGTATGCTTGAGATACTTGACAGCGTTATTAAAAAGCCCCTGAGCGAGGATTCCGGCACAACCCTCGAACGTTTCAAGGGTGTTATGCAGCTCGAGACCATCGCTTCAGTTATGAAAGATACCTCATTGTGCGGTCTCGGGCAGACGGCACCGGATCCTTTCCTGAGTGCACTGAAAAACTTCAGGGAGGAATTCGAGGAACATATTTTTGACAGGAAGTGCAGGGCGAATATCTGCAGGGGTCTAAGAACTTTCATCATAGATGTCGACAAGTGCACAGGTTGCACAGCCTGCGCCTCCAAATGTCCTGTCAATGCAATTTACGGAACCAGGCTCCAGCCATTTTTCATCGTTGATGAGAAATGCATCGGTTGCGGGATATGTTACGATATATGCAAGTTCAGTGCAATAACAGTTAAATAGCGGTCATGTATATTTCG
The DNA here is from genome assembly GCA_963831855.1 of uncultured Bacteroidales bacterium. Lineage (GTDB taxonomy): Bacteria > Bacteroidota > Bacteroidia > Bacteroidales > VadinHA17 > LD21. The sequence goes on along the minus strand of CAWHSA010000007.1, from coordinate 119,017 downwards.
ATACAGGTAAATAATAAAAAGCTTAAAGCTGAAAAGGGGGAGACGATCCTTTCGGCACTCAGCCGCAACGGAATCATAATCCCCACACTTTGCAGGATGAAGGACCTTTCACCTACCGGAGCATGCCGCATGTGCGTTGTTGAGGTTGAGGGCCGTGATCGTCTTGTAACAGCCTGTTCGCAGCCTGTTGAAGAATGGATGAAGATTAAAACCCACTCTCCCAGAGTCATAACGGCAAGAAAAACGCTTGTCGAGCTTCTGCTTTCAAATCACCCGGATGATTGCCTTTATTGTGATAAAAACCTTAGCTGTGAGCTTCAGCGTCTGGCTGAGGAGCTGAATATCAGGGAAAGACGGATAAGGGCAAAAAAGATCAAACCCAGGCTTGACCAGTCGAGTCCGGCAATAGTAAGAGAATTGTCGAAATGCATACTATGCGGAAGGTGCGTAAGAGTTTGTGAGGAGGTAATTACTTCAACCACTCTCGACTTTATTAACAAGGGAAGCTTTACCCATGTGGGAACAGCCATGGACCGTGATTTCAACTTCTCAAGCTGTATTCATTGCGGTCAGTGTGTGCTGGTTTGCCCTACAGGCGCCCTTCATGAGAAACATAATATCACCGAGGTGCAGGAGGCTCTTAACAATCCGGAAATAATAAAGGTTATCCAGTATTCACCCGTCGTAACTTCAGGAATTGCTGAAGAGCTTGGCATCAAATATACCAGGGAGTTCGACAAAATATTTAATTCGATCCTCCGGAAGATCGGATTTGACAAAGTATTCAGCACCGGAACAGGTACCGATATCTGTTTGTCCGAAATAGCCTGTCAGCTGATTGATAAAGTCGAAAATAAATCAGCTGCAGCTTTATATATTTCAGTCTGCCCGGCCTGGGTGAAATATGCTGAACAATTTATGCCTCAGGTACTTCCGCGATTTTCGACAATTAAATCGCCCCAGCAGATAACCGGTGTGCTTATCAAGACAGTTGTTGCCGGTCAGACAGGCGTTAAGCCTGAAAAGATATTTTCTGTTTCTGCCACTCCATGTATGGCAATGAAGTTTGAAGCCAGGCGCGATGGAATGATGCGAAAAGGAATCAGCGATGTTGATTCTGTAATGACAGTGCGGGAGATGGGAAGGCTTGTCAGACTTTATGGAATTGATGTTACAAATCTGGAACCTGAACCGGCAGATGATCCCATGGCAGCAAGAAGCTCAGCAGCTGCATTGGCAGAAATCTCCGGCGGTATGGCTGAAGGAGTAGTGAGGACAGCCTGTTATCTGAAATTCAAAAAAGACCCTGAGAAACAACTGTTTAAAAAGCTTCGTTCAGGTGGTTCATTCAGGGAAGCCGTTATTCCATTTGGCGACGAAGAGATATCGGTTGCTGTTGTTGACGGTCTCAGGGGTCTTGAAAAGCTAAAAGCAGCCTCCGCATCAGGTAAGGAATATGATCTTATAGAGGTTATGGCCTGCGAAGGTGGTTGTATTAATGGTGCAGGATTGCCTTACACCATTTCCAGAGAAGAAAAGAAAAGCCGTGCAAAAATGATTTACCAGGCTGATGAAACGGATGCGGTAAATCTTCCCTGCAAATCGCCGGTTCTGGTCTCTCTTTGTGAAAAGCTGATTAGTGAAAATAAGGAAATATCTGATAAGAAGATCTTTCATACTCATTTTGAAAAAAGAGATGTACTGCTCTAGGAATATTTAAACTAACAGACTGCACGACTGCAAGTTGAGGAACGAAGTGACGAACCGAAGCTCGGCGAAGCCAAATCCCGAGAGCGAAGCGAATCGGGAACCGAAGGACCGCAAAACAATTTAATATGCTGGTTTACACTATAAAGGAATTATGCCGTACCTGTTACACATGTGTCAGGGAATGCCCTGCCAAGGCTATCCGTATTGTCGGCGGGCAGGCTGAGGTAATAGTGGACAGGTGTATTGCATGCGGCAATTGCACCAAGGTGTGCAGCCAGGGCGCCAAAGTTTTCCTGAATACCGCCGACAGGGTGCTTAAGCTTCTTGAAAGTGAGAATAAAGTAGCGGCTATCGTTGCTCCCAGTTTTCCGGCCGGGTTTGCAGATATCCCGGATCACAGGATACTTACGGGGATGATACGGTCGGCCGGTTTTGAATATGTCTCCGAGGTCTCCTTTGGTGCCGACCTTGTGGCTGCGAGGTATAAGAAGCTTGTCACTGACAACGATGAATACTTTATTTCTTCGGATTGCCCGTCAATTGTCAATTATATAAAGCTTTACCACCCGGCTCTGGCTGACCATCTTGCTCCTGTGGTATCTCCAATGGTTGCGATGAGCAGGGTGGTGCGTAAAAAATATGGCGATGATACCAAAGTCGTTTTTATAGGTCCCTGCGTTGCTAAGAAAGCTGAGTCGGGCGAAGTCGATGAGGCAATTACTTTCACCGAGCTGACGGAATTGCTCGGGCAGCTGGGCATATCGCCCGGGACATGCCCGCCTTCTGATTTTGATCCTCCTGCCGGTGGACGCGGAGCTATTTTCCCTGTAACAAGAGGATTGTTACAGACAGCAAATATTAACGATGATGCAATAACAGGTAATATTATCGCAGCTGAAGGAAGGATCGGATTTCAGGAAGCGCTTAAGGAATTTGAAGCAGGTCTTATCAAGAGCCAGCATATGGAACTTCTCTGCTGTGAAGGATGTATTATGGGACCCGGTTTGCCGAAAAACGGCAAACAGTACAACAGGCGGGCGCTTGTCAGCACATATGCCAGTATGAAGATGGCTGAAATGGATCAGGCTTTCTGGCAATCAGCTGTGGAAGAATATTCCGGGCTGGATCTTTCAATTCGTCATAAGGCCGAAAATCAGCGGGTTGAGACTCCTGAAGAAAAAGATATTAATGAAGTCCTTATTTCGATGGGGAAAAAAACGAAAAAGGATCAGCTCGATTGTGGTGCATGCGGATATGAGACATGCGTGGAACATGCAATTGCGATCAGGAAAGGGCTGGCCGAAGTCGAAATGTGCCTTCCCTACACTATTGAGAAGCTGCACAAATCCGTCAGGGATCTCGCCCTTACAAATGAGAAGCTGAGCTCAATGAAACAGGCTCTGAAGCAATCTGAGAAACTTGCACATATGGGTCAGCTTTCTGCCGGGATAGCCCATGAGCTTAATAATCCGCTTGGAGTTGTTATAATGTATTCCAACATCCTTCTTGATGAATCCAAACCTGAAGACCCTGTGAGGGAGGATCTGAAACTCATTGTTGAACAGGCCGGACGATGCAAGAAAATAGTTGCAGGGTTGCTTAATTTTGCAAGGAAAAATCAGGTTAACCACCAGCATGTCAGTATAAAAGAGCTTGTATCCCACGGCCTGGAAAGCGTGATCGTGCCGGATAACGTAGGTATAATTATTTCGGACAGAACCACCAATCCTGATGCCGAGCTTGACGCCGAGCAGATGCTGCAGGTGCTAACCAACCTGTTTAAAAACGCTATTGATGCAATGCCCGCCGGTGGAGAGATAAATATAGCTCTTGAAGATACCCTCAGCGAAGTTAGCATTACTGTAAGCGACAGTGGCACAGGTATAAGGGAAGAGGACAGGGTTAAGATATTTGAACCTTTCTTTACTACCAAAGGATTGGGACACGGTACAGGACTTGGACTTGCGACAGCCTATGGCATTGTCAAAATGCATAAGGGACAGATAACAGTTGAGTCCGATACCGATCCGGCGAAGGGAAAAACAGGAACAAGTTTCAGGATTATACTGCCAAGAAGGAAGGAGTAGAGGGCGGGAAGGGTGAGAATTTTTTACCCGGAACCCGGAACCCGGAACCCGGAACAAACAGTGAAAATCTTTGTTAGAAAATTAACAGTAACATATATATATCACATAATTTTACGGAATAAACAAAATATCAGAAATTTGCAATAGATGAAGAAAAGTGATTTCACGATTCTGGTAGCCGATGATGATCCCGATTATCTTTTCCAGACAGTTCACAATCTGGGGAGGGCAGGTTACAAAACTGTAGCTGTGGAGAGTCAGTCCGAAGCAGAATCAGTTATTTCGAAGTTTAAGCCCGACCTAGCAATATTCGATCTTATGATGGAGAGCGACGACAGCGGATTTATACTTTGCTACAAGCTCAAAAAGAAGTACCCCGGTGTCCCGGTAATTCTTGCGACGGCAGTTTCACGCGAAACGGGAATGTCCTTCAGCCTTGATTCTGAAAAGGACAAAGCCTGGATACGGGCCGACAGGTATCTGGAAAAGGGGATCAGGGCCGAACAGCTCGATCAGGAAATAATGAAGCTTTTAAAACTCTGACATGGCTGTATTAAAAGTGCTTGTGATCGATGATGAATCAGGAATAAGGTCTGGGGTCACCCGTATCCTCCGCGACTTCCATGTCACCTATCCCTTTATGGATGAGGATTATGCCTTTGAAATACTTGAGGCTCCCAGCGGTGAAGACGGGATAACGGTCATCGAACGTGATAAGCCTGATATAATTCTTCTTGACAATAAATTACCCGGGATGCAGGGTATTGATGTTCTTGAATATATAAGGGAAAGAAAATATGACATAGTTGTCGCAATGATAACCTCATATGCATCGATCGATGTTGCCATCAGGGCTACACGTGATGGTGCCACAGATTTTATCCCGAAGCCGTTCACACCCCAGGAGCTCAAATCAAGCATTGAGAATATAACCAAGCAACTTTACCTCAGGAGGATCACCCATAAGCTAAAGCAGGACGGGAAAAAGATAAGATACCAGTTTCTTTCGGTACTCTCACACGAGCTTAAAGCTCCGCTAAATGCCCTCGAGGGGTATCTCAGGATGATGCAGAATAAGGAGGCCGGTGAGACGATCGATGATTATGCTCCTCAGATTGACAGGTCGCTGCAGCGGATCCAGGGGATGCGTAATCTGATAATGGACCTGCTCGATTTCACCAAGATACGCCTTGAGCGGAAAGAAGAAAAGATCCAGGAGGTAGATCTTGCCGAAGTGGCATCGCAGGCTATTGTAACAGTTCAGCCTTATGCAATACAGATGGATGTATCCATTGATCTCGAAGTAAAATCGGATGCAATAATAATGGCTGATCCGGAAGATATGGAGATCATCTTCAATAACCTCATTTCCAATGCGGTAAAATACAACAAATTCGGAGGCAAGGCTGAAATAACTATTGACAGCGCTGATTCTGAAGCATTGCTTATCTTTTCCGATACGGGAATCGGGATCAACAGTACCGATTCGGAAAATCTCTTTACCGAGTTTGTCAGGATTAAGAATGAAAAGACAAGAAACATAACGGGCAGCGGACTGGGATTATCAATTGTCAAAAAAGTTGTTGAGCTTTACCATGGCACGATTAAGGTAGACAGCACTCCGGATGTCGGTTCAGTATTTACAGTAAGATTACCAAAAAAAACCAGTTAATATCTTTATGATTATGAACTTACCAGGTAAAACAGTCGAAAGGTTAAGCGAATACAGGAGAACACTCCTTGGATGTCTTAACGAAAAGAAGAACTTTATTTTTTCACACGATCTCGCCGCACGTCTTCATATAACGGCGGTTCAGGTACGCCGCGACCTGATGCTTATCGGATACTCATCAGTTCAGCGCAAAGGCTACGATATCAAAGAACTTATTGATACGATCGGCAATATAATCGACTCTCAATCAGGACTTAATGTTGCGATTGTCGGCATTGGAAATCTTGGAAGAGCTGTTGCCGGATACTTTAAGGGCAAAAGGTCGAAGCTTAACCTGGTGGCTTCATTCGATACGGATCCGCAAAAGATTAACAGGGTCATTTCGGGTGTTAAATGCTATCCGTATAATGAGATGGAAAATGTAATTAAAGAGCTGGATATCAAAATTGTCATCATCACCGTACCTGCAGATTATGCCAGGGAGATAGCAGATGAAGTTGTCCGGTTCGGGGTAAAGGGCATTCTTAATTTTACAACTGTTCCGCTTAACGTGCCATCATGGGTTTTCCTTGAAGAATATGATATGATAACCTCCATCGAAAAAGTTGCATATTTTGTGAAGGAGAATATAATTTGAAATGAAAATTTTCAGAGGTTTTGAGAATGTGTCAGGAATTAATAATCCCGTTGTAACAACAGGTTCATTCGATGGGGTCCATACAGGTCATAAAGTAATTCTTAACAGGCTCAAAATACTTGCTGATAAGTATAACGGGGAATCAGTGCTGATCACTTTCGATCCCCACCCGCGTAAAGTGCTTTACCCCGATACGGCCGGGAAAGATCTTAAGCTGATCCTCTCAGCGGAGGAGAAGCTTATGCTCCTGAAAAAGACGGGTCTTGACAATCTTATTATTGTAGAATTTACCAGGGAATTTTCGAAGATCACCAGTGAGGAATTCGTACGCAGATATCTTCACGGGATACTGAAAGCAAAAGTAATCGTTGTTGGTTTTAACCATCATTTCGGCTTCAACAAGGAAGGTGATTATAAACACCTCTGGGGCTGGAAGGAGAAATACAATTTTGAGGCTGAGGAAATACCCGAGCAGGAAGTTCAGCATGAAACGGTGAGCTCGACCAAAATCCGGAAAGCCATATCTGAAGGTTATATCCAGCGGGCAAATGCATATCTCGATCACTATTACATAATTATGGGATATCCTGAAAAATATGCCGGGGGAGATCAGGCCGGACTGCCGTCTTTATTGAAGATGCCCGTTACAGAGGAGTGCAAAATTCTGCCGGCAACAGGGATCTATGCTGTCTCGGCAGCATCAGGAAACCTGAATTCGAAAGGTATGGCTATTATCCATGCTGAAAATGGATAATTCTCCCCGAGGTTCTGCTCAGTATTTTTGAAAATGAAACCGAATTCATTGGAAACTCCACTGAAATCCTGTTCCACAAGAAGATACATGGAACCGTGAACCTTTCAGATCTCAAGGTTTCCGGCAGGCTGGCTGCTGCAAAGGCTGAAATATCGGAGCTTATTTACTGATAAGGATTTTTCCAGGACTTCATTTTTAAATATTTTTAAATTTTATTTATTACACCAAAGCATGAGATTTTCGCCGGAAAAACTAAAGATACCCGACCAGAGAATGAAACCATTCATCGATGTTGATGAAATATGGGGTTTCATAAAAAATACAAAACCTGATAAAAAGAGAGTCAGAGAGGTAATTGCCAGGTCGCTTGACAAGCATCGTCTTACAATGGAAGAGACAGCAGTGCTGGTAAATTCCATGGGAACCGACCTTGAAGATGAAATCCGGGAGGGAGCCAGGGAGCTTAAAGAGAAGGTATACGGAAACAGGATAGTTCTTTTTGCACCTTTGTATGTGGGCAACAAGTGTACAAACAACTGCCAGTATTGCGGTTTCAGGACCTCGAACAGTGATGCCATCAGGAAAACGCTCAGCGATGAGGAGCTGATAAAAGAAGTGGAATCTCTTGAGGATAATGGTCAGAAAAGACTGATACTCGTATATGGCGAGCACCCTGATTATTCTCCGGAATATATAGCCCATACTGTTAAGACAGTTTATGGGGTGAAGAAAGGTCATGGTGAAATACGGAGGGTAAACATAAACGCGGCGCCGCTTGATGTCGAGGGATTCAGAACAGTGGGCGAATCCGGTATCGGGACATACCAGATATTCCAGGAGACGTATCATCCTGAAGCTTACAGGAAATATCATCTTGGCGGAAAGAAAAAAGACTTTGAATGGCGTCTTACTGCACTCGACAGGGCTCAGGAAGCCGGAATTGATGATGTAGGGATAGGAGCGCTCTTCGGACTTTACGACTGGCGGTTTGAGGTAATGGGTCTGTTGCGTCATACAAATCATCTTGAAGCTTGCTATGATGTGGGGCCTCACACCATTTCATTCCCTCGCATAAAAGATGCATCAAGCCTTAATATTGACGGTACATACCAGACGAGGGATGAGGAATTCAGGAAGCTCGTTCCGATACTGAGGCTTGCAGTTCCATATACCGGGCTCATCCTTACGGCAAGGGAAGCACCGGAGGTACGCCATGATGTAATGAAATATGGTGTCTCACAAATAGATGGCGGCACAAAGCTTGAGCTTGGATCATATTCAGATTCCCAGAATGAGTCACAGAATCTTAACCGCGAACAATTCAGGATCAATGACGCCCGCTCTTTGTCAGAGGTGATCGATGAGCTCCTTACCAGTGATTATCTGCCTTCTTTCTGCACATCGTGCTACAGGATGGGGCGTACAGGCGAGCATTTCATGGAATTCTCTGTTCCGGGATTCATCAAGCGGTTCTGCACTCCGAATGCCATACTTACGTTATCGGAATATATCTGCGATTATGCAACCGGAGAGTTGGCTGAGAAAGGATGGAAAGCAATAGATAAGAATCTTCATAAGCTTGAAGCGGGAGTCATGCAAAATACCAGGGATAAGATTGAAAGGATTAAGAAAGGCGAAAGAGATTTGTATTTCTAAAATTTGTATGATAAATAATGGGTTATTTTAAATCTGCGAAAATCTGCGAGATCAGCGGGAGCTTAAAAAGATTCCCGCAGATTCCGCAGATCAGCGCAGATAACGGTTTTAAAATTGATTTGTACCAGGCTCATTCCATATTGAAAAAGAATTTGAATAAATCATTTTATCATGATTAAAGTTTTGGGAATTAAAATCGTTGACAGGATAAAAGAGGCAGGTTTGACGCAGGAAATTTTATCGAGACATGCACCGGTAATTACAACCCGTCTCGGATTTCATGAGGTAACAGATAATGTCTGCAGCCGGGAGGCATACCTGATTCTGCATCTTAAAGATGATCATGCCGAATCTGTGAAGCTGATTGATGAACTGAAGCCACTGGGAGGAATCGAGATCAGGGAAATGATTTTTACAGATGACAGGGAAAATCGGATGAGAAAGAGGCTGAAGGTTCACTTGAGATCCTTGGAATACTTGTCGAAAAGAAACACGAAACCATAGTTTCGGTACAGAAGCTTCTGACAGCCTATGGATGCTCTATCCGCACCAGACTCGGTGTAAATGAAAGCTTTTTTGGCGAGCCTGCCGGACTTATTATCCTTGAGCTTACCGGCGATGTAAAGCAACGCGAGGCTCCTTGAAAGAGATCTGAGGGGGTTAAATGTTCAGGTCAGAAAAATGCAGTTCTAAAAAGAGTGTCTAAAAGGAGAGGATTGATTTAACAATCCCCTCTTCCTGTAGCAACCTTTTAAATTTCCTGAGAAATTACAGAAACAGGAATTTAAAAGGTAATCTTTTGCACCTGAGTGTAAAGCCACTCGCTTGACTGGTTCGGCTTAACTCCGATCCTGACGAAGCAATAACCCTGGTCCCTCAACCTTTTCGGTATACCTGCTGTTATATTGACATTGTTCAAATCAGTGAGAACGCTTGATTTGAGCTGCAAGAAAGATTCATTGTATCTCTGGTCTACCATTGAAGTTCTGCCAATATATAATGCAGCATATTGCAAAGTTGCAGTAGGAACGATTTTGGCAATTTTGCAGTTGGTCGTTATACTTGTATCGACTTTGGTGAAGGTTTCGTCATTGATAATATAATATGGAGTGACCTCATAATCCACTGAGGCTGAACCGTTCAGTTCGAACTTTAAGGTATCAGACCTGTACTGCCATGGCTGGGTCGTGCCGGATGGATTGATAAGCCGGTAATTGCCATCAAACATGAGGGCGGTAAAAGTTCCATCCTGCCTGATCGACACATTCGTGGAAGTGTAAGTGTCAAAGCCTGTCTGATACAGCTGTAGCGACATAGCGTTACTTCTGAAGCTAAGTGTTTTTCCCTGGTAAACTATTTTACCATTGATTATGGATGTGGCAATAAAATCATAAATATCTGATTCTTTGCTTCTTGGTATCTGAACGGCTGCTGGGTCCACAAGAAAGTCACTATAGGTATATGTCTGTGTGATAAGCGGGACTCCACCCATTTTCTTTACAAACTCGAAATAAGCATTAGCCCTCAAGTATCTGCCTTCGGCGATGTAAAGTTTCTGATTTGCCGGATTGAGCTTCGTAGCTGTAGTTGCTTTTTCAATAAAGTCGTTCAGCTCCCTGATATAGGTCCAGTCCCAGTAATTCTGGAAGCCCCAGGAATATGTAGTAAAATAGTTATTGTCTTCGTACAGACCGGTCCACATAAGGTCGTCATAATTAGACATCTGATCATTACCTGTGTATATGGTTGAAGTGACCGGTATGCGGTTATAAAGGTTTGCAAGAAGACTCAAAACCATGTCGTCAGAACTCCATACCTGTTGATCGACCAATATTGTTTTTGGTGTGATCTCCAGATAATCTTTACAACTGATTGTGGATGCAAATAGCAGGATTACTGAAAATATATATAATAATATCTTTTTCATAGTCTTAAATATTAGAATGTTACGTTTGCTCCCACGTTAATGATCTTACTCTGCGGGTACTGAAGGCCGCTTGTTGTGGAAACCTCAGGGTCGACCGAGAATTTCTTGAGATTATCAAGAGATAACAGGTTATAGCCGTTGGCATAGATACGGAAACTTTCAATCCCGATCTTCGAAACCCATTTCTTTGGAAGATTATAACCAAGGTCAAGGTTTCTCAATCTGAGGTAGGTTACGTTTGTAGCCCAGAAAGTCGATGCCTTATTTCCATTGCTGTGCCCTGCCTGGTTGGTCCTGATAGCCGGATAAATACCTGAGACCCATCCGTCGTCGCTGGGATTGTAAATATCAGCCTGGTGCCAGCTGTTGGTAAGCACCCTGTTGGAGGAGTTTGCGTCACCCTGGAGCGGATTCCTTAATTCCCATTCTGCAATGAATGTTGCCATTGTTGCACCCTGTCCTGCAAGATTCAGGTCAAAACCTTTCCAGGAGAAGTTTGCGGTAAAACCATACGAGAGATTCGGTAACCCTGTTCTCGATGTTCCCCAACCCCAGGGACTGCTGGCTGCCTGGCCATAACCCAATGGTCTCTGGTCGAGGCTGTTAATAATCCCGTCATTGTTGACATCCTTATAGATAAGGTCACCCGGGAGAAGAGTCCTGTTACCCTGCCCATCTATATTTACAGGATAGTTATTGATCTCCTCCATCGTCTGGAATTGTCCGATGCATTCATACAGCCATGTTTCTCCTGTATAACGCCCGACAGTGGCCGTCTGGTACTTATTCCATGAGTTGCCGTAACGCTGCTTATATACCTCGGTTACCTTTGATCTTGAAAATCCGACATTTACTGAAATACCATAGTTAATACCGGGTCCGAATTTCCCGTTATGCCTGACCAGGCCGTCGAAACCCTGCTGCATCTGTGCATTAAGGTTTTCATACGGGAGCGTAATATTTATTTCATCAGGGATCAGAACATCATATCTCTGTGCGGAAAGGCCTTTCATATCGCGTCTGAAAAAGTCCAGTTCGCCGGAAAGGATTCCTTTTTTTATTGAGAAATCAAGACCTACGTTAAAGAGATATGCTTTTGCCCAGGAAAGAGTAGTTGTTCCGGGAACTCTGAGGTCGGTGCCAACTTTTATAGATCCGTTGAATACCTGGCTTCCTGAATTGAAATCATAACCGTCAAGATAGCCCCATGCATTATAGTTACCCGGAGAGTCATTACCCATCATACCATATGAGAGACGGAACTTCAGATTATCAAGCACGGTACCAAGCGGTGACAGCTTATAAAAATCTTCCTCAGAAATGCGCCATCCCAATGCTGCTGAAGGGAAGAATCCATATCTGTGATCAGGCGGGAATTTGTAGGTTCCATCGTATCTCCCTGAAAGCTCAAGCAGATATTTGGATTTGTAATCATAATTAATTCTTCCAACGTGCCCGATTGTAGAGTAGGCCGACCATGTATTAGAAAAGCTCGTTACCTCCGCATACTGTATTAATTCAAGGAAGTTGCTTGAGGGTGTCGAACCGACTGCCAAATTACTCGGGGTTTGTGAATCCCTCGCTTCAAATACATATGTTGCCCTGAGATTATGTGACCCGAAGGATCCTGAATAGTTGAGCTGACCCTGATAAGAATTCGATAAGGTCAGAGTGTTGTTCCGGTTGTGGCTGCCTGATGTCAGTCCACCTGTAACATTATACAGTTGGTTTCCCTCGTCGTAAGTATATGTTTTGTAAGTATACTGGAACCTGTCATAAGATCCCTGGTTAATACCCAACTGATACTGGAATCTTGCAGAAAGACCTTTCAGGGGAGTCATGTATTCTGCATAGATTGTCGGGGAAAGAGATCTGTTGATCTGCTGGTAGTATCCGATTATGTTTTTTCTGAAAAGTGAATGGAGTGATTCAACCCATCCGGTAGTGTTTGGATAATTCGGATTATCATTTGCATATGGCTGCCAGGTCGGGTAATTCCTGTAAAGTCCATACAGGGGATTCCACATAACGTCACCTGGAGCTGCAGGACTGTTGGTATTATTTATCTGTCCGCTGATCCTTGCACCGATAGTGATACGCTTATTTATTTTGCTTTCAATGTTTGACTGAATATTGGTGCGGTTAAAGTTATATTCTGCAAAAGAGCCATCCTGGTTCAGCCTGCTGAGAGACAGGTAGTATGAGGTGTTTTCACTACCGCCGGTTGCACTTACATTAATGTAAGCCTGTGGTGCATTCTTTATAACTGCAAAATCGTACCAGTCGGTTCCGATAAATCCTTTTTCAGTTCCAGCCTGCCATTTTTCTACATCGGTCCTGGTGAACGTTTTTAATGTACCGGTCCCCTGTGAGGCCATTGTATTGTTCACATCAGCTGAGGCTTTTGCAAATACAAAAGTGCTGGCATTAGCGGCTCTGGCGAATCGTGTCCAGTTCTGCCAGCCCTGGTAGGTGTTTATGTTGATTTTGGTCTTTTCCCCGGCTTTTCCTTTTTTGGTAGAAACGAGAACAACCCCGTTGGCAGCCTGCATGCCATAAATAGCAGCAGATGCATCCTTGAGGATGGAGATGCTTTCAATATCATTCATATCGATATTGTTAAATGCATCTTCACTTGCCTGGTTTCCATCGATTACGTAAAGTGGGGTACCCATGTTACGGATCTGCAATGCAGAAGCGTTTCCCGGACGCCCGTCAGCCATTCTGGTCATGATTCCGGGTGCTTTACCTGCCAATGCCTGAGTGGCAGTCGGAGCAGGTGAAACAACCAGGTCTTCACTTTTGACAACCGCGGTTGAACCGGTCAGGGTAACTTTTTTCTGTGTACCGTAACCGACAACCACTATTTCTTCAAGGCCAACGGCATCAATAGTAAGCACAACATCAATAGTCGTCTTATTGGCAACTGGTATCTGCTGGCTTACATAACCTATAAATGAGAACATAAGGGTCCCTCTTGCCGGAACATCGGGTAATGTATAACGGCCGTCGAGGTCAGATAATGTCCCCCTGGTTGTTCCCTGCAGAAGAACAGTAGCTCCTGTAACTGGATTTCCTTCCTGATCTGTTATCCTTCCTGTCACCGAAGCCAGATTAGCCTGCTGTGCAGAGCCAATCATAGTCTGGATAAGGAAAATGATAACAAGAAAAACTTGCAGGAATTTCATTTTTTTTAACCAACGTGAGATCACAAGGGATCCCCTTTGATTAAGGTAATTTTCCATAATTTTAAAGATTTGGTTAGTAATAGGCTTAATTTTGTTAATCTTCATGCCGCAAATAATAATACTGCATGAGCTTCAGGTTTTCGTTTTCTTCATAGGCTGATGTGATTTTAGGTTAATGATATTTAGTGTATAAATTACACTTATAAGTTTACAACACCGGAATATGTTTTGTAAATTTACCGATCAATTTAAGATGAAATATTTAAAAATCGTTAAAAAAGATTAAAAATTTTCTTCCGGGATATTAAAAAATGATTTAACCTGAGGGAAAGCAGCCTGGCTTTTCTGTCAGGAGAAGGAGGTGCTCAGACTATCAGACCCTGAATATTTATAATAACTTCCCGAAAAATACTGCGTTAAGAAAGATCTTATTTGTCCCGTACCACGTTGCCCTGAAATTTGCTTCGTCATAAATTGAAATGATCCTGTTGCTGTGAACACTGACAAAAGGAGCTCCTTTAATTCTTTCGAGATTTCCTTTTGTGCAATATCCGCTCAGCAGAGGATCTGTGGTATATACAGCAGGATTGTTATAAATATTTACATCTTTCTTTGCAACTTCAGTGCCTGTTTTAAATACCGGTAATAATTCCCTTGAGTACCCATAGCAAAGAGGGTGACTGAGATCAAGCTTTGTCTCGAAAATTGAACCGGGTATCTGCTGAACCTGGTTGTCAGCTGACCTGTCGGCGAACCTGCCCTCCTTTTTATTTGTTGTCACCGCGGGAACAAATTCGATGTCTGCAAGTTTATTTTTTGACAGCCAGCTATTTCCCGAAGTGTATCCGATAACAGTACCCCCCGATCGGTTCCACATTTTAATATTTTCAATACCGGCAGCAGAAATGTCCGGTGACCCTGTAACAATGAGAACATTATATTTGTCAAGGTCGAGGGATCCAAATCTTGAGGCGTTGATCATGGTTACAGGCATTTTAAACCTTGTGTCGAACAGGTGCCAGATCTCGCCTGCATCAGAGCTGTTTGCTCCACTGCCGACAATCATTGCCACAGAAGGCTTTTCAAGGACTGCAAAATTACTGCTTCCGAGGTCCATGCCCGTTTCCGTAAATCCGGTGGCGACCCCATAAACAGTTATCCTGCAATCTTTTGCAACTTGAGATATCAGTACTCTAAGACTATCTTTGGACATATTCTGCCCTGATGCCGGGATTAAAATGGTCCCGTATGAAAAATTACGGACGAAGGAAGCATTATTGAATCCGAACGGTTTTGTTGCGACCCTTGTCCTGATGCCCTCATTTTGAAGGGCATAAAGAGCCTCAGGTGCATAATAGTCTTTCCATTCAAACAGGTAGGCATAGGGATCAGCTGTACCGGTTATTTTTCCCTCAGCAAGCGGCGGTTCGATGATCTCGGCTCCAGCAATCCCTTCCATTTCCCCTGGTAAAGTAACAGGGGCATAACTTATATTAAATGACAGAGGAAGCACCCAGGTGGAAACATCATAAAAAGTGCTGTCAGTGAACTCTTTAACAGGTTCAAAGAGACTTCTTATAAACCTGTATTCATTTTGTTTAAGAGGCACCACAAAGCTGTTCCCGGATTTGAACGAAACGCCGCCTTTGGAAATGTCCTTTGCCAGCTTATAGACCCTGATCTGCTGTTTCTGAAGGATCCTTATGAATTCGCTCAGCCTGTTGTTGTCGTCCGGCTCTGTGAAAATAAAAGCTTTAACAGGATAATTATCTGCAGCAGCCAGTGCATCCATATAGAATTTCCTCTGGTTATCCAGGAGCCTGTCTTTCATTTCCAGTCCTGCCTCAAGAGTTGACAGCGATACAGTGAACTGGTTCCTGATTGCAAAAGGGAATGATAGGAGGGATCCCGGCGTTTCTCTGAGATGTCCTCTCACCCCGGCCTGTTCAAATAGAATTCCGACAGAGCCGTGAATATCGGGATATGATGATCCTTTCCCTACATAAAAATCATCATACCCTTCCTCAGTGAAGTAAAGGCTGCCGAGCTGGTTAAGATATTTCTCATGATATTTTCCTATTTCTGCGGTAAGCTGCTGATTATCTGCAGGTGTAAGGGGATTGTTCCTGCTCTGGATGCCAGGCATATAGAAGAATGTGGCATTTGCATCCTGCTCATGATGATCTGTGTTGATGTTGGGTCTCCATCTGAAGAAAGCTGCTACCCTGCCGGCAGACTCAGGTTGCTGAAGCATTATATAATCCCTGTTAAGATCGAACCAGTAATGGTTGGTCCTCCCGCCAGGCCATGGTTCAGAGAATTCCCATGAGTTCGGATCGGGATTGTTGTTGAGGCTCCTGGCGAAATTGACCCATGCAGAATGACGCTGCATACCGTCAGGATTCAGAGCAGGGTCGATAAGAATAATTGCGTTCTCCAGTAATTCATCAATCTTCTGACCTTCTCCTGCAATAAGATAATAGGCAACAAGAGCTGATGAATTTTGTGCACTTGATTCATTCCCGTGAATACCATAACCCATTTTAATAATGACGGGCATGTTCTTAATTTCATAATTACCTGAAACAGACGGGTCGGATAATCTGATGTGGTTTAGCCTGATCTGCTCAAGGTTCCGGATATTTTCCGGAGAGCTTATTACGAGATTACCGAGCGGCCGGCCTTCGTAGCTTTTTCCGTACTCTTCCCATACAGCTCTGTCAGAGATCTTTGCAAGCTCCAGCATGTAAAAATAAAGCTTATCATGGGAGAGGTGCCATTCGCCGATCTCATGTCCGAAGAACTGCCCGGGAGCCGGAACAGATTTGTTATAGTTGATGTCCTTCGGAAGATAATAGTCAAGTGTGACCTGGGCATTTGTCATTCCGGCAAATAATGAAATAGCCAATAGAAAGAATATCTTTTTCATTATTAAATAGTTAATGATATTGCTTTGTTAACCATAGAATTTTACGGAGTTATCCGGGAGTCAATATGCTACTTATTTCTACTCACCCTTGCGCCGTTACGTCCCGCTGTGCGGGATTTGGCTTCGCCGAGCTTCGGTTCGTCACTTTGTTCCTCAACCTTTGCGTCGTTGCGCCGTTATGCCGTTATGCCGTTATGCCATTGCGCCTTTTTTCATAATGCTTTGAATCGCCCCACTCGCCATAAACAACCTGAGAATCTGCAAGTGAGATCCTTGTCTCAAGGCAGCTCTGGCAATCCTCAGCAGAATCGTCGGTACAGGGTTTATTATCATAAAGCCTGTAGCTGCTCCGGTATTTCCCCGGGGTAATATTAGGCATTATAATGTTGGCCCCGATCTTTACAGCCTTTTCCCTTCCGACCGGGTCAATAGCCTGAAGTGCGGTGGCAGCTACTATATTTATATCCTTCATCATGATCCTGAGGATGGCGATCATTTTAAGCGTCAGGTCAAACCTTTGTGCCAGAGGAAGCAGGCCGTCTGCATATTCAATAAGAGGGGTATCTGCATGTTCAATATACGGACCCATTCCGCACATATCAATATTGAAATCGTTCATGAAAATCAGATCCCCGGCAAGATCATCAATGGTCTGGAAAGGTAGTCCTATCATGACACCTGTACCTGTCTGGTAGCCTATATCCTGAAGGCTTTTAAGGCATTCGAGCCTTCGCTGAAAATCATGTTTTCTGTTATCCGGATGTATCTTTTTGTACAGCTTATGGTTTGTTGCTTCGATTCGCAGCAGGTAACGGTGGGCCCCGGCATCAAACCACCGCTTGTAAACACCGTATTCCTGCTCACCTACGGATAATGTCACTCCGAGCTCACCATGTGACAGCTCCTTTATCCTATGAAGCAAATCTTCAATCCTGTTTGTCACGGCAGCACTTTCGAGTTCGCCAGACTGAAGGGCAATGGAGCCGTAACGGTTATCATACGCAAACTTTGCAGCTGCAAGTATCTCATCATCAGTAAGATTATAACGCTGAAGGTTTTTATTCCCTTTCCGGATCCCGCAATAGAGGCAATCCTTGCTGCAGATATTGGAGAATTCGATGAGTCCTCTGAACCAGACTTTATTGCCGATATATTTTTCTTTTATTTCAGCGGATTTGCGAAAAAGAAGCTCCCTGTCCCTTCCTTCAGAGAGGAGAAAGGTTATCAGATCCTCCCTGGAAAATGATTTCTTCTCAAGTATTTCCTTTACGCCCATTGTGGTGTTTTCCTTCAAACTCTTCAACCTCTGATTACTACCCCTTTCCCTTACAGGCAGGGAACTTTCGGGCATGCATGCCACTGCGCCACTGTGCATCTCCGCCTTTTAAAATCCCCTTCCAAACATTCCCCATAAAGTGACTTTCATTTCTTCCCATTTCTTCATTGCGGAATATGCAAAGTCGTTTGTATACTCAGTCACATATTTTTTTGCCTCATCATTTTTACCAGCGACCACAAGAGCAGCAGCTTTTTTCTCCACTGCCGGCAATTCCTCCAGGGCCTTTTTCTCAAATTCAGCGACGGCCGGTTCAATCAGGGTTCTGCCCCTCGACCAGTTGACGGTTGCCAGCCTGTTTGCTTCCCTGAATGACCAGATTGCCGCATCTGTCCTGTAGCGTGGCTGACCGCAAATACTGAAAGATGCAGGTAACTGAAGGACGCCCGAAAATATCGGTATCCGCGGGCTTTCGCCCGGATTATCAAAAGCAAACCACGCAACGCCCCCAACCTCATCAGGCAGCCAGCTCCGGCACTGAATTACGTGCGAATATGAACAACCCGTTATGGCAATTGTGCGCTGTCTCTCTATTGTTCCGGGTTTCAGCTCATTGATAAGAGTTCTCACATCGTTATTCATCCAGTTGTTCAATGCAGGTGATTTGACCTTTTCCTCAATTTCATTTCCGCCGGCATCTTTTTTCTTTACGGTTATAAGAAGATTCTTTGTCATATCCCAGGGTGTTCCTTCATAGGTCTCCCTGAAGAATTTCATCACATCGGTAACTGAAACCTTTTTCTCAGGTTTTACTGAAAATGGCAGTTCCTCCATATCCATCGACAGGTTCAGGTGCGGTGCAAGAGTGCTGAGAACATAAAATTCGCGGATCTGAAACGGTTTTTTACCATTAATTATTTTCCAGAATTTAAATGGTTCCTTGCCGTCCCAGTACCCCAGCTTCTTTGCAACATTCTGCAGGTCAGTGCTGTACATGAAGTAATCAGGATTATTGAAATCGACATTGGATATCCTTGGGATATTGGCGCAGATGCCAACCTGTTCGTCGGGTATTCTCTGGGCGCACCATAGTGATGAAGGTTTTCCTTTACCGGATCCTGCAATTTCAAGCTGCCATACTTCTTTGGTATCGGCAAGGGTGATACATTCGGCAAGATCAGCATAACCATATTCTTCTGCAAGATTACCTATCAGAGCGATAGCTTCCCTGGCGGTTTTGCACCTCTGAAGCGCGATTTTTTCAAGCTCTTCGATCAGGAACATCCCATCCTGGTTTACCAGCTCCTCTCTTCCATATATTGTTGTTTCGCCGATAGCGAGCTGCTTTTCATTCATGCAGGGGTAAGCAGTATTAAGAAATGCATAAGTCTCAGCAACTTCAGGAATCTCGCCCTTCTTCGTGACTTTGCTCATATCCCAGGCTTCCTCTGTATGAAGCATTCCCGAGTACACCGGATGCATCTTGCCCTTTTCATATTTTGAATGCGGGTAAATTTCAAGCCATGTCCTGTAATTCCCGTCGCAGGAGTGGGATGTCATCACCGAACCATCCGTTGACGCCAGCCTGCCAACCATGATGGTCGTGCAGTTTTCTGCATAACCGGGGCCATCTTTATCAATTTCTTTTACACGGGAATATGAATTAATGGTTGCTGTTAAAAATATTGTCAGAGTTAAAAGGAAGTTCAGTATCGCCTTCATAATCTATTTTTATTCAGTAAGTATTTGTAAACTGATCTGCAAATTTAACCTTTAATTTCATTCAGTTCAGGGATGTTACAGAAGAAATAACCTGATAAATATACTGTTATGTGGAATTAATTTTTATTATATTGCTTTATCGTATATTATAAAAATGGTTTCATTAAGCAATTATAAATCAGAGCTCTATCTGTATGTTACAGCCCAGAACGTAGGGTTTCTCAAACGTTTCTACGGATTATAGGATATCCTTCTTTTTTACGGATTATTTCAATTAATAATTCTCTCCTATCTTTATTTTGAAAAATGATAAATGACAAATTAATTAATCCGGGCAGCATTGTTGTTATCGGAGGGTCTGAAGATCTTTTTAAGCCAGGCGGAAAGATCCTGAAGAATATTATTGAGGGAAAATTCACAGGTGATCTCTTCGTCGTTAATCCAAAGCAGGATGTTGTTCAGGGTGTAAGGTCATACCGCAACTTAAAGGATATTCCGCCGGCTGACCTGGCAATTCTGGCCATTCAGGCAAAGTATTGCAGGGAGACAACACATGTCCTCATTAAGGAAAAGAGAACCAGGGCGTTCATAATAATTTCTGCAGGATTCAGTGAAGCAGGAGAGGAGGGGAAAAAACTTGAAAAGGAGATAGCTGACCTTATAAACAGTCACGACGGATGCCTTATCGGCCCAAACTGCATCGGGGTCATAACTCCGGCATATAGCGGTGTATTCACGACTCCTGTTCCGAAGCTGAGCCGGAAGGGTTGCGATTTTGTATCCGGGTCCGGGGCAACAGCAGTGTTTATTTTCGAATCAGCTATCCCTAAAGGCCTGAATTTTTCAAGTGTTTTCTCTGTAGGGAACAGTGCCCAGACAGGCGTTGAGGAAGTGCTGGAATACTGGGATAATACATATAACCCGGTTGTCAGCTCTTCAATAAAGCTCATTTATGTCGAAAGCATCCGTGATCCCGATAAACTGCTTCATCATGCCTCGTCTCTTATCCGTAAAGGATGCAGAATTGCAGCTATAAAAGCAGGTATAAGCGAAGCCGGCAGCAGGGCAGCTTCTTCCCATACGGGAGCAATGGCTTCATCCGATTCGGCAGTTGAAGCCCTTTTCAGGAAAGCCGGGATTGTCAGATGTTCAGGACGTGAGGAGCTTACAACGGTGGCTTCAGTATTTCATTATAAACTTCTGAAAGGGAGGAACATCGCTATTATTACTCATGCAGGCGGACCGGCAGTAATGCTCACGGATGCATTGTCGGCAGGTGGGATGAATATCCCGAAAATTACCGGTGAACATCATGATAAGCTTTTGGCTATGATGAACCCGGGCGCCTCTGCAGATAATCCGATCGATCTTATTGCAACAGCAACCAATGAGCAGCTCGACAAGGTTATAGAATATGTCGACAGACAGATGCCGCATATAGACGGGATGAGCGTCATATTCGGCAGCAACGGTCTGAACGATATGACGGAGATCTACGATCTTCTTCATAAGAAAATAGAGGAGTGCAGCAAACCACTTTTCCCCATTCTTCCTTCAGTAGCAAGTTCTCATGCCGAGCTTGAGTATTTCATGGCAAAAGGACACGTCAATTTTCCGGATGAGGTTGTACTGGGCAGGGCGCTGACAAAGATTTCAAATACTCCATACCCTGCTTCGGAAAAGATATTTCTTAAAGAGATCGATGTTCCCGTCATAAGGCAGGTAATAGATAATGCTCCAAACGGTTTCCTTAAACCGGAAATCATTCAGCAACTTCTTTACGCGGCAAATATTCCGACTATCAGGGAGGTAGTAATAAAGACAAGACGTGAACTTACCGCCAATGCTGAAAAGCTTGGTTACCCGCTGACTCTGAAGGTTGTCGGGCCTGTTCATAAATCAGATGTAGGGGGAGTTACGCTGAATATCAAATCACGGACTCACCTTGTTGCAGAATTCGAGAGGATGATTAAGATTAAGGGAGTGAGTGCTGTCCTTATGCAGCCGATGATCTCCGGAACAGAACTTTTCATTGGCGCCAAATATGAACCCAGGTTCGGCCATATAATCCTTTGCGGACTCGGAGGAATTTTTGTGGAAGTCCTTGGAGATACATCATCCGGTCTTGCTCCGCTGACATTTAGTGAAGCATATTCAATGATACGAAGCCTGAGGGCTTACAGGATAATAAAAGGAACCCGGGGAAAACCGGGAATAAACGAACAGAAATTTGCTGAAATAATTGTCAGGCTTTCGAGCCTTCTGAGATTTGCAGTAGAAATAAAGGAGATAGACCTTAATCCCCTTATTGGAACCGCTGATTCAATATCTGTTGTGGATGCAAGAATAAAAGTAGAAAAATGATCATAAGCAGGATTTGCGTATGAATTATTTAATTAATTAAATTCGCGAACCAATTTTCAGGTCGCCGTAACTCATGTAAAATTTGATGTAAGTGAAAATAATGATTTTGTATTATGCATAGTTTACCAATACCTTCGGACCTGATAAATAAAATTACCCGGGAAAACGGTATGCCTGCACCCGGTTCAGCTTCAATACGTGAAATCTCACATCTTGTAAATATTATTGAAAAAGAGACAGGTATTAAATTTATCAGAATGGAAATGGGTGTTCCCGGCCTGCCTGCGTCTTCAATAGCAATCGAAGCAGAGATTGAGGCTCTCAGGAATGGCGCAGCTGCAGTATATCCGGATATTTCAGGAATACCATCCCTTAAAGCTGAAGCTTCAAGATTCATAAAGCTATTCCTCAATGCTGGTATTAGTGCTGAAGGATGTATTCCTACGGTAGGATCAATGATGGGAGGGATGGTAAGCTTTCTGGTTGCTAACAGAAATGACCGGACGAAAGAAGGCTCCCTGTTTCTTGATCCGGGATTTCCTGTACAAAAACAGCAGGTAAAAATGCTTGGTCACGATTATTATTCTTTCGACATTTATAATTTCAGGGGTAAAAAGCTTAAAACGAAGCTGGAGTCTTATCTGAAAACCGGAAAGATATCCTCGCTTGTTTATTCCAATCCCAATAATCCAGCCTGGATATGTCTTGATGAGGAGGAACTTTCCATTATCGGTGAGCTTTCGAATAAATATGAAGTAATTGTAATAGAAGATCTGGCATATTTCGGCATGGATTTCAGAAAAGATTATTCGAAGCCCGGGGTTCCGCCCTTTCAGCCGACAGTGGCTCACTATACAAAGGATTATATTTTACTGATCTCCAGTTCTAAAATATTCAGCTACGCCGGCCAGCGAATAGGGTTGATGGCTATTTCAGATCACCTGTTCAACAGGTCATACCCCGATCTTTTAAGATATTATTCTTCAGATAAATTCGGACATTCTGCTATCTTTGGGGCTTTATACGGATTATCGGCTGGTGTGGCCCATTCAGCCCAGTTCGGATTGGCAGCTCTTCTGAAAGCTGTCAATGACGGCATTTATAACTACCGGGAAGATATTAAGGAGTATGCTGAGAAAGCTGCCGTGATGAAAAAGCTCTTTTTATTGAACGGATTTAATATAACATATGACAGGGACAATGATCTTCCGATTGCGGACGGATTCTATTTTACTATTTCCTATCCCGGGATGTCGGGAAGAGAGCTTCTTGGAGAGCTTCTCACTTATGGAATAAGCGCTATAACGCTCGATATAACCGGAGGCGAGAAAGAGGGATTAAGAGCCTGCGTATCCCTTGTACCACGTGAACAGTTCAGGGACCTCGGCCTCCGCCTGGTGAAATTCAGAAAAGATCACCCTGCAATAATGATTAAAAATTAATTCTATGGTAAAAATCAGAGGAAGTATTGTTGTAAATATTGACAGGTGCAAAGGTTGTGAGATTTGTATGGTTAACTGTCCTACTGGTACAATAGCGATGGCAAAAGAGGTAAATCATAAAGGCTACTACTATGCTTACCCGGCCAATCCGGAGGTATGCAATGGCTGCGCAAACTGCGCTGTTGTATGTCCGGATGGCGTTATAACAGTTTATAAAACAAAAATATAGTCCGGCAATGGAAAAAGAATTAAGACTGATGAAAGGTAATGAAGCGGTTGCCGAAGCAGCGATCCGTGCCGGTGCCGACGGTTATTTTGGTTACCCGATAACTCCCCAGAGTGAGATACTTGAGTACCTGATGGAGGCAAATCCTTATAAGACAACCGGTATGGTAGTGCTCCAGGCTGAAAGTGAAATAGCTGCAATAAATATGGTTTATGGTGGTGCAGCATGCGGCAAAAAAGTAATGACATCCTCCTCCTCCCCGGGTATAAGCCTTAAGCAGGAAGGGATAACATATATTGCCGGAGCCGAGCTCCCGTGCCTGATCGTAAATGTTGTCAGGGGAGGACCAGGTCTTGGCACTATTCAGCCGGCGCAGTCGGATTATTTCCAGGCTACCAAGGGAGGCGGCCATGGCGATTATCATCTGATAGTTCTTGCACCTGCTTCGGTTCAGGAAATGGCAGATTTTGTGGGTCTCAGCTTTGAGCTCGCATTCAAATACAGAAATCCGGTAATGATGCTTTCTGACGGTGCAATAGGTCAGATGATGGAGAAGGTCTGGCTGAGTCCGCCAAAGGAAAGATCAAAAACAGTCCCGGATTGGGCGACAACAGGAAAACCTGCAACGAGGGAAAGAAATATTATCACATCGCTCGATCTTGATCCGCTGGCCCAGGAAAGGTTTAACCAGAAGCTGATTGTAAAATACAATGAGATAAGGGAGAAAGAGGTCAGGTATGAGGAATTTCAATGTGAAGATGCTGAATATCTGCTTGTCGCATATGGAACAAGCGCCAGGGTATGCCAGAAAGCTGTACAGCTGTTAAGAGCAGAGGGAATCAAGGCTGGTCTTCTGAGGCCAATAACACTTTTCCCGTTCCCGGCAAAAAGGATCTGTGAGCTTGCCGGAAAGGTAAAAATGATGATCTCCGTAGAGATGAGTGCAGGACAGATGATTGAAGACGTTCAGCTCTCCGTCAATGGAAAGGTCCCGGTCTTCCATTTCGGAAGAATGGGAGGTATGGTAACTGCACCTGATGAGGTTGTGGAGGAGTTAAAATCAAAAATTAAGAGAATTTGAATCATGACAGAAGTAACTGGAATAAAGGAAATTATCAAGCCGGAGAACCTGGTATATAAGAAAACAAGGATCATGACCGATAATGTGCTCTCATATTGTCCTGGTTGTGGCCACGGGACCGCGCACCGTATCCTTGCAGAGATAATCGATGAAGAAGGCCTGCAATCAGAAACCATTGGGGTTTCACCAGTCGGCTGTTCAGTATTGCTTTACGATTTTCTGGATATAGACTGGCAGGAGGCTGCCCATGGCCGCGCACCGGCATTAGCTACTGCCATCAAAAGGCTTCTTCCGGATAAATTTGTTTTCACCTATCAGGGCGACGGCGATCTCGCTGCAATCGGAACTGCTGAGACAATTCATGCGTGCAACAGGGGAGAAAATATTCTTATAATATTCATTAACAACGGTATATACGGAATGACTGGCGGGCAGATGGCTCCTACTACCCTTGCCGGGATGAGAACATCTACATCACCTTATGGCAGGGACGTCAAGCTGATGGGTAATCCGTTGAAAATGACAGATATTGTTGCTACACTTCCGGGCACTTGTTTTGTAACGCGCCAGAGTGTCCACACTCCTGCAAATGTACGGAAGACAAAGAGAGCAATGCGAAAGGCTGTTAAATACCAGAAGCTTAATAAGGGTACATGTTTCATAGAGATCGTTTCGAACTGCCCTTCAGGCTGGAAGATGACTCCTGTACAGGCCAATAAATGGATGGAAGAGAATATGTTCCCATTCTATCCCCTGGGAGACATGAAAGTCCCGCAGGAAGAAGCTGAAGTTCAAGAACCAAAATCTGAGAATAATGACTGAAGAAATAATCATAGCCGGATTCGGAGGGCAGGGCGTCCTTTCGATGGGCAAGATAATGGCTTATTCAGGAGTAATGCAGGATATGGAGGTCAGCTGGATGCCGTCATACGGACCCGAGATGCGCGGCGGTACGGCAAATGTGATTGTGATTATCAGCAATGACAGGATCAGCTCTCCCATAGTAAGGAGCTTCGATACGGCAATCATTCTTAACCAGCAGTCGCTTGATAAATTTGAAAATACCGTCAAACCGGGAGGGGTGCTTATCTATGACAGTAATGGGATTACGCGGCATCCTGAAAGGAAAGATATTACTGTTTACAGAGTAGATGCTGCCGGGGAAGCAGGAAAGATGAACAGCCCTAAAACATTCAATATGATCGTTCTCGGGGGATTCCTCAAGATCAAGCCGATAATAAAGATCGAAAATGTTGTAAAGGGATTGAAAAAATCTCTCCCGGAAAGGTATCACAACCTGATTCCCATGAATGAGAAGGCACTGCAGAGAGGACTCGAGATCATTACCAAAGTATGAAGTCTGGAGTTTGAAGTTTGAAGTCGGAAGTCCATAAAGTCCGCAGAAGGCACGGATTACAAATCCGCGCCAGCGGTTACAACCGATCGGAGCAGAAGTCACGGATTACAACCGAGCAGAGCAGAATGTTAGGCGACAGCTACTAAACATCTACTGCGAGCTCGGCGAAGCCAAATCCGCGCCAGCGAAGGAGATTGCACGATTATTTCTCGTAGAAATGCATCTCCTCAATATATTTCCACACCGGAGGGGCGAGATACCACGACATGTCCTTTCCTTTTCTTATACCGTTTCTTATGAATGTACCCGATATATCCAGCAGCGGAGCCTTAACACGGTGAATATCTGCCATTGAAAGGATCTTGTCAAGGATGTTTGAAGCAGGCTTTAAATAACCTGAACGCGGATAAATATAGATTGGGGCTCGTGTAACAAGCTCATCAGGGTTCTTCCACTTGTGCAATGTATAAAGATTGTCTTCTCCCATGACCAGGGCAAAAGCCTGGCCGGAATATTTTTCTTTAAGATATTCCAGAGTATCAATTGTAAATGAGGGAATCGGAAGTCCGAATTCTATATCGCAGGCCTTAAGCCGGATTTTGTCGCCTATAGCGAGCTGAACCATGTAGAGCCGCTGATGATCATCAAGGAGGGTCACTTTCTTTTTAAGGGGATTATGAGGGCTCACCACAAACCATACCTGGTCGAGATCGGTAAATTCGGTCAGATAGCCTGCAATTGCCGTATGCCCGATATGAACCGGGTTGAAGGAGCCAAAATATAAACCGATCTTAGCCATTTATAAAACTGCTGACCAATCCATAAACTTCAGTTTCAGCCTGTTCCAGGTTATCATTAACTACGATATTATCAAACTCGCCGGCCAGCTTCATCTCCTGTTCAGCTTTTGCCACTCTCATTTTTATCTTTTCGGGGTCGTCAGTTCCCCTTGTCAAAAGCCTTCTTTCAAGCTCATTTACCGAAGGAGGCATGATAAAAATTGATAAAGCCCGTGTTCCGTAAATGTTTTTCAGGTGTATTCCGCCTTTGACATCAACATCAAAAAGAATGCTCCTGCCAGTTTCACAGATCCTTCCTATTTCGCTTTTAAGCGTACCATACAGCTGATCACTATAGACTTCTTCCCATTCAATAAAATCGCCGCCGGCGATCTTTTTTCTGAACTCATCGACAGAAAGGAAATAATACTCTTTTCCATTCTTTTCCTTTCCTCTGGGCATCCGGGTTGTTGCCGAAACTGAAAACTCAAGACTGAGTCCTTTTCCGAGCAGATGTCTTACAATTGTCGATTTACCTGCTCCGGAAGGTGCTGAAATGATTACAAGTTTACCTTTCATTACAACACATTGAGGGTCTGTTCCTTGATCTTCTCAAGTTCATCTTTCATCATGACCACCAGCTTCTGGATTGAAGCATCATTGGCCTTTGATCCGATAGTGTTGATCTCACGCCCGATTTCCTGTGCAATAAAGCCAAGAATTTTCCCGTTTGGAGGCATCGAGGCAACTTTTTCGAGGAAATATTCACAATGTTTTTTTAACCTTACCTTTTCTTCGTTAATATCAATCTTTTCGAGATAAAAGATCAGTTCCTGCTCAAACCTGTTGCTGTCGATATTTTCCATTCCAACATTCTCTGCAAGGGCGGACATAAGCTTTTCCCTGATTCTGGCTATCCTTTCACCTTCAAAAGTCACAATCTCCAGGAGATTATTAAGGATCTTTCCTATGCATCTGATAAGATCCGTTTCGATTGACTTCCCCTCTTCAATCCTGTAGTTGTCAAGCTTACCGATTGACTGGTTTATCTTTTCCTTTATTGTAAGCCATTCTTCATCAGCAAGTTCAGGTTTCTCAGTTTTAAGTGCGTCAGGAAGCCTCATAATTGTTGAAAGAAGTTGATCGTCCTTTTTTATGTTGAGCTCATCAGCTATTTCTTTTAGCTGGATATAATAGTTCTTCACAATTGTCTTGTTGATAACAGGAATCACTTCACTTTCGAGAGTATCAAAATTAATCAACAGGTCAATTTTACCTCTGTCCAGAGCCTGGCTGATTATATTGCGGATCTCTGACTCCTTTTCCTTATAAAGCCAGGGCAGTCTCATATTCAGGTCAAGGGATTTGGAATTAAGGGACTTAAGTTCAACAGAAATTTTTTTCCCCGGGATTTCGGCTGCAGATTTTCCAAAACCGGTCATCGATTTTATCATCTGGGATAGAATTATTTAGTCAGTACTTTTAAAACTGAAAGTTATAAATTCTCAGCAAATTTAACAACTGACCTGGTTTTCCACCGGCCTGTTTTATAATAGAGGAAAGATAATGAAAGACCTACGAACCATCCTGCCGGAATTGCCCACCATATTCCGGCTGCCCCGAATTTATCCGATAACATCCAGGCAAGAGGTATTCTGATGATCCAGAGTGAGATGAGGGAAAAGAACATTGGCAGGAGGGTGTCTCCCGCGCCCCTCATAATGCCGTTATATGTGAACATCAGGGTAAAAATAATATAGAAGATACTTACTGTCGTCAGATACTGGTCGCCAATTCTTATTACTTCGGCATCTCCCGTGAACATCCTCATAAGGAAGTGTCCGAATATTACAATGAAGAAAGTTGTTATAATGGTCACTGTACCAGCCATTTTTAATGTTGATATCAGACCGGTTCTGACCCTTGAAGTTTTGTTCGCCCCGATATTCTGACCGGTAAAAGTGGAAAGAGCCTGTGAGAAGGACATTGCAGGAATCATTGCAAGGTTGTCGACACGGCTGGCTACAGAAAAGCCTGCAATGACGTTGGTGCCGAATTTATTGACTATGCTCATAAGTGCAAGGTTCCCGATAGCTACGAGTGTTTGCTGGATTCCTGTAGGCAACCCTATGCGAATACTTTGTCGGAATATCTCCCGGTCGAAGCTTAGTCTTTTCAATGAAATCCGTATAAGCTTATGTGTTTTATTGAGCCAGTAAACCGCCAGTCCGAAAGCGAGACCATTGGCAACAAGTGTTGCATAGGCCGAACCTGCAATTCCCCATTTAAAAACACCGACAAAAAGAAGGACCAATATGATATTGGCGACGGTGGCAATTATCAGAAAGTAAAGAGGAGTTTTTGAATCGCCAAGACCTCTGAGAACTGCGCTTGTACCATTATACCCGAAAAAAATAACAATCCCGGAAAAATAAATGCGCAGGTACAGGGTAGCCTGTGGCATGATCTCCTCAGGTGTTCCAAGGAGCCTTAGCAAAGGGTCTGCCAGCAACAAGCCAAGAATTGTTGCAATAACACCGGTTATTGCACTATAAAAATACATGGTATCAATTGCTTTTTTGACCTTTGCGTAATCCCTGGCGCCGAAATACTGGGATATCACCACTGTTGTACCCATTACGATCCCGATAATGAGAGAAACCATCATAAAAATTACCGGAAATGATGCACCGACGGCTGCCAAAGCCTCTTTGCCTATAAAATTGCCTACTGCAATACTGTCTACCACGCTGAACAACTGCTGGAAAACATTTCCCAGAAGCATAGGTGCAGCAAACTGAAATATAAGTTTTCCCTCTTTGCCTGAGGTCAGATCCTTCATGCGGAAATTTTGAGGTGCAAAGAAAGCGATTAAAGGGATATAATCAAAGTCGCATTTACAACCTTTCCAGCTCTATCGTAAAATGCCTCAGTATTGGCGCCTCCCTGACTATTTTTAAACCTCTCTTTATTGAGCTTCTCCTTTCAAATACTCTTTTGGCAACTGCTGCTGCATAATCCATATGGTTATCGGAATATACTCTTCGCGGAATTGCAAGCCTGACAAACTCCCTGCCATTGAACCTGTTTTCATGGGTCCCGGGATCCCTGTCAGCCATAAGTGTTCCAATCTCTGCACTTCTTATGCCTCCTTCAATGTACAGCTCTACAGAGAGCGTCTGGGCAGGAAATTCTTCCACCGGGATCTCCTTAAGGAAGTCAATTGCATCTATAAAAATGGCATGCCCTCCGAATGGCTCAATAACGGGTATTCCATATTTTTTCAGCTTATTGCCCAGGAAGACAACCTGCCCTATCCTTGCATTCAGATATTCCTCTTCGGTCCCTTCATACAATCCAGCTGCGAGTGCACCCATATCACGGCCCGACATTCCGCCATATGTTAAAAATCCTTCATATATTATATTGAAAACAGATGCTTTTCTGAATAGATCCTCATCGCGATATGCAGTGAATCCACCCATATTCACAATGGCATCCTTTTTCGAACTCATGGTCATTCCGTCGGCATATGAAAACATTTCGAGTGCGATCTCCCTTATGCTTTTTTCTGAATAATCCTTTTCCCTTTTTTTTATAAACCAGGCATTTTCTGCAAACCTGGCGGAGTCAAGAAAAAACTTTATACCGTATTTATCAGCCAGCTTCCTGACGCCTCTGATATTCTCCATACTTACAGGCTGGCCACCAGCTGTATTATTGGTTATAGTTACAATAATGAATGGTATCTTCTTTGCAGGATTGTTTTTCAGCACATCCTCCAGCCGGTTAAGATCTACATTTCCCTTAAAAGGATGCCGGGATTTGAAGTCGGATGCACCGTCGACAGTACAGTCGACAGGTTTTGCATTTCTGAATTCAATATGCCCTTTTGTTGTGTCGAAATGAGAATTGCCCGGAACAATGTCTCCCTCTTTTACCAGGACCGAGAATAGTACATTTTCTGCCGCCCTTCCCTGATGTGCGGGCAGAAACCATTCAAATCCAGTGATCTCCTCCACAGCTTTTTTAAGGTCGTAGTACGAGGAGGCGCCTGCATAGCTTTCATCTCCGAGCATCAGTGCCGCCCACTGACTTTCGCTCATTGCCCCTGTTCCCGAATCGGTAAGGAGGTCAATTATTACCTGTTCTGACCTCAGGTTGAAGAGGTTGAAGGAAGCATCCCTGATCCATTTTTCTCTTTCCTCCTTTGTGCTTTTAAAAACAGGCTCGACCATTTTGGTCTTATATGGTTCGAATGATGGAAGGTTCATAATAATGTGGTAACTCCTTAACGTCTTAAAGCACCTTCTGGTAAATCCTGAATTTTTTGACAACCTTACCGCCAACCCTTTCATACTCGCTCCGCATCCGGGCGTTGTCCTCAAGGACGAGGTGGCTGTCGATAACCTCCATTTTATGATTCATTGCTGATTGAAGGATCTTGACACCCATCAGAACATCGATTCCTTTGCCGCGGTATTCTTTTTTAACGCCACCGAGCATCATAAGCAATTTTTTGGAGCGTTTCGATTCCTTTAATATTTTGAATATGCCGAAGGGCAAAATCCTTCCGTTACAGGCTTTAATTCCGGGACTCACGTCAGGCATCCCTATTGCAAAACCAATCAGCTCGCCTCTGATTTCAACAAGCTTTATAAAATAGGGATCAAGAATCGGAAGATAACGATTTGCAAATTCAACTTTCTCCCTGTCGTTAAGGGGGACAAATCCATAAATCTCCATAAATGTCTGATTCATAAGCTCAAGGACGGATACAATATATGGTTTAATTTCTTTTTTAGAAGTAAACTCAACTACTTTATACCCTTCAGTCTTTTCCAGCCTGCCCATTATCCTTTCATAGATTTCAGGAAATTTATCAGGCATTTTTGCAAGATAATTCACCAGATCGACCTTTTTCTCATATCCTTCATTCTCAATTAATCTTACCATGTACTGCGAATTGTTTGCAGCTGTCATAAACTGTGGATACTCAAACCCTTCGATCTGAAAACCCTGTGGATCCTTATCTGAGAATCCGAGCGGTCCGATGAGCCGGCTCATGTCTTTTTCCCTGGCCCAGCTTTCAATTCTGCTTAGAAGTGCATGGAATACTTCCTGGTCGTTATAACATTCCATAAAGCAAAATCTGCCGTGCTGTTCATTGTTAATTGTATTATACCTTTTATTTATAATGCCCATTATTCTTCCGGCAGGCTTACCATCCTTATAAGCCAGAAGCAGGAGCGCATCGGCATATTTATAGGATTTGTTCTTCTTTTTGTTATATAATTCCCTCTCATCCATATAAATAGGAGGGAGCCAGTCAGGCTCATCCTTATGGACTTTCTCAGGAAGGAAAATAAACTCATGAAGTTCTTTCCGCGTCAGCACTTCTTTTAAGATAATCTCGGCCATATAAGGTTTATTTGGTTCCTCCAAGTAACAAAAAAAAATAACAGGACGGATTAATTCCGGACATTTTTTCCCTGTTACCGGTACCTGAGGTAAAGGTCGAGAATTACAAAACATGCAAACAGTATGCTTGCTATGCCGTTGGTTGTTGCGAAGGCCAGGGTCACCTTGCTGAGATCGTCATGTTTGACTATACTATGCTGGTATACCAGCAAAACTATGAAAACACAGGCACCGATCCAGAAAAAAAGGCCGCCTTTACCTGTGATTCCTGCAGCTGCAACCAGGAGAACAGTAAAAGCATGGACAAGGACAGAAATCCCCAGGGCTTTTTTTCTTCCTGCAGATGAGGGAATTGAATACAGATTGTTTGAACGGTCAAATTCGTCGTCCTGGAGAGAATATATGATATCAAATCCGCTCACCCAGGTAATTACTATGATTGAATATATAAGCGGGAGCAAGGCAAATTTCCCGGTAACGGAAATATATGCTCCTGTCGGGGCAAGGCTTAGTCCAAGTCCCAGAATAAAATGGCACAGAGAAGTAATGCGTTTGGTAAGGCTGTACCCGAGAATTATGATCAGAGCAACCGGTGACAGGAAGAGTGTAAGTCTGTTAATAAAGCCGGTTGTAATAATAAAGAGGAGTGAATTTATTATTACAAAGATTACTGCAGCCCTGAAGCTGATGGCCCCGGCCGGGAGCTCCCTGCTTTTTGTTCTTGGATTCAGCGCATCATACCTGTAGTCAGCAACCCTGTTGAATCCCATAGCTGCATTCCGGGCAAATATCATGCACAGAATTATCAAAAGAAGGAGCTTCAGGCTGAATCCAGATTCGCTGCCGGAGACTGCAAGAGCAAAACCAGTCAGCGCAAATGGCATGGCAAATACCGTATGGCTGAAGGTGACTAATGAAAAATATTTCTTTATGCTATTGAGATAAAGGCTCATTGATCCAGGAGCTTTCTGTAGGTTTCGTAGCTTTCATCATCGTAAGCCACAAATATTACTTTATCAGGGAAGCTGTTTTTACTTAAAAACCTTTTCGTTTCATTTACAGCTATCAATGCAGCAAGATCTTTCGGAAATCCATAAACTCCGGTTGAGATCCCGGGGTACGCAAGGCTTTTCACCTTATTTTGTTTTGCAAGAGCAAGGCTCGTCTGGTAACAGGAAGCGAGAAGTTCGGATTCATCACGGTACCCGCCAAACCACACCGGCCCCACTGTGTGAATTATGTATTTAGCCCTGAGTGAGTACCCCGAGGTAATCTTTGACTGACCTGTCTCACACCCGTTAAGAGCTGCACACTCCTCAGTGAGCCCTGGCCCGGCAGCTTTATGAATAGCTCCGTCGACACCTCCGCCGCCCAGGAGGGACATGTTGGCAGCATTTACTATTGCGTCTGCTTTCAGGGTGGTTATATCTCCCTTTATGAGTTCTATCCTCTTATCTTTCATCACCTTATAATGGCATCAAGTTCCTTTTTAAAAGTGGAAATAAGGTTATTCATCACTTTCTCGATATTTTTATCTGTCAGTGTTTTAAGATCGTCTCTCAGGATAAAGCTTACAGCATACGACTTTTTGTTTGCTCCAAGAGAGTCACTTTCATAAACATCAAACAGGTCGACATCCTTAAGTATATGCTTCTCTGTTCTGAAAGCCAGGTCACGTATCTGTCCGAACTTCACTTCTTTATCAATAAGCAAGGCAAGATCCCTCCTTACCCACGGGAACCTGGGAAGCTCATTATAAGAAACAGAATGCCTGCTTATCAGCTTAAGCAGATAGTCCCATTCAATATGGCTGTAATATACTTCCTGCCCGATATCAAATTTTGCCAGATATTCACCAGAGATACTTCCTGCTTCAGCCACAAGCTGTTTATTGACCATATAAACCACCGATTCGGAATAATATTTTTTAGAGCCCTCCTCTGTGGACAGGTCCGCAGGCACCAAACCAAGACGGGAAAGGATAAGTTCGACAATGGATTTTATATTATAGAAATCGGTCGGGGAGGTCTTATAATTCCATTTCTGCGGACCTCTCTTTCCGGTAATAAAACAGTCCAATGATCTTTTCTCAATATAATCACCGGCTTCCGGAACGGGTTTCCCTGACTTCCGGTAAAAATAACAATTACCAAATTCATATAGTTTCAAGTCACTGTTCTGGCGGTTTATATTCCAGGCTATTGAGCTTAAGCCCCCGAAAAGAAGCGACTGCCGCATTGCATTAAGATCGGAGCTGAGAGGATTGGCAAGAAGAACAAGCTTTTCCCTTTCGAAATCGCTGCTCTCATAAAATGATGCGGGATTAAGAGAATTGCACATTATTTCTGCAAAACCGTTTGCAGTCAGCATATCAGAAATAATATTAACGATCTTTTCCCTGTCAGGCTTATCAGGGTAATAAAGTGTTGAATTGACATGTTCATTAATCTCCACGTTGTTGTAGCCATAGATCCTGAGGATCTCCTCAGTTACATCAGCCTCGCGATGAACATCAACCCGGTAAAGTGGTATTTCCAGAAGAATCTTGTCGTCCTTTTCAGATAAGATACTTATATCCAGCAACTGCAGAATTCTTTTTATAGTTATATGATCAATTTTTTTTCCAATAAGTCTGTCGATATTCCTGTAATTCACTTCAATCCTTTTCCGGTTGATCTTTTTGGGGTAAACATCAACAATACCGGAAGAGATCTTCCCTCCGGCTAATTCCCTGATAAGCATTGCAGCTCTTTTCAGAGCCCAGGGAGCTATATCCGGGTCGGCTCCGCGTTCAAATCGGAATGAGGCATCTGTCTGAAGTCCGTGCCGTTTGGATGTTTTTCTGATGGCCACGGGATTAAAATATGCACTTTCGAGAAAGATATTCGTGGTCGAGTCAGTCACCCCCGAATCTATTCCGCCAAAGACACCGGCAATGCACATTCCCTCACTTATGTTGCAGATCATCAGGTCCTTCGCTGAAAGGGTTCTTTCTGTCTTATCGAGGGTAATGAACCTTGATTTATCAGGCAGGTTCTTTATAATAACTTTTTTACCTTCAATTTTGTCAGCATCAAATGAATGGAGCGGCTGACCAATTTCATATTGAACGTAATTGGTGATATCCACAATATTGTTGATTGGATTCAGCCCGACAGCTTTCAGCTTGTTTTTAAGCCATCCGGGAGATTCGCCTGTCGTGACACCGCTGATGGTAATGCCAGTGTACCTGGGGCAATCTGCAGTGTTTTCAATAATTACATCATATGGATTGTCAGTTGTTGTCAGACTTAAATCCGTCGACTGACGGAAGCATGGCTTTGCCGTTAAAGTTCTCATTTACTGTCAGGTAGGCCGCCAGATCCCTGGCAACTCCGAAATGTGACCCACTATCGATCCTGTTGGGAGTAAGTCCGATCTCGTAAACAAAATCGCGGGCAATTTTAAAGTATTCAGCAGCAGGTGTTCCCGGAACAGCCGATTTGTCAAGCACCATAATCCCTTCATGAGAGGTTCCAAGGCCGATCTCATCTTCGGCACAGATCATGCCTTCAGAAAGCTCTCCTCTGATTTTCGATTTTTTAATTTCCAGGCTCTCTTCACCCTTAAATATCACTGCTCCGACAGTAGCCACAGGAACTTTCTGGCCTGCAGCCACATTGGGAGCTCCACACACAATATGAACAGGTTCTCCTGAACCTATATTAACTGTAGTCACGGATAATTTGTCAGCATCAGGATGCTTTTTACAGGTAAGAACTTCACCTATTACAACTCCTTTCAATCCTCCCTTTACAGATTCCCACTCCTCCATAGATTCCACTTCAAGACCGATTGCTGTCAGAATCGTTGCAAGTTTATGGGATTCGATGTCGAAATTGATATAATCCCTGAGCCAGTTATATGAGATCTTCATTCCCTTGACACTGTTTAATTACAATTTAATTTCAACAGGCAAAAGTAAGAAATGATCGGGATAAACACTCATAGGGGAGTCCCGATTTTATCTATATTTGTATTTCAAAAACAGATTTTATGATTCTTGAAAAAGGAGATAGACTGATACTTCTGACTAATGACGATGGTTTGTACGCTGCCGGATTGAAGACACTTCTGGAGGTGATGGAGGAATTCGGAAAGGTAGTCCTTATTTCAACAATGGAAAGCATGTCGGGAATGTCGCAGGCTTTGACAGTAAAGACTCCGCTTCGGGTCAAGCTTCTTGAGGAGAATGATAAACACAGGATCTACGCCTGTAACGGTACTCCGACAGACAGTGTGAAACTTGCAGTAAATCAATTGCTTGAGCGGTCACCAGATTTTGTAGCTGCCGGGATAAATCATGGTGCCAATGCATCGGTCAGCGTTCTGTATTCAGGGACCATGGCTGCTGCAATTGAGGGATGTCTTTATGGCATATGTTCAGTCGGATTCTCACTAAACAGCTTTTCTCCTACAGCAGATTTTTCAGTATGCAAGGATTACATAAGGATAGTGATGAATAAGCTGGCACAGGAACCTCTCCCTGAAGGAATTTGCCTTAATGTGAATATCCCGGCAGTTGAGGGCAATAAGATCAATGGAATTAAAGTCTGCAGGCAGTCAAAGGGTAACTGGAAAGAGGAATTTGAAAAGAGAAAGGATCCTATGGGTAAAACATATTACTGGCTCACAGGCTTTTTTCAGAACCATGAACCTGAATCAGATGATACTGATGAATGGGCGCTTGCTCATAATTATGTTTCACTGGTTCCAGTAACTGTAGATATGACCGCACACGCATATCTCGGAAAGCTTAAAGAAAAATTCATATCATGACAATACCGGAGAAATTTGACCGGCAGGTAACCGGGATAATCAGCGGTGTGTTTTTACCCCTGATCACTGCAATTATTGTGTATCTTTTTGCAGAAGGTAATCAGGGCTTCCAATCATGGCTTAAGAAAATAGTCGAGGCAAATATAGTAACGCATATTATAACCTTGTGTGTCTTCCCCAATGTGTTTATATTCCTGCTTTTCAACCATTTTGATATGCTCCGGGCATCGCGTGGCGTTCTGGGAATAACAATCGTCTGGGCAGCTTTTGTTTTCGGGGCAAAATTTCTGATATGAGGTATTTCATAATTGCCGGGGAGCAATCGGGCGACCTTCATGGATCCAATCTTGTAAAGCAGTTGATTTTAGCCGACGAAGAAGCTGAGATAACCTGCTGGGGCGGGGATCTGATGGAATCAGCTGGTGCCAGCCTGCTAATGCACTATAAGAAAAGTGCATTCATGGGATTTGTGGTTATTCTGAAGAATCTCAGAACAATTACCTCTAATCTTTCATTGTGCAAAAAACAAATAACCGATTATAAACCTGATATCATTATTCTGATTGATTACC
Source organism: uncultured Bacteroidales bacterium (assembly GCA_963831855.1). Lineage (GTDB taxonomy): Bacteria > Bacteroidota > Bacteroidia > Bacteroidales > VadinHA17 > LD21. Next base: position 81,399 of record CAWHSA010000007.1, on the reverse strand, counting down.
CGGCATTCAACCTGAGGATCGCGAAATATGCAAACAATACAGGATTCAGGGTATTTTATTATATCTCGCCAAAATTCTGGGCATGGAATGAAAGCAGGGTCCGGAAGATCAAAAAGTATGTTGACAGGATGTATATTATATTCCCTTTTGAAACGGAGTTCTATAAAAAGTACGGAATATCTGTCGATTACATGGGGAACCCTCTGATTGATGAGATCGAAAAAAAGATCCCCGGGTTACCCGGCAAAGCTGAGGTAAGGAAGCAGCTGGACCTCGGTGAAAAACCGGTGATTGCCCTTCTGGCAGGAAGCCGCAAACAGGAAGTTGAGATTGTACTTCCACAGATGGTAAAAGCTGCGAGGGATTTTCCTGATTACCAGTTTGTTTTGACCGGAGTTAAAAATCTGCCCGACGATCTTTACAGGAAAATTACAGGTAATGAAAATATCATCCTGGTAAAGGATAAGACTTATGAAGTGCTGCATATTGCTGAAGCAGCACTAGTCACCTCAGGAACCGCTACACTGGAAACGGCTCTGTTTGAAGTTCCCCAGGTGGTATGTTACAAAGGCGATTTTTTCTCAATGCTGATAGCATGGCTGGTAATTAAGGTAAAATTCATTTCACTCGTAAACCTGATACTCGGATATGAGGCTGTTAAAGAGCTTCTTGGTTACCTGGTAAACAGGAAGAATCTTGTTTCTGAGCTTGAAAAAATACTTCCGGGTGGATCCGGAAGAGAAAAAATGCTTGCTGATTATAAATTATTGAAGGAAAAGCTGGGCCCTTCAGGTGCGTCAGAGAGGATTGCCAGGGATATGGTAAAGGAATTGAGGAAATGAGGAGGAGAGAGGGAAACGGGAAGAGTGGAAGAAATGCAGGGAGTCAGATGAACAGGTTAAAAATATCTTTATTTCTGTTATTGATTGCTGCAGCAACAGGGTCTTCTGCCCAGGTGAAAGTTCGTATTTTCGCTAACCAGACACCAGGATCAGCAGTTTTTACAGTATCACGGGGGGGGTATAAAATAAATCCATTCAATGATAATATTGTCCTGCTTCAGGAAGGAGAGCTTGCAATAATCTCAAAATACGATAGGAAACTGGTCGTCAAAACTAAAAAAAATCCAGGGATTGTCTGTGATTCTGTAATATTTACCGCGATGTCTGCTGATAATTCCTTTACATTGCGAACCAACAGCCAGCCACCGGTAAAACAATCATATTCCGGGGATCTTCAATGTTTTCCTGACCTGGAAACTCTCGTATTTATAAATAACTGCGGTATTGAACCATACTTAGCCGGTGTAATAAGGGCAGAGGGAGGATCAGGTAAGGGTATCGAATATTTCAAGACCCAGGCTATTATTGCGAGGACTTACATGTGCAGGTATTTTGAAAGGCATATGGCGGACCGGTATAATCTTTGTGATAATACACATTGCCAGGCATTTAATGGTTTATCAACTGACACGGTAATTAGCCGCGCTGCAGAAGAGACCAGTGGTCTGGTTATTCTGGCGCCTGACAGCACTCTTGTAATAGCAGCTTTTCATTCAAACTGCGGCGGTGAGACTTCTCCTTCTGAAGATGTCTGGCTTACTGATCAACCTTATCTGAGGAAAGTAACAGATCCTTACTGCCTGGCTTCACGAAACGCAATCTGGCAGCAGACTATCTCTATAAATGAATGGGTAGCCTGCCTGGTAAAGAATGGATTTGCCGCAAATATTCCTGATAAAAGATTGTTAAATTTTTCACAGCCGGGTAGAGCGGTAAATTACACAACCGGAAGTATTTCTGTTCCGATGCGCCAGATCAGGTCAGATCTGGGATTACGGTCGGCATTCTTTTCAGTCACTGTAGTGGGAGATTCCGTTTTACTGAGCGGAAGAGGATATGGGCATGGAGTCGGGTTATGCCAGGAAGGGGCAATGGCAATGGCTTCAGGGGGCTTTGATTATAAAGCGATAATTAAGTATTATTATACAGGAGTAATAATTTCTGATGTAAAGAATGCCATACCTGCCAGATGAGACCGATTTCTATATTTATGCCGACCTCACCCCAACCCGTGTGGTTTTCAACCGACCTCACCCCAACCCCTCTCCCAAGGTGAGAGGGGGCTATATAATTTATATACAACGTTTTACATCCCCCTCTCACCCCGGGAGAGGGGGAAATGAGGGGGTGAGGTAGAAACCGGGAGAAGGGGTCCCGATAGCGGTAGGGGGTATAAGGTCAAAAGGAATAAATGCAAAAGAAGCGGTGGGTACTTGTACACCTTTTAATTTATGAGAGTTCTACAAGATTTCAAATCAGGCCAGTCATAATTTATTTGATTATTTTTGCCAATTAAATATTCTTATGCTAGCAATTTTCAGGAAAGAGATCACAGGTTTTTTCAGCAACCTTACCGGTTATATTGTAATCATCGTTTTCCTGTTCATTATCAGCCTTTTCATGTGGGTATTCCCCGGCGAATGGAACATTACTGACAGCGGCTATGCCGGGCTTGATACGCTGTTTTTTCTTGCACCATTTGTCTTTCTTTTTCTTGTGCCGGCGGTAACGATGAGAATGATAGCAGAAGAAAAACGATCAGGAACCATTGAGCTTATCTTTTCCAAACCTATAACAGAACGAGGAATTATTCTTGGCAAATATCTGGCGGCAGTAGCTCTGGTTCTTCTCTCGCTGCTTCCCTGCCTGGTGTGGTACATTTCGGTTTACCTTCTGGGAGATGTTCCCGGCAACCTTGACAGGGGAGAGACCTGGGGAGCATTTATCGGTCTCTTTTTTCTTGCCGCAGCATACGCTTCAGTCGGTATTTTTGCTTCATCTCTCACTGATAACCAGGTAATTGCATTTATCATTGCTGTCCTTATCTGCTTCATTCTGTTTATGGGATTTGATTCATTTGCCTATCTGCCGGGAATGAAGAAGCTTGGAGAGTTTGTCATTAACCTGGGGATAAACGAACATTATAAATCGATGAGCAGAGGAGTCCTCGACTTACGGGATATAACTTATTTTATTGCTGTATCTGCTATCTTCAATGAGGCAACAAGACTAATATTGTTATCACGCAACTGGAAGAAAAAGAGCTGATTCATGGAGGAAACCAGGAAGATAAGGAGTATAAAGTTGAACAGCTGGGGCACGTTTCTTCTCACTGTTGCTATAATTATTGCAGCATCAGCTGCTTTGAATCTTTTCAGGTTCAGGATTGATCTTACTGAAGATAAGAGGTTTACACTTTCGGCAGCAACACACCGTGTGATTGATAAGATCCGAAATGATGTTTATATCGAGGTTTATCTTGAAGGAGAGATGCCCATCCCTCTCAAAAAACTTAAAAGAGCAGTAAGAGAAATGCTTGATGAATTCAGTATCGCTTCGGGCAGACATATTGACTATGGATTTACTAATCCTGCCGATGTAAAAGATGCAAAGGAAAGAGAAACAAGGTATCTGGAACTATATAAAAAAGGACTGAATCCTGTGGATGTCATGGCGGGTGACGAAGAGGGCAGCTCGATCCGCAAAAGGATATTTCCCGGGATGATAATTAATTATAACGGAATTGAGATCCCGGTGAATTTTCTGAAAAACAACCAGGGCATTTCATCCGAAGAAAATATACTTCACTCCACCGAAGGCCTTGAATATGAGATTGTACAGACTCTGGCTACAATAACATCGGATACAATTTACAAAGTGGCATTTCTTGAAGGCCAGGGTGAATGGCAGGAAGCAGAGGTAGCGGATATTACCCTTAACCTCGCAAAATACTTTACTGTTGACAGGGGAACAATCGGTGGCAGGCAGGGAGTGCTTGACAATTATGCAGCTGTTATTATTGCAGGTCCTTCAGGACAGTTTACTGAAGCCGACAAGCTGGTTCTTGACCAGTATATAATGAATGGGGGAAAGGTCCTGTGGCTTTTTGATGAGGTTGCTGTAAGCTCAGACAGCCTGGTTAATGGTGAAACTACCGGCCTCTACCGCCCGTTGAATATTGAAGATCAGCTTTTCAAATACGGAGCAAGGGTTAATCCCGAAATAATTCAGGACATTGAATGCGCCCGGATAAGGATATCGGTAATGACAGGTCCGGACCAAAAGCAGATTGTTCCTGCTCCATGGCTTTATTATCCTTTGTTGACGCCTGACCAGAATCATCCCATAACCAGGAATATCAACCGGGTAAGGGGTGAGTTTGTAAATACGATCGATACTGTCGGGCTTGATACGGCAATAAAGAAAACGATACTTCTTAAAACGTCCCCATATTCCAGGACTCTCTCGCCTCCCATGGTGATCAGTTTGAAAGAAGTTGAACAGGTGCCTGACAAAAGCAAATTCAACAAATCATCATTACCTGCGGCAGTTTTGCTGGCAGGAGTATTCCCTTCCGCCTTCAAAAACCGGCTGACAGGTAACCTGACCGGCGATCAGAATTTTAAGCTGAAGACATCAAGCATCAAAACAAAAATGATCGTGATCGGTGACGGAAATATTATAAAAAATGATATCAGCAGGTCAGGATTGAATGAAACTAACTATCCTCTTGGTCAGGACAGATATACCGGTGAAATGTTCGGGAACAGGGATTTTCTTATCAACTGTATCAACTATCTCGTTGACGATAATGGTCTTATGGAGCTGAGATCGCGTGAAATGAAATTACGTCTTCTCGACAAGCCAAGGGTAAAGGCAAATAAAGCTGTCATTCAGATTGTCAACACTGCCGGTCCGGTTCTGATCGTTTTGCTGGCAGGGATAATCTACAGTTTCTTCAGAAGAAGGGTATATGCTAAGCGCTGATAATGAATAATATAATCTTAAGAAATATTTTTATTTCAGTATTGCTGATTGTCCTGCTGATCATGATAATTGTTTTCAGGACCAAAGCACCATTTGGGAAGAATCAGTCAGCCTTTGCCTCATCACCTGCCAGGGAGATCACAAAAATCGAGTTTACTGACGGAGATAAACGGCTGTTACTTACCCGGGAGAACGAAAAATGGCTGGTGAATGGAAAATATGATGCCAGGAAAGGAGGTACAAGTTATATCACCGGCATCCTGACAGAAATGAAAATTAAGTCTCCTGTTTCATCAGAGCTATTTGAAAAAGAGATAACAGCTAAAGGGATTAAACCAGTACTGGTTAAAGTTTATGAAGGTGCAAGGACCCTGAAAGAGTTTTATGTTTATAAGACCACCTCAAACAAGTATGGTAACATAATGAAAATAAGACTCCATTCAAAACCCTTTATAGTTTATCTTCCAGGCTTTGAAGGAGATGTCGGATCGGTTTTTGTTCCTGATGAGTTATACTGGAGGCCATTTATAATATTTAATCTGTTGCCATCTGAGATATCCTCTGTTACTTTTGAAAACAAGGCTGATCCCGGGTCGTCGTTTGGAATAGCATCTTCGGCCGGCGGTTACAGGATGTCTGATTCAGGACAAAATATATCAGGCTGGGATACTTCCCGGGTCAGAAGATATATATCTTATTTTGCTCACATTCCCTTTGAAGCATGGGCATTTGAATTGTCTGAATCAGAGAAGAAAAGAATGGAAATCTCCGGTCCGCATTATGTAATAAGTGTGGTAAAATCAGACGGATCCTCCGTAAAGCTTACCTTATGGGACCGTCATCCCGAAGGAGGTGCAGAAACAGACAGCGACAGGCTTTTGGGAAAAACCACATCCAGCGACGAGTTTTTTATTGTGAGATATTTTGATATAGATCCGGTTATCAAGAAGCGATCCTATTTCTTTAGTCAATAACTTTTGTTTGAAGGAATATAATTTTTTTGTAATATTGATAATTGTGAATTGAAGTGTATTAAAGATTCAATTCATTCATTTTGAGTAAAATAGGTAGTATTAAAATAATAAAAATAAACTTAATCCTTTACCATTATGAAATTTGTAGTGTCCAGCACTGAACTTCTTGGTCATCTGCAGGCCATAAGCAGGGTAATCAGTTCAAAGAATACACTTCCGATACTCGATAATTTCTTGTTTAATCTAAGCGGAAATGATCTTGAGATAACTGCATCTGACCTTGAGTCTACGCTCATAACCAGGATGAAGCTGGAGAACACCCAGGGTGACGGAATGATCGCTCTTCCTGCAAGAATATTACTGGATACATTGAAGGAATTCTCAGTACAACCACTCACTTTTGACATCAACCTTGAAACAATGGCTGTTGTAATAAGCTCTGAGAATGGCAAGTTCAATGTTGTCGGGCAGAACGGAATTGATTTTCCGGCACTTCCTGCCATTAAGAAAGATAAAAAATTCTCATTCAGTATTAATGCCGATCTTATGCTGGCAGGTATCAACAAGACACTCTTTGCCACTGCTGACGATGAGCTCAGGCCTGTGATGGGTGGTGTTTTTGTTGAAGCTGCCACTGATAGTATTACTTTTGTCGCTTCTGATGCACACAAGCTTGTCAGGTATAAGCGAAGTGATGCAAATGCTGATGATAACGCATCATTTATACTTCCAAAAAAACCTGCTTCCCTTCTGAAGAATATACTTCCCCGCGAAGAAGGACCCTTTACTGTGGAATTTGATGACAAAAATGCATTTTTCAACCTGAACAATTATAAAGTCGTCTGCCGTCTTGTTGAAGGCAATTATCCAAACTATAATTCCGTAATTCCGAAGAACAACCCCCGGAAGATAACAATCGACAGGCTCGAGTTTTATAACACGCTGAAAAGAGTTTCTGTTTTTTCAAATCAGGCAAGTAATCTTGTTAAGCTTCAATTGAAGGGTAATCAGGTTACCGTATCCGCCCAGGATATTGATTTTTCCATTTCAGCCTATGAGAGGATCAAATGCCAGTATGACGGTGAAGAGATTGAAATAGGCTTTAAGTCGGTTTTCCTGCTTGAGATTCTTGCCAACATCGCATCACAGGATGTCATGATTGAGCTTGCCGATCCGACACGCGCCGGACTATTTCTGCCGGCCTCTCCTGAAAATGAGTCGGAGGATCTCCTTATGCTCCTTATGCCGATGATGATAAATGCCTGACTTTGGAACTTAACCTGAAGCGCCCTATTGTATTTCTGGATCTCGAAACGACCGGCATAAATATTCCGACCGACCGTATTGTGGAGATTTCATTTCTGAAAATAAAGCCGGATGGAGAAGAGCAATGGCTTACTTCGCTGGTCAATCCTGAAATGCCGATTCCACTTAAAGCCACAGCCATTCACGGAATAACTGATGATGATGTTGCTGATGCCCCGAAATTCAGGGAGCTGGCCAAAAGTCTTGCGGCATTTATGGAGGGTTGCGACCTTGCCGGATATAATGCAATCAAATTTGATATTCCTGTGCTGGCTGAAGAATTCCTGAGAACCGATATAGATTTTAATTTCCGGAAAAGAAAATATATTGATGTCCAGGTAATTTTTTATAAGAAGGAACAAAGGACCTTATCAGCAGCCTTACGCTTTTACTGCAATAAAGAGCTCGAGAATGCGCACAGCGCCAAAGCTGACACATCGGCGACCTATGAAGTTCTTAAAGCTCAGCTGGACAGGTATAAAGATCTCGGTAACGATATTGAAAAGCTTTCAGCATATAGCTCCTTCAACAGCAATGTCGATTTTGCCGGAAGAATCATTCTTGATGAAAATGGTGTGGAGATATTCAATTTCGGGAAACATAAAGGTAAACCGGTTGCAACCGTTTTTAAAGAAGAACCCTCATATTATGCATGGATGATGAACGGTGAATTTTCACTTGACACTAAGAGAGTTCTTACTGAGCTGAAACTCAGGACTTTTGGAAATAAACAAACCTGAAATGAAAATCATCTGTATAGGACTTAATTACAGGAAACATGCCATGGAGATGGGAAGACCGCTGCCTGAGGAACCGGTAGTATTTCTGAAACCTGACTCCTCTATCCTGAAAAACAACAAGCCATTCTTTCTCCCTGATTTCTCTGCAATGATTCAATATGAAACAGAGATTGTGGTCAAGATAAGCAAGCTTGGAAAAGGTATTGAAGCAAAATACGCCCCGAGGTATTATGATGAATTGACTTTAGGTATTGATATTACGGCACGCGATATACAGAACCGTAATTCTGCTGCCGGTCTGCCATGGGAATTATCCAAAGGTTTTGACGGCGCTGCTCCCATTGGAAGATTCGTTCCGGCCGGGTCGATCTGGAATATTAATAATCTTAATTTCAGACTCGAGAAAAACGGTAAAATTGTTCAGCAGGGGAATACTTCTGACATGATCTTCAGCATCAATGAGATAGTATCCTACATCTCAAAATTTTTCACACTGAAGACAGGCGATCTGATATTTACCGGAACTCCGTCAGGTGTGGGACCCCTCAATAAGAAGGATAACCTGGTTGCATTTCTGGAGGATGATCCGTTACTGGATTTCGTGATAAAGTAAGTTCGTGTTCTTACCCCCGGGAGAGGGATTGGAGCGAGATCATTGCCTGTTCAGCCTCTGTTACAATCTTTGCTTTTTCACAATAGTCTTCTCCGGCAAGTTTATTATTGATCAGCAGTATCTGTACAAAATCAATTGCTTTCTGCAGGGTCTGCGATCTCCTTCTGTGGAGATGCCCTTTTACCGGATTAGTATTAAGGAAGGAGGGTCTGTGGAATTTTCCGGAGAAACAGGGGAACATAAGTCCAAAAGCATTACACCAGGCCTCCCGCCGTGTTGTCCCGCAAATGCCTGTGGTTGAATCACCTTCATCCTGTAAATCATCATAAATAAGGGAGGAAATGCTTCCTTCAATCTGGTATTTTAATAACTGTCTGAAAAGATCAGATTCTTTTGAGATCATCGTAGCGCCCAGCGCAAGATGAAAAGGGTATATAAAAAATTTGTTTCCGGTGTTCATGCCAGCCAGATAGCAGGCAGCCTGTGCTGCCACAACGCTGCCCGAGCTTGATGAAACCAGAACTAACTGAGTCTGAGGATTGAGATCTCCGGTAATCTGCCTGAAAGCTGCATTCATGATCCTTGATTTTCCCGGATCCGCGAATGGCTTCTGTGAATTGTTGAGAGCCCATGCAACATTCATCATCGGCGTGGTGAAATATATGCCTTTCACAAAATCGAAATCGTCGTCCAGAACCTTTTTCATGAGCCTGATGAAAGATCCGGTAAAAACATTGAATTTGTTATCGTCTGTTTCTCCTCCGGCGAAAAACCAGACCATGTATTTTTTTGTTTCCATTGGCAAATATTTCCGGTGCAATATCTTAATTTTTCCCGATTTGTATTTGATTTCAGGTATTAATACCTTTGCACAATAATTAAAATATTGGAAAGATGGGAAATCTGGGATTTACTGAAATACTGCTGATACTTCTGGTAATTGTTCTGCTTTTCGGGGGGCGCAAAATACCGGAACTCATGAAAGGTATAGGACAGGGGATGAAGGAATTTAAGAAAGCTTCCCGGGTTGATGATGATGAGATGACAAATTAAAGGCTGAGGATAAGGAAAAAACAGCCAAATAAGCTGACTTTAATAATCGGGTCTGCTTCTTAATTCAGTCTGAAACCAGAAAACGGGGTATTTTTCGATGGCGTGTTGCCTGTTCGTATCCATAAGCGATCTCAATCAGCGTGGGCTCGGTCCATGCTTTCCCGAAAAAAGTTATTCCTGCCGGCATGTCCCTGACAAATCCCATCGGGACGGTTATCGCAGGGTATCCCGCAATAGCTGCCAGTGAGGAACTTCCACCTATATAATGATCCCCGTTAATAAGGTCCGTTTTCCATGCCGGCGATCCTGTTGGTGCAATCAATGCATCAAGTTTATTTTCATCCATTATTTTATCAATTCCCTCCTGTCTGGTGGCTTTCAGCATTGTTGCAAGCGCTTTTCTGTATTCTTCCGAATTCAGATCGCCCATTTTTTCAGATACCAGGAATAGGTTCTGATCAAAATACATCAGTTCAACCGAATCTTTCTTATTGAATTCAATGAGATCCTTAAGCGTTCTGACCGGAGGGTTCCCGTCAAGGCCTGCCAGGTATTTATTGAGTCCGTCCTTAAACTCGTAAAGCATTACCTGCATGGATTCATTTTCATATTTATTGCCTCGCGGTTCCGCCACCTCTATAATCACAGCTCCTTTAGCTTTCATATCAGCGATTGCCATTTTCATCATGGTATCGACTCTGTCAGAGAAACCAAGGGAATTCTTTACCAGCCCTATCCTTTTACCGTTTAGCCCGTCACTATTAAGGTATTTGGTATAATCAGTACGGGATTGCCCTTCCGAAGCAAAAGTTTTAGAATCCGATGAATCGATCCCTGTCAGAGCTCCGAGGCATATGGCAGCATCCTCTACTGTCCTGCTCATGGGACCGGGAGTATCCTGTGTGAATGAGATAGGTATAATTCCTGACCGGCTCAGCAGACCCACCGTTGGCTTAATTCCCACAATGCCATTATTGTTCGAAGGGCATACTATAGAACCGTTTGTCTCTGTACCTATTGCCAGCATACAAAGATTGGCCGAGACAGCTACACCAGATCCTGAACTTGAGCCGCATGGATTTCTGTCGAGCACATAAGGATTTTTTGTCTGTCCGCCGATCCCGCTCCATCCGCTTGATGACACTCTGGATCTGAAGTTTGCCCATTCACTGAGGTTTGCCTTTCCCAGAATGACTGCCCCTGCCTCCCTGAGCTTTCCTGCAATATAGCTGTCTGTCCTGGCATAACACTCCTTAAGAGCAATAGCACCTGCAGTAGTCGGCATAGGATCACGGGTATCAATATTATCTTTTAAAATTACAGGAACGCCGTACAGAGGGCCCCTGATCTTTCCGGCAGCCATTTCCCGGTCAAGCTCGCCTGCAATTTCCATTGCATCAGGATTGATCATAATTATGGAATTAAGCTCAGGACCGTTCATATCCAGCTCAACTATTCTTTCGATATACGCGGAAACCACATCTGATACAGAATATTCCCCTTCCTTATAACCAAGCTGTAGCCGGGCAATAGTCAACTCTTCAAGCCACGTGGTGTCTGCCCTGGCTTCCTTTTTATTCTTTGAAGGGGACTGGCAATCAGAAACCGAAAGCACAATAAGAGATATGAACATAAGGGATTTGAAAAGCCGATTTTTCATGTGTAAATAATTTTGAATTTTATGGTCACATGGACCCCACATGTTTTGTTGTGTTTGAAAAACATATGGGTTTCATATGAGTTAATTTTTACTAAAAGGTTATCAGGGTCGTTACTGTAAAAGTATAATTATTAATTGAAATTAATATATTTGCCTGAACATGTAACAAATCAGAAACCCCATACAAAACTGATGGATTTGCGTTAAAAACCGCAATTTGGAACATGAAGAACATTTATCTGAAAATACCCGGACTGCAGTCTGTAAGTTCTGAACTGGTGCTGGCGACTGTAGCCGGGAATACTGGTTCCACTCCTCAGAAGCCGGGAAGTTCTGCACTTTTTAACCGGTCAGGATTGATAACCGGAACCGTTGGAGGAGGCGTTGTAGAAGGGAGAGTGAAGGAATTTGCAACAGGCAGCACTCAGACAAAAAAATCAGGTTTCCTTCGTTTCTCGCTTAACAAGGATATCTCTGATAAAGAGGAGGCAATATGCGGAGGAGAAATATCTGTACTTATTGATGCCACTCCGTTCAATTATTTAGCTGTTTTCAGAGAATTAAGAAAATCATTTACCGCTAAGGATCCCGGGGTCCTGATAACTATGGTCAGTGAAACCCGTGAAGGAGATATCCATATCAACAGGTACTGGATGACCAGAAACTCTGTTCCGTCAATTCCCGATGAATTTCTGGGAAAAATAAGAATCGAAGCTGAAGAAATATTATACGGATTAAATCCCGGCGATTTCAGGCAGGTTCAATTTCCCGATACTGGTCCGGGAATATCACCATTATTTTTGCTGGAACCTGTATTTCCGTTACCGCAACTTGTTATAGCCGGTGCAGGTCATATAGGAAAGGCTTTATCACATTTGGGCAAGATGCTTGATTTTGAGGTTACGATGGTAGATGACCGCGAAGAATTTGCCAATCCGGACAACCTGCCTGATGCCGATCATATCCTTGTTGCTGATATCGGTGCCACTGTGCAGGAAATTGAAAAAAATCCTGATACATATCTCGTCATTGTGACCCGCGGTCATAAAGATGATGCAGAAGCTTTAAAATCCTGCATCAGGTCAGGGGCAGCATATGTTGGAATGATCGGGAGCAAGGGGAAAGTGGCTAAAATGCACACAGAATTCATCAGCAGCGGTTTGGCGACGGAGGAGGAGTGGAGCCACATTCATGCACCTGTGGGACTCGGTATAAAGTCCAGAACCGTCGAAGAAATTGCTGTAAGCATAGCCGCTGAGATAATAATGGTAAAGAATAACAGGAAGTATTAATCAAAAACCCACTTTCCTGCATTCCCCGGATGGGGAAGGAATAACAACCGATTATTTTCCCTGCGTGGGGAAAATAAAAAGGGGTAAAACTTTTTCAAATTTTGAATCAGGATCATGACTGAGATCTGGGCCATAGTGCTTGCTGCAGGTGAATCAAGCAGAATGGGATCGCCTAAAATGCTCCTTCCATTTAAAGGGAAAACTATAATTGAAAATGTAATTGACAAAATAACCGCGTCAGACGTTAATAATATAGTTGTTGTCCTCGGTTCAGATTATAAGCAAATAATAAGAGTTGTTAAGAAAATGCCTGTAAAACATTGTTACAATGAGAGTTATAAATCAGGAATGCTTTCATCAGTGAAATGCGGGTTTAATTTCTTACCTGATGGATTCAGTGCTGCAATGGTTTTCCCGGGTGATCAGCCATCTCCTGATACAGGCGTTATTAATCTCATGATAAAAGCGTATCTTGGATCCGGTAATGGGATTGTTCTGCCGGTTTTCAGGGGCAGACGGGGACATCCCGTTCTTGTGGACCGGAGGTACAGGGCAGAGATTGAAAAGCTTAATCCGGAAGAAGGATTAAGGTCTCTTGCAGGGAAGTTCTCAGAAGATGTGCTGGAAGTGATAACAAATTCGGGGTCGATACTTAAGGACATAGATACTCCGGAAGATTATAAAAGAGAATTAAATCAACTCACTTAAATATGGAAGAGACAATTAGTTTTAAACTGAATGGTAAGAAAGCCGAGATTGTGACAGATCCCAATGCGACATTGCTCTGGGTTCTGCGTAATCAGCTTGAACTTACGGGTACCAAATATGGCTGCGGAACAGGATTCTGCGGAGCATGTACGGTGCTTGTCGACAATGAGACGGTACGGTCATGTTCTGTACCTGTGAGTGATGTGGCAGGTAAAAGTGTGATCACTATTGAGGGTCTCGCCCAGAAAGGCAAGCTTCACCCTGTCCAGCAGGCATTTGTCGACCATGATGCACTGCAGTGCGGATATTGCACGCCGGGTATGATTCTTACAGCTGTGGCATTGCTTAAGAAAAATCCGGTACCTACACGCCTGCAAATAGTTGAGGGTATGGAGGATAACCTTTGCCGCTGCGGAGCACATGTAAGGATTCTTGATGCCATTGAAGATGCGTCCAAAGTTATGAAAGGAGGGAAGTAATCATGAAAAAAAGAGAGACTGACTCAAAAGACCTTATTGCCGAAAATAAGAGTTCGGGAATGAAAAGACGGAATTTTGTCAAGCTTCTCGGGGGAGGTATTTTCATATTCTTCCAGCCCTGGAACATGCTTGACCTGTTATCACTTCAACAACAGCAGAGAAGAACTCTTCCGAAAGATTATAATGCTTTTCTTCAGATCGCTGAAGATGGTACCGTTAAATGTTTTACCGGTAAAATTGAAATGGGACAGGGAATTATAACATCACTTGCAATGGAGATGGCGGAAGAGCTTAATGTGCCATTTGAAAAAGTTGTCATGGTGATGGGCGATACTGACCTTTGTCCATGGGATCAGGGAACATGGGGATCAATGTCAACCAGAAGCTTCGGGCCGAATATGAGAGCGGCTGCGGCCGAAGCCCGGGGAGTCCTTCTCGACCTGGCTTCAAATCAGCTTAATGTGCCGGTATCGCAGCTGGAAGTAAAAGAGGGTGTAATCACTGACATGAGGAATTCAAAGAATTCTGTGACCTACGGACAGCTTGCAAAAGGTAGAAAAATTGAGAAATTCCTTGATGTCAAGCCTGCTCCGGAGGAAGTTAGCAAATTCACCCAGGTCGGTAAACCTATTAAAAGAGTTGATAGCGTGCTGAAGGTCACGGGCCAGGCGAAGTATGCCGGCGACTTTAAGCTTCCCGGAATGGTATATGCCAGGATACTCAGACCTCCTTCTCTTGCCGGAAAATTAACATCCGTTGATGTTACGGGCGCTCAGAAGATTGCTGGCGTCCAGGTGGTTCGCGACGGGGATTTTATTGCTGTTGTCAGTGAAAACCGGGATAAAGCTGATGAGGCTGTTGTGAAAATCAAAGCTGAATATTCATTTGACGAAAAAAATGTCAATGACCGGAATCTTACTGATTATATCCTTAAAGCAGAGACCGGAACTAATGTAATAAGGAGCAATGGAGATATTGAAGGAGGACGGCAGGCAAGCGACAAAATTACTGAATCGACTTTTTCCGATCCTTACCTTGCTCATACACCGATTGAACCGCATACTGCACTTGCGGTGATTGAAGGAGGCAAGCTGACAGTTTGGGCAGCAACTCAGACGCCTTTTGGACTGCAGGATGGGATTGTGAACAACCTTGGATTTACCCGGGAGAATGTCAGAGTAATAACACCCTTTGTAGGTGGTGGTTTTGGGGGGAAAGGGGCTTTCCAGCAGGGTATAGAAGCTGCAAGACTGGCTAAGCTTACCGGTAAGCCGGTAATGCTTGCCTGGACACGAGATGAAGAATTCCTGTATGATATCTTTCATCCGGCAGGTGTGATAAAAATAAGCTCTGGCGTTGATAAAACCGGATTGATAAAATTCTGGGACTACCATATTTATCTGTCAGGAACCCGGGGATCAGAAGTGACTTATGATGTCCCGAATTTCAGGACAACCAGCCATGGCGATAATCGTACTTCACCGATCCACCCTGTTTTAACAGGTGCCTGGAGGGCTCCAAATAACAATTCAAATACCTTCGCAAGGGAATGTCAGGTCGATATAATGGCTTCAGCGGCAGGGATGGATCCTCTTGAATTCCGCCTGAAGAACCTTAAGGATGAGAGGATGATTGTCTGCCTTAAGACCGTAGCCGAAAAATTCGGATATGTTCCGGGTAAAGCTCCGAGCGGAAGAGGAATTGGAGTGGCATGCGGTTGGGATGCAGGTACATGGGTAGCACATATGGCTGAGATCAAAGTCGATAAAACGACCGGCAAAATCCAGGTACTTCGGGTAGCAGTGGCCCAGGATATGGGATTGTGTGTTAATCCTGAGGGAACTCTTATGCAGATGGAAGGATGCATCACGATGGGACTTGGCTATACACTGACCGAAGAAGTAAAGTTTGAAGGAGGAAAAGTGCTCGACAGGAATTTCGACACATATCAGATACCCAGGTTCTCATGGTTGCCAAAATTAAGCTGCACGATTATTGATAAGAAGGACCAGCCGCCCCAGGGCGGAGGAGAGCCTGCTATTATTGCAATGGGTGCTGTTGTTGGCAATGCGATTTTTGATGCCACAGGGGCACGCCTTTACCGGATGCCTTTTACTCCGCAAAGGGTGATTGAAGCTATGAAAATGGTATAAGGCTTATGACAGAAGGCGACAGGCTTTTAAATCCTGTTGCCTGACGTCTGTAGCTCATCGCCTTTCAATAGATAAAAAGAAATATCAGGGGCAGAATAATCCCCGTGATCGTAAGAATTGCCCCTCTGCGTGTGATGCCGTTTTTCCCCCTGAGTATAAATAATCCGGTAATCGTGACCAATACGAGGGAAATACAAAATATATCGCTGAAGAATTTCCACCATTTTCCCGGGTTATAATGCAGGAAATTGATCTGGTAAAATAGCGGTCTTTTGCTGATCCTTTCAACAGTTCCTTTACCGGAAGCCGCGTCAATCTGTACGAATCCGCCGTCAATAAAGAGGGTAATCTTATTACCGGAGGGGAAATGTGAGGTTTTAAAGACAGGATTGCCGGGAATAGTTTTCAGTATCAGCAGGGCGGTTTCATCATTAAAAGTATCCCTTGATAAATCAAGATCAGTGGTAAATTCATAAGTGTCTACAAGATAATTTGGATTCCAGTCATATTTATGATTCAGAGCGATTCCTGAGAGTGCATATATTATTGTCATTCCAGCAATCAGGTACCCAATATCACGATGTGTGATCCTGTTCAGTTTGGAAAGGGTCATATTGTAAAAATTAAAAAAAGGCCAGACACATCTGACCTTTAAGTTAGTTACCGAAGAATTTATTTTACCAGAATGTGCTTGTTATAGATCATTATCAGGTCGGCGAGCGCAACCTGCTTTGAAAGGGCTGTTTCCGTCTCACAACCGGCCCCGGCCATCATGGCAGGATCCTCCATTCCTGACTTTGAACAGGTATCGCTGCATGCTGCATTTGCCATTCCTGCATTCATCGGTTCCATTGCAGGTTTATCTGCAGTTATCGCCTGTGCAAGGCGACCCTCTACGGAAATCCTGCTCCCAAGAAGTTCCATCGGAAATTTGGGTGTGTTTTCATCTGCAGAGACATAAAGCATGATATCAGGATTTTCGCCAACGATGAACATTTTTTTCCCGGTGTGAGGGCAAACATGTACAACTTTCCCTTCAACAATAATATCCTTATCAATGTAATTTCCGGGATTCTCGACAAGAGATGCAAACTGGACCATTGCTGCCTCACCGGTTCCTGTTACATTTTCCCCTGTGCCTTTTCCGGATCTGTTTCCGCATGATGAAATTAACAACGCTGCTACTACGAATGGAAAAATCTTTCTGATCATACTTTTTGGTTTTTATTGATTTTGATTAATATTCTATGTGCAATTATAATCAATTTTTTAAAATTTATTTAGTTTAAATCATTTAGGCTAAATCTTAAAAAATCTTAAATATGGTATAATAATAATTAGTATCCTCGGGAATATATAACTTTGATTAATTGTCATTACACTTATAATCAACCAAAAACTTTAGAATATGGAAAAAAATGTAAAGAATCTTAAGATCGCATTATCCGCATTGGTAATTGTGGCATTTCTTATCCCTCCTGTTATTGTAAACGGGCAGGCTGGAAAAGCCAATTTTGCAGGAACGTGGGCCCTTAATGCTGAAAAGAGCAACATGGGTCAAGGGCAGGGTCAGCCTCCACAGGGTCAGGGACAAGGTCAGGGCGGCGGCCAGGGAATGAGAATGGGCGGCTTTGGCGGTGGTAATTTTGTGGCAAAGCAGGAAGCCAACCTTCTTACAGTTGAAAGAACAAGGCAGGGACAGGATGGCCAATCCACAACAACGACTTCAAAATATACCCTTGATGGCAAAGAAAGCATCAATTCCACCGGGAGAGGCGAAAGCAAGTCAACAGCTACCTGGTCGGCAGACGGAAAAAGCCTGACAATCGTTACTTCAAGGACATTCAACGATATGACCATGAAATCGACAGAAGTATGGACACTGACAAGCCCTGCAGCACTTTCAATAGTGACTACCTCAACGAATCCAAATGGAGAGGAAATGAAGAGAACAGCAGTTTATGACAAGAAATAAGCGATTTTAATCCTAAATAGAAGAGGGCTCATTTCGAGCCCTTTTTTATTAAATCAATTCCTGAATAATTGAATGATTCCGCTTTTTCCGGTACCTCCAGGTAAATTGGGGTATGTGGTGTCAGTCCATTTTCAATGATTACCTCTTTATCATTTGATTCACCCAGGACCACAACCTGTTTATTTCCACTTTTTGTATAGACAAATGGAATACTGTCAACGCCTGTGTGGACGCATTCATTAGGCACAAATACCACGTTATCAAAAGATTTTATAAGGATCTTGTTGTTGGTGGTCATTGAAGGCCGCAGATTCATATCGGTTCCATCTATTTTAATAAGCACTTCAAACACTTTTGTATCTGAATTCGAAAGTTTTTCACCGATGTTGGCAAGCGATATAACAGTCCCTGAATAAGATTTTGAAGGGAAAGCATCAACCGTTATATTCACGGTCTGACCTTTTACAACCTTTGTAACCTCGATCTCGCTTACATACACCTGGGATAGCATCGTGGTCAGGTCAGGTAGGGTTGCAACAACGCGGTCCATTGTGTTAATAGAACTCCCGGCAATCCTTTTCCTTCCCATTCTGTCCTTTTTGTAGATCACCATTCCTGCTGAAGGCGCCCTGACGTCGAACTGGGCCAGCAGCTCTTCATAATCCCGTATACTCCTCTCAATCCTTCCTATAAATAATCTCTGGTTATTGATGTTCCTTGCGGTCTGAGCCTTCCTGAGAGAATAGCTTCTTTTCAACTGGTCGAGAACCCTACGCGATTGTTCGAGATTTATTTCTGCCTGCCTGATAATCGGAGGTGATTCGTACTTTGAATTGCGGAATGTCATTTCCATTTCAGCAACTGTATGAACTTGATTATTTATCTGGTCCCTGATGTTGTTCAGGGTAAGAGATGTATCCAGTAGAGCCATATCAAGGTTCGACTTCATTGTAGTAAGCCTGTCCTGACCATCCCTGAGATTGTTGGCAAACTCAGTCTTATCAAGTGAGGCAACATAATCCCCGGCTTTAACTTCGGTGCCTTCCGGTACTATGTCGCTGATCCTTATGTTGGTAGCTCTTACATCCCTGTCTGACGCGATCAAAGGTCCATTTATATCGACCGATTTTTCAGCCAGAAGCTCACCTGTTGTGTTTATGACGATTTCAAATTTACCTGACCTGGCTTCGGTGAACTGGCCGGTAGTTCCCTTTTTCGATGTGATCTTGTTAAAAACAATAAGTGCAATTAATGTAACCACAACAATAATACCTGTAGTAATTATTGTCTTCTTCATCTTTATCTTTATCCTTTACAATTAGTTACAAAACCAAATTTTCCGCGATGAAAGTACAAAAAAAAAGAAATCCGAATAAAATATTGGTGACTATTTAACTTAAATTAACATCGTACAGAATCGATAGGAGTTATCTATTATTGTAATTATCAGCAGATTAAATATGAAAGTCATTTCACAATGTCAATAGTTACAGTACTACCTTTCAATCCTTTTGACTCACCTCTAATGGTGATTGGACCTGATGCACTTTTTTCTGCTGCCACAATAACAAGGCACATTCCGTTATAAGCCTTTCTGGATGATGACTGAAATGAAACATGATCTGTAGCATCACCGTTGTCAGTTGCAACTATCCTTCCGGGTCCGCTTATGCTGAAATTCAGCTGGTTATTGCTACGTGGCACAAGGAGTTTGTCCTTGTCTTCTATCCTGACAGTCACGAAAATAAGATCTTTTCCGTCAGGAGCAACATTCGGCCTGTCAGCTGACATTGACAGCTGGGATGCTTTCCCGGTGGTTCTCATAATATCCTCAGCCCATTTAACACCGTTTTTATATGCAATGACCCTAAGTTCGCCGGGCTGATAAATTACGTCGTCCCATCTGAGGCGGTATTCAAATTCACCCTTCTTCTTCCTTCCAAGAGACTTGCCGTTAAGAAAGAGTTCAGCTTCATCGCCGGAAGTATAGACATGAACAGGGGTAACAAGGCCTTTTCTTTCCGGCCAGTTCCAGTGGGGAAGAATATGAGCCATCGGAAGGTCAGATCTCCATCTCGACTGGTAAAGCCAGAACCTGTCCTTCTTAAATCCTGCCAGGTCGACAATTCCGAAATAGCTGCTTCTTGATGGCACTTCATCAACACCCATCTTATCAAGCATCTGTTTCACCTGGGTGTACCGCCTTGATTGCGGATTAAGTCCCGTCAGATCATCGCCATATGGAGTTGGCTCACCAATATAGTCAAAACCTGTCCATACGAACTCTCCAAATACTTCCGGATATTTATCCATTAAGACCCACTGCTGGTCGGGAGTGGTTGCCCAGCCGGGATATGCAAGATCATAGGATGAGACCTGGCATACGCCCTTACCGGGAAGATTATTATTGAGGTCACCCTGGACCACCGGGAAGAAGTATTCTCCCCTGGAACTTACTGTTGAGGCCGATTCACTTGAATGGAAAGGAAGGTTTTTATTGTCTTCAAGTGCAAAAAATGCATCGTACCTGTACAGACGGTAATTGATGCCGAACACATCGAGAGACTTCTGAAATCCATTAGTCCCGGAATAATCCTGGTTGCATCCGGAGGTAACCGGACGAGTTTCATCTTCAGATTTTACAATATTCCTGAGGCTTAATGCCAATGCTGGATTATTCTGATCATTAACCTCATTGCCAATGCTCCAGAGAATTACAGACGGATGGTTACGGTCACGGCGGACCATTAGCCTCAGATCTTCTTCGTGCCAGGCATAGAAAAGCTTATTATAATCTAATCTCTTTTTCGGAGTTTTCCAGACATCAAAAGCTTCATCCTCAACAAGGAAACCCATTTTATCGCAAAGATCGAGAAGCTCCGGCGCAGGAGGATTGTGGCTTGTCCTTATTGCATTACATCCCATTTCTTTCAGTATTTCAAGCTGTCTCTGTGCCGCCCTTGTATTAAAAGCTGAGCCCAGGGCACCAAGGTCGTGGTGATTGCATACTCCCTGAACCTGAACTCTTTTCCCGTTAAGAAGGAATCCGTCGCGGGGAGTGAAATTCAAGGTTCTGAAGCCCATATTTACATCATACTTATCAGCAACAACACTTCCCCGGGATACAGTTACGATAACCCTGTAAAGTTCAGGATCATTAATATCCCAGAGGACCGGATTATCTACTGTCAGATCAAGTCTGAAAGTATGCTTGTTCATGGGCATAACGGTTGCAGTAAATGCAGATGATTCTGCAACCGGGACCGGAGAGGGTTCAAAGCTGCTGTTCAGCTTGAAAATGGCGGTTTTAAGCGTAACAGGTACTGGTTCATTCATATGATTCTCCACTTCCGCTTCAACGCTTAAAGTCCCCTTTTCCTTTTTAATTTCCGGAGTTGTGCAGAAGACTCCATTTTGTGCAATATGAACCTGTGAAGTTTTAACCAGCCAGACATTCCTGTAGAGTCCTGCTCCGGGATACCACCTTGAATCCCATTTCTTAGTGTCAAGCCTTACGGCTATAATATTTTCTTTCCCGAACAAAATATAGGGAGTCAGGTCAAGCCTGAATGAGGAGTATCCATAAGGCCATTCCCCGACATATTTTCCATTAAGCCATACCTTTGCATAGGCCATGGCACCGTCAAAATCGACATAAATACGTTTCCCCTGGTCAGATTCATTCAGGGTAAAATGTTTCCTGTACCAGCCTATTCCTTTCCAGGGGAGGAGGCCGGTATTATTTTCCAGAGTATCACTGAAAGGTCCCTCAATTGCCCAATCATGGGGCAGGTCAAGTGTACGCCAGGTGTTATCATTGATTTCCGGCAGGTAGAGTCCTTCGGGCTCCCTGTCGAAAGTTACTGTTTCATCCGACGCATTGAAATATTTGATGAATTTCCATCCTTCATTAAATGAATTTCGCGAACGGGGAGAATCCTGTGCAGTGGAATTAGCACATACACAAACAATTACCAAAGTAATTAACAATAAGGACTTAAGTGATCTATTCATTGAGTAAAAGATTAAAACCTGGTCTAAAATACTAAATCGCCTGATCTTCTGAATAATTTGAATTAGATTTATTTTTGCAGAAATGAGAAAATACAAACTAAGGGAAACATGAAAAGGTGCTCTTCATTTCTTAAAGTATTACTTATTGCAGTGTTTTCAGCAGCATATTACGATGGTCTGGCCCAGGGTTTGATAGAAACAGATCCAGGACCGGGATCCCCCGACCCTGTATCAGTAAAGGCAAAATCCGGAAGAAATCTGCAGGTGGGAATAACCCAGGGATTTATATTCTTAAATGCCTTATTGGTACATTTGCATTTTATATAGATTGATATCATGTTGATGAAAAGATTTTTATTTGTGGTTTTTGTGCTGTCGCTTTGCTCCGGTACTATTACCGCCCAGTTCATTGCCCCTGCTCCCAGAATGTTTACAAGGCAGGACACACTCCGCGGCTCTATAACTCCTGAACGGGCCTGGTGGGATCTACAGTTTTACCATCTCGATATGGAAGTAAAGCCTTCAGACAGTACTATTTACGGTACCAATACTGTAATATATAAGGTCTTAGAAAACAATGATATTATGCAGCTCGATCTTCAGGAGCCAATGAGCATTATAAGAGCCGAACAAAATGGTAAAAAGCTTATTTTCAACAGGGAAGGTAACGTGTACTGGATACACTTGTCCGAATATCAGGAACCGGGGAAAGTATACTCAGTGATAATTACTTACGGAGGCAAACCCAAAATTTCTACCAGACCTCCATGGGAAGGTGGAATCACCTGGAAAAAAGATAGCAACGGCAAGTCCTTTATTGCATCTTCATGCCAGGGCGATGGCGCCAGTCTGTGGTGGCCATGTAAAGACCATATGTATGATGAGCCTGACAGTATGCTGATTAGCGTTACAGTCCCGCGGGGTTTAATCGATGTTTCCAATGGCCGCTTAAGGAACATAGTCAGGAATAAAAACAGGACAGCCACATATAACTGGTTCGTTGCGAATCCTATAAACAACTATGGAGTGAATATCAATATCGCTGATTATGCTCATTTTTCTGAAGTGTTCCGGGGAGAAAAAGGAGCCCTGGATTGCGATTATTATGTTCTGAAAGAAGATATTGAAAAGGCAAAATTACAGTTCAGCCAGGCGTCCAAAATGCTCAGAGCCTTTGAGTACTGGTTCGGGCCATATCCTTTCTATGAAGATGGCTACAAGCTCGTGGAGGCTCCTTATCTGGGAATGGAGCATCAAAGTTCCGTCACATATGGGAACGGATTCAGGAACGGGTACAGGGGCACTGACGTCAGCGGATCAGGATGGGGAGAAAAATTCGATTTCATAATAATACACGAATCAGCACATGAGTGGTTTGCAAACAATATTACCTATCAGGATATTGCCGATATGTGGATACATGAAAGCTTTGCAAATTATGCCGAGTGCCTTTATGTTGAATATTATTTCGGAAAGGAAGCGGGTCGTGAGTATGTACTGGGATCAAGGCGGAACATAAGGAACGACCGCCCCATAACAGGCATATACAATGTGAATTATGAAGGTTCGGGTGATATGTATTATAAGGGGGGCAGCATGCTTCATATGCTCAGGCAGATAGTGAATGATGATGAAAAGTGGAGGGCAATACTGAGGGGAATGAATGAAACATTTTACCACCAGGTGGTTAAAGGATCACAGATCGAAGAGTTCCTGAGCATTAAAACAGGAATGGAACTAAAGCCTTTATTTGATCAGTATCTCAGGGACACAAGGATACCAGTTTTTGAGTATTATAATGAAGGGACAAAACTTACATTCCGGTGGAACAACTGTGTCAGAGGGTTTAATATGCCCTTAAGAGTACTTATTTCCGGTAAGGAAATGGTTGTTTCGCCGACTTCACAATTTAAAACTATTGATACCGGAGTTGATAATGCAGTTATCGTTGTTGATCCGGATTTTTATGTTGCCGCACTGAATATGACCGGAAAATAAATTCTGCACCAATCTGCGGAATCTGCAGAAGATATCTTTTCCCGCAGATTCCGCAGATTAACGCTGATATATACTAATTCATAAATTAAATCAGTCCTTTGTTTTCGTCAGTACTGGTTTCCCGAAACCTATCTTTTCAAGAGGTTTCATTTGGGTTGCTGCATCTCCTACGATGACATAATACATCCTGTCAGGGACGATATATTTATCCGTGATTGCCTTATGCTCCTTGATGGTCATGTTTTTAATGATATCTTCTTCTTTCTTGATATAATCGTCAGGGAATTTATATTTTGCCATAGTTGAGAGCATGCCTGCAAGGGCATCATTTGTTTCAAAGCGCAGGGCATTGGACCTGATCATACAGTTCTTGATAAACTGAAGATCTTCTTCAGAAATACCCTGCCTGTATTTTTCCATCTCGTCCCTGATTATCTTCACAGATTCCAGAGTAGCGTCCGATCTCACCATTGTTGAAACTGCAAAGGGAGCGATGGATTTCATTTCCTGGAAATAGCTTGATGCACCATAAGTATAACCCTTCTGTTCACGCAGGATCTGGTTAATAATACTGGTGAAGGCACCTCCGAGCCTGTAATTTATGAAGTCAGCTTTTACATAGTCGGGATTCTCCCTTGAGATTGCCGGATAACCTATATAAATTACTGACTGACGAGATCCGGGAATATCAACAAAATAGATTATCGATTTATCAGGTGCCGGGGGAACATTTATGCTTTTAAGTGCCACATCTTTTGATTTCCATTCCTCAAGGGGTTTAAGTGCTGCAAGCGCCTGTTCCTGAGATACATTACCAGCAATTTCGATACTTATGACGGCAGGTGATAAGTACTTTTCATAGTATGATTTCAGGTCAGCCAGAGTGATCTTATCAATAGTTTCACGCGTACCCCTGGAGCTGTAACCGAAAATATTGTCTTTACCGTAGACAAGCCTTGAAAATGTCAGGCTGGCAACGCTCCTTGGCTGGGCTTCAGCCTGGATGATCGCATTCTTTGCCCTGCTCAGGGCTATTGAAAACTCAGCTGTATCCCAGCGAGGCTCAAGAAGTATCTCTTTCATCAGAGCAACAGTCTTTTCGAAATTCCTCGATAGCATGCTTGCACTCATCGAAATCTCTTCACGTCCTGTGGACATCGAAATACTTGAACCTAAAAGTTCAATCTCTTCCTCGAGCTCTTCAGGGGTTTTGTTCTTTGTCCCCTGCGGAAGCACTGCTGATACCATAGATGCTACCCCGGGAAGGGCTATATCATCCTGTGAGACACCTCCATCAAAATCAATGCTCAAATTCAGAAGCGGAAGCTCCTTATTCTCTATCCCATAAACCTTAATCCCGTTTGCCAGCTGTGCTTTCCATACTTTCGGCACTTTGACCTCAGGTTCTTTCGCTGCCGGCGGCTCAACTGTCCTGTTAAGGGCAGAAGGCGTCTTCACAACCTGGTCATTTCCTCCTTCTGCGATCTGAACCTGGCTTGCTTCACTGATATTTTCTTCTTTAATATCGGCCTTTACTGAATTTTCTGCCATCATCTCCGGCTTCCCTTTGGGAACAAAGCTCGTAACAACATGAGGTTTGCCTTTTATATACTTATTATAGGCCATCATTATATCATCCTTTGTCACCGCTTTTATGTTCTCAATATCCTTTTCAATGAATCCGGGATCATTAAGGAAAGTATTGTAGAATGCCAGCTGGAACGATTTTCCCAGGACGCTGTTGATCCCGTCATAAAAACTCTTTTCACTTGACGCCTTGATCCTTTCCACATCCTTATCGGTGATACCGTCCTTTTCAAATCTTGTAAAAGCTTCCGAAATGGCATCTTCGATCTCCCTGAGCGACTTACCTTCATTCGCACGGATGTTTATCATAAACTCTCCTGTAAGCTCACCTGATCCGTTATAAGCACTGGTTGATGAAGTCAGCTTCTTTTCCCTGACCAGAACTTTGTAAAGAGGAGCCTTCTTTCCATCTGCCAGCAGTTTTGCCAGAAAGTCAAGGGCATACATATCCTTGCTATATGATTGCGTCGACGGCCATACCATTGTTATCTCAGGCACATTTGCGAAATTATCTTCATGATACAGTTTCCTGGTATTGCTTAGTGATATGGGCATGACAGTGCGCGCGGATACATCTCCATGGGGTTTTATCTCTCCGAAATATTTGTTTATCAGCATCTTTACCGTGTCGGCATTGAAATCTCCTGCAAGTACCAGGGTTGCATTGCCCGGCCCATAGAATTTTTCATAATAGTTCCTCACATCAGCTATTGTCGCATTTTTCAGATCTTCCATTTCACCTATTACCTCCCAGCTGTATGGATGTTCAGGCGGATAAAGGTTTTTCAGAATTACGTATTCGGTAAAACCGTAGGGTGAATTGTCTTCGCCTTGCCTTTTCTCATTCTGCACTACATTCTGCTGGATCGCAAGCAGCCGCGGTGTTACAGAATTAATGAAGAATCCCATACGGTCTGATTCCAGCCAGAGGACTTTTTCAAGGGCATTTTTAGGGAACATCTCATAATAAGTAGTTACATCACGGTTTGTAAAACCATTATTGCTGCCTCCTACTCCCTCAATTACTTTGTCGAACCTCCCCGGTTCCACATTCTCCGATCCTCCGAAAAGAAGATGTTCAAACAGATGTGCAAAACCGGTTTTCCCCGGAACCTCCCTGCTTGAACCTACATGATACATAATTGCATATGAGATCATAGGATCAGAATGATCAGCATGAAGAATAACCTGCAATCCGTTCGGCATAACATACTTCTCATAAGAGATGGAAAGTTTGTCCGGTTCCGGTGCTTTATTGCATGAGGAAAAGACAAAAACCAATGCCAGGACAATTGTAATCGCGGAAAATTTGCTAAAACTGTTCATTTGGAAAAAATTTAAGGTGAATTATCAAAAGAGCATGACGAAAGGCGAAATTATGAATTATTAAAATAATCCTGACACTGACATCAATAAAAAAATATTTTATCAGGATTCAATGAAACACACCGGCCCGTACAGTCTGGCAGCCGTGCACGATCTTGATTCGAAAAGACACAATTTACCGAAAAAACAGGATTGAAGATCTGGATTTTGGATCAGTTTGAATGGACGTGATGTACAGGATTAAAATCATTGTTGAAAAATATAAAAGTTTGTTAATTAAATAAAAACTTCAGGAACTCTGTTATAAGTGAAATGGTTATAAATTTATCCAACTTTAGGTGATTAAAAGCCTTTATTTACTAATAATCCGAAAGGAATATTTTTGCCGGTATTTAAATAGTTTTGTTTTTAAGATAAAATATTATATTATTTTTGATTTCCAGATAACAAAATAATTGGATCAGGCTATATCTAAAAAGTAAACGAATATTTATTAACCAATTAAAATAAACATCCAGAAATGAAACAGATTATCAGGTTTTTCTCAGCTTCAATCGTAATGATTGCATTTTCAGTTAGTGCTGTTGCACAAGGAGTTACAGCTTCAGCCACCGCCTCAGCAACGATCATTTCTCCTCTTTCCATTTCCAACACGGCAAATATGGTCCTCGGGAACATTGCTGTCGGGACCGGAGGAGGAACCCTGGTTCTTGCTACAAATGGTACCCGCACCGCAACCGGTGATGTATCATTCCAGGCTGTTCCTGCAGGAGTGGCTGCTGCGTTCACCGTTACAGGTGGTGCGACTCTTACTTATACAATTTCAATTCCAAATGTAACCCTTACCAGCGGCGGTAATAATATGACGCTTGACACATTTGTGACCAATCCTGTTTCTCCGGCAACTGCATCAGGAGGAGCCGATCCTTTACTTGTAGGAGGCACATTACATGTTGGAGCCAGTCAACCGACCGGGGCCTATTCCGGAACGATTAATGTTACAGTAGCTTATAATTAAGAGTATACCCAAAGAACCAAATCCTTAAAAACGAAGATGAAGAAATTTTGTGTTTCAATCTTCATCCTGATATTATTTTTTTATTCCGGGCACGAAGTATATTCCCAGATTGCAACCAGCGTTTCTGCAACAGGACAGATCAGTGCGGAAATAATTCCGATATTCTCTGCCAGCGAGACAGCTCAGATGAATTTTGGAAAATTTTCTCCTGGTCCTGGTGGCGGAGACCTGATATTAACCCCTCTGGGGACAATATCTGCCCTGGGAAGTATCTTTCATCGGGAATGGTATTCATAATCCGGCCAGTTTTTATGTTACAGGGGATGTTGATGCTTCATTTTCCGTTTCTCTTCCGGCAGAGCCAGTGATAATCAGGCATACAGCCAGTGCCAGGACCATGCTGGTTGAAAACTGGAATTCTGTACCTGCCCCGGGGATAGGCACAGGTATGCTTCAGAATGGATATCAGACTGTTTACGTGGGAGCGACTCTAAAAGTGGGATCTTTAAGCGATAATCCTGTCGGGATTTATTCAGGGTCGTATGAAATAACATTTGATTTTAACTGAAGGATATTTATTAAAACATAAACTGATGTCATTACATAAACTGGACAATTCCGGCAGTATGGTCACTTCAATCCGGAACAAGTTGGTTCCTTTTTTCTTTGCAGCTCAGTTTGCACTTGCGATACTTTTCAGCGCTGATGCGGCAGGACAGGGGAATTTGCTTATTACTCCCCGGCGGGTTGTATTTGAAGGCATTAAGCGATCATTCGATTTAAATCTCTCAAACATCGGCAAGGATACTGCAACCTATTCAATATCCCTGGTGCAGATAAAAATGAAGGATGACGGGAACTTTGAACAAATCTCAGAACCTGACCCGGGTCAGAAATTTGCCGACAGATACATCCGGTTTTTCCCCCGGAGCGTGACTCTTGGTCCGGGTGAATCGCAGGTTATTAAAGTTCAGCTTATAAGAACCGGCGACCTTCAGCCCGGAGAATACAGGTCTCATTTCTATTTCCGGGCAGTGCCGAAAGCCAGTCCTCTGGGAGAAAAGGAGAAAATAGATACCACTGCCATTTCAATCAGGCTCACTCCGGTATTCGGAATTACGATACCGGCTATCATCAGGGTCGGGGAATCAAATATGAAAGTCACCCTATCCAGCCTTTTGCTTGAATCTCCCGCTGGTTCCGATCCTATTCTTAAAATGGCATTTAACCGGACAGGTAATATGTCGGTCTACGGGGACCTTACAGTGGATTATATCTCTCCGGAAGGTAAAACAACCCGTGTGGCTATGGCAAACGGGGTTGCTGTTTATACTCCCAATACGATCAGGCATTTCCAGCTTTCACTAAGCAGGGTTCAGGGCATTGATTATAAGACAGGGATATTAAGGGTATCATATAATTCACCTTCAGATGTTAAGCCGGTAAAATATGCAGAGACTGAATTACAGCTGCATTGAATTTTCCTTTAGCTCTAAATCCCGGTTTAATAAATAACACTGTCCAGGATATCATGATCAGAAGATCTATATCACGCATTGTCCTGAGTTTCAGAAAAATCTGGCTGATACTTGCATTTTCAGCCTTTATTATTACATTATATGGTCAAATCCAGACATTCACAGTGAGTGGTAATTTTACTGTACCTGCCGGGGTAACCTCTTTAATAGTTGAATGCTGGGGAGCAGGTGGCGGAGGAGGGAGCTCAAATAGCGCTTTTGGTTCAAGAGCTGGTGGTGGTGGCGGTGGCGGCGGTTATTCTGCATCTGTTGTTACTGTTACCCCTGGAAATACCTATAATATAGTAGTAGGAACGGGTGGGGCCGGTGGTAACAATAGTGCGGGAACTACAGGGGGGAATTCGAGTTTCGATGGGACCGCAGTAGTGGCTAACGGCGGAATTCGTGGTCTCAGAGGGGGAAATGGAGCCAGAGGAACCGGAGGAGCTCCCGGAACAGGAACTACCCTGTATTCCGGAGGAAATGGCGCTGCCGGGGTAAATGCAACCGGGAGCGGAGGCGGAGGCGGTGGTGCAGGTTCTTCAGGAAATGGGGGTAATGCATCCGGTGTAACTGCAGGATCCGGCACTGTATTAAATGGAGGTAATGGCGGCGCCGGAAGGTCCGGGGCATCGCTTGCGGGTAACGATGGCAACAATTATGGGGGCGGAGGAAGCGGCGGCTATGCTTTAGCCAATGGAGGAGACCAACTGGGTGGTGACGGAGCCAATGGTTATGTAGTTCTTACCTGGGCAGTACCTTATTTTTCTCAGGGGTCGGGAAACCCCTCACTACTGACAAATTGGAATTCAAACCCGGGAGGAGGAGGATCCACTCCTCCAAATTTTACGGGTAATAATCAGGCATTTCTTATTCAAAATGGTCATACAATGACTACGACCGGAGCTGTCTGGACAGTTTCCGGCACGAATACAAAAGTTGAAATTCTAAGCGGTGGGACCCTTACCGAAACTGCCTCGGCTGTTTCACTTTCGGCAAATACTTCTCTTCAGGTTGATAATGGAGGTACTTTGAACCATAACGTTAATTCCCTGACAATATTTAGCGGACCAGAAACTTTTGGCAATACCTCTACCGTCAATTACGGATTTGGTGGTGCCCAGACAGTATCTTCAGCCACATACGGGAATCTTATACTTTCAGCTTCCGGTGCAAAAACGATAGCCGGGGTTACTGTTAACGGGGTGCTTTCGATGGAGGGAACCGCAACAGCCTCAGCAGCACCTGCTTATGGTGCAACTGCAACTCTTCAATATAATACAGCAACAGCAAGAACGGCAGGGGCAGAATGGATAAACACTTTTGCAGCAACCGGCGGGGTAATTATTGCCAATACCGGTGTCATAACTTTGAATGCCGCCAGGGTGTTTAGCTCAGGCGTTCAGCTGACAATAAACAGTGGTGCTTCACTTAACACAAGTGCAGCAAATAATTATGCAATAACATTCGGAGGAAACTATATAAACAATGGCGGATCCCTGATTGCCAATGGCTCTCTCATTACCATTGCTTCTGCAATGGCAGTCCAAGATATAGCAGGATTTATTACTACCGGCAATGTCACTATGACCAAAACCGCTGGTACAGCCACATTTACAGGAAACATTAACGGGAATGGATTAACGATCAATGGCAATGGGGGTACTCTTAACCTGGGGACAGGACTAACGCATACATTTACAGGTGCCTGGACAAATACTATAGGTACACTGAATGGAGGTTCAAGCATATTGATCGTAGGTAACAACGGTGCTTTTGCCGGTGGTACTTTTACCTGTGGAACAGGGACCGTCACGTACAATTCTGCCGGAGTACAAACTGTCGCCGGAGTAGTTTATAATAACCTTTCAACTTCAGGTGCCGGAACTAAAACCCTTGGAGGGGCAACCACAGTCGGCGGAACTTTTAATCCCGGAGGTGCAGGAATTTCTATTGGGGCAAACACCTTGACACTTAATGGTCAGATCAACTGCGGAACACTTACCGGAGGCGTTACTTCCAATATTATTATTGGTGGGGCAGGTTCAGCGAGCTTATCCGAGGTGACATTAAATGATCTTACTATAAACAGGACGGTTTCATTGTGCGGCAATGTTACTGTTGGCGGGACTCTTACTCTTACATCAGGTACATTTACGGTAGGAGCAAATACCCTTACCCTGAACGGTCCGGCTATTGGCGGGACTCCGGCAAATCTGTCAACTTCATCGTCATCAAACCTTACATTTGGAGGATCAGATTCCGGCGTTCAAATACCTTCAAGCGTTTCCAACCTCAATAACCTTTCAGTTAACAATGTCAATGGTATAACTTTAAACGGAAGCGTTACAGTCAGCAATATACTTACCATGACCCAGGGCAATATTATAACCGGGTCAAATACTCTGATTCTTTCAAACAGTACATCAGGAAATTTATCTTATTCAACCGGTACAATAACAGGTAAATTTCAGAGAGCAATAGGATCAACCGGTACTCAGTATCTTTTCCCTGTAGGTACCGCATCGAACTATAATCCTTTAAAGATTACTTTCTCTAACCTTACAGCAGGGCAGCTGTCAGTCCAGTTTCTACCTGCTGATATTGGGACAAACGGGCTTCCGTTAAACGATGCCGGCACAGAAATATTTGATCGTCAGACTACCGGCTATTGGACCCTGGCTGCTATAGCTCCACTTGCATCCGGCAATTACAATGTAAATCTGAATTATACGGGATTTACAGGAGTCGATGGTCTCGCCAGGGTAGTAAAGAGAACAAATGGTGGCAACCTGACTCTTGATGGTACTCATGGTACCGTATCCGCTCCGGAAATAACAAGGCTTGGACTTAATGGCATTTCATCTACAACTACTGATTTTGCCATTGGAAAGCCAGGACTAAGGATCACTTCTCAGCCTCAGAACTTTACCGGATGTAATGCCACCTTCAGTATTACAGTAAGCGGTAAATCTCCATTAACCTATAAATGGCAGGAAGATAACGGAGGAGGATTTACAGATATAACAAATGGTGGAATCTATAGCGGTGCAACGACCAGTTCTCTTGCCATTTCCGGTGCTGAAATGTTAATGAATGGTTATCTATACCGATGTATAGTTACTGATGCTCTTGGATATTCTGTCACCAGTAACAGTGCCTTGCTTACTATAACCCAGGTAAGTTTCGGATATCAATATTCAAGCAATATTACTCTGGATCCTGCCTCAGGCCCTGCAGATCTAACTGATTTCCCGGCGTTGATCAGCATCATCACTTCACCCGATTGTGACAGGCTCAGGACCACCGGTAATGGAGGGCATGTTTCCAGTTCCAGCGGATATGATATTATATTTACTGACCAGAGTGATAATAAACTTGATCATGAGATTGAATCTTATGATGCTGCAACAGGACAATATGTGGCCTGGATAAGGATACCTTTATTATCGCATACTGCTTCTACTACTATTAAGATGCTGTACGGAAATCCCACTGTCGGTTCAGATCCGTCTGTAACATCTGTCTGGACAAGCAACTATAAAGGTATATGGCACCTGAATGGAACCGATTATTCTGATGCAACTATTAATGCAAACAACGGAGCTCAAAATGCCACAACAAATGTTACGGGAAGAATCGCCGGGGGAAGGGGGTTTAATGGCACAACATCTTATATAAGCGTTACAACTTCAGGTTTTGTTCCTAATGATAATAATCAGACTATCAGCATCTGGGCAAATTATTCTGCAACACCAGGCGGGAACCGGAATTTAATTACATTTCAGAATACCGGAGCAAGTTCAGCTATTCAGTTTGGTTTCCGGGGTGGAAATACAGTTGCATGGAAATGGGGAGGTGCCCTGCTGGCGGATGCCGGGGCTGCACCTTCCATAAATACCTGGCATTATTATGTTTACACATTCGATGGAACGACAAGCCGTATCTATGTTGACGGAGTCGAAAGGGATAATTCAACTGTAGCGCCGCAGACCGCAATGCCAACAGAAGGTAATATAGGCCGTTATAACAACGGAGAGTATCTCGCCGCCAGTCTTGATGAACCACGTTTCTCAATGAGTTCGAAATCAGCCGGTTGGATCCTTACTGAATATAACAATCAGAATGATCCGGTAAGCTTTATCTTGTTAGGTTCTGAAAATGTTGCTCCGGATTTTGCTTCAATTGGAGTATGTTCAACAACTTATACGCTTGATCAGGGTTATCCTTCAGGTGGTACATACAGCGGTCCGGGCGTAAGTGGTACAAATTTCAATGCTTCAGTCGCAGGTGTTGGAACTCATCAAATAACTTATTCGTATTCAGATGCATATGGATGTTCATTCAGCGTAAACAGGAATATTACTGTTACCCCGGCTCCTTCCTCACCAGCAGCATCCAACGGAGAATGTTGTGTTTCAAATATTACAGACCTTGAAGCGACAGGAACTAATCTCAGATGGTACACAGATGCAGGACTTACGACTCTTGTCGGAACCGGCACACCATTTGCTACCGGCAGAACAACAGCCGGAGTTTATACATATTATGTTACACAAACCATTAATGGCTGTGAAAGTACATCATCAACCGTCAGCCTGACTATTTTTAATGGTATTAATATAACTGCACAGCCGCAACTATCAACAATATGTGAAGGAGGAAATACTGGTTTTTCGGTGGCAGCATCAGGTTTTAACATCACCTACCAATGGCAGGAAGATGGTGTAAATATCACAAATGGAGGTATTTACAGCGGGGCAACAACTTTATCCCTGTCCCTCACAAATCCCGGGCTTGCAAAAAACGGAAGGCTGTACAGATGTGTGATTTCCAGTCCTTGCGGTTCCTCACCTGTAAACAGTAATTCAGCACAACTGACGGTTACTGCACAACCTGTTGCAACATTCAGCTATTCTGGCACCCCGTATTGTCCGAATGCAGCCAATCCTTTACCTACATTCAGCGGTGGAGGAGTGGCAGGGATATTTTCTTCAACAGCAGGACTTGTATTTATCAACTCTTCAACAGGAGAAATTAACATAGCCGGAAGCACTCCCGGGAATTATATTGTCACAAACACTATCGCTCCCTCGGGCGGTTGTGGAGAAGTAATTGCAACAAGCCCATTTTCCATAATTTCTGACTTTGTCTGGTCGGGTGCTGCTGGTACTGACTGGAATAACTCCGGAAACTGGACCTGTGGATTAATTCCAACCCAGGCAATATCCGTTCAGATTCCCGATGTTCCGAACAAGCCGGTACTGAATGGCGGAGCAAGCGGTGCCGTCAGAAACCTGACAATTGATGCAGGCTCCTCATTGATAATCACAGGAAACACACTTCAGATCTCTGAAAGTATAAGTAATAACGGAACCTTTACATCGACAGACGGGACAATTGAGCTGAACGGGACTGCAGCCCAGAATTTAAATGCAAATACTTTTGCAGGGAACACTATAAAGAACCTGACTGTCAATAACTCTGCGGGAGTCAGTTTATTGGGTTCTCTCGATATTACCGGGATTGTTAATGTTCAGAACGGAAATTTATCCTCAGGGGGTTTTCTGACGCTTGTATCTTCAGCTTCCGGAACCGCACTGATCGACGGTTCGGGAGCGGGCTCAGTAACAGGCAATGTTACTATGCAACGTTATCTCCCCTCGGGGTTCGGCTATAAGTATATTGCCTCTCCGTTTACTTCATCCACTGTAAATGAGCTTGCCGATGAAGTTAATCTTCTTTATTCATTTCCATTAATTTACCGGTATAATGAAAACCGCACATCCTCAGGCTGGGTAAGCTATGTAAAACCTGATTCTATCCTGAAACCGATGACCGGGTATTCAGCTAATTTCGGAACCTTACCGGCACCCGTTACGGCAGATATTACAGGTACTGTTAATAACGGAAACCTGTCACTGACTCTGTACAATCATAACAGGACCTATACACAGGGCTATAACCTGGTGGGAAATCCATATCCGTCGGCGATAGACTGGAATGTTCCTGTTGGCTGGACAAAAATAAATATCGAAAATGCACTTTACTATTTTGAAGCAAGCGGGACCGATCAGTACGGAGGTATATACCGGACATATATAAATGGAGTTTCAAGCGGAGGAAACGCATCTAATATAATACCATCGATGCAGGCATTTTTCGTTCGCGTATCTGTGGGTGCATATCCGGTGACTGCAACTCTGGGAATGACAAACGAGGTTAGAGTAACAGATGCTACTCATCCCTTTATCAAGGGAGGAATCAAAACCGCGATTCCGCTTATCCGCCTGATATCGTTCTTCTCTGATGACACGGCTTCGACAGATCCATTCGTTGCTTATATAGATGAAAAAGCTTCCGGTCAGTTCGATAGCAACCTTGATGCCCGTAAACTTATGAATACTGATCTGAAGGTGCCGAATCTTTATTCTGTAAGTCCGGAAGGAGACAAACTTTCGATAAACGCCCTGCCGGTTGATCCGGAGTTTGCCTATACATTACCACTGGGGCTTAAACTGAACAGGAGTGGACAGATTGTATTTAAAATCAGAAATATACATGAGCAGTTTACATCAGCCGGGGTCTATCTTACAGACCTGGCTATGGGTACCGTAACAGACCTTATTAATGACAAAGAATATACGGTGAACCTTATCAGCGGAGAATATCTTAACAGGTTCGTCCTCGATATCGGATCCGTTATGACCTCAATTCCTGAAACATCTTCAGGTGAAAATATCTTCAGTGCATGGTCGTGGGAAGGTTTGCTTAAGATGAATATTAAGAGGATCTTTTCGGGTTCAGGTCTGCTGAAGATTTTTAACCTTACGGGCCAGATCCTTCTTGAAAAAAGGTACGATGCTCCGGGGCTGTATGAATTCAATCCCGGACTCAAAGACGGATTTTATATAGTATCCTTTTATTCAGGAAGGATAATGAAGTCGGTAAAAATATATTATAACAGCCGATGAACCTCAGCACTTTAATACGGATGAACCGGGCAGGCTTATTTTTAGTCAGGGCAGCCAGCTTTTTAACCGTAGCATTCACGGTTCCGATAATGGCACAGGAGCCGCCACCGCGCCCGATTACAGTAACTGTGACAGCTCAGAGTCTGAGTTTCGGGGCATTCACTCTGGGTGGTGTCGGCGGGACAATTACCGTTGATCCGGATGGTTCACGCAGTTCCAGCGGCGATGTCATTCCCCTTGCTATAGCAGGATACTCTTTTTCTGCTGCGTTGTATGAAATTGATGCAAATCCGGGTACACTGATAAATATAATGAACGGACCGGATGTCATATTGACGGGCATACCCGGCGGTACAATGACACTGACAATAGGAAGTTGCAGCCCGGCATCGCCTTTTGTGACTACAGCAATACCTCCTGCAACGACATCCCTTTACGTTGGCGGAACACTGACAGTCGGTAATACCATTTCAAATCCCCCCGGCAGTTACAGCGGATCATTTAATATCACTTTTGTTCAGGAATAATTAACATGAAAAAATATCCGGGAAGGAACTGATATGACAACAACCAAGGCATACTCCAGAATTAATTCCCGATGGCGTATGTTTCCGGATTCCGGCTCTTTTTTTCTTCTTTTATTCCTCCTGTTTCTTATACCATTCGTCCGGTCCAATGCTCAGGATGAATCTGAATATGATGAAATAGCTGTTTACCTTGATGTTAAAGGGGTAGGCGGGATTGAAATCCCGGCAGTGATAAAGGGGGAAGAGCTTTATCTGCCGGTCACCGATCTTTTTGATTATATGCGGATCAGGAATCTTCCAACTGCCGGTCTTGATTCGATATCAGGATTTTTTTTAAATAAGGAATCAGCATTTTATATAAACCGGATTAATAACAGGATTGTCTACCAGGAAAAGGTATATAATCTTAAGCCGGGAGACATGATCCGTACAGAATCCAACCTTTACCTGAAATCATCTTATTTCGGCACTATTTTTGGCCTTGAATGCGATTTTAATTTCAGGGCGCTATCCGTTACTCTGACAAGTAAGGTTGAGCTCCCTGTAATCAGGGAAATGAAGATCGAGGAGATGAGGAGAAATCTGAATAAGATAAAGGGTGAATTAAAGGTCGACACCACCATAGGCCCGTCACGTCCGCTTTTCAGGTTTGGAATGGCCGACTGGGGCGTTTATGCAAATGAAGAGATCAATGGCAGGACAAATACCACTGTGAATATGTCGCTGGGGGCGATGGTCGCAGGTGGAGAAGCTACAGGCTCTCTTTATTACAACAATCTCGGTAAATTCTCTGAACGGCAGCAGCAATACATGTGGCGATACGTTAATAACGATTTCAAACCACTGAGACAGTTGATGGCTGGCAAGATAAGTACACATGCTATATCCACATTGTATAATCCTGTTATCGGAATCCAGCTTACCAATACACCAACTACTTTCAGGAAATCCTTTGGTTCATACACTCTGAACGACTATACTGATCCGGGTTGGATCGTCGAGCTTTACATTAACAATGTCCTGGTAGATTTTGTTAAGGCAGATGCTTCAGGCTTCTTTACTTTTGACATTCCTCTTGTCTATGGCAATTCATCGGTGAAGCTGAAATTTTACGGACCATGGGGCGAAGAAAAGATAAAAGAACAGAATATAAATATTCCTTATAATTTCCTTCCTGAAAAGACATTTGAATATAATATAGGTGCCGGCATAATTGAGGATTCCGTCGGGAGCATATTCTCAAGGGCAAATTTCTCCTATGGACTTTCAAAAGGCATTACTCTGGGAGGCGGAATTGAATATGTTTCATCAGTGACATCCGGCCCTATAATGCCTTTTGTAAATGGTTCATTCAGAATAACGAATAATATGCTTCTGTCAGGTGAATACGCCTACGGAGTGAGGGCAAAAGGTTCTTTTTTATACAGGCTTCCATCAAATATACAGATGGATCTTAATTATACCTTATACGAAAAAGGACAGACTGCAATTAACTTTAATTACAGGGAGGAACGTAAAGCAGCCCTTTCAGTACCAATTCGTATAGCTAACATCCCAACCTATCAGCGATTTTCGGTCAGCCAGATCATCCTGCCATCCTCTTACTTAATAACAGGTGAATGGCTCTTTTCCGGATTGCTTTTTGGAGTTAACACCAACCTTACAACCTATGCCTACCTGTCAGGATATGCGGAACCTTTTGCCTATTCAAATCTATCCCTTGCCTTCAGGCTCCCGGCGAATTTTACCCTTATGCCACAGTTACAATGGAGATATGCTCAGAAGCCTCTTGTCTCCTCAAAAGTACGGGTCGAAAAAACTATTGCCGACAAGGCATATCTTTACTTTCAATACGAAAGGTTTTTCAAAAATAACCTTAATCTGGCTGAATTAGGTTTCAGATATGATTTCTCATTTGCCCAGACAGGACTTTCATTCCGTCATAACGCGGGCAGAAATACATTTGTCCAATATGCCCGTGGTAGCATTATAAGCGATCCCAAAACAAAATATTTAGCAGGTGATAACCGTACCAATGTCGGAAGGGGTGGAATAACTGTGATCCCGTTCCTTGATC
This sequence comes from uncultured Bacteroidales bacterium, assembly GCA_963831855.1. GTDB lineage: Bacteria > Bacteroidota > Bacteroidia > Bacteroidales > VadinHA17 > LD21. The sequence goes on along the minus strand of CAWHSA010000007.1, from coordinate 42,580 downwards.
TGAATGCTGACGGAAAGAAAGATAAAGGAGAACCAAAGGTAGAGGGTCTTAACATTCGTGCAAACGGAGGACGGATTGTCAGGAATGAAAATGATACGACAATCAGGATTTTAGGCCTGGAACCTTATACAAACAGTTTCCTTGAAATTGATCCGAACAGTTTTGAAAACATTTCATGGAGACCAGGTATAAAAACCCTGGGTGTATACATTGATCCGGATATTCTGAAATCTGTGGAAATCCCTGTCAACATTGCAGGAGAAGCCTCGGGCGAGGTGAGGATTGAAAAACAAGGTATGAAGGAGGGGCTGGGAAGGATCATAATACTTTTTGTCAACAGCAATAATAAAACTATTGCCAGGACACTTACTGAGGATAACGGATATTACAGCTACCTTGGATTTAAGCCCGGGCAATACACGGTCAGGGTGGATACGGGACAGCTTAAAAAGTTAAATCTTGTTTCTGATCCTGATCTTCTTCAGTTCAGCTTTAAAGCAGGTCCGGAAGGTGGTTTTGTTGAAGGACTTGACTTCACCCTCCGGGCAAAAGTGAAGCCGGAAACAGAGAAACCTGCCGGGGCCGTGGCTGAACAGCCGGTTATAAGGAAGGACACTGTTTATATGATAATTCATGAAGTAAGCCAGGAGCTTGTTACAATAGATAAAGACAGCTATGCTATCCAGCTCGGAGCATTCAAAAGGAGGGCAAATGCAGAAGCCTATAAGCGCAAGATAGAAAAATTGTTCGGTAAAGATGTTCAGATAGTTATCGAGGGAGACTTCTTTAAGGTCCGGATTTCAGATATTAATGACAGGGCTGAAGTTGATCAGAAAGTTGAAATACTCAGACAAAATGGTGTTACTGAATTGTGGATAATTTCACTGAAAGCAAAACAGCAACAACTTATCCTTATCGAAAAGCAGGATACTATTTCGAAAATAATTGAGACTGAGATGGATGTGAGAGATAGTATTGTAAGTCCTGAAAGAATAATTCAAATTGGGGCTTTCAGAAGAGAAGCAAATGCACTTTCATTACGCGACAAACTTCCTGACAGACTTAAGAAACAGGCAATCATTATCAATGAAGGCGGATACTTTAAAGTGCAGATAACCGGATTGAGGAATCTTACAGAGCTTAAGCAAACACTCTCATCTCTCGGTTCAATGGGATTGTCAGATATCTGGATACCTTCTGTTAAAAGGCAGAAACCGGCTGAACCTCAGGTTATTGAAAAACCGGTAACTGCAGTTCCGGATACTGCCGGAAAGGCTGTTGAGAAAAAAATTGAAGAAGAAATAAAGGTTCCGGCAATTGAAGAACCTCCTGCTGTCCGGGAACCTACTGTTTCTTTGCATGTTGCTGCATTTCACAGGAAAGCACAGGCCTTAAGGGCTCAAAGGAAGATCGAATCAAAGCTTCATCTACCGGTTGAAATAGTTCCGCAGTGGGAATACTATCATGTAATCGTAACAGGTTTCTATACCCGGGAAGAGACAATGAAATATTATCCTGAGCTTGCCGGAATCGGATTCCCGAATATTTCCCTGATAGAGAAAAAGTGATTTATTCTTTACCTTTTTATTATTTTTGAAAGAAACAAAAAGATGGACAAGAAGATTGTGACCTTCGGTGAGATAATGCTGAGGCTCGCCACCCCTGAACATCAGAGATTTTCTCAGGCAGCATCCTTATGTGCATCATTCGGTGGTGGAGAAGCTAATGTGGCAGTTTCCCTGGCAAAATTCGGCATGTGTGCTGAATTCGTTACCCGCCTTCCTCAGAACGACCTGGGCCAGGCTGTTGTAATGGAGCTTAAGAAGCATAGCGTTATCACTGATAATATCATATACGGAGGTGAACGTCTTGGCATATATTTCCTCGAAACAGGTGCGGTATCGAGGCCGAGCAAGGTTATATATGACCGTGCTCATTCATCAGTTTCCGAGATAAAAACGGGAATGATTAACTGGGATGCAGTATTTGAAAATGCCACATGGTTTCACTGGACAGGAATAACGCCTGCAATATCGCAGGGAGCTGCAGATGTCTGCCTCGAAGCGGTGAAAGCAGCAAAGGTCAGGGGAATAACTGTATCGTGCGACCTGAATTTCAGGAAGAATCTCTGGAAATGGGGAAAAGGAGCCGGAGAAATCATGCCAGGGATAGTAAGCCAATGCGACATAATCCTTGGTAATGAGGAGGATGCTGAGAAAGTATTCGGTATAAAGCCTGATAAGGCCGATATATCTTCAGCGAAGGTAGAAAGTGCCGAGTTTGAGTCTGTCTGCAAAAAGATCAAAGCTATGTTCCCCGGCTCCCAAAAAGTAATAATTACCCTGCGCGGTTCCATAAGCGCAGATCATAATACCTGGTCGGGTATATTATATAACGGAAAGGAGTTCTTCAGGGCTCCGGTATACCAGATAACTCACATTGTCGACAGGGTAGGGGGCGGAGATTCTTTTATGGGTGGCCTGATATATGGTATGCTTACCTTTCAGGGTGATGACCAGAAAGCGCTGAACTTTGCAGTAGCTGCTTCCTGCCTGAAGCATACAATCCACGGGGATTTCAATCTTGTTTCCGTCACTGAGGTGGAGCAACTAATGAAAGGTGATGCTTCAGGAAGGGTTGTCAGGTAGATGGAGACCTGAATCAGCAGAATAAATATATAAATTAGATTACTATGGCTCAGTATCCTGAGTAAATTCAGAAACTCTACAATTAATTGTAAATATTGATAAATAACTAAAACCCTGATCATGAAAAGAAAACTCATCTTATTAATTGCTCCGGTGCTTCTCCTCTGTTTGCAATGCACCTCAAAAAAAGAGACCCTCTGGAAAATCGCTGATAATCCTATTCTGACTGATTGGGCTTCACGTGTAGATCCTCTTAAACCATGGCCGGAATACCCGAGGCCGGATATGGTCAGAAAAAGCTGGATCAATCTGAATGGACTGTGGGATTATGCAATTACTCAAAAATATGTAAAGCCGGAAAAATGGGATGGAAGTATCCTTGTTCCATATCCTGTTGAATCAGCCCTGTCTGGTGTGAAAAAACGGGTTTCGGAAACTGAAAGCTTATGGTATAAAACATCATTTTCCGTTCCAAAGAAATGGACAAAAGGAGAGATCCTTCTCAATTTCGAAGCATCTGACTGGGAGACAAAGGTCTGGATTGACGGAAAGGAAGCCGGCAGCCATAAAGGTGGTTATGATCCTTTTACATTTGAAATATCGTCATTACTGAATGCAGGGAATACCCATGAATTGCTGGTATGCGTCTGGGATCCGACAAGTACCGGACGCCAGCCGCGCGGGAAGCAGGTAGTGAATCCAAATGGAATCTGGTATACTCCTACTACCGGGATCTGGCAGACAGTATGGCTCGAGCCGGTTAATAAATCCCACATATCTTCCTTCAGGGTCGCAACCGACGTTGATGCTGCAACGATTTCATTCAATGTGGCTGCTTCGGAGTCTGAAAACAGCGAGGTCGATATCAGTGTTCTGGAGAGCGGAAAGCCGGTAGCCAGTGGAAGCGGAAAGCCCGGTTCCGAAATAAAGCTGAATGTTGCAAATCCTGTATTGTGGTCAACCGAAAACCCTTTTTTATATGAGGTTGTAATAAAGCTTAAGAATGGCAATTCCATTACTGATGAAATATCATCCGTTACGGGAATGCGGAAGATATCAATTGGCAAAACGGAAGATGGATTCACAAGGATGTTGCTTAACAATAAGTTCGTCTACCAGAATGGCCCTCTCGATCAGGGTTTCTGGCCCGATGGTATTTATACTCCGCCAACTGATGAAGCTATGGTCTCAGATCTCAGGGTGACAAAAGAAATGGGATTCAACATGTTAAGAAAACATGTCAAGGTCGAGAACAGGAGATTCTATAACTGGTGCGATAAACTTGGGATCCTGGTGTGGCAGGATATGCCCAGCGGAGATGCTTCAATCAGGAATGATATGCCTGATATTATAAAAGATTCAGTTGCAGCTGAACAGTTCGTTGCCGAGCTGAAAAACATGATAGATACAAAATATAATCACCCTTCTATAATTATGTGGGTACCTTTTAATGAAGGGTGGGGACAGTTCCAGACCGAAAAGATAGTCTCCCTGATAAGCAGCTATGATCCTACCAGGCTGGTTGACAATGCTTCAGGATGGACCGACAGGGGCGTGGGTGCTGTAAGGGATGTGCATAATTACCCGCTTCCGGTTTGTCCCCCTGCTGAAGAGAACAGGGCGATCGTCATCGGCGAATTCGGCGGGCTGGGATTTCCGGTAAAGAACCATCTCTGGGAAGCAGCTAACTGGGGTTACAGGACATTCGAGGATTCTGTCTCCCTGCTGACTACATATGAAACTTTCTATGATATGGTTTACCGATTTGTACGGGAGAATGGTTTAAGCGCAACTATATACACACAAACCTCTGATGTTGAGACAGAAACAAACGGACTTTTGACCTACGACAGGAAGATCATTAAAATGGGTGCCGGAAATATAGCCAGGGCAAATATGGGAATCACTCCACCGGTTCTTGAAAGTACAATTCCTGTATTTTCAGGTGAATTCTCTGCCGTCCTCCTTAACCATGATCAGGATGCCAAAATCTACTATACCACAGATGGATCCCAACCCTCCGAAGCCTCACCGCTTTATGCAGATCCGATCAAATTAACACAATCGTGTACTATAAAAACATTTGCAAAGCATTCGCAGGGAAACAGCAGGACTGTTTCTTACAACCTCATTAAAAAAGATATCTCACCAGCAACTGTAACCGGCAGGTTCAGAAAGGGACTAAATGTGAATATCTATGAAGGTCAGTTCAGCACTCTCCCCGATTTTACTAAACTTACTCCGGTTAAAAGCACTGAATCTGAAATTGTTACAGCAAGAGTCACTGACATGACCCAGAATTTTGGATTGACTTTTGACGGGTATATTCTTATTCCCGCAGACGGAATTTATGGTTTCTATCTTAATTCAGATGACGGGAGCAAGATGGCAATTGATGATAAGGATGTTATCTTAAATGACGGGGTACGGGTAAGGGCTGCAGAAAAAGGTGATTATTTTGCTCTTGGCAAAGGATATCATAAGCTGCATGTTGAATATTTCCTTGAAACCGCAAGAAGACCTTCGTTGAGATTTACGGTAGAGATTCCCGGAGAAAGAAGAGCTGAGGTGCCTGCCGGATGGTTGTTCAGGTAGAATTACCCCTTTTACTTACCCCTCCCTTCAGAAGGAACAGGTATTGGCAATTCGATAGCCACTGGTTCACCAAAATCCGGTGTTCCGTCTTTATTCCATGTAAATCTCTGGGCTCTCGGTGAGCGGTTCCTTCCGCAACCTTGTCCTGACTGCGGATTTGCATGATAAAGGATCCAGTCCTGCTTCCCGTCAGGGGATCTGAAGAACGAATTATGTCCGGGCCCGTATGCCTGGTTTTCAGGTTTCTGCCTGAAGACTGGCTCTGTGCTTTTTATCCATGATGCCGGATCGGGAAGGTTTCCGGTACCCTTGTATCTGAGCATTCCTAAACAATAAGAATCTGTCCAGCAGCCGCTTGCCGAGTAGACTATAAAAAGATCCTTTTTGTGCTTTAAAACTACCGGCCCTTCATTGACATTTACATGTGCCACATCATTAGGATTATTAAGGTCTCCTATTGTCTCCCAGGCATATTCCGGCTTTGAGAGCAGGACCCTGTTCCCGTCAATTGTCACAGGATCTTTCATCGCTGCAATATAGATATTCTGCTGACCGTTGACATCACCCTCCCATCCGGACCATATCATATACAGACGGTTGTTAAATTCAAATACCGATGCATCAATGGCCCATTTGTCAGAAGGATCAGAAACTTTGCCCCTGAATACCCATTGATCATTCATGGGATCCGAAGACACATTTTCAATGACATAAACCCTGTGATTCTTGTTGCTGCCATCGTCTGCGGCAAAATATACATACCACTTGCCATTTATGAAATGCATTTCAGGCGCCCATAATTCTTTTGAATAAGATGTCCCGGCAGGAGGAGTCCAGATTGCCTTTGCCTCTGAGTTTTTAAATTCATCGAGATTCCTTGCTTTTCTTAAAACCAGGGATCCGCCTGCTGAACTGGAATAGTAATACCAGCCATTATTAAATATTATCCATGGATCCGCTCCTGACCTTAAAATAGGATTGGTAAATGTTCTTACCTCTTTTTTACCTCCGCTGAAGGAACTTATGGTAAGGGCAAGAATGAGGCTGACAATGGTTGTAAAATACATAATTTAAAGAAGTTAGTTGCTTTGGTTTTTAATTGTAATCTTAATTAAAAATACTACAAATGAATTAATATATTCACTAATTGCAATTGCAAATTTTATTTAATTTAACATTGTAAAAATAAGCAGAGGATTATGATTAAGTATTTGGGATGGCTGATAATGTCAGCATTTCTGGCGCAGTCAAATTCGGAGAAAATTGATTACAGATCAAGGATCGATCAGCTTTACAGTAATATAAGTCATAAATTTGCATCCCGTACACCCGGATTATACATTGAAACGACTGACACCGTCCGGAACAAGAATAAATACTCCTATCTGTGGCCCTTATGTGCACTTATGCAGGCTGCCAATGAAATGGAGGTGGTGGAACCGGGTAAAGATTACCTTGCACCGTTTCTGAAAACACTTAAATTTTACTATAATGCAGATCCTCCAATGCCCGGGTATCAGGCATACGTGGCTTCTGCCGGGAAGGATACCCGATATATAGACGACAATCAGTGGATCGGACTGACATTTATAGATGCATATACCCGGACCAGGAAACAGGAATACCTTGATATGGCTGAAGTCATCTACAGGTTTATGATGACAGGCTATGATACTGTTTCCGGAGGTGGACTTTACTGGCGGGAAGGAGATAAAACTACAAAGAATACATGTTCAAACGGACCCGGAATAATTTTGTCTCTGCAGCTTTACAAAGCAACCGGAGAAAATGAATATCTTGAAAATGCAAGAGACCTTTATAATTGGGTTAACAGATACCTGCGTTCACCCGAAGGCATTTACTATGATGCTCTTAAAGTCAAAACTATGAGGATAGATTCTGCCACTTACACCTATAATACCGGGACTATGCTTCAGTCGAATGTATTATTTTATTTAATAACATCAGATAAAACCTACCTCAATGAAGCCCGGATCATAGCAGATGCAGCTAAAAATCGGTTTTACAGAAATAACAGATTACCTGATAATTACTGGTTCAATGCAGTACTCCTGCGCGGATTTGTTGAGCTCTGCAAAGTTGATGGCAATAGTGACCGGCTTCAGTTTTTTATTGATGATGCGGAACAGATATGGAATACTCAGAGAGATGAAAACGGACTGATCGGCAGGCGCACTGCAAAAAGACTTATTGACCAGGCAGCTATGCTTGAAATATTTGCGAGGCTTCAGACTGTTCAATTGAATAACGCAAGATGAAACCATTTCCTGAGGTTTGCAATTTTAACATTTTTATCAAATAATAATTGACCAAAGATTTGTTTTTCTAAAATCATAAATTACTTTTACACCCTGATAGATAAAAAAAGAATGAAAGTATTTTGTACAAACTGGCGTTGGTGGTTAAGCAAACTGCATTTAAGAATGTGAGACTCTCAGCTATTTGTATATAAAATATAAATTATTAAACAGCGGCCTGTCGTTCTCACGACGGGCCGTTTTTATTTTAACCAGGGCTATAATTTAAAAATGATGAGAAGAATTAATGTAAAAACAACACTTATAAAAATGCTTGCCGATACAATAACCCCGGTCAGCATTTACCTGAGGTTACGGGACGTTTATCCGAATTCATTGTTACTGGAGAGTTCAGACTACCATGGCAACGAAAACAGCTTTTCCTTCATATGCCTGAAGCCGGTAGCCACCTTCGAAGCTGAAAATGGGTATGTAACAGAAACATACCCGAACGGAGAAGTCGTCAGAACAGAACTAACAGATAATAAGGTATTTAATATAAGATTTACAGAGTTTCACCGATCGTTCAGGCAGACCGGGCAGCCAGGCGGAATTCCTGTAAATGGTCTGTTTGGATATACATCCTATGATGCACTGGAGTATTTTGAAACAATAAAGCTTAGTGCAGAAGAAACGCCTGAATGTAAGATATCTGATGTCCGGTATAGCTTTTATAACTATATCATAGCTATTAACCATTTTCAGAATTTATTGTACGTAATCGAAAATCAGGTTACTGCAGGGCCGGGTGAAACTGAGAGAATCATTTCATTAATTAACAGCAGGAATATTGCTGTTTATCCGTTCAGGACTCAAGGGGAGGAGAGATCAAATATAACTGATGAAGATTATAAAACCCTGGTGACCAAAGGAAAGGAGCATTGCCAAAGGGGAGATGTCTTTCAGATAGTCCTCTCACGGCAATTCTACCGCAAATTTAAAGGAGATGAATTTGATGTTTACAGGGCGTTGCGTTCAGTTAATCCTTCGCCCTACCTTTTTTATTTTGATTACGGCAACTATAAAATTTTCGGATCTTCTCCGGAGGCGCATCTTAAGATTCAGAACGGAAAGGCTGTGATAAACCCGATAGCCGGTACCTTCAGGCGTTCCGGTAATGATGAATCTGATAAGCTGATGGCGCAGAAGCTGTCTGCGGATGTAAAAGAGAATGCCGAGCACACGATGCTGGTCGATCTTGCCCGCAATGACCTCAGCAGGCATTCAATGAACGTGAAGGTGGAAACATACCGGGAGGTACAGTTTTATTCGCATGTCATCCATCTTGTCTCGTCTGTTTCCGGTGAACTTACAAAGGGATCAACGATGACCGATATGATGACATCCACATTTCCGGCAGGCACTCTGACCGGTGCTCCAAAATTCCGTGCTATTCAGCTCATCGACAAATATGAAAAACAGAAACGGGGTTATTACGGAGGTGCAATAGGATTTATGGATCTCAACGGAAATTTTAATCATGCAATCATGATAAGAACATTTTTGAGCAAGGGTAATATACTTTATTATCAGGCCGGAGCGGGAATTGTAGCCGTGTCGGATGAGGAAAGCGAGCTTCAGGAAGTTAATAATAAAATAGGTGCCCTGAGGGAAGCGATTAAGATGGCAGAAGAAATTAAATAGGTTGCTGGTTGCTGGTAACATGTTGCTGGTTAAATCAATCAATAACCAGTAACCGGGAACCAGCAACCGGCAACAGTACAGTAACATGATTTGATTCACCAATTATAAATAATATGAAAAAGATCCTGGTAATAGACAACTACGATTCATTTACTTACAACCTTGTCCATTACATTGCCAGCCTTACCGGCGGGCGGCCAGATGTGTTCCGTAACAATGAAATAGGACTGGACAGGGTAAACAGCTATGATAAGATATTAATATCGCCCGGACCGGGGATCCCCTCCGAAGCCGGAATATGCCTCGATCTTATTATTAAATATTCAAAAACAAAAAGTATTCTGGGAGTTTGCCTTGGTCACCAGGCAATCGGTGAAGCTTTTGGGGGATGCCTTTCCAACCTCAGTACTGTTTTTCATGGAATTGCCACCCAAATTAGCATCACTGATCCGGATGACCCGTTATTTAAAGGGATCCCGGACAATTTCATCGCGGGCCGATATCATTCATGGATCATTGAGGAGAAGAATCTGCCGGGCTGCCTTAAAATTACCTGCACTGAAGCCAATCATCTCATAATGGGGATAAGTCACAGGGAATTTGATGTCAGGGGAGTGCAGTTCCATCCTGAGTCCGTACTTACTGAATTTGGTTACGACATAATAAGGAACTGGATATATTCTTAACATACATTGGTTTAAACTAATAAATTATGCGCAAAATACTTAACTACCTTTTTGAACATAAAACCCTGAGCCAGAAAGAAGCTGAGGAGGTCCTGACCAAAATAGCCCGGGGTATTTATTCCGAATCTGAAATAGCAGCATTTATAACGGTATACCTGATGAGAAGCATCACAGTCGATGAACTGTCAGGTTTCCGCAATGCCCTTTTGAACCTCTGTATAAGAATTGACCTCTCTGCCTTCGATCCAATCGATGTCTGCGGAACAGGAGGTGACGGTAAAGACACATTTAACATTTCTACGCTTACGGCATTTGTTCTTGCCGGCGCAGGGATAAAGGTGGCCAAGCATGGCAATTACGGTGTCACTTCAGTTTGCGGATCCTCAAATATTCTTGAGTACTTCGGCTATAAATTCTCAAACAGCCAGGAGAAACTACAGGTAGAAATTGAGAAAGCCGGGATTTGTTTTTTACATGCGCCTTTATTTAATCCGGCTATGAAAAATGTTGTTCCTGTACGTAAAGCCCTGAAAGTAAAGACTTTTTTCAATATGCTCGGACCTATGGTCAATCCGTCACTTCCACGAAAACAGCTGATTGGGGTTTATAGTCTTGATCTGGCCAGACTCTATAATTATCTTTATCAGTCTACTGATATCCGGTACACAATTGTCCACAGCCTCGACGGATATGATGAGGTCTCCCTTACTTCTGACTTTAAATATATACTGAATGGTGTTGAACAGACCGTTTCGCCTGTAATGCTTGATTATGAATTTGTCAGTCAGTCCGACCTTATCGGCGGGAGCACGGTAAAAGAGGCTGCTGATATTTTTATTGGAGTTCTGGAGGGCACAAGTCCGGAAGCCCGGAATCATGTTGTGACAGCTAATGCTCAGCTTGCCATTAAATGCTGCTTCCCGGAAAAAACTGATAAGGAGTGCAGAAATATAGCTGAAGAATCGCTTTTCAGCGGCAAGGCATTCGGGTCATTTAAGAAACTTATCGGAATGCAGCCATGACAATTCTTGAAAAGATAATTATTCATAAGAAAAAAGAGGTGGCTGATAAGCGGGGCCGTATTTCAATAAAAGAACTGGAACAATCCGGATTTTTTAACAGGAATATTCTTTCCCTTTGTGAAAGCATATTATGCCCCGACAAAACCGGGATCATAGCTGAATTTAAAAGGAGATCGCCCTCAAAAGGGATTATTAATCCTGAAGCTTCCGTGTATGAGATAACCACCGGATATTCCAGGGAAGGAGCTTCATCTGTTTCTGTACTTACCGATATTGAATTTTTCGGAGGAACAGCAGATGATCTCACAATTACAAAGGAGTCTGTTCCGGTTCCGGTTCTGCGGAAGGATTTTATTATAGATGAATACCAGATAATCGAATCGAAAGCTATTGGTGCGGATGCTGTTCTGCTGATTGCATCTGTACTTGATAAGAAGCGTATTTCAAACCTGTGCCGGCTTGCACGTTCACTTGGCCTCGAGGTAATACTCGAAGTACATAGTGTAAAGGAGCTTAACCTGGCAGATGACAATATAAATATTATCGGTGTAAACAACAGGGACCTGAAAACATTTAAAGTAGATCCTGAATTTTCACTTGATATTGCTGAAAAACTTCCTGATGGCTTCGTTAAGATTTCGGAAAGCGGCATTTCATCTCCGGACCAGATTAAGAAGTTAAAAATTGCAGGATATCAGGGTTTCCTGATTGGTGAGAAATTCATGAATTCGACAGATCCTGTTTCTGCTTTTTCAGATTTCGTCAAATCATTGATATGATATGTTAAAAGTTAAAGTATGCGGTTTATGCCTTCCCTGGAATGTAAGTGAAACTGGAAAAGCCGGTCCTGATTTTATGGGTTTCATATTCTATCCTCATTCAAAACGTTATGTAGGAAAGAATCCTGATCCTTTGCTTTTTGGAATGGTTCCCGCCTCAATAATAAAAACAGGAGTATTTGTCAATGAGAAAATTACGGATATCCAGGAAAATATCCGGAAATTCGGACTCGGAGCTGTTCAGCTGCATGGATCCGAAACACCGGAGTATTGCAATCGGATAAAGGTTGCAGGACCGATCCTGATTAAATCGTTTGGGATAGACGATAGCTTTAATTTCAATATTCTTAAAACATATCTCGGGTGTTGTGATTATTTCCTGTTTGACAAAAGAACTGAAAATTATGGCGGCAGCGGAACAAAATTTAACTGGAAAAAGCTGGAAGAATATCAGCTTGAAAAACCTTTCTTTCTTAGTGGTGGTATCGGGTATGATGATCTGGAGTCTTTTAAGGATTTAAGGCACAACGGATTTTATGGAGTAGATATAAACAGCAGATTTGAGATATCTGCAGGGATTAAGGATCATACCCGGATAAGAGATTTTATAACGAAATTAAAAACAATCTGATATGAATTACAATATTGATGAGAACGGGTATTATGGTGAGTACGGTGGAGCCTGGATCCCGGAAATGATGTATGCGAATATTAAGGAGCTTCGTGACAACTATATTAAGATACTGGAGGATAATGAGTTCAGGGAAGAATTCTCTGATCTGTTAAAGAATTACGTCGGGAGACCTTCACCCCTTTATTTTGCAAAACGGCTTTCATCTTTCTATAAAACCATTATCTATCTGAAACGTGAGGACCTTAATCATACCGGTGCCCATAAAATAAATAATTGTGTCGGACAGATACTCATTGCCAGAAAACTTGGTAAAACCAGGATTATTGCAGAGACAGGAGCCGGACAGCATGGTGTTGCTACGGCTACTGTTTGTGCACTTATGGGAATGAAATGCGTTGTCTATATGGGAAAAACTGATATCAGGAGACAGCAGCCCAATGTCCTCCGCATGAAAATGCTCGGAGCAGAGGTCAGACCCGTGACAAGCGGGAATATGACACTTAAAGATGCTGCTAATGAAGCAATCCGCGACTGGATAAATAATCCTGAAGATACACATTATATAATAGGCTCTGTGGTTGGGCCGCATCCTTATCCTGATCTGGTGGCAAGGCTGCAGTCAGTCATAAGCGAAGAGATTAAATGGCAGCTTGAAGAGCATACCGGGAAATATAATCCTGATTATATAATAGCCTGTGTCGGGGGAGGGAGTAATGCTATCGGAGCATACTATCATTTCCTTGAGGAGCAAAATGTAAAGCTTATTGCAGTGGAAGCATCAGGGAAAGGGATTGACAGCGGTTATTCAGCTGCAACAATGGTTCTGGGTTATCCCGGAGTCATACATGGCAGCAGGACCATCCTGATGCAAAATGATGACGGGCAGATAACCGAACCATATTCAGTATCAGCCGGACTCGATTACCCGGGCATTGGCCCTATTCATGCCTTCCTGCATAAAACAGGCCGTGTTATTTTTGAACATGCCACGGATGATGAGGCTCTTGAAGCTGCATTCATGCTTACACGCCTTGAGGGGATTATCCCGGCTCTCGAATCGGCCCATGCTCTTGCTGTACTGGCGAAGTTAAAATTCAGAAAAAATGATGTGATAGTCGTCAATCTTTCTGGAAGAGGTGATAAGGATATGGCAACATATATGACCTATATGGATCAGAAAGTAACCTTTTAAATAATTGATGTTTAACCGAATTATACGAGATGAACCGCATTGACAAACTATTCAGCGAAAAAAGAACAAACATATTATCCGTCTATTTTACAGCAGGGTATCCGGAAGCAGATTCCACAACCGGAATTATAAAGGCTCTGGAAGAATCAGGAGTTGATATGATTGAGATCGGAGTACCTTTTTCAGATCCTGTTGCTGACGGACCTGTATTACAAAAAAGCAACGATACTGCATTGAAGAACGGGATGAGCCTGGAACTTCTTTTCAGACAATTGCAGGACATCAGGAAGACAGCAGGGATACCTCTATTGTTGATGAGCTATATTAATCCCATACTAAGATTTGGAATGGAAAAATTTACCCTGAAATGTGAGGAGACAGGTATTGACGGAGTTATACTCCCTGATCTCCCGCCGGAGATATACCAGCAGAGATATCTTTCACTGTTTCCGGAGCACAGGTTGAAAAATGTGCTGCTGATTTCACCTCAGACCGGTTATGAACGAATCCGGAAAATTGACTCCCTGAGCAGAGGATTTATTTATATGGTATCCTCATCATCTACGACCGGTATAAAAAAGAGCTTTTCCACTGAGCAGGAAGAATACTTCCTGAGGGTCAGGGAAATGGGACTCTCCAACCCGGCGCTTATCGGCTTTGGTATTTCCGGCGCAGATACTTTTATTCAGGCCTGCAAATATGCCAATGGTGCAATAATCGGCAGCGCTTTTGTTAAAATGCTGGCTAAATCTGGTGCAAACAAAGAAAGTATCAGACTCTTCATTAACAAAATCAGAAGGAATAAATCTTCCCGGGAAAAGAGGGCTCTTTTATGAGACCCTTGCCATAGTGATCAGTACAAGTCCCGCTATAAAGCATAAAAACATAATAGCAAGAAGCTTATTTGTACTTTTTGGAGCTTCCCTGAATTCTTTCCATACGAAGACACCCCATGCGGCACCAACAAGAGTAGAACCCTGTCCCAGACCGTAGGAAATAGCAGGACCGGCCTGCTCAGCAGAAATAATACTGAAGGAGAGGCCCATTGCCCATATCATTCCTCCGATGACACCGCTTATGTGAACTTTTGGAGAGGTCTCCTTAAAATATTCGCCATATGTAGAAGCTCTGCCTTCAACAGGTTTATACATGAAATAGGTGTTCCAGATAAATCCCGAAAGATAACAGCCTATTGAAAATATAAATACAGCCGAATAAGGAGTAAGCTTTCCAGCTTCAGGGTTAGAGAAATTCAGAGAGAGGCTGTCTGCGACAAAGCCATAGAAAAACCCCATAATGATACCGGCAAGGACAGATAAAATAACGCCCTTACGGGTGTCTCCTTTTACCTTTACCGGGACTTTCTGGTACGCAATAGCATTTACGACAATTGCAACAACAACCAGACCGACCCCTGCAAAAAGAATGACCGGGTCGCCTGTGGATGTTGAAATGTAATTATAGATAACACCGATCACAAGAGCAAGGCCGACAGCTATCGGGAAGGCTACTGACATTCCTGCCACTGCTGCTGCAGCAACCCAGAGAAGATTTGAAAGGTTGAAAACTATGCCTCCCAGAAATGCAGAACCGAGAGATTTTGCATTTGCCTGGCCCAGGTCCTGAAATAAGCTTCTTCCTTCCGAACCATTGCTTCCCAGGGTTAATCCAAGGATAAGGGTGAAAAGTACGATACCCAGGCAATAATCCCAGTAGAAGAGCGGATTGGGCCAGGTCTTCGGTTTTAGGTTCATGGTGTTGGCCCAGGAGCCCCAGCATATCATGGTGACTACACAAAGGATCACCGCCAGCGGATAAGAATTAACTATGTACATAGGTTCAGTTTGTTAGATTAGTTAATGAGGTATTTATAAGATATTGATTGTTAAATAATTAACAGTAGAATTCAGAAGCGTATCATGGCTTTCATCACCCCATCCCTGTACTGGTCAACCAGCTCAAAAGCTTCTTTTATCTGCTTAAAATCAAAAGTATGTGTCATCATTTTGTCGGGGATTATCCTTCCTTCAGCGATCAATTCAATAGTCTTTTCAGCCATCTCATTCTGGCGGCGGACATTCCTTACCGTGATCTCTTTTCTTCTGAGATCGTCTACATCGAAGCTCCATCTTCCAAATGAAGGTATACCCACTATCATAAGCATACCTCCCGGTTTCAGGAGCTTAACAGCCTGATCAACTGCTTCCTGCTGACCGCAGCACTCAAAAACAAGATCAAGGTTTGAAGGTTCTTCTTTCAAAATGCCCGTGACAATATCAGATGTATCAGGATTGCCTGTCCAGTTTGCTCCCATCTCAGAGGCCAGAGTCAGGCGTTCATCAATCTTATCAGTCATATAGATCCTTTTGCAGCCCATTGCGATGGCGCTAAGCATGACACTTATACCGATCGGACCTGATCCCAGAATACCTGCCTTTTTACCCTTCACTTCCCTGGCAAGATGAACTGAATACATGCCAATTGCAAGGGGTTCTGAAAGAGCGGCCTGATCGAATGTCATATTATCCTGAATAGGAATACAGCTTTTTGCCGGCACAACAATAAATTCAGAGAAGCAGCCTTCTGCCTGTCCCGGGCATCCCAGGAACTTCAGTTTGCGGCATGTATGAAACCTGTGCTCCCGGCACTGGTCACATGAATAACATGGCATGGCAGGATCAACGGCTACCCTGGCTCCCGGTTTAAGATCCGTAACGGCAGATCCGGTTTTCTCAATAATTCCTGCACCTTCATGTCCGACCGTGAAAGGATACACTACAATCTGGCTTCCTATCCTTCCTTCACGGTAATAATGAATATCGGAACCGCATACTCCAACCGACTTCATTCTGACAAGGACCTCATCAGGTTTTGTAATCTCAGGTACCTGCTTTTCACGGATCTCTATCTCCCGTAAACCTGTCAAAACCATTGCTTTCATCTTGCAATCAAATATGAATTATTAATTAAAATATTCTATATATCATTTTGTATCAAATTCGTACAGATTAATGCTTAGCGGAGCAACCTTAAAAGTGGAAGAAACAGACTCAAGCACGTTTTCAACGAGGGTTACAACAGGTTTCTGCTCAGGCCTGTTTACCGACCTTATGCTCGGCGCACTTATGATATAAACTATACCTCCTTCTTTCAGGGTTACACCTGCAAATGATATATCAATCTCCTGACCGGTGAATGTTGGATTGACTATCGATACGGTCAATTTGGCTTTATCCGCGCTCAAAGCAGCCATAACATCAAGAGGGTAAGTTTCGCTGCCTGAAGGAACCTCGGGTTTATCGACAAGAACTGTTCCCTGAACCTCTTTCTGCGGGGAATTTCCGGTAACTTTCAGGGGAATTGTTCCGAACTTCTCGCGGTAAAGCTTGTAGAACAGACCAATAGGACTGTAAACTACACTTCTGGCATTCCAGGAAATATTTGAGGTGAATCCGGTTAAACCGCTCATTTCATATATATCGGTATAACGGAACATTTCATGCATAGTCAGTGCGACTACCAGGGTCCCGTCAAATCCCCTTCCGCCTGTGGACCATTCATCCATAAAGTATTTAATGTTCTTTTCCTTTACTCCGGGGAATCGCTTTTGATATTCATACATAGCTTCGGCAGCGGCTCTGATCCTGTTAGGGGTTTTTCTTACACGTTCAGGAAGTGAATCCTTTACCGGGACAAATTTTTGCTGAACAGTATCGAAAGCATTTCCGAAGAAAGGATAGGCATGTTCGGCAATAAAATCCATGCAGTCAAGGTCATTTGCATACAACTGACCGTCCCAGTCTTCCGGAGAGCCATATTTATAAGGTAATTTTGCATTGACTGGCAGAAGCCGGTGATGCCTGTTGGTCGTATTGATCTCATAGAGAGTAGCGCCGCACGCAACAATCTTAATTGTCGGATCAACTTTACGCATGGCGTCAGTGAACATCCGGTGCTTGATAATGTAATGATTTATGGCCATATGACCTACCTGCCACTGACCATACATTTCGTTACCGATTCCCCATATTTTTACATTGTACGGCTCAGGATGCCCGTTTGCTGACCGAAGTTTCCCCATCGGTGAATCTTTCGGACCATTTACGTATTCTACCCACTGTGCTGCGGAAAATGCATCACCCGTTCCGATATTAACGACTATGTAGGGGTCAATTCCAAGCAATTGCACCATTTTCATATATTCATCGGTGCCCACATCATTATCATCAATGATCGGGATTCTCGAATAGTCATACCGCGCCGGCCTCTTATCAGGATCACCTGTTCCCTCTCTCCAGTCATATGCTGCAAGAAAATTGCCTCCCGGCCAGCGGTATATTCCGGAATGGAGATCCCTCAGAAGGGCAATAAGATCGGGCCTGAAGCCATTGATGTTATCAACGGGCATCAGGGAGGCAGCCCCTATGTTAAAAGAACCTGTTCCTGTTGCTGTTATTTCAAACCTTGCACTGTCAGTTGAAGCATGTGCCGTAAACCCAAAAGGATATTTCTTAAATTCCTTTGTAAGCGGAGGCAGGGTGACAGACTCTTTATCCTCAGGATTCTTTCCCCAGGTAAGAGTTACAGTTACCCTTGTCCCTTCATTACCTTTAAGAATTGCACGGCCGGTATATTTGCGGTCATTACCCAGCCCGATGCCTGATTGTTTTATACCATGGATTTCTGTTCCGTTTAGCATCACTTTTACGGAATGTTCTCCCACATATGGATTTTCTTTATCCATAATTATCATATTGTCGGGCCCGACAGGTCTCCATCGGTTGAAACCTCCTCTTGCCCTTCTTCGGGTAGTGTCACTGTTAACCGGAAAGAAAAACTTGCGGTCGCTGAGCAATTCAGCCCAGGTACCCTTTTCAAACATGTTCCCGAGAAGTTCAGTGAACATGCCATACATGTAAGGGTTAATCGGAGCTCCTGTCTGGTCGGCATGAACAACCGCTACCGGTTTTACAGGAGCCACAGTTACTTCAGTCTTTTTATTATTGCATGAATAATTTGTCAGTACCAGTATCATTATCATTACAATTATAGACCTGATACCTGTTTCAGATTTTCCTGGCCATTTTCTCATTGGTTTCAGTTTAAGTTAATTGATCCGGTCGATCAGGTCATTTTCATCCGGCGACCCCGGTCCTGTACAAAGTAATATAAGATTTTACATAAGATAACAATGTTTTTAACTTTTTATCCCCGGGTGATCTTCAGCACAGTGAAAAATTGCTGTTATCCGGCAATAAATAAAATGTGGAGGAATTTTGCGTTTTTTCCCGGCTTATTCAAGCTGAATCAGGAGTACATGATAATCCATTGACTTAAATCATTTCAAAGTCTCCTTCATTTCAGTCTTGCAGGCATTTTAATGTTAAATGTTGTTAAATGTCGGGATACAAAATTACCCGGATACAATCATTTATCACGTCACTAAAATCAGAAGGTACAGGTAAATATCTGTTATTGAGTTAAATATGTTTTTTATATCCGATTAGCGGAGAGTAATGGATTAAATGAACCGGTTATTGTAATTCAGGATATTTTATTAATTTGATTGCAATTTAAACTGACGGCCAGATAAGTCTTTACGAGGTTTACTTAATGATAATTAAAAATAAATTGCATAATAAATCAGATTATGAAAACCAGAGTTATTTTATTATTCTGTTGCTTAGGCATTATATCGTGCTCACACGAGAATAGAATTACAATTAATCCTTCTCAAAAGCTTCACAGGGTTTCAGAGAGGGTAAACGGAGCCAACGTTGAGGATCTTAACTTCCAGTGTTATGGCGGAATGTACAGCCAGTTGCTTTATGGCCAGGATTTCGAGGAACATGTTGATGTCGATTTCCTTGATCTGCCGGAGAGGGTGACTAATCTAAAAAGCATGACCGGTCCGTTAAGGACAATTACTTTCATAATCCTCGATAAAAACGGCAAGCCTTACTATACTACTCAGCCAAGAAGCCAGGGCTTTAATCCTCTTGGTAATCCGGTAACAAAAACCTGGGAATTAGCGGATGGCAGAATACCTCGATCAATTTTCCCGGTTGATTCCCTTTCCCCTGACAAAAGGAAGATATTGCTTGAAAGGGTCAACGGAGATAAGCAGATAAGCAGGTACTGGAGAGAAGTTAATTCCGGCCCGGCAAAGGGTGTATATAAGCTTGTTACAAAAGGTCAGTTCAATGGCAGACGTGATCAGCAGATGAAATTTGTGAGCGGTAACGGAGAGGTAGGCCTCGACAATATGGGCCTGCTCAGGATGGGGATAAATTTGCAGGAAGGTAAAAACTATGAAGGGATGCTCCGTGTGAAAAATCCGGGGTCATGCGATCTTTATGTTGCCCTTCTGAGTTCTGACGGTAAGGAGAAACTGGCAGAGAAAGCTATCAGCATTAAAGCCTCACCGGCAGCATTCCAGAAAGTTGAGTTTGAACTTGTCCCGTCAAAATCTGACACAAAAGGCCGTTTTGCAGTTATATTGAAAAAGCCCGGAGAAGTAACATTGGGATATGCATTCCTTCAGCCGGGTTTATGGGGAAGAGTTAAAGGCGGTTATCCCATCCGGCAGGATTTTGTTGACCGGATAGTCGGAAATGGCATGCATATAATAAGGTATAACGGATCAATGAATGACAGATGTCCCGACAGCCTTCTTTATCGCTGGAAAAATATGATCGGTCCGAGGGATGAACGCCTTCCTTATACCGGAACATTTACCCCTTATTCAACACATGGATTTGGAATTTTTGAATTTCTGATGCTTGCCGAGGCTGCCGGACTTGATGGTGTGGCAGGCATCAGCAAGGATGAAAATCCGGCAGAGATAAAAGATATGATTGAATATGCAAAAGGACCTGTTACTTCAAAATGGGGAGCATTAAGGGAACGTGACGGCCACCCTGCTCCATACAATTTAAAATATATTCAGATCGGAAATGAAGTACGTGTAATACAACCAAGCCTGAAGGCATATTTCAATCAGTTCAAAGCACTTGCTGCAGAGATATGGAAAGCCGATCCTGATATGTACCTGCTTACCTCTGTAAATATCAGGGCAGCTAACAATCTGAACACTTTGAAAAAGAATTTTCAGACAAACCCGGAATACCTTGAGGTACGGGAATTCTTAAAATGGGTACAGGCACAGGGTAAAGAGGGCCAGATAGGATGGGACAGCCACTATAACGGCCGGTTGATTGAACCTGACAGCACAATATACAGGGCTCTTGGACTTGAGATGCAGGATGTTCTTCTGGCAGATATCGGGTATAAACTTAAGCTTTTCCCGCTCGAAGAAAACGGTGCACACCATACATTTGAAAGAGGAATAACCCATGCCCGCCTTCAGAACCATCTGAACCGCTGGGCCGACAGGATTGAAGCTGCTGCAACCGCCAACATGTTCCAGCCGGAAGCAGGTTTTATGACCTTCGGCCAGGGAAGAGTTTTTTATGATTCTTACCGGTTCTGGAACCAGACATCGGGTCACGTAGATCAGATGTACACGAAAGAATGGCTTCCATGGGTCCTTAACATCAAAGAAGAAGCCCCGGTCGATTCCCTTGATGTCCTTGCCAAAACAAACGATGACCAGAAGGTGGTTTCCGTTTATGTAGTCAATTATGGCCTGCAGCCTCAGACCCGTGAAATTAAAATTGCAGGATTTAATCCCGGACCGGAAGCAACTTTTACACAGCTGGGACCATTTCCGTTTTCTGCACGTAACAGCGGAGAAAATCCTGATCTGATCTCCCCGGTTGTCAGTACAAAGGAAACCGGCAAACAGTTTACTTATGAGTTCCCCGGGCACAGCTTCATTGTGATCAGAATGCAACAAAAATGAAACTTTAAATTCAGGAGAAATGATTACCTGATATTAATCTGAAATTTGAATCGATTTGAAACTAAAATATACCTATGATGAGAACCTCAGCTTTTTTATTGATGCTTTTTCTGGCAGTTTCGTGTGCCAGTAAAGATGAAAATGTAATTAATATTGATGCCTCCAGAAAATTGCATCAGGCTTCCATAAAGCTAAATGGAGCTAATGTGGAAGACCTGAACTTCCAGTGTTACGGGGGAATGTACAGCCAGCTGCTCTATGGCCAGGATTTCGAAGAAAACATTGATGTCGATTTTCTAAACCTGCCTGAAGAGGTTTCAAATCCAAAAAGTGTCATTGGTCCTTTAAGGTGGGTCTCGATGATATTGCTTGATGAGAATGGGAAGCCCTATCTTTCCATGCAATGCAGGAACCTGGGTGTTTTACCCGTAGGAGATCCTGTGACACAACATTATGAACTGTCAGGTAAGAATATCAGGAACACAGTCCGTCCCATAGATTCTCTGCCTGAGGATCAGCAGAAAATGCTTCTTGAAAGGCTGAACGGCAATAAACAGATAAGCCGTTACTGGAGGGAAGTTAAAGCCGGAACTGCAAACGGGATATTCAGGCTTACAACGAAAGATACATACAATGGAAGACGGGATCAGAAAATACAGTTTGTATCAGGTAGCGGAGAGGTGGGAATTGAAAATATGGGACTTCTCAGGATGGGCATCAATCTTCAGGAAGGCAAAAATTATGAGGGGATACTTCATCTGAAAAATCCAAAATCAGGTGATCTTTATGTTGCCCTGCTAAGCGCTGACGGAACAGAAAAGATTGCTGAGAAAGCAATCAGTCTGTCAGCATCACCTGATGCTTTCCAGAAAGTTACATTTGACCTTGTACCATCAAAATCTGATACAAAAGGTCGTTTTGCGGTTATCCTTAAGACTCCCGGAGAAGTCACCCTTGGCTATGCATTTTTAGAGCCCGGAACGTGGGGCCGCGTGGCAGGTGGTTATCCTATCCGGCAGGATTTCATTGACAGGCTGAAAGATAATGGAATGAACATAATCAGGTACAATGGTTCCATGAACAATCAATGCACCGACAGCCTGCTCTATCGCTGGAAGAATATGATCGGACCAAATGATGAAAGACTGCCTTACACGGGTACTTTTACTCCCTATGCTTCCCATGGATTCGGCATCTTTGAATTTCTGATGGTGGCTGAAGCTGCTAATCTTGAAGGTGTTGTAGGGATCAGTAAAGACGAAGATCCGGCCGGGATCAGGGACATGATAGAATATGCAAAGGGTCCCGTAACAACAAAATGGGGAGCAATAAGAGCCCGTGACGGACACCCCGATCCATATAAACTTAAATATATCGAGATCAGTAACGAACAAAGACCTACCGGTCCGAGGACAAAATCCTATTTCGAAAAATTCAAAGGTCTGGCAACTGAAATATGGAAAGCCGATCCTGAGATAAACCTTTTAGTATCAATTAATATTGGTAATAATTTTGCCAGACTGAAACCGGGAGATCAGAGTAATCCTTCATATAATGTGGTAAGGGATTTTATGGCCTGGATCAAGGATCAGGGCAAAGAGGAACAGTTTGGCTGGGATAGCCACTATTCTGCTTCCTTCTCCCGTGATTCAATTATCTACAGAAGCTTTGGTCTTGCTCTGCAGGATCTGCTCGCTGAAGATATTGGATTTAAGCTTAAGCTTTATCCTCTCGAAGAAAACGGGCAATTCCATACTTTTGAACGGGGACTGGTTCACGCACGCCTTCAGAACCATCTGAACCGCTGGGGTGACCGCCTCGAGGGTGCTGCTACCGCAAATATGTTTCAGCCGGAGGAAGCTTACATGACATGGCCCCAGGGCAGGGTATTTTATGATTCATACCGTTTCTGGAATCAAGCTTCGGGACATGTTGACCAGATGTTTACAAAAGAATGGCTGCCATGGGTGCTCGATGTTGCTCAACCGGCTCCGGATGATTCTCTTGATGTACTTGTGAAGTCAGGTGCCGATGATAAGGTAGTATCTTTATACGTTGTGAATTACGGTACAAGCTCCAAATCCAGAACAGTTAATATTACAGGATTCAGACCTGCCGCTGAAGCAAAAGTCATAAGGCTGGGTCCTCATCCGTTGACGGCACGCAACAGCGGTGAAAATCCAGATCTTATACATCCCGTTAATGAATCACTGTACTTTGGCAGGCAAGAAGTTTAAATACGATTTCCAGGGCCACAGTTTTACCCTGATACGGCTTGAAAGTAAGTAATGAAAATCAGTAGATACTGAAACATATTATTGTCAGTCCATATAACTGAAAATGCGAAAAATTATTTGCCCGGTCACCTGGCGAATGGTTAATGCATAGCTTTCTTATGACATTATCTGTTTGGGTATAATAAAAAAGTCTTACACTATGAAAACTACTTTAAGGATATTTATTTCAGTCTGCTTTCTGGCATTCCTTGTTACTGATTCTAAATGCCAGGAGTGGAAGCCGGCAGGCGGTCAGATAATGACACCCTGGGCTTCGGATGTAAATCCTGATAATGTTTGGAAAGAATATCCGCGGCCACAGCTGGTCAGGAAAGAATGGAAGAACCTTAATGGTTTATGGGATTTTTCGATGACTATTGGAACCAGCTCGGCACCTGCTCAGCGGTTCAACAGAAAAATACTTGTTCCTTTCTGCGTGGAATCAGCATTGTCAGGTATTAAGGAAACTGTCACCGGGTTCCATGAATTGAAATACAGGCGCTTATTCACAATTCCTGAAAACTGGAAAGGGAAACGCATTCTCCTGCATTTTGAGGCAGTTGATTACTATACGAGATTATGGATCGACGGCAAGTTTGCAGGTGAACACAGGGGTGGATATGATGCCTTCCAGTTCGATATAACCGATCTCCTGAATGCCGGCGGAAACCATGAAATTAATATGGTTGTCTGGGATCCTTCAAATACCGGAACCCAGACAATAGGAAAGCAAACTCTACTTGGGTTGTCAAAAGGCAGATACACAGCTACAAGCGGGATATGGCAGACAGTCTGGATTGAACCGGTAGGGGATGTGTCAGTAAAAAATTTAAAAATTCTTCCTGATATTGACAACGGTACCCTTACAGTCGGTGTCGGGATAAAAGGTTGGGCTCAAAATCACCAGGTGAAGTTCCGGGCCCTTGATAACGGTAAAGAAGTTGCCTCGGCTGTAAGTGCAGTTGATCAACCTGTTTCACTGAAGATAAATGATGCAAAGTTGTGGACCCCTGATTCACCGTTTTTATATGATCTTAAGGTGACGCTGATGGAGGGAGATAAGGTTGTAGATGAAGTAAGCAGTTATTTCGGAATGAGGAAAGTTTCAACAGCCCGTGATGCCGCCGGCTTCATGAGAATCCGGCTTAACAACAAGGATATTTTTCAGTTTGGCCCTCTCGACCAGGGTTACTGGCCCGATGGAATCCTTACGCCTGCCTCCGATGATGCACTTAGATTTGATGTTGAATATCTTAAAAAGATCGGTTGCAACATGGACAGGGTCCACATCAAGGTTCAGCCTGACAGGTTCTATTATTATTGTGATAAGGCCGGGATCCTTGTCTGGCAGGATATGGTAAGTCCCGTTTCCAGCCTCCTCCGTTCGGAAACCGGAGGTGGAAAAGCATGGGAGACTGAATGGGAAACAATAATCGATCAGCTTTACAATCATCCTTCCATAGTTCAGTGGACAATCTTTAATGAATCGTGGGGACAGTATGATACTGAGCGCATAACAGACTGGACAAAACGAAAAGATCCCTCAAGGCTGGTGACAAATGCAAGTGGCTGGGTTGACAGGAATGTCGGTGATGTAAGGGATTTTCATGATTATACAGAATATCCTTCCGTGGCCTGGGTACCGGAATTTTATCCGAGAGCTATGGTACTGGGAGAAGGAGGAGGACATGAACTGGCAATAAAAGACCATATGTGGAATCCTGATCTGGTTATCGCGGAAATGATCAACCGTAAAGGCGATCTTATCAGGGAGGTTATGAGTTCCCTGCAAACACTCGATGAAAGGTACGGGCTTTGGGTCGATAACTTATCTTACCTCAGGAAATATGGGCTGAATGCTGTTGTTTACACCCAGATCAGCGACGTGGAAAATGAACTTAACGGATGGCTTACTTATGACAGGAAGGTAAGCAAGATTCCGGTTGAAAAGCTTGCAGAAATGCACAATAAACTGTATAAACCGCTTCCATCCAATGGAATGTTTGTATTGCCTCTGTCAATGGATATTCCTCAAAAATGGATGTATTCTTTTACCGAACCATCTTCTGACTGGTTTAAAAAGTCAAATTCCGGAAAATGGATCAGCGGCAAAGGTCCCTTTGGTAAAGCTCAGATCAATGTTCCGGGAGTCAATACAAGCTGGGAAGGGAAAAGCCTGTTTCTGCAGAGGGATTTCAATCTGACATCAGTTCCGGCAAGGCTGGCAATAGTGGATTATAATCATGGCATTTCAGATGTTTACATAAACGGAGAGATGGCAATTCAGATTAACAATCTGCGAAGATGGGATCCTGAAGTAAAGGTCAGTGAGGTGCCACTTCCGGAAAACGCACTTAAGCTTCTTAGAAAAGGTGCAAACCATATTGCAGTGAAATATGAATTCGGAAGCATTTCTCAATCCAGTGCTGTTAGCCAGCAGGCGGCTACTGTAAACTATTTTGACCTTGGCCTGATCGCATATTAATAACCATGGCTTATGGAACCTGAAAAATATTAAATCCCCAAAAACAATAATCATGAGAACAATCAGGAGAATTTTACCCTTTGTGACCCGGTTAATTTATTCAGTGTCACTGGTTTTTATTGCATCTGTAAGTTTGAAAGCACAGGATATTCCTCGTCCTGAGCATCCACAGCCTCAGTTTGAGCGCAGCATGTGGATAAACCTTAACGGTCAGTGGGATTTCACATTGCAGACAAAAGTTGAAAATCCCGAAGAGAATTGGAAAACCGCACCTGCAGCATTTGATAAAAAAATTACTGTGCCTTTTGTGCCGGAAAGCAAATTATCAGGTGTGGGATATACTGACTTTATACAGGGTGTCTGGTACAAAAGAAAATTTTCCATTCCTGAAGTGTGGAGCGGTCAGCGGATCTTTGTGCATTTTGGAGGAGTGGATTTCGATTCGAGGGTCTGGGTAAATGATCAGCTTCTCGGCCGTCATGTTGGAGGAGATGTTCCGTTTGAATATGAAATCACAAAAGCACTGAAAACAGGGGAAAATGAAATACTGGTATATGCCTATGATGATGTTTTCAGTACAAAACAGCCGCTAGGCAAGCAATCAGATCAGCAACCACCGAGGGGAATAAGATATACCCGCACTACAGGTATCTGGCAGACAGTCTGGCTTGAAGCCAGGCCTCAGAAGTTTATCGAACAGGTATTTGTAGTACCCAACCTTGACCAGGGATCTTTTTCTGTAACCCCCAGGTTTTCTGAAGCCGGGCAGGGCGACAAGTTTGAAGTAAATATAATCTCACCTGACGGGAAGAAAGTAGCATCGGCTTCAGCGCCTGCAGAGAATGGCTTTCCGCTTATCATAAAACTTCCAAAACCGCATGCATGGTCGCCTGCAGATCCCTATTTATATAATGTTGAACTTGTACTCCGGCCAAGATCCGGCGCAGCTGACCTTGTTAAAAGTTATGCAGGATTGAGGAAGTTCCATATTGAAGGGAATAAATTCTACCTGAATAACAAAGTGATTTTTCTAAGAATGGTCCTCGATCAGGGATTCTATCCTGATGGAGTCTGGACAGCACCCACCGATCAGGCGCTTAAAAATGACATTGAACTTTCTATGGCCGCAGGATTTAACAGTGCACGTCTTCATCAGAAAGTATTTGATCCAAGGTTCCATTACTGGGCAGACAAGCTTGGATATCTGACATGGGCAGAATTTCCGGACTGGGGCGGTCCTCATAACTTCAGAGACCGTGAAGGTCTTCTTAACGAGGAGCACGAATGGCGGGATGCCATAATCAGGGACAGAAATCATCCCTCAATAATTGCATGGACACCATTCAATGAAACGAGCGGAGCTGCATCCAACGATATTGAGTTCTACCGCCAGATTGTTTCAAATTTCTATCAGCTGACCCATGCACTCGATCCCTCAAGGCCGGTTAATACCACCAGCGGTTATGTTAACGTCATAACCGATATTTTTACAGTACATGATTATACTCAGGATCCTGTCGTCTTTAAAGAACGGTATTCAACCCTTGATCCTGGAAATCCTGAAAAAGCCTATGTGGTAAATCCGAAGCTTGCTGTTCCGTATGCAGGTCAGCCCTATGTAGTTGATGAATATGAAGGTACATTCTGGATCCCTGCATATGCAACTGCAGAACCTCCTGCCGGAACAAGAAACCTGACGAACAGAAATGGTATCGGCTACGGTAAATCAGTTGATCAGATAATTGCGATAATTAAATCACTTACGGACGTACTTCTTCAGAATCCGAATATCTCGGGTTTTACTTATTGTCAGTTAACTGATGTTGAAGGTGAAGTGAACGGCGTTTATTATTATGACAGGAAACCAAAATTCGATATTAAAACAATACATGATATTCTGAGTGCACCTGCAGCAATTGAACAGACCGGGGCTAATCAGAAATAAAAATCATAAACGGGATTACCGGAGAGATTCCACAACGCATTAAGGGAATTGGGCACCTCGTGTATTTACATATAATGAATAGAGGGATTGACTTCCAGTCATAAACAGCCGGTTCCGTTTTATCCCGCCGAAACAGAGATTTGAACAGGTTTCCGGTAATAATATCTTTCCAATCAGTTTCCCGTCAGAAGCAAAGATATGTACCCCGTCATAGCCATCGCCTCCCCATCCGGCAGCTGCCCAGACGTTGCCATAGATATCACAACGGATTCCGTCAGAACTTCCTTTTCCCATATCACAAAAGAATCGGCCATCAGATAATTTCATTCCATCAGTAACATCAAACACTCTTACAGGCTGAGGCTTGTCTCTGGGTTGACCTGTGTCAACAATGTACAATAGTTTTTCATCAGGAGAAAAACAAAGTCCGTTTGGCCGGACAAAATCGTCTGCCACTACTACCACATTACCACTTGAAGGGTCAAGCCGGTAAACATTGGTTGGTAACTCAAATTTATCTATGTGCCCTTCATAATCCGAAAGAATTCCATAACCGGGGTCAGTAAACCAGATACTTCCATTGGAATGCACTACAACATCGTTGGGTGCATTTAACCGTTTATTCTGGAACCTGTCTATAAGAACTGTAATTGTCCCGTCAGGTTCAGTACGGGTCACCCGGCGTGAATCATGTTCGCAAGTGATCAATCTTCCCTGCCGGTCCCTGGTATTTCCATTTGCAAAGTTCGAAGGAGCGCGGAAAATGCTCACATCCCCGGACTCTTCTGTCCATCTGAGAATACGGTTATTCGGAATATCGCTGAAAAGCAGGAATCTTCCGTCAGCGAACCATTGCGGGCCTTCAAGCCACCGGGCACCTGTCCAGAGTCGTTCAACAGAAGCATTATTCTGGCAATATTTTTCAAAACGCTTATCGAGAACTACAATTGCCCGATCAGGATACCTTTCCTGGAAAAGTTTCGGGGAATCACTTTTAGAACTAAAAAGTGTTTGTGACGCAAAGGCCCCTGTAACAGCAGTTGCAGTCTTTTTTAAAAAATCTCTACGGTCAATCATTCTGAAAAAGTTTTATTATCAATAAAAGTACATGTTCCCCTTTTGAAAGTCAAGTAAATTTGAGAAATCATTTCAAACGGTCTGTTCAGACAGATCAATCCGGCACCGGTCAGATTAAAAGAAAATGATAATTTGTATTACAATTATGTTATTATTTTGATTTAATATTTCTTCAGCACCAGGATTTGAACCTGGAAACATTAATCCGGGTAGAAAATATCCGGCAACATTAAATATCATTTAAACAATGTAAATTTATTAATTGTTATATTCTTATGATCGTGGGAATTTCTTATGCATTTATAAATTAATATGGCTTAATCATTTATGAATTAATAATACTAACTTAGCATTAATGAATTGTATAATATTAAGTCAAAAAGAAAGTAGTCTTCTTCTTGAAGAATTAATCAGGAAAACATCTTCCCTTAATCTTGTCGGAACATTCATTGATCCGGGATCAGCGAGAATTCAACCATCAAAAAGACAGGATATTGACCTTATCTTCATTGATCTTGATATACCCCGGATGGACCCTTTTGAATTTATTAACAGTCTCGAATATCGACCGACTATAATAATGATATCATCGGGTGATCAGAATGCCCTGAAAGCTTTTGATTTCAATGTAGCTGATTATCTCACCAAACCTGTCACTTATTCCAGGTTCTGTAAAGCTGTTGATAAGGCAATGAGATATTATTCACAAAGGGAAGTTACCAATAGCGGTGACCGGGAAATATTTATCAGGAAAGGATCATCCCTGGTCAAGCTGAAAATGAAAGATATAGTATATGTTGAAGCTCTTGAGAATTATGTTACGGTTATCACTAATGATCAAAGGTTTACACTTCATTTTACTATGAAAGGAATTGAAAATCAGCTTCCTTCAGGAATTTTTATAAGGATTCACCGGTCCTTTATAGTTAACAAAAGTATGATTCATGCAATCCAGGAAGATACAATGGATTTGCATTATGGAAGCACCATTAAAAATATACCGGTAGGGAAATCATTCAGGGATGCTCTTCTGAAAGACATTAACCTGATTACAAAATAATATCTTCCTTTTAATAAATCTGCAGCTACAATATATCGGGGGAGATAATAAGGGATGCAAAAGCTTATTTCTATGCGTACCTCAAATCAATGATTTGCTCAGACTCAATAAATACTAATGTATCTTTAATTATTTCACCTTTATCATCTGTCCCATAAAGCTTGATACCAATACAGGGTATGGGACTGTTATCAATATTCGATATAGGAACAAATGTATCTTTTATATCATCAAAATCATGGATCTCATCATAGTCCTCTATCGGTAAATACAGATGAATGATTAAGGTAAAGTCCGGGTTATTGATCTTGATAAGAACTTTAATTATTTTTGTCAGCCATATTGATGTCGCCGTATTGTAATACTCCAGATTGAGTCTCAGATTCGTAGTCGGATTAGGTTTCAGGATATATTCTTTTACCCAGTTCAAAGCCGGCTCATATACTTTGGCTGAGTTTTCGGGAATTGACTTCCCCGAGAAAATTAAATCACCGGTCAATTGATTCAAATCAATCTGGGGAGTTTTTGGTGTTTGTTCTATTATCAGTTCCGTCACGATGCTCTTTTTGAGGATAGTAAATTCATAACTCTATGTTTATCAAATGCATCATCAAATTTACGGGATAAATAAATAAGATAATCCCTTTTTGTCAAAGGCATAATTACAATCATCAAAAAAATAGGGTCGTTCATGGAAAATCAAGTTAACAATATGATGATTGGAATCAATTATCATTGGGACGCTGCTAAGTAGGAACAAAACTTTTATTTAGGATAATCGGGACCTTGACTTTCTTTTAAACCTGGTTTACCTTTGAGCTAAATTAAGAAGCGGAAGTCATGATAATCCTCAAAAACAAACTGGAATTGCTGACTCTGGTACTGATGCTGGCTTTGCCACCAGTAAGTTATGGACAGGGCGGATTGTACGGATCCTGGAAATATGTTTCTCAGGGTGGTGAGATGTCAATGCAGATAAATGCAAGTACAATTCTGATAAATGGCCAGTCATTCTCATACAAGGTTCAGGGTAATGTTCTTATGATTAATGAAGGGACTACAACCACACCTTATCCTTATATGCTTGATGGTAACCGGCTTACGCTGGAATTTCCTGGCGGGATGGAAATAATCTTCAACCGGGGCGATGCCTCTGCACCACCCCAGGGCCAGCTGCCTCAGAGTTTATCAAGACTATCCGGCGTCATGGGTCAGGGACAACAGGGTTCAACCCTTACAGGGAAATGGCTGTTTCAGAGCCAGCAGGGACAGCTGATCCTTGAGTTTTTATCAGCCAGTCAGCTCGCTTTTAATGGTGAGAAAACCCAATACCAGCTAAAGGAGGGAATCATTCAGGCGATGGGAGATTACGGATGGATCGACTATCCTTACGCTTTGAACCAGGGTACCTTAACCATTACCTTCCCTGATGGTACGAAGATTCCTTTCACGCGGACATCATCCGCCGGCATGAATCAACAAAGTATAAACCAGCAGGGGATAAATCAGCAGACGGCAGGAGGGGGGGCAGCATGGCAGCTGAAAGGAACGCTTTGTTCCTGGTCAGGTTCATCAAATGATTACAGCAGCTATTCAAGAACGCGACAATTAGTTTTTGACGGTCAGGGGAATTTCCAGTTTGGAAGTGAAGGCAGCTTCAGCAGCAATGCGGGAATTGCTTACTCCGGAAATCCCAATGTTGAGACAGGAACCTACAGTGTTGGAGAAAGTACAGTTACACTTCAGTACAGGTCAGGTGAAACGTACCAGTTCAGGATAAACATGCGCCAGAACAGCGGTATGATCACAGAACTGATGTATGGAGAGACGCTTTACGCTACAGGCTTATGCAAGTGATGATACCTTTGACGCAGAAGCGACATATCTGTAATGGTTCTTATTTTCAGACAGGATAAACAGGTAGAATAATTTAATCTTAAAATAGCAAAAAATATATGAGGAACTTATTTTTACTGATACTCGCATTGTTCATACCGGGATGCACTTCGGGTGACAAGGATATGATCTTTCACTACTCGGTATTGAAAGCCCTGGATAACGGGGTGCTTGAAGGCAATATGACTGCAGGCAGACTAAAGAAGCATGGCAACTTTGGTCTCGGCACTTTCAACAGGCTTAATGGGGAAATGATCATGCTGGATCATGTGGTTTACAGAATCTCTCCGGATGGTAAAATAATTCAACCGGGGAACGAAACCCTGATTCCATATTCAGTTGTCACTTTTTACACTCAGGAAGATACCATGTCAATGAATGGGGAGATTAATTACCAGGCCCTGAAGTCGTACGTGGCACGGAGACTACCTTCGCAAAACCTGTTTTATGCATTTCGTATCAGGGGAAAATTTGATTTTATTAAATGCGGTGGTGCAAACATGCAAGACAAGCCTTATAATAAATCACTTTTGGAAATGCTGGCAGACAGGCCTTTATATGAAGGGAAGAATATCACGGGAACGCTGGCAGGATTCTGGTGCCCGGCATTTATTGGTGATATCAATACTGCCGGATTTCACCTGCATTTTCTGTCAGACGATCATAATTTCGGAGGTCATCTTATGGAATTCACCGCACAATCGCTTGAGCTTGGCTATGACGTTAAGTCTGTTTATAAAATTCTGCTTCCGGATTCAGAGATTTTCCGTAAAGCTCCTTTCAGAAGCACAGGAGTAAACTATTAAAGGCGATGGTTCTGACCAGGTGCATCTCCCCGCAAAGTTGATTTAAATATCCGGAAATTTGCGTGGAAACATTTTCTGAAGAAGAGACATTTTTTTATCTGATTCTTTCCGGATCATCTTTAACATATACAGGATTCCTGCCATAAACCGCAATTCCAAGCTGCCAGGTTTTTGTCTCACCTTCATCATAATCATGCCATCTGTCCATAAACTCGGCAACAGGGATATAACCGGCTTTAAACAATGCAGGATCGGAACAAATTACCTCTTTATCAGTATATCCGATAACGACGACAAAATGCCCTTCAGCCCAAGTGTTTCTGTAATGATTATTAAAATCTGCGTCGCTTCCCCACGCCTGTATCATCACAATCACCGGAATGTTCCTGTCAATATAACTGAAAAGTTCTTTTTTTGTCATCATTTGTTTTACATCTGTTGATAATCCCTCGGAATTGAAAAAATTAATAATGTCCTTAATATATGTTCCTCCGACCTTATCTGTTTTAAGCAGTTCAATCAGCTCGGATTCCCGGAAGTCCTCACCGTAATAGGCCATGACTACCTGAACTGCACCGGGGCCGCAGCTGTAATCGTATGATTGCCTTGTAGTCGGGAAATCCAGAATTTTAGATTTATTCAATGAACATCCCTGTAATCCGGACAGGATTAAAAACAGCAGGAATGACTTTCTTATACAAAATTTTAACTTATCCATTTCACAATCAGTTTATGGTAATTTAATTGATTTACTGAAAAAATACGCTACCGGCTGGTTAATTTTGTTATAATACCGGAATTTTTTTCCATCTCAGCCAGGTCAGGACGAAAACAGAGATTAACATAAAGCCAAAACCTAAAAAAGTCTCGCCGACCAGCATCATCTTGATGTCGCATGCATCATGAAGCCATCCGTCGAACAATGTCATGTAGGGAAAAATGATATTTGCCATCCCGAGGGTGAAAGCTGGAAAGTCTCATTGCTGATTTCGAATACTATATTTTCATGAGCTGCCGTCAGGCAGATAATAAATCTACCTTACCATTCGGTTACATACTAAAAGGTAACATATATTTTGGTAAGCTATTGCAAAATCCATATATTTGCATAAAAAGATTATGGAAACGCCTTTCGTTTTTGGCAAAATAGCTTCAGAAAAGAATTTTACCGACAGGGAAAAAGAGACTGAAAAACTGGTTCGGAACTTTGTATCCTCAGTCAACACTATAATTATTTCGCCCAGAAGATGGGGCAAGTCATCACTTGTGGCAAGGGCAGCACAAATCTCAAAAAGAAAAGATAAAAACATAAGATTCTGCTTTATCGATCTCAATAATGTCCGCACTGAAGAAGAATTTTACAGACATCTTGCCACAAAAATCATTGTTGCGTCGTCATCAAAAACCAAAATTCATATTGAAAATACAAGGAAATTCCTCGGCAGGTTGATGCCAAAGATCACAATAAGTCCGGACTACGGGAGTGAGATAAAGCTTGGACTTGACTGGCAAGAGGTAAAGAAAGAACCTGACGATATCCTGGATCTGGCGGAAAAAATAGGCAGGGAAAACCATCTGAAGTTTATTGTCTGTATTGACGAATTTCAAAATATTTCTGAATTTGTAAACCCTGCCGATCTGCAGAAGAAGTTGAGATCCCGCTGGCAGACGCACAATAATGCATCATATTGTCTTTATGGCAGCAAGCGCCATATGATAATGGAGGTGTTTACTTCCCCTTCGATGCCATTCTACAAATTCGGAGATATACTATTCCTTGATAAAATAGACTCGAACGACTGGATTGAGTTCATAAGAAAGCGCTTTTCCGAAACAGGGAAAAAAATCGGTACTGAAGATGCCGCCCTTATACCTCTTCTTGCCGATTGCCATCCCTATTATGTGCAACAACTGGCCCAGCAGTCTTGGCTGAGGACCGATAAAGAATGTAGTGGAGAAATAGTCAATAAAGCATTCGGTGACATGGTCCTTCAATTAAGCATGCTGTTTCAGAACCTGACTGACGGACTGAGCAATACCCAGCTCAATTTTCTCAGAGCGCTCTCAGATAATGTCGAACAATTAAGTTCCCAGGTTGCGATCACAAATTACCATCTTGGGACTTCAGCAAATGTTGTTAAAATCAAGAAGACTCTGGTAAACAAGGAAATAATTGATATCCACAGCAATAAGATCCAGTTTCTGGATCCGCTTTACAAATTCTGGCTGAAAGAGTATTTTTTCAAATAGTGATTTCCCCTTTGTCTGCAAGTCTAAACCTTTGGTAATTTAATGGATATCCTAAATGTTCGTATAAAGTTAGTTTGACTTGTATCCAACTTTTTAGTAAATTTACTACTATGAACTTTTAATATGGCAAGCCTCATCTCAGGATACAATTACGACATCTTCATCTCCTACCGCCAGAAGAGCAACAAATATTATGATTGGCTTTCCGAGGACGAGTAGCAGATAGTCTGACAGATTGAAAATTTAATTTAATTACCATGAAAACATTAAGAATTTTACTCAGTTGTACGATTTTATCCGGTATGATTTCCGGGAATCTTCTTTCACAGGAAACGGCTCTCATTAAAATTGATCCTGACCGTAAAACAGGGGCAATTGACCCGAACATCTATGGTAGTTTTCTTGAATCTCCAAGGCGGGGTTTGTACGAACCTTCATCTCAGTTTGCTGATGAAACCGGATTCAGGAAAGACCTTATAGAACTTATTAAGGAGCTGAAGGTCCCTGTTATCAGATGGCCGGGAGGAAATTTTGTGTCAGGTTATAACTGGGAGGATGGGATAGGCCCGAAGGAACAGCGTCCTGTAAGACAGGATCTTGCCTGGAACCGGCTTGAAACCAATGAGATGGGAACTGATGAATATGTGAAATTCTGTAAGCTTATCGGGGCCGAAAATTTTGTTTGTATAAATGCAGGAACAGGCACTCTTGACGATGCAAGACACTGGGTGGAATACTGTAACTATCCCAAAGGAACATACTATTCTGACCTCAGACGGAAGTATGGCAATGAAGAATCTTATAAAGTTAAATACTGGGCTCTGGGAAACGAGATTGACGGACCCTGGCAGCTGGGACATAAACATAAAGAGGATTATGTCAAGTTCGCCCTCGAGGCAGCCAAAATGATGCAGCTGGCCGACAAGAATATCAAGCTTGTTGCTTCAGGCTCTTCAAATTACCCTTTGGTTACTTCAGATTATGATCCGAAAGACGGGTGGATTGACTGGAACGATTATGTGCTCGATCGTATGGTTGGTTCTATTGATTATATTTCTATCCACAGATACGCGACACAGGCATTGCGTGGAATACAGGATCAGGGCTTCGCAAACCAGATGTCGTTAGGTTGTGAGATTGATCAGATTATTGAAATCGTACAGGGTCTGATAGAAAAGACTATGATTAAATCAGGATCAAAAAGACCGATATATATCGCATTTGATGAATACAGTGCACGCGGGAGTAGTCTTTCAGGGTCACTGATGCTTGCTCAGCATTTGAACTCTTTTATCCGTCATGCCGATATAGTTAAAATGGCAAATCTTACTTTTCTGACAAGTCTGGTGGGCAGCTCGCCCGATGGTGATTTCAAGAATACACTCTTTTATCCGTTCTATCTTTATTCACAAAATTGCCAGGGTATGTCCCTCGATGTATATACAAACTGCGAGAAATACAGCAATGAACTTTTCAAGGATATCCCATATCTTGATGTGACCGCTGCATTGAACGAGTCCACAAAAGAAGTTGTTGTGAATGTGGTCAACAAGCATGAAACAAAAGCCATCACTACAGATATTGTTTTGCAATCGGGTGATTATACGGGAAGCGCCAAAGCCAATGAGATAAACGGAGAAACGATCAATTCAACCAATACCAAGACGAAGGAAGATGTAAAGATAGTAACAAAGGATATTAAGTTCAAGGGAAATACCATTCGTTACAGTTTTCCGGCTCATTCAATAACGCAGCTTCAGATAGCCGTTAAGTAAACTGAAAATAATTATCAGGGCATATCCGGTCGCCCGATGCCTTGCATATTTATCAGACGCATGCCTCTCTCTTTTGTAACTTTATCACAATGAACAGGAAACATAGAGAGCATCATACCAGGATCCGAATTCTGTATTTGATCGGCTGCCGTCAGACAGATAATTTTATATTTCATGAACCTAATTAATTATATGATATTAAACGATTTATAGTGAAACAGACTTATTCGGGACTATAAAGTGATAAAAATTCTTTCAAAAACAGGGTAACAAAAGATATGTCATTCCTATTAAGCATTGAAATAATTTAATTATCGGCAAAGATATAGTTGGTCCCGATGTGACTGACGTGGCGAAAGCTTAAAGTTTATATTCATAATAACATGTGTTTGAGTCGCCCCGCATCACTATAATATAGCGTAATTATATTGACTTATTGTTAGTTACGCTTCCTTTTGAAATTCATCAAATATTCATTTTGATCTCTTATCTTAAAAATCGGAGGAATGGAATTCGAGCCGGCAATCATATATTCATCAATTACGGATTCAGGCTATTCCGGCTTACGTGAGTACTGGCTTCTTTCTAATGCCGATACTACCAGCCCTTCTAATCTTCAATCCTGGATGTTTGAAGAGACAATTGGTTATCTCCATCGAAGGGCTGGTTTTTGTTGAACTGAAAACCACATCTTTGAATGACCCTGGCTAAGGATATTTGGGAACAGGTTGTACTATAGTTCAGGGCATCATTTGCTATCGCAGGCATAACAGCACCAGTCGGTCAGTAAGAATACAAACCAAGTGATAATAAGATTTCATCATTTACAGACCTGTTTGAAACAGATGAAAAGGTTAAAAATTCTAACTGATTATCCATCAGAAAATTAATTATGCAACTCTGCAGCCCGGAACTTTGGAAGTGGTAAAATAAAATTGCTTTAAATATGATTAAGGTATAATTTTGAAAACTCTGTGAATTATCATAATAATTGTACTTACCAAAATAATCAACCGAAGGGAAAAATATTTATGGAACCATATGTAACACCGGAAACAATAGATACACAATCAAAACTTTGGCTCGAAAAGGTATCCCGTTTCAATCAGCATAAAATGCAAATTAACAGGGATAAAGCAGCTCTTCTGGTTATCGATATGCAAAAGTTCTTCCTCGATCCTGCATCACCAACTTTTACCTGTGGCGGACTGGCAATTTTACCACGACTTAAACAACTGATCCATGCATTTCGGGAAGCTAAACGCCCGGTTATTTATACATGCCATGTACATCATCCCGGTGGTTTGGATGCCGGTATTATGTCATGGTGGTGGGATGGGATGTGTATTGAAGGAAGCCCGGGAAGTAATGTGCATGATAGTATCGCTCCTATGTCAGAAGAGAAGGTTATTCTTAAGCACCGCTATTCCTCATTTTACAATACAGATTTAGAAACAATTCTGCGTTGCCTTAAAATTGAAGACCTGGTGATATCCGGAATTATGACGAATATGTGCTGTGAGTCAACTGCCCGTGATGCATATTACAGGGATTACAGGGTCTTTTTCCCTGCTGACGGTACAGGCAGCATCAATGAAGAAATGCATCTGGCAAGTCTGCTTAATCTGGCTTTTGGATTTGCTTATGTGACAAGCACCGGTTCTATTATAGAGCAATTATTACTTTGATGAAGAATAGTTTTCACGGTCTTCTGAGTTATTACGATACTGGTAAATTATATTGCAAATAACATTTGTCTGATATCCTTATTGTTTAACTTGTATTATCCTGAACCGGGGAATTGTCAATCAAAAGCATAGTAACTGTCTTTTAATCAAGTATTACCATTTAAATGCTCATGTGACTGACAGGACGGAGTATAGAACGACGGTAAAATGATTGACATTTATTTTAGTGGAAATTACCAAAGGCAGATTGAAAGGGTAATGAGATATTCCCAACCATGCTCAAATCTATCATAGGCTGATATTAAAATGAACTTTTCTTAACGCTAGAAACAAGTTAGCTGCAAAGCAAAATTTACCAAACACACAGTATATCAATACTTTGCCAACCCGCAAGCAAGAGTTTTGCAGCCGCCACTGCGACACCCGACGCTGCCGCCAAACACATGCTTTATTGCCGACCAGGATTAGTAAATTTTACTTTTGCCCAAAGAATCTAAAGCCGCGTCTTCCCAAATGAATTGAAACCAATAACTATAAGATCAGTAAAATATCTTTACGATTTACTGTAAAATAGATTTACGAAATAGAAATGGGTTAGTTTTTATATTATTGTATATCATATAGATATAAGTTTGGCATAATTATAGTATTCAATGTAAACTGATCGTATGTCTTACAATAAAAGGTTGAACGAAGTACTGAATGTGGCGTACCACATTATAAAGTTGTTTTATGGACATATTTTAACTGAAATTATTAAGAAGAAGATATAAACTTTCACGAATTAAGAAGTTTGAATTATTGTTAATGCGGATATAATATGTTTATGATCTATTTTAAAATAGCTCTTCGGAATATCAAAAGGTATTTAACATATTCAATTCTAAATATTTGTGGTATGGCTATAGGCATGGCCTGCGCAATTTTAATTCTGTTATGGGTACAGGACGAATGGAGCTACGACAGGAATTTCGAAAATGCAGACGAGCTGTTCCGTGTTATTGAAAATCAAAATCTTACTACAGGAGGAAACTCCCTGATAGTACCTGTTCCCGGAGCATTGGCCAAGGCACTTAAAGAAGAATATCCTGAAATAATAAGAGCAGTAAGATTCTGTCCTAATCCCTTGACTCTTCAAAAGAAAGATGAATTCATAGAAGAGACTGTTATCTCGACAGATAAGGATTTCCTGAAAATGTTCGGCATCAGGTTTATCCGTGGTGATATAAACACAGCTTTAGATGATCCGCATAGTATTGTAATTACTGAAGAAACAGCAAAAAAATATTTTGGTGACGAAGAAGCATTGGGCAAAACGGTGGCATCACGTGGCTTCAATGTAACTGTAACAGGCGTTGTTAAGAGTATGCCTGAAAATAGCCATATCCAATTTAGTATTTTGATCCCTGTTGAATGGTTATCCGGATTAGCAGCTCATACAGATGGTTGGAATGAGAGGTTTAATACATATATTGAACTTAAAGAAGGGACAGACAGTAAAATAGTTGAGGCAAAAATTCATGACTTTATTAAGAGACATAATAAGGAATCGAATTCGGAGATTTTTCTTCAAAACATCAAAAAAGTTCATTTGTATTCTATAGGAAAATATTTTGCAGATAGCTACGGAACAGGTGATATTACTTATGTCCGTATTCTTAGCATGATAGCTATTTTCATCCTAATTATTGCATGTATAAACTTTCTAAACCTTTCAACAGCTCAATCAGCCAGGAGGGCCAGGGAAATAGGTGTACGAAAAGTATCAGGAGCCAATAAACAAAAATTAATCCTCCAATTTCTGGGGGAATCTCTGTTGATAGTGCTTGTGGCTATTGTAATCGCAATGATTTTAGTTGAATTAGTGCTGCCCGGCTTTAATAATCTTATCGGGAAGCAGTTGAGTGTGAACTATCAAGGTGCCGGTTTATATATATGTCTGATCACCATTGTATTGTTTTGCGGTTTACTAGCCGGATCCTATCCTGCGTTCTATATGTCTTCTTTAAAGCCTCTGGATATTATTAAGGGGGTTATTAATAAAAATCCTGGCAACGCCGGGTTCAGAAAAATCCTGGTAATTTTTCAGTTTTCCCTTTCTATCCTGCTTATTATATGCACTTTAATAATTGAGACGCAGCTAAAGTATATACAAAATAAGAACCTTGGTTTTAATAAAGACAACATAGGGTATTTTATGTTCCCTACACGTCCTTCGGATCCTAAACTTGAAACATTAAAAAAAGATCTTAGCAGCAATCCTGACATACTTAGTGTGACAAGGGCTTGGAATCCTTTCTACAATGAAAGTACTAGGAACGGTTTTACCTGGGCAGGAAAAAAGGGAGATGATGATGTTTATTTTCACATGATTGCTACTGACGTGGATTATGCCAAAACCTATAAACTTGAGTTAAAGGAAGGGCGTTTCTTTTCTTCTGAATTTTCAACTGATAATACTGCAATAGTGATAAATGAAGAAGCAGCAAAGACCCTTGGTTTTATGAATCCCGTCGGGGAAACTATAACAGCCTCCAGTGGTTCAAAACTTAATATTATCGGAGTTGTACAAGATTTTCACATTCAATCGTTGCATCACAAAATCGGACCGCTAATTATGCAATTAGGTGAGTCTAACAACTTCTATATCAAGTTTAAGCCTGGCAAGATAAATTCAACAATTGAATTTATTAAGAAGACTTTTAAATCATTTGATCCCGGACTACCCATTGACTTTCATTTTCTTGACGATGATTATGATAAACTTTACTGGACAGAGATAAGAATGGGTAAAATATTTGGTTATTTTTCTCTCCTGGCAATTATAATATCATGTCTTGGTCTTATTGGATTATCCTCATTTATGACAGAGCGCAGGACAAAAGAGATAGGGATAAGGAAAATAAATGGGGGAAAGTCCTTTGAAATATTTTCACTGCTGTCAAGAGAATATATATTATGGGTAATGATCTCAATTATAATTGCATGTCCAATTGCCTGGTATGCCATGCATAAATGGCTTCAAAACTTTGCTTACCGGATTAACGTAAGCTGGTGGATTTTTGCTCTGGCAGGATTGCTGGCTCTTACTATTGCATTATTAACAGTAAGCTGGCAAAGTTTGAGGGCAGCAACAAGGAACCCAGTTGATGCGCTTCGATATGAGTAAAATATGTATTTTTCGTTGCCCAAAGATTTGACATTGCCCCACACCACGCTGTTAGGCACATTTGCAGCTCTCATCTTGCCACCGGACAATACCTAAAGCTGCAAAAGAGCCTGCCAGCTAAGACACCTAGAATACCAAGTCAAAACTATAATGAGACAATTCTCTATCATCGAGACACTTTTAAAATTTCCCCAAAACCTAACACGGACAATATGGGTAAGTTGTTTGTCACACTTTTTGCTTTCGCTCCCGCACTCAAGACAAATTTGTAATGGTTTTTGCACCCGGACACCCGCCTTCGCTGCGCTTCGTCGGGCAGAGCGCGCATCTGCCCTCAATTAAAATCCTGCACGGTGATAAATTACTACCTTCGAGACAGTTTGTACCCCCGCTGCTCGCTACGATTATTCTAGTCACGAACAGATTGAAATTGACAGATTGGTTTATTTATCTTATGGATCAAATAATGATGATATTTCTGAAGTTGAGTGCTGGTATACACGACGTTATCCTAAACTAAGTTCAGCGCAGAAAGCAAATCTAAGGAAACTTGGGAAAAGTGATAATTACCTTGTGTTGTATGGATTGAAAAGGGCAGATTAGAAATATTTTATTGAAGCCAATTATCGTTATGTTCCTATGTAAGAAAAATTTGCACAGATGAAAAAATAGAGTCTGCCAAATAAAGTCGACGAGCTTCTCCTTAAAAAGGATAGAGAAGGAGTGTTATTTTGAGACCTTTAGTGAATAAACAAGACTATGTCGTATTGA
>CAWHSA010000006.1:0-522401 GCA_963831855.1 uncultured Bacteroidales bacterium | reverse complement strand
TCTCTTCCAAACATAGCTACCCTGCGATGCAGCTGGCGCCACAACAGGTACACTAGAGGTCTGTCCAACACGGTCCTCTCGTACTAGTGTCAGGTTCTCTCAAATCTCCTACGCCCACAACAGATAGGGACCGAACTGTCTCACGACGTTCTGAACCCAGCTCGCGTGCCACTTTAATCGGCGAACAGCCGAACCCTTGGGACCTTCTCCAGCCCCAGGATGTGACGAGCCGACATCGAGGTGCCAAACCGCCGCGTCGATATGAGCTCTTGGCGGCGATCAGCCTGTTATCCCCGGAGTACCTTTTATCCTTTGAGCGATGGCCCTTCCATGCGGAACCACCGGATCACTATGCTCTACTTTCGTACCTGCTCGACTTGTATGTCTCACAGTCAAGCGCCCTTATGCCATTGCACTCTTCGCACGGTTACCAATCGTGCTGAGGGCACCTTGAGGAGCCTCCGTTACTCTTTTGGAGGCGACCACCCCAGTCAAACTACCCACCAAACAATGTCTCCCGATTGCTCGGGATTAGGTTCCAGGCAAATAAAGGGTCGTATTTCAAGGTTGACTCCACGACTCCTAGCGAAGCCGCTTCATAGTCTCCGACCTATCCTACACATTACTTACCCAAAATCAATGTTAAGCTATAGTAAAGGTTCACGGGGTCTTTCCGTCCCGTTGCGGGTACCCGGCATCTTCACCGGGGCTACAATTTCACCGAGCTCGTGGCTGAGACAGTGCCCAGATCGTTACACCATTCGTGCAGGTCGGAACTTACCCGACAAGGAATTTCGCTACCTTAGGACCGTTATAGTTACGGCCGCCGTTTACTGGGGCTTCAATTCAGAGCTTCTCCACCTTGCGGCAGATAACCCCCCCTCTTAACCTTCCAGCACCGGGCAGGTGTCAGGCCTTATACCTCATCTTTCGATTTCGCAAAGCCATGTGTTTTTGCTAAACAGTCGCCTGGGCCATTTATCTGCGTCCCGTCATCACTGACGGGAGACCTTTTTTCCGAAGTTACAGGTCTAATTTGCCTAGTTCCTTAGCCACGGATCACTCGAGCACCTTAGGATTCTCTCCTCGACTACCTGTGTCGGTTTGAGGTACGGGCACCATGTACCTGAAGCTTAGGGAATTTTCTTGGAAGTCTGATTAGGGTCACTATCCACTTGCCCGAAGGCTCATGGTACTTTCAGGTTCATCACCCCGAAGCTATTAACCACGGGATATAACTACACCCTTTAACGTACTATTCCGTCAGTACGCGGACCTTTCACTACTCCGTCTTCCCTTCGCAGTACACGGTGGTACTGGAATATTAACCAGTTGTCCATCGGTATCGCCGTTCGGTTAAACCTTAGGACCCGACTAACCCTGATCCGATTAGCGTTGATCAGGAAACCTTAGTCTTTCGGTGGACAGGTTTCTCACCTGTCTTATCGTTACTTATGCCTACATCTTCTTTTCCAGCCGCTCCAGCATGATTCACATCACACCTTCAGTGCAAGACTGGAATGCTCCCCTACCAATGCCGATTGCTCGGCAGTTCATAGCTTCGGTAATATGCTTATGCCCGATTATTATCCACGCACAACCGCTCGACTAGTGAGCTGTTACGCACTCTTTAAATGAATGGCTGCTTCCAAGCCAACATCCTAGCTGTCTAAGCAGTCGCACCTCGTTAATTCAACTTAGCATATATTTCGGGACCTTAGCTGATGATCTGGGTTCTTTCCCTTTTGTCCACGGACCTTAGCACCCGCAGGCTCACTCCCGGAGAACATCTTGCAGTATTCGGAGTTTGTCAAGGGTTGATAGGCGGTGAAGCCCTCTAGCCTTATCAGTAGCTCTACCTCTGCAAGACTCCTACCGAGGCTGCACCTAAATGCATTTCGGGGAGTACGAGCTATTTCTCAGTTTGATTAGCCTTTCACCCCTATCCTCAGTTCATCCAAAGACTTTTCAACGTCAAATAGTTCGGCCCTCCATCCCGTGTTACCGGAACTTCAGCCTGACCAAGGATAGATCACAAAGTTTCGCGTCTACCCCCACTAACTATACGCCC
The DNA here is from genome assembly GCA_963831855.1 of uncultured Bacteroidales bacterium. GTDB lineage: Bacteria > Bacteroidota > Bacteroidia > Bacteroidales > VadinHA17 > LD21. The sequence continues at coordinate 520,330 of CAWHSA010000006.1, read as the reverse complement.
TATTCAGACTCGCTTTCGCTTCGGCTCCAACTCTTTAAGTCTTAACCTTGCTAGTGAGGTGTAACTCGTAGGCTCATTATGCAAAAGGCACGCCGTCATCCCGCTACAAGTCGTAGGACTCCGACAGGTTGTAAGCGTACGGTTTCAGGTACTATTTCACTCCCCTGTTCGGGGTGCTTTTCACCTTTCCCTCACGGTACTGGTTCACTATCGGTCTCTCAGAAGTATTTAGCCTTACGAGATGGTCCTCGCAGTTTCAATCAGGATTTCACGTGTCCCGATCTACTCAGGATACCACTTATATTATCAATACTTGCATGTACAGGACTATCACCTTCTATGATGTAACTTTCCAGAAATCTTCCATTTGATATTGATAATAATGTCAGCGGTCCTTCAACCCCGACTCCGCCGAAACGGAACCGGTTTGGGCTGTTCCCCGTTCGATCGCCACTACTAGGGGAATCACTAAATTGTTTTCTTTTCCTCCGGGTACTAAGATGTTTCAGTTCTCCGGGTTAGCTTCCCGTTTGCACGGGATATGGTGCCTTCAGCACCATGGGTTGCCCCATTCGGAAATCTGCGGATGTAATGGATATTTGCTCCTCCCCGCAGCTTATCGCAGCTTGTCACGTCCTTCGTCGCCTCTGAGAGCCTAGGCATTCACCATACGCTCTTATTAACTTTCTTGAGTAATCAAAATTTTACTAACTTTTTGTTTCCAATATGTCAAAGAACTTTATCAGGCTTAACCCCCCAGCCCCCCAAGGGGGGAGTCTTAAGTCCCCCTTGGGGGATTTAGGGGTAAACCCAAAAATATTATTAATGAAGTAGTAGTACCAGGCGAGGATATTTTGGATATCCTTCTCCAGAAAGGAGGTGTTCCAGCCGCACCTTCCGGTACGGCTACCTTGTTACGACTTAGCCCCAGTCACTGGTTTTACCCTAGGCCGCTCCTTGCGGTTACGGACTTCAGGTACCCCCAACTTCCATGGCTTGACGGGCGGTGTGTACAAGGCCCGGGAACGTATTCACCGCGCCATGGCTGATGCGCGATTACTAGCGAATCCAGCTTCACGGAGTCGAGTTGCAGACTCCGATCCGAACTGAGACCGGCTTTGGAGATTCGCATCCTATCAATAGGTAGCTGCCCTCTGTACCGGCCATTGTAACACGTGTGTAGCCCTGGACATAAGGGCCGTGCTGATTTGACGTCATCCCCACCTTCCTCACGGTTTACACCGGCAGTTTCGTTAGAGTTCCCGGCATTACCCGCTGGCAACTAACGATAAGGGTTGCGCTCGTTATGGGACTTAACCCGACACCTCACGGCACGAGCTGACGACAACCATGCAGCACCTTGCAGAGAGTTCCGAAGAAAATAATGGTTTCCCACTAATGCACTCTACATTTAAGCCCAGGTAAGGTTCCTCGCGTATCATCGAATTAAACCACATGTTCCTCCGCTTGTGCGGGCCCCCGTCAATTCCTTTGAGTTTCAGCCTTGCGGCCGTACTCCCCAGGTGGATCACTTAATGCTTTTGCTTAGCCGCTAACAGTGTATCGCTAACAGCGAGTGATCATAGTTTACGGCGTGGACTACCAGGGTATCTAATCCTGTTCGATCCCCACGCTTTCGTGCATCAGCGTCAGTAATGGCCCAGCAAGCTGCCTTCGCAATCGGTGTTCTGTGTAATATCTAAGCATTTCACCGCTACATTACACATTCCGCCTACCTTGACCACACTCAAGAATAACAGTATCAATGGCAATTCTACAGTTAAGCTGCAGGTTTTCACCACTGACTTATTATCCCGCCTACGCACCCTTTAAACCCAATAAATCCGGATAACGCTTGCATCCTCCGTATTACCGCGGCTGCTGGCACGGAGTTAGCCGATGCTTATTCCCAGAGTACTGTCAAGCCCCGACACGTCGGAGTTTTTCTTCCCCTGGAAAAGAAGTTTACAACGCATAGCGCCTTCTTCCTTCACGCGGGATGGCTGGTTCAGGCTTGCGCCCATTGACCAATATTCCTCACTGCTGCCTCCCGTAGGAGTCTGGTCCGTGTCTCAGTACCAGTGTGGGGGATCACCCTCTCAGGACCCCTAAACATCGCTGCCTTGGTAGGCCATTACCCTGCCAACTAGCTAATGTTACGCATGCCCATCCCGTACCACCGGGGTTTTAAATATTTAAAGATGCCTTCAAATATCGTTATGGGGTATTAGTCCGAATTTCTCCGGGTTATCCCCCGGTACAGGGTAGGTTGCATACGCGTTACTCACCCGTGCGCCGGTCGCCACCAAAGTATTGCTACCTCGTGCTGCCCCTCGACTTGCATGTGTTAAGCCTCCCGCTAGCGTTCATCCTGAGCCAGGATCAAACTCTTCATTGTAAAAATTTATTCTTATTGTCTCTTAACGAAGTCTATCCTAAGTCTCTTTCAAAATACTAACAAGTTATCTCGACGAGATCTTATATCTCGCCTGGTTGCTACTTCAAAATTTCAAAGAACCTTTGCCCTCCGTAGCCTTGGCGCAGGAGGGTCTTTTTTTTATTCTTTCAATTTCTTCCAAGAACTTATTTTGCTTTTGGGACGTCAAAGTTAATCTTTATTATCGTCCTTACAAAAAAAATCGAGATATTTTTTCCGGCCGCTTTCCCCTCTTTCTTCTTCACTCTTCTTTCAGCCGGAACTCTATCTCTTCTATCCCTTCAACCAACTTATTTGCCTAAAAGCGGGTGCAAATGTATGAATTTAATTTTTACCCGCAAATTTATTTCTGTTTATTATAAAAATATTTTTGTGATTTATGTCATACCGGTTCGTTAAACCCTGTATATCAGTAATATTAACGCTTACGATTTATTTGCCAGCTTATTTCAAAATTTAAAGAACTTATTTGATTCCGGATTCCGGATTCCGGATTTTGAATTTCAAGTATTTCAAAGGAAATCCGAAATCCAAAATCCGTAATCCAAAATCTTCTTGTGGAGAATAAGGGAGTCGAACCCTTGACCCCCTGCGTGCAAGGCAGGTGCTCTGGCCAACTGAGCTAATTCCCCCGTTGTCCGCCGAAGATTTAGCGAAGGCGGATATTCCGATTTTATCGCTTTCTGCTTCTTTGGATCAGTCCTCCTACGCTAAAGCTACGGAGGACGCAGTAGTCCCGCCCGGAGTTGAACCGGGGACCTCTACATTATCAGTGTAGCGCTCTAACCAACTGAGCTACGGGACTATTTTCAGTTACAGGTTTGCCTTAGGCGAACTCGGCTTCGCCTCGGTTCAGGTTCAAAGTTCAAGCCTTGCAAGCCTTCGCTAAAGCTACGGCTTGCAAGCTTGAACTTTGAACTTTGAACTTCTACATCAATGAACATTATAATAATAAAGCGGGTGCAAAGATATAAATTGATTTTTTTCTTACAAGTAAAGGAATAAAAAAATCTGAAATTAAATTCTTATTTAATCCTGTATCCTTCTCAAATGCCTTAATTACGTACAATTATCAAATATATCAGCGGCTGCCCAGATTTATCCTTACTTTAAGTAACTGCTCCTGGTACACCCTGTGATCAAGAAAATGAAATGAATATGTGAGCTCAAGACCGACCAGGTCACTATTAATTAATCTTAAATAGAGATCCGTCCTGTCATATAAATTTGTCCGGTAAGCCGGATCTCCCCAATAAAGTTCGGTACCATGACCATTGTAAAAGGTCATGAGCCGCGACCCACTGTAAAAGCTGTTAAACAATCCAATAAATTTATATTCGGCTCTGGCTTCTGCAAGAAAACCTGATTTAAATATCCACTCTGCATTATCGGTTCTTTGCCGTTCCGCCCCGGCCAGCCATCCTATATTTAACTCAAGCCTGTCAAAAATTGTACGGCGTGAAAGGTCAATCCCCGCGGAGGTCAGGGAAAGCAGATTATCATGAAGAGCTTCTCCTGCAATAGGATTCTTCTTCCCGGCAAAATGAAACATATAGCTGAAGTGCCTTAAATAAAATGATCCAATATTATACCTGCTGCTGATGCCGGTAAAAAAAGCTTCATTCACAGTCTCAGATTGCCTGCCTGTCCAGTCAAGCCAGATATTGAAAAAATTACCTGAATTATATATTTCCCATAATATCCCGTTTATGTTCGGCCGGTAATAATAAACTGAATCCTGGAAAAAAACTCGCGGATACCGGTCCAGCACTCCCGCACGGGGAAATGCCCCCATCAAAAACCTGAACGGTTTTTTATTATACTCATAATATGCTGCCGGATATAATTCATCTATAGCTTTCTCACTGCCGAATTCATGCAACAGGTTAATACCAAAATTTATTTTATGAATTGAATCTCTCATTATCACAACATTGGGTAGAAACTGTACACCTGACATTGTCTGAGGGATCTTAACCGGTGAATTTCCGAATTCAATATTATCAAAGAAGGAATAGAGACCTGCATTCCAGTATACTGCCTGTGATATACCCGTTACTATCGCGCAGAAAAACAAAACAATTGTCAGAGCTGGTCTTTTCACCGCTGTAATTAGTTCTTTTATTAAGAAATACGTTACTATTAAATGAATTTCCTTATTTTCGCAATAATATTGACGCAATGTCAAATATAGTTATTATACCAACATATAAGGAGAAGGAAAACATTGAGTCTGTAATCAAGGCTATATTTTCGCTGTCCGTCGCTTTCGATATTCTCATAATCGACGATAATTCCCCTGATGGAACTCAGGATATTGTTAAGGATCTCCAGAAATCAAATGCCAGTCTTCATCTCATTGAAAGAAAAGGTAAACTTGGACTCGGCACGGCATATATTGAGGGTTTTAAATGGGCGCTTCAGAATAACTTTGACTATATATATGAGATGGATGCAGATTTTTCTCACGACCCGCGCGACCTGCCGAGACTATACCGGACCTGCCATAATGAAGGTGCAGATGTTGCTATAGGATCACGATATATCAGCGGCGTCAATGTAGTCAACTGGCCCCTGTCAAGGGTACTGATGTCGTATTTCGCATCAATCTATGTCAGAATCATATCAGGGATGAGGATTATGGACACTACTGCGGGTTTTATCTGTTATAAAAAAGAGGTTCTTGAAAATATTAAACCGGAACAGATAAAATCACGGGGATACTGTTTCCAGATTGAGATGAAATATGTAGCCTGGAAATTAGGTTACAAAATAATTGAGATCCCTATAATTTTCACAGACCGGAAACTGGGATCTTCAAAAATGACCGGAGGTATCTTCAGCGAAGCTCTTTGGGGTGTGCTCAGGATGAAAATAAGGAGCATATTTATAAAGTACAGGAGAAATAATTATACAGCACAAGGGCCCAAAGGCGCATTGGCATAATGTCTTACTGCTTAATAAAAAATGCTACAATCGTAAATGAAGGCTTATCTTTTAAAGGTGACCTCCTTATTAAAGATGAGCTTATATCAGCAATTGGTTCCCCGGGTCAGATAAATGCTCCTCCCGATACAAAATCTGTTGATGCATCGGGGCTACTCCTGATACCGGGTATTATCGACGACCAGGTACACTTCAGGGAACCGGGACTTACATGGAAAGGTGACATTTTAAGCGAGTCACGTGCAGCAGCGGCAGGCGGCATTACATCATTCATGGATATGCCGAATACTGTGCCACAGACTATAACTATTGACGCCCTGAAGGAAAAATTCATTCTGGGATCTGAAAAATCCCTTGTTAATTACTCATTTTATATTGGCGCCACTAACACCAACCTTGATGAAATCATGAAGGCTGATCCAGCCGAGGTATGCGGGGTAAAAGTCTTTATGGGATCATCCACAGGAAATATGCTGGTTGACAGGGAAGCGTCCCTCCGGGCCCTTTTCAAAAGGGCAGCAATGCCGGTGACGGTTCATTGCGAAGATGAACAGATAATCAGGAAGAACACCGAATTTTACAGGGCGAAATACGGGGAGGAAATCGATTTCAGCCTTCACTCTGCGATAAGAAGCCGTGAAGCCTGTTTCAGGTCATCATCGTTTGCCGTGAGGCTTGCAAAAGAATTCAATACCCGACTTCATATACTTCATCTTTCTACAGCTGATGAGATGAAGCTTTTTTCAAACGAGTTGCCGCTTGAACAAAAGCGGATAACTGCTGAAGTGTGTGTACATCATTTATGGTTCGATGATTCTTATTATAGCACACTGGGGTCCAGAATAAAATGGAATCCGGCCATTAAAACGGTATACGACAGGGAATCACTTCTTAAAGGGGTGAATGACAATCACATTGATATAGTAGCAACTGATCATGCCCCGCACACTGAGGAAGAAAAAGCGAACAGCTATTTTAAATCTCCCTCAGGCGGACCCCTGGTGCAGCACACGCTGGCAGCTATGCTGGAACTCTGGCACAGAAAAGTTCTGAGCATTGAAAAGATCGTGGAAAAAATGTGCCATAATCCGGCTATACTATATAATATAAGAAGACGCGGATTCTTAAGGGAAGGCTATAACGCAGATCTTTGCCTTATCAATCCGGATTACCCCTGGGTGGTTTCAAAAGACAATATTTTTTATAAATGCGGCTGGTCTCCTTTTGAGGGAACCATGTTCACTTCGAGGGTTATCAAGACTTTTGTAAATGGTACATTAGTCTATGACAACGGGGTTTTTAATGAAGATTACAGGGGGCAGAGATTGAGATTTGACAGGTGATTATATTTTTGATTTTTCACAACACTTTCAACACTTTTATTTTTTCACCACCTCCCCCCTGACGGTACCGTCAGGGGTACTCCTCCTTCGGGAGGAGGAGAAAGTTAAATAAGTATAATTCAATACTTTGGGGCTGTAGAAAAAGTTCTTTGTGTGCCTTAGTGCAAACCTTTGTGCCCTTCGTGTTTAATTCTAAGATATTGAAACACAAAGGATCACAAAGTACATCACAAAGGAACACAAAGGGAAGATCACAATTTCCACGACTTTTTCAACACCCCCTGGCACTGCGACAGCAGGGCCGGGGTGGTTTTTATCCAATTGCTCTCACCACATACCTTATCGTACTCCTGGTTCGTTGAACAACGAGGATTTCTCTTCCTGCAGAAACTTTTTCTAAAGCTTCTGTATCATAATGCCTTACTGAAAGCATTTCGACATTCTCATTATAATATGCCGAATAATCGGTTTTGAGGTCGGAAAGAAGCGATTCGATCTTTGATCTTTCATCATCAACACAAACATCGATGCTTACGGCACTTGCCTCGACAAGGTTAACTCTTATCCCATGAAGCTTGAAAGTATGAAAGATCCTGCCAAGATTATCACCCATAACAAATGAAAAATCTTTTGGAAGAATTGAGATAAGCAACTGGTTTTCTTTCCTGACAAATACCGGCATGACCTTTTTCAGTTCAGCATCAGCTTTGACTATGGTTCCTGATTCCCCGGGAGAAAGGAATGACCTTACATGAAGGGGTATGTTTTTATTATGAAGAGGTTTAATCGTTTTAGGGTGGATGATCTTTGCCCCCGAGAAAGTCATCTCCACTGCTTCCCTATATGAGATTTCATCAAGTTTGCATGCATCGGGCATCCATTTGGGATCGGCATTAAGAATTCCGGGCACATCTTTCCACACCACAACACACTCAGCATCAAGTATATTTGCCAGTATAGCGGCAGTATAATCCGAACCTTCCCTCCCCAGGGTGGTAGTCTGTCCTGTAACCGTTCCTCCAATGAAACCCTGTGTTACATAGCAGGAAGACAGATTATAGTTAAACACCCTGCTTATCCGCCGGGCGCTCTCATTCCATAAAATATTGGCATCCCTGAACCTGTCGTCTGTAATGAGATTTTCCCTAATGTCAACCCATTCTGCTTTGAGGCCCGACATTAAAAGGAATTCAGCAACTATGATTGTGGACCATATCTCTCCATAAGAAACAACCTGGTCATATTCAAAATCATAATCATTTTCCCGATCCGACCCAAGACATTCTTTGAGACATGCAAATGAACTGTCAATCCTTATCAAGGCAGAATTATTTTCCGGGAAAAGTTCTTCAGCCACACCGGAATGATAGCTGTAAATATTTTCAAGGTACTCCTTATATTCTTTATCGCCGGCAAGCCAAAGCTTCAGTACCTTTTCAAGTGCATTGGTTGTCTTGCCAAAGGCAGATACCACGACGACAAGATTTCCTTTCTCCTCCAAAACAATCCTGGCAAGGTTTTTAATTCCTGCCGCATCCTTTACGGAAGCTCCTCCGAACTTGTATACTTTCATAAATCAGAATTTGACATAAAATTAGAATTTCAGAAGGAAAAACCAATTAGCCACGGAGTAACATGGGGTAATTCAGCGTAACTTTATGAGATTACCTGTTTATATATTCAGAGATGAATTGTTGAACAACCTGATAAAACAATTGTAATAAAATGAATACCTACAGGATTACCACGCTTAATGATTTTGTGCTCATGCGCCAGAAAGATTTCCCTTATGCAAAGGGAGAGCTTTCCAATCTTCTGAATCATATCGGCACTGCCGCAAAAATTGTAAACAAGAAGATCAATAAGGCCGGACTCGTTGATATACTTGGACGTTCAGGAATTGTGAATGTACAGGGTGAGACACAGCAGAAGCTGGATGTATTTGCTGATCAGACATTTATCAGTGCTCTTCTGGCAAGCGGGGAATGCTGCGGGATGGCGACGGAGGAGAATCAGAATGAAATTGTTTTTATGGAGAAATTTGCAAGAAAGGGGAAATATATTGTATGCATGGATCCTCTTGATGGTTCTTCAAACCTGGACACCAATGTATCTGTAGGATCTATCTTCTCTATTTACCGGAGAGCAACGCCAAGAGGTGAGAAAGTCTCCGGCGGGGATTTTCTTCAGCAGGGTACCATGCAGGTTGCTGCAGGTTATGTAGTCTATGGGTCATCGACAATGCTTGTCTATTCTACGGGCAACGGTGTCAATGGATTTACACTTGACCCGTCGATAGGCGAGTTCTGTCTGTCCCATCCTTGCATCAAAACTCCGGAAGATGGGCACATTTATTCCATCAATGAAGGCAATTATGTCAAGTTCCCGGCAGGTATCAAGAAGTATATAAAATATTGCCAGGAAATGGATATTACGACAGGCAGGCCTTATGCCTCAAGATATATAGGATCACTTGCCTCTGATTTTCACAGGAATCTTCTTAAGGGAGGTATATTTCTGTACCCTCAGAATGCAAATGCACCGGCAGGGAAGCTCAGGCTGGTGTACGAATGCAATCCCATGGCTTTCATTGCAGAACAGGCAGGAGGGACAGCCTCCAACGGCAAGGACCGGATCCTGGAATTAATTCCGCAGGCGATCCATCAACGCTCGACGTTTTATGCAGGATCAAAGAATATGGTGAGCAGGGTTGAAAGCTTTCTTGCATCCGGGCAGGAATAGTCCGTATCTGCGAATTTTTAATATTAGAATTTGGCTTCCCGGAGAATTTTACTCGTATCGGAGAGCTCCTACCGGATTTTTTGTTGCAGCCCGCCAGGCCTGCCAGCTGACTGTAAGTAATGCTATTCCCAGTACCATAAGGCCTGCCAGTGCAAATATCCACCAGCTGAGATCTGTTTTGTAGGCAAAATTCTGAAGCCATTTCTGCATAACAAAATATGAAACAGGCAGGGCGATAACAAATGCAGTTGCAACCCATCTTGTGATGTTCCTATTAAGCATTATCAGTATTTCAACTTCCCTGGCACCATTTATTTTTCTCAGGCCAATCTCTTTCCCTTTCCTGTTAAGATAGAATACAATCAGGCCATATAATCCAAGGCAGGCTATTGTAATAGAAAGTATTGTCAGTGATATATAAAAATTACCGAACCTGGTTTCCGACTGGTACTGTCTGAAGAAAAACTCATCTGCAAAATAATAGTCCATCGGATCAGATGGGTAATGGCTTGCCCAGATAACCTGAAGTCTTTCCAAAGCTTTGATGTTATCATTCGTATTTAACCTCACAGAATAATAACCAAATTCGAAAGGATACCCATTGTTATATATCATCGGATATATCGGCTTTTGCAAGCCTTCGTTATGGAAATCGGCCACCACGCCAATTATTTCTATCGGAATTGTGTCTCTGTTGGCCCGGTATATATTTTTCCCGATTGCATCATCAGGGCTGCTGAATCCCAATTCTTTTATACTGCTTTCATTTAATATTACTTTTCGCCTGTTATCTGAAGGATTGGAAGTGAAATTACGTCCGGCAAGAAGATTAAGCTGGAAGGTTTCAATCAGTCCGTCATCACCGTTATTCTCGAAGAACTGTGAATTGGGGCGAATTCCGGCATCAGGCCTCACATATTCAACATAACCATATCTTGGAGCCTGACCTGGTGTAAAAGCATTTACTGTTACTGCTTTAAATATTGGCTCCTGAAGCAGATCTCTTCTGAATGACAGATATTTTGTACGTCTGGTAGTATCAGAGTTGAGCGAAGCAGGGGCATTCAGGGTAATTACCTGTTTCAGATTGATTCCCTTATCTGCCTTTTTCATGAAAATAATCTGTTTAAAAACGATCATTGTTATGCTTATGAATATGACAGAAAGCGCCATCTGGGCAATTACCATTCCCATTTGAAAGCTCCGGTTCTGTTTCACAGCTTTTTTACCGCTGAAAGGATTCAATCCTGCAAGGGTCAGAGTATTATAAATGCTCGAAAAAATGATACCTGAAAATGTTACGGTGAGAAGTGACCAGAAAATGTATCTGACCGGGAACACTGCTCCGGATAAAGGAATTTCGAAGTAATTTGCAAATTGATTAAGTAAAACACGGTATAATATGATTGAGAATAAGACAACAATAAAGGTCAGGATCATTGTCTCAATCAAAGATTGCAGCCAGATATGAAATCCGGTAGCTCCAATAAGTTTTCGCATGCCTATCTCGTCTGAACGTTTGGAAGCCAATGCAGTAGAAAGGTTTACATAATTGATCCATGCAATTAGAATGGTCGTCAGGGCAATGATAAAAAGGAAAACCAATGATTTCTGATTAGTCTGTGAACCCATCTCACCCTCAAGCCCGCGCATATAATGCAGATCGGATAAAGGCTGGAGAAACATTTTTGCGGTGCGCTCGGTCACTCTCCGGCGTGTATTGGTATTAACCAGATCAGTGAGAGTTTCTTCCATGATTTTCAAATCAACGCCGGGACTTAGTTTGATATAATTCCAGTAACTATTGGAATTCCAGTCAGGATCTCTGCTTATCCAATTGTAATGTTCCCATGTTTTTATGGAAACAAAATAATCGCCGGTCAGATGTGTATTTGATGGTATATCCTTAAATACACCTGTGATCTCGACCGGCATACCTTCGTTGACTTTCATTATCTTTCCTACCGGGTCAGCATTGCCAAACAACCCCGCCACTTTCGACTGGGCTATTATACCGGTTAAAGGTCTTGTAAAGTCAGCAGTTCCTTTAATAAACTGAAATCGGAAAACCCTTTCAAATCCATCGTCTACCCACAGTACCCGTTGCTGACCAAGTTGTTTCTCTTCATACCTGATCAGACATGATTCGAAATAGGCATCTCCATTGGCTTCAATTCCCGGCACATCTTTTTTAAGCGCAAAATATAATCCCCTTGAAGTTTTTGCACCATGATAAAAGATCTCATCTCCTGTTTTAATATCTGAGTTTATACGATATATTGAAGACGAATCAGGAAAAAAAGAGTCAAATGATACCTCATAAAAAAGGTAATGAATAATAAACAAAAATGCAGTCAACCCCATTGTCAGGCCACATACATTTATAATAGCTATTTCGCGGTTTTTCAGGAGGGTCCGCAGTGCAGATAAGAAATGGATTTTAAACATAGCTGATTTATTCAGAAAAGAATAATCTTATTCAGCTAAGATAAGAATTATTCATAACGCAAAGCCTCAACCGGATTCCTTGTTGCTGCCTTCCAGCTCTGCCAGCTTACAGTAAGAAACGCCAGGCATAATACAATCAACCCCGCAAAAATGAATATCCACCAGTTGAGTTCTGTTTTATATGCAAAATTTTCCAGCCACCTATGCATCGTGTACCATGCAACCGGCACCCCAATAATAAAAGCTATCGTCAGCCACTTTATAAACTGGGCATTCAGCATTTCTAACAATACAAAAATACTTGCCCCGTTTATTTTTCGTATGCTTATCTCGTTTCTCTTCTGGTTAATATAGAAAATAAAAAGACCATACAAACCCAGACAGGTAATAAATATTGAAAGGATACCCAGCAAAGAATAAAACTTGCCGAACCTTTCCTCTGATTTATACTGAAGCAGATAGAATTCATCAGCAAAAACATAGTACATCGGATCTGCAGGATATAGCTCCTTCCATATTGAATTCATTTTAATGATAGCCTTACCCATTTCAGGAGTATTAAGTCTTACTGAATAATATCCAAATACAGACGGATGAACATTATTAAATACCATCGGGTAAACAGGCTTGTGAAGACTCTCATTGTTAAAATCAGCCAGAACACCAATAATCTCATAAGGGATGGTATCTCTTCCCACCCTTTGGATAAAACTGCCAACAGCTTCCTCCGGGACCATATATCCCAATTCTTTAATACCGCGCTCATTAACAAGTAGTTTGCGTCTGTTGAGGGAATAAACAGGTGAAAAATTACGACCAGCAAGAAGTTTCAGTCCAAAGGTTTCGATAAGTCCGTCATCGGCATTATTCTGGAAAAACGTTGAACGCGGATGGATGCCTGCCTCTCTCCTTATAAATTCAACAGTGCCATACATAGGGGCTTGCCCGGAGGTAAAATAATTGGCAGTCATTGACTTGAATTCAGGATATTGAAGTAGCTGTTCCCTGAAAGCTCTGTATTTTGTAAGTCTTGTTGTATCCCCGTTTAAAGATGCCGGACCATTGATAGTAATAACTTGTTTAAGGTTCATCCCTGTCTCTGCATGCTTCATGAAGTATATCTGTTTGTAAACCACAAGCGTGATGCTTAGAAAAATAATTGACAGAGTCATTTGTAAAACAACCATGCCTTTCTGGAAATTTCGTTTACGGACAACTGTTCTTTTACCGGTAAAAGGGTTTAATCTGGCAAGTGTCATGGTATTATAAATGCTCGAGAGGAAAATACCTGCCACTGTTATTCCGGACAAAGCCCAATAAATATATTTTACCTGAATGACTGCCTGCTTCAGCGGTATATCAAAGTTCCCGGCAAATGTTACAAGCAGCGCCCTGTACAGGATAAAAGAAATAAGCAGTGCTATAAAGTTCAGGATAACTGTTTCAATAAAAGATTGAATCCAGATGTGAAAACCGGATGCTCCTATCAATTTACGCATACCAATTTCATTTACTCTTTTTGCTGATAATGCGGTTGAAAGGCTCACATAATTTATCCAGGCAATTGCAATTGTCAACAGAGAGATTACTAAAAGGAAGAACAGCGACCTCTGGCTAGTTTGTGCTCCCAGTTCTCCTTCGAGTCCGCGCATAAAGTGAAGGTCCTTTAACGGTTGTAAGAATATTGCGGCTTTCCTGAGGTCGTTATCACGGAAAGTATTCTGATTGACTATATTACTAAGGTTTTCCTCAAGTTTGTGGATATCGGTGCCCTGTTCAACTTTAATATAATTCCAATAACCGTTATAACGCCAGCTGGGCCCTCTTGAGATGTAACCATAATGCTCCCATGTAGGGATTGAGACAAAGTAATCTGCTGTAAGGTGAGTATTTGAAGGAAGGTCAGAATAGACCCCGGTAATCTCTATTGTCATACCTTCGTTAACACTCATTATCTTTCCCACCGGATCTTCATTGCCAAACAGGCTTTGAACTTTTGACCTGGCTATTATCCCCGTAAGCGGTCGTGCAAAATCAATATTTCCGCTTAACATTTTGAAAGGAAATATTTTTTCAAATCCTGCATCGACCCATAGAACTCTCTGTTCTGCGAGCTGTGCTTCCTTATATCTCATAAGGCAGCTTTCATAGTAGGCATCTCCGTATTCTTTTACTCCCGGTATGCCATCCCTGCAGGAGAAATAGATACCTCTCGAAGTCTTAGCTCCATGATAGAAATTATCACTTCCGTTTTTAATATCCATATTTATACGGTATATGTTTTTTGATTCAGGGAAAAATGAATCAAATGAGACCTCATATACCAGGTAATGAACTATTAACAAAAATGCGGTCAAACCCACGGTAAGTCCGCAGACATTGATAAAATTAACACCCTTGTTCTTCAGCAGGGTACGGACAGCAGATAAAAAATGAATTCTAAACATGAAGAATATTCCCGGGATCTATTGCGTATTGTTAATTGAGGTTTCAGTCCTAAAGAATCGGATAATCATTTATCGGATTTCAGTTCTGCAAAGTAATAATTTCATTTAAATTATTATAGTCAACAAATCATTCATACCTGAGCGCCTCCACAGGGTTCTTTGTTGCTGCCCTCCAGCTTTGCCAGCAAACAGCCAGCAAAGCAATAGACGAGGCTATGACCGGGCCAGCCAGGAAAGCCTGGTATGGTATAGCCGTCCTGAAATTAAACCTTGCCAGAAATAGTGTTCCGATGATATAAGCCAGGGGTATGGAAATGACCGAAGCGATCAGGAGCCATTTTAGATACTTCATCCCCAAAAGCCTGACAATGGAAACTACCGTTGCGCCATTTATTTTTCTTATCCCGATCTCTTTTGTTCTGCTGGCTGCAGTAAAAGAAGCAAGACCCGATAATCCAAGGCAGGCAAGAATTATTGATATAAAAAAAGCCAGTCCTACGAGATATGAAACTGTTGTAAGTTCAGTACGTTTCAAAAGATCGCTGTAGAAATTTACCTGAAATGGTTTATCGGGCGCATAAACTGCAAGCACCTCTCTTGTTTTACTTATTATCTCAGACTGATTGCCTTCACCCAGGCTGATAAGCAGATTACTCTTCCCTTCTCCTGACAGTGAGATAATCGTGGGAGTATAGGGACCTGCAAGATCGAGTGAATGAAAATCGCTGAAAATGCCGATAATTTTTCCTTTCCTGCCTTCGACTGTAATCGACCTGCCGATCGGGTTTTCATAATCCATGACACCGGCAGCAACATCATTGATAACAAAACAGGCTGAATCAGCCAGAAAAGACCTGTCAAAATATCTGCCTTCCCTGATCTTCATATTTACAGTAGCCGGGTAATCATAGTCGGTGTCGATACACCAGAAATGCAGCTTCTGTTCAGGATTCTTTCCCTCCCATTCTATTTCATTTGTGACCCTGGTTCCTCGTGCCGGGATACAGCTTGAGAAACTCACTGATTCGATCCCCGGGACCGAAAGAAGGTCGTTCCTGACATTCTCTGAACGGGATTCAATATCCCTGGTCCCAAGGATCACAAGCAATTTGTCTTTGTTGAAACCAAGATCATAGTTTCTGTAGAACCTGTCCTGGGCTCTCACAATCATCATACAAATAATCAGCACAATGGGAATTGTAAACTGAAATACAATCAGGCTTTGCCGGAAAAGTGAAAAACTCTGGCCAGTGTTTATTTCATTCCTGAGAACATCTATTGGTTTTGACCGTGACAGGAAAAGTGCGGGCAGAAGACCTGAGGCAATGGCAGTGAAAAGAGTTATGCAGGTGAACATCATAATTATACTAAAATCACTGAAATCGAATTGTACATCACTGTTAAAAGTGCTGTTCAGAACTTTAAGTACAACTTTAACAAGATCGAGTGAAGTTAACAGGCTCAAGAGGGTAATAATAGTTGTTTCGCCGAGATGCTGGGTTATTACTGACCAGTTACCAGCCCCGGCAACCTTTCGTAGACCCGCTTCCCTGTACCGCTTAATATTCAGTGCAATCGAAAGATTAATAAAATTAAAACAGGCTATCAGAAGGATTGCAAAACCGATACAGGCAATGATAACAATGTACTGCATTTCCCTCCACACTCTTCTTCCTGCTGAATAAGAGTAAAGAATCTTTTCTTTTAAAGGGAAGAAGAATAATTCCTGGTTAAGGGTGCTTTCCTGATCTTTTATAAGGTTTTTTATTTTCTCATTTACCTTTTTAGCGTCTGTGCCCTGATATAACAGAGTCCATACCTGGCATACGGATGAACCGGCATCAAGTGCGTGGCTGTCAGTTGCGAGGAATCTGGAAAACGGGATAATAAAACTGAATTGAACTGATGAGAGTGACGGAATGTCTTTTACTACTGCACTTACAGTAAAAGCTTCCGACAGGGTGTCTTTCTTTACATACATCTGACTTCCAACGCAATCGACAGTCTTAAAGAACTTTAAAGCTGTCATCTCGGTTAATACGATTGAATTATTGCCTGTAAGGGAAGTGTGTAATGAACCCCGGCTGACCGGGAAAGTAAAAACTGAAAGAAAACTTGTATCAGCATAGATACCACTTTCGGAAAATGTAACATCGCCTGCAGATAAGTTCTTGTTAACGTTGGACATTCGCGAAATTGATTCAATCTCAGGTACGCTTGCTGTTAACAGATTCGGAAGCGAAGCTGAGAGCATCTCCTTTGGGAAACGGTCATTATTAAAATAAGTAACATTGGCATCAACTTCGTATATCCTGTTATAGTTTCTGTGAAACCTGTCATAGTTAAAAGCCCTTTTTACATTAAGCATTGCGACAATGGAACAGGTAAGGCCAAATGTAAGGCAGAGGTAATTAAGTATTGTAAAGGATTTGTTTCTCCACAGAAACCTTAAAGCTGTTTTGAAAAAATTATTTATCATATTTATAAAGATTGTTATTTTTAATATGGTTTGTAAATCAGATTTAGCTATTCATACCTTAGTGCCTCCACTGGGTTCCTTGTTGCCGCACGCCAGCTCTGCAGGCTCACGGTCAGAAGGGCAATAACAAGTGCAATAATGCCGGATAACGCGAATACCCACCAGCTGATTTCCGTTTTATAAGCAAAATTTTGCAACCATCTGTGCATTGCATACCAGGCAACAGGTGCTGCAAGAACAAAAGCAATTGCTATCCATTTTACGAAATCTATATTGAGCAGAACAATCACCTCTGAAACTGTTGCCCCGTTAACCTTCCGGAGACCTATTTCTTTAGTCCTTCTCTCATTCATGCTTAAGGATAATCCAAGGATCCCGAGAACACATAAAAATATTGTGATTGAAGCAAATAACAGAAAGAGATTCAGAGCTTTGTATTCTGATCTGTAATAATTTGCTATTATGTCGCTCAGAAAAGAATAATCTAAAGGCTGATCAGGAAAAATATTCTTCCACACATTATTTACCTTTTCAATATCACCAGGTAAAGCTCCCGATATGTTTCCCTTCTTAATTCCTGAAGAAGCTAGTCTGATGTTCACAATCCTGTAAGCCCCGGGATTATTAACAAAAACGCAAGGTCTAATCTCTTCATGCAATGAGCCTGAATGGAAGTCGTTCACTACACCTTTTATATATATCCCGTTGTTTCTTTCTCCTTCAATTTTAACACCAAGTAACTCATCGGCAGTTGTGAATCCTGATTCAAGGAGAAATTCCCTGTTTACAATAATACTTGTAACAGTATCCTTCGATGAAAAATTATTTCCGGCCAGGAGCGTGAAAGAGTACATTTTCAGAAAAGTTGTGTCAACAGATTTTATTTCAGCGTCTAGTTGCTTTCTTTCGTTGTACTTATATAACACAATGCCACTCCATGAGCGTGATTCTGCCGGCGTGACAGAACTGAAACTTACCTCTTCCACACCGGCAATATTCAACAATTCACCTTTTAGTGCCGGGAGTTTTAACTTTGAATTTTCAGGTAGAGTCGCAATAACAGTATTTTCTGTATTATAGCCGAGATCAGTATGATTGATGAAATGGATTTGTTTGATGATGATAAGTGTAGCTATGATTACTGTCTGCGCCACAACAAACTGAAGTATGACGCTCCCTTTTCCAAAGTTGTTCTCTTTTCCTGAGCTGCCTGAATCGCATTTCTTTAACAGAGCAGATAAAGATTTCAGCTTAAGGTTGAAAATTGAAAAGATGACAGAAAAAACACCACCGGCAAACAGCAGTATCAGGATGAAAAGGAGAGCATTTATATTGACTTCAGGTATAAACCCTTTGGGAATATCAATAAAGGAATAGAAGTTTTTGATAATTGGCAAGGTCAGTTGCAAACTGAACAGAAGCGCACAAAAATTGACCAGCAGGGATTCAGTTAAAAACTGGAGGAAGATTGATACAAGCCTGCTTCCCATGATCAGCCTTAACGCAATTTGCTTTCTCTGTTTGAATGTTTCAGCTAAAAAGAAGTTGCTGTAATTGAAACAGGCAATAGTAAAAATAAAACCACCGATAAGCGATATTGCCAGGATCAGGCCACTGCTGACTGTTCTGTTATTATAATTCCCGAATTTTGCTTCTCTGTGCATCTGTGCAAGAGGCTGAAGCTTAAACCGGCGTCGCTCGGCAAAATCCTCATAAGCATGCAGAGTGTAGACATCTTTGAATTTCTGCTCAACCGACGCAACTTTATCAGTTTTGTTCAGGACGACATAACACTGATAGTTATCTGACAGGGAGCCCCAATCAGTAAGTGAACCCGGACTTATCTTTTCATAAAAAGTCGTAAGCGATAAAAAGACCTTAAAGGGGAAATCGCTGTTTTCCGGAAGATCTTCAATTACCCCTTCAACTGTGAATTTTGTTCCAAAAACATTAATATCTCTTCCAACAGGATCCTGATTCAGAAACAGTTTCCCGGCTGTTTCTATTGTGATTATAGCAGTAAATGGTTTTTCCAGAACCTGCTTCCCCCGGCCATTCAGCCATTTAATCCCTTTCTTCCCATAATTGAAGATCTCAAAGAACGATGGTTCCGTGAAAACGATTCCTTTATCGAGAACAAAAGATTTTTCATTTGTACTATCCTGGGAAGGGATGTTTATTTTTGCCCCGTACAAATAAAACATAGCTGCAACATTCTTCAATTCCGGTATATTTCTCTTTATTTCTGCAGGAAAGGGAAAATATACTCCCGTACGATACTCCAGCCCTCCTTCAGTATATTCCAGCCCTGATGTAACTCTTACAACCCTGTAAATATTCCTGCTCTCTGAATGAGAGTTGTCAAAGCTTAATTCATATTTGACTTTTGTATAAATTATCAGGCAACTGGTCAATCCGATTACCAGTCCAGCAAAAATTAGTAAGTTCGATTTATAATTTCTTGATATCCTTCGTATTGCTATTAACAGGTACTGTCCTTTCATTTTTCTGAGTTCGAAAATTATTAACTATTCATATCTTAATGCCTCGACCGGGTTCCTTGTTGCTGCCCTGGAGCTCTGCCAGATGAAACCACCCCTAAATCCCCCATGGGGGACTTTTAATCCTGCTGGCAACTTCATTTTCAATTCTTTATCCATATTTTTAAAGCCCCCCTTGGGGGGTTGGGGGTAAGTTACTATTCATACCTCAACGCCTCGACCGGGTTCCTCGTTGCAGCCCTGGAGCTCTGCCAGATGAAATCACCCCTAAATCCCCCATGGGGGACTTTTAATCCTGCTGGCAAACTCATTTTCAATTCTTTAGCCATAATTTTAAAGCCCCCCTTGGGGGGTTTGGGGGTAAGTTACTATTCATACCTCAACGCCTCGACCGGGTTCCTCGTTGCAGCCCTGGAGCTCTGCCAGGAAGCTACCCCTAAATCCCCCAAGGGGGACTTTGAATTCTGCTCCTTGTCTCATCTTCTATTTTGTTGATAACCCATTCTATGTTGCTTTCAACTTCTGAATTTGTAAACCGGATAACCTTAATAAAATACTTCTCCATTTCTGCTGATCGGCCATCATCATATTCTCTCCGCTGATTATGAATTTCCCCATCAATTTCTACTACTAATCTTGCCTCATGACAGTAGAAATCAACAATAAAAAAATCAATCGGATGCTGCCTGCGAAATCTTACACCACAAATTTGTTTAAGCTTTAGTTTTTCCCAAAGAAGCTTTTCACTTAGCGTCATATTTTTCCTGAGAATTCTGGCAGCTTCGAAAGTTTCAGGTTTCGCACCGAAATACATAGCCTTTTCAATTTCTTCCATCGTTAGATCTAATAAATAATTCAAAAGCCCCCCCTGGGGGGTTGGGGGTGTTTTATTCATATCTTAATGCCTCTACCGGATTCCTCGTTGCTTCCTTCCAACTCTGCCAGGTTACCGTTAGTAATGCAATCACCATTGCCATAAAACCCGCCAGTACAAAGATCCACCAGCTTAAGCTGGTTTTATAAGCAAAATTCTCCAGCCATAAATTCATTATATACCAGGCAACCGGTGTGGCTATGACAAATGCAATCACCGACCATTTCATGAAATCTATGTTTAGTAAAACCATTACTTCAGAAACCCTGGCACCGTTGACTTTACGGATGCCGATCTCTTTGATCCTTTTTCTGATGGAAAAATCTGCCAGACCCATAATACCGAGACAGGAAATCATGATTGCCAGGATTGCAAAAAGGCGGATGGCTGCTGCAAGTCTTTCTTCGTTTTTATACATTGAGTCTAACCATTCGTCATAAAACTGGTATTTTAATTCGTGCCCCGGACAAACCTCTTTCCATGTTTCGGTCAACGATCTGATTGTCCGGGGAATATTTTCGGGAGAAACCCTTAATGTCAGATGTGAGATCCCCATTTCTGATGTTATCTGTACAGCTAATGGGGCGATCTGGTTGTGCAGATCGGCAAAATGAAAATCCTTAACAATGCCAATTATTTCCTGTCCGTGATATTTTTCCCCTTCAAACGTATCCCAGCCTGATGTCTTAAATGCTGTTTCGTTGATGTAACATACTTTATTAAAATCGGATGGCAGTAAATTCCTCCCCTTTATTACCTGGATCCGGAATACATCAAAAAACGCTGAATCCACACTAAGCTCATTCATCCTGAGTTCTTTATCAGATACATCCCATGATGAATATGAATATATGCTACCCGGGGAGCCGTGCGAAAAACATACATTTTTAATTGACGGATCAGATAATAATTTATCCCTGATAATTCCTGCTT
This sequence comes from uncultured Bacteroidales bacterium, assembly GCA_963831855.1. Lineage (GTDB taxonomy): Bacteria > Bacteroidota > Bacteroidia > Bacteroidales > VadinHA17 > LD21. Next base: position 499,180 of record CAWHSA010000006.1, on the reverse strand, counting down.
TATCTGCCAGCCGCCAATGGACATCCACCCTTAGTAACCTATCCGTGTCGAATCCATAGTCTTTTGTCCTGACATATTCAATCTGTTTTGATAAAACAATCAGGGCAATAATCAAAGAGATTGAAACCGCATTCTGAATAATGTTCAGAACAGCCCTTAATCCGAAAGAATTATGTTTTAATATTTCCCGCTTCATTAAAATGGAAATCGGCTTGAGCCTGGAAATTGACAGGGCCGGATAAATAGCTGATAAAATCGATATTACGAACACACCAAAAACCAGCCACATTAACCAGAAAGGCTTGTATAAGATGGTCAAATTAATTTTACTCCCAAGGAATCTCTCAAAAAACGGAACCCAGAATGAGGATAGTAACAGGGCTAATAAGAAAGAGATAAAACAAATAAGAAAGGATTCGAACATGAATTGTTCAAAAATTTGTGACCTGCCTGCCCCGATTGACTTTTTTATTCCAATTTCCTTAAACCTGTCTGTATGACTTGCTGTGGTCAAATTTATGTAATTGAATACAGCTAACAGGATGATGATCGAACTGATAACTGAAAACAACCTGATTAACTTAAGGTTAGCATGTTGGGTCTGGCTCCCGTTTATACCCTGTGTAAAATATGATTTAATGAAAGGGATCAGGAGTATTTTTTCAATTAAATAACCAGTTTTATATTGAACGGAGGTTATATCCCTTGTTAATAGTTCTTCCAGTCCCGAAATACTTTCTTCACTTTTAACAAGTATGAACATTCTGAAATAATTCACCTCGTTTCCCATTCCATCGCTCCAGCCTTCATATTTGATTTTAATTTTCGAATTTGTGAAAAAATCTCCCCTGATGCTTGAATAAGCTGGAAAGTCTTTTACAACTCCACTTACAACCAGCGGTTTTTCATATTCAGCCAACAGCGTTTTACCGACCGGATCTTCATTGCCAAAAATCTTCCTGGCAAAGCTCTGGGTTAGTACAACATCGTTCGAATTTGCTAATGAATTATGACTACCAATAAGAAACTGAGTCGAGAATATGTTAAAGAACGAAGTATCGGTTACGATCATCTGTCCGGAAAAAGGCTTATCTTCATAGGTCAGGGTTGTATTATAATTATTATAGCGGCAGGCATCTTCTATCGCAGGGTAGTTTTTTAAAAAAAGCTCACGAAAATCTTCCCGCACAGATGCCCTGTTATCATTTGCAAATACCCTGTAAATACGATTTATGTTAGGATATGCCTTATCATAGCTGTATTCCCCGATTATAAAAGCAATAATAATCAGCGCCATCGAAATACTTACGGAAAAGCCCGTAATGGTAATTGTGGAAGTCACTTTGTTTTTAAAGAGACTGCGGAAAAGGATCCTTAATTTTGTCATCTTTTTCTTTCTCCCAGTATCGATATTCATCAATCAGGAATAAAAATGATGCCAAAATCGTTTATCGCTGGTATACAATTTGTTAGATTTTAAACAATAATTTTATAGTAAATTATTTTTACATTTTGGCGTAAAATATTTTTACATTTTCTTGATTTTCTTTTTATTATCATTTACATTTGATTGAAAGTAAGAATTCATTAGCCACGGGGTAAGGCAGAATTAGCACAGCCTGCCTCGATTTATCGGGGGTAACGCGGCTTTAATTGGACTGATAACTCCGTGATGCCTCCGAGCAACTCCGTGGTTAAAAAAATATTTTGACAGTAACTATATCCTTTTCATAAAATAAAATGCCTGTTCTCAAAGGAAACATACTTGTTGTTGATGATAATAAAAGCATCCTCAGCGCTCTTGAGATACTTCTCACTCCTGAATTCGGAGAAGTGACAGCCATCTCAAACCCTGACCAGATACCATCGGAGCTCAGGAAAAAGGATTATAACCTCGTAATCCTTGATATGAATTTCAAGGCCGGCGTCAATACTGGAAATGAAGGAATTTACTGGCTGAACAAGATCAGGGAAATAAATCCTGATGTTTCTGTTGTGATGATTACTGCTTACGGGGATATCGAAACAGCTGTAAGAGCCTTGAAATCAGGGGCCTCTGATTTTGTTCTTAAACCATGGGATAATGAAAAGCTCCTGGCGACGCTCAGACTGGCAATTCAGCTAAATCTTTCAAGAAAGGAGATCAAAAATCTGAAGGAGAGGGAATCTGATCTCAAAAAGGAAATCAACCGCAGCCAGAGGGAGATAATCGGATCGTCGGCCCGGATAATGAATGTCCTGAAACTTGTCAGGAAAGTGGCCCGCACGGAAGCCAATGTCCTGATCACAGGTGAAAACGGTACCGGTAAAGAGCTGATAGCTCTGGAAATACACCGTTTGTCGGCAAGGGCAAAAGAACTTCTCGTTGGTGTTGATATGGGATCTATAAGTGAATCTCTCTTCGAAAGCGAATTGTTCGGACACGTCAAGGGGGCATTTACTGATGCTATCGAAAACAGGCAAGGGAAATTTGAGGTAGCACATAAGGGGACTCTTTTCCTAGATGAGATAGGAAACATCTCCTTCCACCTTCAGGCCAAGCTGCTGGCAGCCATTGAGAACAGGCAGATAACAAGGATCGGTTCCAATCAGCCAGTACCTGTTGATATCCGGCTGATCTGTGCAACGAATAAAAATATTGATAACATGGTAAAGGATGGGCTCTTCAGGGAAGATCTTCTATACAGGATAAACACCATCCAGATTGAACTTCCGCCGCTCAGGGAAAGGGGCAACGACATTATAATCCTTGCTGAATTCTTTTTGAGAAGATTCGTTCAGAAATACAATAAACCTGAGATGAGAATAAATCAGCATGCCCTTGATAAGCTGATGAGCTATTCATGGCCAGGGAACATAAGAGAATTACAGAACGCCATCGAAAAAGCTGTTATCCTGAGTGAATCCCCTGTAATAAAACCTGAGGATCTCTACCTCCGTCCTGCCCTTCAGGTGAACACAAATGGGTCTATCTCCACCCTCGAAGAGATGGAAGAAAAGATGATAAGCCTGGCTATTGAAAAGAACAACGGAAATCTGACAGCTGCAGCTGAACAGCTCGGCATAACACGGCAAACACTATACAACAAACTCAAAAAAAACAGGTGAAATGATAAGCAAACGGCTATATATTAATATCATAATCAGACTTTGCCTGATAACAGGATTCTCAATTCTGCTGGGTTTCTTTATTTTCAGGGAACAATCCTTACGTCTCTCCTTATTTTGTCTTTTAATAATAATTATCCTGACGTTCAGCCTGGTATCATATTTAAACAGGACTAACAGAAATATCAGGTTCTTCTTCGATTCAGTAAGGAATGATGATTCAAACCTCACCTTCCCAGTTGACAGCAAAAGCGGAAGTCTCAGGGAATTACACATGAGCATGAATAATGTCAACCACCAGATTCAACAGCTGAAACTTGAGAACAGGCAACAGGAGCACTATTTTCAAAAAATCCTTGAGCACCTTGCAACAGGTATCATTACTTATAATAATAAGGGATTTATCCTTCATGTTAATTCCGCTGCAAAAGGATTGCTTTCGACCGATGTTCTGACTCATTTGCATCAGATAGAACGGATTGACAGGAACCTTTACCGCGTCGTTAAGAGCATTAAGCCGCTTGAACGTCAGCTTGTAGCCATAAATACAAAGCTGGGTGAAACACAGTTGCTGCTTAAAGCAACATCATTTGGTCAGGATGGAAATGAGCTGATGATCCTTTCACTCCAGGATATCAAGCATGAGCTGGATGAAAAGGAAATTGATTCGTGGATGAGGCTTATAAGGGTTCTGATGCATGAAATAATGAATTCGATTGCTCCCATAACATCTTTATCACAATCGCTCTCCGATATTTATTGTCCTGATGAAAAGCCTGTAACTCCTGAAAAGGTGACTGATAAAACTATCTCTGTAACGCTCCAGGGGTTGAAAGTTATCCGCGAGCAGGGAAAAGGGCTGATGTCTTTTGTAGATTCTTACCGTAAGCTTACACACATCCCAAAACCTGAAATGAAACTTTTTAAGGTTTCAGGACTCTTCTCAAGGGTGAAGATACTCACCGATTCCCTTGAAAAGGAAAAGAATGCAGAAATAATATTCCAGGTCGATAATCCGGAACTCGGGATCTTTGCCGACGAAAACCTCATCTCGCTGGTACTGATAAACCTTATAAAAAATGCACTTGAAGCCAATGAGAATAATCCGGATTGCGTAATCAGGGTTACAGCCGGAACGGCTATGAACCACTCTGTTGAAATATGTGTCATAGATAATGGTCCGGGCATTTCTTCACAAAACCTGGATGAAATTTTTATTCCATTTTTCACTACCAGGGAGAAAGGTTCCGGCATTGGTCTGAGCATTTCAAAGCAGATAATGGGCGCTCACGGGGGAAGATTGAAAGCGCGTTCAAAACCGGATGATGAAACAGTTTTCTGTATGAGTTTCCGGAATTAAAATGTTTTCCGGGAAATAGATATTATTTTTGCGGCCACATTAAGGCAGATGAAAGAAAATGAATTGACCGGTATTTTCAGGGATCATCCTGTTACTGTCCGACTTAAAGAATTTTTAAGTCTTCCCGGTATTGAAAGGATCAGTATTGACGGGCTGTCGGGTTCTTCCAAAGCCCTTACCCTTGCAAATGTCTATCACTCCTCACAGACGACTCACCTTGTTTTAATTCCTGAAAAAGAGGATGCTGCATATTTTTATAATGATCTTGTTGCCATACTGGGGGATGATGCAGTTTTCTTCTTCCCTTCAACTTATAAACGGTCGGTTCAATACGAACAGACAGAACCGGCAAATATCGTTCTCAGAACAGAAGTCCTGAACCATCTGGCTTCGGGAAAAAGGAAAAGTATTATTGTGACCTACCCCGAATCCATTATGGAGAAGGTCATAAGCAGGAGTAATCTGAAAAAGAATACTCTTAAGGTAGCAACGGGCGACAAGCTTTCGCTGGAATTTCTCGAGGAAGTTCTTCAGGAATATAATTTTGAAAGAACTGATTTTGTCTATGAACCCGGACAATATGCAATCAGGGGAAGCATTGCTGATGTATTTTCATACTCCGCCGATCAGCCTTTCAGGATTGATTTTTTTGGTGAAGAGGTTGAATCAATCCGTTCATTCAATACCGATGATCAGATATCCACTGCAAATCATAACCAGGTTCAGATAATTCCAAATATCCAGGATATTTCCATCGAAGAAATAAACGATTCATTCACTGATTTTCTAAATCCTTCAACTGTTTTCTGGATCGAAGATGCTCCTTTTATTAAAGAGAAGATTAATAATATATATGCCCAGACAGCACAAAGGCAAGAATTGGCACAAATCGCAGGGAGACTGGCACTTGTAACGACCGGTAACAGGTTTTTTGATGATAGTGAAAAATTCAGGACCGTAGAGTTCGGGAAACACGGATTGTTCAGGGCTGACCGAATAATCGGATTCCGTACCGAACCCCAGCCTGTTTTCAATAAGAATTTTGAGATACTATCCGAAAAGTTATTGTCAAACAAGATTGAAGGTTACCAAACCTTTATTATATCGGAAAACCAGTCTCAGATCGACAGGCTTCAGGATATTTTTAATGAGATCAATCCGGAGGTCCGGTTTCATCCACTTCTTATTAACCTGCATGGAGGATTTACCGACCATGATCTGAAAATCTCTGTATATACTGATCATCAGATATTTGACAGGTATCATAAGTTCCGGATCAAAGGCTATTTCACGAAGAAGGAGAGCATTTCTGTCAAAGAATTAACCGGACTGAATCCCGGCGATTACGTAGTTCATATTGACCACGGAATAGGAAGGTTCGGCGGTCTTGAGAAGATTGAGGTTAACGGAAAGATTCAGGAAGCTATAAAACTGGTTTACAGGGATAATGATATCCTGTATGTTGGAATTCATTCCCTTCACCGCATATCGAAATACAAGGGAAAGGACAATGCCGGGCCCAGGATATATAAGCTCGGGTCCGGCGCCTGGCAGAAGCTTAAACAGAACACCAAGAAAAGAGTCAAGGATATTGCGAGGGATCTTATCCGGTTATATGCAAAACGAATAGCTTCCCGGGGCTATTCCTTTTCACCTGATTCATACCTCCAGCGTGAACTGGAAGCTTCATTTATTTATGAGGATACACCTGACCAGCTCTCAGCAACCCTGGCTGTAAAAGAAGACATGGAGGCGCCCCATCCTATGGACCGGCTGGTTTGCGGTGATGTGGGATTCGGAAAAACTGAGATTGCTGTCAGAGCAGCGTTTAAATCGGCAGCCGACAGTAAGCAGACTGCGATCCTGGTACCAACAACCATTCTCGCACTCCAGCACTATAAGACCTTCAGGACACGACTCAACGGATTCCCTTGTAATGTTGAATATCTTACCCGCCACAAAAGTGCCCTCCAGCAGAAAAAGATCATCTCAGACCTTGCTGAAGGCAAAATTGATATTATTATAGGTACTCACAAGCTTGTTGGAGAAACCATTAAATTCAGGGACCTCGGCTTACTGATCATTGACGAGGAACAGCGGTTCGGTGTGTCAGTAAAGGAAAAACTGAAAAAGCTGAAAGCGAATGTGGATACCCTTACCCTTACTGCCACTCCGATACCCCGCACTCTCCAGTTTTCTCTTATGGGTGCACGCGACCTGTCAATTATAAATACTCCTCCGCCCAACAGGATGCCAATTATCACTGAACTTCACGGTTTCAATGAGGAGATTATAAAAGAGGGAATCGAATATGAAGTATCCAGAAATGGCCAGGTTTTCATAATACACAACAGGGTTGAAAATATTAAGGAGATCCAGGCTAAGATTCAACGGATATGTCCTCATGTAAAATCAGCAATTGTTCATGGTAAAATGGAAGGTCATGAGATTGAAAATGTTATGATCGATTTCATACAGGGTGACTATGACGTGCTGATAGCCACAACAATCATTGAATCGGGCCTCGATATACCTAATGCAAATACCATCTTTATTAACGATGCCCATCATTTCGGCCTTTCGGAATTACACCAGCTTAGGGGAAGGGTCGGCCGGTCCAACAAAAAGGCATTCTGTTACCTGCTTGCTCCCCCTTTGAATACCCTGACCCATGAAGCAAGGCGGAGGCTTAAGGCTATTGAAGAGTTTTCTGAACTGGGAAGCGGATTTAACATAGCAATGCAGGATCTTGATATCAGAGGTTCAGGAAACCTGCTCGGGGGTGAGCAAAGCGGATTTATTGCCGATATTGGTTTTGAGACTTACCAGAGAATACTAAATGAAGCCGTAGCGGAGCTCAGGGAGACGGAAATACCGGAAGAACAAATTACCGGAGAAAAAGAGGCAAAGAAAATCACTGAATCAAAGCCCAAACCTTACGTTTCTGATTTTCAGATTGATACTGACCTTGAGATAATGTTTCCTGATGAATACATTTCAAATATTCCGGAACGCATAAGATTATATAAAGAGCTTAACGAAATAGAGACAGAGGAATCTCTCCTTTCATTCGAAGGAAAGCTTGTTGACCGGTTCGGAATACTACCTCCTCCGGCCCGTGCTTTGCTGGACATAGTAAGGATAAAATGGATAGCTTTAAGGCTGGGGATTGAGAAGATATTGCTTAAGAACGACCTCCTCATTGCCAATTTCATATCTGATCCCGGATCACTGTTTTACAGGAGCAGCCTGTTTGTTTCTATAATGAATTATGTTAACAGGCATCAGAAGCGGATGACTGTAAAGCAGAGGGAATCGAAGCTAAGTCTGACTATTTCAGAGATCCGGACAGTCGAATTGGCCATACATGCATTAAATGGAATTTTATCCACGATTAATGCTGGTGTAAATTGATCTGAGAGGATATCCTTTGTGACTCTTTATGCTTCCCGTAGGAGCTCCGGGTAAGTTTCGCAGGCGCAAATTTGCCTTTGGCGAGCTCCCTTCGGTCGGTTGGCTTCGCCGAACTCACTGGTGCTAGCGCGGATTTACAATCCGTGCTTCCTGCTCCGTTCGGTTGCAATCCGTGCCGTTTACCTGATAGTAATCTGTGCTTATACCGGCACCGATTACAAATCAGCGCCAGCGGGGGCGCTCCAAACTCTGGGCACTTGATCTATTATTTTCTACCTTTGCATTTTATACCCGGCAATGAATGTGATTTTTGACATTGGAAATTCAAATACAAAAGTAGCCGTATTTGACAAAGGTAAGAAGGAGATATCTTTCAGGACAAGGCAGTTCAGCAGCGATAAAATGCATAAACTGCTCTCACCCTATAAATTGGAAAAAGCGATTATTTCATCAGTAAGGGATATTCCTGAGTTTATCATTGATCTTCTGACAATTGATATCCCCTTTGTGCATATGCTCTCCCACAAATCAAAGCTTCCTTTTAAGAATGAGTATGAGACTCCGGAGACCCTTGGCCCTGACCGGATTGCAGCAGTAGCAGGAGCATTTCATCATTTTCCGGGTAAAAATACGCTGATTATTGATGCCGGCAGCGCGGTCACTTTTGATTTTCTTTCAGGAGATACTTTTAAGGGAGGCAATATTTCCCCAGGGCTCAGCATGAGGTTCAAGGCATTGCACCGGTTTACAGGCAAACTGCCGCTTGCCGCTACTACAGAGAAAATATCCTCTCCGGGCAGAAATACAATCGATGCAATTACAGCAGGTGTTATCAATGGGCTCATATATGAAATAAATGAGTATATTGGCACGTTTAAAAAAAACCACACTGTTCTCAAGGTAATACTTACAGGCGGAGACAGTGGATATTTAAAAGATAAAATCAGCCATAAAGTCACATATATGCCTGATATAGTGATTGACGGTTTAAATTATATTCTTGAGTACAATGCACAATAGACTGGCGCTAATTGTTCTGGCAACTGCTTCTTTATTTTTATTCCCCTTATCAATTTCAGGACAAAAACAGGTCAATTCGCCCTTTGCAAGGTATAATCTAGGGATTCTCGAACCGGCGGGTTCGTTCAGGAACATTGGGATGGGTGGTGCCGGAATGGCATTGAAAGACAACAGTTCCATTTTTTTCTACAATCCTGCCTCTTACAGCAGTATTGATACCAATTCGTTTCTTTTTGATTTTGGCCTCGATTACGGAGTCAATCTGATTTCGGATGGCAAATCAAGACATACATCGGGCGATCTTAACTTTGATCATCTTTTATTGGGATTCCCGATAATCAAAGGTATGGGATTCGCTGCCGGGGTTTACAGCAAGAGTAACGCTTACTACAAGATATCAGAATCAGTAAAAGAGGGTGATCCTGATTATAACCCGATAACCGGAGCATATACTTCATATCACCATGGAAGCGGTGGATTGACAACTTTTTTCATGGGATCAGGTATTAATCTCACCAGGTATCTTTCTGCAGGAATCAATATGTCAATTCTTTTCGGTTCAATCACCAGGATAAACGAGCTTGATTTTGCCGATTTTTTCAATGTTTATCATGATAATGTTGTTGAGAAGCTTCAGATTACCGGCGTTAATTTTGATTATGGTATTCAGCTTACTGCCCCGCTTAAGAAGGATCATTTCTTAAATGCTCGGATTATCAATCAGCACCGGCAAGCATTATAAATCTTCCTTTACCACCCTTACTACACGTTTTACAGCTTATGGAGGAAGTGACACCTTGTCCTATTCACCGGATTCAACAAAAGCATTCCTTCCCGGAACTCTGCGCATGGGCCTTGCATTTGGGAAGAAGAATAAATTTGTTGGAGGAATTGATCTTATTATGACTAAGTGGTCACAGGCTGAATTCCATGGATCCGGCGATTATCTGGGTAACACACGTGAGCTACTTTTTGGAGCTGAATATATTCCTGACAAGTTATCAAATTACAGCTTTATGAAGAGGCTCGAATACAGGGCAGGCGGCCATATCGGAGACAACTATCTGGTTTATAACGGAATACAAATCAAGGAATTTGGGGCAAGCCTGGGGCTCGGCATCCCTATGAAAATGATGTCAAAGACCAATCTCTTTATCGATTATACAAGGAAATCTTATACAGGTACTGCATTTTCCCATTACGAAAACTATTTTACCATGGGGATAAGCCTGAATTTCTATGATTTGTGGTTCCTCAAGCGTAAATATAATTGATATATTATTGCTTTATCCCGGAATATAACTTTTATTATTACTTCATATTTGAATTCGACCGGTAAAAATCAAAAAGTCCGTATTCTGCTGCCGTTATTATTAACTGCTGTCCTGATCTTATTCTCATGTACGAAAAAAGTGGATACTATCAAGAATTTCGATATCCTTTCACTTCCCTCCGTTACCGTAAAGAATGACACCACAGTTTATGACGATTCAGGAAAAGTTCAGCTTCTAATGATCGCACCACTGGTAGAGTCTTATGATAAAGTAGCAGAACCTTATTCTGAATTTAAATCGGGAATCAGAGTGGAATTTTATGACGGACACGAGAAACCTGTGGGTGACGTGACTGCAAGATATGCTAAATATATCCCTAAAAAGAAACTATGGGAACTCAGAGATAGTGTTGTTGTGATCAATGAGGCAAATAACAAGCTAGAAACCGAACAGCTTTTCTGGGATGAGGGCAAAGATTTGATTTATACCGACCGGTTCGTAAGGATTACAAATGAAGATCAGGTAGTAACGGGATTCGGCTTTGAATCTGACACCAGGCTTACAAAACAAAAGATAATCAATTATACCGCCACAATCTATCTGAAGGATGAGTAAAAGATATCTGATTATTTTTGAAATAATCTGGATAGTGACCGGGATACTATGCCTTGCAGCAGGTATTAAATTTTCCGTAACAACCGGCGGTCCCAGGATTTTTATGTTTGCGGCAATGGCGGCTGTCTCTTTTCTTTTTGCCTGGCTCCGTCACAGGGAGCGGAAAAAAAGCTAATTTTGCATAAATGGCTGTAATTCTGATCATATTACTGGCAGTAATATTTTCTGCCTTTTTCTCCGGCATGGAGATCGCTTTTGTCGCATCCAACAAGCTTCAAATAGAGCTTGACAGGAAACAAAGGGCTTTCTCTTCTGATATTATCAGGATTTTTACAAATAATCCAGGACAGTTCATTGCGACCATGCTCATAGGAAATAACATAGCTCTGGTTGTTTACGGGCTCTTCTTTTCAAAACTGCTGACACCGGCATTCACACCCCTTATTGGCTCAGATATTCTGGTCCTTATTCTTAACACAATTATTTCAACGGCAATAATACTACTGGTTGCCGAATTTCTTCCAAAGACAATTTTTATAATTTCCCCCAATTTTTACCTTAAAGTATTAAGCATTCCCACTCTTTTTTTTTATGGAATCTTTTACCCCGTAAGCAAGATAACGCTGTCCGCATCCAACCTGTTTATCAGGATATTCTTCGGGAAAACAGCGGGAGAAAAATCACAGGAAAATATTATTTTCAGCAAAGCCGATCTTGAACATTTTGTAAGCCTGGGCAAACATAATACAGAAGAGGCTGAGCCCGGAACAGATAATTTCAGGATTTTCCGTAATGCGCTCGATTTTTCAAATGTAAAGCTCAGGGAATGCATGGTCCCCAGGACTGAGATTGTTGCGGTAGAATGCTCCAGCCCGCTTGCAGAGCTGAAAGAGAAATTCATCGAAACCCAGCACTCAAGGATACTCGTTTACCAGGATTCAATAGACAATATAACAGGCTATTTTGAGCTTAAAGACATCTATAAGAATCCTCCTGATATCATATCGGGGATCAGGAAGCTTGCGATAGTTCCGGAGACCATGCCGGCAAACAGGCTATTGAAAGTCTTTGTTGAGGAGAAGAAGAATGTTGCCCTGGTTGTAGATGAATTCGGAGGAACATCAGGCATGGTAACCATTGAGGATATCCTTGAAGAGATAGTTGGCGATATCGAGGACGAGCATGATATAAATGAACTTACGGAAAAGGTTATAAGCAAAAATGAATATATTCTTTCCGGCAGGCTTGAAATAGATTACCTGAACGAAAAATATCATCTTGGTTTACCAGAGGAGGATGATTATGAGACACTTGCGGGAATGATACTTTACTATCACGGAAATATCCCGGGAAACAATGATGTCATAAGAATACGGAACCTTGTTTTTAAAGTTCTCAGGGCAAGTTCAACGAGGCTTGAGCTCGTGAACCTGAGAGTCGAATAAATGTCCGGAAAATAAGAAAAGGCTGAACCCGTGTGGTCAGCCTCTTCCTAGTTAAAACAACATCTGATCAAGAACTAGTTTGTAATTCTTATTCTCATAAGAACAGTTTTGTTATTTGCTGCAATCGGGATATCATTGCTTACACTTGTAATAGTGATGGGTATCACCCTTGTTGAGCTGACACCCACGACGTTTGTACCAAATACTCTGACTGATACCCAGGTTGCCTGTGTACCGGCTTTTATTGTAACATTGGGATTCATAATTTCAAAGCCTGTACTGCCTGCTGCAGTCGGATAAAGAGTATAGGTAGTCTTAAAGGCTGTGTTATATGCAATCCTTGCATTATCGTCGAGAGCCACAGTTGCGGTAACATCGGAATCAAGAGGTCCGTCTTTGGCAATATTAACCTGGAATTTGATAATATGGTCCCCGGCGGCCTTTGTAACATAGTATGATGCCAGTGCGGTCGGGCGGGTTTCTGCATACATTTTACCATGTAAAGAAGCCGTCCAATCCTCACCGAAACTATCCTTCAAGCAGGAACTTACCAGGAGAGTCGTTGCCAGGAGGGATATAATCATGAATATTTTGTTTCTCATTTTTTTGAATTTAAATCATTAATAATTATAACGATAACTGTTAACGGTTCTGCCAGAAGATCTTCGAGGTAAACGGATCGATCGTTCCCACCTTAAGAAGATTGTCATTGTTAACGCTGATTTCATACTGAGGATATAACAGGCGTACCGGTGGAGTAGCAAAAGCTTTTGCAGGATCCTCGCTCCAGTGAATAAAATCGGGATAACCGGTTCTTCTGTAGTCTGTCCAGATTTCAAGAGGTGCATTGCCATTATTGGCAACCCACTTCTGGGTAATGATAAGCTTAATTTTATCAGCAGTTGTAACTGCCAGATCGAAATTAACAAGAGGTTTGCCGGCCTGTGCAAGGTATGTTGCAGCATCTGTCGCACCTATCAGCGCAAACGACTGTGTTACAGCACTCTCATAAAAGGTCTTTGCAGTACCCGGGATAAAGCCTCTCACGCATGCTTCAGCCTGAATAAACAGACTTTCGAAATCGGTCATAATAGGTGCAGGCTGGTTATATGCTCTTAAAAGGCCCGGGCCAAGGTTAGATGTAACGCTAGTATTAGCAAGCTGGGTAGCTCCGAAATAATTTCCTCCTATAAATGATTCCGGAATAAGGAGCAAATATCAGTACACCTCTGGGGTCGTTATTGTTGATGAAGAAATCACAGGCATCCTGACCCGCCTTGAAGTAAGCAAGACCGTCTGACTGTTGGGAGCCATCCTGTTTATAGAAAGTTTCCCAGAAAGGGCTCATTTTTCCTGATGACTGTACATATCCGGGATCCACAAGAGCGCCTTCACCTGCACCGAGGTACCCTTCAGCAGCTGTGGTTGCAATTGCAGATGTAATATATGCACTCCGTGAAGCCATATCTGCCTGATGCATCAGGATCTTCAGCTTAAGAGTATTGGCAAATTTTTTCCAGAGAGTCATATCACCGCCATAAACGACATCAAAATCACCAAGCTCTTCAGCATCTGCCGGACTTGTTTTTATCAGGTTAATTGCAGCATCCAGCTGAACAATCAGATCTTCATATATAGTCTGCTGAGCATCATATTTTGGCTTAAGTATGCCGTCGGCTGTTTTGAAAGCCTCGCTGTAAGGAACATCTCCATATGCATCAACGATGTTAGCAAAAAGGTAAGCTTTCATGATCTTTGCAATGGCGACATAACTCTGTTGTTTTGCACCGGTCGAATTTTTTTCAATGTAATCGTAATTCGAACCATTGAGATAACAATCGTTAAAATCACCCTGGTAATCAGTATTTGCCAGGTTGTACTGCACAAGGCTGGAGGGCTGGGCGTATCCGTTACTTATAGACCACAGTCCATACCACAGGTAGACAAAATCATACCTCCTGGGCAAGTTAACAAGTCGTGAGGTAGTATTAAGAGCTGCCGGCAACATAAGATTCGACGGAACAGCAGAAGCTGAGTTCGGGTTTTTCTCATTCACGGTGAGGAAATCTGTGCAGGAGCTTGCCAGAACCAGTATTACAATTAATATGCTAATTATTTTCTTCATAACTTTTAATTTTTCTGTGTTAGAAAGTAAGTTTTACACTGAACCCGTAAATTCTGGTTGGCGGTGTCTGATTTTCGTTTGTTGTTCCAACAGCGTTGCTTGTTCCACCTCTCAGGTTGAATTCCGGATCTGTCCACATATTGGTCTTGGGACGAAGCATGATAAGGTTCCTTCCGACAATTCCGATTTGTGCGTCCTTAATAACTCCACCCAGAATGTTTCTAACAGGAATATTATAATTGAGGGATACTTCCCTTAGTTTCCAGAATGCAGCGCTTGTTACATAGGTTCTTCCACACCTGTAATACTCAGTGCTGTTCCATAGCTGACGGGCGGCACTACGTGTCAATATACTTGTGTTTTCTTCATAAACAGGTACATCGGCTGTTCCGGTATTGAGAACTGAATTCGGGAAAATAAAGTTCTGACGGCCGTTCTGAGCCGAATGCCATGAAACACCTGTAAAGTCAAGAGACCTTCCGACAGCGTTGTAGATCATGTTACCGGTCCTGTATTCTGCAACAGCATTAAGGTTAAACCCTTTAAATGTAAAAGTGTTTGTAATACCCAGAATCTGATTCGGGTTACCATGGCCTACATTATGAAGGGCCGGATCTTTCAGCGGGAATCCTGTGGTGGGGTCAACAACTATACGGCCCTGCGGATCTCTTACAACATCGGTTACTTTAAGGATCGGGAACTGTTCACCTACAATTGCATATGAGTTGTCAGCAATTGGCAGTTCATTCAGACCCGGGAAAATAGAAATCACCTTACTTGTCTGAATTGTATAGTTCACAGTAAGATTCCATGCCAGGTCTCCCAGACTGAGAAGAGGAGTCAATCTGAGGTCTGATTCTATACCTTCCGTCATAAGTTCACCGGCATTGATAAATGCCTGGTTATAACCTGTTGCATCTGATATGGAGGCAGGTATAGTTTGATCTTTTGTATTTGATTTATAAGCGTTTACTTCAAGATGAATCCTGTTCTTAATGAAACTTAATTCAGTTCCGATTTCTATCTCCTGCGTAATTTCCGGCTTTAGCTTGGGATTGCTTAAGGAAGTGCTGAGGTTATAACCGGAAGTATTGAACGGGAATCCTGATCCCGGAACGAATGACGGAACGGTAGCATACCAGTCTATTGATACCTGCCCTGTCTGGGACCAGCCTCCTCTTATTTTGGCGAAGGAGAGGACTGAATTGTTTTGTAATGCCGGAATGGCATCAGTAAGTATTAAGCTGGCGTCAACTCCGGGATAGAAAAAGGAACGGTTGTCTTTGGTAAGGCGTGAATCCCAGTCGTTACGTGCAGATGCATGAATGAATGCAAAACCTTTGTACCCGAGAGTCAGGTCACCAAACACACCTATTGAATTGCGGGACTGAATAGATTCATCGGCTCCCGGTTCCCCAAGGCGGTAGCTGATATTGTACAATTCAGGGATAACCAGGGTGTTATTGGTCACTCCTACCCTTCTGTACTTATTTGAATATACTGAATTACCCAGGATCAGCTTACCTGTAAAATCACCGATTTTGTGGTCAAACTGAGCTAAAAAGTCTCCGGAAAGAACGAAGCTGTTGTAAATCCGGTCGCTGGAGACTCCCGGAAAGGGAGAGGATGAAGAGTTATGTCCTGCCTGCCATGGATCTGCCACCATATAACTGCTGTATACAGCGCCGTCCCTGTATGTATTATAATTATTGACAGAATAAGTAAGACCCGTGCGGTAGGATAAAGTAACCCATTTCGCAGGTGCTAGAGAAAGCAAAGCTGATCCAAGTAAGTTTTCAGTTCTTGTAATATTCCTTGAATGATTTATCTGCCAGTATGGGTTAGGATAATATGCATTGAAATATCCATCAAGGGTAGCAAAGGGATTATTATCGATATCCTTATATTTTGTAACGTCAACCTGTGCCGGTGTATTCAGGACGTTCCAATAAACCCCCCGTTGCTGGTTAAAATCGCCACCTGAAGTATTTACATTATTCTGAGTGAACCCGAGTGTATAGTCTGCATGAAATATTCCGGTTGTTCTTGCGCCGGACACCCGCATACCTGTTCTTCTGTATTTATCTCCGGGAGTAGTACCCGTTGTTTTTACATCCTGGGCTGACAGGTAGAAATTGTTGTTATTATCACCGACAGAATATGAAATATCATTCTGCGTGGAAATACCTGTGTCAAAGAATTTCAATATACCATTCTTAATGGGGCTGTATTTAACTGTTTGAGTGGATCCGTCAATAAGGGCACCTCCAAGAATCACATCCTGACCATTAAATTCAGGACCATAACTCTGGTTTTCATAAGATGTATAAGGATCAGTGTTACGATTCTTGCCGATCCAGAATGTATATTCCGGAAGGAAGTTAATAGTATCCTCGCCTGAACCGGACCCAAACCTTTGCTGAAGTTTTGGAAGATATGAGATCTGTTCAAAGGTGGTTGTACTACTGATTTTAATGACAGGAACATTCCCGCCGCCACGTTTAGTCGTTATAACCAACACTCCGTTTGAAGCATCGTTCCCATAAAGTGCAGAGGCACTGGCTCCTTTCAGAACGTTAACATTGTCAATGTCATTCGGGTTAATCTGAGACAGGTAATCAGCACTTACCGGGACACCATCCAGAACAACGAGAGCCTGGTTGCTTGCCAGAAAGTGACGGTTACCCCTTAAGGTGATCCTGGTATCAGCAGTAACCCCGTTGTTTACCGTGTTGATCTGAAGCCCGGATACTTTGGCAGTCATACTATTAATAACGTTTGATGAACCTGCCTGAGTCAGCGTCTGGTTATCTACCTGAGCGGTAGCAATACCCAACTCCCTCGCCTGCCTTTTAATACCAAAAGCAGTAACAACAACTTCATTCAAGCCAAGCATTTCGGATTCCATCACTCCATTGATCACCGACCTGCCTGAAATCTCAACCTCCTGCCTTTTCATCCCGATATAGGAGAAAACAAGAGTTGTCGCACCCTCAGGTACCGTAATAGAGTACTTACCGTTCAAATCAGTTGTAGAACCAATAGTTGTACCTTTAACCTGGATGGTTACTCCGGGGATTGGACCTTCCCCTTCAACTGCAGAGGTAATCGTACCTGTAATGACTTTTGTCTGTGCCACCAGGATTGCTCCTGATACTACAAACAAAATAATCAGCAGAAATAGTTTCTTCATACGAATTAGTTTTAGGTTTTAAGTTAACTCGCCAAAGATACCGGTTTTTTTAAAAAAACAAAATATTGACCTTTTTTTTAAATAGACAGATAATTCGTTAACCGGAAAAGGATTTTAGTTTCCTGTTTTTGCTTAAATCTGGGGTATATTTAATGAATTATTAAGTATATCATAATTAATCTTTACAGAAAAAAGTAAGAAAATCAGAGGTCAGATTGAAGAAGACAATTTTTAGAAATTCAGCTAAACACTTTCATTATTCAAAAATTCCGGTTTTCCCTGAGCTCTGAAGCTGCAATGCAAAGCTCATTGTAAATCTTTTCGCCGAGCGCCCTTGTAAGAGGCTCCTTTAAAAACTCATAAACATATAAGGATTCTGTTTTACCTTTTTCAACTGCCGGCAAACAAATATGAAGCTCCTCGTAATTTACAGTCTTAAACCCGGAGAATTGTTTAATCCTTACAGGAAAAAGATGACAAGAAAGAGGTTTATGGAACTTAATTTTACCCATGCTCCAGGCTTTTTCAATTCCGCACATAAATATATTGCCAGACATAAAAGTGTATGCACATTCCTCGTTATTAATAAGAGGTGTTACGATGTCATTTTCAAAATCCCTTATGCTGGTCCCGATATTTTCAATTTCTTTTATGCCCTCCGGTTTTATGAATGGTTTAATACGTGGCCATTTCTCTTCAAGGATCCGAGCCTCGTCTTTAGTCAGAGGTGCGCCTGAATCGCCATACCTGCAGCAGTTTCCGAAACACTTTGGCAGATCACAGCAGAATTTTTTCTCTAAGACATCAAAGCTGAAAATGTAATTTTCTATCCGCAGCATATTAATTCAAATCAATTAACGCCAAATTTGACCTCTGACTTCCGGACCTCACTCAAACCCCTCTCTGTTTCCTGCTGACCTCACCCCAACCCCTCTCCGTTTGCTGGTGACCTCACCGCAACCCCTCTCCGTTTCCTGGTGACCTCACCGCAACCCCTCTCCGTTTCCTGGTGACCTCACCGCAACCCCTCTCCGTTTCCTGGTGACCTCACCGCAACCCCTCTCCGTTTCCTGGTGACCTCACCGCAACCCCTCTCCGTTTCCTGGTGACCTCACCCCAACCCCTCTCCCAAGGGAGAGGGGCTATATTATTTATATACAATGCTTTACATCCCCCTCTCATCCCGGGAGAGGGGGATCGAGGGGGTGAGGTAAAATCCCGGGAGAGGGGATGAGGTCGATCCCATCAGGGGGTCACACCAGGATTTTCCCGGTCATCTCTTTTGGTATTGGTATCCCCATGATTGTCAGCAGGGTTGGAGCAATGTCAGCAAGAATTCCATCTTTAAGTGATTTATAATCTTCACTTACCAGTATCCCCGGGACAGGATTCAGCGAATGTGCAGTATTGGGAGATCCATCCTCATTGATCGCTTTGTCGGCATTGCCATGGTCGGCAATGATCAGAACATCATAACCTCTGTTGCGGGCAGCCCTTACAATCTGGCCAACACACTCATCAACTGTTTTTACCGCTTTTACAATTGCTTCGTAAACACCTGTATGTCCAACCATATCGCCATTGGCAAAATTGACACATATAAAATCATACTTCTCAGTCTGAATAGCCTTTATCAATGCATCCTTAACCTGGTAGGCGCTCATCTCAGGCTGAAGGTCGTATGTTGCAACTTTAGGCGAAGGGATGAGTATTCTGTCTTCATCCGGAAATGTCTCTTCTCTTCCTCCGGAAAAGAAAAATGTTACATGCGCATATTTCTCCGTCTCTGCAATCCTGAGCTGCTTACTGCCTGCCGACGAAAGAATTTCACCTATGGTATTATCTACATTATCCTTGGGATAGATCACATGGAGTCCCCTGAAAGTTGCATCATAGGGAGTCATAGTACAATAATATAAAGGTATGGTCCTCATTCCGTTCTCCGGCATATCCTTCTGGGTAAGGGCAATAGTAAGCTCTTTTGCCCTGTCGTTCCTGAAATTAAAGAAAACGATTACGTCACCCTCCTGAATTTTGCCTACAGGATTCCCTTTTGGATCGACTATTACTATCGGCTTCATGAATTCATCTGTCACCCCGGTATCGTACGATTTCTGCATAGCATCGAGGATATCAGTGGCAGGTGTTCCCTTTCCATCGACCAGGAGGTCATAGCCTTCCTTAATTCTCTCCCACCTTTTATCCCTGTCCATTGCATAATACCTCCCTACGAATGAAGCCACCCTAACATCAGAGCCCTTTATATGATCAAGAAGGTTTTTCACATATCCCTTTCCGCTCCTGGGATCTGTGTCGCGGCCGTCGCCAAAGCCATGAACAAATACTTTTTTAAGACCATAATCCCTGGTCATATCGCACAGATAATAAAGGTGCTTATCGAGTGAATGGACTCCGCCATCAGAAAGAAGGCCGAGGAAATGAACCTGCTTATTATTTTTGGAGGCATAAGTAAATGCATCCGTGAGAACTTTGTTACTTTTTATTTCGCCTGTCCTGCATTCCTTATTGATCTTAACAAGGTCCTGGTAGATTATTCTTCCTGCTCCTATATTAAGATGCCCTACTTCCGAATTCCCCATCTGCCCGTCAGGCAAGCCTACATTTTCCCCTGATGTCTGAATTCTTGAATTTGGGTAGTTTTTCTTTAAAAGATCCATATTGGGTGTGGGAGTGGAGGATATCACATCGGCTTTAGAACCGTCGCCAATACCCCAGCCGTCAAGGATCATCAGAAGGGTCTTTCTGTTCTTCATCTGTAAAACATTAATAATTGGTAAACATTAAAAATTCACACTTGTTCAGTCCAAATGGCAGGGGGCAAATTTAGAAAAAATTTGAAGCTTCCGGCGTCAGTAATTTAATTTCCGGAAACTACAAGCTTTCTGAATCCCAGATCAGAACGGCCATAAGATATTCTGACGAAATAGATCCCGGGCTTCAGACTTAAATCGTTGATTATGAATTCCGATGTTCCTGATCCTATTTTCCAGGAATTAATTTCAATGCCCTGAATATCAATGATCTTCATATCTGCATCCCTGGCAAGCGGTTCGGCAAACTCTATTGTTAAATTATTAACAGCAGGATTTGGATATAAAATAAATCTATTTTTGCCCATGGAATACAGCTCTTCAGATCCGGTTGTTATATCAGGTTTTATTATCGAAAATGACTGGTAAATTTCTTTTGAAACAGTATTTTGAATAAATGCAATTATCTCAATATCTGAATTATGAAGTACCTTATCAATAATCCAGGATTTTTCTGAAAGAGTTAATTCCTCTCCTGCAGCCCATTTGTTCTTAAGTAATATGCCACCGGCGTCTGGTATAAACTTCCTGAAAACATTACAGAATTCTTTCTCCCCGAGAGCACCTGTGACCTTATTGTTGATTTTTTCCGTTACTGCAATAAAAAGAGTCAGGTTTTCAGTACTATCGGCTTCAAGAGCTTTAATCCTGCATTTTACTGATAAAATTCCATCGGAGATTTCAGCAAAAGGCAATGAGATATTGAAGTGTGAATTTATCAGGCTCCTCTTTGTGACAACATTACTGTCGATCTTTGCCAGATTATTATCAAAGATCCTGGCAAAACCTTCTGAGTTGAAGCCACCGTCAATAAACGTGTATGGGACTCTCGTCAGTCCGTAAAACAGGATTCTTGCACTTGCATCGGCGGGATTGGCCGTATAGAACGGATCTGATCCCGGGAAGTTTGTATGATACTGAATATTAATTACATCGGCTTTCCTGTTTTTTGTTATCAGATTAACAGCTGCATTGGCATTACTGCTTGGGATATCTGTTGTATTTGTGAAATGTTCAAGAAGTACATTTCTGTTCCTTTCCCCGATCCATATATCATCAAAAGCAATCCCGTCATGATTTGAACTTATTCCGTCAGATCCATAGGCGATCCTGAACTTAACATCTGATTTCCCTGAAAGCTCATCAAGGGTATGCATGGATTTAACATAACCGGTATCAGGTGTTCCCAGTGTTGTCCAGCCCAGCTGATTTCCTCCCGGTGCTCCTCTGATGACTGCCGAATTAAACCATTCTATCCCGTCATCGACAGTTCCTACATACTGCCAGCCATCTTTGCTGTCGCCTATTTTATACTGTAGAGCAGCACCATCCCTGTCTCTTTCGAATCTTCTCCAAAGGTTAAGCTTAATAACCGGCTTTTGAATTGCAGTAAAATCGAAACAGGGAGATACAATTGATGATGATTCTTTATCTGGTACAAGCATATCATATCGCGTAAACCACGCTTTTTGTCCGGAAGAAGCAGTATCTATCACAGCTCTGTCGGGTTTGCCAAATGACCAGGTATTGTCCGAAGATTCTCCTTTGATCCAGCCACGCATGCCATATTCGAAATCTTCAAGATAGCCATCGGGCGGAACAGTAATGGTCGGTCTTATATATACATTCCTGGTTACCGTATCATTACAATCAGTATAGTTTGTCCTGACAATTAATTGTATCTTCAAATATCCGGTATCTGATTTTGGATAAGTCGCTTCCTTGGATGCAGTGCTGAATTCAGCGCCGTCGAAGATCCTCCAGCTTCTTGTAGAAATCGGGGATTTGAATTCAGTGGTATCACGGAGGACTATGATATCACCAGGATGCATGCAGTCATTCTTCCAGTAGAAATCAGCAACCGGCCTGATACCAAGATTGAAAGTCGCTTCTTTGGAAACTGAACAACCGGTTATAGTTGTTGCAGTAAGTGCAACCTTTTGCAAGCCTCCGGTCCTGAACAGAAATTTACCCATCTTATCAGTATCGGGCTGTATTGCACCGTTCTCATCGGTAAAGCCCCAATTCCAATATTTTACATGATCCGGTGAAATAGTCAGATTTTCGAAGACTGTTGAATCAGAACTATTCTCAATACAAACATCCATAGGTTTAAAATTAACCTTTGGTGAAGGAAAAACATTTACAGGAAGCATTGTACTGGTTCTGCAGCCGGTTTTATTATTTGTATAGGTATAAGTAATGGTATCTGCTCTTGTTGCCTTTGAAGGATACATAAAGCCTCCCGAAACGGGACCACCAAAGACCCCGCCATATATTGAAGGGGTCAGCTCAAAAGGCTGGGTGTGATCACAAATTGTATCCCCGGGATTCATATACTTTATGTAAACCTGATCCAGCTTGTCAATGAGAAGCGCCATTGATATTTTATAATCAACATCATCCCATTTATATGAGAAGATCAGGGTGTCGACCCCGGCATCCGCTGCCGGGACATTGTAATCAGCCGTTGTCCCTCCTGTATATGACAGGGTTTTTTTGTAATTGGTGAAGCCAGTGATAGAAACAACGCCTGTGACTGGAAGATTAATGATCCTGACCTCATAGGTAGTGTCTTTAAAGCAGATCACCGGAGTTATATCTGCAAAATTACCCTGGGCCTCTCTTATGATGGTTTTCATTGCCAGGCTTGCCGAGCATTTGTTTTTGTCTGTTATGCTGTACTTTATTTCATCTTCCCCAAGTCCTGCAATATTCGGGAAAAGAATATCCCCTGAAACGCCTCTCCCGCTGAACGTTCCTCCCGTCTGAGCCGGTACGAGGCTGACCGGGCCACCGGATATATTATAAGTATCATTAAGAGAGAAAGAGGGGCTGGGTAAGGGATTTATTTTTACTCTTGCGGTAAGAACTTTGCTTTGACAGCCATTTGCAGATGTGTATACGTAAGTTACCGGATAGGATTGACCGGGTGTCCCGAGTGAAGGATCCACATAGGCAGAGGCAGTTTTAATGTCTGTCATGATATCTCCGGTCCATGTTGCTACTCCGTTAAGAGGGTAAACTCCTTCAACTGAAATATATTTTTTAGGATCCCCCTCGCAATAGGCCGTATCAAGGTTGATTATTTTTATCCCTGTGCTTACCGAGTCAACAATGAATGCCTGGCTGATCTCGTAAAAAATACCACTCTTCTTATAGGAGAAAAACAGAGTGTCCCGGTTAACTCCAGGCCTCATATTAACCGGATCAATAGTTACTGTGAGATCAGACTCAGATACAATTGCTTTGGGATTCGTAGATTTAAAATCCTTTTCCGTGGCATCAGAAGGTACTCCGGTTACGGTAATTACATCAGGTCCTGCATCATGACAATAAACCGTATTGAATCCGACAAAGGAGGATACGTTCGGATTGACTACCACCTGTTTGGATGCCTGCTGTGAACATGATGCAGAGGTATTGACAATATTCAAAAGGTATGTTAATATATACGGGCTGCCGGCAGAACCGGCAGACCTGGGAGAAAAATAATTACCGGTAACACCAGATCCTGAAAATACTCCGCCGGTTACATTTGCAGAAAGCAATACATCCTTTTCTGAAATGCTGAATTCTGTTTTGGGAATAAGTATCCTTGCCATCGGTCCGCTTTGGACCGGGACTCCTGATATCGGAGTATGGTTTGATGACACAGGAGTAACTTCAAAAATAACCTCTTTGGAATCATCAATATCCGCTGTTGCCAGGGTATATGATATTGTTGTTCCTATCTCGGTCATGATTCCGGTTGGAATATCCTTTCTGAGCCATTTGAATTTTGAATTACCTTCGGCTTTGGAAAAAGTGTACCGGTATTCTCCCCTTATTGTATTGCCTTCAGCCCTGATTCCTTCAATGCAAACCTCATCAGCAACAGGGACCCCTGTCAGATCCTCGATCGGTTCTGTAGGCGAGCTTTTAATTACAACTCCTGAATACGGCGGACCCACAGAAGAAACTGGAGTAACTTCAAAGGTCAGGGTTTGGTTTACATCGACAGCAATGGGGACATATGTCCTCGTGGTGGCTATCGGATCTGTTCCGTTTCTCAGCCATCTGTATGTACTGTTATCTGCTCCGGAGCTTCCGTCTGTATATGTGTAATCTGTTGTCAGAGTGCTTCCAATTGCCGGATAACCTGTAATAGTAACATTTGAAGCTGAAGGTATTGGCATAACAGACACATTGTACAATTTGGGATTAACTGCAGTGCAGCCGTGTGTATCGATATAATTGACACTTACTGTCTGATTGCCCCCGGTATTCCATGCAACTGTATAAGAGTTACCTGAAGCAGTTCCGGTGCCACCTCCTGAGACAGACCACGCATATCCCGACATTCCTGACTGGGTCTGATAAACATTCCCTGATGAAGTTATCCGGGGTGTTGCGGGACCTGAAATGGAGACTGCAGGCAGAGGATTAACAGTTACTGTCCTTGTTACCAGGGGAGAGGTCCCGCAACCGCTGGCAGTCACTCTTATATCCACGTTACCTGAAAAGCCATTTGCCCAGGTCATCAATCCTGTTGAAGAATTTATTGTCCCTGCCGCACCATTGCTCAATGACCAGTTAAAACCTGTACTGTTGGTGGCAGTTGTCGAATATATAGTCATGGTTGTTCCACCTGTCAGCTGGCAAACGGGATCGCTCCCGGCAAAAATTGTTATAGGTGCAGGTGTCCCAACCGCCTGCAATATGGACACAGACCTGATAACCTGTGGTGAAATTCCGTTGCAGCCTGTTGCAGTAACCTGGATATTTACATTTCCTGAAAAACCATTTGCCCAGGTCATTACACCGGTGGTCGGATTTATTGTTCCTGCCAGAGTGTTTGATAATGACCAGTTAAAAGGGCCTGTAACATTTGTTGCTGTGGTCAGGTAGGTAGTGGTTGTTGTCGCGTTTGTCAGCTGGCAGACAGGTTCAGTGCTGGCAGAGATGGTTATCGGAGTTGGTATCCCCACATCAGGTCTGATATTTACTGTCCGTTTAATCATGGAAGAAGGACCATTGCATCCATTTGCAGTTACCTGTATATCGACACTTCCTGAAAAGCCGCCTGCCCAGGTCATTATTCCGGCAGAGGAATTAATTGACCCGGCAGCACTGTTGCTTAATGACCAGTTAAAACCTGTACTGCTGGCTGCCGTGGTTGAATAACTTGTTATTGTTGATCCATCAGGAAGCTGGCATGCAGGTTCGCTGCCACCGGAGATAGTAATGGCAGCCGGAATGCCTGCTGTCGGAGTTACATTTACAGGTCTTATTACCTGTGGTGAAGGGCCGTTGCAGCCATTGGCAGTAACCTGAATATTGACGCTCCCAGAAAAGCCGTTTGCCCAGGTCATAACCCCTGAGGAATTTATTGATCCGGCTGATGAATTGCTTAATGACCAGTTAAAACCAGTGCTGTTTGAAGACGAGGTGGCATAAGTAGTTGAAGTTGTTCCATTTATCAGCTGGCATGCCGCGTCGCTTCCTACTGAGACTGTAATAGCCGCAGGGGTGCCGACTGTAGGAGTGACAATCACTGTTGCTGTACCTGATATATTTGCTGAACATGTTGTTCCGGTCTTATATTTAACACTCACCAGAGCATAGGTAAATGTTCCGGGTGTGCTGGCAGGAGCATGGATATGTGCCTGGCTTGAACCATTAACGTCAATTGTAGCCTGATTTGCCCCGTTTATATTATAGGTTACTGTAATACTGCCTGACATGGGATTATGAAATGTCACCTCCGGTCCCGGGTCATTAAGGCAGACAGTTTTGGTGGCAGACCCATCCACATCAATTGTGGCAGATGGAGCTATATTTACGGTAATATTCTTGGATCTGTCACTGCTTGAACCACATACATTCTGTGAATTTACAAAGATAGTATGGCTCGAGGCCCCGGCATCAAAGTTTACGATTATATCCGTTGTCCCCTGTCCCGAAACAATTGTGCATCCTGTCCCTACATCCCAGTTATAGGATAAAGCATTTGTAACTTCTGAAATTGAATAATTAACCCCGGTCTGACCCTGACAGACATCGGGACTTCCTGCAATATTTCCCGGAGTCGCAGGAGATGATGAAAAAACCTTTACTGAGATAGCATCTGATAATGCAGGACTTCCGCTCTTGCATGTTTCATTCGAAGTCATCCTGACATTGATCACATCGCCATCAACCGGAGAATAGATATAGATCTGGCTATTTGCTCCGGAGATGAGTGAGCTGTTTTTATACCATTGGTAAGATGGTGAGCCTCCCCCATTGACGGGCGAGGCTGTGAATGTAACAGGAGTCACTCCGCAAACCGGATTGGCAGATGCTACAATGGAAACACTTACCGGCAGAACAGGATTAATTGTTATTGTTCCATTTGATGTGCATGTATTTGTGCCATCTGTTAAAGTTGCCTGGTAGCTGAATGTCCCCGGAGCCGACGGAACCCCGCTGATCGTTAATGTTTCCCCTGAAAAATTCGCAGTTACTGCTGACGGCAATCCTGTCGCTGATCCCCCGGTTGCACCGGTCATCGTATAAGTAATATCTGTTATTCCGGTATCCAGACATTTTGTCTGGGAATCCGTTCCCGCCGCTGATGTAAGCGTACATGTCTGCCCTGCCACTTTAAATGCTAAAAGCGAAAGAAACAAAATCAATATCAGAGTATATCTTTTCATTTTCTTTGTTTTTCCGGAGTGATCCCTGATTTTATTTACCTTACATCTGAAATCTGAATTTCAGCAAGCTGATCATGGAATTGTTCTCATAGCTGTTACTGCCTATAACAGTTATATTACCTTCAGCATCTGAAATAACATCGTTTGCCGATTGTGTTCCGGTACCACCGGTGATCTTCTTATGTCCTTCCATTAAATAACCATAAGCATCCATCGAAAAAATCAGCATCCTCGAGGATAATCCTGTTCCTGATTGTCCTGCAACAAGAAATGAATTGGTTTTATATCTGCACAATGCGTTCAGAGAAAAGAGCGATCCGGAGGTTGCCGGCCCGTCAATATCTATTTCATGTTCGAATTCAGGATCCGAATAAATATTAAGCGGCATTTTCCAGACATATCCCCGTTGATCAGTCCCTTCAGTTCCTGTTGTCCCGACGATCAGGTATCCATCGCTCAGCACCTCAAAATCCGAAGCCGACTCATTATTGATCCCTCCCGCGATCCTGGGCTGGGTTGTGCTCCCGTCAGAATTCAACCTGAACAGCATTATATTATTACCTGCCTGAAGCGATGGCTGCCTGTCAGATCTGTCTGTTGTTCCGACGACTATATATCCCCCGTTTATATCCTGCTTAATAGCAGCACCTTCATCATTCCCGATAAACCCCTGCGCCGGAATTGCAACCAGGGGAATAAAATTGTTATCAAGGTTGAGAAGCAATATGTCTTTCTTCCCTGCAGCATTACCTGTCGCTTCTGTGGAAGGCTCCCTTTTAACATCAGTAGTTCCGAGAATGAGAAAACCTTCCCCGGTTTTAATAATATCTGTACTGTATTGATTCCCGGGAGAACTGAATATCTTCTCCATCACAATATTTCCGGCGGCATCCAGCTTTACAACATAGATATCCTTAAGTGTTGAAGGATTATTTACATATCCTGCAGCAACAGCTGTACCGTCATCCAGAGCAATTACTTTTGTCCCGCAGGCAGTTAAGTTTCCGCCAAGCACTGCTTTCCACTCCTGGATACCATCAGGATCTGTTTTAATAACCACCATTTTTTTGGAGGATGAATCAATATAGTTCCCCAGTTCTGTGGCAGTTCTGAATATCTGCGTAAACTGGCCTGTTATATAATATCCTGCATCGGTTTCTGTAACAGAATAGCCGATATCTTCATATGCATCTCCATAAAACTTAAGGATGCCATCAGAATAATCACGATTTTTCTCACAGGAAATAAGGAAAGAAAAGAATATTATCATTAAATATTTCCTTGCCATATTCTACTCCTTTCCTTTTGATGGTTTGTAAAAGATATGGGTATATCCTATGTTGAAATTGAGGTTGTTCAGATGAAAACCATCATCAAGAAAATAATAGAACCATCCCAATTCCTCCGGCGGTTCACTTCCCCTGACAGTTTGTCCAAGCATTCCGAAATTCGATCTTAATTCGGCAAAGAAATATCCTCCCCGGGTCTTATATTTTGCTCCTGCGCCGATTTGTACAAAAAGGTCGATTTTTATTCTTGAGTCAGCCCTGTCTAAATCAGGACCGGTATGGCTAATAAGGTTATTAATGTCAGTAGGGTTCTCAGCCGGCCGGGCTGTTGAAGAAAGCGTTATAGCGGGCCCCAGACCCAGCCTTGCATAAGGGGTCAGTTTCCCGAATTGCTTAACATTATATATAGCACTCACAGGTAATTCTATTCTGCTCTGGCTTTCTTTGTAGGTAATTTTACCAAAACCCATGAAATCCTCAATATTTGTAAAGTTTAACTGGGAATAACCAGCCTCAACATTTACCTCGATCTTTTTGGTTATCTCGAATCTCCCTTCAAGAGAAGCGTAGAGGTTAAGAGCCTGAGATTTGTAAAAACTCTTTCCCTCAACTCCTGCCGTGGATCTTGAATCAACGAATGTAAGAAACGGAAGGTTGGTCCCCAGATGCACCGAAATTTGTAAAACAGGTCTCACTTTAAATGTGTTAAAGAGGTAAACAAAGCTTGAATGGTCAGTAGGGCTGAGCTGGTACTCCGGATATTTTTTAAGGAACTCCATCATTGTAGAGTCAGCCTCTTCAAGATTGTCCTCGAACAGAAAAGACTGAATCAGAAGCTTATACGCAACAATCTGTTCTTCTCTTTTAAAACCTGATTTCATGCATTGCTGAAGCATTGCAGGAACCTGATTAATCTGTCCTCTGTCAAAAAGAGCCTGTGCAGTTTGTAAATTTTCGGCACAGGTTGTACTTTCCTGACAAAAAATCAGAAGGGGAAAAGCACTGATAAAAAGTAACAGCAGAAACCAATACTTTTTTAAATACCTGGTTTTCATGTGGTTTTATGGTTACCGTACTTCATCAACTTTTATATTGTATTCCTTACCCGAACATGTCTGTTCAAGCGGAACATCACGGGCAACATAAATATTCCATTCCTCCTGTTTCATATTTCTTGAAACGAGGTTGCAGATATCTTTAACGAGGTTATCAACATGCGCCGGACGGCTTACAAGGTTCTGCGGACCTTCATAGGCTCCGGATATTATCAGCTGCCCATCAGGGCTAAACTGCATTACCAATATAAAACCTTCTTTGTCAGAAAGGGTTACAGGCGGCTCCGTAAGATCAGTTATTGTGCTGATATTGAAAATCTTCGTTGTTTTATCGGTACTTGCAGTGGCCATTTGTTTGAGGAAAGGATTGAACCGGATATCCTTAACCTGAGCATTATGTGCCTTTACTTCAGATATTCTCTTATTCGAACTTATATCCCACAATTCAACATTCCCGTTTATATCACCAATGGCAAGAATATTTTCATCAGGCTTGAAGCGGATTGCTTTAATATTTTTTCTTGATGTTTCCAGTCTGAAGTTATCAGATTTATTCTCAGGATCCCAGATGATTACATTCTCTTCAGTATCTATTCCGGCAAGATATTTACCATTCGATGAGATGTCTATTGAAGTTATCTTCATTGCACCTGTTGTGACATCGACACCTGTTCTTGTGACCATATCCCATTTGAGAACTTTCCCGTCGAGTGATGCCGAATACAGACTCTTACCGTCGTATGAAAAGATCAGTGATTTGATCATGCCTTTATGGCCGGACAGGTCGTATCCAATGCTTCCGGCTTTCAGCGGTATCATTTTTATAAGGGAGTTGTCGCTGCCACATGCAAGCCATGATGCATCGGGGCTTACTGCAAGTACCTCAATAATATCGCCGCCGCCGGAATAAATAACCTGGTATGTTGTGGCTTCTCCGTCGAGGTTCCATTTCAGCACCTGGCCATCGTCTCCCGAGGTGAAGAACTCTTTTCTGCCAGGAATGAATGCAATGCTTCTTATCTGACCTTTATGCCCTCTGAATGATTTATAGCTGACATTCCCATATTGCCGGGCAACATTGAAAAGGCCGTTATAAATATCAGCGTCATTCCCGGGTCCACCGTTCTTTTTGTTGAACAGATATGCCTGGTATGCGAGAAGTGTTTGCAGGTCTTTCTGCCCCTCAAGCTGCAACGATTTAATTGACATGGATTTCCCGATAGAAAGCATCCTGAGCCTCTGGGCATTGTTTTTTTGTTTGGTGGCGATAGATGCATTAGTGTCAGCTCTCACCCTTGCATGCTGAGCAGAATCTGACTGGATCCGGGCAATCAGTTCCTGTTGTCTGGCCCTTTCAGCCTCCATTTTAGCTCTCTCCTGTTCCGACATTGCCAGGAGCTTTTGCTGGTTTGCGATTTCTGCATTTAAATTTGCACGGGTAGCGTTGGAATCTGCGATTTCTCCCTGCCTGATTGCTACTCTGGCAGATGAATCTGCGAGGATAGTCTGCTTTACGGCCTGAATCCTGTTATCTTCTGCAATAGATCTTTGCCTGTCAGCAGCAATTCTCTGTACAAATGCAAAAAGCATGAATCCTATGGAGATCATTGCTGCTGTCCCTAAAATTATTGCTATAATTTTTGTACGCCTTATCTGTCTTTTCTGAAGCCTGATCTTGCTTTCCTCCTCATCCAGAAATTCCTTTTCACTTGTTCGCAGATAGACCATAGCCCTTTCAAAAGCCGGGTCATATCTCTGTGCCCAGGTCAGGGTAGGTTTTTGCTGGTCGCGCCAGTTTATAGCCAGCTGCAGATCAGGTGGCCTCCACAGGCTTGTCCTTCCCTGCTGGTACATTGCTGAAGCTTCGGACAGACGCAGATACATCTGCACTGAAGCCGCTTCATCGTCGACCCATTCCCTGAGCCGGTCCCAAAGTCGCATCAGACTTTCATGCGAAAGGTCAATAACAGATTCATCATTTAAAGGAATATCCTTTCGTGGTGTTATAAATGACCTTGAGGGGATCCTGAATTTTTCAACAACTTCAAAAAGCTCCCGGTTGTCACACCGGATCACAGACTTAATCGTATTTACACTTGAGGGATGCCGGATCCCTTTATTATCAGTGGCCTTCTCGGTAATTGCCCTGAACATTTTCTCGCATATCTCTTTTCCCCGTGCATCAAGCTCCTCATAAGCTTCATTTGCGTGCCTCGACATTGCATCGCTCATCGTTCCCACAGCATCATAATCTGTAAAGCTTATCGGACGGTCGCCCTCATCAAGCTCCCTCCAGTATGTCCAGGTTCTCATAAGTGCATGCTGAAGTACCGGCAACTGATCTGTCCTGTCGCCTATGTCATTGAGTATGGTTTCGATAAGCTCAGGCTCAATGGATGCCCCGGAATATTTCACGGGCCCTTCAATTGCCTGGCGGTAATTTTCCCTGTCCATATGCGGCACAAGGTAATTGCTGTTGTTTATAAGTTGTGTTAGTCCCTGATAATGTGCACACTCCCCGATAAAATCGGAGCGCATACTTATGATGGTAAATATGTTTGAATTTGTTTCACTTACAGCGTTGACTAATTTCCCGACAAATTCTGCGGCCTGTTTTCCCCGGGATCCTCCTGCGCTGAGTGTGCTGTATCTGAAGAGCTCTTCGAACTGATCGACTACCACAAGTATTCTATTGGTACTTCCGCCAAAATATTTCTTTAATACAGACGCAATTCCGTCTGAATTCAGGTGCATATCCAGCAGAATATTCTCAATGTCTGCTTTGCGGGCACCGTCATGATTTATCTGATCGGAGATAGCTTCACAAATATTGGTGAAAGGATCATTTCCGGGTCTGAAAGTAATTATATGCCAGGATGAGGATTCTTTCCGGCCAAGTTCCCTGATTTTCGGGAGGACCCCGCAGTAAATAAGTGATGACTTCCCTGTCCCTGAGGCTCCGATTACGGTAATGAAACGGTTTCTGAGGAGCTTATCCAGTATCTCTGCGCTTTCTTTTTCACGGCCGAAAAACAGATCGCTCTCCTCAGGAGTGAAAGGCCTTAATCCTGGAAAAGGATTAAAATTACCGGTCTCATGTTTTGATACCATGGTCACAAATATGATTGCTTACTATATTTTGATTCCAATTACAAGAATATCGTCGACCTGGTCATTATTCCCTTTCCATTCTGCAAGAGTGTTTTTCAGTATTTCCCTCTGCTTCTCCATAGGCTGCATACAGTTCTCAAGAAGAAGTTTTTCAAACCGTTTTGACATAAATTTCTTGTTTTGAGGGCCTCCAAACTGATCAGCATACCCATCGGAGAAAAGATAGAGGCTGTCACCGTCTACCAAATCTATTTCGTTATTCCTGAATAACTGAGGTTTGCCTGCCACAAATGCACCTATCGGGAACTTGTCCCCCTTATATTTTATGATTCTGTTATTTCTGATCAACAAAAGCGGATTGTTGGCTCCGGCAAATTCTGCTTTCTTCGCTTTCAGATTAAGAATGCAGAGCGCCAGATCCATCCCGTCCTTGATAGATTCGTCCCTCGTATTTTCATTCAGAGTTGTTATTACACCTTCGTTCAGTTCGTTAAGTATGATATTTGCTTTTCTGGCTTTTTTAACAGTGACAACGTAGTTAAGCTGGTTGAATCCGACAATTGACATGAACGCTCCCGGTACACCATGACCAGTACAATCTACTGCAGCTACCATGAGCAATCCTCCGTCTTCATGAACCCAGTAGAAATCGCCGCTGACAATATCTTTCGGGAGATAAAGGATAAAATAGCTCCTGAGACTGGCATTGATAATATTGAATGAAGGAAGAATTGCATTCTGGATCCGCCGGGCATAATAAATGCTGTCCATTATATGTTTCTTCTGTTCTTCAATTTCTTCCTTCTGCTTTTCAATCTTGATAGTTCTCTCCTTAACCTTTGCTTCAAGTTCGTAATAATAGCTTTCCAGCTGGGCGATCATCATGTTGAATTTCTCTGATAGTCTTGTAATCTCATTATTCCCTGAAACCTCTGCCCTTTCCCTGAGGTTTCCGTTTGTTATCCTGTTGACATTTTCAACCAGCTTCTTGATAGGCAGAGTTATCACCCGTGTTTTCCTGTAAATAAGATATGCCACAATAAGGATTGTGATGCCAAAGATCAGGATGAAACGTAATGCTTCAAGCCTGAACAGGGCTTTCTGTGCTGTGACATCGGAAATGATCCTGATTACTGCCCGGTTTTTGTAAAGGTTTGAGGATGCCCGTTCAATAGGCAGATACTGATACTGGAACCATGAATTTCCATTCCTTTCAATTACAGTAGTATCCCTGTTCTCAAAGGCTGTAAGCAGGATTTTCCTGTGCGTCTCTTTGACTTCCACTGCATTCTTATTCATGCTGAAAGGTTGATCAGCCATAAGAAACAGTTCGACATCAATAATCCCTTTGGATTCATTCTTGAGTTCGCCTTTTGTCTCCTCAATCCATTGGACTATCTCGTCTGCCTTCTTTGAATAAACGCCAAGTTCGATTATGTATTTCCTGTCGATTGTGGTCTGATATGTATATTTTTTTGGCCTTTTGGTCTGTGCTTCAATTGCAAAAAGTTCATTTACATAATCCTTCGTTCTGAATATGTCCAGAAGATAGTTTCTGAAATTCTCTCCATAGTTATAAAGATTCACTCCGAAATCCTTCTCAAAGGTGGTATTAATTACAACCCCGTCTCTTCTGATAATATAAATGTCCTCATTGACAGAATCCATTCCGATTGTGTTTGCGATTTTCCGGAGATTCAGAGACTCCAGGTTATCGGTACTTGCAAAGTATTTTGTAACCAAAGTATTGCTGAATGATCTGAGCCTGTCATTAAGCTCTTCTTCAATTAATTTAAAAGCAATATCCTGAGCTTTAAGTATTTTTGTAACTTCATTAGATAAGAGCTGGGTTTTCTCATCGGCACTTGTTTTAAGAATAGACCTTGTACGCTGGAAATTAATAGCAGCAAATGCAAGAAGCGCAATCAATGTAGGAATTATTATATTGAAAATAAGCTGCCTGAATATTGTGGTTGTTCTTCCTCTGGCCATAGAAGGTTACTTTTATATTCCGTAATTATCCGTTATTCTCCATAAAGTTTAAAATATCTTCTGATTGTTCAGGAAAGCTGTAACAAAAATCTTCAGCCGAGCTCAGGGGCAGTAAATAATGATAGGCATAATTCTTCCTGTTTTTTCCGGAGAGCTCTTTTTGTCCTTTCCGTAAAATCTCAACAACATTATTATCATCTCCGCCTGCAGCTGACCATAAGATAAATGATTCTTCTGCCGGAAACATGCTCTCCTGAAAATCCTTCATGTATCGCAGTGATTCAGCAAGGACAAGCAGGTAATCTTCCATGGTCTCCTTAAAGTATCCTGAAAGGAATCTTACCTTTTCAAAAAGAAGATCTTCAGAAGGAGAAGACCCGTCAATGATCTTTTCAATCCTTTTTTTCACCCGGGCCGGAATTCTTTCAGCTGCTGATGTGTATATTTCCCGGCCCGATCTTGCCAGTAATCCGGCAGATTCTTCCTGAAGGACCGGTTCAGGGCTGAAGAGAAGCGCAACAACTGATTCTGCAAGAGGGCCATTGTCCGTTTCTTTAAGGTTTCTGATTGCACAGGCTTTCGTCCAGATTCCGAGAAGGTTATAATCCCTGTTAATAATATCTTCGATAAGTTTCTTATATTCAGGTATCTCACCCGGATAAAACTGGTAAAGGTTCTTTACTTTTTCTTCATCGTTTATTATGTCCAGCAGAGGTACCAGTTTCGGTTTAAGTGATTCGTCAATGACCAGATCGATCATTTCAAGGGCGTAATTTACACTTGCCACAGTACCACTCTCGAGGTTTTCCCTGATCCTGCCCACAGATCGCGAATCATATGTTATGGAAAGCAGGTTAAACAGAAATGTGTTCCATTTAGCAATTTCCTTGTTTAAAATTTCAAGAAGGAATGTATCATTATTCCTCAGGAGGCTGATTTTCGCAGAAAGATTCCATACCATCACACTAATAATATCTGATATTAACTGGTGCAGATGGTCTTTCTCTTCTTCGGGCGATTTATACGTGCAAGCTGTGAGGCAGCTCAGAGCGAGTTCCTTAATCTGCCTTGAATTGGACCAGAGCCTCGAATAAAGGAAATCCAGATTTTCCGTCCGGCATTTTTCAGCAAGAAGACGAATGATCTTTTTACTTATTCCGACATTTCCCGAGGATATCAGATAATACTTTCTGAGGTCATCATCGGCTTCATCTTCAAAGTGCCTCAGTATGCTTGAAGCATAAACTTCAAGGCCTGCGACATTCAGACAGGGGCATACTTCTGCGATCATTTCTCTTATTCTGAACTTACCTATCATACAAAGAGCCAGCTTTTTCGATTCCATTGAGTTATCACGCAGCAATCTGAGTATCTGAGTGGTCTGCGGCTGTCTTGTCCCGGCAAGAATCCTTTGAGAGCCAGATACTTTCTCATTCCTTTGCTGTTCAGAAGTGACAAGTAATTCCAGACTCTCGGCGATTCCGGCAGACCGTTCTCTTATTTCACGGTTTGCCCCGGCGTGTATCGAGATGTTCTTCAGTACCGGTATAAGGTTAATATCCCTATGGGTTTCTGCATGATCATTTATAATTTCAAAAAAACATTTATTACCATACAGGTTTAAGCTTTTCTGATCACCTGTTATAAGGTTGAAATATTCGTTCTTAAAAACCATATCAGATGACAGGCAGTTCCGGAAGATTGCTTTATCCTTCTGCTCCCCTGCTCCAGAAGCCTTCTGGCTGCCCGTTTCCAGTGCTTTTCTTATTGAGTTCCGGTATTCAGAATATAATTTTATAGCGAACAGTATCCAAATCAGTGCTATAAAAATAAGAACTATTGAAAAATGGATAAGCTTTATAAAGCTCATGAAGCCAAGGCCTGCAAGCAGAAGTCCGGATGTGAGAGCTGCTATCTCATTCATGGTCCCGTCCATGCCTGACTGTACTTCGAACCGGATCTTTTCATCTATTGTCTGATAGATTACCTTGAAGGAAGGTGATTCAATTGAGTCTTTAAGAGATTTTGAAAAGAGTCTGCTCAGAGCCAGGAGCATAAAAAACAGCATAAATCCTCCTGTTAACGGAGTGTATCCCAGAGCGATACCTACAACTATGGCAATTACAGTAAATGCTGCGATCAGGACCGGAGAGATTGCCAGGCAGGTCCGAAGGCCGTAGTTCCTTATCAGGTAAGCAAAAACAAGCAGCTTGACAAGAAGAGTAAAGACCATCATGCTACCGGTAAATATCCCTAAAAACCTGGCCATATCCTCTTCTGCAGGATATTGCTCCCTGGTAACGGCCATAAAGGAATACTGAACAAAAAAAGCTGTCATGACGGACAGGGCAATAAAGATTCCCATAATCCTGACATAAGAATTATCCCTCAGTAGGGTCAATAAAGATTTTTTATCTGCAGATCTTTCCTGTAACGGCTCACCTTTAGCAGGAGCCACAAGATAGCGCCTGCCTATAATTATCTGGATAATGCTTCCGGTAAAAACTGCGGCTGCACTGATCAACAAAATGTTATGTGGTCTGAAATTAAAAGAAAGCAGCAGAGGAATTGCATAACAGCTGATAATTACACCTATTATCAGGCCGGCATCCACAAGGCTGAATAATCTCTTTCCCTGTCTCAGTGTGAACAGGCGTCCAACTGTTCCCCAGAAACCAAGCATTGCAAGAATATTCAGTGGTCCAAGCATTATAAAAACCAGGAAAACTGTCCATTTAGCGGGGTTAAAAAGCAATATCAGCCACAGAATCAGTGTGAGCGAAGTAACAAAAAAAAGGTTGCCGGTGGCAAAGGTCCTGAAAAGCATCCTGGTTTGCTGGCGGGTATAGATTGATGTCAGTATAATACCGGCAATACCGGAAACAACGTATCCTCTTGCCATCATTTTTTCATCAAATATTGAAAGGAAAAGAGAATGGGCGCTGATGTCAAAAGCGCCGAAGAATATACCCAGAAAAACGGATTGAGTGAGAAGCATAAAAATCATCGACTCCTCACCGGATTCAATTCCCAGGAGCTTAAGCAATCTGTCTTTCATGGGTTTTCCCCGCTTAGTTGAAACCGTTTACTAAATTAAGAATTTAATCCATTTAACAACTGGCGCAAATCCTTTTTTTGACGAACGTTAAAAAAGCAGGGATGATCAGAAATGGCTGAACTAAAGGTTATTAATGATATTTTGTTCCGGGTAGGAAACAACTATAGAGTGTAACAAGCTTATATCCAGATTAGTGCCCTCTATAATAATATTTGCCCTGGTGTACCATTTTTCACGCAGGGCGAGCTTGCCTTCAATGAAATCAAAAAGTTTGTCATCGGGGATATTTTTAATCAAAGGTCTCTCTCCTGATGATTTTAGAAGCCTGTTAGTCAGCTGTGCCGGGGTTAATTTAAGGTAAATGGTCATTCCGGCTGAAAGCATGAAATCCATATTATCACCGTGGCAGGGTGTTCCTCCCCCGGTAGAAATTATTGTTTCTGTCAGGGATGACAGGCTGCGCAAAACATCAGACTCAATCTGCCTGAACTGATCCTCACCGTCCTGCTCAAAGATCCTGGGAATTGCTTTGCCGGCACGTTCTTCAATCTTTCGGTCAAGGTCAATGAATGCCCAGCCCAGTGAAGCTGCCAGCTTTTTGCCCGCGGTCGATTTGCCGCTGCCCATGAATCCGATAATATATACTAATCTGTTTCCCGGCATTATAATTCAAGCTTCATCTGGGCAGGATCCTCATGTGGAGGCTGCCTTGGCTCTTCATCAGCAGCCTTTGGTTTACTTTCCGGATTTTCTTTCTTTACCGTAGGTTCTATTTCGTGTATATTTTCTACCATATAACTTGTAAGTCTCTTTCCTTTAGCCTTATAGCTCTTTACCCCAATGAATTCGGCAACTTCTATGATCTCGTTATCCCGGGTTTTATGCTTGCCGCCGAACTTTATCTCAAAACGCGGGTATTCCACCTCGGTAAGGCTGCAGAGCTTTGACTCAGGGTGTTCATTGATGAAACACTGCGGCTTCTCTGACTCTTCAATTGTGAAGCGTTTGACATAATAGAATTTTTGTTCTGCATCCCAATACACTACCGAATAAACTTTACCTGGCCTGAATTTTTCAATGATCAGTATATTATCTTCATAATGATTTGAAAGGTCAAAACCGGTATGCCTGAAAAATCCGTTTTTGGTTATCACCTGTATTTTGTCATTTGCGCTGAACTCACCAAGGAAATTGCCACGCCCGTCTACATTAAGTCTGAAGACGGCATCATCAAACCATATTTTCCTGCCACCAAGCGTTGACAGTCCTTTCTCCTTCAATGCAATTTTATGAACTGCATGTTTAGTAACAATATTACCCATTGAGGATTTGCCTTTAATGGCCAGTTGTCCGAAATCAAATTCAAATTCCAGCTTCTTAAGCCTGGCTTTGGGTTTATGATATATTTTTATCACTTCTGCTTCCCCGTTCGGATTACTGCTGAAATAAATTATTTTCGAACCTGCTTTGCCGCGGGTAAGGTTATATTCCTTATCACGTGTAAGCCCTGTTATAGCACAACGTTTTGCAAGCAGAGCACCATCCTTCCCGTCCTGATAAACTATATTGTAAATAGTTCTTTCATCATTCTTCAGAAAAACATGAACATATAAAATGTCATTCCCCGCAAATATTTTATCAGCAACCTTTGTTATAAGGTAAACTCCATCCTTCCGTATAACTATTATATCATCGATATCGGAGCATTCGCATATGAACTCATCCTTTTTGAGTCCGGTTCCAATGAAACCCTCCTTGAAATTAGCGTAAAGCCTTGCATTGTTTGCAACAACCTTGGCAGCCTGGATTGTGTCAAAATTCCTGATTTCAGTCTTTCGCTCCCTGCCTTTACCATACTTTTTCTTTATCTGTTTTAAATAAGTAATCGCATAAGGTATCAGGTTTTTAAGATGATTAGCCACTTCTTCAAGTTCTGTTTCAAGGCCTTTAATATGCTCATCAGCTTTTTTGACATCAAACCTGGATATCCTTTTGATTTTGATCTCGGTTAGCTGAATGATATCTTCGCGGGTTACCTCTCTCAACAGTCTCTTTTTGAACGGTTTAAGGCCCTTGTCAATAGCGGAGATAACACCTTCCCATGTCTCTTCTTCCTCAATATCACGATAGATCCTCTCCTCGATAAATATCTTTTCGAGGGACGACATATGCCACTCTTCCTGCAATTCCGATTTCCTGATCTCAAGTTCAGTTTTGAGAAGTTCAACTGTTCTGTCGGCTGAATATTTCAGAATTTCCGACACTCCTATAAAGGAAGGTTTATCGTTCAATATCACACATGTATTGGGTGATATGGAATATTCACAATCGGTGAATGCATACAATGCATCAATGGTCATATCCGGAGAAATGCCCGGCATAAGCTGGATAACTACTTCAACATTTGCTGCAGTGTTATCGTCTATCTTTTTTATCTTGATCTTGCCTTTGTCATTCGCTTTTATTATCGATTCAATCAGAGTGGTTGTAGTCTTGCCATATGGTATCTCAGTGATAACCAGCTCTTTTTTATCAACTTTCTCTATTCTGGCCCTTACTTTAACAACACCTCCGCGTTGCCCCTCATTGTACCTGGAAACATCTATCATCCCTGCAGTAGGGAAATCCGGATAAATAACAAAATCCCTTCCCTGGAGGTAATCGATAGTTGCATCAATCAGTTCATTAAAATTGTGAGGAAGTATTTTAGAGGCAAGCCCTACGGCAATACCTTCAACCCCCATTGCAAGGAGAAGCGGGAATTTAACCGGGAGGGTTAGAGGCTCCCTGTTCCTGCCATCATAGGAAAGCTTCCATTCAGTAGTCTTCGGATTGAAAACCACGTCAAGGGCAAATTTTGAAAGCCTTGCCTCAATGTAACGTGGTGCAGCGGCGCCATCGCCGGTAAGGATATTTCCCCAGTTGCCCTGGGTATCTATAAGAAGGTCCTTCTCGCCCAGCTGAACCAGGGCATCACCTATTGATGCATCGCCATGAGGGTGAAACTGCATTGTATGCCCGATTATGTTTGCAACCTTGTTGAATCTGCCGTCATCCATTCGTCTCATTGAATGGAGTATACGGCGCTGCACAGGCTTGAGCCCGTCATGCAGGTGAGGTACCGCACGTTCAAGGATCACATATGAGGCATAATCGAGAAACCAGTCCTGGTACATCCCGGAAAGAGCAGTAACCGAATGAAGGGCAGCCGGACCCTGCTGAATATTTTCCCCGCCTTCAGGCTGATCAATATCAGAATCGTAATTTTCAATAATAACACTCATGCTTCCTTCTGTTATTCCTCCTCCTGCACCTTGTCTTCCTCAATCCTTAGGTTATCAATTATAAAGTCCTGACGTTCAGGAGTATTCTTTCCCATGTAAAATTCAAGATACCCGTTTACAGCATCATTTTTTTTCATCCTCACGGGCTCCAGCCTCATATCTTTTCCGATAAAATGCTTGAATTCATCGGGAGATATTTCACCCAGTCCTTTAAACCTTGTGATCTCCGGGGCCGGACCCAGGCTATTTATTGCTTTTGTCTTTTCCTCCGCGGAATAGCAGTACCTGGTCTCTTTCTTGTTCCTTACCCTGAAAAGCGGCGTCTGGAGAATATAAACGTGTCCTTTTCTGACGAGGTCAGGGAAAAACTGAAGGAAAAAAGTAAGTAGCAGAAGCCTGATATGCATCCCGTCCACATCTGCATCTGTTGCGATTATGACATTATTATATCTGAGGTTTTCTATATCCTCCTCAATATTCAGTGCAGCCTGAAGAAGGTTGAATTCCTCATTTTCATAAACAATCTTTTTGGTAAGCCCGAAAGAATTAAGAGGCTTGCCCCTCAGGCTGAAAACTGCCTGTGTTTCGACTTCCCTCGACTTTGTTATGGAACCGCTTGCCGAATCACCCTCGGTGATAAAAATCGTTGAATCGAGCTTATTGGGGTCATTAGTGTTATAATGTATCCTGCAGTCCCTCAGCTTTTTATTATGAAGACTTACCTTCTTTGCTCTCTCCCTTGCCAGCTTCTGAATTGATGAAATGGCCTTCCTTTCCTTTTCGGAATCCTGAATCTTCTGAAGAAGTATCCTTGCGGTCTCAGGATTTTTATGTAGATAATCGTCGAGCTGTTTCTTAATAAATTCCGAAATGAAATTCCTTACCGAGGGACCTTCCGGCCCCATATCCTTGGATCCCAGCTTTGTTTTTGTCTGTGATTCAAAAATAGGCTCCTCGACTTTAATGCTTATTGCAGCAATAATCGAAGAACGTATGTCGGCAGGGTCGTAATCCTTCTTATAAAACTCCCTTATGGTTTTGACAAGTGACTCCCTGAATGCAAGCAGATGTGTTCCGCCCTGGGTCGTATTCTGTCCGTTCACGAAGCTGTAATAATCTTCACCATATTGGAGTCCGTGGGAGAAAGCCAGTTCAATATCCTCGCCTTTGAGATGGATGAGAGGATAAAGTCCCTCCTTGCTCATATTTTCGTTCAGAAGGTCAGCCAGACCATTCTTTGAAATGAATTTATTGCCGTTGAAATTTATTACAAGACCTGAATTGAGATATGTGTAATTCCTGAGCATAGAATCCACATATTCTGATATATAATAGAAATTACCGAACATTTCCTCGTCAGGGTGAGAATATCACCTCAACTCCATTTTCTTCGGCTGTCGATTTTATATTGTAATCCTTTACGGTTATCCCGTGTTCAAACTCGGTTACTTTAATCTGGCCATCGCGAATTGATCTTATAATGAATCTTGAAGAAAGAGCATTGACGGCCTTGACACCGACACCATTAAGGCCAACGGATTTTTTGAATGCCCTGGAGTCATATTTTGCGCCGGTATTCATTTTGGAAACGGCATCCACGACCTTGCCCAGCGGTATACCGCGGCCATAGTCGCGGACTCTTACTTCCCTGCCGTTAATAGACACGTCTATTTTCTTCCCGAATCCCATCATGTACTCATCGACGGCATTATCCATCACTTCTTTAAGAAGCACATATACACCATCATCCTGGGATGAGCCGTCACCAAGCTTCCCGATGTACATTCCCGGTCTCAGCCGGATATGCTCACGCCATTCAAGAGTTTTAATATGTTCTTCAGAATATCCTACAACCGACATTTTGCAGAAATTTTGCGCAAATATAATTATTTAGACGAGCAGAGAAGAGGCAATTTTTCAACAATCATACTGATTTTAACATTATGCCTTATGACAAAAAGACAGCAGCCGGAATATTTAACTGATTGACCGACAATTACATTGTCAGCTTTTATGTTGATAAATGTGATGGTATCAGATAATTCCCATCTGCCTCATAAGTATTCCGGCATTCATATGTTTTGTAATTCCGTCCCTGAGCTTATAATCAAAAATCACTGACTCACCTGTGATCTCCACCTCAAAACATTTGTTGAAAATAGTATCCGGGTAAATGCCTTCCAACTCCCCGAGAGATGTATCATGAGTGGCAATAATGCCTGTCCCGCTCTTTTCAGCCAGTTTTCTGAGGAACATTTTTGAGCCGGTGCTTTTATCTTCCGAGTTGGTCCCTTTAAGTATCTCGTCAAGAATAAAAAACAGATCATCATTCCTGTCAGTTCTCTCTTTAAGAATTTTGAGCCTCTTCAGTTCAGCATAAAAATATGATTCTTTGCTGCTTAGGGAATCTGTTGTCCTCATGCTTGTGAAAAGCATCACCGGTTTAAATTTAAATGAAGAAGCACACACCTTTGCCCCTGCCATCCCAAGTATCATATTTACTGCTATTGTTCTCAGAAAAGTGCTTTTCCCTGCCATATTAGCGCCAGTCACAATGCAGATCAGCCCATTACGGGTCATAGAGAAATCATTGCATATCCTTGTTTTCCGATCAATCAATGGATGACCGAGATCCATTGCTTCAATCACGCCCCCACCCGCTGAAATCTCAGGAAAGACAAACGATGGATTATTAAAAGTGTGATTTGCCAGGCTGACCATGGCATCTGCTTCACCTATTATCTCAAGCCATAAGGGGAGATGTTCTCCGGTTCCCAGCTTCCATTTTTCAAGCCTTGACAGACATTGAAAATCCCATAAAATCAATCCGTTCAGAATAAATCCTGCAAACAAATTAAGGCGGCTGTCAAAGGCCTGAATGATCCTGCTGAGTTCCCTGATCCCGGATTCTGCTGACCTTTCACCGGAAAAGAGTTTTGCAGAGGCTTCAGCCATTATCTGCGAATTAAAATGCTCCTTACCGAATGAAGAGATAAGTTTTTCAAATGATGAAAGAAATAAGTATTTTCCCGATACAACTGAATGCACCCGGTTGATCTTTTTCAGGTATATTCCGGTAAGCACAAGGTTAGAAAGAAAAAAAATTACACTAAGTTCAAAGGGAACCAGACTGATAATCGACAGAACCAGAACCAGAAGTGTTATTGCTGGGGAGATAGCTAAAGCCATTTTAATGACAGGAGAGGAATGCAGGTTTTCTTTTTCCTCAATCCATATTCTCAGGCTTTCCACATCTTCTTTCTCAAGTGGTTTACCAAGACCCTGAGCCAGGAATTCCTGCCGCCAGCCGATTTTTCCGGCAAGCTCATTCACAGCTTCCTGTTTTATCTTTATTCTTCCCCGTAATGCGTACGGATCGGAAAGCCACCCGGCCAGAATCCCTCTGCCGTATCCGGTAACCGTCCTGTTCAGATACCTGAAGAGCGAATCATCACCGAAAAGGTCCGTATCATCGGAAAAATCATGATTTTTATCCTTCCAGCGTACTCCGCCGTCATATGCAGAGTAGTCACCTTCCAATGC
Source organism: uncultured Bacteroidales bacterium (assembly GCA_963831855.1). Lineage (GTDB taxonomy): Bacteria > Bacteroidota > Bacteroidia > Bacteroidales > VadinHA17 > LD21. Next base: position 454,783 of record CAWHSA010000006.1, on the reverse strand, counting down.
ATTGATTTCGGATTGATTGATCCTGATAAGATTATCTGTAAAAGCTATCCTTTCTGTAATAATAGTTTGTTGTTTTACCAGCAGAAGAAAAACCCCGGTAGCCATCAATAGCACTACTGACCCCACTGGAACAGAATAGCTGTATGACACTATTGCAGCCATTATACCGGCCAGAAATACAACAAGTCTTGACATGGAAACCAGAAATTGCTTTCTTTTCAATTTCCCTGAGAGAGCCTCATTTTCTTCAACTCTCTTCCTGTAATATCCTGGTATTTCTTCCGGCGTCATATCAGAACATTATTGCAAAAACTCTAAATACCGATTTCTTCTGAACATAGTCTGTTCTCATGAGGTCAAAATTCCAGATCCATTCTTCCTTAACTTTTCCTTCGGGCAGCTTAACCAGCGCTGTTTCCTTTTCAGTGGTTTTGCCGGACCGGTCGGTGAGTATTTCAGCTATATCCGAAATCAGGATTCCTTTATACTTTTCAATAAAAAGCAGATGTTTTAACTGTATTTCCCTTCTGAAATTGAGATATTCTTCTTCGGATGCCCTGGATTTTTTCCTAAGGAGTTTTTCAGGGAGCGCTTCAAGCTGGGTGAGGATATTAACCGAAATCACAAGCCCCGGATCTTCAGCAGGCTTATATTCGGGAATAAAAATAGTATCAAGAGAATTGAGCTTATTAAGGAAAGTCCTGTTTCCGGCTTTCTTCCACACCTCTTCAATTAATCCCCCCGTAATGTCCTCGCCTGACAGGCTTATATTGTTCAGTCCCGATGTTTGGCTGATCACTTCTGGAGGGTGAACGATATCAGTAAGGATAATTGTCTTAACCCGTTCGGCCATTTCTGCAACTGGCACCTCAAGCAGCCATCCGCTGCCAAGAACAGTTATCTTATCCGGCTTGCGGAAATCGATAGCCTGAAGGATGAATTGTCTGCAATTCTCCTCGTGGCTTTTCCAGCCCTCGTCCTGATTCAGGTGCCGGTATATCAGTCCCTGCTGGTAATTATAATAACCCATTTTATGCAGGATCCTCCTGTATGATTGAGAGTAAGTCATTAAACTGTTTTTTTGTTCCTGAGTTCCGCCAGAGCGGTGGCCATCATCTGCTGGAAATGCATTGCAAGCTCCTCACAATCATTCGTAAGAAAGTTTTCAGGCAGTACGGGGTCAAGAACCCTTATTTGTATTTTATGAAAACCGCCAAAAATGAGCCCATGTTTTGGAAGAACATTTCCTGACCCTTCTATTAATACCGGCAGGATAGGAATGCGGGCGGAGAGGGCAAGTTGAAAAGCGCCTCTCTTAAAGAAGCCGATCTGACCATCATTAGAACGCGTCCCTTCGGGAAACAACATTATTGAGATTTTCTTTTTAAGGCAATCATAGGCTTCTGCGAGCATTTTTTCCTTGCTCTCCTTATCGCCACGGTCAACAGTAAGATAATCAGCCATCTTCAGGTACCATCCCAGCACAGGAAGATTGTTGATCTCAATTTTGGAAACCCACTTGAAACGATATCGAAGACAATTGATCAGAAGGATATCAAGAACAGACTGGTGGTTTGAGATTATCACATATGTAGAACCCTTAATTGCTTTATTTCGGCTTTCAGTTTTAATTTTCCATATGGGCAAAATATGTGAAATTATAAAAGACTGATAAATCAGGATCCAGTGGGTTACCAAACGGTTCCTGTCAAATGGCAGAACCAAAACCCAGATTAAAAATGTCAGGGGGAAAAAGATAACAGTATAGGTTATCCCTATAATCCAAATTACTATCGACCTAAGAATATCCATCCAATAATAATTAAAAGAACCTGAAGATCTCATCATTGCTGATGAAAATGTTTTCTTTCATGAATACTTCCTTCATATCTTTTACCATGTGCCGGCATCCTATAAGTTTTTTTGCTGCATCGGCCATCAGATCTGATCCACCAATCTCACATTCCCATATTATCCCGTCCTTTACGAAAAGTCTGCATATAAGCAATTTCCCGTTATTGCTGAACAAGTCATTAAAATGATATTCAGGTCCGTAAGCATAATTCCACTCCCATGTCCTGAATTTTGAATCAGACAGAAGCCTGATCTCATTCTCAAGATCTCCGGTCATCTCAGATATTGAACTTCCGGGTTGTAAACGGAAATAATCCAGCATCTTCAATTTAAATTCTTCAGTGTCATGAATATTTGTTAACGTTTCCCTGAGGTTCATCACAGGTGAGGGGTTAGATCCGATCGCTCTTGTTGAATAATGTGAACTGTCCTTTCTGAGTGTTCTCCTTAAAGCTTCAAGGTCAGTATCAAATAAAAGTGTTCCGTGATGAAGCACCCTGTTATGAAAAACATGTTCCGCATTCCCGGATACCTTCAGTCCGTTTACCTTCAAATCATTTTTCCCTTCAAAAGAGGCTTTAACGCCAAGAGAATCAAGAAAATCCAGAACAGGCAAGAGGTACTTTCGGAAATCGACCTGTTTCCCATCCGAGCTTTGAATAATAAATGAAAAATTCAGATTGCCGGGATCATGATAGACTGCCCCTCCTCCTGAAATTCTCCGGATAACAGGGATATTATTATTTGTAACAAATTTTGTATCAGCCTCTCTGTGAGCAATTTGGTGTTTCCCTATGACTACCGATGGCTTGTTTATGTACAGAATAAGGTATTCTCCGTTCTCTTTCTTAAGAAGGCATTCTTCAGCCGCAAGGTTGAAGAAAGGGTCATTTGTTTTCAGGTCGAAGCAAAGCATGGTCGGTCATGACATAAAGCTTATAGACACCCCATCCGATAAATGAGCCAAGGATTGCCCCGCATATCACATCACCGGGATAATGGACCCCGAGGTATACCCTGCTGTACCCAATCACTGCAGCCCAGATTAAAATTCCAATTGAATACCATCTCTTTTTTATGAACATAAGGCTGAGGAGCGCAACATTGAAGGAATTGGATGCATGCGATGATACAAATCCATAAAGTCCTCCGCATTTTCCGTCTACCAGGTGGACAAGTCCCTCAAGCGAGGGTTCATGACATGGGCGCAGACGGTGGAAAACATTTTTAAAGAGCTGCACTGATCCCTGGTCCGCCAGAGTAACCGCAATTATAATAAAAAGCAGGATCAGATAGAATTTTCTTTTGTACCTGGCTCCAAGATATATCAGAATTGCCAGATATAGAGGAGCCCAGATGACTCTTCCGCTTATGGCAAACATAAGCTTGTCAAATAACGGCGAATTCATTGAATTCAGGAACAGGAAAACCTGACGGTCTATCTGCAGCAGATGTTCAAGCATATTTATTTCAAAATACTAATAACCTGTCATTACTTTCCATAGCATATCTTTGAGGGTTGTAAGCCCCAGCCCTGTTACAGATGAAATGAAAACCCTGGGGATGTCAGGAAGGTCTTTCCTTACTTCAGTCATAAGCTCCTCATCAAGAAGATCAGATTTTGAGATTGCAAGCACACGTTTCTTATCCAGAAGCTCGGGATTGTACAGCCTGAGCTCATTCAGAAGAATTTGATATTCCGAAGTGATACTATTAGTGTCGGCAGGGATGACAAACAGGAGTATCGAATTGCGTTCAATATGCCTTAAAAATCTGATACCCAATCCTTTTCCTTCATGAGCTCCTTCGATTATTCCCGGGATGTCAGCCATTACAAAGGATTTATCATCCCTGTAGCTGACTATTCCCAGGTTTGGAGAGAGGGTTGTAAAAGCATAATCTGCAATTTTTGGCCTTGCAGCAGACACGACTGAAAGAAGGGTTGATTTTCCTGCATTAGGGAATCCAAGAAGACCAACATCAGCCAGAACTTTCAGTTCAAGGATAAACCATTCTTCGATACCCGGTTCCCCCGGCTGGGCATACCTCGGAGCCTGGTTTGTGGCCGATTTAAAATGGACATTACCCAATCCTCCCCGACCTCCTTTTGCAAGGATTTTTTGCTCTCCGGGACTGGTGATCTCAAAGATCGTTTCTTCCGTCGTGGCATTTTTTGCCACAGTGCCCAGCGGGACATCAATGATAACATCTTTGCCATCAGCCCCGGTTGATTGCTGGGCACCCCCACCGCCGCCGTTATCAGCAAAGATATGTCGCTGATATCTCAGGTGAAGAAGAGTCCACATCTGGTCGTTCCCTCTAAGAATAACATGTCCGCCCCTTCCGCCATTTCCGCCATCAGGTCCACCCTTGGGAATAAATTTCTCCCTCCGGAAGTGAGCCGATCCGGCACCACCGTTGCCTGAGCGGCAGAGGATCTTTATATAGTCAACAAAATTTGAACCTGACATGTCTTGATGAATCTGTTGTGACCTTCTGTCATTGTCTGAAGACTTATGTGTAAGTTTTTAAAGTTATTTTTATTCCACAGAGGTATACTGAATCACAGAGTTACACAGAGATATTTAAATAAGTTTGTTTAGATGGCCGCTCAATCTTTTAAAAATATCTTCAATTGTTCCCATACCATTAACCGGCTGGTAGATGCCTCTCTTCCGGCAATAATCAATTATCGGTTCGGTTTTTTCCTTATACACGCCGATCCTGTTTTCAATGATCGCCGGGTTCTTATCATCCGGTCTTCCGGATTGTTCAGCCCTGGCTATCAGTCTCTTGACAAGCTCATCATGATCGACATCCAGTACAAGCATACAGTCGATCTTCATTCCCCTTTTTTTGAGCATTTCCTCAAGAGCAGAAGTCTGGGCAACAGTTCTGGGAAAACCATCGAAAAGGAATCCTGCCCTGCCTATGGTACTATCTATTTTTGCAGCAATCATCTCAATAACTACTTCATCAGGAACCAGTTCTCCCTTTGACATTATGGAACTCATCTTTTTGCCGAGTTCTGTGCCTGCAGATATCTCAGCACGCAGCATATCGCCTGTTGAAAGATGCATAAGATTGAATTTTTCAGCAAGCCTTACTGATTGTGTTCCTTTGCCGGATCCGGGAGGGCCAAAAATCAAAAAATTAACCATGGTAAAAATTGATTTTTAATTATAAATATTTATTATAGAATTATTTTACAAGAGTATAAACCGATGGCAGGTTCCGGCCATAACCATCATAGTCGAGCCCGTAGCCGACTACAAAATCGTTGGGGATCTTAAAACCAATATAGTCGATAGGGATCTTTTTCAGGTAAGCATCAGGTTTGAAAAGCAGGGTCGTTATTTTTATGTCAGCTACCTTTCTTACTTTAAGCTCACCTACAACCAGTTCCAGGGTGTGTCCGGTATCCACTATATCTTCAATTACTATAATATGCCTGCCTTTAATATCCTCATTCCATCCAATAAGTTCTTTTATTGAACCTGATGACCGGGTTCCTTTATATGATGCAAGCTTTACAAATGAGATCTGGGCATTAATGTTAATTCTTTTAAAGAGTTCGGCTGCAAAGAGAAATGCACCGTTGAGAATACCCAGAAATACAACTTCTTTGCCGGCACAGTCACGGTTTATCTCATCTGCAAGTTCATCGATCCTTTTGGTAATTACATCGGCTGAAATAAGCTCACGGAATCTTTTATTATGTATAACTGTTTCTTTCATGAAGGATCAGTTTGAACTGCGAACCGGTGCGAAAATATGAAAATAATAGCTTATTTTTGTCCTTATCAGGAAGTTAAATTTAACAAATAATATGGAACCTGTCGTAAGTATTATAATGGGGAGCACCTCCGATCTGCCTGTAATGGAAAATGCAGCCCGTATCCTAAATGATTTTAAGATACCCTTTGAGATGAATGCCCTTTCGGCGCACCGAACACCTGAAGAGGTAGAAAAATTCGCAAAGGGGGCAGCCCGGAGAGGAATAAAGGTCATAATTGCCGCAGCCGGAATGGCTGCTCATCTTCCCGGTGTAATTGCATCAATGACTTCAATTCCCGTCATCGGGGTTCCGATAAATGCTTCGCTTGAGGGAGTTGATTCTGTATTATCAATCCTGCAGATGCCTCCCGGAATACCTGTTGCTACGGTGGGAGTCAACGCGTCCCAGAACGCCGCTATACTTGCTGCCCAGATTATAGGAACAGGAGACAACAAAGTAATGAAAGAGGTTTCCAAATATAAGGAAAGTCTCAAAAAGAAAATAATTGAAGCCGGCAAAGAGCTTAAAAAAGTAAAATTCCCTTACAAAACTAATTGATTTAAGGCTCAGCGTTTCTTTGTGGGCCTCTGAGTCACTCTGTGAAAATTTTTATAATTCTTTTTGCTACACAGAGGTACGCTGAGAAGCACAGAAAGCAACAGAGTTCAGAAATTTTGCATCAATCCGCATTCCGGGTTAATTCTTTTTTGTATCTTAGTAGTTTATACTGAAACACTTGTACTCGCTGCACAGGATAATTGTTTCACTTTTTCTTTTATTCCTTTCCTTCAAAGCTTCCGGCGAAAATCCTTATCGTTTTTATGCAGGAGCCCGTGAAACAGGAATGGGATCAGTATCTATTATGAAATCAGGTTTCTGGACCTCGTTCCGGAATCAGGCATTACTTGCATACAATACTTCAGTTTATGCAGGAATTGATTATAAGAACAGGTTCTTTATTCCGGAGCTCGGATCGCGAACAGCCGCTATAATAATCCCGGCCGGAGGCACCACCCTTGGTATTATATATTCCCATTTCGGGTATTCCGATTTCAGCAGGCAGGGAGCAGGTCTTGCCTGCGGACTTCCTCTGTCTGAAAAGATCACTGCAGGCATGCAGATCGATTACTTCTCGGAAAAGACATCCGGGGAATATGATAACCATCAAATGGTTACATGTGAAGCCGGCCTGGCGTTAAAGGTATCTGACAATACTACCATAGGTATTCATTTATTCAATCCTGTGCCGAACTCATTCAGAAAATCCTTCTTGCCATCTACCCTGACAGCTGGTGCGGGAATTAATCTCAGTAAAGTTCTTTTCGCAGGTGCTGAAGCAGAAATGAGCACCGGTGAAAAGCTGCTCTTCAGGACTGGATTTGAATATGAGGCAGTAAAAAAATTATGGTTAAGAGGTGGATTTTGTTCGGGGAATACATCTTTCAGCTTCGGTCTCGGATACACTCTTAAAGCCGTTCAGCTCGATCTGGCTTTTGCAACGCATGAACGACTCGGAGTTTCATCATCAATATCAATGGTCATAAGAATTAAATGACAATTACTTACAAAATAATCAGCAGCGACGGGCACAAAGTTCATACTAAGGGCGCGAAGGAGAAGCATAAGCCTGGTAATTTTTTTGTCTTCATTTGTGATTTTTCTTCGTGTCCTTCGTGGCTAAAACATAATTTAATACAATTTCTATTCATACTATTATTCACATCATTTTCTGAATTTCCCCTGGTTTGCCAGGAAAAACAATTGTCAGAAACTATTATCAATATCGCTGAGGATCTGGCTTCGGATGAAACTGACCCCGAGGCCGTTTCAGTTTTTATTGAAAGACTGGAAGAACTTGCCGAAAACCCGGTGAGGATAAACTCTGAAGATGAAAACGAGATCCCGCGTCTTTTCTTTCTCTCTGATTTTCAGATTATTACATTGAGAAACCATGTAAAATCTTCCGGTGAGATTGTTTCAGCTTTTGAAATTGCCACTATTCCTGGATTTGACAGGGCTCTCACCGAAATCATGCTGCCTTTCATCAATATTTCCCCGGGAGCAGATCCGGCGCCGGATTCGGTTATATTGAGGAATACCTTGCAGGTAAACCTGATGACCAGACCCGGCGAAACCGACACATCCTGCCTGGGTAACCAATGGAAAGTTCTGATAAAATATAAAGCCGGGGCAGGAAGGTTTTCAGGTGGATTTACCATGGAGAAAGATCCGGGAGAAAAGCTGATTTACGGCTCTTTTCCTCAACCTGATTTTCTTTCAGGATATCTCTCATATTCAGGACGCGGAACTATAAAAAAAATCGTTGCAGGTGATTTTTCCGCCCGGTTTGGGCAGGGTACCAACATAAACACAGGTATGCGGTCAAGAATGCCGCTAACAGCAACCGGCTATCTTTCCGGCAGAGATGAGATCAGGTCCTATACGTCGACTGATGAAAACAATTTCTTCCGTGGAATTGCTGGAACTTTCAGCTTAAAAAATTTTGAATTCTCAATGCTTTTTTCGCGGAAAAGCGTCGATGCAACAATTGTCATGTCAGATGATTCAACGTTAAGATTTGCTGAGAATTTATATTCTTCCGGACTACATAACACTCAATCTTCAATGCTTAAGAAAGATGCAATTATAAGTACTGACTATGGTACCGGTCTGACACTTAATCTGAAATCAGTAAGAGCAGGTATGGTATGGTCCGCGACGAGGTTCAATGTTCCGTTCGGCAAAAGCAGTCCAAATCCTCTAGATCTTTTCCGCTTCTCAGGGATGCGGAACTCCGTCTATACAATTTATTACAGCAGTCAGTTCGGGAGGTTTCTGATGTACGGGGAAATTTCATCTAACGATCTGAGGAATAACGCTCTTATCCAGGGAATAACACTGAGGCCATCTGACAGGCTTACATTAAATGTTCTTTTCAGATCTTACTCTCCGGGTTTTGCAACATTCCATGGAAAAGGTCCGGGATATGGCACCGCGACGGGAAATGAGTACGGGCTTACCGGAAACTTTACATTCGAAGCAGCAAAACATCTTTTTATAATGGCAGGAAGTGAAATATGTTATTTCCCCTGGCTTAAATACCGGAGCAGTTCTCCTTCCCTGGCAAAAAGGTATGAGGTCAGGTTCAATTATGCTCCGTCGGATAATTTCTCGTCTGACTTCACATACAGCTTCAGGTTCAACATGCTGGAAGGAAATTCAGAATATGGAATTCCCCGGGCCTCTGAGAATACTATTCAGTCCTTTAAAGGGACAATCAAATATTCTCCAAATACTAACCTGATCCTGTCAGCCAGGATAGATTACCGGATCACGGAACCGGGTACTGGCAGGGGAATGATGTTACTTCAGGATGTGAATTACCGTTTCAGAAAGTTTCCTTTAAGATTATGGCTGCGATATTGCATATATAATACAACTGATTGGAATTCACGGGTGTACGCATATGAAAATGATCTTTTGTACAGCTTCAGTATTCCGGCTTTTTCCGGCAGGGGATCACGAAGCTATCTTATGTCCGAATGGGAAATAGGTGATTTTGCAGAATTGAGGATCAAGTACGGAATTACCTCCACTTTGATAAACGGATTACTTTACGAGGAGAGGGATGAGATAAAGTTACAATTAAGGGTGAGATTTTAATACATTTAATGAAAAACCCACCCCAGGTCTCCTGTTCTGCGCGACAGGCTCTCCCGGGAGGTTATCCATTGTATTTCCCCGGTGCCGGAATCCGGTATCCTGATTCCGGTCGCCTGATGCCTTTTACTTGATTTCAGGGATCTTTATATCCTTGATATTCAGCTGCAGGTTTTTATTTCCGCGGAATTCATTCATCTCCAGTGAATAACAAATATCAAATGGTTTGCCGCCTTTAATATATTCGAAATTGTCAGCCTGATTAAATGCAATTGCAGGGATAATCTTTGAAATCGCTGATTCCTGGAAAAGGTCCAGTTTAAGGTGCTCTCCGTTCGATCCTACCATCCTTCCGATTCCGGTATCAAAAACATTCCGTGAAACAAAAATCGGAGACATATTTTCCGGGCCGAAGGGCTGGAACTGGCTCATTACTTTAAAAAAATCTCCGGTGATTTCATTGAAAGCAATTTCCGTATCAATAAAAATCCTTGGCATAAGCTGATCTTCAGTAATAGTACTGTTGACATATTGCTCGAACCTTTCGATGAATGGTTTGATATTTTCCTTTTTAAGTGTCAGCCCTGCTGCAAACATATGTCCGCCGAAGCTTTCAAGGAGATCGCTGCACGCCTCGATGGCCTGATACAGATCATATCCCTGGACTGACCTTGCAGAACCGGTCGCAAACCCATTTGATTCTGTAAGGATAACTGTGGGACGGTAATATGTTTCAATGAGACGGGAAGCGACGATCCCTATAACTCCTTTTTTCCAGTCTGGATTAAAGAGGACCGTTGTTTTCGAATTTGTTGAGTGCTGATCATCTGAGATCATTCTCATGGCTTCCGCAGTTATCACCCTGTCGATGCTTCTGCGCTCGATGTTAAAATTGTTTATCTCCTTGCTTATTCCGGTTGCAATCTTCAGATCATCAGAAATAAGGAGTTCTACAACCTTGCTTCCGGTTTCCATCCTGCCGGCAGCATTTATCCTGGGACCTATCTTAAATACGACATCCTCCACCGACAATGCCTTTGAGACTTCAGCCTCCCTCATTATTTCCCTTAACCCGGTTCGTGGGGATTCATTAAGTTGTTTGAGCCCGAAATAAGCAAGGACCCTGTTCTCACCGGTTATTGGCACGATATCGGACGCAATGCTTACAGCCACAAGGTCGAGATAGTGTATTATCTTACAGAAATCGATACCATGAATTTTCGAGTAAGCATGGATCAGTTTGAAACCAACTCCGCATCCGGAAAGCTCTTTATAGGGGTAGCTGCATCCCGGCTGTTTTGGATCAAGCACAGCAATAGCTTTCGGTATTTCTTCGCCCGGATAATGATGGTCGCATACAATTACATCAATGCCTTTTGACTTTGCATACCGGATCTTCTCTACTGCTTTAATTCCGCAGTCAAGGGTTATCACCAGTTTACAGTTGTTCTGAGAAGCATAGTCAATCCCCTGAAATGAAACGCCATAACCTTCTTTATATCTGTCGGGTATATAATAATCGACATTTGAATGCTGTTCTTTAAGAAATGAGTAGACCAGGGCAACTGCTGTGGTTCCGTCAACATCATAATCGCCATAAACAAGGATCCTGTCATTTTTTTTAATTGCTACTGAAAGCCTTTCAACAGCAATATTCATATCCTTCATAAGGAAAGGATCATGAATATGGTCGAGGCTCGGAGTGAAAAATACATGGGCTTCTTCAGCAGTGGTAATACTTCTCTGGACCATGAGGTTTGCCAGCGACTCCGACACATCGAGCGCTCCTGCCAGCTGTTTTACAACTGCTGTATCTCCCTGCTCCTTAATAACCCATCTCTTTTCCATTATTCAGTGATATTGGTCCAGGAAAGGTCAAAAACCTCCTTCAGCTTCATCCTGGTAATTTTTTTGATCTCTCCGAAATCCTGTTTTTGACCGATTTCCTTTTCCATGGAGGTAACTCCTTTGTCCGTGAATCCGCAGGGATTGATAAAGTTAAAATATGTGAGATCAGTATTTATGTTAAAAGCAAATCCGTGCATTGTTACATAACGGCTTGCTTTGACTCCTATTGCACATATTTTCCTTGCTTTGCCTTTTATGGCGGGGTCGAGCCATACGCCGGTTCCTCCACTTAGCCTGGAGCCTTTAATTCCGAAGTCACCCAGGACCATGATAATAGCTTCTTCTATCCGGAATATATATTCTTTGAGTCCGATTTTAATTTCCTCCAGGTCAAATATAGGGTACCCCACAATTTGTCCCGGACCATGATAAGTAATGTCGCCTCCCCTGTCGATTTTATAGAATCCGGCATCCTTGGCCCGGAGCTGAATCTGATTTACAAGCAGGTTCTCTCCTGAACCGCTTTTCCCAAGTGTATAAACATTAGGGTGCTCGACAAAAATCAAAGTTCCCGGGAAAGGACCGTTGGCGCTGGTCCCTTCTTTTTCAGCCTTTGTTTTATTATCGACAAGTATTTTAAAGATTGCTGCCTGATAATCCCATGTTTCTTTATAATCTCTCAGACCAACATCCTCATATTTAACACTATAGCTCAATTTGAACCTTTAAGTTAAGCTCGTGCAAGATAATCAAATTTATCAAGCCATTATATGTTCTCCTGCATGAAATGAGGAGCGCACAAGCGGGCTGCTTTCAACAAATCTGAAGCCTGTTGCCAGTGCCTTCTGCCTGTACTTCTCAAATTTTTCCGGCGAGATATATTCAACAACTTCCATATGTAATGGTGAAGGCTTGAGATATTGACCTATAGTCAGTATTTTACACCCGGCATTATACAGGTCATCAATCGTTTCGAGAATTTCATCTTCATTTTCGCCAAGACCAAGCATAAAACCTGTCTTGGTTGTCATGCTGTTTCGTGAACTAAATTTTAAAACATCCAGACTTCTTTCATATTTTGCTTTTGTCCTGATCAGAGGGGTCAGACGTTTTACGGTTTCAATGTTATGGGAAATTACATCCGGCTGCGCATCAATGACCTTTTTAATATTTTCCGCGATACCGTTAAAATCAGGTATCAGTGATTCAATAGTTGTACCCGGATTAATCTTTTTGACCTGAATTATGACCTCAGCCCAAGAAGAAGCACCGCCGTCGGGCAGATCGTCACGATCAACGGATGTTATGACACAATGCTTCAGATTCAGGCTCCTGACAGCTTCTGCAAGCCTGGACGGTTCTTCAATATCAGGCGGCAGAGGCCGGCCAGTCCTGGTATTACAGAATTTGCAAGCTCTTGTACAGATATTTCCAAGGATCATAAAAGTAGCTGTCCCCGCATTCCAGCATTCACCAATATTGGGGCAGTTACCGCTGGTGCAAATTGTGTTAAGCTTGTAATTCTCAACTATATGTTTAACTCTTGAATAATTCTCTCCGCTTGCCCTCTGCATCTTAAGCCATTCCGGTAATCGCCTGCCGTTCTGCATAATAAAATTTAAGAGTTCAAAGGTAAAAAATCGGATCAGAAGTTGAATTCAAAACATTATATTTGTTTGACAAGTAACGCTTGTATTATTTTATACATAACTACATGGCATCAGAGGAATTTAAACTAAACCTTAACTACCAGACAGTTATTGGTGAATTCCCAAAAGTCGGTATTCGCCCGGTAATTGACGGCCGTGAACGTGGAGTAAGGGAATCGCTCGAAAATCAAACTATGGTAATGGCTGAAAATGCCGTAAATCTTATTACGAAAAACCTGAGGTACCCTGACGGCCGACCTGTAGAGTGCATAATTGCTGACACTACAATTGGCGGAGTTGCCGAAGCAGCAGCATGCGCGATTAAGTTCAAAAAATCCGGTGCTGGAATAAGCCTGACCGTGACTCCCTGCTGGTGTTATGGTAGCGAAACTATCGATATGGATTATGAAATGCCAAAAGCAATCTGGGGATTTAACGGCACCGAGCGGCCCGGGGCTGTTTATCTTGCTGCAGCGCTGGCAGGTCATACAATGAAAGGACTTCCCGCATTCGGCATTTACGGACGTGATGTTCAGGATGCCGGCGATCAGTTAATTCCGGAGGATGTGTGTGAAAAGATTCTGCGGTTTGTGAAGGCAGGGCTTGCTGTGGCGTTCATGAAGGGAAAATCCTACCTCTCAATGGGATCGGTATCCATGGGTATAGCAGGTTCAATTGTAAGAGAAGATTTCTTCCAGGAGTACCTTGGGATGCGCAACGAATATGTAGATATGAGCGAATTTAACAGACGCCTGAATGAAGATATTTATGATAAAGATGAATTTAAGAAAGCTCTCGCCTGGACTAAGAAATTTTGTAAAGAGGGAAAAGACCTGAACGCGAAGCCCAAATCACGGGCCCGAAAGAATGAAGAATGGGAGATTGTTGTGAAGATGACTATGATTGCGCGTGATATGATGGTTGGAAATCCAAAACTCAAAAAGCCCGGATTTGGTGAAGAATCAAAGGGACATAATGCTATCATTGCGGGATTCCAGGGCCAGCGCCAGTGGACAGATCATATGCCTAATGGCGATTTTATGGAAGCAATACTATGTTCCTCCTTCGACTGGAACGGGATCAGGCCTCCATACCTGGTTGCTACTGAAAATGATGCAATGAACGGCGTGCCAATGCTTTTCGGTTACCTCCTGACCAATAAAGCCCAGATGTTTTCGGATATCCGGACCTACTGGAGCCCGGATGCCATCAAAAGAGTTACCGGTACAAAACCGGCAGGACTTGCTGTAAACGGAGTAATTCACCTGATTAATTCGGGAGCGTCTGCTCTTGATTTTTCGGGTCGGCAGACAAAAAAAGGTGTACATGTTATCAAACCGTTCTGGGAAATAACCGGCAAAGATGCCTTTGACTGTCTGAAAGCAACAACATGGCCCCCGGCAAACAAGGGATACTTCAGGGGTGGAGGATTCTCATCGCAATTCAACAGTACAGGAGGTATGCCTTTAACCATATCCAGGGTAAATCTGGTCAAAGGTCTTGGCCCGGTCCTTCAGATAGCCGAAGGATGGACCGTTGAACTTCCTGAAAAGGTCCACAAGATTCTGACAGACCGCACAGATCCCACATGGCCGACAACCTGGTTCACACCCAGGCTGACTGGCATTGGCCCATTCACTGATGTTTATTCTGTTATGGCTAACTGGGGGGCAAACCATTCTGCATCAAGCTTCGGGCATATAGGTGCCGATTTGGTTTCTCTTGCTGCTCTGCTGAGGATCCCGGTATGCATGCACAATGTTCCCGTGGAGAGGATATTTCGTCCGAGTGCCTGGAGTGCATTCGGAATGGAAACGGAGAGTGCTGATTACAGGGCATGTATAAATTATGGTCCATTATATAAATAAGTGATAATTAACTCTTTTTACATGGAAGACAATCAGGAAATCAGAAAGATAGAGATCGGACAGGATACCCTGAAAGATCTGGATACAACGCGGAAATGGTCAATGTTTCTTGCAATACTTGGATTTATTGGTATTGGCCTTGTATTAATAACCGGCATTACAGCAGGTGCTTTCCTCACCTTATTTAAATCAGGTGACTCTGCAGTCATTGGCGTTCCTGAACTGCTAGTAATCCTGGGTGTTCTTGTGTTTGCTGTGATCTATTTTTTCCCGGTGCTTTACTTATTCCGTTTCTCAAAGTTTACATCCAATGCTGTCAGAACTCTTGATAAAACAGAATTGCAAAAAGCATTCAGGAATCTCCGTAGGTATTATGTCTATATCGGCGTAATGATCATTGTTGTACTTGCACTTTATGTGGTTGTTTTTATCGCAGCCGGAGCATCGGTGGCATTTTTAAAAGATCTTGGATAGAAGAACTATGTCCAAAAAAGATATAGTTATTGTTCTCGACTGCGGTGCAACAAACATCCGGGTTATAGCAATTGACAGCAAGGGCAGGATAAGAGCATCGGAAACTGCAGAGAACAAACCCAGACCAGATCCCTGTTACCCCTCTTTCAGGATTTGGGATGTAAATGAGATCTGGAAGAAAATGTGCCGGGCTTCACGGAAAATTATATCTCAACTTGTTCCTGAAGAGATTGCCGGGGTCACTGTAACTACTTTCGGGGTTGATGGCACCCTGTTCGACAGATCCGGAAAAATGCTTTACCCTGTTATCTCGTGGCAATGCGAAAGAACCATTCCTGTAATGGCAAATATTGGAAAGTATATTTCCCTGTCGGATCTTTATAAGGAATGCGGCGTCCTTCCCTTTAATTTCAACACTATTAATAAGCTGATATGGTTTGCTGAACAAAAACCCGATCTTCTTGAAAAAAGTTACAGATTCCTTTTTATGCCTTCAATATTTACCTTTCTTCTGACAGGGGAAATGGTAAATGATGCAACCATGGCAGGCACATCAATGATGACAAACCTATCAACCAGAAAATTCTCACCTGACATTCTGGAAAGAATAGGTTTTTCTTCAGAAAAATTCGGAGTTATTGTTGAAGCTGGCTCTGTTGCCGGAAACATTAGCCCGGAGGCTTATGCCGAATCCGGACTTCCCCGCGGAATACCCGTCGTAGTAACTGGCCATGATACCCAGTTTGCGATATTCGGCTCAGGTGCCGGGAAGAACCAGCCTGTCCTCAGCTCGGGCACATGGGAAATACTGATGGTGCGTTCTGAAAGCTTCAGGACGGAAAAGGAGCAGCTTGATAATTCAATTACTACAGAGCTCGATTCATATCCTGGACTTTATAATATTGGTAATCAATGGATTGCCTCAGGTATTCTTGAATGGGCAAGGAAAAACCTTTTCAGTGATCTGAAAGAAAACGTTTATGAAGCAATGATATCAGGAGCGGAGAAAGTACCACCGGGGAGCAATGGCATCAGGATTGTCCCGAATTTCTATGAAGAAATGAAGGGAAAACCGGGGGGACAGATCCTTGGAGTGACAATGGAATCGACTCGCTTTGATATTTATCGTGCCATGCTTGAGGCGCTTAGTGAAAGGCTCGCAAAGGGGAACAAAGCACTGGAAAAAGCCGGCGGCTTTAAAACTGAGAGCATTCTGTGTGTCGGTGGCGGATCAAAAAACAGGTTATGGAACAAATTAAGGGCCGAATATGCAGGTGTGCCGGTAAAGATTATAGGCCAGAAGGAAACCACCGTGCTGGGCGCTTCCCTCTTCGTTCAGGCAGCTTGTGGAAATGCAGATTCTCCGGAGGAGGCGAGGGAGAATATAGATTATATTACTGAGGTCATAGAGCCATAATTATTAATACCATTATACCTTTATACCATTGCACCTTAAAACCTTTATTTATGAGTGTCGCATATTTTAACGGAACCTTCCTTCCCAAAGACGGAATTCATATTAGTCCCGATGACCGCGGTTTTCTTTTTGCCGATGGCATTTATGAAGTGGTGAGATGGTACGAAGGATTTTTTTATGACATGGATGGTCATCTGGCAAGACTGAAAAGAAGTATGTCTGAAGTCCGGATCACATGGAAGGATGCAGATATTTTCCCCTCAGTTGCACTTGAACTTATAAGCCGTAACAGCCTGAATAACATCCCATCGCTGGTTTATCTGCAGGTAACCCGTGGTACTGCAAAAAGAGCCCATGCTTTTCCCGAACCGCCGGTTCCACCAACAGTGTATGCTTTTGCAAGAGGTTTTCATCCTGAAAAAGAGATGATTGCCGGAGGTATAAGCGCAATCCTCCGCAAGGACACACGCTGGTCCCGGTGTGATATAAAATCAATCTCACTGCTTCCAAATATCCTCAGCTTCCAGGAAGCCAGGGAAGCAGGTTGCTATGAGTGTATTTTTTCGAGAGAGGGTATCATAACCGAGTGTGCACATTCTAATGTGTTTTTTGTGACAGCCGGAACCCTCATTACTCATCCTGAATCTGAACATGTTCTCTCTGGCATAACCCGTAAAAATATACTTCGGCTGGCATATGAGTCAGGGATACCGGTAAAGGAGACTGCTGTTTATGAAGAGAGACTTAATGAGGTTACTGAAGCCTTTGTCACAAATACTTCATTTGAGATCGGTCCGGTGATATCAATCAATAATGTCCCCGTAGGTGACGGCAGGCCAGGACCGGTAACCAGGCTCCTCCGTGAAAAATTTGATGCTGAGATCAGTGCTCTTAAAGGTTAATTTCCTGACTCCTGCAAGAACGGATTTTCATATATTTGCAAAAACCTTTAAGATCATGAGCAATTTATCACTTAGCGAACAGGAGCAGATTCGGAGAAATTCTCTTGGAGAGCTGAGAAAGCTGGGAATTAATCCATACCCTGCAGCCGAATACAGGACTAACGTTTTTGCACAGACAATTCATAATGGGTTTTCCCCGGAAAAAAATAATTTTCCGGATGTATGTCTTGCTGGCAGGCTTATGAGCAAGCGCATTATGGGCAATGCTTCGTTCGCTGAGCTGATGGATTCATCAGGAAAGATCCAGATTTATATCCGCCGTGATGATGTTTGTCCCGGCGAGGATAAAACAATGTATAATACTGTCTTCAAGAAGCTTCTTGATATTGGAGACATTATAGGAGTTAAGGGATTTGTTTTCAAAACCCAGATGGGTGAAATAACAGTTCATGTAAAGGAATTGACACTTCTCTGCAAATCTATCCGGCCGTTGCCTGTTGTAAAGGAGAAAGACGGAATTCTCTATGATGCCGTTACCGATCCTGAAATGCGCTACCGCCAGAGATATGTCGACCTTATTGTAAATCCCGGTGTAAGAGAAGTCTTCCGCAAAAGAACCCGGATCATCCAGTCAATGAGGGAGCTTTTCAATTCCAGGGGTTATCTTGAAGTTGAAACACCCGTTCTCCAGCCTATCCCGGGAGGTGCATCCGCCAGACCTTTCATTACCCATCACAACACACTCGATATCCAGCTCTACCTGAGGATTGCAGATGAATTGTATCTGAAACGGCTTATTGTCGGAGGATATGAGGGTGTCTATGAATTTGCAAAGGATTTCCGGAACGAAGGAATGGACAGGAATCATAATCCTGAATTTACCGTGATGGAGATCTATATACCCTACAAGGATTATAACTGGATGATGACATTCACCGAAGAGATAATCAAGAAAGCAACGCTTGATATTAATGGCAGCACTGATGTAATCTACGGAGATACCGGCATTAACCTAAATCCGCCTTATAAAAGGATCTCCATGCTCGATTCGATAAAAGAAAATACCGGATATGATATAACAGGAAAGAACGAACCAGAGCTGCGTACCCTATGCGATAAGATGGGAATTGACCATGATCCGGCGATGGGAACAGGAAAACTTATTGATGCTATTTTCAGCGCAAAGTGTGAACATACACTCGTTCAACCCACTTTTATCATTGATTATCCGACAGAAACTTCACCGCTTACAAAAATGCATCGTTCCAAGCCAGGTCTGACTGAAAGATTCGAACTCTTCATTAACTGCAAGGAGATAGCAAATGCTTATTCAGAGCTTAACGATCCGATTGATCAGATGGAAAGGTTCCAGGATCAGCTCAGGCTTTCGGAAAAAGGTGATGATGAAGCAATGTTTATTGACCTTGATTTTGTAAGAGCTCTTGAGTATGGTATGCCTCCGACCTCAGGAATGGGAATGGGAATCGACAGGCTTACAATGCTTCTGACGAACCAGCCATCTATCCAGGATGTTCTTCTCTTCCCCCAGATGAAGCCGGAGGTTCACAGGCAAAAGGATGAAGATCTTTGAACAAAATCTAACCAGGAATAAAACCTATGCTTAACCTTCTTTCCCATCCCCTGCTAACCCACAAGCTTACCCATCTGCGTCGTAAAGAGACCGGGACCAGGGAATTCAGGGAGACACTTGAAGAGATCTCCGGGCTGATGGCTTATGAGATAACGCGTGATCTCCCCATGAAAGATGTCACTGTTGAAACACCCATACGGAAATGCCTGACACGGGAACTGGCAATAGATATTGTTCTCATCCCCATCCTGAGAGCAGGACTGGGCATGGTAAATGGTATTGCAAATCTTATTCCCACTGCAAGAGTTGGTCATATTGGTATGTACAGGGATCATAAGACTCTTGAGCCCATTACATATTATTCAAAATTTCCGGACAACCTTGCCGAAGCGGTAGTAATGGTCCTTGATCCGATGCTTGCCACCGGAGGCAGCGCATCAGCTGCAATAAAATTTCTGAAGGATAACGGTGCAAGAATAATCAAACTCGTCTGTGTAGTGGGGGCCCCTGAAGGAATTGCACATATTGAAAAAGACCATCCGGATGTTCAGGTCTTTCTGGCCGGACTTGATGAAAAGCTTAATGATAACGGGTATATTGTTCCCGGACTGGGTGATGCAGGTGACAGATTGTTCGGAACCAGGTAATAATTACCGGAGGCTTTCCAAACCGACTCTAATATAAACATCATTAAGCTGGCACAGTCCTGATTCCTTCACACTTTCCTGTCCGTCTGAGAGCACATATTTTAGAAATTCCACAGCTAATGGATCTGCAGGTTTCCCAATCGAACCAATCATCAGCTCTCTGCATAGATTCTCAGGGTAAAAGCCAAGCCAGATACTTCTGTGGGCGACTTCAAGATTTTTAAAAGGTATCTCCTTCCTGTCAATTTTATTATCAAAATCAAGATCGAAGGGAACAACCTGGATACTCTCCCGTCGTTCTCCGGATTCGGGATCGAATGCAAAGGAGAAATTGCAAAACCCGATTGCGAGAGGATTCTGCTGAATGCTTTTTATCATCTCGTTATCGCCTGTTACTTTTATTCCCTTAAGATCAGAAGCGCTCTTGAAAAAGAAATGTGCAAACATATCTGCTGCACCTGATTCATCGGCTCTGGAAAATGCTAAGGCTTTTTCCGTGCCGGCTGTATCAAGAAGCTCTCCCCAGACCAGGGGTTTATCGCTGGTAAACAGCTTTTGCATTTCATCAGGACTCAGCCCCTGTTTCAAAAGTCTTCCAAGATAAGGATTCCTGTTATTCACTATCGGCGCTACTCCGTCTTTAGCAACGGAAATCACCCAGATACCTGCATCCTTTTCCTCATCGGTTAGTGGCCTTGAAATCATGGCTAGCTTTACTTTCTTATCCAGAAGATCACTTACACCCTGGCCGGTCCCCGTCTCATTTACTTCAATATTTACTTTAGGATGAGCCTCCATAAAATCATCAGCCCATCTGTTCATTAGTGGAGCCAAAGCATATGCTCCGCCTATAGTGAAGCTTCCCGATAATTCAGTTTTGAACGGCTCCTGCGTGGTTTCGGCAGGTTTATTTGATTTTCTGGAATTGCATCCTGAAATTACTGCAATGAATATAACGAGGAGAGTGAGTTTTATCGAGCTCATTTTTTTTTAAAGTTACAAAATTATTTACAGGGAATCAAGGTCAAATGTCATAATCCGGTTGCCCTGGCCGCCGTTTACAAATCCTTGCCATCGAACCATTTAATGCCGGTGTACTGATTTGCCGTTGAACCTTTGAGCTGTTATAATAAAACATTTCCTAAATTGGGCTGTTTAATTTTATTATGCTTCCCGAAATCGTTGTAGAAGTAAAAGAAGTCTGGAAATCATTTAAGACTGTCCAGGCTGTCAGGGGGATAAGCCTCGGTATCCCTAAAGGAAAGTTTATTGCCATCCTTGGACCAAACGGAGCTGGTAAGACCACCCTTGTTGAAATGATCGAGGGTATTCAGAAACCTGATAAAGGTGAGATAACGATAATGGGTAAACACTGGAAGGGAAACGAAAATGAGCTTCACCGGATCATCGGACTCTCACTTCAGGAGACCTATTTTATCGACAAGCTAAGGGTAAGTGAAACCTTGCAGCTTTTTGCAGGATTTTTTGACCTGGGGAAAGACAGGGTTGATGAAATAATAAGACTTGTAGGCCTCGAAGAAAAAAGGAAAGCTTTTGTTGTCAGCCTTTCAGGAGGTCAGAGGCAAAGGCTTGCTATAGGCATCGCTTTAATCAATAACCCGGCTATACTTTTGCTGGATGAACCAACCACCGGCCTTGATCCCAATGCCCGTCGTGAAATTTGGGATATCCTTAAACGGCTCAGGGAGAGGTCTCAAACTTCCATGATACTTACCACCCATTATATGGAAGAAGCTGAAAAACTGTGTGATTATATAATAATCATCGATAATGGCGTGGTACTCCGCGAAGGCACCCTGGACCAGCTTCTTGTCAACAGCCGCACGCTTGATGATCTTTTTATTTCCCTTACAGGCAGAAGGATCTATGAGTAAACTATTGGATATAAATCAATTACGGCTCCTGACGGTTGCCCTGTTCCGCGAAATCCTTCGTGAATCAGGAGTGCTTTTCTGGGGTATACTTTTCCCTATTCTTATGTCACTGGGACTCGGGCTGGCTTTTGCAAAAAAAGCTGAAGTAACCCGAAAAGTAGCATTGATCACTTCCTCAGAATCACAAATTCCAGAAAGATCAGCTGTGATGATTTTCCTTGAAGATAAATGTGTAAGGAACAATCCGGAGAATAAGGATGATCCCTTATGGAAGTATGAGATGAAGAATGAGAAGCTGGGCAATACCCTGTTCCTTTTTTACTCACTTTCATGGGACAAGGCAATGGTCCTTCTTAAGAGAGGAACAATAAATCTGATTATTAATGACAGTAGCGGCAAGACGGAATATCATTTTGACCCGATGAATTCTGATGCGGAGCTTACCTATCTCAAGCTTAGCACCATTATAGGGTCAGGAAATATTATGCCTGTGGCGGACCCTGACGAGATAAAGCCCATGACCCTGGCAGGGACAAGATATATTGATTTCCTGGTTCCAGGACTGATAACCATGGGCGTAATGATGTCGAGCATGTGGGGAATAAGTTACGGGATAATAGAAAAAAGATCTAAAAAGCTTCTCCGAAGGCTGGTTGCAACCCCAATGAAGAAATCACATTTTCTTATGGCCCTTATAACCGTAAGGCTGACAATGAATTTTATCGAAGCTCTGGCATTGCTGTTGTTTGCTGTTATTGCTTTCCATATGACTATTCAGGGAAGCATTCCGGCCCTTGTTATCCTTTTTATTGCGGGTAACGCAGCCTTTGCCGGGGTTGCGGTTCTGGCATCCTCCCATACATCAAATACTGAGGTCGGTAACGGAGTTATAAATGCTGTTGTCATGCCGATGATGGTTCTATCCGGAATTTTCTTCAGCTATCACAATTTTCCGGACTGGAGTATCCCGGTAATAAAGGTTCTGCCCCTTACTATGCTGACTGACGGGGTAAGAAGTATATTCAATGAAGGAGCCGGATTCCCTGAGGTGGCTTTACCGATAGTTATTCTCTTTGCGCTCGGATTTGTCCTCTTCACAGCAGGATTAAAAATATTCAAATGGCATTAATGATCTTTACCCGATTAAATAATTCTCATGTTATGCAGCATTTTCTTTTTGGCGTTGTCTTTAATCTGGAAAACAACAATAAACAAAAAGGAAGAAGATGAAAAACCCGAAGTACTTAACAATCATTATCCTCTGCCTGGTAATCACTTCCTGTATAAACGGACAGATTCGGAAGACCGTAAACGGCAACGGAAATGTTATCAGAAAAGAGCGGAGCACCGAACCCTTTACCGGCGTAAGGGTGAGCTCAGGAATAGATGTATATCTTTCCCAGGGTGATCAGACCAGCATGGCAGTCGAAGCTGATGAGAATCTCCATGAATACATTATTACAGAAGTTAATAATGGCATACTTCATGTCTATTCGGATGTCAACATCCGCGAAGCAGAAAGGAAGAGGGTCTATGTAACAACGAAGGAAATAAATTCACTGGCAACCTCGAGCGCCGGTGATCTGATCGGAGAAACGCCTGTAAAAACAGACAATCTGAAACTCTCCGCGTCAAGTGCAGGGGACATAAAAGTTGAAGTTAACGCCAGGGATGTTGAAATAGATATCAGCAGCTCGGGAGATATTACACTCTCCGGCGAGGCAGATGTCCTCAATGCCGATCTGAGCAGCGCCGGCGATCTGAACGCTTATTCTTTCAAGGTAAAAGAGGCTGATATATCTGTTTCCAGTGCAGGTGATGCAGATGTTTATGTTACCGATAAACTGACAGCAAGGGCATCAAGCGCTGGTGACATAAATTACCAGGGCGATCCGAAACAAGTGGATGCACACTCTTCAAGTGCCGGGGGCATTCACAAAAAGTAGCTTCTATCTTATATATATTCCCCTTTTTATTATAAACCGTCAGGCCGCTCCTGACGGTTTTTTTGTAAATTTGTATTATATACGTTCTAAAGAAATCCCATTTAAGAAATGAAAGAAAATATAACAATCGACCTGAGCAATGCTGGTAAGTCTGTTTCCTATGAAGAGGTTCTGGCCCTGGCGCAACAATCAGTTCGCCATCTGGATTCGCTTAATTCAGGTACCGGTCCGGGAAGTGATTTTCTGGGTTGGCTCTCTTTGCCTGAAGATATTGTGTTGCAGCTTGACCGTATTGAAAAAACCGCCAAACATCTGAGATCAGTATCTGACACCACTGTCGTGATCGGCATTGGGGGCTCCTACCTTGGTGCCAAAGCTGTCATTGAGGGATTGTCACACTCTTTTGCGCCTTTGCTTAAAACGAAGCATCATGAAATACTTTTTGCAGGTCAGAATATATCTGAGGATTATTTATCTGATCTTATCGAAATCCTGGACGTCAGGAACTATAGCATTATAGTCATTTCCAAATCAGGAACAACAACTGAGCCCGCAATTGCTTTCAGGATACTTAAAGATCATCTTGAAAGAAAAGCCGGAAAGGTGGCAGCAGCGGACAGGATAATTGCCATAACTGACAGTTCTAAGGGAGCCCTCAGGTCGCTTGCTGAAATTAACGGATATGAAACTTTCGTAATACCGGATAATATAGGCGGCCGTTATTCAGTGCTTACTCCGGTTGGTTTATTGCCAATTGCAGTTTGCGGCCAGGATATCAGGGCTCTTGTTAAGGGTGCCCAGGCAATTGAAGCAATCACAAGGAAGAATAAAAATGCTTCGACAAATCCTTCCCTTATGTATGCTGCAGCACGGAATCTTATCCTCCGGGAAGGCAAGCCGGTTGAGATCCTTGTGGGATTCACTCCGAGGCTCCATTATTTTTCTGAGTGGTGGAAACAACTTTATGGGGAAAGTGAGGGCAAGGAAGGGAAGGGCATTTTCCCGGCTTCTGTGGATTTCACCACCGATCTTCATTCCATGGGGCAATATATTCAGGATGGTCAGAGGATAATTTTCGAAACTATCATATCAGTTAAGAAGACCGGAAAGAAACTTACGATCCCGCCAGAGAAAGATGATTCCGACCAGCTTAATTTCCTTGCAGGTAAAAGGATGTCAGAGGTAAACCTGAATGCCGAAACGGGAACGATCTTTGCCCATAATGATGGTGGTATTCCGGTTCTGAAAATAGATGTTCCTGAGCTTGATGAATTCTATACCGGACAACTGATCTATTTCTTCGAACTTGCCTGTGCCGTCAGCGGATATATCCTTGATGTCAATCCATTCGACCAGCCTGGAGTTGAGGCTTATAAGAAGAATATGTTCGCCCTCCTTAATAAACCAGGTTACGAGGAGGCTGGTAAAAAGCTCAGGGAAAGACTGAAATAAACTTATCCCGTGATCCCGCTGATCAGTGCAGATAAAAATCAGCGGAAATCTGTGGAATCTGCGGGAAAATAATGGCCCGGAATAAATATCTTATCTGATAGTATCTGCCAGTATCTTAATTATAAAAATAATATAATTCATGAAAATTGAACTTAAGAAGAATTCTGCATGGTCTCTTGTTGTGCCCTCCTCCATGGGTGTAAGGATAACACCTGTAAACGGTCAGCCTGTTCATTGCAGTGATAATTTTGTTATGCAGGTTACAAGCGCTGAAACCAATGTTGCAAGTGTCTCTTCATTCCTCGGACTTCCGGTTAAGGTTTTGACAACGTTCGTGAAAGAGAGCCCGATTGCAAGAATGATAAAAGATAATCTTGCAGGCAGGCATATGGCATATGAAGGTGTCGAAGTGGAACAGGGAGGCCCCTGGGGATACAGACATCAGTTCAATATTGCCGATAGCGGATTTGGATCCCGCGGTCCCAGGGTACATAACGATCGGGCCGGTGAAGTCGGAAGAACACTAAATGTAAGGGACTTTGATCTCCCGAGGTTATTTGGTAAAGAAGGAGTTCAGATTCTCCATCTTTCAGGATTAATAGCTGCCCTCTCACCTGATACCAGCAATTTCTGTCTTGAACTTGCAAGAGCTGCAAAAAAATATGGAACACGTATCTCATTCGATCTTAATTACAGAGCTTCCTTCTGGAAAAACCGTGAAAAGGAACTTGCTGCAACCTTTAAGGAAATCGCTTTATTAGCTGATATCCTTGTAGGTAATGAAGAAGATTTTCAGCTTTGCCTGGGAATCGAAGGGCCGGAGGAAGGAGGAAAAGGTCTTGCTTCAAAAATTGATAGTTTCCGGGAAATGATAGGCAGAGTCAGGCTGGCATTCTCTAATGCCTCAGTATTTGCTACAACTCTGCGGGAAGTTATAAGTACAAACGAGCATCTGTGGGGTGCGATCATGCTGGAAGGTGATAAATGGCATACAGCTGAGCCCCGGGAAATTAATGTTATTGATCGTATAGGCGGTGGCGACGGATTTGTAGGAGGGCTCCTTTATGCTATACTTAAGGAATGGGAACCTGAGAAATGGATCCAGTTCGGATGGGCAACCGGTGCCCTCGCAACAACTCTCCTTACAGATTATGGTCAGCCTGCAGATGAGGAGCAGATATGGAGCATCTGGAAAGGTAACGCCAGGGTTAAAAGATAAGTGATATACTTATGCAGATGATTCTAATTACTTTTAGTCTTACCGGTCAGCTTGTGCTTTTTCACAAAATCATTCAGTACCTGTGACAGGTTCGGATCGCCAATTTCCTGGAGATCATAATTTACTCTTGTATTGGGCTTTTTGATTTTTATGATCCTGTTAAGATCAATGGGAGTAGCAATAATTACACTATCACATTTTGTGTTATTTATTGTTTTTTCAAGGTCATGCAGCTGCTGTTCGCCATAACCCATAGCAGGAAGAAGAGTTCCGATATTGGGATAAAGCCTGAATGTTTCACTTAATCTTCCGACCGTATAGGGCCTTGGATCAACAATCTCAAGAGCTCCAAATTTACGCGCAGCCACCACACCTGCACCAAGCTTCATTTCTCCATGGGTAAGGGTCGGGCCGTCCTCGACAACAAGAACTTTTTTCCCCCTTATCACTGAAGGGTTATCGACTTTTATAGGTGATGCAGCATCAATGACAATTGCTCCGGGATTCACTTTTTCAATGCTTTCACGGACTATCTGGATAGCTTCAGGGGCTGCACTGTCAATTTTGTTTATCACAACCACGTCAGCAAGTCTCAGAGTAACTTCGCCAGGATAATACTTCAGCTCATGTCCTGCCCTGTGAGGATCGGTAACTGTTATCATCAGATCAGGCTTATAGAAAGAAAAGTCATTGTTACCTCCATCCCAGAGAATAACATCGCAGCCTGACGGATCTTTTTCCGCTTTACGAAGGATAGCTTCATAATCCACCCCTGCATAAATTACATTTCCCCTTACAACATGCGGTTCATACTCTTCCAATTCTTCAACTGTGCACTTGTTTTTTTCCAGATCCTTTACAGTTGCAAACCTCTGGACCTTCTGTTCATTAAGATCACCATAAGGCATAGGATGCCGGATAGCAACAACCTTTAATCCTTTTTCCATCAGTATCTCGATAACCCTCCTTGAGGTTTGGCTCTTCCCGCAGCCTGTTCTGACAGCACAAACAGAAATTACAGGCTTAGTGCTTTTAATCATTGTATCCGATGGACCCAGCAAAACAAAATTTGCACCAGCGGAATTGACTATGGCACTTACCGACATAACTTTCTGGTATGTGATATCGCTATATGAAAAAACACATTCATCGACTTTAAATTTTTTGATCAGGGCCGGAAGTTCCTGTTCAGTAAAAATGGGGATGCCTTTCGGATAATATTTCCCGGCGAGCTCTTTCGGGTATCTTCTGCCGGCAATATCAGGGATCTGGGCAGCAGTAAATGCAACAACATTAAAACATTCGTTATCTCTGAAACAAGTATTGAAATTATGGAAATCCCTGCCAGCGGCACCTATGATAATGACATTCTTTCTGGTCATAAATATTATTTGTTTTTGCAGTTATTTTGAATTTTAAAGAAATTTCATTTTTGGATAAGATCATGAGGGCAAAAGTTCCGATGTGAGAATCAGATATTTAAATGCCGGTAATCTTATCAAACGTTTTTATAAAAATATTTTATGATGATTCAACAAATGTATAATTTGCATACCGAAATTCCGCGTGTTTAAAGGGATTTTTTTATATGCCGTCATTAAAAGTTAACTTGTTGTATAACAATCAATTAAATTTGACGTTATATTTATCCGGAACCGCGAATGAAAATGTTTTTGATAATTAAAGGGATCTGGCAAATTCTTTGTACTCTGTTTAAACTCTATGAATGTCCTGGCCCACATATACTTGTCCGGTGATTCTGATAAGATAATCATCGGTAATTATATTGGAGACTATGTAAAAGGAAAGGACTATCTAAAATATCCTGATGTTATCAGGAAAGGAATTATACTGCATCGTCATATCGATGGTTTCACAGACCGGCATCCTGTAGTGCACCGAAGCAAGATTTTTTTTTCAAGAAAATATCACAAATATTCAGGAGTTGTAACCGATATCATTTATGACCACTTCCTTACCAGGGAGTGGAATACGTTTTCAAGAAGACCTCTTGAGAGCGTGACCTACAACTTTTACAGAGCCCTTGTCAATAATTATGAAATTCTTCCTGAAAACGTAAGGGAGATGATGCCATTTTTCATTATTAACAACTGGATAGAATCTTACCAGACGCTGAACGGTATCAGGCATGTTCTGAGGGCATTGAGCAAGCATACTACCCTTCCTAACGAAACGAGGTTTGCAATGCGTGCACTGAAAAAGAATTATAACTCCCTGCAGGAAGATTTTCTTGAGTTTTTTCCGCAGCTAATAGAATATGTCGAAAAGGATTTCGGAATTGAAATATCTCACAGGATAACAATTCCTTTCTGATCAGATCAGATATTCAGTCCTTCCGGCATCAAACCTGAGCAGAACAAATAACAGGATTGTAAAGCTCCAGAGAGAGCTACCCCCATAGCTGAAAAATGGAAGGGGGATTCCTATTACCGGAATCAGTCCTGTAGCCATTCCTATGTTTATGAAGAAATGGGTGAACAGTATCGATATTACTCCATACCCATAAATCCGCGCAAACACGGATCGCTGGCGTTCAGCTATCACAATGAGACGGAGCAGCAGAAAAAGATATAATCCTATTACTGTCAATGACCCTAAAAATCCCCATTCTTCGCCCACGGTGCAAAAAATAAAATCAGTGCTCTGGGCCGGGACAAACTTGAATTTTGTCTGGGTTCCCTGCAGATAACCTTTACCGCTAAATCCCCCTGAGCCAATTGAGATTATGGATTGATTTACATTATACCCTGTGCCATGGGTATCCGTCTTGAATCCAAGCATAATCTCAACCCTCTCTTTCTGATGAGGCTTAAGTATATTGTTAAAGGCAAAATCAACGGAATTTATATAAAGGATGCTCCCCAGCAGGAACAAATAGATTATGAGAACTTCAAACACCTTCCTGACATATATGTAATATGCAACAGCGACTCCTGTAAGTATGAGAGCAATCAACAATACCATCTCATTACCGATAGAATCAAGAACGTAATTACCGAAAAGAAACAGTATTCCGCCCATCACCAGGAAGATGCCCAGTCCGAAAAAGCTTTGTTTCCATTTCCTTGTTGTCAGCCAGATAAGAATAAAGGCAATAGCTACAAGGCCCATCTCCAGGATCAGATTATCCATCAGAAGTGTCAGAAAGAAAAGGATCAGCATGAGTAACCCTGAAACGAAAATAAAAGGGCTCATACCTTCCCTGAAAAGCACGATGAAAAAAGAGAAGAAGACTACTGTGGAACCCATATCCGGCTGTAAAGCTGTCAGCAATGCCGGAAGAGAAATAATACCAAAGGCAGTGATTATAACTTTCAGCTTTGTGAGCTCATGCCTGCGGTTGTTCAGGTATGATGCCAGCGCAAGTGCTGTTCCGAATTTTGCAAATTCCGAAGGCTGGAGGCTCAATGGTCCGAATTCGAACCATGACTTTGCACCATTTATCTCTTTCCCGATGACCAGAAGTAGGAGCAGCATTAAAATGAGCGCCGCATAAATGAACCACGCAAAAAAGTAATAGAACTTGCTGTCAATAATAACGACAAATATTGCAATAACAAGTGTTGCAATGATCCAGATGAATTGTTTCCCGTACCGCTGCGAGAAGTCTAGGATCTCTTTATGCTCTTCATTATATACGGCGGCATAAATATTGAACCAGCCCATTATAACCAGCAGCAGGAACAGCAGCACGGTGATTTTGTCGATCCCCTTCCAAAGATTATTGGGCCGTATCACGTTTTATAAGTTTATTAAGCGTATTGATTTCCAGCATCCTTTGCTCCTGGTACTTATTGGTTATCTGACCTTTAAGATATTTCTCAATCATAAGGCTTGCAACGGGTGCAGCATATGTTGCACCGTAGCCTGCATTTTCAACATATACTGCAATTGCAATTTTGGGATCATCCTTAGGGGCAAAGGCGATAAAAACAGAATGATTCTCGCCAAAAGGATTCTGGGCAGTACCAGTTTTCCCGCAAACGATTATGCCGGCAATGGCAGCGCCGGTTGCAGTTGCCCCGGCTCCTCCGTTGACTGCTGCTTCCATCCCCTTTATGATCTCCTCAAAATTAGCCGAATCAATGCTGATCTTATGTTTCTCCGTGAATTTAGGTTCAACATGTTGATCTGTTCCAATAGATTTTACCACATGAGGTGTATAAAAATAACCCCTGTTAGCTATGGCTGCTGTATAATTGGCCATTTGCAGCGGGGTCGTTTCGACCTCACCCTGTCCGATTGCCATCGATAAGACTGTGAGCGCTTTCCATCCGTTCTTTCCATAGTACCCGTCAAAATATGATGATGGCGGAATTGAGCCGGGCAGTTCATTAACCAGATCAGTTCCCAGCTTTCTCCCGAAACCGAATTCCGTAACATAGCTGTGCCACTTATCATATGCTTCAGAAACTGATCCATGGGCAGGATTCTCAAGAATCTTCCTGTACGCCTGGCAGAAGTAGGCATTGCAGGAATTCATAATTGCCCCTTCAAGGTTGAGAGGTGATGAATGAGAATGGCATTTTACAAACATATATCCGTTATTGCAGCTGAATAATGTAGAAGGAGTGATCACCTTCTCCTGAAGCGCAATAAGACCGTTAACCGGCTTGAACGTCGATCCGGGCGGATACTTTGCCATTGAGGCCCTGTTGAAAAGGGGCCTGAATATGGTATCGCCCTGCAGCTTTGCAAAATTTTCCGAACGTATTCTTCCCACAAGCAGTCCCGGATCATAATCAGGAGAGGAGACCAGGGAAAGTATCTCACCTGTCTTTGGTTCTATAGCCACAATGCTTCCGGATTTGTTCTTCATAAGAAGCTCACCGTATTCCTGAAGGTCAAGATCAATTGTTGACACAATATCAGATCCCTGGACCGCAGCCGTATCCATCGCCCCATTGGCGTAAGATCCCTTTATGCGGCTATAAACATCCACCATGAATATTTTCACGCCGCGCTTGCCCCTCAGGTCCTTTTCATAAGCTTCCTCTATTCCAAGCTTACCTATATAGTCGCCTGATTTGTAATATGGATCTTTTTTGATCAATGCTTCATCGACTTCGCTTACATACCCGAGCAGATGTGAAGCTATAGGCTTTGAATATTTCCTGAGAGTCCTTGGCTGAACATAATAACCCGGAAACATGAACATTTTTTCCTGAAACCTGGCATATGTCTCATCAGAAATCTGCTTAAGAAACACTGAAGGCGCCCTCCTTGAATAATTCCTTGCAGCTTTCATCCTTTCATTGAATATATCCATGGGTATTCCAAGCTCCCTGCAGAAAAGGGCCGTATCCATTTTACCTGTCTGCGCAGGGACAACCATGAGGTCATAGGCTGCCTGGTTAATTACTACCTGTTTACCATTCCGGTCGTAAATAAGGCCCCGGGCAGGGTACTGGGTTACATACCTCAGGACATTATTATCTGCCGACATCCTGTAGGTATTCCTGACGACCTGAATAACAAACAGCCTGATTAAAAGTGCTACAGATGCGATCGAAACAAGCGCAATTATTATATATTTTCTCCTTACAAAAGCATCTTTCATGGCAGACAGATTATTTTCCTTTTCTTACAAATTCGAGAAGAAGAATAAAAATAACCGAGAAAAGCGAGCTAAACAGAACTCTGAACAAAGTATGGAAAAAGTCTTTAAAACGGAAGACTTCAAGATAAAACAATGCCGTGTGGTGTACCAGGACAATTATTGAAGCATAGATAAGGAACCATCTGAATCCATATACAAGCATTGAAGGATTTGTTCCAGGTTCATAGCCGTCCCTGGGCGAAATAATCCTGAGGGTATAAGGTCTTGAGAATCCTGCAAGAACAGTTGCGGCAGAATGCATTCCCGGAGTGCCTGAAAAGATATCAATGACAAACCCTGCTGCGAATGAAAGAATGAGCAGCAGCCATGATGGCATCTCAATGGGCAAAAGAAGAATAAAGAGGATATATACATATGGATTAACAAATCCGCTGAACTCAATATTATTAAGCAGCAGAACCTGCAACAGCAGCAGCAGAACCCAGATTGCCGAGAATCTCAGGATACTGTTAATCATTGAAATCGTTTTTCAAGTTCATTCTGTTCTCTTTTCTCCAGATTGCCAATAACGGTCACATAGCGAAGTCTCTTAAAATCGGCAGCCAGTGCCACATCAATCCTGTAAAAGTCGCTGCCCGATTTTTCAAAATTACTGACAGTACCTATTAATAAGCCCTCAGGGAAAATTGCTGAATATCCTGTTGTTTCAATAGTATCGCCGATTCCGAAAGTAACATGCTGTGGAATTTCGCTAAGCTGTGCATAACCATAATTCCTGCCGTCCCAGGTTAATGATCCGAAGGAGCCGTTAACTTTGATTCTTGCGCTGAGTCTGAAATCGAGATTCAGGACTGACATTGCCACGGAGTAATTATCTGTACACCCCATGATTATGCCTGCAATACTTTTCCCCGATGTCACAGCCATATCAACAGATATTCCCTGTTTCTTACCCTTGTCAATAGTAAAGAAATTCTTTTGTTTATTGACTGAATTAGCTATCACTTTGGCTGAAGAATATACATATTTCTGGTAATGTGATGAATCATCAACAGTAACAAAAAATGTCTCTTCTTTTTTCCCGCTTTGTTCAAGAGCGTTTTTCAATGAAGCATTTTCGATTGCAAGCGTCTGACTTATTTCACGGAGATGAAAATATGATCTGGTGTTGCTCAGCCTGGCTTCAATCCCCGCCGTAAGTCCTCTGATTCCTTTGATGATCCTGGCGTTTTGATAATTGTTCCCTGAACCCAGCATATAAAGTGCAATCCCTTCAAGTATAAGAAAGATGATGAGGTTAATATACTTTGCCAGAAAGTTCAGGAGATTTCTCATTCACACACCCTTCCTTATCTCATGAGGAACGGAAATTTATCCACGTTCTTAAGAGCAACACCTGTCCCCCGTGCCACTGCATGAAGAGGATCTTCAACCACATTGAAATTGATATTGATCTTGTCGGTAAGTCTTTTATCAAGGCCTCTGAGAAGAGCGCCGCCACCGGCAAGATAAATGCCTTTATTCACGATATCGGCATAAAGTTCAGGCGGAGTCTGCTCAAGCACACTTAGAAGCGCTGCTTCAACTTTTGTCAGTGATTTATCAAGGCAGTAGGCTATCTCCTGGTAAGAAATCGGAATTTCTATCGGCAGAGCAGTCATAATATTTGGGCCTCTTACCACATAATCTGCAGGTGGAGTATCGATATCAGGTAGTGCCGCACCAACACCGATCTTTATATCTTCAGCTGTTTTCTCACCTATCTTGATGTTGTGTTGATGCCTCATATATGCCTGGATATCAGCCGTAAATCCATCTCCGGCAATCCTGATCGACTTATTGCAGACAATTCCACCGAGAGCAATTACAGCTATTTCGGTAGTACCGCCTCCGATGTCGACTACCATGCAGCCCTCAGGGGCTTCCACGTCAAGGCCGATTCCGATGGCAGCAGCCATAGGCTCATAAATCATATAGACATCGCGACCGCCTGCATGTTCTGAGGAATCACGGACAGCACGGATTTCAACTTCAGTACTTCCAG
This sequence comes from uncultured Bacteroidales bacterium, assembly GCA_963831855.1. Taxonomy (GTDB): domain Bacteria; phylum Bacteroidota; class Bacteroidia; order Bacteroidales; family VadinHA17; genus LD21. The sequence goes on along the minus strand of CAWHSA010000006.1, from coordinate 420,958 downwards.
AGGGAATACAGACAACCATCTTTAATGAAGGAGAAAAAAGCCGCGGTCCCTTGTTAATCATCTTGATCATTCCCCTTATCATAAGTTCTGCAGCGTTGAAATCAGCTATGACTCCGTCGCGAAGAGGTCTGATGACTTTAATGTTTTCGTGTGTTTTGCCATGCATCTGCCGGGCTGTTTCGCCTATCGCAATAAGCTTCCCTGTATTCTTGTCAATTGCTACAATTGATGGTTCATCCACAACAATCTTGTCATTGTGAATAATTATAGTATTTGCCGTCCCAAGGTCAATTGCAATCTCCTGCGTTAAAAATGAAAATAAGCTCATTAATGAGAGAATTTATTAATTACTAATGTTTAAAATGTCTGATTCCTGTAAAAACCATTGCCATCCCGTTCGATGAGCAATAATCTATTGATTCCTGGTCACGGACCGAACCACCCGGCTCCACAACAGCGGTTATCCCCGCCTTATGTGCGATTTCCACACAATCGCCAAAAGGGAAAAATGCATCAGATGCCATTACTGCACCTTTAAGATCGAATCCGAACAATCTTGCTTTCTCAATTGCCTGTTTCAAAGAATCTACCCTGGATGTCTGCCCGATACCGCTTGCGCACAGCTGTTTATTTTTAGCCAGAACAATAGCATTTGACTTGCTGTGCTTTACAACAATGTTTGCAAAAACAAGGTCTCTGTATTCTCCCGGTTCGGGTACCCTGGGAGTTACTGATTTCATATTCTCCGGCCTCTCGGTGCTGTTATCGCGCTCCTGCCATAAAACCCCGTTTAACAGGGATCTGAAAATATAGGAATTCTTTATCTGTTCCTTTCTCACAAGGATTATCCTGTTTTTTTTCTGCCTGAGTATTTCCAGAGCCTTACCTGTAAATTCCGGTGCAATGATGATCTCAAAAAATATTTTGTCTATTGCGGTAGCAGCCGGCTCATCAATTGTAACATTTGTTACAATTACTCCGCCGAAAGCTGAAACGGGATCACAGGCCAGTGCAGCGTCCCAGGCTTCATTAACATCATTGCGGGAAGCTATCCCGCATGCATTGTTATGTTTGATGATCACAACCGTTGTCTCATTAAATTCATCAATCAGGTTGAATCCGGATTCAATATCCAGGAGATTATTGTACGAGATCTCCTTCCCGTGCAGCTTATCAAAAAGCTTTTCAGGATTGCCGAAAAATATTCCTTTCTGATGTGGATTCTCTCCATACCTCAGAGGATATGAGTCATTTATGCTTTCCCTGAATACAGGGATCTTTTCCTTGTTATTGAAGTATCTGAAGATAGCAGTATCGTAGTTTGATGAGGTTTTAAAAGCTTCAGCGGCATAGTGCCGTCTTTCATTCAGGTTTGTCACTCCCTTCTTTTTCCCGAGCAGTTCCAGTAATCCTGAATATTGTTCCCTTCCTGAAATTACCAGCACGTCATTGAAATTCTTGGCAGCAGCCCTGATAAGTGATATCCCGCCGATATCTATTTTCTCAATTATTTCTTCTTCCTCAGTGATATTTTTTACAGTTTCTTCAAAAGGATAAAGATCGACGATCACCAGGTCCAGCTCAGGAATTTTATATTTCGATAATTGTTCCATATCCTCCCTGTTTTGCCTTCTGGCCAGTATGCCGCCGAATACAGAAGGATGAAGCGTTTTAACCCTTCCCCCCAAAATAGCAGGATATGTGGTGAGATCCTCAACTTTTTCTGCAGCTACTCCCAGGTCCCTGATAAAGTTGTAAGTCCCGCCTGTTGAGTAAATCTTTATATTAAGTCCGTGCAGTTTTCTGACTATTTCATCGAGTCCATCCTTATAAAAAACGGAAACCAATGCAGCACGGATTTTTATCTCACTCATTACAAATTAATTATGATTGCCAGATTCAGATTTTCGGGCAAATAAAAATAGATATTTTTTTAATAACCCCAATAATTATTATTTAATACCCGAAATAAAATCCGGATGGATCTGATTTCTGAATGCTCCTTCAGCGGAATTGAATGAATCTTAACCATCTAAAGAAGTATTACTTTATAAATTTTAAATAGATAAGGAGGCTCATAACAGTATTTGTATTATTCGTATCTTTGGCATTCAAATTAAATTCAGATCAGACCAATGTTTTTCAGGCTGTTAAAAGAGGGATTTTTATTTGCAATCAACTCAGTAGTTGTGAATAAGCTAAGGACTTTCCTGTCACTTTTCGGGATCACAATAGGGATCTTTTCAATAATATCTGTTTTTACAGTTCTCGACTGGATGGAAAAATCCATCCATGATTCTATTTCATCGTTGGGCGAAAATGTAATTTATATCCACAAATGGCCGTGGGGAATTAATACCGACCCCAACTTCAAATGGTGGGATATAATGAAATGGCCTTCCATATCAAAAGACGATTACACGGCAATGGTTAACAAATCTGAAAAATCGGAATCCATCGCTTTAGCAGTATCCCAGTCACAGCAGATAAAATTCGAAAAAAACATTGCGAATGATGCGCCCCTCATGGCAGTAACTCAGGATTATGAGAACATACGGTCATTTGAAATTGAGGATGGCCGCTACTTTTCCCCTGAAGAATCAGCGACAGGAAAAAATGTAGCTATCCTGGGTTATGAAATAGCAAACAGGTTATTTGAAAAGTCCAATCCGGTAGGCAAACAGATTACTATCGGCGGCAGAAAAACTAATGTAATAGGTGTCTTTAAAAAAGAAGGCAAAGGCGGTATAACTGACTCAGGGATGGATAACGTAACGATCGTCCCTTTGAATTTTGCAAAATCATTCGTTAACATGAGGAATTATTTCCTTGATGCAACATTAATGGTCAAGGCAAAAAAAGGAGTACCTCCGGGAGAGCTCAGTGATGAAGCTACGATGATCCTGAGGGCGGCCAGAAGGATTCACCCGGATGAGATAAGTAATTTTTCAGTGAACCAGGCCAGCACCATATCGCAAAGCTTTGACAATGTGTTTGCCGGGATTAATGTTGGCGGATGGGTTATAGGCGGTTTTGCCATACTGGTGGGAGGATTTGGTATAGCAAATATTATGTTCGTTTCTGTCAGGGAAAGGACCAACCAGATCGGAATTCAGAAAGCTCTCGGAGCCAAGCGATCATTTATACTCCAGCAATTTCTTGTAGAATCTGTCCTGCTTTCTGTGGTCGGCGGATTGCTGGGGGTTTTCCTTATCTTTATCGGATCCCTGGTTATAAATTACCTCTACGAGCTTAATATGTACCTTACATTTGCCAACGTGATGCTGGCTGTATTCATCTCGGGAATAATCGGGATTGTTGCAGGTTATGCTCCTGCATATTCAGCAGCACGGATGAACCCTGTTGAAGCTATAGGTTATTCATTCAGTTAATATCCTGTTGCTTTCAATCCAGTTAGTCAGGTTAACAAATTGATCCACAGATAACTGTTCAGGTCTCAGTGAGAAATATTCATTGTCCTCATTCCTGAGCCGAAATCCTGATTTTATAGAATTTCTCAGGGTTTTCCTTCTCTGGTTGAAAGCTGTTTTTACAACCCTTATAAAAAGCGATTCATCACAGGCCGGCGATTTCACGAGGTTCCTTTTCAGCCTTATCACTCCTGATTTTACTTTTGGCGGAGGGATAAAGACATCTTCCTGTACAGTAAAAAGATATTCAGCGGAATAGAATACCTGCACCAGTACACTCAGTATCCCATAGGTTCTTGATCCGGGTGGTGCACATATTCTCTCTGCGACCTCTTTCTGGAACATTCCGCACACTTCGGTTATCTTATCGCGGTAATCCAGTATCTTAAATAATATCTGACTGGATATGTTGTAAGGGAAATTACCTATCACGCCCAGCTTCCCGGGAAGAACAGATTCTATATCCATTGTCAGGAAATCGCCCCTGATTATCTCTTTAAGCCCGGGAAATTTTAATTTCAGATAATGGACCGATTCATTATCTATTTCAATAACCCTGAAATCGGGGAATTGCCTCAGCAGCAGAAATTCTGTAAGGATACCTGTACCCGGACCAATCTCAAGAACTGAGTCATACCCTTCACCTGTAAGTGAGGCTGCTATCTTCTCAGCTATATTCCTGTCCCTGAGGAAATGCTGGCCAAGATTCTTTTTTGGATGGACCCTGCCCATTTATTTAATTTGAAAATTTAAATCAGATCTGAAGAGGATCACGTCCGAATTTTCTCCAGATCGGCAGCTTAAGCGTTTCGAGGAAGAGTATAAACCGTTTAAGGAGGTTGTAATAAAGCGTAACAAAGAGCCCGCCTATCATTATCCAGATTGCTGACATATCGAAAATAAGCGTTGGAATCTGAAGGTTACCAAGCATCTTAAAGGGAGCAAAGAAATGGGCTCTCCCCCATTTTGACCCTGGCTTCATAAATACCGGATCAGCCTTCTGAATGAACCGGTTTCCTGCATCATATATTTTGTTTGTGGTCCGGCTGTTTAGAACTATCTCCGCCAGTCTCTGGTTATAATCCTTCTCCTGCAACCTGCTCATCCGGTCTTTTCCGATCTTATTTACAAGATTGTCGCGCTCCAGCATATCCTGATTTATCTCCTGCCTCAGGATTATTCTCAGTGAATCAAGATAAGCTTTTACATTTCCTCCGACAAAATCGCTGAATCCTGACATGTTTAGTTTGTTAATCCAGCTGCCTGGCTTTTTACCTGTAATTTCCGACAACTCTTTAAGATGATAATTCAGCTTTTCAAAATTGCTCTCAACAATTACCTTATCCAGTGGATTCTTCAGATCGGTCATATTTTTGTCCACTATCGCTTTCAGCTCCGGCAGCAGAAAATCCACATTCCAGTCTTTCTGCCTCTTTTCTGTATCAACATTAAAGAATGGCTTCTCAAACCTGTTGTTCTTGAACTGCTCGACACAGATTGCTTCATAAGCCCATCTTGTCGCCATAATATCACCAATAACAGGAACATATATTTTTTTGCTGAACGATTTATGGAGATCATCAAATTTTATCATTGCTCCGCCGAGGATCAGTTGTGGAACCAGCAGCAGAGGAATGAGAATATATATGCTTACCGCCGTACGCATACCGGCTGATATATTCAATCCCAGCAGGTTTCCAAAGCAGGCTGTTGAAAAAAGAATCAGCCATTGTTCCTGCCACATACTTCTGACTTCGAGTATAAGGTCCGAAACAACAACATAAGTTAAAGTCTGGATGGCAGATAAGGCAAAAAGGAAGCTTATCTTCGAAAGAAGGTAACTGAGTCTGCTCAGATTAAGGAATTTTTCCCTTTCCAGAATTTTTCTGTCTCTGTAAATTTCTTCAGCACTTACGGTAAGCCCCATGAAAAGAGCTACAATGATTGCCATGAAAAGAAAGACAGGGTAATTTATATTGGTAGAAAACAGATAAACACCTTTCTCACTGTATTTTGAAATATATGCAAGGATGAAAGCAAGGAGTGGCGCCTCAAGCAGGTTGATGGTCATATACTGCCTGTCGGCAAATTTGCGGGTTATGTTCCTTTTAACGAAGGTTCTGATCTGGCCTATCTTGGCGGGTACCCTGAAATTGCCAGGTTTCACAGGAAGCTTTTCAGGTATCCCGCAGGTGACAGGCATCATTTTTTTTCTGTATTTTTCGTACCATTCCCATGGACTTATCTGCCTCTCTTTCCCGGGAAGCCCGTCATTGTCAATAACCTTTACCTCAACAATATGCAGGATATCGTCAGTTTCAACATTGCCGCAGTTGGGGCATTCGCTCTCTGCAGCATTTGCCTGCGAAGTTTCGGTTTTGAAATAGACAAGTGCCTCGACAGGATCTCCATCATAGATCATATAACCGCCCTTGTCGAGGATCCAGAGTCTGTCGAACATCTTTATGATATCTGACGAAGGCTGATGGATTATTGCAAAGACCAGTTTTCCCATCAGTGCCTGGTTTCTGAGAAGGATCATTACTTTTTCAGAATCGAATGATGATAGCCCGGATGTAGGCTCATCAACAAACAATACAACCGGTTCCCTCATCAGCTCAAGGCCAATATTAAGCCTTTTTCTCTGTCCTCCGCTTACCTTTTTATTAAGCGTATCTCCAACCTGGAGATCTTTAATATCGTAAAGATCAAGATCATATAATATTTTTTCGACCGTGCTTATCAGCTGTTCCTCTTCATAATCACCGAAGCAGAGACGGGCATTATAATAAAGATTCTGAAATACAGTCAGTTCCTCAATAAGCATGTCGTCCTGGGGGACAAAACCTATCAGCCCTTTAATAGCCTCAGAATCTTCATGAATATCATAACCATTTATATAGAGGTTTCCTGAGGAGGGCTTTATCTTGCCATGAAGCATGTTCAGCAGGGTTGTCTTGCCCACTCCGCTTCCTCCCATGATCCCGATAAGATTTCCCGCCTCAGTTCTGAAGTTCATTTTATGTACTCCGTTTTCAGAGTACTTAAAATGATATTCGATTTCATGCCCTTCAAAAACAACTTTCTCAGGGAATTTTCTTGAAACAAATTTTTTATAAATCTTGGAATAATAAATGGGGTCAATACCCTGGCCTTTTATGTTAACACCCCGTTCAAGGAGATATGGACGACAGGCTATGATATCCCGGCCTTTAAAGTATAGAGCCAGGGGTCCGTCGTAAGTAAGCAGGAGCGTGCCCGAGCTTTCTATATGAAGCACTACCATGTGGCCCTTGAAGCCTTTTACCCTTATGTGACGCCAGTTATCATAGTTCCTGTAAATTCCGGAAACAGACGATTCAGGACTATCACTTTCAATCACAAGTACACAATCGGGAGATATTTCATCAAATGATCTGCCAATCATAAAGGCAGATGCATTATCATATTCTTTCTTTGAAATATTAAAAGTCCTGGCGACAATATCGACAATTGTCTTTTCCTGTTCCGAGATGAGACCATCTTCAAAAGCAAATTCCATAAGCTGAAGAAATACCAGCATTCTTTCATCAAGGAAAAGGCCTTTCCTGATCTGACGGCATATGTTGGTTATCTGGAACGAGATAAGGGAATCTTCATCGGCAAGCTCTGCCTTATCAACGCTTTTCAGCTCGTTGGAATAAAATTCCAGGTTGTTTTCGAATAGGGCATAATATTCTTCCTCAAGCTCCCTGTTAAGATATCTCCTGAGGTAGCTGCGCAGTATCTTTTTGCCACGTGAGGTGATGCCGACCGGATTAACGGTTGATACGATGGCGAAAATGTGAATAAGCGCTAATAATACCGATTCCCTCATAAAGATACCTGTTAAAAAAAAGACCGCAAAGCAGGGATCTTTGCGGCCATATTCCCCTTAATGTATTACTGAACTATCTGGTTACGGATAGTGGTAATAGCCTTTGTAATGTCCCTTATATTCTGCATAGTAAGGCTCGTTGTTAATCCTTTATAAACCTCATTTATTGGATCCAGTTTCCTGACAAAATCACCAATCATCGGATCATCCATATATGGTTTTGTAATTTCAAGGTAAATCTCAAAAGATTTTTTCTGATCAATAAGGTTTTTGGAGAACCCGGGAGCCTGAAATGCAGCTTCCGATACATGGGTAGTCAGGTACATGCCTTCAACCCATGCGCCTCCGACAACCAGCAGAGCAAGATTCTGCTGGTCATTTTTACTCAGATAATTATAAGTTGTGTCAAATGCAGATGTAAGGATCTTTACAAGCTCATCCCTGTTATCAAAATTCTGTCTTATTTTTTCATATAATGTCTCATCATATATTCTGGTCATATTGAGCTCATTGGTGAGAGAACGGATCGCATCCAGATAATTTATAACTTCCTGCTGCATTTTATAAAGGGTGGTATAGCTCAGATCAGCACCAAAGACTCCCATATTGATGGCTCTGGCAGAGCTCTGGAAATATTTTTTTGCATTTTCAACGGGGTTTGTTATTCCGAAAATATATCCGACCTCAAGGTCTGTCAGCATCTTAATAACCTCAGCCGATGTGGGCAACGGATAAACATTGCTCTCTATATTACCTTCAATTTGTTTTTTCTGTTCAAGCTCAGGACTTAACACTTCTTTGTTCTGTCCTTTGTCTTTTGCCCTGTTTTTGCATCCTGTAAGGCTCGAAAAACATATTAAGAGTGCTGGAAGTAAAATTATTGCAATACCCTTTTTCATAGAAGATTGATTTTAATTAATTACCTTATTCTTAAATCGTCATAAAAGTAATAATAATATTGAAACTAATGATCACCTGAATGACCAATTCCGCACGATTTTCATTTTTTCCTTATCTTTGCCAGCCATGAATTCATACCGTTTAAAATGAGCTGGAATTTTGATGAAGCGATTCTGCGCGAGGGTTCCGACTGTATCAAGTATGATCTCAGGGAAGAAACATTTGGCAGGGGTGACATAATCCCCATGTGGGTTGCTGATATGGATTTCAGAACACCGGATTTTATTGTGGAGAAACTCCGCAAAAGGCTCGACCAGGAGATATTCGGCTATTCATTCCGCCCTCCGGAATATTACAATTCGATAATTACGTGGGTAAAGGCCCGGCATAACTGGCTTATTGAAAAGGAGTGGATCTGCTTCTCCCCGGGAATAGTGCCTGCCCTGCATCTGTGCACTCTCGCGTTTACCCGCCCCGGCGATTCAATAATTGTCCAGCCTCCGGTCTATTTTCCGTTCTTTGGCGCTGTTGAGAATCATGGTCGCAATCTTGTCTTTAACCAGCTGGTGGAAAAAAATGGCATATGGACAATGGATCTGGATTCTCTCGCATCCATGGTAAATGAAACCACAAAAATGATTATCGTCTGCAATCCGCATAATCCGGTAGGGAGAGCGTGGTCATACGAGGAACTTGAAAAGCTTGCCGCTATCTGCCTTGAAAAGAATATCCTCATCCTTTCTGACGAGATCCATTGCGATCTTGTTCTTCCGGGCTACCTCCACACACCAATGGCAAAAATCTCCCAAAAGATTGCAGATATTACAGTTACGTGCATTGCTCCCAGCAAGACTTTCAACCTGGCTGGCCTTGCAACATCATCACTAATCATTCAAAATCCCGTACTCAGGAAATACTTCAATAAGAAAATCGAGAGCCTGCATACCGGGAATGGCAATATTTTCGGAACCGTGGCTTCCATAGCCGCATATTCAGGAGGCTATCAGTGGCTCAATGAGCTTATGGAGTATTTAGATAAGAATGTGGATTTTGTCAGGAGGTACTGCAGTGAACTTATCCCCGAAATAATACCATGCCAGCCCGAGGCTACCTATATGATATGGCTGGATTGCCGGAAATTTGGCATGAACGGTAAAGAGCTTCAGGATTTCTTTGTACACAGGGCAGGAATAGGGATGAATGAGGGGTCAACATTTGGTCCGGGTGGAGAAGGATTCATGAGAATGAACATAGGCGCTAATCATCAGACTGTTGCCAGGGCTATGGAACAGATTGAGAAAGCAGTGGCAGCTATAAGATAGAAAAAGTGACCATTAACATAAGTAAGAATTATTGAACGGAAGAATCAGAAATTAAGAAACTTATATGATGACAGAGAGTATTAAGGTAAACCTGACCCTTGAGGATGGAACACTCCTCCAGGGCCGTTCTTTCGGTGCACCGGTTGCTGCCGCTGGCGAAGTGGTGTTCAATACGGCAATGACCGGATACCCGGAAAGCCTTACCGATCCCTCATACCGCGGACAAATACTCTGTCTCACATACCCGCTTGTTGGTAATTACGGGGCGCCTGCCAGAAGTGAGGAAAACGACCTTTACCGGTTTTATGAATCATCGTCAATTCATATCTCGGGGCTTATCGTTTCCAATTATTCCTTTGAATACAGTCACTGGAACGCATCAGAAAGCCTTGACGAATGGCTTAAAAGAAACAAAATCCCGGGTATATATGGTATTGATACAAGAGCCCTCACAAAAAGGATCCGCGAAAAAGGATCAATGCCCGGTAAGCTCGAACCGGAGGGGACAGAAATCCCGTTCTATGATCCTAATAAAGTGAACCTCGTTGCCGAAGTGAGCACCCGTGAGAAAAAGATCTATGGCTCAGGGAAATACAGGATACTTCTTGTCGACTGCGGTGTAAAGTATAATATTATCAGGAACCTGCTGAGACGGGATACAACAATAATCAGGGTGCCCTGGGATTACGATTATCACCTGGAGGAGTTCGACGGACTCTTCCTGTCAAACGGACCCGGCGATCCTAAAATGTGTACAGCAACAATTAATAATATCAGGCGGTCATTTGAGAAGGATATCCCGATATTTGGCATTTGCCTGGGCAACCAGCTTATGGCCCTTGCGTCGGGTGCCGATACCTATAAGCTGAAATATGGTCATAGAAGCCATAATCAGCCAGTTCTGCAGGTCGGTACCAACAAGGCTTATATCACATCACAGAACCATGGATTTGCAGTTAACAATGATACTCTCGGCCGTGACTGGGATCCGCTGTTTATAAATATAAACGACAGGACCAATGAAGGTATGAGGCATAAAAGCAAACCCTTCTTTTCCACACAATTCCATCCGGAAGCTTCCGGCGGACCGACAGATACCGGCTACCTGTTTGATGTGTTTATAGAGAATATCAGGAAATCACAATAATACTTATTTTGCATACTCCATCAGCTTCTCGGCCATGTCTGATGCTGTCCTGTTCCTGAAACACTTCATCCTCCTGTTGAAAATGCCTGCAATCTCTTCATTGCACAAGTTTCCGATGCTGCCTTCATGGACATAATCTGATATTTTGGTCTTTGAAAATGAAGAACCTTTAACCATCTCTGAAACAGCTTTGTAGGCATCCCTGAAAGGGATCCCTTCTTTAACCAGCCTGTTTACCTCCTCGGTGCTGAATATGGTGTTGTAAAGGGGATTGTCAGTTATATTCTTCCTGATCTTTATATTCTTCAGCATCAGCAGCATGATCTCAATGCACTCTCTTACATCATCAAAGGCATCGAATATGAGCTGTTTAAGCAGTTGAAGGTCACGATTATAACCTGAGGGGAGATTAGATGTCAGCATTGCAACTTCATTCGGCAATGTCTGGATGATATTCGACCTTCCTCTGATAAGTTCAAACACATCGGGATTTCTTTTCTGCGGCATTATACTGGATCCGGTTACATATTCATCCGGAAAATCAATAAACCTGAATTCAGCGCTCATATAAAGACATATATCCATCGAAAACCGGGAAAGAGTCTGGGCTACTGAAGCGAGCGCGGATGCAACTGCCATCTCAACTTTCCCCCGGCTGAGGCTTGCATAGGCGGAATTGTAAAGCAGATCATCAAACTCCAGAAGTTCTGATGTCAGCTTCCTGTTCAGGGGCAGTGTAGTGCCAAAACCTGCCGCAGTTCCCAGCGGATTACGGTTGTTGAGGCTCCTGGCATCGCAGAGTAATAGTATATCATCTGCAAGGCACTCCGCATATGCTCCGAACCATAATCCGAATGACGAGACCATGGCCGGCTGCATGTGAGTATAACCAGGAAGCAGGACCTCCTTATGCTGATTGCTCAACGACTGTAGCTTTTCAAAAAGCGTGCGGATGAGAACAGCAAGCTTATCAATTTCTTCCCTGGTATAAAGCCTTATATCAACAAGTACCTGGTCGTTTCTTGATCTGCCGGTATGGATTTTCTTGCCGGTCATTCCCAGGATGGAGGCCATCTCCTTTTCTATCTGAGAATGAATATCCTCCACATCTTTTTCGATGACCAGGCTTCCTTCTTCATCCCAGACAAATAGGGAATGAAGCGCTTTCAGCATGTCATTCTTCTCCTCGTTGATCAGGAGACCTACATCATGAAGCATTATTACATGAGCCATAGATCCTATTATATCCCACTTGGTGAGATGAAGATCGGTTTTCCTGTCCCTTCCTGCAGTGAACTCAATTATTGCAGGCTCGGGATTAATTCCTTTTTCCCAGAGTTTCATAGTTATAATTGTTACTGGTTGTCAGTTGCTGGTTCCTGGTTACTTGTTGCTCGCTGGCGCCGGTTTGTCACCGGTGCCATTAATTCAGTACTTATTTCTTATTTCCCGCTCGCAGTAGATTATTAATTGCTGTCGCCTAACATTATGCTCTGCTCGGTTGTAACCGGTGCCATTAATTCAGTACTTATTTCTTATTTCCCTCTATTATTGCCCTGTGAGCCATCAGCCTGATAGCATTGATCCTTATAAATCCTTTGCTGTCAGTCTGATCAAATCCACCTTCTATATCCATGCTTGACAGCTTCTTATTATACAGCGACGAAGGCGATTCCCTTCCTTCAATGATTACGTTACCCTTATAGAGGCACAGATGAACACTGCCATCGATCAGCTCCTGGCTCTTTTCTATTGCTGCCATAAGAAAATCCATCTCGGGGCTGAACCAGAAACCGTTATAGATGATCTCGGCAAATTTAGGGGTAAGCATATTCACCAGCCTCATAACCTCCCTGTCCATTGCAATACCCTCAATATCCTTATGAGCAATATGAAGTACAGTCGCGGCCGGAGTCTCATAAACTCCCCTTGATTTAATGCCTACAAACCTGTTCTCCACCATATCGAGAAGGCCTATACCGTTCTTTCCTGCCAGCTCGTTAAGATACACGTACATTTCATATGCATCATCCTTTATTGTGCCATCCTCCTTGTTGACAACCCTGACAGGAATCCCATTTTTAAAATGAATGACAATCCTTGTCTCCTTGTCCGGGGCATCCTGCGGCATGACCATCTTCTCGAGCATATTTTTATGCAGGGTGTACATAGGATCTTCAAGGACTCCCGCCTCATGGCTGATATGCATCAGGTTATCATCTTCACTGTAAGGTTTATCAATGCTCGCCTTTACAGGGATTTTTTTCTCCGAAGCATATTTAAGAAGATCTGTTCTTCCCTTGAACTGCGAAAGAAATTCCTTGTCTTTCCATGGGGAGATGACCTTAACACCAGGCATCAGCGCATAATAGCAAAGCTCGAATCTAACCTGGTCATTGCCTTTCCCGGTTGCTCCGTGGGCTACAGCGACTGCCCCTTCCTGCTTTGCAACCTCAATCTGTTTTTTAGCTATAAGAGGCCTTGCAAGGGCTGTCCCCAGAAGATACCTGTCCTCGTAAATAGCATTTGCCATTATGGCTTTAAGTACATAATTTTCAACAAATTCCCTCTTCAGATCAGATATTATAACCTTTGATGCACCGAGAATCAGTGCTTTCTTCCTGCACTCTTCAAAATTCTCAGCCTGTCCGACATCGGCCACAAAAGCAATAACATCATAATTCTTTTCAATCAGCCATTTAAGAATGACCGATGTATCAAGTCCTCCGCTGTAAGCCAGCACTACTTTTTCTTTCATTATTGATTTTTTTTGAATAATTATTAATTGGTTTATTGATTGATATTCAAACACCTTCTTCTAATTTTTCTTTACGTGTTCATGCAATCCCGGCAATATAATCTCCAGACATGTATGTACCTGGCTGTTTGAAATACCGTCGCGCGGTATAATAAGTATGGTATCGTCGCCAGCTATAGTGCCGGCTATTTCATACCTTGTCATACTGTCGATGTAAAAGGCTGTATTGCTGGCATTTCCCGGGAATGTTTTCAGTACCAGCAAACCCTTGGCATCGACAAGATCCCTGATTACGGGCAGCAGGTATAATTTACCTGTCGATGAAACAAAGCTTCCGTTTGTTTCAGGAAGCGAATACCTGTAACCGCCCCGTCCGTCAGGAATACGGCCTGCACCAAGCTGCCTTAAATTGCGGGACAATGTAGCCTGGGTACAGCTGATCCCCTTTCCCCTCAGCTTTTTGAGCAGCATCTCGTGAGAAGATATATCATCCTCCCTGATTATCTTTTCTATTGCAAGAAGCCGTTTAGTCTTTTGCATATATATTCATTTATTTTGCAAATATATTCATTTTTTATTACTGGCAACCACTGATCAAAAATTTGTACTATTTTTACACCTCAAATCCGGCAGATGAAAATTAATATCAGGAAAGTGCTGATCCTAGGTTCGGGAGCGCTTAAAATAGGCGAGGCTGGCGAATTTGATTACTCTGGTTCACAGGCTCTTAAAGCGCTGAAGGAGGAAGGGATTAAAACTGTCCTGATAAATCCCAACATCGCAACTGTACAGACCTCTGAGGAGCTGGCGGGTAAGATTTATTTTCTCCCAGTGACTCCTTATTTCGTTGAAAAAGTAATTGAAAAAGAGAGGCCTGACGGAATCCTGCTCTCATTCGGTGGCCAGACAGCTCTTAATTGCGGAACAGAACTTTTCAAATCCGGAGTATTTGAAAAGTATAATATAAAAGTACTTGGTACTCCGGTCAGTGCGATAATGGATACTGAGGACCGTGAGCTCTTTGTAAAAAAACTTGATGAAATTGATATTAGAACGCCCCGGAGCATTGCAGTCCAGAGCGTTGAAGATTCTCTCGATGCAGCAGGAAGGCTGGGATTTCCTGTTATTATAAGGGCTGCATACACACTTGGAGGACAGGGCAGCGGATTTGCATCCGATCCCGCAGAGCTCAGAGTGCTCGCATCGAAGGCGTTTTCATATACGGGACAGATCCTGGTAGAAGAATCACTGAAAGGATGGAAAGAGGTTGAATACGAAGTTGTCAGGGATAAATATGATAACTGTATCACCGTCTGCAATATGGAGAATTTCGATCCCCTGGGAATTCATACGGGCGAAAGTATCGTGGTCGCTCCTTCCCAGACACTTTCCAACAATGAGTACCATAAGCTAAGGGAATTATCAATAAGGATAATAAGGCATATAGGGATTGTTGGAGAATGCAATGTCCAGTATGCTCTCTCACCCGATTCAGAGGATTACCGGGTAATTGAGGTAAATGCAAGATTGTCGCGGTCGAGCGCCCTTGCCTCCAAGGCCACAGGTTATCCACTTGCTTTTGTTGCCGCAAAGCTTGGCATCGGGTATGGTCTTCATGAGCTTAAGAATTCGGTTACTAAAACCACTACGGCATGCTTTGAACCCGCCCTTGATTATATAGTCTGCAAAATCCCCCGCTGGGACCTGAATAAATTTGAAGGTGTCTCCCACCTGATTGGAAGCAGCATGAAAAGTGTCGGTGAGGTGATGTCTATCGGAAGGAATTTCGAAGAGGCAATACAAAAAGGACTCAGGATGATCGGCCAGGGAATGCATGGATTTACAGGCAACAGGGAAATTATTTTTAAAGATATAGAAAAGGAGCTTGCAGAACCTACTGACATGAGGATATTTTCCATTGCCGAAGCTCTGGAAAAAGGCATACCGATTGACAGGATATATGAACTGACCAGGATCGACAAATGGTTCCTCTATAAGCTCAGGAACATCATTAATATAAAGGAGGACCTTTGCAGGTTTGATGTACTCGAGCATCTTCCCCCGGAACTTCTGTCCCATTCTAAAATACATGGATTCAGTGATTTTCAGATAGCCAGGCATGTCCTCAAATCGGATGCAGCTCATATGAATGACGACCTTCTGAAGGTGCGTAGCTACAGAAAAATGCTGGGGATTGTGCCGGTTGTCAAGCAGATCGATACTCTGGCTGCTGAATATCCTGCTGTCACCAATTACCTGTATCTTACTTATGGCGGAATTGAGAATGACATCGAGTACCGGAATGATAAAAAGTCAATAATAGTTCTCGGTTCAGGTGCTTACAGGATTGGATCCAGTGTTGAATTCGACTGGTGCTCTGTAAATGCAATAGAAACTATCAAAAAGGAAGGATTCAGATCGGTCATGATCAATTACAATCCGGAAACCGTCAGTACTGATTATGACATATGCGACAGACTCTACTTTGATGAGCTTACATTCGAAAGAGTTCTTGATATTATCGATCTTGAAAATCCCGGAGGTGTTATTGTATCGGTCGGCGGACAGATCCCCAATAACCTTGCAATGAGGCTGTTCCGGGAAAATATTCCGGTCCTGGGTACTTCGCCGCTTTCCATTGACAGGGCTGAGAACAGACATAAATTCTCTGCGATGCTCGACAATCTTAAAGTTGACCAGCCCCGATGGAAAGAGCTCTCAACAATTGAGGATATATTTGATTTTGTCGACCGGATTGGATTTCCTGTACTCATAAGACCCTCTTATGTCCTTTCAGGTGCAGCCATGAACGTTGTCTCAAATAAAAATGAGCTGACCCATTACCTTGAACTGGCCTCACGGGTTTCAAAGCAGTACCCTGTGGTTGTTTCAGAATTTATTGAAAATGCCAAGGAAATAGAGATTGATGCAGTTGGCCGTGATGGCGAGATACTTGCCTATGCAATAAGTGAGCATGTAGAGTTTGCCGGGGTCCATTCAGGAGATGCTACAATTGTCTTCCCGCCTCAGAAAATTTATTTCGAAACGGTCAGGCGTATTAAGCGGATATCACGCCACATTGCTAAAGAGCTCAATATATCGGGGCCGTTTAATATCCAGTTCCTCGCCAGGGATAATGACATTAAGGTAATTGAATGCAATCTCCGTGCCAGCAGGAGTATGCCTTTTGTATCCAAAGTTCTGAAATCCAACCTTATAGAGCTGGCAACAAAAGTCATGCTCGGAGTACCTGCAGAGAAACCGCATAAATCGGTTTTTGAGCTCGACTATGTAGGTGTTAAGGCTCCCCAGTTCAGCTTCTCACGACTTGCAAAAGCCGATCCTGTGCTGGGTGTCGATATGTCATCGACAGGTGAGGTAGGATGTATCGGTGAGGGTTTTTATGAAGCAATTCTTAAGGCGATGTTTTCTGTTGGGTACCGGGCGCCCAAAAAAAGCATCCTCCTTTCTACTGGTCCGGCAAGATCCAAGGTGGAACTTCTTAATAGCGCAAAAGCTCTCAGGGCGAGAGGCCATAAGCTCTATGCAACGCGTGGCACCCAACAGTTCCTGCAGAATGCCGGTGTTGAGGCTCATGTTGCCTACTGGCCCGATGAAGACAAATCCCCAAATACAATAGAACTTATAAGGTCGCGTGAAGTTGATCTTGTTGTTAATATCCCCAAAGATCTCAGTGATACTGAGCTTAATAACGATTATTCAATCAGAAGGAACGCTGTCGATTTTAATGTCCCCCTGATTACAAATGCAAGGCTGGCAAGCGCTTTTATACTTGCCTTTTGCCGTTTAAACAAAGAAGACCTGGCTATAAAGAGCTGGGATGAATATAAGTGAAAATAAGGTTTTAACAGGAATATTTGTAATATTATAGTCGGACTTAATAATTGTTTCCCGCTGATCTTGCAGATATGTGCATTTCTGCGACAATCTGCGGGGAATATTAAAAGGCCATCCGTTTAAATTATGAATAAAATGATATTAGTCCGGAAAGCAGTTCCCTCCGATGTACCATCAATCATCGATTTCCAGCTGAAGATGGCCTGGGAAACTGAAAAAGTAAAGCTGGAAAAGAAAATTGTTACCAGCGGTGTCAGGGCAGTATTTGAGGATCAATCCCACGGACTCTATTTTGTCGCAGAGGATAATAAGAAGGTTATGGCATCCCTTCTTATTACAAATGAGTGGAGCGACTGGAGGAATTGCAATGTCTGGTGGTTCCAGTCGGTTTATGTAACCCCTGATTTCCGCAGGCAGGGAGTATTCAGAATGATGTACACCCATGTAAGGCAACTGGCAGAAAAAGAGGGCGTTGCAGGCCTCAGACTTTACGTCGAGAAAAATAACTCAAGAGCAAAAAAGACTTACGAATCCCTGGGCATGAGTTCAGAACATTATTCTTTCTATGAATGGATGAGGAAATAAAGCATGCAGTGGCTTCTGCTTATAATAATCCTGCCTTATATATACCTCCTCCTGAAGGTTTACAGGGGTCTCCTCAGCATCAGACCTGATGGACCTTATGACTTTGCAGGGATTTTTGCTTCGGTAATAATTGCATGCCGGGATGAGGAAAATAACCTGCCCGTTTTATTGCACGATCTCTCACTGCAGGAATATGATCCTGAATTATTTGAGGTAATAGTAATTGACGATAAATCTTCAGACAAAACATTTGAAATCGCATCCGGATTCAATGGCCTCCGTAATCTCAAAGTGCTTAAGAATACTGGCACAGGAAAAAAAAGGGCAATCAGAACAGGAATCCTCGCCTCCGGGGCCAGCCTGATAATCACAACAGATGCAGACTGCAGGCTGGGAAGAGGGTGGCTGAGCACAATAACCTCATTTTATGCTAAAAACAATCCTGAAATGATCATTTGCCCTGTTAAGCTTGAATCCAAATCAGGTTTTTTCCAAAGGTTCCAGGAACTGGAATATTTAAGCCTTCAGGGAGTTACAGCAGGAACTGCAGGAGAAGGAAATCCTGTTATGTGTAATGGCGCTAACCTGGCTTTTACTAAAGAAGTGTACATTAAAAATTCGGGTAATCTGCATGATGAGATGCCCTCGGGAGATGATGTTTTCCTTCTTCACAGTATAAAAAGAGATACTGCAAACAAAATAATGTGGCTTGAATCAATGGAGGCAATTGTCACAACCCGATTGCAGAATAAAGCTGGCTCATACATAAGGCAGAGAGTAAGATGGATCTCCAAAGCCGGAGCTTATAAAGACACTTTTACGCGGCTTCTTGCAATTGTAACATTTGTTACAATTTTATTTCAATGGTTTCTGCTTGCTGCAGGGTTTTTCGATCCGGTTTTTCTTCCGGTTCTGCTGGCTGCCTTTCTGCTGAAATCTCTTCCAGACTTTCTGATACTTTTTAATACAGCTTCGAGGTATGGAAGAAAAAGACTTCTGAATATATTTCTTCCGGCACAGATAATCTATCCTGCTTACGTGCTTTCCGTATTCTTTTTTTATTTGATTGACTGGAAAACTTCGAAGATCAGCCGCTGATCCATTGTGGCGATGAGACTTTACCCTGTTAGTTTCCCATCTCCGACAGAAACTTGATCCTCATCAGCCTGATCTCATCCTCTTCAAACTCGCTGCCAAGCTCCTTTATCGCTTCTGCCAGCGAATCTGATTCAGCTTCTTCACCGAAATATGAATAGATATCATGTTGCCGTTCCTCGTCGATCATTGAATCAATATAATAATCCAGATTCAGGCGTGTGCCTGAATTTACAATAGCTTCAATCTCTGACATCAGTTCACCCATTTCCAGTCCTTTTGCATCTGCAATATCTTCCAGCGGCCGTTTCATATCTATGCTCTGTATTATATAGACCTTGATTCCCGACTTATTTACCACCGACTTTACAACCATATCCAGCGGCCGGATAATCTCTTTTTCTTCAACATATTTTTTTATTATGTCAATAAATTCAGCACCATATCGCTGGGCTTTCCCTGCCCCCACTCCTGATATATTCTGAAGCTCGTCAATGGTTATCGGGTACTGAATGGCCATATCCTCGAGCGATGGATCCTGGAAAATAACAAAGGGCGGAACTTCCTTTTGCTTTGATATTTTTTTGCGAAGGTCCTTCAGTATGCTGAAAAGCTCTTCATCCACTGCAGCAGTTTTTGCCCCGAATGCATTTTCTTCATCAGTGGTATCGGCATAATCATGATCTTCAGCGAGCATAAAGGAAGTGGGATTCTCAAGAAACTCCTGTCCTTTCGGAGTTATTTTCAGCAAGCCGTAATTCTCAATATCCTTGGTCAGCAATTTTGCTATCAGAGCCTGTCTGATGACCATATTCCAGAATTTCTCGTCCTTATCTTCTCCTATACCGAAATATTCAAGCTTATGATGTTTGTAGGATTTAATCGCCGAGGTTACTTTTCCGGAAAGAATATGGGCAATATGATCTGCTTTGAATTTCTCCTTTACAGCAAGGATAGTCTCCAGAACATTTACCACGGAATCGCTCCCTTCAAACTGTGCTTTTGGATGGAGACAGTTATCGCAGGCTTCGCAGTTTTCTTTAGGATACTCTTCACCGAAATAATGCAGCAATAGTTTCCTCCGGCAAACTGACGACTCGGCATAGGAAACTGTTTCAAGAAGAAGCTGCTTTCCTATCTCCTGTTCTGCAATAGGTTTTCCCTGCATGAATTTCTCGAGCTTCAGGATATCGTTATAGCTGTAATAAGCAATGCAATTCCCTTCACCTCCGTCACGGCCGGCCCTGCCTGTCTCCTGGTAATATCCTTCAAGGCTTTTGGGGATATCATAATGGATCACAAATCTTACATCAGGCTTATCGATTCCCATTCCGAAGGCAATGGTTGCAACAATGACATCAGCTTCCTCCATCAGGAATTTATCCTGGTTCTGGGTTCTTGTGGCCGAATCCATACCTGCATGGTAAGGTAAGGCTTTTATTCCATTGACTTTCAGCACTTCAGCCATTTCCTCTACCTTTTTACGGCTAAGGCAATATATAATCCCTGATTTCCCGGGGTTATTCTTGATATATTTGATTATTTCCTTGGTAACATCCTGCTTTGACTTTACTTCATAATAAAGATTTGGCCGGTTGAATGACGATTTAAATTCATTAGCCTCAAGAATACCCAGATTTTTCTGAATATCATGCTGTACCTTGGGTGTGGCGGTTGCAGTCAGTGCAATGATCGGTGAACGTCCTATTGTATCTATAATAGGCCGTATCCGCCGGTATTCTGGTCTGAAATCATGTCCCCATTCCGAAATGCAATGGGCTTCATCAATTGCATAAAATGAGATTTTTATGTTCTTAAGGAATTCTATATTTTCTTCTTTTGTAAGCGATTCAGGTGCCACATAAAGCAGCTTGGTCTGATGTTCAAGCACATCCTTTTTCACCCGGGCGATTTCGGTTTTGGTAAGGGAGGAATTTAGAAAATGAGCCACATCGTCATTTGTGCTGAAATTTCTCATAGCATCCACCTGGTTCTTCATAAGGGCGATCAGGGGGGATATGACAATTGCAGTTCCCCCGAAAATCACCGCAGGAAGCTGGTAGCAAAGTGATTTGCCCCCACCCGTCGGCATAAGGACAAATGTATCCCTGCCGGCCAGTACATTTTTTATTATCTGCTCCTGGTTTCCTTTAAAGGTATCGAAACCAAAATACCTTTTTAAAAAATCATGTATCGTTGAATCACTAACCATTTATCTTTTATGAACAACCCGGATGGGCTTAAAAAGTTGTTTTTTTTAACTTCTTATCTAAATTAATATATTTCCTGACAAATTCCCAGAATTTATTATTTATTAACAATATTGAATTTTACACATAAAACTTAACAAAGTGCCAATATTGTTTTAGATGATAAGATTTATCATCTTTACACGCTGAAAATCCGGACAGGTATATTTTCTTTACAGATGGCTCTTAAATGGGGAAAAAGTAAGAAGGGAGATGCCGAGATGTCATTTCTTGAACATCTCGAGGAGCTGCGGTGGCATATTATCCGTTCCGTTTTAGCCATAGTGGTAATGATGATTGTGGCGTTTGTTTTTAAAACCATTCTCTTTGAAGACGTTATTCTTGCCCCTCAGAGACCTGACTTTATAACAAACAGGCTTCTATGTGAATTCAGCCATTTTCTTGCCGGACACTTTAATTTCATAAAAAACCCTGATGCACTGTGCATAAACGGAAAACCTCTGAACCTTATTAATATAAAAATGTCGGGGCAGCTCACTACTCACATAACAGTTGCCCTGGTCTCAGGATTGATCCTTGCCTCCCCCATTGTCATTAATGAGTTCTGGAAATTTTTCAAGCCTGCTCTGCATTCTAATGAGGCAAAACATGCAAGAGGCGCCGTACTGGCAACAACCCTGCTTTTCTTCACCGGCGTACTTTTTGGTTATTTCCTCCTTGCACCATTATCGATATATTTCCTGGGCTCCTATGAAATAAGCCCGAATGTTGTAAACCAGATAAATGTAAGGTCATTCATAGGAACACTGACTTCAATCTGCCTTGCGACCGGCCTGGTATTTGAGCTTCCGATCATTGCATATTTCCTTACCAAGATCGGTATTATAACCCCGGCTTTCATGAGAAAGTACAGGAAACATGCAATCGTTGTTATCTTTATTGTTGCAGCAATTATAACTCCTCCCGATGTTTTCTCCCAGATGCTTGTGAGTATTCCGCTCCTTTTACTATATGAAGTAAGTATATTTGTATCGGCAGGCGTAATGAGGGGTAAGGAGAAAAAACACGAGGATTTCATGAAGGAAGGACAATCTGCAAATTCTTAAAATACACCACAACAGGTATCGCGATGAAGCTTTATACTGAAAACCTTGTCAAGAAGTATCACAACCGTACAGTTGTTGACCATGTTTCAATTGAGGTTGAACAGGGTGAGATTGTTGGTTTACTTGGACCCAACGGTGCCGGAAAAACTACATCTTTTTACATGATTGTCGGATTGATCAGGCCAAGGGAAGGAAGAATATTCCTTGACGAAACGGAGATAACCAGCCTGCCTGTTTACAAGCGGGCCCGGCTGGGAATCGGCTACCTTGCTCAGGAAGCTTCAGTTTTCAGGAATCTGTCTGTGGAAGACAACCTCAAGGCTGTGCTGGAATTGTCAGGATTTTCAAAAGCTGAACAGACTGAAAGAGCCGAATCGCTGCTCACAGAATTCGGATTACAGAAAATCAGGAAAAGTAAAGGCATCCAGCTGTCAGGTGGAGAGAGGAGAAGGACTGAAATAGCGAGAGCTCTTGCCCTCAAACCCAGATTCATTCTTCTCGACGAACCATTCGCCGGCGTGGACCCGATTGCTGTTGAGGATATTCAAAGTATTGTGTCACACCTGAGAAATAAGAATATAGGGATACTCATCACCGATCATAACGTTCATGAGACTCTTTCTATCACCGACCGGGCTTACCTGCTTTTTGAAGGTCATATACTTAAATCCGGGACAGCTTCACAATTGGCTGAAGATGAACATGTAAGAAAAGTCTATCTGGGCAAGAATTTTGAGCTCCGCAGGTAAATTTCCCATTTTGTTTAAATCATTTTTTTGAGTACTTTTGCACCGATTTTCGCGGATGTGTCGTAATTGGTAGCCGAGCAAGACTTAGGATCTTGTGTCTTAATGACGTGGGGGTTCGAGTCCCTTCATCCGCACTGTAATGACAAACCGCTCTTAACCTCTGATGCAGTGCGTTTTGGCGGTTTTTTAATATAAATACATATTTAAAAATGAACATCACTAAAGAAAACATTGACAATCTTAACGCAGTTCTGAAGATAAAGATCAGTAAAGAAGATTATACCGAAAAGGTCGAAACCGTTCTGAAAGATTATCGCAGGAAAGCAAATATTAAAGGATTCAGACCTGGCATGGTACCAATCGGACTCGTGAAAAAAATGTATGGAAAAGCTGTTAAAATTGATGAAATAAACAAGGCTGTATCAGAAAACATCCATAAATATCTGACTGATGAGAAGATCGAGATTCTCGGCGACCCGCTTCCGAAATCCGACGAACAGGAGAAGATTGACTTCGATAACCAGGAGGAATTCAGTTTTACCTTTGAGGTCGGCCTTGCTCCTGCCATTGAACTTACCATAAATAAAAAGAACAAGGTGGATCTGTTTGAAATTACTGTTGACGACAAAATGAAAAATGACTTTGTCACCAACTACACCCGCCGTTTCGGTGAATTCAGAAAAGCCGATACATCAGAGGATAAAGATATGCTGAAGGGAAAAATTGAAATCCTTGATAAGACTAATAATGTAAATCCTGAAGGTATTTCTGTTCCTGAAACGACTCTTGCAATAGATGTCATTAAAGATGAGGATATTAAGAAGAGCTTTATTGGCAGAAAAGAAAATGAGTCCATCGATTTTGATATCAGAAAGGCATTCCCAAATGATAATGAAATTGCCGGTCTGCTTAAAAAGAAAAAGGAGGAAGCGGAAGGGCTTGAAGGTAATTTCAGGTTCACTATAAACGAGATAACAAGGTTTCATAATGCTGAAATCGGGCCGGAGCTCTTTAACAGAATTTATGGTGAGGGAGTAGTTAATACTGAAGATGAGTTCATGAAAAAAATTGAAGAGGAGATATCCGAAAGCCTAAAGCGTGAAAGTGATTTTAAACTTATGCAGGATATTAAAAAGCTCATTATAGAAAAGACTGACTTTGACCTGCCGGAGGAGTTCCTGAAGAAATGGCTGCTTAAAGTGAATGAAAAAACAACTGAAGAACAGGTCACCAGGGAGTTTGATTCTTTCCGGCATGATCTCAAATGGCAGCTCATCAGGAATAAGATAGCAAAAGACAATGAAATAAAAATCTCCGGGGAGGAGCTGCAGAAAGAGTCTGAGAATATCACCAGGTATCAATTCCGTCAATACGGTCTTTTCTATGCCACCGATGAACAGATATCAAATTATGCGAAAGAAACTCTCAAAAGGGATGATGACGCCAAAAGGATTGCCGACAAGATACTTGAAGACAAAGTGCTGAACCAGCTGAAGGAGATCGTTACAATCGAAAATAAAAAGGTCACAGCTGAGGAATTTAATAAGCTTTTTGAATAAGGATCAGCTGATTAGACTGTATTTGTAAATTTCGTATCTTTGTACCTTAATTTTAATGAGACTTAATATGAGCAATATTGACGATTTTGGTAAATATGCAAAAAGCAAACACGGCATCAGCAGCCTGACGCTTGGCACCTATAGAAGAATCACTGATGACAGCTATATTTCTCCGACAATCATTGAAGAAAGACAGCTGAATGTAGCATCTATGGATGTATTCTCCCGTCTGATGATGGACAGGATTATATTCCTGGGCTTACCGATCGACGATTATGTAGCAAATATAATCCAGGCTCAGCTTTTATACCTCGACTCTTCCGATCCGGGCAAGGATATCCAGATCTATTTTAATACGCCCGGAGGTTCTGTAAATGCTGGTCTGGGTATTTACGATACCATGCAATATATCTCTGCCGATATCGCCACCATCTGCACTGGGATGGCCGCTTCAATGGGGGCAGTTCTCCTTACAGCAGGCAAAAAGGGCAAAAGATCAGCCCTCAGGCACTCCAGGATAATGATCCACCAGCCGGCAGGAGGTTTTGAGGGACAGGCTTCAGATATCGAAATACAGGCACGCGAAATAATGAAAGTCAAGAGGGAACTTTATGAGATCATCGCCCTTCATTCAGGGAATCCTATTGATAAAGTTGAAAAAGACTCTGACAGGGATCATTGGATGACCGCACAGGAAGCTAAGGATTATGGAATGATCGATGAGATCCTTCAGAGAAACGACCATAAGTAGAAATGGATAAGTGTTCATTTTGCGGCAGGACAAAAAAGGAGGCTAATATGCTTATTGCCGGACTCGAGGGTCATATTTGCGACCATTGCATCGAGCAGGCTTATGGCATTATGACTGAGGAGCTTGGCACTAAAAAGAGCCTCAAATTCGATACAATTAACCTCCTCAAGCCGTACGAGATAAAAAACTTCCTCGACCAGTATGTCATCGGACAGGACATGGCTAAAAAGATCATATCCGTAGCCGTTTATAATCATTACAAGCGCCTGATGCAGAAACCCGATGCCGAGGATATAGAGATTGAAAAATCAAATATAATCCTTGTCGGAGAAACAGGAACCGGTAAAACGCTTCTTGCAAGAACAGTTGCAAAAATGCTTCATGTCCCCTTTACTATTGTTGATGCAACTGTACTTACCGAAGCCGGTTATGTCGGTGAAGATATAGAAAGCCTCCTGACACGGCTGCTTCAGAACGCGGATTATGATGTAAAAGCAGCTGAAAAGGGCATCGTCTTCATTGACGAGATCGATAAGATAGCAAGGAAAGGCGACAATCCGTCAATTACCAGGGACGTATCGGGCGAAGGCGTTCAGCAGGGACTCCTGAAGCTGCTCGAAGGCTCCATAGTCAACGTACCGCCTCAGGGCGGCCGCAAGCATCCTGAACAGAAAATGATACCTGTTGACACTAAAAACGTACTTTTTATCTGTGGCGGGGCTTTTGAAGGGATTGAAAAGAAAATCGCCGGAAGGCTCAATACCCAGATTGTCGGCTACGGGGCGTCAAAAATAAGGGAAAAAGTCGATAAGGACAATCTGCTGAAATACATTGCGCCACAGGATCTCAGGGCTTATGGCATGATACCGGAAATTATCGGCAGGCTGCCTGTCGTCACCCATCTCGACCCGCTGGACAGACAAGCTCTAAGGTCAATTCTGACGGATCCAAAAAATGCCCTGGTAAAGCAATATATCAAGTTATTCAAGATGGATAATATTGATCTTACGTTTGCCGACGGGGTTCTGGATTTCATTGTTGATAAAGCAATTGAATTCAAGCTCGGCGCCCGGGGCCTGAGATCTATCTGCGAAGCAATTATGCTCGATGCAATGTTCGACATGCCGTCCCTTGATGAGAATCAGCTGGAGATCACAATCGATTACGCAAGCAGCAAGCTGGAAAGAATTGATATGAAGGTGCTGAGGGCATCATAAATTAAAGAGGGTGTCTCAAAAGGCACCACCGACCCCCGACCAAAGTGTCGGGACGGGGTGGTTAAAATGACGTTTGAAACACACTCTTTTATTTACCATTCTATTCTTACGGCATCAGTCTGTGCTTGAACCTCAGTGTTATCTGTTTTGATTCCCCGTTTTTGGATACTGTGGCAATTGCATCGCATTCGCCATTGCCGAAATTAAGCTCTACCGGATCCTTGCCGGCCCTTTCAATACTGATAACCCCGCTTACAAAGAATCTGCAGGCGCGCTTCCAGTGCAGTGCTGTAGTAATGGTATTGGTATAGGCGATACCGTTTATATTTACTCCCGAGGCAGTTCCTGTGACCAGGCATTCATCATCCCAGATGTTTTTGGTATTAAGCCCGGCGATCCATTCTCTCTGATGAGTAACAGACCGTTCAATGGTTTTGCCATTGGGCAGGGTTAACTTGCCTCCGGTGAGCGTGATCTTCATAACCAGGTTCTGAGAATTGTTAAATCCCACGTTTTCAACTTCCTTGGTGCCTTCAACCTTGATCCCGTTAAAATAATAATTGTTAAAGGTGACTGTTCTTTTAGAACCTGTCTGAAGCCTTCTTCCTGTTACAACAATTATTATCTTTCCTGATCTGGTATTATCATTAAAGCCTGTACAGCCTGTTCCATAATCAATTGTTATGGTCTTTGGCCATATTGCATCTGAAGGATGGTCAATTGTAACAGAGGGACAGCTGTCTGAAACAGCCAGCGATTTTGTAACTGCACCTTTCTGAAAATTATCAAGGATAATATCAGCATTATCGACAGTATTGAAGATATCCTCGAAGACAGCTTCGCTTACTGCATCATCATCAGCAATATCAAGGCTTGCCTGATCAATGGTTGAAGTCTTGGTACATGAAGAGAATGAGAAAAATGCGAGAGCAATAATCATGAGGGAAATTTTTGTTTTCATAAAGTCTGTTTTAAATGATTAATTCCAATCAACAACCTATTAGATGCCAGATTAATCAAAAGGTTTAAAAGATTATCGGAAAAAAATTTAACCATAAGGGAAAACGCGGTGGAGTTCCATAAAACAGTTACTTTACTATCCGCTTATATATTATATATGTATAGGGGGGCAGATCTGCACTGTCACTTTTAAATTCCTCTTTCTCAACAACTTCCCAGATTTTTGGATCGATCTCCGGGAAAAATACATCAGCAGGCAACTTGCTGTGAACATGTGTGATATAAAGCCTGCCGGCAAGGGGCATAAACTGCCTGTAAATGCTTCCACCCCCGATTATGAAAACTTCTTTCTCCCCTCCGCATTTATTCATGACATCCCCGATTGAGTATGCTGTCTCCGCACCTTCAATATGTTCACCTGTGATATCTGTCAGCACAATGTTCTTTCTCCCCGGAAGTGGTCTCCTGGGTAATGACTCCCAGGTTTTTTTACCCATAACAACGGAATTTCCCAGTGTAAGCCTCTTGAAACGCTTAAGATCATCCGGGATATGCCATAAAAGGTCGTTATTTTTCCCGATCCCGTAATCTTCAGAAACAGCAACAATAATTGAAATCATATAAATGAGATTTATATTGAGACTTCCCCTTTAATATGCGGATGGGCATTATAATTCAGAAGGTTAAAATCTTCGAACCTGAATTTAAGGATATCCCCTACAGCCCGATTAATACACATCTGCGGCAATGGATAGGGCTTTCTTGTAAGCTGAAGCTTTACCTGATCGATATGATTCAGGTAGATATGAGCATCCCCCAGCGTATGTACGAAGTCTCCCGGTTTCAGCCCTGTCACTTGCGCAATCATCAATGTAAGAAGAGCATAAGAAGCAATATTGAACGGGATGCCAATAAATATATCACAGCTCCGCTGGTAAAGCTGGCATGATAACCTCCCGCCTGCCACATAGAACTGAAACAGCACATGACATGGAGGGAGAGCCATTTTTTCGATTTCCCCTACATTCCAGGCACTTACGATCAACCGGCGCGAGTCTGGTGTTTTTTTTATCTGATCTATTACCTGAATAAGCTGATCTACCTTCCGGCCATCCCCGGCGGGCCATGACCGCCACTGGTATCCATAAACAGGTCCGAGATTCCCCTCCTTATCGGCCCACTCGTTCCAGATCCTTACACCATTGTCATTCAGATATTTAATGTTAGAATCCCCTGCAATGAACCATAAAAGCTCATGGATAATCGATTTTGTGTGGAGTTTCTTTGTTGTAAGCAGAGGGAAACCCTCTTCGAGATTAAACCTCATCTGGTATCCGAAAACGCTTATAGTACCGGTTCCTGTCCTGTCTTTTTTTTCGGCTCCTGACATCAGTACATGATCGAGAAGATCCAGATATTGTCTCATCTTTCGTTGTGTTTAACGGCCCTGATCCGGAACTATTTTTCCGATCCATCCTCCCCCGGGTGCCATATTAATTTTAATCTTGTCTCCTGACTTTACACTTTTTATCAGATGTTTATAATCTTCTGCATATCTGCCGGCATTAATGCCATCCTGGAAAATCTCAATAGAATAGTTCCCGGCCGGAAGGAATGAAAGGTCCAGCTCCATATCCCTTGGTATCCAGTCTGTCATTGCAGCCACAAACCAGTTATTTCCGGATCTGCGGGCCAGCAGAAGATAGTCGCTGATCTTTGCATCAAGGACCTTGATATCATCCCAGACAACCGGAACCTTAACAATGAAATCAGTGCATTCCTGTTCCTTCATATAGTGTGTGGGCGAATCAGCGAGCATCTGGAGCGGACTTTCAAATACAATATATAATGCCATCTGGTGACACCTTGTACCCTGGCTTGCCGGGCGGGAATACATCGGATTGAAGTTAGATCTCTCCAGATTTACCATTGCCCCCGGTGTATAATCCATAGGTCCTGCTACCATTCTTATGAAGGGAAGAGTCAGATTATGATCCGGAGTAATATCCTTGCTCCATTTGCTGTTTTCAAGGCCCTTTACTCCTTCTCTTGTCAGGGCATTAGGCCATGTGCGTCCGGCTCCATCAGGTTTATAGGCACCATGAAAATCAATGAGAAGATGGTGATCAGCAGTTTTCTGCATTGCTTCATGGTAGAAATTTACTACCGGCTGATCATCTCTCTGCATAAAATCGACCTTTACACCTTTGACTCCCCACTTTTCATACAGTTCACATGCTTCGTCCATCTTATCCTGGAAAGTCTTCCATATCACCCAAAGAATCACTCCTACATTTTTACTCTCACCATACCTGACCAGCTCCGGTATATTTATTTCAGGAACTGACTCCAGGACAGTACCCTTCTTGTACCACCCCTCATCAAGAATGATGTATTCAATACCATTCGCTGATGCAAAATCGATGTAGTATTTATAAGTATCATTGTTTATTCCGGCCCTGAAATCAACCCCATAGATATTGTTATCATTCCACCAGTCCCAGGCTACTTTTCCCGGCTTTATCCATTTTGTATCTGCAATTCTGTTTGGGGCAGCAAGCTTAAATACAAGTTCGCTTTCCATGAGCTGGCCATCAGTCCCAGTAATAACAAAAGCCCGCCACGGGAAGCTTCTTGTACCACTGGTCTTTGCTATGAAATCTTCAACTGAAGTAACCAGCAGGTTCCGGTCGCTGTTAAGTTTCTCTGTTTTCGGGTACCGGGGATGAATTCCTCTGATCTTACCCGATCCGGCGCCCCTGATCCACAACCCGGGAAAATCCTCAATATCCGACTCTGTCAGGAGTACATTTACCCCGTTTGCCCTGAAAAGAGTTGGCAGGCTTGCAAGATGCCTCTCTGCAATCGTGTCGAGCGACGAATAAATGTACAACCTTTCATTATGAGACATAAAGCTCTCCTCAAGCGGGTAATACGAAAATGATCCTGAGGGAAACTGCAACTCAGCAATCTCATCTTTTATCGTAATTACGCCTTTAATAGCTGTTTCAAATCTGTAAGCTACTCCATCGTTATAAGCTCTGAACCTTATTGCCAGGCCAGACTTAAAGGTGATTAACAGGGAGTTATATTCATCAGTTATTTTTGACCTTTTGTTTGCAATTACTGGTTCAAGAACCTGACTCATCTTTTCAAATACAGCTTTTTTCACCGTTTCATTCTCACCCGGCATATTTTCATTGTTAATGATCATCCCGGTTTTTGCAGATGTTATAACTTCTTTCCCTTCATAGTTTACCGACCAGTTTAATCCGGGTCCGGCGCTTATTGTCATTATAATTTTACCATCAGGGGAAGCAAGGTTGAAGTCTTTCCCGAAAGAATAACCTGTGGTTACCACAATAAAAAAAACAGCCGATAGAATTTGTTTCATTTTTAAGATTTTAGATTTGATTTAATAAATAACCGGAGTATGACTAAAGGGGAGGAGGCACCTTGCGCGGAAAGTCCGGATTATCATTTTTTCTTCTTTTTCCTCTTGTCAATCTCATCCCTGATGGCTGCAGCCCGCTCATAGTCTTCTGTTTTCACTGCTTCATCGATCATTTTATAAAGCTCATCATCAGAGAAAGAACCGTATTTTGCACTGGATTCATATTTGTTCCCTATTTCACCCTGAGTATTGAGTTCTGTATCTGAAGGGCTGTTGGTGAGCTGGGCCTTTTCAAGTATATCTTCGCTTATGTATATGGGACATCCGAATCTCAGTGCAATGGCAACAGCATCGGATGTCCTGCTGTCGAGCGAATATTCTTTATCCCCGTTATTGCATAAAAGCTTTGAATAAAAAACCCCTTCCTCCAGCTTGTAGATCATTACCTCAATAACCGAAATATTGAACTGGTCTGCAAACTTTTTAAACAGGTCATGTGTAAGAGGCCTGGGAGGCTCAAGGTTTTCAAGTTTTATTACTATTGCCTGGGCTTCAAATCCTCCTATGATTATCGGTATCCTTCTGTCTCCGTTTTCTTCGATCAACAGAAGCGCATAGGCGCCTGACTGTGTCTGGCTATATGATACACCCATTACTCTGAGCTTTATCCTCTTCATATTTGTTAAGAAGGCAACGGTGAAATATTATTTTTGCCGTTGTCTAAGGCAAATATAAGGATAATAGAAGTAACTGCCGGTAATCAAAAACCTTTTTTTCTGCAGATTTAAAAACGTGAATCTCCTCCATAGCAGCCTCTAAAAGCAACAGTAAATGAAAAAAACGGTGATCCAGCCTTTAATAAAAAATTGATGGATTGGTTTGGATTTTGCCTAATTTGTATATCTTTGCAGTCCGAATTTAAGTAAATCCGCTCGGGCTTTAAAGATACAAGGTAATATTTCCTGTACGCCTGACGGAGTAATATAATAAAGTATAAAATGTACGCTATTGTAGAAATTGCAGGTCAGCAGTTTAAAGTTGAGGAAGGGAAAAAGATCTTTGTCCATCGCCTTGATGCGGAAGAAGGCAAAAAAATTGATTTTAAACAGGTCCTTTTGATCGAGGATGAGGGCAAAATAACTATCGGTGAACCGGTTATCAGGGATGCTTTTGTCGAAGGCAAAGTAATCGACAATGTAAGAGGCGACAAAGTGATAGTTTTCAAGAAGAAGAGGAAAAAAGGATACCGCGTGAAAAACGGACATCGCCAGAACCTCACCCGGGTTGAAATTATAAGTATCAACGGGAAAACAACCCTTAAAAAACAGGTAAAGAAGGAACCCGTGGAAACAGCAGCCGTCGAAACAGAGACAAAACCTGTTGAAAAGAAGGCAGTTGGAAAGAAACTGATAACAAAGAAGGCAGAAGCTGTGGAGAAAAAGGCCCCTGAGAAAAAATCATCTGAAAAGAAACCTGCAGCCAAAAAATCCGAACCGAAAAAATCATCAAAAGGGAAAGCATAATCCCTGATTATTAAAGAAATTAAATTCATAAAACATGGCACACAAGAAAGGAGCAGGCAGTTCACGCAACGGACGTGACTCTCAAAGCAAACGTCTGGGAGTGAAGCTCTTCGGAGGTCAGGTAGTTAAAGCCGGTAATATAATTGTACGGCAGAGGGGAACCAAACATAATCCGGGTCTTAATGTAGGACTTGGCAAAGATCATACTCTTTTTGCACTCGCCGACGGAGAGGTTGAATTCAGGAAAAGAAAAGATAACAGGATCTATGTATCGGTTAAACCGGTAACACAATAACCGGATATCCTATCCATAACAGCCCCCGAAATTCTTTCAACGGAGAAAAATTTTATCGGGAGTTTTTTAATACTTTTACGGCAGGCTCAATCGGCCTGCTTTCTTATTAATGCAAATCTGAATATGCTTACAATTAACCTTATCCGCGAGAAGAAAGATTTTATCATAAAACGTCTGAAAGTGAAAAACTTTGATGCAGAAGAAATTATTGATAAAATTCTGAAAATAGACTCCTCCCGCCGTGAACTTCAGACTAAAACTGATCAGTTGCAGGGGGAAATGAACCGGATCTCCAGGGAAATAGGCGGTCTCATAAAAGAAGGGAAAAAGAACGAAGCGGAGGCTGCAAAAGAGAAAACCTATAAACTGAAAGAAGAGATCAGATCTCTCTCTGATAAGCTTGAGCCCCTTGATAATGAGCTGAGGAATGAGATCATCCGTCTGCCTAACATTCCGCATGAATCTGTCGCCACCGGTCATGGCCCTGACGGTAATGTCATGCTCCGGGAAGGTGGAAAAATGCCCTTGCTGGCACAGAATGCCCTTCCTCACTGGGACCTGATCAAAAAATATGATATAATAGATTTCGACCTGGGAATTAAACTCACGGGGGCAGGTTTTCCCGTCTACAAAGGGAAAGGCGCTAAACTTGAAAGAGCGTTAATAAACTTTTTCCTCGATGAAGGAGTGAAAGCCGGATATCAGGAGGTTCTCCCTCCCATTATGGTAAATGAAGATTCAGGTTTCGGTACAGGGCAGTTACCCGATAAGGAAGGCCAGATGTATCATGCCACTCTTGATAATTTTTATCTTATTCCCACAGCTGAAGTACCTGTTACAAATATTTACAGGGATGTAATTCTCCCGGGAGATGACCTGCCCATAAAAAATATAGCATATACGCCCTGCTTCAGAAGAGAAGCAGGCTCCTGGGGCGCTCATGTGAGGGGATTGAACAGGCTTCATCAGTTCGATAAGGTCGAAATTGTCAGGATCGCCCACCCCGACCATTCATATGAATCACTCGACGAAATGGTCGATCATGTCGAGGGACTCATCCTGAAGCTTGGACTGCCCTACCGGATACTGAGGCTTTGTGGCGGAGATATGTCTTTCACGTCATCGATGACCTGCGATTTTGAGGTATGGTCCGGAGCCCAGAAACGCTGGCTCGAAGTAAGTTCTGTTTCAAACTTCGAATCCTTCCAGGCTAACAGGCTGAAATGCAGGTTTAAGGAGAAAGGCGATAAGCAGACCCGGCTTGCACATACTCTTAACGGAAGTGCCCTGGCATTGCCAAGAATTGTAGCTGCTATCCTTGAGAACTACCAGTCAGAATCAGGAATCAAGATTCCTGAAGCTCTGGTTCCATATACAGGATTTGATATAATTGACTGATTACTTGAACCGGACTCGTCAATCATACATTTATGCCGGGATCGCGGTCCTTTTCTGGTCAACAGTTCCGACAGTCTTTAAGATCTGCCTGAACGAGCTCGGCATCCTTCAGATGCTGACGGTTGCCTCCCTGGTTTCAGCTATGGTCCTTTTCCTTGTAATCGCCTCACAGAAAAAGCTATATCTTGTCAGGAAAAGTTCCCCGGAGGAGCTTTTGTATTCAGCAGCCCTGGGTCTTTTAAATCCTGTTATATATTACCTGCTCCTTCTCAATGCTTATAAGTTATTGCCTGCACAGGTTGCACAGCCCCTGAATATGATCTGGCCGATAATCCTGGTGTTCCTTTCAATTCCAATATTAGGACAAAAAATTAAAGCCCGAAGCTTTATTGCCCTGTTTATAAGCTTTGCCGGAGTCTATGTTATCTCTTCCCAGGGTCATCTGTTCAATGCGGGTCATGCAAATATAAAGGGGGTTCTTCTTGCCACGGGCAGCTCCTTATTCTGGGCCTTTTATTTCATTATGAATGTCAGGGACAAACGGGATGAGGCTGTCAAGCTTTTTCTCAACTTCTTTTTTGGCACATTATATCTGGTTATTGCCCTGCTGGTCACGGGGGATCTGCATTTGACGGAATTCAGCCTGAAAGGGATTGCCGCTGCCATTTACATCGGCATATTTGAAATGGGTATAACATTCTTTTTCTGGTTGAAGGCGCTGCAGATGTCGGAATCTACAGACAAGGTCAGCAACATTGTGTATTTAGCACCCTTCCTTTCACTTGTTTTTGTACACTTTATTATTCATGAACCCGTTTACTATACAACACCGGCAGGTTTGCTCCTTATTATTTTGGGAATAATTATCCAGAACCGTAAACTTGCCGGGGGCTAAATTGTTATATCTGGTGCTGTTAAACAGCTTTGAATGAAATTGAATATGAAAAAGATTTTGGTAATTATATTAATTATCCTTCCGTTTCTGGGATCGTGCAAAAAGGAAATTCTGCCATCTTCAACAGAGGTAACGCCGGCAATGGCCAGGGACACTTTGTACTTTTTGATGAAACAATGGTATTACTGGTACAATCTTATGCCAACAGTCAGCAGGGAAAGTTACGCTGATCCTTATAAACTTCTTGATGCCATGATGTATAAGCAGCTTGACCGCTGGAGCTTTGTTGCCGATTACAATGAGTACATTGCCGAATCGCAGGGATCTTTTGTAGGGCACGGGATAAGAATCGGGCTGGATGAGACAAACCTGGCAAGAATCGTGATGATTTATGATAAATCCCCATTATATGCGCAGGGCGTCAGGCGAGGCTGGATTGTTAAGAAGATAAACAACACAGATGTCGCATCTGTTCTGCTTTCAAGAGATGCAACTGCTTACACCAATATGTTCGGGGCAAGCAGCACAACGGTTACAAATACTTTTCTTTTTCAGAAACCTGACGGAACAGAAATCACTATAAGTTCTACCAAAGCAAGCTTTACAATAAACACTGTAATACTTTATGACACGCTTCATATTAAATCCACAGTAACAAATACAAATGTAATAACCGGCCACCTTGTGCTGGATTCATTCATTCAACCTACCGAATCTGAACTTGCCAAAGCTTTTACCTTTTTCTCATCAACAGGGGTCAAAGATATAATCCTGGACCTTAGATACAATACGGGTGGATTGCTCTATGTGGCTCAGGAACTTGCCAGCTATATTGGCGGTAATAGCCTTGCAGGATCAACATTTGCTGCTCTGCAATTTAACAATCGGAACACGTCGGCGGACCAGACTTTTAAGTTCCTGACATCTTCTTATGGACTTTCAAAACCAAGGCTGGTTGTTATCACTTCAAGGCTGACAGCATCTGCAAGTGAATGCGTTATGAACGGTCTTCTCCCGTTTCTTAATGTTGTAAGTGTCGGTGATACAACAAACGGAAAGCCTGTAGGCATGGTCGGGTATCCGTGCGCCCAGAAATATTATTTCTTCCCGATTATGTTCAAGGTTATAAATTCATTAAATCAGGGGGATTATTTTGCCGGTTTTGCTCCCAATAAACTTGCTGTTGATGATATAACTCATGATTTCAACGACAGAAATGAAACATGCCTTAATGAAGCAATTCATTACATTGCTTCGGGTAACTTTACACAGAAAGGAGCTGCAAGTTTCAAACGCCTGATTCAATATTCTGAAAAACCTTCAATGATTAATGGTACCTTTGTTCTGGCAAAATAAAAGGTAATCAGAATTCAGCCAATTGATGGCCAAGGCTAAAGAGAGGATAATCCTGGGTATAGATCCCGGTACAAATATAACCGGGTACGGTGTTATTAAGGTGACTGGCAATAAACCAGTTCTTGTTGCAATAGGGGCTATTGAACTTTCAAAACTGGGTGATCATTATATCAGGCTGAAACACATTTTTGACAGGACTCTCGGGATCATTGATGAATATCATCCCGATGAGCTTGCCATTGAGGCGCCGTTCTATGGTAAAAATGTGCAATCCATGCTTAAGCTGGGCAGGGCACAGGGTGCAGCAATTGCAGCAGCATTGTCACGGTCGCTGCCTGTTTTTGAATATGCACCAAGAAAAATAAAAATGTCAATAACCGGACAGGGCGCCGCTTCGAAGGAACAGGTTGCCGCTATGCTTAAGTATATCCTGAATTTCAAAAAGGTAAAAATCAAGCTTGATGCAACAGATGGTCTTGCAGCTGCCCTGTGCCATTTCTACCAGTCAGAAAAAATTCCATCGGTAAAAGATTATTCCGGCTGGAATGACTTCATAAAAAAGAATCCGGAAAGAATAAGATAGGAAAAGCTTTTCATGCAAGAGCAACTGCCAGAGCCGCAACGCTTACCCGTACCTCGTCACATTTATTTAGCTCATTTACGCATGATTCTATTGTTGAACCGGTTGTTATAACATCATCCACAAGCAGCACATGTTTGCCTTTCAGAGATGACCTGTCATCAATATGAAAAATGCCATCAACATTGATCCACCTTTCATATCTTGACCTTTTTGTTTGTGTCGCGGTAAGTGTAATTCTTTCAAGGGTTTTTGTATCAATTGGTATGCCGGATGCTTCAGACACTCCTTCAGAGATTATTTCTGCCTGGTTGAAACCTCTGATCCTTTCTTTTGACGGGTGAAGAGGGACAGGGATAATAAGATCAATTCCCTCAAGGAAATCAGATTTTTTTAATGCCAGTCCATAAATTTTCCCAAGTTCGCTGCCGATTTCCCTGACACCTTTGTATTTCAGATTGTGGATCAGCCTCCTTATCCTGCTGTCACGGTTATAAAATGAGAATGCAGCAGCTCTTTCGACTTTGCATCTCCCCCAGAATAACTGTTCTACGGGATTATCCGGTTCAAGGTGGTAATTTGTTCTGGGAATAAGGATATAACATTCCGTACACAGCAGCTTTTCATTTCTCATCAGGTGGTTGCCACAGCCATAGCATAGCCCTGGAAACAGAAGACTTAAAATATCATCCCACAAATCAGAAATATAACTCATGCAGCGAGCTGAATTATCCTGTAAAACTCTTGAATTAAAAGAAGTATTAAAAACTTACAGAATTATTTTCTGGCTTATTTTCTGGGCAATTGCTTTAAATTCTTCAGCAGTGAACTTAAGTTTTGGATTTCTGAAATTCACATCTTCCATCGAATCCATTGGTACAAGATGTATATGCGCATGAGGCACTTCGAGGCCAAGGATTGCCACTCCGATCCGCTTACACGGAATGGCAGCTTTAATTCCTGCAGCAACCTTCTTTGAGAAAATGATCATTCCGGAAAGCATCTCATCATCAAGATCGAAAATATAATCAGTTTCCCGTTTCGGGACTACCAGCGTATGCCCGGGTCTGAGCGGATTTATATCCAGAAAAGCAAAAAAATTATTATCCTCTGCAATTTTATAGCAGGGTATCTCCCCTTTAATAATTTTCGTAAAGATAGTTGCCATACAATAAAGGTCATTACATCGAGATGGAAATTATCTCAAAAGGAATAACTCCTGAGGGGACTTTTATTTCGACTATCTCACCCATCTTCTTACCAATCAGCCCGAGTGCAATAGGGGAATTTACGGCAATCTTTCCCAGTTTCAGGTTTGCCTCACTCTCAGGAACCAGCTGATATTCCATAATCGAATTATTGATCTTGTTCTTGATCTTAACTTTGTTCAGAATCCTGACAGTTTTAGTATCATTCCTTGAATTGTCAATAACCCTTGACCTGGCGATAATATCCTCGAGTTTAGCAATTTTTGTCTCAAGCATACCCTGTGCTTCCTTTGCTGCCGCATATTCTGCATTTTCAGTAAGGTCACCCTTATCCCTGGCATCAGCTATAAGCCTGGATATCATAGGTCTTTCAACAGTCCTGAGTTGAGCAAGTTCGTCTTTCAGCTTTTGAAGACCATCTTCCGTAACATATAAAACCTCTGACATGATCTTATCTTACATTTAAAAAATAAGAAGAATCCCGGGGTTTCCGGAACTCTTCATAAGACAAATATACAAAATAAATTAAATAATTACAAAAAAAACCTGACAATAAGTCATTTACAATATGCCACCCGGGAAGGAATCCGGCTTATCGGTATTTTTGTCCTGCTTTCCTTGTCCGTGCTGAATTGTTCTTCTTTTTGTTCTTGTAATTGGAATTTGCATCTTTTATATTCTGTTTCATACGCTGCTGTACTTCAGGAGTTTGTATTTCAATGGAGCGTTTCTGGTTTGCTTTTACATAATTCGCATAATCCCTTTTCTTCTTTTTCTCCTTTATTGCTGCCTGCTTCTTTGCACTGAAAACGGATTTCGGTTTTTTGATCCTGGCCTGTCTGGATTTCTGCGGAGCTTTATTCATTCCTGCCTTACCCTGTCTGGGTACAGCCTTGCCTGAAGGCTGCGCTTCAATAACACTGAAGGCAAAGGAAAGCGCTAAAAGTGCTATAAGTAACCTTTTTAATGATAAACTATTCATTTTTCGATAATTACAATAAATATTCATGAGTCCCGTTACTATTCAGCCAGCATTACTATTTTTGCATGTTATTAAATCAGGAATGGCTACAGGATCAAAAATAAGATATTTTTTTATTCCATTGATATTCGCTTTTCTGCCAGTATCCTGTGAAAAGAATAAAAATGATGTGATCCCTGATGAGTATGTTAATTTCACATTAGATCTCAAGGATTATCAGAATATTTATAATATCATCGGATCAGACACTGTAAATAAATACGATTTAAGAATTTACTATGGCAGAGAATATGCAGGAGGATATAACGATAATGGCATAATAATATATTTCAGCGGGGAAGGATACTGTGCATTTGACCGGACCTGCCCGCATGATTTTAAAATCAACGGAATAAGTGTAAAGGTAAAAGTCGATTTTATTCAGGCAAGATGTCCAAAATGTGGCACTCTATATGCACTCAGTGCCTCGGGTGATACCTTTCTCAGGACCGGGTCAATATTACCTTAAACCATACAGAACGGACTTTGACGGTAGATTCTTAAGAGTTTGGAATAATTGAACTCCATGAGTCGGATCTCCGGTTTCAAAACAAGCCTGAACGATTCGGGAAAAGCAATCTTCTAATACCTGTAATGTTCCGGTTTATAAGGTCCTCCTTCTGGAACTCCTATATAACCCGCCTGTTCTTCCGTAAGGAGCGTCAGCCTGACACCAAGCTGGTCGAGGTGAAGCCTTGCAACCTCTTCATCGAGATGTTTCGGCAGCCGGTAAACTCCAATCTTATAATTATTCTTCCAAAGGTCTATTTGTGCCAGGGTCTGATTGCTGAACGAGTTACTCATAACAAATGAAGGATGACCAGTGGCACATCCGAGGTTTACAAGCCGGCCTTCTGCCAGGATAAAAACTGAATGTCCGTCGGGAAAAACATATTTATCCACCTGTGGTTTTATATTGATTTTTTTTATTCCCTTAAGGGCATTAAGACTGTCTACCTGGATCTCATTATCGAAATGACCGATATTGCAGACAATGGCCTGGTCTTTCATTTTTTTCATGTGATCGAGGGTGATTATATCCCTGTTACCTGTTGCGGTGACAAAAATATTACCTTCATCAAGGGAGTCTTCTACTCTTTTAACTTCAAATCCTTCCATTGATGCCTGTAATGCACAGATCGGATCGATCTCAGTAACTATGACCCTTGCCCCGTAGGCTTTCATCGATTTCGCGCATCCTTTTCCAACGTCGCCGTACCCGCATACAACGACTACCTTGCCTGCAATCATGACGTCAGTGGCTCTTTTGATTCCATCGGCAAGGGATTCACGGCAGCCATACAGGTTGTCAAATTTTGATTTTGTTACAGAATCGTTTACGTTTATTGCAGGTACCAGCAATTCATTTTTTTCAAGCATCTGGTATAAACGGTGAACACCAGTGGTTGTCTCTTCAGATATTCCTTTAAGACTCTTTACTACTCTGTGCCACTTACCGGGTTCGTCTGTAAGAAGCTCTTTAAGCGTTGAAAAGATTATCTGCTCCTCCCTGCCTGATGGTTTCTTTTCCAGTATAGAATGATCATTTTCAGCTTTATAACCGAGATGAACGAGCAGAGAAGCATCACCACCATCATCAACTATAAGGTTTGGTCCCTCGCCTCCGGGAAAAGAAAGCGCCTGAGCAGTACACCACCAGTACTCCTCAAGGGTTTCGCCCTTCCATGCAAATACAGGAATTCCTGCAGCAGCTATTGCGGCTGCAGCATGATCCTGGGTTGAAAAAATATTACAGCTTGCCCACCTGATATCAGCTCCCAGCTCTTTAAGAGTCTCAATGAGCACAGCTGTCTGGATTGTCATATGGAGCGAGCCGGTTATCCGTGATCCCTTAAGCGGCTTATCACCCATATGTTTTTTCCTGATAGCCAGCAAACCCGGCATTTCTTTTTCTGCAATTTCTATTTCCCTCCTGCCAAATTCTGCAAGAGAAATATCTTTTACCCTGTACTGCATTTTATCTGTAGCTATTCCCATTTCTAAAGTTTTTAAAGAATGTAAAGTTAAATAAAAATGTTGTATCTCAGGAGAGTAACCTTATGGCATCTTGCCTGTCTGTCTGCATCTGCCGGGAAAGCTGCTCAGTATCATCAAATTTAATCTCGTCGCGCATTCTGTATCTGAAAATAATTTTTACTTCCTTCCCATAGATCTCCCTGT
Source organism: uncultured Bacteroidales bacterium (assembly GCA_963831855.1). Classification (GTDB taxonomy): domain Bacteria; phylum Bacteroidota; class Bacteroidia; order Bacteroidales; family VadinHA17; genus LD21. The sequence continues at coordinate 379,603 of CAWHSA010000006.1, read as the reverse complement.
CGAAATTAAAAATATTCACTTCGACAGATCTGGTACGCGGTGTTTTGTTGACAGTTGGATTCACACCAATACTTAGCATCCCTGGCAATATTTTGTCATCTATCTCAATTTCAACAGCATATACCCCATTACCCGGAATCAGCTTGTATTTGTATTCCGCCCTGATGTTCGCAGTCGGAAAGCCAAGCTTCCTCCCGATTTTTTTCCCCTCAATAACTTTCCCCTTTAAAGAATAATTATATCCCAGCCATCTGGCCGCTTCTTCAACTCTGCCTTTTAACAAGGCATCACGGATTGATGAAGAGCTTATGGTATCCGTCCCGGATTGAAGCCCCTGAACCTGTTCAAGCTCAAAGCTTGCCGAACCGGGACAACCTCTTATTGTATCAAAGTCCCCTTCTCCCCTGTACCCGAAATGATGATCATATCCGATTATCAGATGCCTGGTTCCTATTTTTTTTACCAGGATTTCCTCAACAAAATCGCAGGCTTTGATCTTGCTGAAAAGGGGTGTAAATTCTATAATAATCAGGTGGCTGACCTTAGCCTCTTCAAGAAGTGCAATCTTCTCATCTATTGCCGAAAGGAATGAAAGCCCCTTTTTGTTTTTCTGAATTACCAGACGGGGGTGAGGGTGAAATGTTATGACCACCGAATCACCATTGGTCTCCTTTGCCCGGGTTACCAGCAAATCGAGAAGCGACCTGTGCCCCCGATGGACACCATCAAAAATCCCTATCGTAACAACGGGAGACTTAAGGTTCAGATCATCATATCCATTGAGAATAACCATACATCCGGAATCTCCTGCAAAATTAACAAAGGCCGGGAAAATGAAACATAATTATGTTTTTGTTTTTGTACTTTTATGGTCAGATCTCAAATTCAAATTCATGAGCAGTGCGAAATTCTACACATCTGATTCGTGGCTTAATCCCTACATCGGCTTTATTGAAGATCGTATCTGCAAATGTCAGGCTAAAGAAATTCATCTTATAAAAAAAGGATCTCTGGCTGATTTCGCAACGGGACACCTTTATTACGGGCTTCACAGAAAGGATGAGAGCTGGATCTTCAGGGAATGGGCTCCAAATGCAACTGCTATATATATTACCGGTACTTTCAACGGTTGGAAGGAAAAGCCAGAATACCTGATGAAGCGGATCAACAAATATGGAGACTGGGAGATAATACTTCCTCTTCAGGAGATGAACCATGGGGATCTGTTTAAATTATCGGTTCACTGGCCGGGTGGTAAAGGAGAGAGAATACCTTCCTATTCCACCCGTGTTGTGCAGGATGACGTTACAAAAATTTTCTCTGCCCAGGTTTGGGCTCCTGACAAGCCATACATTTGGCAGATAGAGACCTTCCGGTCACCTGCTACATCAACAGTAATTTATGAAGCCCATATCGGGATGTCAACTCAGGAGTATAAGACCGGAACATACCGGGAATTTACCGAAAAAATGATCTCTCAAATAGCCAGGTCAGGATACAACACTATCCAGCTTATGGCTATCCAGGAGCATCCCTTTTACGGCTCATTTGGATATCATGTATCTAACTTTTTTGCAGCCTCATCGCGGTTCGGGACTCCCGAAGAACTAAAGGAGCTTATCGATACGGCCCATAAGGCCGGACTCAGGATAATAATGGACCTCGTTCATTCCCATTCGGTAAAAAATGTGAACGAGGGGCTGGGGCTTTTTGATGGTTCCCCCGGGCTCTATTTCCATACAGATCACCGGCGGTATCATGTTGCCTGGGACTCATTGTGCTTTGACTATGGAAAAGATAATGTAATACATTTTCTTCTATCTAACTGCCGGTACTGGATTGAAGAATATAAATTTGACGGATTCAGGTTTGATGGGATCACAAGCATGATCTATTATGATCATGGACTAGGGAAGAATTTTACTTCCTACAGCGATTATTTTGATGGCGGACAGGATATTGATGCCCTTGCCTATCTATGGCTGGCCAATAAAATGATCCACCAGTTCAAACCTGGCACAATTACAATAGCTGAAGAGATGAGCGGTATGCCAGGGATCGCTGCAGATACTTCAAAAAAAGGATATGGATTCGATTTCAGGCTCTCAATGGGAGTGCCTGATCTCTGGATAAAGCTCATTAAGGAGACACCTGATGAATACTGGGATATGGGGAACCTGATGCATGAACTTACACAGCACAGACCGGAAGAAAAGATCATTTCCTACTGCGAATCTCACGATCAGGCTCTGGTTGGCGATAAAACGCTCATTTTCAGAATGATAGATGCCGAAATGTACACGGGGATGACCAAATCATATCATAGCCTTGTTATGGACCGTGGCATTGCCCTGCATAAGATGATAAGGCTTATCACATTCAGCACAGCGGGCGGAGGATATCTGAATTTTATGGGGAACGAGTTCGGTCACCCTGAATGGATAGATTTCCCGCGGGAAGGAAATAACTGGAGTTTCAAGTATGCCCGCAGACAATGGGACCTGGTCCAGAATAATGATCTGAAATACCAATACCTGGCGGCTTTTGACAGACAAATGGTTAATCTCCAGAAGGAGTTCAGGATACTGGATGATCTTTATGTTAACAGGATCTATGAAAATACTTTCGATAAAGTAATTGCATTTACAAGGGGAGAGCTGCTTTTTGTATTTAATTTCCATCCCAATACTTCCTTTACTGATTATGGGATTCCCTTAAAAGGCAGATTCACCATACAAATCGACTCCGATGATCCGGAATTCGGTGGATTTGACCGGGTAGACAGAAAATATATTTATACATCTGCAAAAAAAGCAGAAAGGCAAAGTATTAATTTGCCTTTCTACCTTTATCTGTATCTGCCATCAAGGACAGCCCTGGTTTTCAGGAAAGTGGCATTAAAAAAAGCTACCGATATTTAATCAATCCACCTTAGCAGGTAGAAATCCTGCTTATGGGGCAGATCTTTATTCCTTGGATAAATCCTTATCCCGTAAAAGAATGTTCCTGCCTTTTCAGGAACCAGGTTAGCCCGGTATAAGCATTTCCCGCTTTTATAGCTCACCAGATTGAAGTTCTTGCTGGCAACGAATTCATGCTCACCCTGCTTGTCCATATATGTGATAACATATTCTACACCTACATTTTCTTTGGGGATCTTATTTATATTAAGAGCTATCTCTGCTTTATAATCATGCCCGGAATGATACACATTTTCACCTGGTTTTTCAAAGCTGTAGTTTATTACCTCGATATTATCCCATTCATCTTTCATGGTTTTCTTCCATGAGGCAAGCTCTTTCGCTTTTTCGAAATTATTTGCAATCAGATACTTGCTACGAGTAAAGAGCTTTAAATAATATTTTTCGAAATAATCATCGAGCTGCCTTTTCATTGTAAATTCCGGGGCAATTTTAACCATTGTATTTTTAATATGGCTTATCCATTCAACAGGCACACCATCCTCATTAAATGAATAATATGCAGGGATAATCTCATATTCAAGCATATTATAAATTGTCTCGGCATCGATATCGTCCTGGAGATCCTGGTTTGCAAAGGTTCTCTTTTTGGGAAGCGCCCACCCGGCAAAGGCTCTGTAGCCTTCCACCCACCAGCCGTCAAGCACACTGAAATGAATCGTTCCGTTCATAACTGCTTTTTCCCCGCTGGTCCCGGATGCTTCCATCGGCCGGGTTGGTGTATTGAGCCATATATCGACCCCCCTTACCAGATGTTTTGCCAGTTCGATATCGTAATTTTCAATGAATATTACTTTCCCTGCAAACTGGGGCATCTGGGAAATTTCAAAAACCCTTTTTATCAGATCCTGCCCCCCGCCATCATGAGGATGGGCCTTGCCTGCATAAATAAACTGAACAGGCTTCCCGGGATTATTCACAATTCTGGCAAGACGGTCAAGATCCCGGAATAAAAGTGAAGCTCTTTTATATGTGGCAAATCTGCGGGCAAACCCGATTGTAAGTGCCTTTTCATCAAGATGACTACTGATATTCAGAAGAGTGCGGGGGCTCACATGCCTTTCCATCATATCTGATTGCAACCTTTTTCTGATCTCTATAAAAAGATTTTTCTTAAGGCCTTTTTTTATCTCATAAATTCTCTTGTCATCAACATTGTAAAGCCTTTCCCACAGGCTCCTGTCTGTCTGGTCGAAATTTTCAGCTCCCGTAAGTTCTTTATACAGCCGTTTCCATTCCGAAGCTGTCCAGGTCGGATGGTGAACACCGTTGGTGACATAACCTATAAAAAGTTCTTCCTTCAGATAGCCAGGCCATAGTTTGTTGAACATCCCCTGGCTTACCTCACCATGGAGCTTGCTTACACCATTTACTTCCTGCGACATCCGGGTCGCCAGAAAGCTCATGTTAAATTTCTTATCAGTGTCGGTTTCACACCTTCCAAGCGCCATAAGTTCTTCCCATGAAATGTTCAGGCGGCTGCTGTAATGTGAAATATACTTTCTCAGGAGATCTTCGTCAAATGCATCATGGCCTGCCGGAACCGGCGTATGGGTGGTAAAGAGTGTAGATGCTCTTACAGCTTCCAAAGCCTGGGAGAAAGTCAAATGATGCTCCTCAATCATTGTTCTCAGCCTCTCAAGGCTTATGAATGCGGAATGCCCCTCATTGCTGTGGTAAATATCAGGTTTCAGCCCCATAGATACCAGCGCTCTCATACCTCCTATTCCAAGGATAAGCTCCTGCCGCAACCTGTTCTCGATATCGCCGCCATATAGATAATGGGTGACGGTGCGATCCTCAGCAGAATTGTCATCGATATCGGTATCAAGAAGGACAAGTCTTACCTTGCCAACCTTGGCTTCCCACACCCGGATTTTTACAGTCCTCCCCGGCCAGACAAGGCTTACAGAAAGATGGTTTCCATGTTCATCCTTAACAGGATTGATGGGAAGCCGTGAAAATTCTTCTGCTTCATAAATTGCAAGCTGTTCACCTTTCGGACCTAGCTTCTGCCTGAAATAACCATACCTGTAAAGCAGCCCCAGACCTATTATGTTTGCATTTGAGTCACTGGCCTCTTTCAGGTAGTCGCCTGCCAGTATACCGAGACCACCGGAATATATCTTAAGGCATTGGTGGATTCCGAATTCCATGCTAAAATATGCTACGGTAGGCTTCTCAGGATCACCAGGACGATTTAAATATTCTTTAAAGGTTTTGGTCACTTTGCCGAGCTCTGTAACGAACTCGTCATCGTCTTCAAGGACAAGAAGTCTTTTATAATCTATCTTTTCAAGGAGAAGTTTCGGATTATGCCTTACTTCTTCCCAGAGTGAAGGGTCCATGCTTTTGAATATAACTTCAGCTTCGATATTCCATGACCACCAGAGATTATTTGCCAGTTCATTCAGAGCTGCCAGCTTATCAGGCACATCGCTCTGGACATAAATATCTTTCCAGACCGGTACCTGGTGTGGTTTCCGGACGTGCAGGCCTGGCGCTTCGACAAACCTGACAAATTCTCTGGGTTCTTCCCTTCTTTCACTGGAGTGATCCAATGCTTTGCTGTAGGCTGTAAAATAATACTGAACCAGGCTGTCCCACATTGCAATTCTCGATATTTCATGAGCTTTTGCACGTGCCTCCTTAATATCACTTTCGCCAAGTCCTATAAACAATGAGATAAATTTCCGGATTTCAGTAACAACCCCGGTTTCATTGTCATCGGTCCGCTCGATTACTGCTATTCCGTTACCGGGGTTCTGAAAATAATCCCTAACCCATAAGCCAAATCCTGACAGTGAGGTAGTTATTGATGGGATTGAGAACATGAGGCTTTCAAGTGGTGTATATCCCCATGGTTCATAATATGAAGGAAATACTGAGAGGTCAAAGCCTATAAGGAGATCATAGTAAGGCAGGTTGAAGATGCCGTCGTTCCCGTTAAGGTAACTGGGAGCAAAAATTACTTTGACCTGAGATTTCTGACCATTGTTAAGCATGTTCGTCTGGATCCTTTGCAGAACAGGGTCCGTAGATGGATAGTGCAGGCTGTGGGTAAGATAGTGGTCTCCGTTGTTGGCCGAACCGTTATTATAAAGAATATCAATCACATCCTGGCGGGGACCCTTATGATATGCCGGCATGAGAATGAAAGCCACACACTCTTTGGCCAGCTTATCTTGTTTGTTCATCTCACCCAGAGAATCGATAAAAATATCGACACCCTTATTCCGGAATTCATACCTTCCGCTGTTGACAACAAGAGTGCAATCATCTGAAAGCTTATACCCAAGAACAGCTTCTGCTACAGTTTTAAGTTTCAGTCTTGCTATCTTTCTTTTTTCTTCAAAAAGATCAGGCCCCGGCACAAATGAGTCTTCAAAGCCATTCGGTGTAACAATGTCAACTTCTTTCCCAAGAAAATGGCTGCATTCCCTGGAGGTTATTTCACTGACCGTAGTAAAGACATCTGCTTCGGCAGCAGAAATTTTTTCAAGCGATTGCTTTGCTATTACATTGAATTCACGGGAAATCTGAACAGGATTATATTCCTTCATCTTCCCATATAACGGACGGTTGTTCCCTGCAACACTACGACCAAGCACCGTAGCATGTGTTGTGAATGCAGTTGCAATCCATGGCGCTTCTTTTTTAAGATAAAGTACTCCGGTACCGGTCATCCATTCATGGAACTGGGCCACAATATTATGATGATCATGGTAAAACAAAGTAAAACTCTCAATAAGTTTACCGGCTGCATACCCGAAAAGTGCAGGTTCCACATAATCCCACTGGCCCGAAATACTGTCAAGCTTATAGGTTTCCCAGAACTTGGCAAAGATCTCATTCTGCTGCCCGAAATAAGGTGTGAAATCAATCAGAATAACAATAGGCTTGCCTGCAATGTTCCATCTTCCGGTTTTCACCCTTAATCCTTCCGACGATGCTCTTGCCTTCCATTCGGCAAACAGTGATTCATCGGGAATAAATTCAGGATTTTTTACATCCTCCCTCCAGACATCAGGTCCTATGAGTATATAATTATCCCCCAGCTCGTCGACAATATTTAAAGCTTTTGTAGAAATTACTGTATGAATTCCTCCTACTTTATTACAAACTTCCCAGCTGGTCTCGAAAATAAATTCAACCTTCATTTTAAGATTATGATTAAGAATGGATTATCAATATTCGGCTACTTTGAGCTCTTCAATGTTTTACCTGTTTTTTTACCGTTTCTTTTTTTTGCAGTATTTTTCTTTGTTGAGGTTTTTTTCACGGTTTTTGGTCTAATGCTTTTTCTTGCAGGGGGATTTTCTTCAGCATTTTTTGTTCCGGAAATAATCTTGTGCGCCAGTTCCTTTAAGGAGGGTTGTGTATCTTTCGCAACCGGCAGCCTTCCTTTAGCTTTTGGTCTGATGACTCCTTTTGACAACCTGCCAATTTCTGCATACTGTGTTTCTATAATTTTATCCTTTTCGACAATTATGGATTCCAGCTTTGATATCTGAGTTTTCTCATCTGCTGCCGGCAGACATCTGTTCACCCTTATTTCGAAATCACTCAGCACATTCATATAGTTCATGAATGCATCATAAGGGGTTTCATATGGATTGAAATAGGCATGAACAGCTCCGTCAGAAAAGAATTTGGTAGCCATATAATAAAAATGGTCGCTTGACTGCAGGTACTCCCAGTCTTTATTTATCGTCTCATTATTGCACTTTATCACTTTTTCTGCGAGGTCATAAAGCTTATTTATCGCAGCTACCTGCAGCTCATTGCCGAGCCAGGCGGTAAGATCACGCTCCTCATCAGCCCATGAAATTGGTGAAGGTACGCTTATCGCCGAAACAGGCTGAAGTGTGTCAGCTACCTCGGATGGGGTCATAAACTTAAATGGCGTTTTCCTGAGAATGGAACCGGGAAGATGCTGCAGGAAATCGAAGATGCCTGTCTCCTTCCAGTTATGTTCCCCGAATGTTTCATAGTCAAGAAAAATATTGACAAGTTCTGATTTTGGAGCCAGCTTATTTAGCCACGATGCATATTTATCTGCCGTTAAGGGCCAGGCACTCCACTGTTTATTTGAGAACCTGAAAGCTATATCATCACTCAGGACGAAATTTCTCAACAGGATCTTTAACCGGGGATTTATAGTATTGCAGTACAGAAAATTAGGACTCTTCCATCCAAGTACATGCTTTGCCCCTTCAGTCAGCATTGATTTAAAACCCATTTCCGCCACCCAGGATCCGATAAGATCGGAGTAAATAAGCTCGGTATTACGGAACGATGAAGTTTCGACACCAAGGAATTCCCTCAGCATATTTCTGTGATTTTCAACCTGATATTCAAACTGGCTTTTGCTTTTAAGAGAGGCGAGGGAATGGGCGTTTGTTTCTGCCAGAAATTCTACCTGTCCTGTCTCTGCCAGATTCCGGAATGAATCCAGGACCTCCGGGGCATATAGCCTGAACTGGTTAATTACAATTCCGGAAAGTGAGAAGGTTATCTTGAACTTACCTTTATTCTTTTCTATCAGGTCAAGGATAATTTTATTGGCAGGAATATAGCATTTGCCTGCCACTTTTTTCAAAATCGATTCATTGGAGAAGTCATCATAATAATAATGATCATGCCCGAGGTCAAAAAACCTGTAACGCTTAAGCCGGAAGGGCTGGTGAACCTGAAAATAAAAGCATATCGCTTTTTTACCTGCTGCACTCATACTGTATACTTATTTATTCCAAATGACTCTTTCATAGATATCCCGGACATGCCGGGCTGAATTATCCCATTTCAGCCTGATAACTTCTTCCTTGCCGTTTTTGATGAACATGCTTGCAAGAGCCGGATAATTGAGGATCCCATAGATAGCATCTGCCATAGCATCAATATCCCAGAAATCGGTTTTTACTGCATGAGTCAGTATTTCGGCAACTCCTGATTGCTTGCTGATTATTACCGGCACATTTGACTGCATGGCTTCAAGTGGTGATATTCCGAAAGGTTCTGACACCGATGGCATAATATAAACATCGCTCATTTCCAGCATTGTAAAAACTTCACTCCCCCTGAGAAATCCTGTGAAATGGAACCGGTCTGTTATTTTCAGCGAGGCGGCCCTCCTCATCATTCTTTCCATCATATCACCCGATCCTGCCATAACAAACCTGACATTATTCATTACTTTGAGAACCTTATAAGCAGCTTCAATAAAGTATTCCGGACCTTTCTGGAGCGTGATCCTTCCCAGAAAGGTCACGACCTTTTCATCAAATCCTTTTTCTATAAATATATTATCAGAGCTGTTTACGGGTTCAACAGCATTGTAAACCGTCTCGACTTTATCCGGATTAATATTATATTTATTAATTACAACATCTCTTGTCAGGTTGCTTACTGTAATAATTTTAGAGGCTGCATCCATACCATTCTTTTCAATGCGGTAAACATCCGGATTTACATTACCGCCGCTTCTGTCAAAATCAGTTGCATGAACATGGATAATGAGCGGTTTACCCGATACTTCCATAGCTGCCATGCCTGCAGGATAGGCAAGCCAGTCATGGGCATGTATGATATCAAAATCATTTTCCTCAGCGATCACTGAAGCCACAATAGAGTATTTATATATCTCATCAAGAAGGTTGCAATCATATCTTCCGGAGAAGTCTACCATGCCTTTGTTGTTGGTCTGAACATATAGCTTATGACCCTCAATTTCATAATTTGTAACTTTCCAGAAATCCTCAGGATCAATATAAGGTACGATTTTTGAAAAGATTTCAATTTTTTCAATGGGCATCCTGGTTCCTTTATAACAGATTTTCTTGTATGCTACCGGCACTTTATTTGCTCCTATAAGACGGACAACGCTTTGATCCTCATCACCCCATGCTTTTGGTACCACGAATATCACCTCAAGGTCGTCGAGCGTAGCCATACCTTTTGTCAGCCCATAGCTTGCCGTCCCCAGTCCGCCCGAAATATGAGGTGGAAATTCCCATCCAAACATTAGCACACGCATAGCCTTTATCAATTAAAGGATTGAATATTTTTCCTCAAGCAGGTAAATTATTCTCAGTACTTCACCAACACTCCACGCCTGGGAAATTGCACCTCGTGGTGCGTGAGGCGGATCTCCGTCGTGTATTTCCGACAGGGTCGTCACCCCATGCTCACTCATCACGTCCTCCAGTCCGTATATCAGGTTCCTTACCTTCTGAACTCCCTGTTTGCCATAAACTTTCAGCCAGCCTTCACAAAATGGGCCAAAAAGCCACGGCCATACGGAGCCCTGATGATATGCCTTGTCTCTTTCCTCCTGATCGCCGGAATAAGTTCCCTGATAGAATTTGTTTCCCGGGGAAAGGGTTCTCAGGCCGCGGGGCGTAGCAAGCATCTTATCAGCACAATCAAGAACTTTTTTCATTTGCTCCTTATCGAGCATTGAGTGAGCAAGAGATACAGCTATCACCATATTTGGTCTGACAAAATAGTTCCTTCCTTCCTCATCATTGACGTAATCTGCAAGGCAGCCGGCTTTCTCATCCCAGAACAGATCAACAAAAGAATTCTTTATCAGTTCAGGAAGAAACCCGAATTCTTTTAAAAATTTATTATCTTTTTTTTCTTTCGACATTTCAAGGGCGAAGCAGATACCATTATACCACAGTGCATTTATTTCTACAGCATAACCTCCCCGCTGGGTAACGGGTACGCCGTTTACAACTGCATCCATCCACGTGAGCGCTTTTCCCGGAGCATAAGCATAAACAAGTCCGTTATCCATCATCCGGATACCGGTGCCGGTTCCGTTTTTGTAGGAATTCAGAACTGATCTGGCCGCCTGCCCGTATCTTTCCCAGCAGTCTTTTCCTCCGTTTTCGTAATATTGCTGCAGTGTCCAGAGGAACCAGAGAGGTGCGTCGACGGAATTAAAAGCATAGCTGCCTTTTTCACCCATATTGGGGAATAACCCATCTTTCATCCTGTTCACCTGTGTATCAAGAACTTCCGTATACAAAGCCAGCTTGTGGCGTGCCATAGCCAGTCCCGGAAGTGAGATGAATGTATCCCTTCCCCATGATCCGAACCAGGGGAATCCGGCAATTATCAGGGTCTCCCCGCCTCTTTTTTCCACGAACTGCTGGGCAGCATTGCGCAAACAATTGATAAAGCTGTCACGGGGAATTTTGCCATTTAATGTTCTGGTAAATTTAGCTTTAAAACCTGAGGGTTTCTCCTCCTTCGTTGAAGCCGAGAACACTATGCTGTCGCCTTTTACTGCTTCAAGCTCAAAAAATCCGGGTGAGAAAAGGTCTTCGGAATAATCGTATCCTCTTTTCTGTTCTTCAATGTATTCTACTCCCAGGTACCAATCGGGAACCTGTATAAATTCGACTTTGCCGGAGAACTGCAAATGGAGAAAAGGGAACCTTTCATACAATCTGGATTTAATTCCGTTTTTAACAGGCTCTGTTTTTGTATTGGCAGAAAGGTTTGCATGAGTCAGCTCATGAATACCACGAAATGCCAGGAATGGTCTGATCTGGAGCTTCATGGGTTCAGTAGCATCAAGAATTGTATATCTCATCAGCATTTGCTCCTCATAATGCACAAAAATTCTCTCCATTTTAAGCAAAACATTTCCTACGCGGAAAATCCTAACAGGGATAGTTTCAGTTTCAAATTCTTCGATATATTTGTGCCCTTTGGGACTGAAATAATCACCCTTGTACTTTCTGATCCCGATGTTGAAACTTTTATCATTATTCAGAACTGTCAAATCAAGTGACGACAATAGCACAAACCTGCCTCCCCCGAGCTCATCCACCGGGCAAATCAGCAATCCGTGATACTTGCGCGTGTTACATTCTACAATAGTGGTTGAGGCATAGGATCCCGCCCTGTTCGTCCTGATGATTTCCCTTCCGAGTGAGTATTCGAGATTTACTATTTGTCCCTTTTCGAACTTAATGTAACTCATATAATTACAATTTTGTCTGACATGAAAAAGTCTTTTAAGATAGCAAATTTTATTTAACATTGCAAACCTGCCGCCGGATTATTAATTTTTGCCGGATAAGGGCTGGATAAAAAAAAGAATAACTTTGCAATTCAATAATTTCAAAAATTATTAATATATATTTTGTTTAATGAATAAAAACCTTTTTGTGGTTATTTTGGTGGTCTTGGTTACAGGAGGCTGCAAAAATAATAATATTGAGATAAAAGGCAAACTTGAACATGCTAAAAGTGGCGAATATATCTATCTTGAGGAACTTAAAGCCGATAATCTGATCAAGGTCGATTCCGTGGCTTTGCCGGATGACGGAGAATTTTCATTTTCAAGAAGAATAGAATCACCGGCATTCTATCTCCTCCTCACTGACCGGACGAGCTTTCTGACTATGCTTCTTGAACCCGGCCAGAATATTGTTCTGAATGCATATTCCGACTCTTTGAATTACCCGTCATCAATAACCGGATCTGCCGGTACCGGGCTATTGGTAGAATATAACAGGAAGCTTCAGCAGACTATCAAAAAGATTTCCGCACTGAGGGAAATTTATGATGAGAACCTGGGCAAGCCTGAACTGCCAGGAGTGATAGATATGTTAGACAGTACTGCACAGACCTATCTGAACGAAATAAATTTATATACAAAAAAATATATCAATGAAAATCTGAATTCGCTGGTATCTCTTGTTGCATTGTACCAGCAGATAGCTCCCCGCGAATATGTGCTGCCCAGGGAGAAGGATTACAGATATTATATCAGGGTTGATTCTGCCCTGTCAAAGTTATATCCTGATTATGAGCCGGTTAAAACACTCCATAAAGAGGTTCAGCAGATGATAGCTGCAATGGATTTGCAGAATGAGCTTTCTGCTGTGCCAGCGACCGGGACCGAAGCACCGGACATAATACTTCCCGATCCACAGGGGGATACTATCAGGCTGTCATCTACAAGAAGTAAGATTGTCCTGCTTGATTTCTGGGCTTCATGGTGCACTCCATGCCGGCAGGAAAATCCGAATCTGATCCTGGCTTATGATAAATGGCACAGCAGGGGATTTGAGATTTACCAGGTATCTCTTGACAAGACCAGGGAAGCCTGGCTTAAAGGCATCCAGGATGACAAATTGGGCAGATGGATCCACGTCAGCGATATAAAATACTGGAATTCTGTTGTTGTTCCCTTGTACAAATTAGAAACTATCCCGGCTAACCTGCTTCTTGATAAAGATGGCCGGGTTATCGCTTCAAATCTGAGGGGCGAGATGCTGCAGACGAAACTGGCTGAAATTTTTAATAATAATTAATACTATGCAAAATTCGGGCATAACAAAGAGATTCAGGAGAGAATTCTATTTATTGCTGCTTTTACCCTTTATCTTCATTTACGGTTGCAGCAACAAGAATACTATCAGGATTGAAGGTAATGTGAAAAGTAATCCCGGAAAGAAAATCTACATCAGCAGAATAGATATCGATGTCCCGCAACTGATCGATTCTTCAGAAATCAGCGGGAAGAACAGATACAGATTCAGGATAAAGGCTTCAGAACCGGATTATTTTGAAGTTGGCTTTTCAGGCTCCAATTTTGTTACCCTGCTTGCAGAACCTGGTGAAAAGATTAAACTGATTTTCAATAATGACAACCTTTATGACAATTATACTGTCTCAGGATCAAAAGGATCGGCTCAGGTTCAGGTGCTTGATAACAGGCTCCTCAAAACAAAAGCAAGATTAGATTCATTGTCTTCCGCATATGATAATGCCCAGAAGGAGCCGGGTTTTGAGGTCAAAGGTCCTTTGCTGGAACAGGAATATTTAAAAATTCTAAAGGAACAAAGAAGGTTTAATATAGAATTCATTATAAATAATATTACTTCGCTCGCTTCCATAAAGGCACTTTACCAGAAGATTAATGATCAGACATATGTTCTGTACGACATGCGCGATCTTCAATATCTTAAAATTGTATCGGATTCGTTGAAAAAATATTATCCAAAATCAAAGCAAACCAGAGCGCTTGTCAGCAATTTTGAAAAAGAGATGGGTGCGTTCCGGGCCAAGCAGATTCAGCAGCTTACGAATTCCCTCCCCGAAACCAAACTGGATCCGGACCTGAAAGATATCAATGGCAAAAGAGTTGTACTTTCTTCATTAAAAGGGAAATATGTACTTCTTGCTTTCTGGTCTGCTGAATCAAGGGAATGCATAACCGAAAACCTTCAGTTAAAAGAATATTACAGGATGTTCAGAAGCCGGGGATTTGAAATATACCAGATAAATCTGGATAACGATGAGTCAGTCTGGAAATCGGCTGTCAGGTTCGACGAACTGCCCTGGATCAGTACCAGGGAAGATAATCCCTCTGAGCCGAAATATGCAAGACTCTTTAATGTCAGGGCGGTTCCGGCCAATTATCTTTTCGACCCTGAAGGTAAACTTGTTGCGACTAACCTGCATGGTAAAAACCTGGAGATAAAGCTAAATCAGTTATTCCTCAATTAACCGGCAAATTTGGCTACTTCGCGTAAAAATATCTATTTCGCTTCCGATTTTCATCTTGGTCTCAATACCGGAACCAGGCCCGCTGACCGTGAGAAAAAAGTGGTCGTATGGCTTAATAAGATAGCCCCGGAAGCAGGAGAAATATACCTGATAGGGGATATTTTTGATTTCTGGTGGGAATATAAGCGTGTTGTGCCACGCGGGTTTACGCGTTTCCTCGGGACTATAGCATCGATAACTGATTCAGGCATTCCGGTACATTTTTTCACCGGGAATCACGATATGTGGGTTGGCAATTATCTTTCAGACGAATGCGGACTGATCATCCATAAAGATCCACTGACAACCGTTTTTAACGGCAGAAAATTCCATCTTGCACACGGCGAGGGTCTTGGCTCAAGAAATATGGGTTACAGAATCCTGTTAAAAATATTCCATAATAAACCACTGAGAGTTTTGTACTCATCGCTTCACCCGTCACTTGGTATTGGCTTCGGACACAGGTGGTCATTGAATTCCAGACTCGGGAAAGGAATCTCGCTTGAGTTTATGGGTGAAGAAAAAGAAGATCTTGTGAGATATGCAAAGTCATTTTCAGCTAATGAAAAAATCGATTACTTCATTTTTGGCCATCGTCACCTTTCGATGAAATATAAATTGAAGGAGGATTGTGAAATTATTTTCCTTGGTGATTGGATCAGGCACAGCAGCTTTGCCGCTTGGGATGGGGAGAATTTGGTTCTCAATATGATTGATTAATCACCTTTTTCGTCAATTTTTACACTTAGCACGTAATAAGAATAGGAATCATTAATCCTGTCAAAATCGTAAATAAGCTTATTCCCTGATTTTCTTGCCATATCGATAAGTCCAAGATTCCCGGTACTGCCATCGTTCATGTTTTGTAATGCAAGTGATTTTACGAAAAGTTCCTTGAGCGCTGCTTTATCGCATCTGTTTATTGTGTCAAGTTTTTCTTTAAGCTGAATAGCTTTTTCATTAAGTATCAGGTTCCCGGTCGTAAGGGTATATGTTCTGTTTTCCAGTCTTATCATTGCAACGGGCATTCCAAATTTCTCCTCAGCCTCCCGTCCCGGTGTATATTTTGCGACATTTTCAAGTATCTCGACCAGAACGCTGAATACCTTTCGCCGCTGGTTTGATTCAATATCTGCCTCAGAAAGCTTTGTCTCGGTAAATGAAATTACTTCTTTCCCCACTTCCTGGGTTATATGTCCGGACCAGATCAGGTAAATGTTGTTTTCCGCCATCATTCTTTCAAGCTGTGCTGCGGCTTCGCCCCTGAATGGCTTTTCAGCATTGCTGAGATGAGTGCCAACGCCATCTGCATCCACGGTCTTACTCAGTATGAAATAAGAATTCTCTTCATCGAGCTTTAGAAAATCATAGTCAAGCTTATTCCCTGTCTTCTTAGCCATTTCAATTAGCCCAAGGCCTGCCCCGCCCTTGCTGCTGAATTCGGAGTTACTTAGCATCTGCCTGTAAACCGATCTTATCTCGCCGGCAGGAAGGTGATTTATTTCATCCAGCCTTTTTTTAAGGTCCCCGATATTTGATGTGGATATTACATTTCCGGTTGTAACCGTGTATCCGCCATTGGATTTGGAGTATACAACCAGCGACATATCTGACAGGTCGTTGCGGTCACTGTGCCTTGATACATTCTGAAGACTCTCAAGGACAAACATGAATACTCTTTTCCTGCCTACAAATCCAAATTCAGCTTTCTCCATCTCCTTCTCAAGCAACATTAAAAGGGCGGAGGAATTTTCATTGGTAACAACACCTCTGTAGGCAAACATAAGGCGTTCATGCATCATTTTATCGCGAACCTGGTGCGTGAGATTCATGCAAAGAGGATCAGGTGGGTTTACGGAATATAAAATTAAAAAAATTAAACAACTAAGCAAATATATAATACCTATTCACAATGAAAGTTTTTTTAATTACTTTGTTTCGTTAATTAATACAGTAAAATTTAAGATCCCCTCTGTATGCTTTTCAGGTTTTTGACCTTCATTCTGCCTCCTTTTACCTTCAGGGTTTATTTCAGGCGTATTTTTTATTCAAACCTGAGGAAAGTACCCCTTGAGAAACCTCTGCTCTTTGTAGGAAACCATCAGAATTCTTTTATGGATGGAATTCTCGTCGGATCATATCTTTCCCAGCCGCTTCATTTTACCATGAGGGCTGACATGTTCAGAAAGCCATTTGCCAGGTTTTGTCTTCGCGAACTTAATGTATCACCTGTTTACCGGATAGAAGAAGGGCTCGGGAACGTTCATAAGAACCTGGAAGCTTTCACTGGTATTTATGAAGTGCTTAAGAAAAACGGGAAGTTTATAATGTTTTCCGAGGGCCTGTGTGTTCAGGAAAAACGTTTACAAAAGCTTAGAAAAGGAACCGCAAGGCTTGCTTTCGGTGCGGAAGAGAAGTTCGGACTTGATGTCAATATCGTCCCTGTTGGCATTAACTACACTTATCCGGCAATGTTCCGTAAAGAGGTAATGATAAATTTTTCTGATCCATTCAGTATCAAAGAATTAACAGATCTTTACAAAGAGCATCCGGCAAAAGCCTTACTGGCCTTTAACGAAAAATGTGATGCAAGTCTCAGGAAAGAAGTTATAATTATCGAGGATCCCAAAAACGACTGGCTGGCAGAACAGCTTCTGATAATGGGCCGTCATAACCTGGTTCTTCCATTCTTCCGGTGGCGCTTCGATACTGACGACAGACGAATAATGGAAAAAACTATTGCCGATAAGGTAAACCAGCTGACTAAAACTTCTCCACATGAAGTTGAAAATCTTAAGGATAAGGTCAGAATCTACAACCAGAATTTAACTTCTTCCGGGATAAGTGACGAGAGCCTGGCAAGAAAAATTGACCTGGGATTCCTGAGATATTTTGCAGTTATCGCAGGATTGCCCATTTTTCTTGCAGGATATTTAAGCAATCTGATCCCTTTTATCATTCCAAAGTTTATCTGCGACAAGCTCATAAGGGATCCCAGGTTTTACAGTTCGGTATATGTGAGCTCAGGGACAGTACTTTACCTGTTCTATTTTCCGGTCCTTTTCATCACTGCTACTGTCTTCTGGGGCTGGATGGGAGTACTTCTTTCACTCCTTGTTCCTGTCGCAGGATATCTTGCATTATTCTATATGGAGATCTTCAGGGAGCGTTTTAATACATTAAAATTCAGCATCAGGTCGATTATAAGCAAGGCTTTGATAAATGATCTTAAAGCAGGTCGCAAAGAGATCATGGATATTCTCGGTAATGTCAGATTAAGTTAATTTTGTCATCTTTCATTTTTACCCGGCCCAGCCTTCCCGGTCCAGATTACGGTAGTTTATAGCTTCAGAAATATGTTCAGCATTAATGTTTTCTGATTCAGCAAGATCAGCGATAGTTCTTGCCACCTTCAGAATCCTGTCATAAGCTCTGGCAGAAAGGCCCCGGAGTTCCATAGCTGTCTTCAGAAGCCTTCCGCCTGCCTCATCAAGCTGGCAAAATTTTCTTTGCATTGACGACGACATCTGGGCATTTGAATAAATACCTTTTATCGAAGAAAATCGTTTTCCCTGGACAGCTCTGGCTTTTATAACCCTTTCGCGGACGACAGCCGATTTTTCAATTGTTCCCGGATCAGTCAGCTTATCATACCTGACAGGGACGACCTCTATATGGATATCTATCCTGTCCAGCAGGGGACCCGAGATCCTGTTGAGATATTTCTGAACCATCCCCGATGAACACATGCATTCTTTCTCAGGGTGATTATGAAATCCGCATGGGCAGGGATTCATGCTGGCTACGAGCATAAAGCTTGCGGGATAATCGACAGTTGATTTCGCCCGTGAGATAGTTATTACCCTGTCCTCAAGGGGTTGCCTCATCACTTCAAGAACAGTTCTTTTGAATTCCGGAAGTTCGTCAAGGAAGAGAACCCCGTTATGACCGAGAGAAATCTCCCCGGGCTGTGGAAATGTCCCTCCTCCAACCAGTGCCACATCAGAAATTGTGTGATGGGGTGACCTGAAAGGTCTTTTTGTCATAAGTGCAGTATGATCATCTATTTTACCCGCTACAGAATGAATTTTAGTAGTTTCCAGTGCCTCTTCAAGTGTAAGCGGAGGTATGATTGTGGGAATTCTTTTTGCCAGCATTGTCTTTCCTGCTCCGGGCGGGCCAATCATAATAATATTATGCCCTCCGGCAGCTGCGACTTCCAGGGCCCGCTTGACATTCTCCTGCCCTCTTACATCTGAAAAATCTACATCATATTTGTTGGCTTCATTATTGAAGATCTCAAGCAGATCGACCTTGACCGGTTCGAACTTCTTTGTTCCGTTAAGAAATTCAACAACATTGCCAAGATTCTCCATACCATACACATCTAATCCGTTTACTACGGCTGCCTCCCTTGCATTTTTCACGGGGACGATCACTCCCCTGAAATTCTCCTCCCGGGCTCTCAGCGCAATTGGCAATACTCCCTTAACAGGCTGCAGGGTTCCGTCGAGGGAAAGCTCCCCCATTAATACATACTGTTCAAGTGAGTCCCGGATTATTTTTTCATCTGCTGCAAGGATCCCGACTGCCAGGGGAAGATCGTATGAAGAGCCCTCTTTCCGGATATCGGCTGGCGCCATATTTATTACCACCTGTTTACCCGGCCAGTGGAATCCCAGGGAACGAAGGGCGGATTCAATTCTCTGCTGGCTCTCCTTGACAGCAACATCGGGTAATCCTACCAGAAAAAAACGGATGCCACGCGACACGTTGACCTCAATGGTTACTGTGTCGGCATCAATACCTGTTACGGCACTGGCAAATGTTCTTATTAACATAGCGTGATGTTCATTAGCACTTCAGGAAACACAATATCAAATATAACAAAATTAAATATAAAAACAAAAGTCGAAGGGAAGCAAAGCGACTCATATTTCGCCTGCACCCTGCACCAGAGAAAGTAAAAAGCTGAGGAATTTATTTTTCTGCTTCTGCCTGAAGCGCTTCTGACCATTTACAGATCATTTCGATCTGGTCCTTTGAAGGAATTTTCTCAGGTCGTTTCTGCCTTGTCTCGGCAGGTGGCATTGTCCCCTTTTGAATCACGGAACACATCTGTTTGGACTTTTTTGCCTGTTTCCCTGTACTGTAATCATCCCATTTTGAGAAATTTATATGAAAGGTCGGCTTAAATCCTCCTCCATCCCAATGACATGGTGTGCATGAATGCTGAATTATGCCACCAACATTTGCCGGAATAGCCTTCGGTGCCGGAAAATTTTGCGCATTCTGAGCCGATACCTTGCCCGGTGAAATCAGGAATACTGTGAAAAATAATGTAAAAACGAATAAAAACGGGTTTTGAGGTCTTTTATTCATAATATCTGTATGTTAATTGTTCGGGATAAGTTACACAACATTAATATAGAAACAAAAGGCAGGTCCATAATTGTTTTTTACACCATCTTAAAAATTATCATTTACAGAAAAGGATCAATTTCAAATTTGATGAAGAAACACTATTTGTTACCTTTACATAGTGTTCTTTTATTACCGGTTAAATACCGGTTAACGGTATACCTAAAAAATAAAACTATGGAAGAAGAAACAAAAAAAGATCCGGGGAAACCCGAAAAGGACGGGTTACTGGACAAAGCAAAAAAATTTGCAGATAAAGCTGATGATTTTATTGATGAGAATGTCGAAAAAGTCAAACAAAGCAAGGCTTTTAAATCTGTAGCAGATGCCATGGATAAGGCCGGGGAATATGTCGAGGATAAAGTAGATGACATTAAAAGCGGAAAGACAGAAGAAGGACTTAAGGCCTTTGCGGGCAAGGCAGAAGAGAAGGCAGAAGAGACAATTTCAAAAGCAAAAGAAAAAGGAAAGAAGCTTGCTGAAAAAGCAGCAGACAAGCTGGAATATCTTGCTCAAAAAATAAGGAAGAAAACGGGGGAAGACAAGAAGCCGGAGAATCCCTGAGAATCAATTAATATCAGAAGAGGCTGTATCAATGAAACTAACCAGTAGATAAAAACTCATATAGCGGAACGGCCTCTTTCGCCGGTACGGATCCTGATGCATTCCTCAAGCGGGGTGATAAAGATCTTCCCATCTCCTACATGGCCTTCATCGCCGTCAGTCCGTGCCGATTTAAGGATCGTATCAATTGTTATTTTGACAAATGTCTCGTTGACAGCTATCTCAATTTTTATTTTTGGAATAAGATCCGGAACAATACGCTGGCCCCTGTACATTTCTTCAATTCTTTGCTGCCCGTGTCCGGAGACGCGGCTTACGGTGATCCTTGTTATCTCTGCAGCAATCAGAGCTTCGCGAACTTTATCAAGCTGGACTTCACGGATTATTGCTGTTATAAGTTTCATCTTTGAATAATTTACTGGTTTAATAATACTAACTTGGGTTCAGCATCCCATAACCTCTTTCTCCATGGTAAGATCTGTCCAGACCAGCCATCTCATCATCTTCAGACGATTTGAATTTTATCACTTTGTCAAGGATATAGATTATTATAAAGGTCATTATAGCAGCAAACAGAATTGCAATGATCACGGCGAGTGCCTGTACCACAAACTGGTTCCAGATTGTCCATGATCCTCCGTTCGCAACTGCAGCCTCTCTCATCCATGACTTGCGGATAAAGAATGTCAGGAACAGCGCTCCTGTAATACCTCCGATACCATGAATTCCGAAAGCATCAAGGCTGTCATCATATCCAAGCTTGTTCTTTAGCTGGATCGACATATAACACAGGATAGCTGCAAGCATTCCCAGAGCCATAGCGCCCCAGGGTTGAACCACCCCGGCAGCAGGTGTTACTGCAACGAGCCCTGCAAGGATCCCCGAACCAAAACCGAGAGCAGTAGCCTTACCCTGATGAAAGCTTTCGATAATTATCCATGACAGCGCTCCTGTTGCAGCTGCAACTTGTGTAGCCGTAAGGGCACGGGCAGTGCTTAGTCCGCTGGAAATACTGCTCCCGGCATTGAATCCGAACCATCCAACCCATAGAAGCCCTGCCCCGAGCATAGTAATAACAAGGTTATTTGGACGGATCACCTGGTAAGGGTAGCCACGACGCGCACCCAGATACAGGGCAGCTACAAGTCCGCTTACACCTGCAGAGATATGTACCACAGTCCCTCCGGCAAAATCGATGGCTCCTTTTGCACCCAGGTTATAAAGGAATCCATCCGAAGCCCATACCCAGTGACATAGCGGATTATAAACCAGCAGGCTCCATATTGCAATAAAAAAGCAGTATGCTTTGAAGTTTACCCTCTCTGCAAATGCCCCTGCTATCAGAGCAGGTGTTATAATTGCGAACTTACCCTGAAACATTGAAAATACATATTCCGGAATACCTGCATCCAGAATGCTATTGTCAATGCCTTTCAGGAAGAAAAAATCCTTGTTCCAGCCAAATATACCTCCCAGAATATTTTTCCCGAAGCTCATTGAATAACCTGCCACTACCCAGAGCACGCTTATTATACCCATCGCTACGAAACTGTGCATTATTGTTCCAAGCACATTTTTAGAGCGTACAAGACCTCCATAAAACATCGCCAGTCCCGGGATCATCAACAATACAAGTGCGGTGGAGGTCAACATCCAGGCAGTGGCACCTGAATCGACAGGTTTACCATCCGCTGCAAATAACCCGGTTATGTTCACTATAAAAAGCAGAAAAACCAGCAGGCTTCTTTTTAATTTCTTCTTCATATATTAATGTCTCTAGTCACATTTTTACATATTTTCGTTACAAACATATATGTTTTAGGGGGTTTATCAAATTATTTTTATATTTTTTTAGTAATGTACCCTATATTTTGTGGGGTATAATTTTATTTTTTATACTTTTTTAGTATAACACCTCTCATTTTTGGGGGTATCAATGAATTATTTTATAATTTTTAAGAATTATTGAATATGATGCAAAAAAGCACTCTACATGAGTTCCATTGAAAAAAATATAAATCAATACTGATCATTGCAGAGTAAAACCTGCTATTACTGTAATCTGTTTCTTGTCGGGATTAAATATTACTTGTCCGTTTACCGGTATGTTGAATGAATCGGTCACCTTTATGATTCTTGAAGTACCGAGGCCAAGGTTGCAGAAAGTAAATTTATCGGATCCGTCATTGAAATTTGTTGAATGCCACCCATTTCCCGCACCTGCAAGAATATAAAACGATTCGAAGGAATATCTTGCTTCCAGATAGATGTCATTACCATCAGAACCCGCACTGCCTGCCTTGTTCAGGATATAATTAGCACCAAGTGTCAGACCTCCTGTTGAAAAACCCGAATTGATCTCAATGGCATGGCTGCCGGTAGCTTTTGAGAAGTCAAAGTAATCCAGATCCGGAAAATAGTAATCTGTCATGCCAATGGATAATCCCATGGGGAAGGTAAATGTAAAGTAAATGTCAGTCTCCTGGTAAGAATGGAAGTCAAAAGAGCCCCATGCACCGGCAGTGAATGTTTCGGAGACAAACTTTAATACCGGCTGGACAACCGGACCGTTGCCAAATTTTGTCCCCCGGAAGATGTAACTGCTATAAAAATCAGCTCCTGCTGTGAACTTATTATTTTTAGTTTCCTGTGAGAACAGTGGAAAAGAAGATATAAATGATAACAGAAAGGCAAAGTACAAGCGAAAATAAATGCCGGTTTTCATAGCAAAGGTTTTGGGGGTTTATAAATTAAAACGACTTCAAATCTAATGTAATTTTTATAAATTTGTATATTTATCAATACACCCCCCTGTTTTTATATACTATTATTCAATTAATATATACTATTTATCTCATACCCCATTTATTTTGTAACATATTCTGATTATTTATTGCTTTTTCAATATTTACCCCTTTTAAACAATAAGATCCGGCTAAAATATTCGCCGGAATAAGTCGCTTGAAGGCTCTTTTACGTATAAAACTGTCAATCAGGGAGATAAAGAAGAATAATTACTAAAGGAAATTCCGATCCAGAAACTCCTGGAATTTGCCTTTAAACTGATCGCTTACCGGTATATATTTGCTGCCAAAAACGATTCTGCTCCGTTCAATGGTGTCTATTTTTCCCAGGTTGACTATAAACGAACGGTGGATACGCATAAATTTGCCGGCAGGTAGTTTCGCCTCGACGGTCTTCAGGGTCGATAGCGTAAGAATGGGTCTCTGGGAATTAAGAGTATAGATTTTCACATAATCTTTGAGCCCCTCAATATAAAGTATATCGCTAAAGCTGATCCTTTTTATTTTGTAATCTGATTTCAAAAAAAGATATTCGTTATTGGCATCAATGGTGCTTAGAGACTTTTCCTCGAGTCTGATAAGCTTTTGTGCTTTCCTTACGGCAATTAAAAATTCTTCATAGCTGAATGGTTTAAGCAAATAATCAATCACCTCCAGCTTATAGCCTTCAAGTGCATATTTTTCGAAAGCTGTTGTGAAAATCACCTTCGGCCCTTTCCCCATTATCCTCGTGAACTCAATGCCAGAAAGGTCCGGCATCTGTATATCCATGAACACCAGATCGATAGAGTTGTCGGAAAGAAAAACCGATGCTTCAACAGGATTGTCGAATGCCCCTGCCAGGACAAGACCCGGGGTTTTTTCAATATAGCCTGCAACAAGCTTCAGCGCCAGCGGTTCATCATCAACAGCTACTGTATTCAGCATCACGTAAGATTAATAAAAAGTGACACATTAAAAGTTTTGTCCGACGAATCTATCTTTAGTTCATGTTTTCCCGGAAAAAGCAGATTCAGCCTTTTACTAACATTAATAAGGCCAATCCCATTAATACTCCTGTCATTGTCCTCCTTTACTTTTGCAAGGCTGTTCCTGCATGTGAAGTTTACTGATCCGTTCCCTGCATCAAGGGAAATGTCGATGTATGACTTCCCTTTGTAACTTATTCCATGTTTGAAAGCGTTCTCGATAAATGGAATAAAAAGAAGTGGCGGAATGCTTTTATCTTCAAAATTTTCGGGAAAGGAAACTTTCATATCAATCTTATTACTCATCCTGAGTTTCATAAGGTCGATGTAATTATTCATAAACTCTATCTCCTTACTCAGCATTGTGTTGCCCTGTTCAGTTTCATAAATGAGGTACCTCATAAGTCTGGAAAGCTTTAGTACCGCTTTCTGGGAATCAGCTGCATTAATGCTTATCAGCGAATAAATATTATTGAGTGTGTTAAAGAAAAAATGAGGGCTCACCTGGTTTTTCAGGGATACAAGCTCCGAGTTGAGCTTCTCTCTTTCAAGTTCTTTCTGTATTTTATCAATATTTGCCTGTCTTTCAAGAATTCTCATTCCCAATGAGAAAAAAACAAGGAATATTGAATTGAGAGTATAGTTATACAGGTGCATCTGCCGGAAAGGTGGCCTGTCAAAAAACCTTGATCCCGCCGTTGTGCTAATTCCTCCTTCACTGTTTCCCTGGCTCAGCTGGCCCGTATTAACTCTTCCCGGGATATATTTAAATACCAGCCTGTTGGAAATATCCGATACTAAATAAAAACAAGCTATCAGTGCAACGACTGAGAGATAATAGTTAATTCTTCTTTTACTGAAGAAAAATCGCGGAATGAGTACAAGATAATTTGAATAAAAGATTATACCGTTGATCAGAAGGTTAATATAGTAAAGCCAGATGAAGTCCTTCTCAAACTGCCACCTCCTGATAAAATATAGTGGCAATGCAAGCAAGATGGTCCATGCCAGAAGATGCAGCAGCAATTTGATATTCTTCCCCTTGAAAGAAGGAACTTTCATTAGCGTCGATTCCGTATCATCTTTAATAACACCGGAATCGGTAATAATGTTAGTCCAGTCATCTGAATTATTCATACCTGAGTGCATCGATCGGGTTGAGATTTGAGGCTTTCCTGGCCGGATACCAGCCAAAGAAGACTCCAATTATAAAGCATACAGCAAACGAAAGCATAACTGATTGAGGGGTAATAAGGGTCGGGCTTTTCATAAGCGATCCGGCCACCTTGGCTGAAAGATAACCAAATGCCACACCCATTGCACCTCCCATCACGCTCAGCAGCATCGACTCGACCAGAAACTGCTTAAGGATATCCCTGCTTCGTCCTCCAATTGACATTCTTATGCCTATTTCACGGGTCCGTTCGGTTACAGAAACAAACATGATATTCATTATCCCGATACCTCCGACGAGCAGGGAAATCCCTGCGATAGCGCCAAGAAGAATTGTCATAATATCTGAGACTGATGAAACCGTCTGAATAAGCTCGGTTTGCGATACGACCCTGAAATCATCCTCCTGCGATTCCTTCAGCTTATGTGCCCTTCGAAGGATATCTGAGGTCTCTGCTATTGCCTGGGAATTCTGTTCCTCACTGACTGCGGAAGCAAAGATCCCATTAAGATAATCGATAGTCGCCAGCCTGCTCTGTACCGTCGTATAAGGTGCAATTATAAGATCATCCTGGTCCTGCCCCATACTGTTCTCGCCTTTGGCTTCGAGTACACCGATTACCTGGAAAGGAAGGTTTTTGATCCTGATAGTAAGTCCGACAGGATCTGCACCTGCACCGAAAAGGTTTTTGATTACTGTCTGTCCCAGGATGCAGACCTTAGACATATTCCTCACTTCCATAGGATTGAATATCCTTCCGGTGCTGATTTTATATTTCCTGATGGTAAGGAATTCCTCACTTACACCTAAAACTGAGGTCTGGGTATTCTGATTCCCGTAAATTACCTGTCCGCTTGCCCTGATCTCCGGTGATACAGCTGCAAGTTTGGTTGCCTCATTCCGCAGTGCAACCACATCAGAATATTTCAGCACCATGGAATTTTCTGAACCCAGGCTGACACCTCCGCGCCTCTGCATATTCGGGAAGATCATTATCATATTCGTTCCCATGCTGGACATGCTTTGCCTGATCTGCATTTTTGATCCCTCACCGATTGCAAGCATTGCGATCACTGATCCCACGCCGATTATAATGCCCAGCATTGTAAGCAGCGCCCTTAGTTTATTCCGGACGAGGGCCCTGATTGCTATTTTGAATAAATTTGAATATTTCATCTCTTCAGTTTTTATGAAATCAACTCTTCAAAATCTTCCACGGGTAATGTTTTCAGGATATCCTTTGCATATAGCCTTTCGCTCACAATATTCTCTTTCTGGATCCTGCCATCGCGGAAGATAAGATTACGAGTGGCAAATTTCGCTATATCCGGTTCATGGGTCACATATACGATTGTACGTCCTTTTGTGTTAAGATCCTGGAAAAGATCCATGATCTCAAAAGAAGTCCGGGTATCAAGATTACCCGTAGGTTCATCTGCAAGAATGAGCACAGGGTCATTAACCAGTGACCTTGCAATTGCAACTCTCTGCTGTTGTCCGCCGGAGAGCTGGTTAGACATATGATGCATCCTGTCACTCAGTCCGACGGCTTCAAGCGCATTAAGGGCAAGTTCCCTTCTTTCTTTTGACGTTATCTTTCCATTATAAAATAACGGGAGTTCGACATTTTCCAGGGCAGTTGTTCTTGG
Organism: uncultured Bacteroidales bacterium; assembly: GCA_963831855.1. Classification (GTDB taxonomy): domain Bacteria; phylum Bacteroidota; class Bacteroidia; order Bacteroidales; family VadinHA17; genus LD21. The sequence goes on along the minus strand of CAWHSA010000006.1, from coordinate 352,468 downwards.
AAGCAGGTTATATGCCTGGAATACAAAGCCAAGTTTTCTGTTCCGGAGCTTCGCCAGTGCATCCTTATCCTGTGTACTGATATCAACTCCATCCAGGAGGTAAACACCGCCTGTGGGTTTATCAAGGCATCCAAGGATATTAAGCATTGTCGATTTTCCTGAACCGCTGGCACCCATTATTGCTACAAATTCTCCTGAAGCAATCTGCATGTCAACGCCGCGCAGAGCATGAACCGTAACCTCACCCAGGTAATAATCTTTTCTTAGTCCTTTTATTTCAATAATAACGTCTTTCATGATTCTGTTTTTTGTTAATCCTTTCCACTAGATTATAACATGAATGGACTTCTTCTCGGAGCATTGGTGCCGGCAGCGGTAGCGCTTTTGTCTGACGGATCGTTCATCGAAATAATTACTTCATCTCCTGCTTTCAGGCCGGATAATATTTCAACATTTGTTCCATTATCAATTCCAGTCGTCACCCTGGCGGGACGGATGCCTCCGTTGGCATTCTTCACCCAGACTATCTTCATATTATCAGCCGGTTTATTTGAACCATTCATTTTGTTATCCCCCTGATTCATTCCGCGGGATGCTCCTTCAAAAGACTGCTGTGCCTGTTCCTGTGAATACCTTCCTGTTGTACCGGCACGGGCGGTGTTGTACCCTGAATCCTTATTTTGACGAGCAGCTCTTTCTTTCTCGAGGTATGCTGTTGACGGCTTGAATCTGAGCGCTTTGCCTGACAATACAAGTGTATTGGCTTTTTCATCAACATAAATAGTGGCGCTTGCGGTCATCCCGGGCATCAGTTTCTTGTCAGGATTGGGCGCATTAAGGATCACAACATATGTCACAACGTTGTTGGTGATCACCGGCTGGAGACGGACTTGTGACACTGAACCTTCAAACTTCAGGTCCGGGTATGCATCCACAGTAAATTCGACCCGCTGACCATCTTTTACTTTTCCTATATCAGCTTCATCAACGCTCGTCTGGACTTCCATATGGGTCAGGTCGTTAACTATTGTGAACAACGTAGGTGTATTAAAGCTTGCAGCAACAGTCTGTCCGGCTTCAATGGCCCTGTTTAAGACAACCCCGTCGATCGGTGAAGTGATAGTTGCATACGCGAGGTTTACTTTGGCCCTGTCCAGAGCAGATTTTGCATTTGACAGGGCGGCTCTTGAATTATCATAATTGAATACTGCCTGGTCATAGTCGGCTTTTGCAATCAGGTTCTTTTCAAAGAGTGCTTTCAGCCTGTCATATGTCGCTTTCTGAAATTCAAGCTGAGCCTGGGCCTGGTCAAGAGAAGCCTGGCTCTGCTCGAGCTGTGCCTTCAGGGAAGTCTCATCAAGCTTTGCAAGTAATTGCCCATTTTTCACATTATCGTTAAAATCGACATAAACGGACTGAATGATGCCTGAAACCTGGGTCCCGACGTTGACAGTCTTTATTGCCTCAATGGTTCCGGTAGCGGTAACAGTATTGGATATCTCACCCTGCTCAACCTTCACTGTTTCAAAAGTTACCGGAGGATCTTTCCTGAACAATTTTTTAAACGCCAGAAGTGATACAATGGCAACTGCCACTACACTTACAATTATTATTATTGTCTTCTTTTTCATGGTTTTACAATCATTACTTTTAATTTTACAATGTCAATGGTACACCTGAATAGAAATCAAGTATCTTATAACTGAATATCAGGTTAAATTTTGACTGAAGCAGCTGACTCTCTGCAACAATCAGATTAGTCTTTGATACCAGGTAATCGGTTGAATTAATTATTCCCTGCTTGAATTGTTCATCCGATAATTCCGAGGATTCAAGTGTAGCATTATACTTCTCGAGGCTTGCCTCATATTCAGTCTGTACTGATGAAACATCCTGACAAGACTGTTCAATGTTTTTTCTCAGCTGGTTCCTGGTATCAATTTCTGACAGCTCCGCATCGTTATAGCCTACCTTTGCCAATGCTACACTTGTCTTTACCTGGTTCTTCTGATATATCGGGATCGACAATGAAAATCCTACAGTTGGTCTTATTCCATTGTTGATCTGATTAAAATAATTATCCGGTGAGAAGCTTGAGAATCCTGAACTTATTCCTGCACTGGCAGAGAGGGAAGGGAAATATGCCGATTTTGCTACTTTTTCGTCCAGTGCCGCGATCTCCTTATTTATGGCGGCATTTTTGATCTGTGGTTTAATTGCCAGAGCCTTTTCATATACGGTTTTTACATCCGGTATTCTGCCCTGGTCAATTGTTCCGGAAAGATCGGGATGCGCTATCTGGAAATTATCATTAACAGGAAGTTCCATAAGTTGCATAAGTGTGACCTTTGCAATAGCAAGCTGACTTTTCGAATTTGCCAGGGTAAGCTGCTCGCTTGCCAGTTGTGATTTCACCTGTGCATAATCAGATTGTGATATTACCTGGAGAAGAAGTCTTTCTTTAGCCAGGTTTAACTGACTTTCAGTAGATTCAATTTGCTTTTCAGTATTTTTTACCAGCTCATCAGCATATAAAATCTGAAGATAGGCATTCAGTATGCTCAGGCTGATGGACTCTTTTGTGGTTTCAAGCGTGTATTTACCGGCATCAATGCCCAGATCAGCCTGTTTGATGAGGTTGTTAAGCCGGAAAGCGTCGAACAGCAATACTCCCGAGTTTACCGAATAGTTCGAGCCATTAGCAGAGGTAAGCCCGGCAGAACCCGGAGATGTGCTCTTTGACCAGTTGAAATTCTGCGATACTGATGCATTTAAAGACATAAGCCGCTGATCTCTGGCCTGACCGGCATTAATTACAGCTCTCTGCGTTGAGAGTTCATCTTTTCTGACCTGAATATTCCTGCCAAGAGCATAGTTTATACACTTTTCAAGGGTCCAGGTACTATCCTGCTGTGCTGTAAGATTTTCACCCGCATTTATCAGGATTACGCTTAATATCAGAAGTAATTTTCTCATTTATCCTACTCAATTTTGGGATAAATGTATGACTGCAATGAGGTCATTTCAAATAAAATAGACGTTCACCCTGATTTTGCCGACGAAATGTAAAATTTTGTCTGCCGGGAATCAGCATACAGAATGTTAAAACAGAAAAAGGGCAGTCAGAAAATCCTCTGACCACCCTTCATCGGTCCGTATCGATTATAAGGAAACAGCTTTTAATCAGCAGGTAATGATGATTTAATAATCTCCAGATTATACTCAAGAGCATCCAGGGATATAAGGGCCCATGAAAGATTGTTAGCACGTAGGTTCAATCCAGCCCAGTTCGGTTCGCTTTCCGGGCCGACATCAAAACCCAGGATAACAGGTGCGGCACCGGCGATATCTTCACAGCCTGAACATTTTTCCATTGCGGCGATCATCGTCTTCAGGCTGTTATTAAGCCTTTTACCCATAGGCAATCCTTCAGCCTTGAATATTGCATGGGGTGCTATATCTGCAGATTCAGGATTCCGCAGGTTAACAGGATTCCTGTCCCATTCTTCCTCAGAGGAAGATGCTTCTTTCAGTATCAGATCCCTGTATTCACCCACGATCTTCAATACATCATCGATAGCAAGGCTGACTGGCGATTTGTCAGAAGTGCCCGGAATCTCCCGTAGTACTAATGATGACTTCCTGTAATTGCCGGAAAGATTATAACTGTCTGCTATTTGCTGACGTGAAACGTTCAGAGCCAGCAGTACGGAGAAGGCCGAAATAGCCGCAAGAAGGAAAAGAACAAAAACAGTATTATAAATATTGAAGTTTTTATTTTTCCCCGTTACAACAAGGAATACCGGAAGAAATACTACATATGGAAAGGGGAGCGCTATCAGAATTGCATAATTTGCACCAGGCCAATGTAATATCTTAAACAGCATGCCGGTGAAAATTACAAAGCATGTAAGCCATGTAACAAAATAGAGTATTTTATTTCGGTTATTCCCTTCAGCCCTGTAATGATTGATAAGTGCTGCCGGAAGAAATACAAATATGAGGAGTGATATTCCTGCAGTCAGCATAATTGCTGCACCGGGATAATGATTCACCTTAAAGAAAGCGCCCAGAAAAACTAACGAAGCAGTTAAGAGTCCGAGCATATAAATTCTCTGTTTCATGATTTCAAAATTTAATGTGAACATTACTGATTTGTCATTTTCCTCTGTGCGAATAACTCAGCGGTGAGCAAACTGTTTTTCAGAAGTGCCAGCGAGTGCAACGCTGACATAAGAGAGATTCCGGTTTGCTCAGGATTCCCCGATGGCAGGCAAATTGCCGGATCAGTAAGTTTTTCCAGTGCCCGGTAATCCCCGGCAGGAATGATACCTGACAAATAATTACGGTAAGCTGCGAAGGCGGATTCAAGTTCAGCCCGTGAAGCTGTCCCCTGAAGCAGAAAATCTTTAACCGGCTGGGTTTGGAAGGGTCTTGAGAGCAGTCCGGAGTTAATTTCCTGTCCGTTTTCTGTCCGGACAATCTGTTGCGGATTCTGGACCGGGCTGCCTGGTTTGCCCTCAGCTTCAGCAATCATCTTATATTCAATTGCATTGACAGTCTGAATTACTTCAATTGTCCTTGAATGAAGTTTCTCCAGATCGGGATAGAAGGATGAATTCCCGTATTTTGCCAGATTTGACCTGCTGCTGGCATACATATAGTTATATAGTGTCTTTTGCTGTTCCTGATTAAGGAAAAACCTTGTATCATAGGATCTCTGCAGGTTAAGATTTATAAGGGCAGAAGGAATTACAATGGCGAGTGAGCCCACAACCAGATAAATAAATTCTGCTTTAATATGAGTTTCCTTTCCCCAGTAGATCAGAGTATACCAGGGGAAGACTATAAAGAAAAGCATAATCAGTCCAGCCATCATCAGGAGAGTTGCGAGTGGCCAGTGCTGTATTTTGAACAGGGATCCGGCCACATAACAAATCAGACCAGCTGCTCCCAGAAGGTATATTGGTCTTTTTGCCTTTTTTTCGGGATTATTTATATTGCTGACAAGCAGTGCAGGAATAAACAGGAGAATGGCTGAAAGGGCAGCAAGACTCAGGATTATTCCGGCCCCCGGCCAATGCTGTACTTTGAAAAGGATGCCCATTAAAAAGAACATTCCTGCAAAGAAAGCAGAAATGAAAAGGAACAGCTTTTTTGCACTATGCGTCTCTTTCCAGAGAACGCCCAGAGCTGAGGGAAGAAAGATAAATGCCAGGGTCACACCACCAAGTGTCATCAGGATTCCGGCACCGGGCCAGTGCATGATTTTGAACAGGGAAGCAAAGCCAAACATAATTGTGCCTGCAATTCCTGAGATTTTCATAGTCTTTTTCATATATCTGTATTTTGTGTCAACTGCATATAGCGTTTCTTCCTGAATTTCCCTGAGTCTGCGTCGTGATCCCATCCTTTGTTTCACTTTCTGATATGCCTCAGTGAAGGCGAGTCCTTTCACCATTTCATATTCCACATCACAGCAGACATGATCGATCAGGTCATCGAGAAGGTGAGAAAATGTTATCTCCTGATCTTTTATATCATTACTAATCCTGTCAATGTTATTGATGGTGAGTTCAGGCATAGTTTAAGCCGGGTTTAAGGTCAATTATTTGCCGGAGGGAATCAATAAAATCGCTTAATTCCTTTATTTTCTCTATGACTACTGATTGTCCCTTATCGGTGAGGGCATAGTTAATCCTGGTTCTGTTGTTATAAATTTCTGTGGTTGTAACCAGGGTTCCGTCTTTTTCCAGTTTATGGAGTATGGGGTAAAGGGCGCCGTAGGAAAGTTTTATTTCCCCTTTTGTAAGATCTTCTACTTTACGGGTTATTGCATAGCCGTGCATCGGGCCTTCCTCTTTAAGGATTTTAAGCACGATAGTTTTCAATGATCCTTTGATAAGCTCGCTTGATATCATACTTTCATTATATTTAAGTTTCTTATATATTACAAAGATATAATATAAATAAATGCAAATACAACTTTTTTTGCATTTTTTTTTCAGAAATTACCTCATTTTTTATGATGTATAGTTTTAACGTTCTGATTCTATGCAATATTCATTAAATAAACTTATTTAAGAAAAGATTGCCTTTTTGACTGAATTATGTTATTTTTCGGTTGCTCTTTCACCCTGATGACCTTTAAAGTCCCGATTATGAGACCAGAAATTATTATCCATAATTCTGTCAGCCTTGATGGTTCACTGACAGGATTTATGCCCGACATGGAACTTCATTATAAAATCGCCGGAGATTATAAACCAGAAGCCCACTTAATTGGGGCTGATACCATAATAGCTGGTAATGAAATGTTTGGCGGGGGAATCCCGGCTGAAACAGCTTCAGATTTTGAACAGCCGGTACGGAATACCGGTCTTCCCTGGTGGATAATTACTGACTCCCGGGCCAGGCTGAAAGGAATGCTTCATAGCTGTCGCAGGTTTGAATTTTGCAGGGATGTAATAGTACTTTTATCAGAATCGACACCCGAAGATTACATATCCCATCTTAAAGAAAGAAATTATCATTTCGTAAAAACCGGCGCTGTTAAAGCCGATTTGGAATCAGCCTTAAATCAGCTTGCTGTAACTCACGGAATAAAAAAAACAGTTACCGATACAGGAAGTATTCTGGGAAACCTGCTGATAAATTCCGGGATGGTTAAAGAAATCAGTCTCCTGGTCCATCCATTGATTGTCGGACCAAATTGTTACCCGATGTTCAGGGATGTAAAAAACATTTGAATTTAAAACTGATAAAAACTGAGTCTTTTGACAACGGATGTATCTGGAATGTTTATGTTCTTTAGATCTCTGCATTAAAAGTATCACCCTGACCGAAGTCGCCGGTTTGCCAGCCTTTCCGGAACCATTCCTTACGCTGCTCTGCAGTTCCATGAGTAAAAGCATCCGGAACGATCCTTCCCTGGTATTTCATTTGCAGGACATCATCGCCAACTGCTGAAGCAGCATTCATCGCCTCTTCAATATCACCGGATTCCACAGGATTGTCTGGCAGTTGCTGTTCATAATGAGCCCACATTCCTGAAAGGAAATCGGCCTGGAGTTCCAGCCTTACAGTAAGCTGATTAGCCCTGGTCTCACTCAGGCGTGATCTCTGGGTATTTACCTGATCAAGCACTCCAAGGAGGTTCTGAACATGATGCCCGATTTCATGAGCAATTACATATGCAATTGCAAAATCACCATAAGCCCCGAACTTCGTTTTTAACTGGTCACAGAAAGCCAGGTCAATATATACTTTTTCATCACCGGGACAATAAAATGGACCGCTTGCTGCACTTGCATATCCGCAGGCTGACTGAACCTGATCCCTGAAAAGAACAAGTGTCGGTTCCCGGTAGGTTGAGCCTGACTGTTCAAAAACCTTACCCCAGACTGTTTCGGTGTCCTTCAAAACAACAGAAACAAAATCAGCCATCTGATCCTCTTCTGCAGTGGTCTGAACCTGTTCGGTCCGGGTAGTTCCGCCTGTCTCATTAAGCAAGCTGTGACGGATCGCCACCCAGAAGTAATACAATAATCACAATGACTACGGTTCCTATGCCTCCGCCTAATGCTATTTTACCCCCTGACATTCCCCGACGGTCTTCGACATTATCGCTTCTTTGTCTGCCCTGCCATTTCATATGGATAGTTTTTAGTTAAAATAAGGATAGCCAATACAAATCTACCTTTATTTGCCTAAAGGGGGCAGTCTCAAAAGCATTGATTGTATTCCTTACCCCCTAAACTAGCCTTTATACACATCCTTGTGACATAAATATATACAGGCTGTCCAGGATATGGAACTGGAGGCTTTAAAGTCAAGTATCCCCGGTTACATCCAGGGTAGAGGTTATTTCCTAAGTCCCGATTCCGGAGCGGGTTGAATTTGTTAATCTGAAAATCCTGTTGTAAATTTATAACCTGCCAAAAAGTGGAGAACATTTATATAATAGATTTCTGTTATAATCTTCAACGCCGCTGGTGTTGGTCAATCATTATAACCTTTGACCATGGACGTAACCATGGATATTGGAATTTGATGCCTTCGGCATCTTTTCTTTGACAACCTGATTCTCCTTTTCAATAAATAATAAGGTTTCATTTTTAAGCAATTTTATTCCATTCCGGAAGTTGAAGATAGAATCTTTTCACTTTTTGTTTTTAATACAAACAGGAGATGTAAATAAAGTGGTGCTGTTATAGTTTAAGAGTTAGTCTCCCGGCTGCGTTAGCCTGGGTATCCTCAGTAGTATTTAAAGGGCATAGATGGCCGATGTTTCCTGATTATTTTTTTCTCCTTATAAATATAAAGTCTCCACCTTCATCGCCAACATTCTGAATTGTACCGAACTGGGGAACATTCTCAGAATTATTAATAACAGCCATTCTCATTTTTGAATAAAGCTCTTCGGCAGTAAGGTATTCATTAGTGTTCTCATTCAGATTCTTAATAAGATACTGGAAGAAGACACTTTTATCGGGTACTTCCTGGCTGAGAAGTCCGCTGGTTATTGCTTTACGGCTGTTTAACTGGTAGAGCATCTCAACTGCATTTGTAGTACTAAAAGCTGCCCTGGATTTAAAGATACCTCCGCTAAAGCAGGCATCCGCAATGAGTAAAGTATGTTTTGATTTTATAGCACCCAGATAGTTTGTCAGGTCGGTATTAGGAAGCCAGTTGACCGGGTTATCCTTTCGCGCATCTTTCGGAAGCCAGTATCCAACACCCATTCCTTCATCCCAGTAACCGTGACCAGCATAGAAAATAATCAGATTGTCTGTTGGTGTAATTTTGGACCTTAATTGATGAAGCGTTCCGATAATTTCTGCTTTTGTTGGATTTTTTAGGAGAATGACATTACCCGGGTCAAAATTGAAGTTGTTCGTCAAAGTGCCATAAAGTTCCATTGCATCTTTCAGCGGTTCAGAAAGTTCCGGAATTTCCGGATCGTCGTATTTTTCATTTCCGATAAGAAGTGCAAAGTTCCGGGCTGCATAAAAACTATATTCAACAAATACACTGTTGGTTACTGTATCCTCTCCGGAATATAATTCAATTCGGATTTCATTCATTCCCAGCTTAAGGGTCATCGGCTCATCGACCTGAAATGAGCAATCACCTTTCTGGATTATCTGGTTTGACAGATAACCATTAACGAAAAATCCATCACGGAAAATCATCAGTTTTTTAATCGGAACAGAAGCTTTAACGCATGCCTGCAAATTAAATTTATTACTGGGAGTCGTTGATATAGATGTTGCCGGGTGGGTGAAATTTATAGAACCCTTATTCCCGGATTTTCCGGTTCTCATGGGCTCTGCCGATATAAGTTCAGGTATAGCTGATGTGAGCCTTTCAGCATAAAACTGAACTTCTGAGCTATTATGTGCAACGTCGGTGGCAATCACTCTGACGGTGTTTTTACCGAATGCCTGGGGAATTTCAGCAAGGTATCGACCATCAGAGTAGACTATTGCTTCAATTCCATTAACCATTACTTCGAAGATACCACCGGCATCTTTAACTTTACCTTTCACAATCAATGTTCTTGAATTTGACCTGGTAATAGAATCAGAAGTCAGGACAGGCGAATCAATTTCCAGCATTGGTGGAGTAATATCTACCGGAACAAGAATCTCGTTCTTTCTTTTTGCCTGTTCTGTTTTTTTTGTAATATTAAATTGCATTATGCCTGACTTGCTTTCTGATGTTTGAGAATTTACTTTTGAAACCAGACAAATAATTATAAATAAAACAGGTATCCTTTTCATAATTAATTGAAATAAACTAAAATCTTAATCCCAATCCAAGATCAAAATAGGTATCATTTGTAATAATAAGGAGATCATTACTCTTTTCAACCTTCCCGATAGAAGCCACTCCGCAGAAGCCAAATGTGGCGACAATGCTTTTAATTCCGAGAATAACATTAATGTGAGGCCCAATAAGATTTCTAAATTGGTAAGCAGTCATATCCTGGCTCTCAGCAAACAGTGTGGGAGTGTTTGAAATTCCTCCGGCAAGATGACATTGAAATTCATCCTTGTTAAATAATCTTTTTGTTATTTCAAAACTAAACGTTGTCTTTGACGGTAATTCAATGCTTGTGAACGGGAACCCGGGCCTGACAGGTTTAACTTTCCCGTTGGCAAATTCCGCAGTAAATCCCCAATTCCCCAAATACCCTATTTTGGCACCAACTTTTGGACCCGGATTCTGAACAATAACAAATATATGCAGTCTTTTCTTATCCCATCCTGTAGTGTTGATTGTAATTATTTTGGATGGTATACCCTTAATTAATTCAGCCGTGATGATAAATTCTGCTGATTTCAATTCATCAACATCTTTCAGAACGTCCCAAAGTATCAAGTACTCCTGCTTTCCTCCTATAATGTTGTTTCCAAAATCGCCTGAAAGACTTTTCAATTCTATTCTTGGTTTGCCATTTATTGAACAAAATGCCATTACTTTAAAGAGCTGATTTTGATTTGAATTTATGATCCGGTAATTTATTTTAATCAAATCACCAGCTTGTTCAGCTTTTACGCTGTCCACAGTCTGACAATGTAAAGAGAATAAAAACAGGAATGACAGGACTATAATTGAGAACAGAACTTTCATATTTCCTCCTGAAATATTATAGGAACATAAATCTCCTGAACGGTAAATCAAATGTACAAATGATCAGATAGAAATACAAACAGGTAATCGTAACCTGCCAGAATATTAAAAATTAATCCCGGACATGGGTCAACCGTTATTGAAACCCCTGTTGCCTGGGACCTGAGTTCGAATAATTTATAAAAATATTTGTTTTTATCTTAAATTCATTTTATTTTTGACTGTTTGGTTAATCTATATGGTTAATCTGATTGGTTAAACCTAATGGTTAAAAATATGACTGTGACTGACAGGCAAACTGAAGAGAAGATATTTGAAGCTGCAACGGTGGTATTCGTTGAAAAAGGAATGGATGGTGCCCGTATGCAGGATATCGCAAATCACGCAGGTATTAACAAGGCCCTGCTCCATTATTATTATCGTTCCAAAGACCATCTTTTCAATGCTGTTTTTGAAATGATAGCCAGAAAAGTTTTTGCAAAATTTGCCCCGGTATTTGATTCGACACTTTCCCTGGAAGATAAGATAAGGTTCTTCTTCAGGGAACACATTGCCTTCCTTCAGCAGAATCCACATCTTCCTTCATTCCTTCTTAATGAGATTAACCGTAATCCGGCAAGGATCAGGAAGGTTATCGATAATATAGATATTGAAAGTCTCTGGTCGATGATTTCGATCCAGCACGGTGAAGAGCTGAAAAAGTACAACATTACAAAAGAGGCAATTCCGCAGATCATAACCACGATTGCTTCAATCAGCGTTTTCCCGTTTGCGGCAAGAGGTATCCTTGAAAACATATTTAAGAAAATGGGTGTTGACTTTGATGAATATATCGAAGAAAGAAAGGAGTTTGCGGCAGACTTTGTAATTAAGGCATTAAAGGCAGGCAGTTAAGTTTAAGGTTCAGGGTTTAGAGTTTAGGGTTTGTATAAAAAAGATATTGATGAAAAGGAAGATTCTGATTTTGTGCATTTTGCTGATACAGGGTGCTTCAGCAATATTTTCCCAGAAGATACTGACACTAAAAGAGTGTTACGATAAAGCATTGTCCGCCAATGCTCTGGCCGGGGAGAAAAAGGCTTATTCCGATATATCAACTCTGAAGGATAAAAATCTCTCCAAAGGCTGGCTCCCCTCTCTGGACGCAGGAGGAAGCTTTATTTATAATTCTTCCGTTGTTGATATCGGCAGCGCACTCGGCGCCCTGCCGATACCTGGAATTGCCGATGCGATAAAACCGCTGCCTCATGATCAGTATAAAATTACTGTCGACATAAATCAGGTTATTTATGACGGTGGTGCAATAAAAAGTGCCAGAGAACTCGAAAAGGCAGATCAGACTGTAAACGAAAAACAAACAGAAACTGACCTGTATAAACTGAAAAGTCAGATTAATGGCTATTTTTTTAGTATCCTCCTCCTGACAAGACAAAAAGATCTCCTTGAAAATTATCTCGAAACAATCACCAGGAAAATCTCTTCTCTTGAATCAGGTCTTGATAACGGTGTCGTATTGAAATCTGATATAGATGTCCTCTTGTCTGAAAAGATAAAAACAATCCAGCAGCTTAAAGAAAATGATATTAAGAGAGTTTCACTTCTGAAGATCCTGTCTGATATAACCGGTAATGAAATTGATCAGTCTGCTTCACTGGCACTTCCGCGAATCACCGGTCCATTGTCTGATGAACTGACGAGGACCGAACTGCAGCTATTCGACCTCAGAAAGGAACAGCTTGCTGCCGGTCTTAAAGTGATTGAAAGCAAACGAATGCCAAAGGCTTTTGGATTTGCAACCCTCGGATACGGGAATCCTCCGGGGAACAACTTCTTCAAAGATGAGTTTGCTCCGTATTATATGGTAGGCGCCGGAGTAAAATGGAACATTTTTGACTGGGACAAATCGAAAAATGAAAAGCAGGTGATTGCTCTTCAGCAAAGTATAATCGATAACCGGAAATCGGATCTGGCGGACAACCTTAAACGACTCCTGGTAGCAAAAAACGCGGAGATTGAAAACCTCAGATTATTAATTGATACAGATAATGAGCTTATTGCAATAAGGAAAAGAATTACGGCTGCTGCAGAATCAAAATATGAAAACGGGACCATTACTGCTACGGAATTCGTGAATGAGATGAATTCCGAACGGCAGGCCATTATCAACTCTGAAATACACAGGATCAGTCTTGTTATGGCGGAGATTGAATACCTGAATATAAGCGGAAAAGAAATAGAATAATTAAACAATATGAAAATCAAATTATTACTAACGATTGTGGCTGTGTCCCTTGCAGGCTGCAGCAATAAAACCGGCCAGCCGGATGCTTACGGAAATTTCGAAGCTACCGAGATAACAGTCTCTTCTGAAACAAGCGGACGCATACTTAATTTTGATGTTACGGAAGGATCAGAAATTTCCAAAGGATCTGAGATTGCCCTCATTGATACGACGCTGTTCCATCTTCAGAAGGCTGAAATCGATGCCGGTATGAAAAGCGTCAGGACTAAGGTCAGTACCATAAATGCCCAGAATGATATCCTGGATCAGCAGATTGCAAACCTTAACATCAATATTTCAAGGATTGAAAATATGCTTAAGGATGATGCTGCAACCAAAAAGCAATATGATGACCTGACAGGACAGGTTGCAGTGCTTAAGAAACAGATAGCTGCAAACAATACCCAGAAATCATCTGTGGCTGCTGAATTATCTGTTTATCAATCCAGAAAATCAACCCTCAATGAACAGGTTACGAGAAGCAGCGTCAGGAGCCCCCTGACAGGTACTGTTATTGAAAAGTATTCAGAAGCTGGTGAAATGACCGCTCCGGGCAAGCCGCTGGCAAAAATTGCCGACCTGTCGCTGATAAAGCTTAAAGTCTACATAAGTGGTGCCCAGCTGGGATCGGTGAAAATCGGACAGCAATGTACTGTAAGGACAGATGACGGGAAAAAAGGATATAATAATTTCACGGGAACAGTCAGCTATATCTCAGGTAAAGCAGAGTTCACGCCAAAGATCATTCAGACAAAAGAAGAACGGGTGACCCTTGTTTATGCCGTTACCATTGATGTCAGAAATGACGGCACAATGAAGTCAGGGATGCCCGGAGAGGCAATCTTTTTAAAATAGCTATGGTGAAAAGGGTGATTGAAGCATCGGAGATCAGTAAAAGTTTCGGAGAAATCAGGGCTCTCGACAATATTTCCTTTCACGTGGATGAACAGGAGATATTCGGTTTCATCGGTCCCGATGGCGCTGGCAAGACTACTCTTTTCAGGATTATAACCACACTTCTTATCCCGGATCGTGGGCAAATGACTGTCCTTGGTTTTGATTCTGTATCAGGCTTCAGGGAGCTCCGAAGTAATATCGGCTATATGCCGGGAAGATTCAGCCTTTACCAGGATCTTTCAGTGGAAGAGAATCTCAATTTCTATGCCACGGTATTTGGGACAACGGTAAAGGAAAACTATGATCTTATCTCTGATATTTATTCCCATATAGAACCTTTCAAAAAAAGACTGGCAGGAAAATTATCGGGCGGGATGAAGCAAAAGCTGGCTTTGTCGTGTGCCCTCATCCATAAACCTGCACTACTCGTACTCGATGAACCCACTACAGGAGTTGATGCAGTTTCAAGATCAGAATTCTGGGAAATGCTCAATAAACTGAGACAATATAACATAACTATAATTGTATCCACACCTTACATGGATGAAGCTATGAAGTGTGACAGAGTGGCTCTTATCCAGTCAGGGAAAATACTTTCAGTTGATACTCCCCGGAAAATAAAGCAGGGATTCAGCCGTAAGCTATTCAGTGCTATAGCATCAGAAAAATACCGGCTGATTAAAGCGCTCAGGGAATATCCTGAGACAATAAGTGCATATCCATTCGGCGACTCTGTTCATGTGACCTTTAAAAACGATATCGGAGGCGATCCGCTTTTCGAATATTTAAACAGCCTGGGGTTAAGTAATATAACGATAAAGGAAGCCGAGCCGGGTATTGAAGACCGGTTCCTGGAGCTTATGGAGAAGGAGGTAAAGGAGTAGAGGCGCAATGGCACAGCGGCATAAAGGCAAGAATTGAAAATGGAACATAAAACAGTTATATCAGTTAAGAATCTGGTAAAGAAATTCGGAAGCTTTACTGCCAATGACAACCTCAGCTTTGAGGTATATGAAGGGGAGATATTCGGATTTCTGGGGGCAAACGGTGCCGGAAAGACAACAGCAATCCGAATATTGTCAGGGCTTTCCTCTCCTACATCAGGGGATGTGGTTGTTGCCGGATTCAACGCAAAGAGAGCGCCTGAGAAAATTAAGAAACATATAGGATATATGTGCCAGAAATTTTCGCTGTATGAAGATCTTACGGTAATAGAAAATATCACTCTTTATGGCGGTATTTACGGGATGAAAAATTCAATTATTAAAGCCAGGATCCGCGAACTTCTGGATAAGCTGGATTTCCACGAATATGAAGAGAGGCTTATTTCATCCCTACCCCTCGGGTTAAAGCAGAAACTTGCATTTTCGATTGCTGTCCTGCATGAACCCCGTATCGTCTTCCTCGATGAACCAACGGGCGGTGTTGATCCAATCACGAGGCGGCAATTCTGGGAGATGATCTACGAGACAGCTTCGAGGGGTATAACTGTTTTTGTAACAACACATTATATGGATGAAGCTGAGTATTGCGACAGGATTTCCATTATGAATGAAGGCAGGATTGTAGCGCTGGATTCACCGGAAGAGCTTAAGAAACAATATAATGCAGGGTCGGTTGAAGAGGTTTTTATTAAGATCGCCAGACCACAAAAGAACTAAATTATGAACCGTTTTCTTGGATTTGTAAAGAAAGAATTCCTTCATATATTCCGCGATTACCGGACCCTCATCATATTATTCGGGATCCCGGCAGCACAGATCCTTATTTTTGGTTATGTGGTAAGCACTGAAATAAAAAATGCCGGTGTGGCATTTCTTGATCTTTCCAGGGATGAGATCACTCAAAAGATCTCCGATAAGATATGTTCTTCGGGTTTCTTTAAGAGAACTGATAACCTTCTGAACTACAACGATATAGACAAAACGCTTAAAAAAGGCAGGGCCAAAGCAGTAATCGTTTTCGGGGAGAATTTCGGGAGCGACCTGGTAAGTAAAGGGAATGCCACACTGAGCATAATAGCCGACGGATCCGAACCAAACACTGCAACGCTGATCACTAATTATTTAACGGCTATTGTGACCGACTTTAACAGGGATCTTGCGGGTGCAGCAAGTAATCCGGGCAACCTTGTAATCCCGGAGGTAAGGATGTTCTATAATCCTGCACTAAAAAGTCATTTTATGTTTGTCCCCGGGGTAATCACTCTCATTCTGATCCTTATTTGTGCCCTGATGACATCAGTCACAATCACCCGTGAGAAGGAATTCGGCACCATGGAGGTGTTGCTGGTTTCACCTCTCAGACCGGTACAGATTATCCTGGGAAAGGTGACTCCCTATTTTCTTCTGTCACTTATTAATGTAATAATGATACTCTTTCTTTCATGGGTTGTCTTTGGACTGCCGGTAAAAGGAAGTCTGATCCTCCTTCTTGCAGAAAGCATGCTTTATATCCTTATGAGCCTGTCGCTTGGGATCCTGATATCAACGGTTTCAACAACCATGCAGCAGGCAATTTTCATTTCGCTTGTCGGCATGATGCTTCCGACGGTTCTGCTGTCAGGGTTCATTTTCCCTATTGAGAATATGCCTGAAATTTATAACTGGATAAGTTCAATTCTTCCTCCCCGGTACTTTATAACAATCATCAAAAGTATCATGATCAAAGGCACCGGTTTTTTATATGTCTGGAAGGAAACATTGATACTCGCATTTATGACATTTGCTTTTATTGGATTGAGTATCAGGAACTTTAAGATCAGACTTCAATAATTAAGATAAAAGGGGAAAGGGAAAGGGAAAGGAGAAAGGAGAAAGGAGAAAGGTATTAATGAGGACTATTTTATTTTTGATTAGAAAGGAATTCATTCAGATCTTCCGGAATAAGTTTATCGGGCGGGCAATATTTGGAGTTCCGATTGTTCAGATGCTGATTCTGGTTCCGGCAGTGACATTTGAGATCAGGAATGTCAACCTGTGTGTCATTGACAGGGATATGACGTCTGTTTCCAGAGGTCTTACAAGCCAGCTTGAAGGATCGACATTCTTTAAGATTAGGTACACAACTTTTTCGGAAGAGGAGGCAAACAACCTGCTTCACAGCAACAAGTGTGATGCAATTCTTCAGATCCCTTCAGGTTTTGCAAAAGAAATTGGCAACGGTAATTCCGGGAGGCTTTCAGTGTCAGTTAACGCCATCAATGCTTCAACTGCACAGCTTACCTGGGCATATCTCAATGGCGTTCTCCGTGATTATAATATGTTTCTGGCCACGGAAAACGTGAATGCCACGCCTGTAGCGCCACCACCTCAGATCCAGATTACCAACAGGTACTGGTACAACGAGATGCTCAATTACAAATATTATATGCTTCCGGGAATACTTGTAATTCTTGTAACTGCCATAGGATTCCTTCTGGCGGGCTTAAATCTGGTCCGGGAAAAAGAGATAGGCACCATAGAACAGATTAATGTCACTCCTGTACGCAAGTATCAGTTTATTGTCGCAAAGATGGTTCCCTTCCTGATAATAGGTTTAATTGATCTTGCCCTTGGTCTGGTGCTCGGAAAGCTCGCCTTCAACATACCGTTTGAGGGGAGTATTCTTCTTCTGTTTCTCTGCTCTGCAATTTTTATGGTGGCAGTTCTCGGACTTGCTTTGTTTATTTCGACATTCTCTTCAACACAGCAGCAATTTATGTTCGTTGCATTTTTCTTTATGATCATCTTTATACTTATGAGTGGCATCTTCACTCCTCTTGAAAGCATGCCGGAATGGGCACAAAAGTTCGATCTGATAAATCCGGTTGCCTACCTGATGCATATAAACAGGATGGTTATGCTAAAAGGATCAACGATACATGATATCAGCCGTGATATTTATTCGTTAATAATAATTGCAGTGGTGTTTGTCACCTTTGCAGTGAACAGGTACCGGAAAATTGCCTGAAAACAATGTTCAGTTTGCTGATATTACAGCCTCTACCGGCCAGTGATCAGAAATATATATCTTGTGCTCCTTGTTGATAAGGGTCCGGTGCTCGAGAACTTTCATACCTTCCCTGACAAAAAGATAATCTATCCTGCCTGTCCCCTGTTTATCGGTGAATCCGTTAAAGGTATACATAGGTCCGGAAGGATTTCTTTCGGAAATATCAAAAGAGTCCCGGAATAATGGAATGCTTTCAGCCGGACCCGTCAGAATTTTATAACCCCTGCTGGTCGGAAGCATGTTGAAGTCACCGGAAATAATGAAAGGGAAGCCGGAAGAGATGCTGTCCACCTTAGCGAGCAATAATTTTGAGCTCATTACTCTTGCAGAGTCGGAATCATGGGCAAAGTGGGTGTTGAAATAAAATAAATGCTGATGGGTGATCTTATCCACAAGTTCCATCCAGGTCACAATCCGCGGCAATGATGAGCCCCATGACATCGACCCCGGAACTTCAGGAGTCTCGGAAAGCCAGAATGTTTTTGTCCGGGTAATATCAAACCTTTCTTTCTTAAAAAAGACCGGATTCATTTCTCCTGCTTTTGCACCATCTGTACGACCAACTCCGACTGACACATAGCCTGTAAGCACTGAATCGAGATATTCATACTGAGCCAGCAAAACTTCCTGCATCCCAAGAAGATCGGGTTTCTCTTCCTTTATAAAACGTGTAACTAAAGATGCTCTGTTGGGCCAGGCATTCATACTGTCCTGCGGATTATTGTACCTGATATTGAATGTCATCACCTTAACAGCATCCCTATCCGACCTGCCCCCACATCCGGATACAATCAAAAGAGAAACGATAAATAAATAAGAAAGATGTTTCTTCATCAGCTTATTTTTATTCAAATATAGTCATCTGATTCCTAAAACGGACAATCTGCAAACGTATATGCACAGGAAAAGTCTTACTGCAATTATTTCTATCTTTGCCCTGAATATTAAAATTTTCATAACTTTTCATCCGTGTCTCCTGATGAATTTTTGTGTAATATTTTGTCACAGAGGCACAAGGACGATAATGATTAAAAGCTGAGATGTTATTTCGATAAAGGATTTCAATGGCAGATATTATTAAACTTTTACCGGATTCAGTTGCAAATCAGATAGCTGCAGGGGAAGTAATCCAGAGGCCGGCATCGGTGGTAAAGGAGCTCATGGAAAATGCGGTTGACGCCGGGGGGAAGTACATCACCGTTATAATAAAAGATTCCGGTAAAACCCTTATCCAGGTAACCGATGACGGCTCCGGCATGTCGGAGACTGATGCCAGGCTCTCATTTGAACGGCATGCCACATCAAAGATATCCTCAGCCAATGATCTTTTCGCCATTACCACTAAAGGATTCCGGGGTGAAGCGCTTGCTTCTGTTGCCGCCGTAGCAATGGTTGAGTTAAAAACCCGGAAGGAAGAGAATGATACAGGAACACTGGTAATAATAAATGGCTCCCGGGTGGAATCGCAGGAGCCTTGCAGCTGTCCCGTCGGTTCCGCTTTTTCTGTGAAAAACCTGTTTTTTAATGTCCCTGCAAGAAGAAAATTCCTCAAATCCGAAAATACTGAATTAAGACATATTATCAATGAATTTCAAAAGGTTGTCCTTGCGCATCCCGAAATCAGGTTCTCGCTTTATCATAATGATTCTGAAATATATAATCTTCCTGCCGGAAATATCAGACAACGTATTATAGGTGTTTTCGGGAAGCAGATAAACCAGGAGCTTATCACGGTGAGTACTGAGACGAGCCTTATATCGCTCAAAGGATTTATAGGGAAACCCGAGAGCGCAAGAAGGACTTACGGTGAACAGTTTTTCTTCGTCAATAACCGCTTTATGAAACATCCCTATTTTCATAAAGCGGTCTCAGAGGCATACCAGAATATACTTCCTCCCGAATCAATTCCTTCTTATTTTATATTTATGGAGGCTGATCCTTCTTCCATTGATATAAACATTCACCCGACAAAAACCGAAATTAAATTTGAAGATGAAAGGTCCATCTGGCAGATCCTTATGGCATCTGTACGTGAAGCTCTGGGAAGGTTTAATATTGTGCCTTCACTTGACTTTGAAAATGAGGTATTAATTGACATACCAGTGAGGTCATCAGGCGACAGCTTTCCTCAGCCGCCGGGGATCCCGGTCACTCCTCAATATGATCCATTCAGCGGTGAGGAGTCTCCATTCCGGCGGCCGGATTTCATAGAACGGTTTGAACGAGAAAATGCCAGAAACTGGGAGAAGCTTTATCAGGGATCTGAAAAAGAAAATGAAGAACCGGGGCAAAACGGGAAACTTCAGGAAAGGGGGAGGAAATTTTTTCAGATTAAGAATAAATATATTGTATGCCCTGTTAAATCCGGCCTGATGCTGATCGATCAGAAAAGGGCTCATGAGAGGATCCTGTACGAGAAATTCCTGGAATGCCTGAACAAGAACAGGGCTGTTAGCCAGACAGATCTTTTTCCTCTGACTGTCGAATTAAATCCTGCAGATTACCAGGTTCTTAAAGAACTTGAGGTTGATCTCAGGCTACTTGGATTCACGATTCAGTTTTCGGGAGAGAACAGAATTATAATAAAGGGCCGTCCTTCAGGATCCTTATCATCTGATCCTTCCGGGATTCTTGAGATTTTGATCGAAGAATTTAAGAATACAAAAGCTGATCCTGCAATCAATGCAAAGGAAAAACTTGCATCGGCTATGGCTTCAGCCTCAGCTATAGCTTATGGCAGAAGCCTGGAACAAACAGAAATGGAAGATCTTTTTGATAGCCTTTTTGCGTGTTCATCGCCGAATTATTCTGCTAATGGCAAGCCTGTAATTAATATAATAACTCTCGAAGAGCTGGACAAAAGGTTAAAATAATAAGAACCTGTTTAAAAAAAATATGTCAAATTGTCTCTTTATGTCAGAATCATTAGCTTTGGCCTGGCAATTGAAGTCTAAAATAATTTTATAATTCCAGACTGATGAACGGATACGGCAGAGGATTTTTGGGATTACCCCCGGTTGTAAAGAATATCATTATTATCAACATAATAATGCTGCTTGGGTATTACGCAGGAAGGAGTTTCTTTGGCATTGATCTTAACAGCGACCTCGGCCTTTATTTTCCGAAATCAGAAAATTTCAAGCCATACCAGGTTATTTCCCACATGTTCATGCATGCAAACTTCTGGCACCTTTTCTTTAATATGTATGCTTTGTACATTTTCGGGATGGTCCTTGAAAATGTCTGGGGGCCAAAACGTTTTCTCATATATTATCTTGTTTGCGGATTGGGTGCTGCTCTGGTTCATGAGTCAGTGATAGCTTATGAATACACCAGGCTGATGAAAGCATTGGCTCCTGACCAGTTACAGCTGGTGCTTAACGAAGGGGCTGCCTACCTGGGACAGGGGAAAGTATTTACTGATCCTACAATGCAGGGCCTTCAGTTATTGCTAAATACACCGACTGTAGGTGCTTCAGGGGCAATATTCGGGGTTCTCCTTGCCTTTGGGGTGCTGTTCCCGAATACTCAGCTTATGATCATCTTCCCGCCAATTCCAATAAAAGCCAAGTATTTTGTTATCGGATATGGAGCCATAGAACTTTTTCTTGCATTCACACAGCCGGGAAGCAATATAGCCCATGCAGCACATCTCGGAGGCATGTTGTTTGGCTATATCCTTATCAGGTATTGGCGCAAAACAACGACAACATTATACTGATGGGCATCTGGGATGACATTAAGAATACATTCAGGTCAGGAAATTACCTTACCAGGCTGATCTATATTAATGTAGCGGTATTCTTCCTGATTTCGGTTGCAGCAATCATCGGTTTCCTTCTCAATAATCCGGTAATACCCTCAACTACATTAAATTACCTTGCTGTTCCGGCTTCTTTAAAAAGTCTGCTTATAAAACCCTGGACAGTAATTACATACATGTTCACACATAAAGGAATCTGGCATATCCTGTTCAATATGCTGTGGCTTTACTGGTTTGGAAGGATCTTCCTTGAATATCTCGATCAGCGGAAACTTGTTGCTGTTTACCTTATGGGAGGGATAAGCGGTGCAGTGATATACGTTCTTTCCTTTAATATCTTTCCCGCATTCAGGGATGTGGTTGGCGAATCAGTCGCAATAGGTGCTTCAGCCTCAGTTATGGCAGTGGTAATTGCAATTGCCACCTATGTTCCTGATTATACTGTCTTGTTATTCCTGTTCGGCAGGATCAAAATCAAATATATGGCCCTGGCAATTTTTGTGCTGACCACAGTAATGGATTTTTCGGTGAACTCCGGAGGCAAACTTGCCCATATCGGAGGTGCTTTCTTTGGATATTTTTATATTTTAAATATGAGAAAGGGAAGGGATATTGGCAAAGGATTCAATAAAGTAATTGATTTCATTGTCACTTTGTTTAAACCACGCACCAGACTCAAAGTAACTCATAAAAAAGCAGCCAATGAATATGAATACAATATAACCAGGGCAGAACACCAGGTTAAAATCAATAAAATCCTTGATAAAATCTCCAAAGGGGGATACGACAGCCTGACTAAAGAGGAAAAGGATACTCTTTTCAGAGAGAGCCAGAAGAAAAATTGATCACTATATAAATACACCTTTAAACAATCTCCCCGGTCGTTTGTCAAAAAGGTTATGTAACCTGGGATCTTTTTCAGGTATTAAGGTAATTTAGTCCTGATTAAAGCTGAATATTGAGAAAATTGTTACATAAGATCCTCCTCTCGGTAAATGCAGTTTTTGCATCTGCCCTGCTCCTTTCATATCTGGCAGTTCATATTAGTCCTCAGAGTTTTGCCCTGCCTGCCTTGTTCGGACTTGCATACCCGTATCTGCTTTTAATCAACCTGATAATTGTTATCATCTGGGTGGTTTTATTACGGTATGAAGCCTTCATATCCATAGTGGTTATAACAATTGGTTTTACTCATCTATCGAACTATATCCGGATCGGGAAACCTGGGGGTAACAAGAATGGTACCTTTAAGGTCATGAGTTATAATGTCCGGTTATTCAGTTCCCTGGATTCACCGAAATCAAGTACAGAACAAAGGATCCTTTCTTTCCTTAAAAATCAGCAGCCTGATATATTAATGCTCCAGGAATTCTATGTTAACGGCAATCCGGATCAGAAGGATGAAATCATAAAAACAGCACTTGGCGGAAAATATTATTCTCATATGAAGCTTACCGGTACAGGCAGGAACCGGTATTATGGAATAGTGACTTACAGCAAATTTCCCATTGTCAGGAAGGGACAGATAATTCATCCCGGATCATCAAGCATGTCCATCTTCTCTGATATAGTTATCCAAAATGATACATTCAGGATCTTCAATAATCATCTGCAATCCTTCAGATTAAGAAGGATGGAAAGATCTTTCCTGGAGGAGATGACCAGTTCCGACGAGAAGGAAACATTAAACGAGGTGAAAAGTCTTTCAGTCAGCCTCAGGAGAGGATTTATCATGAGAGCCCGTCAGGCAGAATCACTCA
Source organism: uncultured Bacteroidales bacterium (assembly GCA_963831855.1). GTDB lineage: Bacteria > Bacteroidota > Bacteroidia > Bacteroidales > VadinHA17 > LD21. Next base: position 329,136 of record CAWHSA010000006.1, on the reverse strand, counting down.
GAGCCCAGGTTGATCATTCACCATACCCGGTTATAGTTGCCGGTGATTTCAATGACACCCCGGTATCTTATTCCTACAGGAAGATCAGAAAAGGATTGAATGATGCATTTGTAGAATCAGGCTATGGAGCCGGATTCACATACCGGGGAAACTATCCGGCAAACAGGATTGATTATATACTTTATGATAAATCTCTGGAAAGTAAATATTTCGAAATAATAAAAGTCCGCTATTCTGATCACTACCCGGTAGTTGCATATTTTAAAACCTCAATTAAAAGGGCAGCCTTTTAAAATCAACATTCCCCCCGCTTATTATAAGTCCTGTTTTATTATTCCTGAATACCTCAGGATATTCCTTTATAACAGCCAGAACAGTTGCTGATGAAGGTTCAATGACAATCTTCATCCTCTCCCACACAAGGAGCATACATTCAATTATTGACTCTTCCCTGACAGTCAGTATATCATCAACATTTTTACTGATAACGGCAAATGTCAGTTCGCTGAAGGACGTGAGCAATCCATCAGCCACAGTCCTAAGGGATTGTACTGACGGGTCAGCTGACCGGTTTTAAATGATTTCCAGGCATCATCTGCATTCACTGGCTCGGCACCTATAACCAATATGCTGCCGTTAATCCCCTTGACAGCAGTTGAAGTTCCGCTCATAAGTCCTCCGCCGCCGATCAGGTGCAATTACCATATCGAGATCCGCTGATCTCACCGATAAGCTCCACAGTGCAGCTGTTCCCTGGCCGCATATCACATTGAAATTATCATACGGATGAATCAAGACTGCACCTGATTTCTCAATGATATTTCCTGTTGTCTCCTCCCGTGCCCGAAGAGTGGGTTTGCAGAAAGTGATCTCGGCACCGTATCCTGCAACGGCATTTTTTTTGACCTCAGGCGCTGTTTCCGGCATAACAATCCTGGCTTTGACGCCGTTCATACGTGCTGCAAGGGCAAGTGCAGCAGCATGATTACCCGAAGAATGGGTAATCACACCCCTTTTCTTCTCATCCTCACTCAGGGAAAGGACAGCATTGGTGGCTCCCCTGAATTTGAACGCACCTACTTTCTGGAAATTCTCACACTTGAAAAAGAGTTTTGAGCCAAAAATCCTGTCGAGTTGCTCCGATGTTTGAACAGGCGTCCTGTGTACGAATTGCCTTATACGGCCATGAGCAAGCTGAATGTCTTTAAATCCGGGAAGTATCATATGAGGGTTTTTCTCAAAATTAAGCAATAGAGTATGTACTCTTGTCCTTTTGGAACTTTAATTGATTAAAAGTTGCTTTTTTTTTTACTTATTATTGGACAAATTAATAAAGACTCTAATTTTGTATAGACCGATTTATTAGGAACCACCAGGCTTATTGGAACCTAACTCTAACAAAGATTTAATTGGTCAAGAATTTTTCAACTAACCTTAATGTTGCCGCCCGTATTTTGGCCAGGTAAATTGAATAAATCCTGAGTGAAAGATTATTCTTTACATCCTCATCAGGGGCATTCCAGACATATAAGAAATAGTCTGAAGTAAGTTTATTAAGAGCTTTGATTCGACTGGGAATTCCATTAGAGCAATTCAATAAATCTGAAAAAAACAATTTAAATGGTTCTGTCATTTTAATTCCATTTATAACAATTTGTAATTCCTCACTTATTACAAAATCTTTATATCTTGGCTCTGTTTCAATGGCATAAACAAGTTCAGCAAATAAATAACCATTGTGGTATTCAGCACTTAAAGAAAAATTCTTTAATTCCTTCTTCGTCAATATACTTTCACTTTCCTTAACAACTAATTTCTCCAGTTCAAGAAATGGGTTTTGTAGTTTTGGTTTAAAAAGATTTAAAATACTCATGGTCATATTTTTTAGGATTTAGCTTCATCGATTCACTTATAGATTATTAAGATCCGACAAGTTCAATTTTCTCCAAATTGGTATTCAACTGAATAGGTCCTTCCAATTTTTAATTACGAGTTTAAGCTGATTAAATGTTTCTTTCAAAAGGGTTTTAACCCTGTTCAATAATATGTTCACTTAGATTCATTTTTAACAATAAAAATCCAATCAACCCAGCAATTAATGATCCCATGAAAACTGCAATTTTTGAAGTCTCGATCATTCTTGGAAAATCAAAGGCAAGAATGCCAATGAATATTGACATCGTAAAACCAATACCACCCAGAAAACCTATTGCTACTATATATTTCCAATTAAGGTCTGTTGGGAGATTGCTTAGTCTCATTCTTACACATAAATAAGTAAATAATACTATACCTAATGGTTTCCCAACTATTAAGCCAATGATTATTCCTAAACTGTAACTTTGAGTCAATCCGCTTACCAAGCTATCATCAATAGTTATTCCTGTATTTGCCAATGCAAACAAGGGTAATATTAGGAATGCAACTGGTTTATGCAAAATATGTTGAATTCTATAGGATGGCGAATTCTCATTCCTGTCTTTAAAAGGAATTGCGAAAGCTAAGAGAACACCCGTTATAGTGGGATGAATTCCAGAAGCAGACATAAAATACCACATAATAATTCCGCCAACAAGGTAAGGAAGCAGGTATTTAACATTCAATCTGTTTAGCAATATCAAAAGACAAAAGATTACGAGGGCAGCTATTAGATATGTAAAGGATAAGGCTGAAGAATAAAAAATGCTTATGACGAGAATTGCTCCCAAATCGTCAATTACCGCAAGCGCTGTTAAGAATATTTTCAGTGAAGCCGGGACTCGCTTTCCAAGTAGTGACAGGACACCCAGTGCAAATGCAATATCTGTTGCAATAGGAATACCTGCTCCTGCCATTGTATTTGTTCCAAGATTTAAGATCAGGTATATTCCGGCTGGTAGTAACATACCACCTGTTGCCGCAAATATTGGCAATAATGTATTCCTTGGATTTGAAAGTTCGCCTTTAAAGATCTCACGTTCAAGTTCAAGACCAATTAATAAGAAGAATATAGTCATAAGCCCATCATTTATCCAATAGACTATATTGTGACCACCAAGCTGAAAATTCCTGAAATCCAAATATGTATGTTGCCAGGGTGAATTTGCCCATGCCAGTGAAAAAATAGTCAAGGCAAGAAGGATTAATCCCCCTGCTTTTTCACTATTAAAGAATTCTTTGTAAAGCTTTGTCAGTATCATTTGCGTTTTTCAAAGAAAAAGAATGGTCTTTGCTTTATACAATTAAGATGACTCATTCGGCTTGTTTTTTCGTTTTCTTCTTTGATCTTGAATTATCATAATAACAGCAATCATTATTATGGCCACATAGGCAAGAATACCCATAACCGCTCTCCACGTCATTGTAAAATTTTAAAATGTGTAATTATTATTTAAGTACCAAATCGTGCAATTATCATTTCTGCAAGTTGTTGATATATTAACTTAATTTTGTGAAAAAAGCAGTTGTTAAAATAGTGGACAACTGCTCTTTGTACGAATAAAATACTGAGTAACCATGTTGCTTTAAGCATTATCTATCATAATCTTATTATTTAATTCTTAAAAATATCTCTATCCCGGGAATAAAAAGATTTTTAAAATAGCCAATACTATAAATATAGCCAGCCAAAAAAGGAATACTTTAAATCCGTTTGACATTCTGGGAAATTTCATATCAGTGGTTAAGATTGGATGTGATAACGACAAATTTACAGCTGGTTGAGCAGGTAATAATTAAAATATTATTAGAAGGTTATTAGAAATTCTTTAAATTCAACGGTGTATTTTAAAAAATCCATAGAAAAATGCCCGTCAAATTACGGGCATTTAAACAAAGTATTAAAAGCAACCAAAAAAAATATTATTTGAGCTTGACCCGGCAATTTCCGATATTATTTTCTCCACTGAGGATTTGAATTTTATATTCACCTTTTATCAGTTTCACTTTTGGAGCATAGGTCAATACAACTTGTTTTGACTGTTCATATTCGCCTGTAATTGGGGATAAGCTTGACGTCAAATTTCTGTTGCTATACAGGAAGCACCAGGCCATAGCTTTATCATCAGGATTTATTGTTGATCCGGCGGGGGTAATGATTTTAAAGCTCAATGTTTCTACAAGTGTTTGTGTTACTTCAAAAGCCATGTTTAATTTCTTTGTTCATGATGCACAAATAACTACTGTTTCTGTTATTTTCACTCATGTTGCAGTCACTAAAAAGTTATCGGTCTCATATACCTGAGCTTTAGCAAGCTGTTATTGAAGCTCAGCTTTGTATTTTCATCACTCCTCTGCCTTAGAGCAGAATAGTCTGAATTCAACTTTTCAAGATTGCTTTCAAGTTTTTGTTTCTCGGATAAAATAGCCTGGCAGGTGGTTTGAATATCCTGATAGTTTTTCTTGTTTTTTAGTTGGTTTTTAAAAGGAGAATTAATCCCAGCATTAATAGAATAATGACTCCTGAATCCAAATAATTTATTGACTTCTGATTCATATTTAATTGTTTTTGAGATTAGCATTACTTTCATAAGCTTATTTATTATTTCAATTGATTTATTCTGAATCTTAAAGGATACTGAATATCACGATAATAATAACTGAAGCCACAACTAAAACAAGTGCTATTATATCGGTGATCCCCCTGTTGGGTTCTTCATGATTCATGATGAATATTCATATTTATAATTTTCCAAGGGTAAAACTATGTATGAATATTTTCGTGATTGATTAAAAACTGATTAAAAGTTAATTAGAATCTTCTTAAATTGAATACGGGTGGATATCAAATAATAAATTTGCAAAAAACGAGGTCTGAATATGAACATCGTAAATATATTGATCGTGGAAGATGAACAGCGTCTTGCTGATTTACTGAAAAAGCAATTACAGGAAACAGGATATAATTCTGAAATTGCGCTTGATGGATATGTAGGGAGACAACTGGCAGAAACTAAAAGATTTAATCTTATTATCCTCGATATTAATCTGCCGCTGTTAAATGGTTATGATTTATGTAAAGAAATACGAAAATCAAACAGTAAAACACCAATTATAATGCTCACTGCTTTTGGTACATCCGATAATAAACTGGCAGGATTCGATGCAGGAGCGGATGATTATGTGGTAAAGCCTTTTGAATTCAAGGAATTACTGGCCAGGATAAATGTTTTCCTGCGACGTTCAGATCCTATGGTGGGAACTCCTTCGGTTCTAAAACTTGCTGACCTTGAGATGGATCTGACAACCAGGACAATTATCAGGAATAATAAGAAAATCGATTTAACAGCTAAAGAGTTTTTATTATTAAAGACTTTCCTGAAAAACCGCGACAAATTACTTACTCGTGAGTTTATTATTGAGAATGTATGGGGAATTGATTTTGATCCAAGTACTAATATTATTGATGTGTACGTCAACTATCTGAGGAAAAAGATTGACAAGGACTTTGAACCTAAATTAATACACACAAAGTTTGGTTTCGGCTTCTATTGCAGTGACAAAGAAATCTGAGTAATGAATATTAAAATAAGATTATCTCTTCAATTCACCATTATTGTTACCGGAATTCTATTATTCTTTTCAATTCTTGTTTATTATTTTTCATATACAAGTCTTCGTTCAAAATTCCGGCAAAATCTCCTTGACAGTGCCAAAAATACTGCTACCCTTCTAATTAATGTAGAAGAGGTAGATTCGACTCTACTTCAAAAAATCCAGCAATCAACCATTTCCTGGGAAAGTGAAGAAATGGCTTTAACAGATTCAACATTCAAACTCATTTATGGAAACAATATTCAGTTTCTTAAAGACAGTTCACGAACAGCAAATTTCTTTAACGGTGATTTAGGTTATTTTTCCATCAGGGATAAAGACGGTGTGTTCTATAAACATATTTATGCTAGCCATCTTTATTATGTATTTGCAATGGCTTATGATAAATCACGTGTTGAAAACCTGGGGAACTTGCGTAAAATATTATTATGGAGTATCATATTTAGTATCTGGCTTTCTGTTTTATTTTCTTATTTATTTGCAAAGAAGGCAATAAAGCCGGTTTCACGAATAATAAAGAGTGTTAAAGAAATAAATTCATTGAAATTGAGCAATCGTCTTGATGAAGGTAACAAAAGGGATGAGCTGGCCCAATTAGCAATGACCTTTAATCAAATGCTTTCTGATTTAGAGGTTGCTTTCAAAAATCAGGAGGACTTTGTTTCAAATGCTTCTCATGAATTAAGAACACCTCTTTCTGTAATGATTGGAGAGAGTGAATATATATTGAGCCGTACAAGAACGACAGAGAAATACATAAAACATATCTCAGAGACAAATTCAGATCTTAAAAAAATTAATGATCTTCTGAATAATCTGCTTGAATTAGCACAACTTGGCAGAAATAATGCCATTTATTTTACAAAAGTCCGTATTGACGAAGTCATTTACAACTCAATATCACTTATCAAAACCAAATTTCCGGGTCGCAAAATTATACCTAAGATACTTTACCCAGAAAACGAGAATTCATTGATTATTAATGGGAGTGAGGGTTTACTTACAATTGCATTTCAAAATATTCTTGATAATGCCTGTAAATTTTCAAGCAAGGATGTAAATATTGATTTTGTAATTACTGATAACTTCATCAAAATTATAGTTACAGATAGTGGAATTGGTATACCCCAAAAAGAATTGGAAAGTATATATAGACCTTTTTCGAGAGCCTCAAATGTGAAGTTTATTGGTGGGTTTGGAATTGGACTTGCATTGGTCTCAAAAATTATGGAATTGCACAAAGCTATAATTAGTATTAGCAGTAATGTTAATGAAGGTACTCATATTGAAATACTTTTCAGACGATATCCGGAATAATTCTCCTGCACATTAAAAGATTTATCCCTTATTAATTTTTAATAAAGATCCATTTCAGGGATAAATTCGTTATAAAATTTTATTGCAGGTATTCAAAATTCATCCATCAGGGTTATTGCCAACTGGAATTGTATGGTAACATCCTTATCTATGTCAAAAGTTAAATGTTATTATTAGGGTAAATCCAGGGTACTCGGTGACTATGTATAGAACAATTCCACGAATAAAAAAAGCTGCTCCCGGTGGAAACAGCTTTTAGATTAGATCTTTCTGATATCCTATCCGAATATGCTGAAAGCAACTGTCAGACCTGCCAGAACCACTGAAACCATGGACATCAGCTTTATAAGAATGTTTAATGCCGGACCTGATGTATCCTTGAACGGATCGCCAACCGTATCACCTACTACTGAAGCTTTATGAGGTTCGCTTTTCTTTCCGCCATAATTGCCTCTTTCAATGAATTTTTTTGCATTATCCCATGCGCCACCTGCATTGTTAAGCATACTGGCAAGAACAAAACCCGCACTCATACCTCCGGCAAGAAGACCGATAACACCAGGCACGCCGAAGATAATTCCGACAATAAGTGGAACTGCAATAGCCATTAACGATGGGACCAGCATTTCACTCTGCGCACCTGCAGTAGAAATCTCGACACATTTTGCATATTCCGGCTTTGCTTTACCTTCCATAATTCCGGGGATTTCACGGAACTGGCGCCTTACTTCCTCAACCATCTTTCCTGCAGCACGGCCAACTGCTTTCATGCTCATGGCGCTGAAGAGGAATGCCATCATAGCACCGATAAAAAGACCGCCAAGCAATATTGGGTTAAAAAGAGAAAGATTATAAGCATTTGCAAAGTCGCGGATTGTTGCAGCAGTAATATTTACAGCAACCTGTCCGTCATGTACCGAGGGGATATTACTATTGTAAAAGAGAGTATCACCTATCTGCTTGAATCCGTCAGGAGCTTTATCAATTAATCTTCCGAGCCACAATCTGACTTCCTCCATATATGCAGCCATAAGTGCGAGAGCTGTCAGGGCAGCTGAACCAATCGCAAATCCTTTTCCTGTGGCTGCAGTAGTATTCCCAAGTCCGTCAAGAGCATCTGTTCTTTCCCTGACTTCTTTGGGCAATTCAGACATCTCGGCATTTCCTCCTGCGTTATCAGCTATCGGGCCGAATGCATCTGTCGCCAATGTAATTCCCAGGGTTGAGAGCATTCCGACAGCTGCAAAACCTATACCATAGACACCCATTGCAAAGTTATGGAAACCGCCTGCAAAACCATAAGCTGCAATGATTCCACCGACTATTGTCACTACCGGGACCCAGGTAGAGAACATACCAACAGCCATACCCTCAATAATCACTGTTGCCGGTCCCTGCTGAGCCTGTCTGGCAATACCTTGTGTAGGTTTATTACCATCAGAGGTAAAATATTCAGTAGACTGGCCTATTATAACACCGGCAGCCAAACCTGATACAGCTGCGCCAAAAACGCCCCAGGTGATCCAGTTCATAAAGGCCAACACTGCAAGTACTACAAGTATTAAAGCAGAACTTCCGCCTGTCCCAAGAAGCAATCCGCGAAGAAGAGCCTGTGGTGTTGCAGACTCTTTTGTCCTTACCATATATACCCCTGCTATTGACAGTAGTATCCCTACTGCTGAAACTAACATTGGAGCAATAACTGCCTTCATTTGAATATCAAGCGCAATTGCAGGCAGGGCCGCTCCAAGAGCTGCAGTTGAAAGTATGGAGCCTGCATAGGATTCATAAAGGTCAGCTCCCATTCCTGCTACGTCGCCTACATTATCACCAACATTATCAGCTATTGTTGCGGGATTGCGAGGATCATCCTCAGGAATACCAGCCTCAACCTTACCAACCAGGTCAGCGCCAACGTCAGCAGCTTTAGTAAAAATACCGCCTCCGACACGTGCAAAAAGAGCCTGTGTTGAAGCGCCCATGCCGAATGTCAGCATAACCGCTGTTATCTCAATAAGTTTCTCATGTTCAGTTGTTCCGATTTGTACAAATGTCAGTCCAAGGAACCTGAGACCTGTTTCCATGTGCTCAGGAGTAAAAACCAGACCGTTAAGAATAAGGAACCAGAGTGCAATGTCCAGCAAACCAAAACCAACTACAACAAGACCCATCACTGCGCCACTTCGGAGGGCCACCTGTAAACCTTTATTTAAGGATTTTGATGCAGCCCACGCTGTTCTGTTTGATGCAAATGTTGCAGTTTTCATTCCAAGATAACCGCAAAGGCCAGAAAAGAAACCTCCGGTAAGGAATGCAACAGGGACAAACGGGTTCTGAATGCCAAAATATGCAAGTATTGCGAGAAGAACCACAAGGACTAAAAAGACCTTGGTAACAACTGTATATTGCCGTTTCAGGTAAGCCATTGCTCCTTCCCTGACATAAGCCGCGATCTCCTTCATCTTGTCTGTCCCTTCTTCCTGGGCTTTCATGTTCTTATAAAAGATCCAGGCGAATAAGAGGGCTATGAGGGCGGAGACCGGTACAATCCAAAAAAGACTACTAATCATGTTACTATTTTTAAATTAATAAATTAAAGGCTTTGTTGAAAAAAAATTTCGCCGCTACAAAACTAATTCAGTTTTTTAATCCTGCAAATGAAAAAAAATATATTATTAAAATGCCCGATATTTAGAACGAATCTAAAGTATTAAATTCTTCATTAACAGGCGATTGAAGGTACCTGAGTGCATTTTGTTTAAGATTAATTAACGTTTCCCTATATTTCGCGGAAGAATTCGTAATTAATATCCTCCAGCTCTTTCATTCCGGGATACCGGTAAAAAACAATTTCATCTTTTGCGCCTATATAAAAGCCTGTCTCGATCGTCCTGTAAAGAAGGGTTCCGGAAAAGATCCTCTGTACGGTTTTCATATGTTTTTCGTATTCCCCTTTAAGGATCTCGAGGCAATCTCTCAGATGGCCTATATTTGAATAGGGTAAATGCTCGGCAGATCCGGAAAGTGGATTTGTTGCCAGTTCACCCAGCTTAAGTTCAACAAAAAAGAGTCTGGGCAGAGTGATGGGAGTTGATCCGTCAGTCAGTTTTTTCAGAAATACCGAAGGCGCCAGGCCGCTTGCAACAAGAGGCGTTACAGGACATAATTCCTGGTACAGATGAAGTTCATTTGAACGTTCCCTTGTCTTATCGTACGGTGATTTTTTCAGCTCAAGCGCACATCCGTGGTCTGTAGTCAGATAAAGACTTTTAAGGGCTGAAGAGGGAATTGATTCAAGCACCCTGTAAACAGACAGGTATACAGAACTTTTCGGAGCGCCATCTTCTTTTGGAACACACCTTTTATTGAGGCTGTCCATATCGATGATATTTTCTATCTGGTTCAGGTCTACCTCAAAAAATATGGTCTGGCCTTTATTCCTTTTTTTGGTGCCAGTGGAGAGGTACATTCCAAATTCCCTGGGAGGGAGCATCGAAGCAACAAGAGCTTCCGGTGTACTGGTTAAATAAATGTAGTTGCTCATAGCGTCATATTTTATTTAAAAGAACTATCCTCATGAAAAATAATTCACACCAGGAACCACTGAAAGTGTTATATCAAATTTAAAACTCTTTTTGCAGTTAAATGCTATCTCTTTACATCATTTATTTTTATTCTTTACATATTTGTCCATCCGGTTAAGGACCGCTGATCTCCCTTATATTTGAACCGTCTCTGCCCAACTCCATTTGGATCAGAGGAGCATCCGTGATTTGATAATATCTGCTGGAGGAACCTGCTATATCAAAGCTTCCTGACACAAAACCGGGGATAAAACAAAAGGATCAGAAGAATTGCTGAAAAGATTTTTTGTAACATAATCTGCTGGTTATTAAGGTATAAGATTCATGAATCAAAGATATTCTACTGAAATATCCGGTTAATGATTATTAATATGAGCATAATAATTATTTTTATGCCTTAAGAAAAATGTCTCAATAACTACTCATTGTAATGTCTAATTATTTTGATGATAAGATATCTGAACGCCTTGGGGGAGTCAATTTCGGAAAATCAACTGTAATTTACAAATTTGAAATAATCAAAAGAGCTAAAGCAGCTGCCCGGAAAGAACATCCCGGGACAGAGCTGATAGATATGGGCGTTGGCGAGCCTGACTGGCCTGCAGATGAACTTGTAGTAAGGACTTTATCAGATGAAGCCGGCAAGCCTGAAAACAGGTGGTATGCCGATAACGGGATTGCTGAATTTCAGGAGGCTGCAGCATCATATCTTGAAAAGGTATACGGGATTTCAGGACTAAATCCTTCCGAACATATAATTCACGGGATCGGATCAAAACCTGTGCTTGCCATGCTTCCTCTATGCTTTATCAACCCTGGTGATGTTTTGCTGACAACAGTCCCCGGTTACCCGGTCACTGCAACATATACAAAATACCTTGGCGGAGAAGTTTACGACCTTCCTTTGCTTGAGTCGAATTCATTTTTGCCCGACCTTAATTCTATTCCCGGGCCTCTCCTCAGAAAGGCAAAGCTGCTTTATATTAATTATCCGAATAACCCCACAGGGGCAACAGCCACCAGGGAGTTCTTTGAAAATGTTGTCGCCTTTGCCAGGGAAAATAATGTAATTGTGATCCATGATGCAGCCTACAGCGGATTGACTTACGACGGGTATAAACCGCTTAGCTTTCTTTCGGTAAATGGTGCGATGGACGTGGGAATTGAAGTTCATTCACTTTCCAAAGCCTTTAATATGACGGGGTGGAGGATAGGTTTTGTCTGCGGGAATCCGAAAGCCGTAAAGGCTTATGCCACAGTAAAAGACAATACGGATTCCGGTCAGTTTCGGGCTATCCAGAAAGCTGGAATTCAAGCACTTAATCATATTGAAATTACCCGGAAAACTATTCTGAAATATTCAAGGCGGTTCGATCTTCTGGTTGGTGCCCTGAAAGAGCTTGGATTTGATGCAAAAAAACCTAAGGGAGCATTTTACTGTTATGTTAAGGCTCCGGCCGGAACTGCAGACGGGAAAGTGTTCAAAACAGCTTCTGAATTCTCCGAATTTCTTATCCGCGAGTCATTAATTTCCACTGTTCCCTGGGATGATGCAGGGAAATATATCCGATTTTCTGTTACTTTTGAGGCAGATTCTGTTGATAAAGAACAGGAAGTCATCAATGAAATGAAAGCCAGGATGAAGAAACTTAACCTGAAATTTTAAACCGATTTTTAATTTACCTGATTTCTAAATGCCTGAAATATCTGCCGTAATAATCACCTATAACGAAGAATCTATTATTGATACATGCCTGTCCTCGCTTGAAGGAATTGCAGATGAAATAGTTGTAGTAGATTCATTCTCAACCGATAAGACAGAGGAGATCTGTAAGAAGCATAATGTTAAGTTCTTCAAAAGGAAATTCGAAGGTTACATGGATCAGAAGAATTATGCATTGAAGCTGACAACCTATAAAAATGTAATTGCTCTGGATGCAGATGAAGCGTTAAGCGATACCCTGAAAAAATCTATTCTGGAAGTCAAGAGAAACTGGAAATTCGATGGTTATCAGTTCAGACGCAGAAATTATTTTTGTGGAAAATGGATTAAACATTCTTCCTGGTATCCCGACAAACAGCTACGGCTTTTTATTTCAGATTGCGGAAAATTCGGCGAACTGAACTTTCATGAAAGATTTATAATGTCAGACGGATCAAAGGTTAAAACTCTTGAGGGCGATCTGCTTCACTGGACGTCAGCATCTATCAGGGAATATTCAGAAAAGGTAAACAAATATGCGATAATCGGCGCAGAAGAGTATCACAAAGCCGGTAAAAAAGCCAATATCTTCACACCTTACATTCACTTCATATGGGGATTTTTCAGGAATTACATATTAAGGGGAGGCTTTCTCGATGGCAGTGCAGGATTTTTAATCTGCTCCTTACATTCAAAATCGACTTTTGCAAAATACCGGAATCTCAGGAAGCTAAACAGGTCAGTAAAGCATAAAAATTGACGTTGGATGGGGTTTGAAGATGATATCAGATTCTCTGTTGATGTCCTGAGAAAAGGCGGTGTTTTACTTTATCCCACGGATACTATCTGGGGACTTGGCTGTGATGCAACCAGCAATTCAGCTGTGCAGAAGATCTTTAAAATAAAATCGAGAGCTGCGACCGGCAACCTTATAATACTTGTCAACGGAGAGTCAATGGTTGAGAGATATGTTAAAGAGGTGCCTGAGAGTGCCTCACAGATCACCGGTATTTCTGATAAACCTGTAACAATAATATATCCTGACGGGAAAAACCTTGCTCCTGGTATATGTTCCGATGATGGTTCTGTGGGAATAAGGATTTGTGAGGAGTCTTTCTGTAATGAGCTGATAACCAGGTTTCGTAAGCCAATCGTTTCAACTTCAGCTAATTTAAGCGGCAGGCCGGCTCCGTCCTCTTTCAGCGAAATAGATCAGGAAATAGTCAATGCCGTGGATTATGTTGTAAAATACCGTCAGGAAGAGAAAGAAAAACACAGTGCCTCACCGGTCATAAAAATTGACAGATACGGCGCACTGAAGATATTAAGAATGTAGTTTATTCCGCTGACCTTACGTGTCCGGAACCTGAAACCCTGGCGTCTATTTTAGGATCACCTTTATAAGTTACATTGCCGCTTCCGGATATTGAAGCTTTCAGTGAATCGCCCGCCTTGCAGAGGCAACTGCCGCTTCCCGAAACGTTTACGCCAAGCTGATCAATCTCAAGCTCTTCTCCGGAATAACTTCCCGATCCGCTGATTGATATCTGACCCCTGTCAGCACTGCCGGCTGATCCGATTACAATATTACCTGACCCGGAAATATCGCAATCCAGCTCATCTGCCACTATTCCCGCAGTCAGGAGCCTGCCGCTTCCGCTTACGCTAAGGCTCAGGTTATCGGCATCTTTAATATCATCCATTATTTCTGTCTTTCCCGAACCTGAAACGCCTACTCCTGTCAGCGCCGGCATGGTAATATACATACTGATATTATCCCTGAAGCGGAATCTCCAGCTCTCCTGTCTGATCAGGAGCCTGTCACCCGAGACCTCTGTTTCAATTTCATCCAGGTCACTTTTTGTTCCCTCGAGAACGACGCTGAACCCGGTGCCAATTTTAATTTTGAGGTCCCCTGCAATTCCAAAGCTGACTCTGGAAAACCCTTTCAGATCCCTTGTTTCCTTAACAATACTCTGGCCGCCGGCTACAGAGGATATCATAATCAGACCAGTGATTACCAATGAACAGAACAGGTTCTTTTTCATATTCTACAGGTTTAATGAATTAATTCAATAGAGTAAAGACAGACAATCCTGTGAATTGCTGCATGATCAGAAAAGAAAAAAATCCTAATATTCTGCAGGCATAGATAAAAGCTGCTCATAGGTAAAAACAGGGCCATCCTTGCAGACATATATTTTGCCAACATTACACCGGCCGCATTTCCCGAAACCGCATTTCATCCTGTTTTCCAGGGTTGTGTAAATGTCTTTATCACTGAAGCCCAGCTTTTTCAGAACGGGCATAGTGAACTTTATCATTATGGGAGGGCCGCAAAGTATTGCAACTGTATTTGCTGATGATGGGGCAATCTTTTCAAGTACAGCAGGCACAAATCCAACCTCGCCTTTCCAGTCAGGGGTTTGTCCCCCGGGATCGACAGTTGTTATAAGCTTAACATCCGGCCTGTTGCTCCATTCTTTCAGCTCATGCTTATAAACAAGGTCATTTACTGTACGGGCGCCATAAATTATGGTGATGTCCTTATATTTTTCCCGGAGGTCGATGGTGTTCCATATCACGCACCGCATCGGCGGAAGGGCAATGCCGCCTGCAATGTACAGAAGGTTTTTATTCTCCCACTCCTCAACCGGAAAGGTGTTTCCGTAAGGTCCGCGGAAGCCAACGGTATCACCTATTTCAAGGTTTGAAAGGGCGTTTGTAACACGTCCTGCTTTCCGGAATGTACATTCAATATATCCCTTGCGGGTTGGCGAAGATGCAACGCAGAATGTCGATTCACCTTCCCCGGCCACTGAGTATTCCCCGAACTGCCCGGCTTTAAAAGCAAACTTTTCAGCTTCTTCAGCATTTTTGAATTTTAAACGGAATGTCCTTACATCAGGAGTCTCTTCAATGATATTTTCGATCTCCATCAGGTAAGGTTTATATATATTTTCGTCCATAAGAAAATTATTTTAAATATTTTGCAATGCTTCAAGCTGTTCAGCAATGTTCATGTCAACCGGACAACCGCTTGAGCAGCGTCCGCAACCAACGCATCCGAGGATTTTATTTCGGTCAGGCATGTAGGAGAATTTATGCATAATCCGTTGTCTCCATCTCTGGCTTTGCACCGAACGGGGGTTATGCCCCGAAGTATGAATTGTGAATAATCCGAATCCGCATGAATCCCAGCTGCGGTAACGTCTTCCGTTCTTTCCCTTTGTCTCATCCTGGATGTCGAAGCATGCACATGTAGGACAGACATAGGCACATGCGCCGCAACCAATGCACCTCAGGGAATTTTCTACCCAGAAGGGATGCTCAAAATTATCTGCAAGCTTCTTCGTTACGGTTTCAGGATTAAATTTCTGTTTCACCCCGGCAGTTAAAACTTCTTCACCTGAATAATTTTCAAAGAGTTCAGGTTTGCCGGCTACAATTTTACTTCCGGCCTCAGTAAGTATCTCTGCCCTGAAATTTCCATCCTTTAACTTAGACAGAAGTATATCACTTCCTTTAGAAGAAGCAGGAGAAAGTCCTACTGATGTGCAAAAGCAATACTCATCCGCATTGTGACAGCCCAGACCTATAACCACGAGCTTTTCAAGCCGTTTCAGAAAGAATCCGTCATTTATATCCCAGCAGAAGATTGACCGGAGGGTATGCAGGGCAGCCGTGTCACACGGATGAGCTCCCCAAAGCACCACATCATCAATTTTCTCAATATCAACCTCATTTACAGTGGTTTCAGATTTTGTGTTGGTATAGTAAAGGAGGTTCTCAACCTTCGGAAAGATCAGGTTCTTTACCGACAGGGTCGATCTTATATGGTCAAAGGTCACATCACCAAAAGCAGGATTGTATCTGTATTCGATTTTTGAACCGGGACTCATGACTGGAGCATAAATCTTCCGGTGCTCTGAAAGGTGATTATAGAGCTGCTCAAGCGCCTCTTTCCTTATTAATTTTATTGATGTTTCCATCTTAAATTATAAAATTTTCTTTATCATCGGGTTCATAAACAGAGAGAACGGATTTCATCTTATAAGATGTCCCCGCATGAACCTTAAAATATTTCCAGGTCTGATCAGAAAGGTACATTGTAAGGAGATGACATGGAATGCCCACAGGGCATGCCCTTCCACATTCACCGCAACTTATGCACCGGCCTGCAAGATGCATGGCCCGGAGAATATGCCATTCCATGTTCCCGTGAATATTTGACTGAACCGGGATCCATTGCGGTTGGTTCACCTCTACGGCACAGCGTGTGCAATAGCACATTGGACATGCCTGCCGGCAGGCATAGCATTTAATGCATTTTGAAAGCTCTTTCTGCCACCATGCAAATCTTTCTTCAGCGCTAAGCTTTTTCAGTTCATTTATTAACTCCTGATCCCCCGGGGAATTGGCAAGGTTGGATTTCTCAATGACCGACTGCATCACATTCATATCGGGAATATCAAGAAGCTGCCCGTCAGATGAAATGCCCAGCACGACAATATTGTCTGCTGCGACCTGTTGTTCCGAGATAAGCATCATAATGCTCCTCATAACAGGAAGCGAAGCTACAATTGCCATTTTGCCAAAGTTCTTTACCTCAGTTTTAGTAAGATATACGGCCAGGTTCTGAATGCACTTCTCATTATAAATAAGCTTACCTGCCTTTGACGGATCAGAAATAAATGCAGGTCTGACAACACCTGTTGGTCCGGCTTCATAGCCGATTACAACATTGACAGACTTGGTTTCAAGCAATTCTTTTGCCCTGTCAACCAGATTATTCATTTCTCACCTCCTCTTCTACCGGTTTATTCACCATTTCTTTGTAGGAAACATAGGGTCCAAGTGCATGGATCCTTTCAGCCGTCTGGTTCACAACATCAGCCCACTTGGCGCCCTCAGCAGCCGATACCCAGGAAAATGTGATCCTGTTCATGTCAATGCCCATGAAATCCATGAGCTCCCTGAACATTATCCATCGCCTCTTTGCGTGGAAATTTCCTGAGGTATAATGACAATCGTTAGGGTGGCAGCCTGATACAATTATGCCATCTGCTCCGTTGGCAAAAGCCTTAAGGAGAAGCATAAAATCTATCCTCCCGGTACAGGGGAAACGAATGATCTTTACCGTCGGTGAATATTTGATACGGCTGGTCCCGGTAAGGTCGGCCCCGGCATAAGTGCACCAGTTACAGACAAATGCTACTATTTTTGGTTGAAAATCTGACATATATATCTGTTAAATTCTAATAATCATTAAGCAATGCCATCACCTCGGCGTAAACCTGGTGATTTGAATACCCGTGAAGATCAATGGATTTTGAACGGCAGAGTGCAACACAGGTTCCGCACCCCTGGCACAGTCCTTCGTTGATCTTTGCCACGGTCTTGATAACTTTGCCGTCACGGTTTTTAAATTCTTCACGTTCAATTGCCTGGTACGGGCATACGGACTGGCAGAGGAAACATCCCACACATGTGGAATATGCAGGCGGCGCCATGCGGTTTACATGAGCCACGAGCGGTTCACGGGTGAGCTCGTCCTGTGAGAAAAGAGCAGCCACCTTTACAGCAGCTCCCGATGCCTGGGAAACAGAATCCGGGATGTCCTTGGGATTCTGGCATGCACCGGCCAGGAAAATTCCCGCTGTGTTTGTTTCTACAGGTTTCAGTTTGGGATGAGCCTCAGCGAAGAATTTATGTGAATCATAAGAGACATGAAGTTTCTGTGCAAGCTCTTCTGCACCTGAATTTGCAACACCTGCTGTTGCCAGCACAACCATGTCGGCAATAATCTCGACCGGCTGGCCCCCCAGTAGTGTATCGGCTCCTTTAACTATCAGCTTTCCGTCTTTTTCATAAATAGTGGAGATTCTTCCCCGTACATATTCAACATGGTCCTCAACGATGGCACGCCGGACAAACTCTTCATAATTTTTCCCTGCGGCCCTGATATCCATATAAAATATAGAGGCATTCCCGTCATGTACTTTATGTTTATAGAGCATAGCATGCTTGGCTGTGTACATGCAGCAGATCTTTGAGCAATACTCAATCCCCTTTGCCGGATCGCGTGAACCCGCGCAGGCAACAAAGACAATGTTTTTGGGAACCTGCCCGTCGGAAGGTCTCAGAATAGCTCCTGAAGTCGGACCTGAAGCAGAAGCTAACCTCTCAAACTGGAGGCCGTCGATCACATCCTTATATTTACCATAACCGTATTCAGGAAAGAAATCAGCATGTTTTATATCAAATCCGGTTGCGATAACAATTGCCCCGATATCAAGGTCAAGGATCTCATCAGCCTGATCGAAGCGGATAGCTTTGGTCGGGCAGACTATCTCGCAAACCTTGCATTTACCTTTAATATAATAGGTGCAATGCTCCCTGTCGATCACTGGTTTATTGGGAACGGCCTGCGGAAATGGGATGTATATTGCGGGACGCATTCCCATACCCTGCTCAAATTCATTGGGTATCTTTTTCTGGGGACATTTGGTGGTACACAAACCACATCCTGTACATACTTTTTCATCGAGGCTTTTGGCTTTTTTGCGGACCTTCACTTTGAAATTACCGATAAATCCTTCAACGCTTTCAACTTCTGCATAGGTATATAATGTTATATTCGGATGCTGGGCAACCTCAACCATCCGGGGCGTAAGGATACACTGGGAACAGTCGAGGGTGGGGAATGTCTCTGAAAGCTGTGACATATGGCCGCCTATTGATGGCGACCTTTCAACCATTACAACTTTATGCCCGGTGTTTGCTATATCGAGTGCTGCCTGGATACCGGCAATGCCTCCTCCGATTACGAGCGCCTTTTTGGTCACAGGAACTTTGATGGGCTGGAGAGCATGATTAAGCTTTACCTTTTCCACCTGAGTTCTTACAATATCTATTGCTTTCTCAGTAGTTATATCATTTTTTTCGTGGACCCAGGAACAATGTTCACGAAGATTTGCCATTTCGCAGAGGAATGGATTCAATCCTGCTTCGGCACATGCCCTCCGGAAGGTAGGTTCATGCATACGCGGGGAGCATGCTGCGACAACCACACCTGTCAGATTATGCTCTTTAATTGCCTCCTTGATACGTGTTTGTCCTGGATCGGAACACATATACTTATAGTCAGTGCTAAAACTGACATGTCGCAAATTCCCGGTTGTTTCCGCAACCTTCACACAGTCTACCGTAGCACTGATATTTTCACCGCAATGACAAATAAAAACACCTATTCTTGCCATTCTATATAATTTATTTCCTTCAACTTATTTTAACTTCAACAAAATGCCTTTTAAGTCCCACCTTTTCAGGCGATAACCCGATAGCCAGTCCGATTGCCTGGGTTATAAATAATACAGGAATGGTAAATTCCTTCCCCCAGTATTTATTAATATCATTTCTCCTCATATCAAGATTTGAATGGCACATAGGGCAGGCTACCATTATTGCCTCAGCACCCCGGCTTTCAGCATCTTCGATTATTTTGCCTGATAACTGTGAAACAATATCGGTACGTGAAATTGAAAACCCCGCTCCGCAGCATTCGGTCTTAAACGGGTAATAGATGGGTGTTGCTCCTATCTTGCTCATTACCAGGTCCATGCTCTGCGGATCTTCCGGCCTGTCATAACCCAGCACCTTATATGGTCTTACCAGAAGACAACCATAATAACAGGCTACTTTATGATTGAAAGGTTTGGTTATTTTCCCTTCCAGTCCGGGGATAATGTATTTATCGATCCACTCCACCACATTTATTATTGAGGATGTGCCTTTATAATCCATCTCCAGTATCCCGCTCACCTTGTTTTTAAGCTCCGGATCTTTTTTCAGCTCGGTCCGGGTAACGGTAAGCCTGTTATAACAAGCTGCGCATGGAACAACAATCTCATCCATGCCGTTCTGTTCTGCAAGTGAAAGAATGCGTGCAGGAAGTGCCAGCGATAATTCCTTGTTCAGGTTATGTGCAGCGGTCGCCCCGCAGCAGTTCCAGTCCGGGACCTGTTCAAGGTCCAGTCCGAAAGCTTCGGCCAGGGCAAGGACAGATTCATTGTAGTCGCGGGCAGAACCGTTTAACGAGCATCCCGGATATATTCCAGTTTTCATCTGTATCTTCTTTTTTATTTTGTCTTCCTGAAAATCTTACCAATGTGTGATTTCCCTTTTATTATTTCAGGTATGAAATGCAGCTTACCTCTCGAAATCATCCTCGGGGCAAGAGGTATATCCTGCATGAGAGTCAGCGTCCGGCGTTTATAATCCATTGTCAGTCCAAATTCAAAAAGCCTTCCGGTGAGCCGGATGGAGTTAAGGAATGATTTATGAAATGCAATTATTTTTTTTGCTTTTGGATTCACCTTTTTCTCCCTGAGAGACCTTTGCCTGAGAAAATCCATGACTGACGGAATATCTATTTCCATAGGGCAGCGGCCAAGACACATTTCGCAGGTAACACAGAGCCAGATCGAATATGACCTTAGAAGCTTTTCATCATTTGCCCGGGTTTCTGTCTGCAGATAACGCATGACCATGCTTGGAGGCAGATCCATTTCCCCTGCAACGGGGCAGCCTGCAGAGCACTTCCCGCACTGATAGCATTTCCTTGCAGGAACATCAATTGCTTTTTCGATGTGATATGCCAGCGTATCCTTTTCGATCATTGTTGCTGAATGGGACATAGTGATTTTTTAATTACTTAATTATTCCAGTCCTGAAAAAAGCTTTATAAACTGAACGCGTTCATAGGATGCCGGATTTTTAATATTCTTTTTGCTTAACATACCTCTGAAATCAGAAATCTTAGTGAAGCTGTGCCTGGTCATCCAGAGTTCCAGCCCGCTTATGATTCCGGGCAAAACATCAAAACCATATTTATAAAATACTGAGGCCATCTGAACTGCATCAGCGCCGGCGAGCAGCTGCTTGATAACAGCCTGGTGATTATGTATGCCTGTCGAGGCGGCAATATCGCATCTGACCCTTCCGCATAGAATTGCCACCCACCGGAGGGTGTTGGTATATTCTGTCTCGTTGCTTAACATATTCGAAGCATTTACCTGAAGTTGATCTATGTCAATATCAGGATTATATGGCCTGTTGAACAGAGTCAGTCCTGCAATTCCGGTTTCGGATAATTCGACAAGAGTCTTTGCCAGGCTTGAAAAGTAGTAACCGGTTTTAATTGCGACCGGAATTGTCACATATTTTCTGACCTCTTTTATTATATCAAAATAAACTCTTTCAATTTCCTGCCCTCCTTTTTCAAAATCAGAAGGCAACAGATATATATTCAGTTCCAGGGCATCAGCCCCTGCCTCCTGAATACGTTTTGCAAAATATTGCCAGTCGTATTGTGAATTGCAGTTTATGCTGGCAATTACAGGGATATCGATAGATTTTTTTGCCTCCCTGATAAAAGTAAGGTATTTTATAAGTGTATGCTCCTCGGCATAGCTGGTAAGGTAATTGTATGCTTCGTCATAATAAGATTCTGCCTTGCTGACTATTTCCTGAAAAGCCTCATTCCATGGTCTGATATCCTGCTGATCAGATTCAATAAGTTTTCCGGCCTCAAATTTTATCTGCTCTTCAAATACAGATTTGAGGACCACAGCGCCTGCTCCCAGCCTGGAAATTGTATTCAGGTTTTCGAGCGAGGAGGTCAATCCGGAACTGCCGACAATCAGCGGGTTCCTTAATTGTAAACCAAGATACTTACAGGAAAGATCGATCATATTGTTAATTAATTAACAGTACAAAAGTAACTACAACTTGAATACGTAAAATATGATATATCACATGTTTTGGGATGTGAGACTATGCTTTTACCTGTTCAGATCCTCCAACCCTTCAGGGAGATCCATTTTAATGGTTTTTTTCCTGTTGTCAACCCTGACGATGAGGTTTTTATGGAACGGGATTAATATCTTCTTTCCCTTGTCAGTACTGACATTAATAAGTATTTGTCCGGGATTTTCGAAAAGCTCTTCTATTGTACCGATTCTCTTATTGTCGAACGAATAAACCTTAAATCCTATAAAGTTCCTGATATCTTTTCCGGGCCTGGTTTTTTCTACACCCGATGTCAGGAATACACTGCAGCCACTGAATTCCTTCACCTTATGGACATTATCAAATCCGTCAAATTTCAACCTGACGACGTCACCTCCCGGATAATCCTGTAAGGCAATAAAAAATGGAACCGGTTTCCCCTCAATTTCGAGGAAAACCGATTCTATTTCAGGTACATTTTCTATAAAGTTTTTTTCCAGTCTGATTGAAACGCCACCTTCGAAGCCGTGTGCTTTCGTGATAGTCCCAAGCAATATTTGAGCTTTATAAGCCATTGGATCACAGATCCTTATGACTCTTCAACTATTCCTGTGGTTTCTCTTCTGCAACCGGTCCGGGTAATTCGTCACCGGCCGGGGTGCTGGTATCCTGCGCTGAGGGTGCTGATTCCGGTGCCTGTGGAGCAGCAGCATCCTCGGCCCGGGGTGCAACTTCTTCAGCAGCAGCCTCCGGTTTGCTTGCAGCTTCTTCTTTTGCAGCAAGTTCGGCTTGTTTTTTAGCCAGTCTTGCGGCTCTGGCTTCATTTACTTTCTTTTCAGCGGCCAGCATTGAGCTAAGCTCATCATCCTTTGACTTTTCAAGACCTGACCGTTTAGCTTCAATTTTTGCTTCATTCTGCTTCATCCACTCTTCAAAACGCCTTGTGGCTTCTGCTTCATCAAAAGCATTTTTCTTAACACCTTCAAGAAGATGTTTTTTCATCAGAACACCTTTATAAGACAGGATAGCCCTGCATGTTTCAGTGGGCAATGCGCCATTATGCAGCCAACCGAGAGCCTTATCGAAATCAAGTTCGATTGTGGCGGGGTTAGTGAGCGGATTGTATTTTCCGATCTTTTCAATATATCTGCCATCCCGTGGCGACCTGCTATCTGCTACCACAATGTGGTAATAGGCCAGTTTTTTGCGGCCTTTCCTAGCTAATCTGATTTTAACTGCCATTAATTTTTTACGCTTTTATTTAACCTGTTTTAATTTGTGGGTGCAAAGATAATTAATTTCTGATACCAAACAATCTCATTGATAACATAGTGGATTCCCTGGCCAGCAAAATCAAAAATATTATTACAAATATTAACCCATTTTTACCTAATTTTGCGTACCAACCTTAAATAATTTATCTCCTTTTTATGGCTGTTTTTACTCATCTGCATGTTCATACTCAATACTCTATTCTGGATGGCGCATCAAGCATTTCCCACATTATTGAAAAGGTGAAATCGCTGGGGATGGAGGCTCTTGCCATTACTGATCACGGGAATATGTTCGGTGTAAAAGAGTTTCATTCAGCTGCAGTCAAAAAAGGTATAAAACCTGTCATAGGATGTGAGATTTATGTCGCCAGAAGGTCAATGGCAGAAGTGACCGGTAAAGAGGACCGTTCCGGCGATCATCTTATTCTTCTCGCTAAAAATCTTACAGGCTATAAAAACCTTATTAAGCTTGTATCAACTGCCTGGATAAAAGGCTTTTATTATAAACCCCGCATCGACAAGGAACTGCTGGCAAAGCACCATGAAGGACTAATGGCATCATCGGCATGTCTGGCAGGCGAGATACAGGATGAGATACTTCACGGCACTATTGAAGGGGCGGAAGCTGCACTCCGAAGCTACCTCGACATCTTTGGCGAAGATTTCTACCTCGAGGTGATGCGCCATGAGACCCATGATCCGGAGGCTGACAGGACAGCCTTCCCTCTTCAGCAGAAGGTAATTGAAGTGCTGAAAAAGTTTTCTGTAAAATATAAGGTCAAACTTATAGCTACCAATGATGTTCACTTTATCAATGCTGAGGATGCCGAAGCCCATGACAGGCTTATCTGCATAAATACAGCCAAGGACATTGACGACCCCGACAGGCTGAGATATTCAAAGCAGGAGTATGTAAAAACCGAGGAAGAAATGAGGGAGATCTTCAGCGACATTCCTGAAGCTGTCGATAATGTCGCCGGGGTTGTGGCTAAAGTAGAGAAATATAAGCTTGATCATGATCCTATCATGCCTGATTTTGAGCTTCCCGAGGGCCACAAGGATAAGGATGAATACCTCCGGTACCTGACCTATAAAGGTGCAAAGGAGAGATGGGGAGATCTTACCCCGGAGCAGAACGACAGGCTCGATTTTGAACTTCAGATGATCGCCCGGATGGGATTTCCCGGATATTTTCTGATAGTCCAGGATTTTATTAATGCAGCAAGGGAGATGGGAGTCTCGGTTGGCCCTGGCAGAGGATCTGCCGCCGGATCTGCTGTGGCATACTGTCTCAGGATCACCGATATAGACCCGATTAAATATGGATTACTTTTTGAAAGATTTCTCAACCTCGACAGGATATCGCTTCCGGATATAGATATTGATTTTGATGAAGACGGCAGGGAATCGGTGTTGAAATATGTTGTCAATAAATATGGCCACGATAAGGTTGCTCATATTATAACATTCGGTTCAATGGCTGCTAAAATGGCAATCCGCGATGTTGCCAGGGTGCAAAAGCTTCCTCTTCCGGATGCTGACCGTCTGGCCAAGCTGGTTCCTGAGAGGCCCGGAGTGACTCTCACTCAGGCATATGCAGAGGTTCCCGAACTGGCAAAAGAAAGGGAATCACCAAACAAGCTAATATCACAAACACTTAAATATGCTGAGGTTCTCGAAGGTTCTGTCAGGCAGACGGGTGTCCACGCTTGCGGTATAATCATAGGAAAAGATTCTCTCGATAATTATATCCCGCTTTGCACAGCCAAGGATACCGAGCTCTATGCCACCCAGTATGACGGCAGCCAGGTTGAATCGGTCGGCCTTTTGAAAATGGATTTCCTGGGATTGAAGACTTTGTCTATTATCAGGGATGCAACAGACAACATTAAAAAGTCGAAAGGCATTGAGATAAACATAGAAGATCTTCCGCTCGATGATAATAAGACTTTCGAATTGTTCAGTAACGGTGAGACGACCGGTATCTTCCAGTTTGAATCGACAGGAATGAAAAGATACCTGAGAGAGCTTGAGCCAAACAGGTTCGAGGATCTTATTGCAATGAATGCGCTCTACCGTCCGGGACCGATGGAATATATCCCGAAATTCATCAAAAGGAAGCATGGCCAGGAAAAGATCGAATATACCCTGCCGGTCATGGAGAAATACCTTAATGATTCATATGGGATCACAGTGTACCAGGAGCAGGTAATGCTTCTGTCGCAGGAGCTTGCCGGATTTACAAAAGGAGAAGCTGATTCGCTCCGTAAAGCAATGGGCAAGAAGAAAAAATCCATCATGGATGAGATGAGGTTAAAGTTTATTGAGGGATGCGCTAAAAACGGGTATGGGGAGAATATCGTAAGCAAAATATGGTCTGACTGGGAAGCTTTTGCCCAGTATGCTTTCAATAAATCACATTCTACCTGCTATGCACTCATTGCATACCAGACCGGTTACCTGAAGGCTCACTATCCTGCAGAATTCATGGCTGCTGTTCTCAGCCGTAATATAAATGACATAAAAAAGATAACCACCTTTATGGATGAGACCAGGAGGATGGGAATGGAAGTCCTCGGGCCCGATGTCAATGAGAGCTATGTCAAGTTCACGGTAAATAAGGACGGGAATATCAGATTTGGTCTTGGAGCTATAAAGGGAGTAGGGGAAAGCGCTGTACTTCAGCTTATTGAAGAAAGAGAAAAAAACGGGCTTTATAAGAATATTTATGACCTGGTTGAAAGGGTCAACCTTAACTCCCTCAATAAAAAGAACCTCGAAGCAATGACTGTTGCCGGGGCGTTTGACTGTTTCAAGGAATTAATAAGGGCGCAGTATTTTGCTCTCGACACGAAAGGTTCAAGCTTCATTGAAAGCCTCATCAGGTATGGGAACAACGCCAAAACCATAAGGCATTCAAACCAGCACAGCCTTTTCGGCGAGTCGGGAGGTTTCGACCTTATAAAGCCTGATCCATCATCATGTCCCGACTGGCCAAAACTTGAAAAACTTAACAGGGAAAAAGAGGTTATCGGCATTTATCTTTCATCTCATCCCCTTGATGATTTCAGGCTGGAGATAAATACTTTTGCTACCGCCACCCTGGCAGAGCTTCAAAACCTCCGTGATTATCTTGACCGTGAGGTATTTGTTGCCGGAATTGTCACCGACACGAAAAACGGTATCGGGAAAAACGGCAAGCCTTATGGTTCCTTTACCCTGCAGGATTATACAGATTCGTTCAGGTTCATGACATTTGACAAAGATTATATTGATAACAGCAAGTTCTTTTTTACAGGTTATTATCTTCTCGTCAGGGGAAAAGTCCAGAAAAGGAAATTCAGGGATGACGAGCTGGAGTTCAGTATTAGGAAAATCAACCTGCTTTCAAGTGTAAAGGATGAGCTGATAAAAAGCATAACACTGAAATTAAATCCCGAGAATATCAATTCCGAAATGATCGAAGAGCTTAAGGCCCTGATCAGGGAGAACAAAGGGGATACGGAGCTTAAATTCCTGTTCCTCGATCCGGACGATAAGATCTCACTTCCGATGTTCTCGCGTACAATGCGGGTAAGGCTCAATAATGAATTTATTTCATATCTCGATGATCATCCGGGTATTGAATATAAAGTTAATTAGCTATTTTTGCACCGGATTAATTTACAAATAATAAATTATTAAATATGGCATTAGAAGTAAATGACAGCAACTTTGATGATGTTGTGGTGAAGGCTGACAAACCTGTTATAGTTGATTTCTGGGCAGAATGGTGCGGTCCGTGCAGGATAATTGCCCCTATAATTGATGAAATATCAGCAGAGTATTCAGGGAAAGCGGTGGTAGTGAAATGTGATGTGGATAACAGCCCTGAGGTAACAGCCAGGTATGGTATCAGAAATATCCCGACTGTTTTGTATTTTAAAGAGGGAAAGATTGCTGACAAACAGGTCGGAGCAGTTCCGAAAAGCAGTTTTCTGAGCAAGCTAAATGCACTTTTATAATTAATAATATTCAAGTTCATGGCCGTGCAGTAAACCAGGCACGGCTTTTTTTAACTGATAAAAATGACTATCTGTATATTTGCCTCCTCAAGCAGCAGAATAAACAGTGAGTTCGGATTGACTGCAGAGAAGCTGGGATCACTTCTTGCAGGATCTGGCTTTCATGTAGTATTTGGAGGCGGCGGTATAGGCCTTATGGGAAAACTTGCTGATGCTGTTCTCAAAAACGGGGGAAAAATAACGGGGGTCATTCCGGGGTTTATGAAAGAAGAAGGATGGGGTCACAAGGGGCTTACACGGATGATAGTCACCGAAGACATGGGAGAAAGGAAAAAGCAAATGTTTGCCCTCTCTGATGCAGTAGTTGCATTGCCCGGTGGAGTAGGCACACTTGAGGAACTTACTGAAGCAATAACGCTGAAACAACTGAGCCTTTTTGACGGACCAATAATTATACTTAATACTCTTGGTTACTATAACTCACTGATGGATTTCCTTGATAATATGGTAGATAACCACTTTCTGAGATCAGAGCATAAGGGCATCTGGAAAATTGTAAATACCCCCGAAGAGGTCATTGCCGAACTCAATAACAAGGAAAAGGGTAATGAAGAGTGGCGGAAGATTGCCAAGATCTAGTGTTCAGGGATCTTCGTTCCGACAAACATAATGTCGTCAACCTGGGGAAGTGCCCCTTTCCAGTGCAGAATCTCCTTCTGAAGCCTGTCCCGCTGTTCAGATATAGGAAGATTCCATATCTCGCACAAAAGTTTTTTTACATTTCCCGATTTATATTTCTTAGAGGCAATTGCACCAAACTGATCGGCATAACCATCCGAACCCATGTATATCATGTCACCTGGTTCAATCTGGACATTTTTGTTGCTAAAGGCTTTTCTCGGATGCAGCGAAGACATACCGATAGGAAACCTGTCTCCTTTATAGGTAAATATTTCACCTTTTCTCACAAGATATAATGGATTATAGGCACCGGCAAATTCGAGAGTGAAGTTTTTCCTGTTGAATGCAATAAGTGCCAGGTCCATGCCGTCGTTTATCGTTTCTTCATGTCTGTGCATCAGAGCTTTGGTCACCTCGGCATTCAGCTGGTCAAGGATTTCCCCCGGCCTGGTAATGCCGTATTCTCTTACAATTTTATTCAGTGAATTATGCCCGATGATGGACATAAATGCACCCGGAACACCATGACCGGTGCAATCGCATGCAGCAATAAATTGCAGATTCCCGATTTCATACATCCAGTAAAAGTCACCACTGACAATATCCTTCGGCATATAAAGGACAAATGTCTCATGGAAGGTATCCTCTCTTGGCAACATTGCCCTTTGAATCCGTTCTGCATATCTTATACTTGCTGTTATATCCCTGTTTTTGCCTTCAATCTCCATGCTTTTCTGAACTACTTCGGCAGTTCTCTCAGCAACTTTTGCTTCAAGTATCTTTTTTTCTCTTATGAGATTCCGTTCCCGGATTTTAATATACGCTATAACACCAATGGTGGCAATGATCAGGCACAGGGCAATGAACCATGGAGTCTGGTAGAAGGGAGGCTTAATGACAAAAGAAAACTCGACAGGCTCCTCATTCCAGTAACCATAGGCATTCGAAGCCATAATCCTGAAAGTATAATGTCCCGGTGAAAGTGAATAATCCTTCTGGGTAAGGTTGCTTTCAGGCTTCCAGTCAGTATCAAATCCCCGGAGCATTACTTTATATTTAACAGCATCGGGATCGATCAGCGAAACCGTATAAAAATAGAATAGTATGGTGTTCTCCTTATAATTAAGCTTCATATTGCTGAGCATAATCCGGTGGTTGCCGTTCACATCGAGATTGCTGATATGGACCCTTGGCTTTATGTCGTAAGGAGGCATTAGCGCCGGACTAAGCCGGGTTACACCATTAGCAGTTCCGAACCAAAGATTTCCTTCAGAGTCTTTTACTGAAGCATTTAGTGAAGCCTCAATACCCTGGAAACCGCTTCTTTTTGAAAATGTTGCAATAGTGCTATCTGTAAGATTATACCTGTCCAGCCCGTAATTGGTACCGATATAAAGATATTTATCCCCTTCAGGCTGAAGCAGTTTTATATTGTTTGAAAGCAGGCCGGACTTCTCATTCAGAGTCATTGAAACCGCATCATTCTGAATGCAAAATAGTCCGCTCGTTGTGCCAATCCATATCCGGGAATCAGGTGTCTGGGTTATTGTCTGCGGGATATTTCCTTCACCAATATTAATAATGCTGAATTTCCGTGTTACGGCATCATATTTTGTAAGTCCGCTCATCTGCTCCGAACCTATCCATATATTATTATCCTTATCGCAGTAGAGGACTTTTATCCAGTTTCCCGCCAGTCCGGATGCCTGGGTAAAGGTTAAGGCTTCCTGTTTTGCATCATCCCATACCACGAGCCTGTCCATATTCCCTATCCACAGCCTGTTCTGCCTGTCAATCTCAAAAGCAGTAATAATTCCCTGGTGGTGCAATAAACCATTGATCCGGGTATCATAAACAAACCTTCCTGATTTGAGGTCATATTTTGAGATCCCTGAACCCTCAGTTCCTATCCAGATGTCTCCATGCTGATCGGATTTTATAAAACGTATCTTATTACCTATGGAATTCTTTTCATTGTTGAAAATCTGAACCTGTTTATTTTCCTGAGCCCGGGGATCATAGACCGATATACCTGCATTTGTACCGAACCAATACCGGCCAGACATATCCTGGTTAACAGCAAAGACACTTTTATCAGGAAGCATTTCCGGATCCTCAAAAGAGGTGAAATGATCACCTTTGAAAATGCTTATACCGTTATACTGGTCAGCAATTATCATGTTTTTTTCGTGGTCCTCGAGTATCCAGTGAATTGAAGTGGCTTCAAGTCCGTTCGACTTGTTATAGATCCTCATTTTTTCTCCGGAAAATACGGTTATCCCGCCTCCCCAGGTTCCGACCCAGATATTTCCCCTGTAATCCTCAGTTATAAATGTTACCAGATTCTTTGCCAGTCCGTCCCGGTAATCATAAACCTTCATTTCACCAGTAGATCCAATCTGCCTGTAGAGACCTCCGTTATGCGTACCGAACCAGGTATCTCCTTTCGAATCTTCGAACATGTAAATGACACTGAAATATTTAGGGAATCCCGGAGGGCTGTAGTTTTCGAACTTATCATTACCCGGGTTATATCTTTTGATCCCGGCATTAGGATCAACACAATACAGGTCTTTATTCTTGCTTAGAAATGATGATGAAACCTGATCACTGAGTCCATCTTTACCACTATATTGCTTTGCGGTCAGCAGGGTATCTCCTGATTCAGGAAAAGGAAACCTGATTGCTCCGTTGCTTATGGTAGTGATCCAGATGAATTTCCCTGTTTGTTTGATACTAGTCACATCACCAGTCAGGTTTAATGAGTCGAATTTCACCTTCAGGAACTTAGTGCCGTCATAAATGCTCAGTCCACCATTCAGATGCCCGAACCATATTCTTCCGGTGGAATCTTCTGTCATACTGTAAACTCCTCCTCCTGCCAGCCCGTTAGCTGATGAGAAGTTTTCGAATTGTGATCCCCCGAATCTGCTAACTCCGCTCTCAGTTCCAAGCCATATCCAGTCATTTCTATCCTGGATAATGGAGTACACTTTGGAAGAGCTCAATCCCTGTTCAACTCCATATTTTTCAAAGAAATATGTCTGTGCCTGCACCATATTGTAACAAAGCACAAAAAATAAGGTCGTCAGGGTCAGGTTCCTGATAACCTTAGCTCTGGACAGAATTTTATTGTTCATCCGAAAAAATATTATAAAGGCTAAATGGGACCTGCATGAAAGGTCTTCATCCATAATTATTTCAAACGGTCATGCTCGCGGTAAAAAGCCTATCTGGAAATAAAAAAGAATGTTCCGTCCTCGTCTTTCAACCCTGTAATTTTCCCAAATTTCGGCTTTTGCTGATTATTGTCACCAACTGCTGTTGACACCTTGGCAACTATCTCTTCTATGGGTATACATGCATTGGGATTGTTTGTCAGAGCATTGGCAAAAGTCCGTGTAAACTGCGAATCATCAACTGCAAGTTCATAGCCTGCCGATGAAAATACCTGAGAGGATTTGAACTGGGTTGCCTGCCAGTCGCCACAGCTTCTCTTTTTGAGATCGGACCGCATTGCCTGGTAAAAGCTGGGACCTGATTCACATGCATCAGTAACTACCAGAGTATGTGTTAAATAGGTGAGATAGGTTTCCATTGATGCCCTCAGTGAATTTAAATTGAAATATGTGAATTCGTCATCGCGCCTGGCATCAACCGGTATCCAGTATCCGACATCATTTATAAACTTCCCGTGTCCGGCATACCATATAAGTAAAGATTTGACCTGGTTTGATTTTATCTGGTCGCGCAGCTCAATTGAGAAAAATCTTTCCATCTCAGCTTTAGTCATATTTTGTTTTGTAATGACCTGGTGTATCTGGTAATTACCGAATGCCCTGCTCATCAGGTTAATATCCTTTACCGGTCCATCGAGACTTGCAAAGGTTGAATAATTAGAATTTTCGATAAAGACGACCCACGTTTTTCCCATAGGATTATTTTCAGCCAGTGTGGCACCATCCCTGTTAAGGGCGAATTCAGTTGACCGGCGGTTGCCATACATATCCTCAGCCTCAACAACTATCCTGCTTTTATTAAGGATGTCAACTGTTGCGGTGAAAGTAGGATTCAGCTCGTTTACCGGATAGCTGGCAGTCACCCCGTCAATAAAGATTGATTTTATTTTGCTTTCATCGGAAATTCTTCCCTGGAGAGAAAGCAATTGCGAATTTTTATCAAGATTTATCTGGTTGTCGTCTGTGGTATATGGCGCAACTATGGTTATAACAGGAGGCATTATTTCTGTACGCTTGAGAGAGTATGTTATGGATTTCTCATTATCATAATCATCGCGGGCTACCAGAGTTATTTTGTTAACACCGCCAACATTTATATTGGAAAGAAATTCGTACTGTCCGTTTTTCTCTGCTATTGTTACAGGTTCATTATTAATAGTAAAGGATTTGATTTTGCTTTTGTCCAAAATTTTTCCGGTAATGAGGAGGGTGTTGTTATCCCCTTTGATTTCAACGGTATCCTTAACCGGTACCGGGCTGACTAAAGTAACTTCCGGTGAAACAGCCTCCCTGTTGAGCTCATAGAGCCTCTCCTGGGAACCCTTGAGCAATTTACGGGCCTCCTGGTTAAACTCCGACAGAACAGTAATTTTGTTATAATCTTCCATTGCCTTATCGTAATTCATAATCTCTTCATACGATTTGGCTCTTGCGAAATATGCTTCCGGAACGTCAGGCTTGAGAGAAATATACTTCGAAAAATCATTGATGGCATTTGTATGCTGGTTAAACTCCTGGTAGCATTGACCGCGAGCAAAGTAGAAATCAGGATTATTTGGCGCTATCATGATGTTTTTGGAGATATCGTTGATGGCGTTGGGATAATCAAAATTCTTTTTATAAACCTTGCTCCTCATCATATATGCATCGGTATTCCTGTCATCATTCCTGATGATTTCATTGCACTGGTCAAGCGCCCCCTGGGAATCATTATTTCTCAGAAGGAGTTCGGAGAGCAGGAGTCTGGGTTCTACAAGATATTTATTCTTTAAGATAGCTTTTTCAAGCTCTTTTCTTGCATAAACATCATTATTGAGCTTAATATAAATCTTGCCTCTCCAGTAATAGTCCATTGGGAGATCCTTGATAATCAGGGCTGTATCAGAAGCTCTGAGAGCCTGGTCATACCTTTCAAGGCCAAACAGGGCAATTACCTTTTCCGGATAAACTGCCTGATTCCTCTTATCAAGCCCGGAGGCCCGGTTCAGGCTGGTCAATGCTTCCTGGAAATTTCCAAGCTTGTTGCAAACAGATCCAAGACTGATATGGGCATTAACATTTTTAGGTGCGAATACTATTGCCTTTTCAAAATCGGCTCTTGCATCATTGAATTTTGAAAGTGCTTCATATGCATCACCCCGGGCGCAATAATAATCAGCGTTTGAAGGCTCTGCAGTGATCGCATAATTGAACTGGGCCAGTGCATCTTCATATTTCATACTGGCTACTAATTCTTTCCCGGCCTTGGAATACTTCTTTCCATTCTGCCCGTTAATGACGATCGATGTGATAGCCATCAGGGTTATCAGAAATAACATTCGCTTATTCATAACTTTCTTATTGAGCGGTTTATCAACTATCAAAATTAAAAATATTTATTGTAATTATCAATCCCGCAGGCGAACCCGGAAGACTTATTCAAAATCTGGTCAAGAACGCTCCTGCTGAATCTGATATGTGATACCATTTTACCTGTTATCTCAGGGGCTTTAACCCCTTCCTTAAAGTTTTCCAAACCATTAAAAATCCTGGCTTCATCCCATAATCCCGTTGAAATAAATTGTCTCAGAACATCTGCCCCTCCTTCAATAATCACTGATTGAATATCTGAGGCAAAGAGGTATTCAAGGACCTGCGATTCGGAATTTTTTCCTGAATCCAGCTTCACAATTTCCGAGTTATCAAATTCTGCATCAGCATTTTGCGTAAATACTATATTACGACCCTCTTGCCGGAACAGTGCTGCTTCGGCACTTATAAGCCCTGAGCTGCTCAGAATTATCCTGACCGGATCCTTTCCCTTCCAGACTCTGACGTTCAACAAAGGATTATCTGCCCGTATGGTGCCTGCACCGGCAAGTATTGCCTGCTCTTCTGTGCGCCACTTATGTACAAGAATCCTTTCTGCTTCGCCTGTGATCCAGACTGGTTTGTTCAGATGGTCTTTCTTCCTTGTATAATCCAGGAATCTATCCGCACTCTGTGCCCACTTTAGGATAATATAAGGCCTTTTTTTTTCATTGAATGTAAAAAACCTTCTGTTGATCCAGCGGCATTTGTCTTCCAGCACTCCGGATACTACCTGGCAGCCTGCATCCCTGAGCTTTGCAACTCCCCTGCCGGAAACCTTTCCGCTCGTGTCAATAGTGCCGACGACAACTTTCCGGATGCCTTTTGAGATAATCATATCAGCACAGGGAGGAGTTCTGCCGAAATGAGAACATGGTTCAAGGTTTACATACAGCGTTGAGTCCTTCAACAGGTTATGATCTGATACTGAGTTAACAGCAATTACCTCTGCATGATCACTTCCTGCTTTCCGATGATATCCTTCGCCGATTATCAAGTCACCATGGACTATTACACAGCCTGCAAGAGGATTGGGATATGTCATCCCTGCTGCTTTTCCGGCCAGGTCGAGACATCTTTGCATGAATTTGATATGGCTCTTTTCCGCCATTTTCCTGAAAATGCTAATTTTGAGAAATGTCCATCAAGATACGAACAATAAAGGATATCAGGCTCTATCTGTCGGCAGAGCTCAGCGAGCTCTACCCCGAACCGGAAATAAACGCGATATCAGGTATTATTATCAAGACTATACTTGGGCTCCCAAAGTTGCATTACCTGGCTCTGCCGGAAACCACTGTCCGGCAGAAGTATTCAAATATGATTACCAGGATTTGCAGGGAGCTTAAAAGGGGTAAACCCCTTCAATATGTCCTTGGTGAGACGAGCTTTTATAACTGCCGCATAAGACTGAATGGTGATGTACTTATACCGCGGCCTGAAACTGAAGAACTGGTGGACCTGGCAATTAAAGAGAACAAGGGTTTCACAGGCTCCATCCTTGATGTTGGAACAGGTTCAGGTTGTATTGCAATAGCACTTGCCATCAATTTGCCAGGGGCTAAAGTTACAGGTATAGATATTTCTTCAGGAGCAATCAGCCTGGCAAAAGAAAACGCTTTGGAGAATAATGCTTCAGTACAATTTCTCAAAGCAGATATGTTTAATGTGGATCCTGGTTTATTTCCCGGTATTGATATCATAATCAGCAATCCGCCCTATATCTGCAATTCAGAAAAAAAAGAGATCGCAGTAAATGTTATTGATTTTGAACCGCATGAGGCGCTTTTTGTTCCGGATTCCGATCCTGTTATCCATTACAGGGCTATCCTCCTGCTTGCTGATAAAATCCTGAACAGGGGAGGCAAAATTTATTTTGAAATAAATGAAAAAATGGGAAGCGCTGTGGCAGACCTGCTTCATTCATACGGCTTCTCAGGAGTTGAAATTATTAAAGATCTCAATGGCCGGGACAGGATCGCAAAAGGAAAACGTGATGGCTGATTCCACTTTTTATAAAAGTGCTCTTTCAAGGGCGATGGCACTATGTTCACGACGTGAATACTGTACCGCAGATATCAGGACAAAACTGTTGGCATGGGGTGCCGGGGAAAACGACACTGAAAGAATCCTGGGCACTCTTATAAAAGAAAATTTCCTGAACGAAGCAAGGTATACAGAGGCTTTTGTAAAAGATAAATTCACCGGTAATAAATGGGGAAAGGTTAAGATTGCCGCGCATCTGAAATCAAAATCCATACCCGGTGATTTAATCCGCCATGCGCTTGAAAGCATTGATGATGAATTATATATAAGGACCTTGAGAGAAATAATTCACTCTCACAGAAAATCAGTAAAAGCAAAAAATCTGTTTGACCTTAAGGGGAAACTTCTCAGGTTCGGCCTTTCCAGAGGATTTGAAAGCCACCTTCTTTATGACCTTCTTAACAGTACAGATGAATGAAGAACCTGTTCACAGCCATTTGATTATGGCTATAATAAAGGGCATAAATGCTATCAGAAAAATGAATATTGAACCTGAAATATCGAAAAGTATCAGCTGTTTCCTGTTGTCCGGGTATTTAATATAAATCCTTGAGAATGATAATCTTAAAAACAGCTGGGCAACGAAAAAAATGAATACCCGCATGCCGTTCTCATTCCATTTATAAGCTTCGCTGATTTTGCCCCTGATTATCAGGGAGAAACTGTGTGAGAGTCCACATGAAGCACACGGTTCACCTGTCAGCTTTTCGTGTATACAGGCAACAGGGTAATTGTTATTTTCGGGAGAAAATACACCGGAGTAAAGTATAACAAGAAGTATTACTCCGGCAAGAATTAAATTTATAATTAGGTACGTTTCATTCCCGGGCAAAACCACTGATTTTATGGTCTGGCTATTTTTTCCGGTCCGTTGTATCATTAGGAGTGGTTCCTTTCTCGAGATCTTCCAGCATCTGTTCGCGGTTCTTCTTGCCTGAGCTGGTTTTTATCTCCACCGTATCTCCGTTACTTTGAATTTTGATTGAAACATTTGCATCCTCGAGGTCTCTGACTACATTTTCCTGAACATCGTTTACGATCTTCTCGATATTCTTGGGAAATTTATCAGCAATCTTACCAGCCACAAATACCTGCGAGAAAGAAATAAGCGAGGCTATAATACCGATTATAAGTCCTGCTAACAGCACCCCGCGTGGCTGGTTATTCCTGGCTGCCTGCGACAACCCGACCGATGCCAGCACAATTGCAATGATCCCGGGGATGATTGCTATCAGCCCCACACATGGGATAACGGCAAGCACAAATGTTATTATGGCCGTAATCAGGGCTGCTATTCCCAGAGACTGTCCCGAATTGTTTTTTGATTCTTCCATGATTGTTATTGTTTTATATTCTTCATTCCTTTGTCAGAATATTAACTATATCCTGCTCTAAAGACGTCACCGGATTTTCAATGATGCGTCCCACTTCAATATTATTCTTATAAAAAATGAAAGTCGGAACTCTCTGTATATCCAGCTGGTCATATTCACCTACCGGTGAGAGCTTTGAATCATCAACACCGATGAAGGTAATTTTATCAGGTGGAAATTTCCATAAATCCATAATACGCATGAACCGGGGCACTTCCCTGCGACTGTCGGGGCACCAGGTGCCCATCACGATCTTTATTGCCAGGTTATCCTTGTTGATGTCTGTTAAATTATTAACAGCATCAGTGTTGAACCGGTAATCATCATAACCTTTCTGAAACCATTCTGAATATGGAGGTTTTTTAAGCCGGTCTGCCTGAAAATAGCCCAGCAGCCATGTGCTCTGTTCTGAGAAATCTGTCATCTTTTCTTTGGTTTCAGGTTGTTTTATACCAGCGCTTTTTTCTGCCAGAGGCTGTTTCGTTTTGCATCCGGTTATAATTACAAGGAAAAATAACAAAAATATAGCATGTCTTTTCATGGGATTATAATATTGTATGGTTTATTTATTAAGCTTCATTCAAGAGAACGTAATAAGATTTCGAGGATCTGCCTTGCAGCTTTCGATACAGATGTACCAGGTCCGAATATTGCAGCGACACCTGAATCATATAGAAACTGGTAATCCTGGTGAGGAATGACTCCTCCTGCAATTACCAGGATATCTTCTCTTCCGTGCTTTTTCAGCTCCTCAATTACCTGTGGAACAAGGGTTTTATGACCTCCAGCCAGACTTGAAACACCCAGAACATGGACATCATTTTCCATCGCCTGTCTTGCGGTTTCAGCAGGTGTCTGGAAAAGAGGCCCGATATCGACATCAAAACCGATGTCGGCATACCCTGTAGAAACAACTTTAGCACCCCGATCGTGCCCGTCCTGGCCGATCTTGGCGATCAATATCCTTGGCTGCCGTCCTTCTTTTGCGGCAAACCTGGCAACGAGTGCCTTTGCTTCTTCAAAATCCTTCCCGGATTTATACTCTGATGAATAAACGCCTGATATTGTCCGTACCACTGCTTTGTACCTCCCGACTATTTTTTCACATGCATAAGTTATTTCTCCCAGACTGGCTCTTTTTGAAGCTGCATTTACAGCAAATTCCAGAAGATTGCCTTTTCCGGTGCTGACGCATTCCGTAATTGCATCCAGGGCAGCCTGACATTCCTGTTCATTCCGTTCCGAACGGAGCTTTGCCAGTCTCTTTATCTGCGCCTCCCTGACCGTTGTATTGTCGACTTCCAGTGTTTCAAGCGGATCTTCCTTTTCAAGCCTGTACCTGTTGGTCCCGACTATTATCTGGGTCCCTGAATCAATTTTTGCCTGGGCTCTTGCTGCAGCTTCCTCTATTCTCATCTTGGGTACTCCAAGTCCGA
Source organism: uncultured Bacteroidales bacterium (assembly GCA_963831855.1). GTDB lineage: Bacteria > Bacteroidota > Bacteroidia > Bacteroidales > VadinHA17 > LD21. Next base: position 290,807 of record CAWHSA010000006.1, on the reverse strand, counting down.
TAGCTTTAGCCATACCTCCCAGATTATCTACCTCCATTATGTGATCCCATGCTCTGCGGGCAATATTGTGAGTCAGGGTTTCAACATAATAGGAACCTGCCCAGGGATCAACTGCCCTGCATATCTCTGTCTCGTTCTGGAGATATATCTGAGTGTTCCTGGCAATTCCGGCGGAGAAATCTGTAGGAAGGGCGATTGCTTCATCGAGTGCATTTGTATGCAGGCTCTGGGTATGTCCAAGTGCAGCCGCCATTGCTTCAATGCAGGTTCTTCCAATATTGTTGAAAGGATCCTGTTCGGTGAGACTCCAGCCTGAAGTCTGGCAGTGTGTACGTAAGGCCAGTGATTTAGGATTTTTGGGATGGAACTCCCTGACAATTTTCGCCCACAGCATCCTGGCTGCCCTCATCTTGGCAATTTCCATAAAATGATTCATTCCCACAGCCCAGAAAAATGAAATTCTCGGGGCAAAGGCATCAATATCAAGCCCTGCCTTAATGCCGGTGCGGAGGTATTCAAGGCCGTCCGCAAGGGTATATGCCAGTTCCAGGTCACATGCGGCACCAGCCTCCTGCATATGGTATCCTGAAATGCTTATTGAATTGAATTTAGGCATACGGGTGGAGGTGTAAGCAAAGATATCGGCGATTATCCTCATTGAGAATTCAGGTGGATATATATAGGTATTCCTTACCATGAACTCCTTCAGGATATCGTTTTGAATAGTCCCGGTCAGTTCCTCCGGCTTTGCTCCCTGTTCCATGGCCGCAACAATATAAAATGCCATTATCGGAAGAACAGCTCCGTTCATGGTCATCGATACTGACATCCTGTTAAGTGGTATCTGATCGAAAAGGATTTTCATATCAAGGATTGAATCCACGGCAACTCCGGCTTTACCAACATCTCCTGTAACTCGCTCATGATCTGAATCATAGCCGCGATGTGTAGGGAGATCGAATGCAATAGAGAGACCTTTCTGGCCGGCGGCAAGATTGCGCCTGTAAAAGGCATTGGAATCCTCTGCCGTCGAAAAACCTGCATATTGCCTTATGGTCCAGGGCTGCATCGTATACATGCCGGAATATGGTCCTCTAAGGAATGGCGGTATGCCGGCCGCAAAGTCAAGATGCTCCATCCCTGCAAGATCTGCCTGTCGATATGCGCTTTTTACACTTATCTGTTCAGCAGTCAGCCACTCTTTTCCAATATGACCGGTATTCTCTCTTTTTCTGAAATCCTTCTTCCGGGGCTTCAGTGAGTTTAAATCACTTTGACTAAATTCAGGTCTTGTCGTCCCGGCGGGTAAGCGATCAGTTAATTCCGGTTCCTTCCTTAATTCAGGAAATACAATCATTTTCCCGGCAAAGTTTTTCTTCCTTCTTTCAGCTGATTCCCTCAGCTTCCCATAAATAAATCCTTTTCTCAGTGATTCAAGAAAACCTCCCCTTTTTTCAATTTCGAGGAACAGCTCCCAGCTCTTCTCTGCAATCAGGTGTGTCAGGTTCTCTATATAATAGGATCCCCCTCCCGGATCAGCCACTTTACCAAAGTAGGCTTCCTCACGGAGAATAAGCTGCTGGTTTCGGGCTATCCTTTCCGAAAATTCATCCGGTTCTCTCATGACAATGTCCGAAGGCTCAACTGTCAGTGAATCAGCTCCGCCCAGCACAGCTGCCATAGCCTCAGTTTGTGTTCTGAGCATATTCATGTGCGGATCGGTCAAAGATTTGTTCCATTGGCCCGTTACACAATGAATTTCCATTCCCGTCATCCTGTCCGGGCCGATCCCAAATTTGAAAAGGATTGCCGACCATAAAAGGCGTGCTGCTCTCAGCTTGGCAATCTCAGGAAAGAATTCAGATCCGGTGCCAAAGGAAAACCTGATCTTTGAAGCTGCAGTCCCAGATTCAATTCCCCGGTCTGTAAGCCGGAATAAATATTCTGTTCCCATCGAAAGGGCGAAGGCCAGTTCTTTTACGATATCCGCTCCTGCATTACTGAAATTGGAACTATTTATATGGACAGCACGAAATCCTGGAAGCGGGAAGGTTTTACGGGCTACATCAGCCAGGTAGTCAAATCCTTTTTCGACTGGTATACAAAGCGTGGCGTTAATCATGAGCCGGCTCAATGGGTCAGCTTCAATTGCCCCGTATATATTGCCGGGATCTATACCTGTTTTATTAAGATGATTTATGACCAGATCCGCTATCTCTGCCGCTCTCCCATAAGAAAGAAAGTTAAGTTCAACAGCTTCCGGAACAATATCTTTTAATAACATGCCAATATTTGCTGCATCGGCTGATTCAGGGTCAGCAATAAAAAAACCCAGGGAATCTACCCCTTTCGATAAAATATCAAGCGCCTTGTTATTTGCCTGACGGTAATCAGCAACAGTGATATTCTGCCTTATTTTCCAGTCATTGGTGTTGGTCTTTTTCCCTCTTACAAAAGGGAATTCACCCGGAAACGTATCTATAAATTTCAGATTTTCAATATCTTCCTTTCTGTAAAAAGGCATGACATTAAAACCTGCATCAGTCTTCCAGACAAGTCTGTCATTAAAATCGGCGCCCTTAAGATCGGCTTTGATCTTTTCCATCCATTCGGTGGCAGACACAGGAGGGAAATCTTCGAATAGCTTCTCCCGGGTGTTCATTTTCCCGCAAATTCCATAAGGTAAGACTTTATAAAATCGTTCAGATCGCCATCAAGAACAGCCTGTACATTTCCTGTCTCATACCCTGTCCGGAGATCCTTGACCATCTTATACGGATGAAGAACATAGGATCTGATCTGGGAGCCCCATTCTATTCTTTTCTTTTCACCCTCAATTTTTGCCTGCTCTTCATGCTGCTTCCTCAGTTCAATCTCATAAAGCTGGGATTTAAGGATCCGCATGGCATTCTCCTTATTATTAAGCTGAGACCTGGTCTCCTGGTTTTCTATTACAATACCTGACGGGTGGTGTCTGAGCCGTACCGCTGTCTCTACTTTGTTAACATTCTGTCCGCCTGCACCGCTCGACCGGTATGTCTCCCATGTAATATCAGAAGGATTCACCTCTATTTCAATATTATTATCAACAAGCGGTGAGATAAATACCGAAGCGAAGGTAGTCTGGCGTTTCCCCTGAGCATTGAAAGGTGAGATCCTTACCAGGCGGTGGACCCCGTTTTCACTTTTTAGATATCCATAGGCCTGTTCGCCATCGATCTCAATTGTAACCGATTTTACCCCAACCTCATCACCAGGTTGAAAATCTAGCTCTTTTGTTTTGTAATTATATCTTTCTGCCCACCGCAGGTACATTCTCATGAGGATTGCTGCCCAGTCGTTGCTTTCAGTTCCTCCTGCCCCGGAGTTGATTTTCAGAATGGCGCCAAGCTGGTCTTCCTCCTTCCTCAGCATATTTCGCACTTCAAGCGTCTCTGTGGCTGAAAGGGAGTTTTTATATTGATTTTCAAGGTCCTGTTCAGATGCTTCTCCCTCCCTGAAAAAATCATATATCACCCCAAGGTCATCGACTGCGGAGCTTACTTTTTCAAATTCATTTGTCCAGCTTTTAAGAAATGATATGCTTTTCAGGAGTTCTTCGGCTTCCTTCGGATCGTTCCAGAAGCCCGGCTGTTGTGATGTTTCCTGCTTTTCAGCTATGAGCTTAAGCTTTCCATCAATGTCAAAGATACCTCCTTAACGCATCACGGCGTTCCGCCAAATCTTTTACCTGGTCGTTGGTGATCATAGAATATATTTTGGCAAATTTAGTTAAATAATTCCGGATAAAGGTCTACCACCTTTTGGCTCCTCCTTCAAGGAGGAAAAAACTCTGGTATCTTATTGTAATTCAGACAGATATGAAATATTTGCTACCGCTGACAGCTACTTTTTATACACATCTCCAGGTTTGTATAACAGACAAGAATCGAAAAGTACATTGTTTCGACTTAAGGAATAGGATAAAATTTCATTAAAATGTAAAATATTTAATGATTGAAACGGCGACAATCGGGTTGTTAAAGTAAAGATGCCGGCGGCATCAAATTCCAATCTTTAAATTCCACACCCGACCTGCCAACCGGAAAAACCAAGAAATAAAGATCTCTCCCTGCATATCAGTGCATGAGTGGCTTCTTTTATATCCTTAATGAGATAAGAAGGACATACTGCAGGATGAATATGTGTAATGATATGGATATGATTGATTGCCCCTCCGACTATATAAGAGTGACACGATTTCTTTTTAAGTACTCCTGCAATATATCCAAAAAGGATTTCCTGATTTTTGGACGATAAGAATGGATCATGATTCTTGCTTCCAAAAACAAGCTGATATAAAAATTGAGTGTATGTTGACATATTCTCCACTTTTTAGCACGATATAAATTTATAACAGAATTTTCAGATTATCAACTTCAACCCGCTCCGGGGTTGAGACTTATGAAATGACCTATACCCCGGATGTAACCATGGATATTAGACTTTAAAGCCTCCGGCTTTAACTCCTAAACAATCTATATAAATCTATATTAGATAGATGTGTATAAAGAATAGCCCTGGCAGGGGGAGGGCCCGAAGGGCAAGGGGGTGTTAATGTTCAGGAAAAACTTTGTAAAATAAATTCAATTAACCTTGTAACCCAGAAATGAACCTGTCCCGGAATATGTTGACATGCCGGTATTTATTGTCAAGTTTAATAACGTTCCCCTGATCCAAGCTTCATGTGTCACCCATTTAAATAATTCGCTTCCAGCCGTAATATCCGGTACCCAGAACCTCATAAACAGATTCATTTTTCAGTAAGGTCTAGAATTCGTGCAGCTTCCAGAACCGTCTGCTTTATATGTTATAAAGAATGAATATATACCTGATGACGGCGCAGTGAAACTGCCTGATGAAATATCATAACAGCCACCTTCATGAATTCCGCTTCCGGATATAATAAACATAGGTTGATCCGATTGTCAATCCTGTCTGCAGTGATTGCTCTTTCTGGCTCTAAATCCTACAGTATTATCAGATTGACTGTATTTCCTGACTGTATTGATAAAGCACCTGTGGTGCTGTATTATATAACAGTGTATCTGCAATTCTTTGCAGGATCAGGTTAGCATCATTTGTAAGTGAAGATAAATCAACAGGTGCCGAAACTTTGAAATCGAAAGTTGATTTGCAGCCTGCATTGAAGGATAATGATTGTAAGTATTTCGATATATCAACAGGTTGCCTGTTTGCCCGAAATGCCTAGCGAGCGTTCCTGATTTCATGTAAGAGCTTGCTATCTGTATTATCCAGATATCTTGTCAGATCCCATTCCGTAGCGCTTGTGTTTTTGGTTATCTTAAGCTTATCCGAGCTGATTATAAGATCCTGGATCTCATTTGTTGGATCGCCATCCTCTTCAATTGTTGAGATCTTTACCTGGTTCCCGCCAGAAATTGCCAGATAATCAGAACCTTCCACATTAACAACTGAAAGCATCTGTTTATCCGAAGCCGGGTCACCCGGATCGCCTTTTGGTCCGGGATCACCCTGGGGACCAGCCGGCCCGGGTTCGAGCGACCGCTGTGCATACAGGGCGTAGGGTACTGTCAGGAACTGCATCGTCCCCATATCCATGAAGTCATTTTCGTTTTCGAACTGCACTTCAACCTTCAGGTAGTGATTGGCCTTCTCCCAGGCTAATTCCGACAGCTTTGTAAACCTTGCTTTGCCGGTTGTAATACCATGACCGATAATCAGGGAAAAGACACCGAACCTGGAGGTCAGGATATTCGGGTGAAGTTCCTGGAACACAGGAGATGACAAAGGATCATCAGAGATGATGGAGAACCTGACGCTTATCTTTCTGTTAACCAGCTCCTTTCCGTAATTATCTCTTGCAACTGCCTGGTAATGAATCCCGAGGGGAACATTATCCTGGGCAAGGATGCCTGTACCAATCATGATCAGTACATTGATTATCAGGTATCTTTTTACAAGTTTTGAAGCCATAACTATGGAATTATATCTTTTCGATCTTAAATGAACGGTCAATCATACCATCCCCGCTTTTAATCCTTATTATGTAAAAGCCTTTGATAAGGTGGCTGATATCCTCAGGTTCCCTGTACCAGTACTGATAATAGAAATCTCTTTTCAACGAAAGCACCACCGTGCCTGTAATATTAATTATATCAATACGGAATCTTCTTGGCGTTTCACCAAACAATTCAACAACTACAAAATCTGAAACAGGATTGGGATATACCTTTACTCCGTTACCAGTCGGAGGTATCTCATTCGCGAATTTAAAGGGAGGCTGCTGAAATCCCTGGGTAAAGAAGTATTCTGTACACCCGACTAATTCAACAGCTGTTTCACCGACAGTCTGTGAATAGCTGACATGATTGTCTGTCGTAACTCCTGCAAGCGGCACAAGAACCTGGTGCGACAATTGCTGTGACATAACATCAGTCGACAAGAATATTATACATACTATTATTATTCTGAATCCTTTAAACATTCCTGATTGCTGTCGGTGTGGTCAAAAATAAATAATATTTTGACAAATTAACATTTTTTGTTGATAAATATGTTAATAACTTATGTTAAAATTTAATGTATATAAAAATATTTTTTCTTATAGGTAATATTTTTCATCAGGAATAATTCCCTATTTTTATTGACCTTCGTTTTTGCAAACATGTTAAAGTCCTGCCTGTACCATAACATTACTGAAGCAGGCTGCGATGAAGCCGGCAGAGGTTGTCTCGCAGGACCTGTTGTTGCAGCAGCCGTGATACTTCCAAAAAATTTCAGACATCCTGTCCTGAATGACTCCAAAAAATTAACTGCCCGGCAAAGAGATCTCCTCAGGGCAGAGATAATTGAGTCGGCAATTGCCTGGAATGTTGCATTCGTGGATAACAGGGAAATAGATAAGCTGAATATCCTGCGTGCATCCATAAAAGCAATGCATATGGCAATTGAAGGTCTCTCAAAAAAGCCGGAATTTCTCATAATTGACGGCAATAGTTTCTTTCCTTATAAAGACATCAACCATAAAACAATTATAAAAGGCGACGGATTGTACTTCTCCATAGCAGCAGCTTCCGTGCTTGCAAAAACTTTCCGCGATGAGTATATGCAAAACATACACAATGAATTTCCATCCTATGGCTGGAACAAAAACATGGGCTATGCGACCCTTTTTCACAGGGATGCCATTAAAAAATATGGAATTACCAGCTACCATAGGCGGTCTTTTTCACTACTCGAAACCCAGATCTCAATTGATTTCTGACATATTCTGTTATCAATTAAACTTTTATATTTGCCAAATTGTTTAAACTAAATCCAAATAAATTTAGATATCATGAAAAAAACTCTTTCTGTTTTGTTCATCGTTCTGGTGTGTTTCGGGTACAAAGCCAGGGCTGATGAAGGAATGTGGCTCTTGCCACTTATTGAAAAGCTTAATATCGGCAAGATGACCCAGCTGGGGCTAAAGCTCTCTGCTGAAGATATTTACAGTCTAAATAAAGCCTCCCTGAAGGATGCAGTTATAAGTTTTGGCGGCGGATGTACAGGGGAAATAGTTTCATCCCAGGGTCTTATACTTACCAATCACCATTGCGGTTATTCTTCTATCCAGTCGCACAGCTCCACTGAACATGATTATTTGCAGGATGGCTTCTGGGCAAAGACCAGAGAAGAGGAGCTTCCAAATCCCGGTCTGTCCGTTACATTTCTTTTAAGCATCCAGGATGTAACTGACCAGGTTTTGGCAAACGTAAAACCCGGGATGTCAGAAACAGACAGAACGGCTGCCGTAAATCAGGCAAGGCTTGTAATCGAAAAGAAAGCTTCCGAAGGAAATAACTACAGGATACAGGTATCCTCTTTTTATGGTGGAAATAATTTTTACCTTATTGTGTCGGAGAGGTATAATGATGTAAGGCTGGTTGGTGCGCCTCCATCTTCAATCGGTAAATTCGGTTTTGATACCGACAACTGGGAATGGCCGCGTCATACAGGTGATTTCAGCGTATTCAGGGTATATTCCTCGCCTGATGGCAAACCTGCTGCTTATTCTAAAGATAATATCCCGCTGAAGCCAAAAAAATGGCTGACCGTTTCTATCAAAGATCTTAATATTGGTGATTTCGCCATGATTATGGGATACCCCGGAAGGACCCAGAGATATTACACCTCCTATGAGGTTAATGAGATAATGAAAATCACCAATCCGAACAGGATAAAGATCCGCGGGATAAAACAGGAAATCTGGATGGCTGATATGGTTGCAGATCCCAGGATCAATATTCAGTATGCTTCAAAATATTCCAACTCTTCAAATTACTGGAAATATTCAATCGGACAGAACAACCAGCTCAGGAACCTGAATGTGATCGCCAAAAAACAGGAAATTGAGAAGCAGTTCAACACGTGGGTTAACGCTGACCCGGAACGGAAAGCCAAATACGGTGATCCGCTGGCCCTCATTAAATCATCGATAGAAGGCAGGGCTGAATTTTTCAATGCACAGCAATATTTAAGTGAGTGCTATATGCAGGCATGTGAACTTCTGGGCATGAACCAGATAGGATCAATGCTTTTGGCAGCTCTGAAAGGTGGCGACGCCCAGAAAATAAGTGACGCCTTAATGCGGATCAAAGACAACATCGGTGATATTTATAAGGATTACAGCGCTCCTACTGACCAGAAAACCATTAAGGCAATGCTTAAGCTCTACAGGGCTGATGTTCCTGTAAAATTTCATCCGGATTTCTATGTAAATATCGTTGATAAGAAATTCAAGGGAAACATTGACAAGTTTGTTGACGATATGTTTAAAAGGTCACTCTTTACAAGTGAAGCAAAACTTAACGCTTTCCTGGAAAAGCCTGTTCTGAAAATACTTGAAAATGACCCCGTTACCCTTACTGCAGCTTCTATCAATAAGGTAGCCTCAGAGGTTTCCGGTGAGCTGAGCAAGTTCAGTGAGAATCTTATAAAAGGAAGCCGGATATGGGTAGCAGCTCTCAGGGAGATGACTCCTGAAAAAACACTTTATCCTGATGCAAACTCCACTATGAGGCTTTCGTACGGAACCATTCAGGATTATGATCCCAGGGATGCCGTAACCTATAAATATTATACAACCCTGCAGGGTGTTGTGGATAAGTATAAGCCCGGCGATTATGAGTTCGACCTCCCCCAGAGACTTATTGATCTTAACAACAGGAAAGAATTTGGAAGATATGCCTCCTCTGAAGGCTATATGCCGGTCTGTTTTCTGACAACCAATGATATCACAGGCGGCAACTCAGGCAGTCCGGTTATGAATGCCAACGGGGAACTTATCGGCCTGGCATTCGACGGCAACTGGGAAGCAATGAGCGGTGATGTTTATTATGAGCCTGAACTTCAGAGAACCATAGCCGTGGATATCAGGTATGTCCTCTGGATCATGGATATCTATTCAGGTGCAAAGAATCTTGTTGATGAGATGACGATTGTGCAATAGGTTATACCTCATCCCCGCTACCGGGATTCTGCCTCACCCCCTCTCCCGGGAATCTACCTCACCCCCTCTGATCCCCCTCTCCCGGTGTGAGAGGGGGATGTAAAGCATTGTGTACCAATAATAAAGCCCCTCTCCCCCCGGGAGAGGGGTTTGGGGTGAGGTCGATACGAACCAGTGAGGGGTTTGGGGTGAGGTCGATACGAACCAGTGAGGGGTTTGGGGTGAGGTCGATACGAACCAGTGGAGAGGGGTTTGGGGTGAGGTCGATACGAACCAGTGAGGGGTTGGGGTGAGGTAAAGAAAAACCGGGAGAGGATCCCCAGTGAGGTTAAAACACTAATTTGACTATCTTTGCCCAAAATCTGAGCAATGCATATCAACGTTATAGAAGTCCTGGCAGCCTTTATGGTATTATTTGCCATAATTGATATTCCGGGATCCATTCCTATAATAATAGATATCAAAAGCAAATCATCTGATGTCAAGCCGGTGAAGGTCACAATTGTTTCGTTCCTGATATTACTCGCATTTCTTATTATAGGATCGCCCCTGCTTGGAGTTTTTGGAATTGATGTGTCATCCTTTGCTATTGCAGGTTCTTTTATAATATTCCTGATTGCCATGGAAATGATCCTCGGAATCGAATTGTTCAAGCAGGATTCTCATGGCAGCGGAGCAATTTTCCCCATAGCATTCCCATTAATTGCGGGTGCCGGGTCAATAACCACAATCCTGTCACTTAAGGCTGAGTACCAGACAATCAATATATTCATCGCCCTCGTCCTTAATATGATAATTATCTATCTTGTCCTCAGGCTGACGACAGTTTTCGAAAAGATACTCGGACAGGGAGGGCTTCAGATCCTCAAAAAAGTGTTCGGTGTTATTCTGCTCTCAATTGCAATAAAACTGTTTCTGACGAATACAGGTATAGTTTTACCTCATGCCAGGTGAAATAACAATTTACACTGATGGAGCGGCCAGCGGAAATCCGGGACCGGGTGGTTACGGGCTGGTCATGATTTACGGAAAGCACCGGCTTGAAAAATCGGAAGGCTACAGGCTTACAACCAATAACCGGATGGAGCTCCTGGCAGTCATATCCGGGCTGGAAGCATTGAAAAAGAGAGGCAGCAATGTGGTCATATTTACCGATTCCAGATATGTTGCCGATGCTGTTGAAAAAGGTTGGTTGTTTCAATGGGAATCAAAGGGATTTAAAAAGAAAAAAAATCCTGATCTCTGGACCAGATTCCTGAAAGCGTTCAGAAAACATAATGTCAGATTTGTGTGGATAAAAGGACATTCCAGCAATCCTGAGAATGAGCTGTGCGACAGGCTGGCTGTGGAGGCTTCAAGAAGGAGCAACCTTATTGAAGATACAGGATATAGCTCTGTATCAGATAACTATTTAATGTTTGATAATTCTGATTCATCTGAATAATATTTGTTAATAACAAAATTATGGTGCACTTTTGCAAAAAGCTTCCGATATGGAAAAACTACATATCAATCAGACAGTTATCACTCCAGAAGTAAAATTCCTACCTGATGAAAACCAGTTTTTCATCCGTGGTAATTCAGCTCCGGAGGATGTCCGTGCGCTCTACTACCCGGTAATTGAATGGCTGAAGGTTTTCGCCGATGACATGCATGATGGCGCCAATAAAATATTTACTGAAGAAAATCCTCTCCGCTTTGAGATTGACCTTTCATATTTCAATTCTTCATCTGCAAAGTTCATCTTTGACATTCTTACCGAGCTGAAAAGACTCCCCCCTGCCGGTGTTCCTGTTAAAATATTCTGGATTTATGATGAAGACGATCCTGATATGAAGGAAGCAGGATCAGACATAGCCCTCCTGGCAGGAATGGATTTCACGTACACGGAAAAACCAGTAAACAACTGATGAGAGGTCAGAAAGAACTCTTCGAACTGCTCGGAAAGCTTTCTGTCAGTTATGAGTATCACGAGCATCCGCCACTATTCACAATTGAAGATGCCACGGTATACTGGAAGGATTACAGATCGGGATTGTGCAAGAATATATTTTTCAGGAATCATAAAGGCAACAGGCATTACCTGGTAATCCTCGAGCATCTCAGGCAACTCGATATTCATGATCTCGAAAAACGCCTCAGGCAGGGCAAGCTGACATTTGCCTCTGATGAGCGCCTTAAAAAGTATCTCGGACTCGAACCGGGATCCGTTTCACCCTTCGGACTTATTAATGATAAGGATAAGCATGTTCATCTGTTCATTGATGAAAAGCTCAGCGAATCCGACCGGCTCGCCTTTCATCCGAATGTGAATACGGCTACACTGATAATCTCAAAATCAGATTTTATAAAATTCCTCGATTATCTCGGGAACACCTATGAATTCCTGAATCTTTACGATTAATATACCGGCTGCCTCCAGGGTTCCATCGGCTCGTATTTGCTCACACAAGCCCACCGTATTCCTCTCTTCTGTATCTCCATTGCTTCCGGAACTTTAAAATCGGCTGCCACATGGCCAAGTGAGGAATAAAAAACCCTGCCGCTCCCATAAGCTTTTTTCCAGGCAACAGGAACAACATTCCCTCCTATCCATGAGGCAACTTTATCAGTAAAAGTTGTTGTAGCCAGAACTTTGTTATTAGGGTCGACCTGTACATAATACTGCTCCGAATGCATGTCGAAATCCGACAGACCTTTTGTTACCGGATCTTTATGGTCCCGGATATTGACCCTGTAATCGATAACTCCGCCGGGATGGGCCACCCACTGTCCGCCAACCATAAACTGGTACTCAGTATTGTTGCGGAACGAGTCACCAAGTCCACCGTGCCAGCCTGCCAGGCCCACTCCGCTTTTAACAGCTGCAAGCAATGCTCTTTCCTGGTTACCTGTAATTGTCCCCATTGTCCATGCCTGGATAATAAGATCAAAATCCTTCTGCAGATCATGGGTTATATATGCATCAAGGGTATCTGAGACAGTGACCAAAGCTCCTTCCGAGGTCAGCCACGGGACAAATATATCACGGCATTTATCGGGTTCATGTCCCATCCATCCGCCCCAAACATATAAAACCTTTTTACCTTCCAGCGGTGATTTTAATTCCCGGGAGAGACCCTGGCCGATGACCGAGGGAGAGATAGCTGCGGCAGCTGCGGCTACAGCACTCTTTGAGATGAAATTTCTTCGTGAGATCATAAATGGATTATTTTAGTACAAGATAATAAATTTAATTATTCTGCATTTAATTTAAGGGTTAACAGGAATATAAATGGTCTTTAATAAGTTACAATCAGTCAGATTATACAATTATTTAAACTGATTCTAAATAATTTATTTTTGCATCAAATTTAATTATTATTCGTCCTTAATCTGAAAATAAACTGCAACCGGAACCTGTATGAAAAAAATTTTGATCTGCCTTACTGTTTTTCTGTTACTAATTCCGTCAGTTTCCGGACAGGCGCCTGAAAAGAAAAGATATCAGGCTACAAGGATTTCAGCTGCTCCGGAAATTGATGGGATCCTCGATGAAGAGATATGGAACACCGGCGAATGGATGGATGATTTTACTCAGAATCAGCCGTATAACGGAAGACCCGCTACGCAAAGGACCGGGTTCAAGATTTTATTCGATGATGATAACCTTTATGTGGCTATAAAGAATTTTGATTCAAGTCCGGACAGCATAGTATACCGCCTGACACGCAGGGATGAAACTGACGGAGATCTTTCGGGAATTATTCTCGACAGTTTTCATGATCTGCGTACCGCATTTCTCTTCGGAGTAAGCTCTAGTGGTGTAAAGCTCGACCAGATTTTTACAAATGACGGGCAGAATGAAGACCCTTCGTGGGATCCGAACTGGTGGGTAAAAACCTCTGTTAACAGTGAAGGCTGGGTAGCAGAGATGAAAATACCGTTAAGCCAGGTGAGATTCGACAAAAATTCAGGTGACGTCTGGGGTCTGGAAATGGCCAGGGTAATCTACAGGAGAAATGAGACCGATTTCTGGCAGCATGTGCCTGCGGACGCACCCGGCCTTGTGCATATGTTCGGTGAACTATCCGGCCTTGAGGGGATTAAACCAAGAAAAATATTTGACGTCACTCCTTATGGTGTCGGCAAAGTGGAGACTTTTAAAAAGGAACCGGGGAATCCGTTCACCTTCCTCGAAAAAGGAAGGAGGTCGAATCTGAATGCCGGACTAGATGCAAAGATCGGTATCACCAATAACATGACCATGGACCTTACAATTAACCCCGATTTCGGACAGGTTGAAGCAGATCCTTCGGAGGTGAATCTTTCTGCATTCGAGACATATTTCTCTGAGAGAAGACCTTTCTTCATAGAAGGAAATAATATTACGAGTTTTAATATCGGGCTAGGCGACGGTGAAAACGGGAATGATAACCTTTTCTATTCCAGGCGAATAGGCCGCCGTCCTGCAGGAGATCCCGAACTGGAAGACAGTTGGACAGCTGATATTCCAGCATTTACTCACATAATCGGGGCAGCCAAATTAACAGGAAAAACAAAGAATGGACTATCAGTAGGATTCGTGGATGCGGTCACTGCCGGAGAAAAGGCAATAATTGATACTACCGGAGGAAGGTTCACAGAACCGGTTGAACCACTGACAAACTTTTTTGTGGGAAGAATCCAGCGTGATTACAATAAGGGGAATACTCTGGTTGGAGGGCTAATAACCACCACCAACAGGGATTTGGATCCCATCCTTGCAGGCTTTATGCACAAATCAGCCTATACCGGAGGATTTGACATAACCCAGTTTTTTAAGGATAAAAACTGGTCGGTGCAGCTCAACACTGCTTTCAGCCAGGTGAACGGGACAAGGGATGCTATAACCCGGACACAGGAATCTTCAGCCAGGTATTATCAGAGACCTGATAATAGTTATGCCCGTTTTGATCCTGACCGTACGTCTCTTTTCGGCTCAGGAGGAAGATTCCAGGTGAATAAACTGAACGGACATCTCAATCTTCTTGCCTGCCTCAAATGGAAAACCCCGGGATTTGAGATCAACGACCTGGGTTATATGCAATCGGCCGATGAAATGCTCTCAGTAATATGGGCCGGATATAATGTATGGGATCCTAAAGGGATCTACAGGAACTATAATATAAATGGTGATATTTACCTTGCGAATGATTTCGGAGGTGATATTACGGGAAAAGGCTTCGAATGGAATGCCAGCATGAATTTTAAAAATTACTGGAGCGCATGGACAGGGGGAAGCTTAAGACTCAGTTCAATATCAACAAGTGCTCTTCGCGGGGGACCTAAAATGAGATTCCCGGGCGGTACAGATTTCAGGGTGGGTTTTAATACCGACTCCCGTAAAAAGTTTGTTTTTGAGTATTATATCCAGGGAAACCTGGGGTTTGATAACAATTCCAACAGTATGTACACTGAAGCAGGATTGTCATACAAGCCGACAAATTATCTGTCGTTCAATATTTCACCAAACTTCAATAAATCATTTAATGAGCTCCAGTACGTAACTCATACTACTTTTAATGGTGATGAAAGATACATATTTGCTTCTATCGACAGGAAGACAATTGCCGCATCACTCAGGATAAATGTTAATCTTGAGTCCTGACCTTACTCTGCAATACTGGGGCCAGCCGTATGTTGCATCCGGGAAATATTATGACCACAAATTCATCACCAATAATCCACTGTCTGACGATTACAATCAGAGATTCCATACATATGCTTCCAGTCAGATAACATTGGAAGACGACCACTACAATATTGATGAGAATAATGACGGTACGGTTGACTACAGCTTTGATAACAATGATTTCAATTACCAGTTCTTCCTTTCAAACCTTGTTGTGAGATGGGAATATAATCCTGGATCAACAGTTTTTCTCGTCTGGAGCCAGTCCAGAAATTTCTTCAATGATTCAGGCAGGCTTGATTACTTTAATGACATTGGTGACCTTTTCAACCGCGATAATAATATACCTCATAATGTTTTCCTCATCAAGTTCAGTTACCGGTTCGGTTTAAGGTAGGTTTAAGTATTCATAATGAGGTTAAAAGGCCGCCTTGTGACGGCCTTTTTATTTCTTTAACCTCTTTCCCGGCCTTCCCTCAAAGGGGGTATTTGATTTAGAAGAATTTTATCTTCCTTTGGGATGAAAAAATATCCTGATATGAAGAATATTAGATTATTGACTCTCATCCTGCTTTCTTTACATCCCATTTTTTCCAATGCCCAGGACAAGCCTGCCTATCGCATCTATAACGGCGAAGGCAAAAAATCCGACTATAATGATTTAGTCAAAGAAGCATCGAAAGCCGATGTGGTTTTCTTCGGAGAGCTTCATGACAACCCGATAGCACACTGGCTGGAGCTGGAGCTGGCTAAAAGCCTGTATGAAAAAAAAGGGAAAGACCTTATGCTGGCGGCAGAGATGTTTGAAACTGATAATCAGCTAATTATTGATGAATATTTTGCAGGATTCTTTAAGGAATCTTCATTTGAAAGTGAAGTAAGGTTATGGAAGAATTACAAGACAGATTACAAGCCACTGCTCGATATGGCAAGACAGGACACACTTAAATTTATTGCCTCAAACATACCAAGGCATTACGCTTCTATGGTTTCTGCAGCAGGTTTTGAAGCTCTGGATAAAGTAACGCCCGACGGTCTTAAATTTATAGCTCCGCTGCCTATCGAATATGATCCTGAACTTCCCTGTTACAAGGATATGCTGTCGATGGAAGGGGCCGGCCCCATGGGGCATGCAACGGAAAATCTTCCGAAAGCCCAGGCAATAAAGGATGCGACAATGGCATATTCAATCGTGAAATACTGGCAGCCTGGGAAACTCATGATTCATTATAATGGGAGCTATCATTCCGAAAGGTATATGGGAATTATCTGGTATTTAAATAAATATCACCCTGGTCTGAAGATTATAACCATTGCCACAATGATGCAGGATGAGATAGCCTCCCCGGGTGATAATGACAGGGGAAAGGCTGATTTTGTGTTAGTTGTACCAACTGAAATGACAAGAACTTACTAATCCGGGCATCAGGCTAAAAGGATGTCAGGACTTCCGGGTCCTTCTTCACCCCCAAGCTCCCGTCTATTCCTTCCCTTTTTTGCTTAATTCCGGCACTCTTTTTGCTGAACAATCAGTGAAGATGAACCTCTTCTTTAGCATAGTTGAATGCGGTTGTCCTGTGATTGTTAAACAACTAAAAACTATTGAAATGAAGAGGAATGAAAAAAAGGTTCCCGGATTTGATGAGATCATTTTCGAGAACCGCAATAAGGAGTACGGGGCTTTTTACCTCCGGAAACATTACAAATCAGTAACCAGCTTTTCTATTCTTGGAGCAGTCGTCATTGCAGTTACACTGGTTCTTGCTCTCTTTTTTAATACTGAATCCGGAACTGCCTCTGCAGGCCCGGTCAATATTTTCATTACCCGTTTTGATAATCTTATCCCGGTTATCCCTGACAAGCCGGCTCCAAAACTGCCTTCCAGGCCGGTTAAACCACTTCTATATGTACCACCCATGGTTGTAGATGACACCACTATTGTTACAACATTTTTACCTATTACAGATGATGTAATCCAAAACACAATCAACGGGGATGTGAATGACACCGCCGTGACTTATACTGAGGTTTCAAACGATATTGTTCCCGTTGAACCAAAAGTCTTTTTCAGTGTCAGGGAAATGCCTGAATTTCCGGGTGGAGATGCTGCACTCCTGGCATTCATAGGGAAAAATACCAACTATCCGGCTGAGGCTGTGGAAAACAATATTGAGGGCCGCGTTATCCTTAAATTTATTGTCGGTCCTGACGGATCTGTCGGTGGTATTGAAGTCACAAAAAGTGTTGATCCGCTTCTTGACAGGGAAGCAGTTCGTGTTGTAGGGACCCTTCCGAGATTCAAACCCGGAAAACAGAATGGTGAACCTGTTTCGGTATGGTATTCGGTACCGGTATTGTTCAGAATTAACAGATAGTGATAAGGGTCTTGCGGTCCTGCAGTTTTGCAGTTTTGCAGTCCAGCGGCCTTGAAAAATAAATTATTGTGGTTAAATTAGCTCAGTTTTCAGACCCTTTTATCAGGAATAAGTACTACTTAAGCTTACCGGAATGTTAAAGAATAAGATTTTATATCTGATTATTGTGTTGGTTTTCATTAGTGAAATTGATAATCTTGCCCGGATACCTGATAAAATTTCAATCTCGTCCCCCGATAAAACCACATCCTTTGAGGTCAGGCTTGATGGAGGTCAGTTGATGTATCGTGTATTTTATGAAAAAAATGAAATAATTACATGGTCAAGCCTTGGATTTGTATTAAACGGCAATATCATCGGTGACAATACCCTTATTAAGAACAGGAATATTAATAAAGTCAGGGAAAAATTTGAATGGCGTCTTGGTGAAGATGAGATAATCAATAATTATTACAATGAGATAACACTGGAATGTCAGTCCCCAGCCGTGACTTATAATCTGATAGTCAGGGCATATGACGGAAGTGTGGCATTCAGGATCGGGGTACCGGAACAGGCTGGCTTTTCAGAATATGTCATAAGCCGTGAGAATACGACTTACAACTTTTCTTTCCCCTTTACCATTTATCAGTATCTGCATGAATCTGTCTTTACACCTGTTGAAATCAAAAACTTTGCAAATACCTGTGATTTCCCTGCTACACTTACCAGTCATAATTATTATATAAGTCTGGGTGATGCTGATAATAAATTCTATTCGAAGGCAGAACTTGAGAAGGGAGAAGATGACAATAGTCTTGGTATTTCCTTTTTCAGCAAGGATACATCAGTCGTATATAGCAGCGCTTTCAAGATGCCGTGGCGGACAATCAGTATTTCAAAGACAGCCATCGGCCTTCACAAATTCAGCCAGCTCTATTTAAAGCTTGCAGATCCGCCTGCGGCCGGAGTTCCTTCATGGATAATACCCGGCAAGCTGATACGGGCTCAGCTTACAACCCAGGCAGGAATTGATTGTATAAACTTTGCGGAAAAGCATAATTTCCAGTATATCATGTATGATGCCGGATGGTACGGGGCAGAATTCAGAACTTCTTCCGATCCTGCTCAGGTTATTCCTCAGATTGACATGCAAAAGGTTATAGACTATGGAAAAACCAGGGGCATCGGCGTTATTTTATATGTTAATCAGGCAGGATTGAGAGCAAAGCTCGACACGCTGCTTCCTTTATTCAGAAAATGGGGAGTAAGCGGTATTAAGTTCGGATTTGTTGATGCTTCAACACAGAACGGACGGAAATGGGTTACCTCTGCAATAAAGAAGGTTAATGATGCAGGCTTTATCCTTGATATTCACGACAACTACAGACCAACAGGTCTGAGCCGGACCTTTCCTGCCCTGCTCACGCAGGAAGGCATCAGGGGCGATGAGAACAGCCCCGATGCATTCCATACAACAGTGTTGCCTTTTACGCGCTTCCTTGCAGGTCCTGCGGATTTTACCTTCTGTTTTCCGAATCCTGAAAACAGTTACTCGAAAAACATTAAGGTGAGTAAAGCCCAGCAGCTGGCACTCACCGTAATTTATTTCAGTCCTCTTCAGGCAATGCTGTGGTATGGTGATCCCAATGATTATACGAATGAGGACGAGATTGAATTCTTTAAACTTGTCCCGACAGTTTGGAACGAATCTTATTACCTGGCCGGAGACATCGGAAAAAATATAAGTGTTGCCCGGCGTAACGGGGATACATGGTTCATCGGGAATGCTGCAGGATTCGAAGACTGGCAGAAAACTATCAGCTTAAACTTTTTAACCAGAGGGAAAATGTATAACGCTGTGATTTATGAAGATGATAACACCGGAAGTATTCAAAAGAGAACCATTAAAGTCAAAAAAGGTGATACTTTTACAATATCTTTAAAAGCAAAAGGCGGGCAGACGATAATTATTAAACCACTGACACTTCGCGGGTGAATATGCGGAAGGGATTGAATTTAAAGAAGATATTAACTGAAAACGCCCCTCTTTCTTTATTTTAAAAGACTGTCAGTCATTTCGAATTCAAGCCTCCCTCCTTTCATAAGATCGGAATGTAAAATTCTGAATTCTTTCAGGACCTTACCATTGAATTTTACACTTTTCAGGTATAAATTTTTCTCGGATGCTTCAGGGGCAAGGATCCTGAGAGTTTTTTTACCAGGAAGCTGAATGGTAACCGATCTGTAGGAAGGACCGTGAAGGAAGTAATAATCCTGTCCTGCCACCGGGAAGAATCCGCAACGTGCAAAGAAGTAGAGAGAACCCATGGCGCCCTGGTCGTCATCACCGGGGAGTGAAGTATCTGTATATTTCGGAACGAGCCGGGTCCTTAAGTATTTGGCACACAGATCCGGCCTGTTTATCAAAGGGTGACAGAACCACCATAATGTCATAAATGAAGGCTCATTGCCAAAATCAATATAATTGTTATCGAGTGCATGGACCAGGCGCCTGGTAAACACCTCCGGTCCGCCCATATATAGGATCATTCCCGGAATATCCTGCGGGATAACATAAGAATATATCCAGCATGTTCCTTCATAAAAATGTTTATTGTACCCTGTTTTCGGATCAATTTTATCGAAGGTACCATCGCTTTTTTTGCCCATAATGAAACCTTTGAATCCGTCGCTTTCTGCATCAGGATTCCAGATATTCTTCCAGTTGCCTGATCTCTTTAAATACTTATTGTAATCATCTGTTTTTCCCAGACCTTTGGCTACTGTGGCAGCGCAGAAATCATCGTATGAAAATGCAAGTGTGCCGGAACCGGAATACATCCTGTTTGAATAGCCGTTCTTTTCTCCGGTGTAATGATACCCATTAAGAATATAATTCGGTGTCCTCATGCTGTCGGCATTGTATTTCAGGATCTTATAAGCTTCATTCCAGTCGACATCTTTAATCCCTTTAACATAGGCATCTGCTATTATCTTGTCAACTGTGTTACCGCCCTGTCCGACAGGGCTTTCAACACCGTTGATGAATGCTTCAGCAACATATTTGTCATGTTTATATCTTGCTATGAAAGAATTTATATTTCCTGAAACCATATCCGGATCCAGGATGCACATCAGGGGGAAAACTGTTTTCCAGGAATCCCACATCGTATAATGATCATCCCAGAAGATCTCATCAGTATTCCATGCATTATTGCCTGTTCTGTTCCTCGGCTGTACAAAGCTGTGAAACAGATTAGTATAAAAAATTGTCTTCTCCTTTTCCGAAGCTTCTATCTTGACTTTTCCAAGCTTACTGTTCCATGAATTTCTTGCTTCCATTTTAAGCTTGTCAAAATCCCACCCCGGGATCTCCCGGCTGAGAAGTGATTCCGCATGAGCTTCACTCCTGAACGATACGGCTATTTTGACATAAACAGGCTCATTTGGCTTTGTACTGAATTTGTAAAATGCCCCCATCCCTGATCTGACTGATTTTTCAGAATTATTACCCGGAATCAGTTCATCATTCAGCCACGTGCCGAAATTATCGGGTACCTTGCTGAAAATGGCATAGAAATACATCTTCCAGCGGGTATTGTCCGATGGCCAGTTGCTTTTGTATGTTCCGCCTCCCGATATGGCATTCTTTTCCCTGATAATATTCACATAACCTTCATCTATGCCTATTGCCCCTTTTAGCTTCCTTGCTACGTCTATTGTCACAGATGCGTCGCCGGAGGCAGGAAAGGTAAACCGGTAGAGGGCTGCATCGGCTGCAGGCACGACTTCACAAAGTATATCATTTCTGGTGAGCCTGACTTTGTAATAGCAGCATGTTGCAACTTCTTCAGATTTGTCGGAAGCATATTTTTCTTCCTGTGTTTCCAGGCCAACCTGCGGAGCGATGAGAAAATTTCCGTATGAACTTAATCCACCTGTACCCTGTGTATGAAGCTGAGCAAATCCGACAATTTTCTCTCCTCCCTTATATCCTCCATTGTTTGGATTGAGAGTGTTAGGGCTCGGATAAACTGAAGAATGCGGCAGGCAGGGGCCTGCCATACATGATCCCTGTCCTGCCGCACCAATAAGCGGATTTACATAATCGGCCGGTGCAAGAGGTTTTTGGCCATTTAAAGTATTTGCTATTGCAAGCAACCAGAGATAACCAAATAAATGATCCGGATTTCATTTTATTGAATTCTTAATTCTAATCAGAACTATTTTATTTTCAACCAGAAAGCAAATACTAAAATATCATAAAGAATCATGAAATACTATTAATTAATATTAACTTTTTAATCCTGTGACTTTTATAGATTTAGAATTTTAAAAGTGTACAAATTCCGCTTAAAGGGAAAATATATCTTTTAAGGCATTATATTTATAGAATTTTGAGCGAGCATGGAAATAAAAATTGATTATGAAACAGATTAACATATTATTATCCGGCAGTCTGATCCTGTCCTGTATAGCCTTCATTCCTTCTGTAACAGCCCAGACTAAAGGGAAACCTGTAAAACTGGACACATTCAGACCGGGAGAGGTATGGCCGGATGCTGACAGCAACCACATTCAGGCACATGGCGGAGGAATTATCAAGGTGAAGAAAACATATTACTGGTATGGTGAACAAAGAGGAAGGGACCTTGACCGCAAATACCGGTATGTAAGCTGTTATTCATCCGGAGATTTGTTGAATTGGAAGTTCATGGGCAATGTCGTAAAGATGCTTCCGCCCGACTCGATCAGCCAGGGCTGGGTACTTGAACGCCCCAAAGTCTTTTATAATTCCAGAACAAAAAAATATGTCATGTATTTTCACCTCGATGATAGAGGTTACAGGGTTGCAGAGGTAGGAGTCGCTGTTTCAGACAAGCCAGATGGTGAGTTCAGGTATGTCAAAAGATTCCGACCGCTGGGACAAGAGAGCCGGGATATAGGCCAGTTCATTGATGACGACGGAACCGCATACCTGGTTTTTGAGGACCGTCCGAATGGATTTCACATTGCAAAATTATCAGATGATTACATGACTGTTGAAAAGGATATGACTCTTGTTAAAGCTCACATGGAAGGCGGAGCAATTGTCCATTATAATGGCTTGTACTATTCGATTGGCTCAAATCTTACGGGGTGGAAGCCAAATCCTAATAAATACGCTACTGCACCTACACTCGAGGGTCCATGGACAGAGTTTAAAGATGTTGCTCCTCCTGAAACCAATACCTATGGCTCACAATCCACAATGCTGATAAAAGTCGTCGGTTCCAAAAAGACTACTGTCATTTTTATGGGTGATATTTGGAAGCCCTCCACACAGTGGGATTCACGGTACTTATGGATGCCTCTGGAGATAGGTGAGGGAAAATTATGGCTGCCTGAACCAAAACCCTGGAAGTTAAATATCAGGACCGGGGAAGTAACATATCCTGACAAATAACGTATTGTAAGTGACCGGTTTATAAGATTAATAATTAAAAAGATGAACAATAATAAAGTCCCGACCTTCCGTAGAGCGTTTATATCTCTTCTAAAACAAGGAATCATTACAGTTGTGTTTTTTTCATCTGTTTCATTAAAAGGGCAGGTTGCTTCAAAACCTCTTTTTCGCGACCCCGTATATGATGGAGCGGCTGACCCTGCTGTCATATATAATAAGAAGGAAAAGAGATGGTTCATGTTCTATACCAACAGGAGGGCAAATGTTATAAATCTTGATGGAGTGAAATGGGTACATGGAACACGTATCGGAATTGCTGAATCAACTGATGGCGGGGCAACCTGGAAATACAGGGACACCTGTGATATACAATACCGTACAGCCGGTTACACTCACTGGGCTCCGGAAATAATAGAAGAAAAAGGCTTATACCATATGTTTCTTACCTATGTTCCGGGAATTTTTTCAGACTGGAATCATCCCCGCGACATAATTCATTTTACGAGCAAAGATTTGCTTCATTGGAAATTTGAGTCGAAGCTGAATTTATCGTCACCCCGGTGTATTGATGCCTGTGTTTTTAAATTGCCAGAGGGCGGATGGCGAATGTACTACAATAACGAAGTTGATAATAAATCAATCTATTATGCCGACAGCCCGGATCTTTATACCTGGACGGACAGCGGGAAAAAAGTAATCGGGGATCAGCCTGGAGAGGGCCCTAATGTATTTTACTGGAAAGGGAAATACCGGATGGTAGTCGATGTCTGGCAGGGATTAGGTCTTTATCAGTCTGATGATCTGGTAAACTGGGTCAGGCAGCCTGGTAATATCCTTCAGAAACCGGGCAAGGGAACTGATGACCAGGTGATTGGAGGGCATCCGGATGTTGTGGTAAGTAAGAACCGGGCTTATATTTTTTATTTTACCCATCCGGGCAGATCGCCAGAAAACAGGGGCAAAGGACCTTATGAACAACGCAGGAGTTCAATACAAGTCGCCGAGCTTGAATATAGCGATGGAGTGATTTCGTGTAACAGGGATAACCCGGTAAAAATAAACCTTAAACAGGTTAAACCAGAATAAAAAATCGACATCGCCTGGCTCAATGCCGATTTTCCTTTGCCCTGTAAGTTAAATCGTTTATACCAAATCCTTGCTGAAATCCCGCCTCAGGACTAAAAGATGGAAATGGGAAAGGGTTAATGGTCTGACTGTATAGCACATAGCCATCATCCTTACAATTTCCAAAATTTTATTATTTTTGCATGCCAAAAGTATGGTCGGTTAACCGTCCCGATAATTATCGGGAGGTTAGGTAGTCCCGCAAGGCGGGACAAATCCGTTTACCACCTTCGCCAGGGCTACGGTGGTTGAAAACGGCGGTTCGAACCGACTGAACGAGGTGAAGGAGTTCGCCAGGCAATAGCCTGACAATCCGCCAACGAAAAAATGTGAAGGAGATTTTTTGAGTTCTTTTAATAAAAAATTATGGTCGGTTAACCGAGTGGCTAGGTAGCGGTCTGCAAAACCGTTTACGGCGGTTCGAATCCGCCACCGACCTCAACCCCATAAAAAGCCCCTTATTTTTAAAGGGGTTTTTTTATTATCATTTCGTCACAATCATTGAAATCACAGATATTATTATTCTTCCTGAATTGTATCCTTCTGTGAGCAATTGATAAACAGTCGACATAATTCTTAATATTTTTAACCTTAGTCGGATTTTTAACGACCAGAGGTATCACCCCAATCTCCTGAGGACCATCTTTTTCCTTGCTTTTAGTTTCACAGATATAGTACATTTCCCTGTCAATCTCAAGGGGATCTCCCTCAACAGGAAGCCGATCAACTGTCATTTCAGGCAGATCAGTATGATCGATAACATTAAAAGGTTTAATTTTTACTTTACTCATAACCGTCAGGATCAGTAATTAAACTCCCGTTATATTTTGTAATCTATCAAATTCTTATTAGCCAGCCTGCTTAAAAGATACTTGATGCTTTCCTCTGAAAGACTAAATTTCTCGACCATTTCAGGTATTTTTATTGATCCCTTTTCTTTTATAAAATCCAGTAACTCTTTCTCAATCTGCTGGCACCATTCATCAAACAATCCTCTTAACTCAGATGTAGCAAATTTTGCTGTATTTGCAGTTTCCTTCATCCCGGTCATCATTTCGCAACACATGTCCCAGGGCATTTTCCCACCTTCACTTCCTTTTTCAGAATCTTTACCTTTCTTACCCATCATCATTGACATCATGCCCATCATTGGGTTATTACCCATCATTTTGCCCATCATACCTGACATCAAGTTTTTCTTTTCATCTTCGGACATTGATGAAAAGAACTTATCCATCATGGTTTCCATCATTTGTTTCTTTTCTTCGGAAGTCATGTTTTTAAACTGATTTCCCATCATGTCGTTCATGAACTTTTCTTTGATACTCATTGTTTTTTCCTCCTATCTTTTAGTATTGTAATTACCACTTATCCAGCCAGAACAGAATTTGGAGCCGGTGTTGTCTTTTATATCAGAATCCCTGAAGATTTCTAAAACCAGATTAATGGCATCAAGGATTTTTTTATCTCTTATAAAATAAAATATGAAAGGCCCGTTTCGTTTGGTTTCAAGAATACCATTCTCTTTAAGGACTCTCAGGTGATGTGAAACAAGCGGTTGCGATAGTTTTGTCTCTTTTACAATTTCACCGACTGATCTTTCTTTTTCACATATGAATCTTATCATTCCCAATCTGTTATAGTCAGACAATGTCTGAAAGATCAGCTGAAGCTTTTTAAGGTCATCCATATAAAAACATGTTTATATAAATACAAATTTATATATTCTTTAAATTATTTCCAAATAATATTGAATATATTTTCAGAAAAAGTGGGAGAAAAATGTCTTTGATCAAAAAAAGGAAATTCATTGTAAATTGATAAGATACAAAAGCCGGGCTTATTAACCATATTTTGCCGGTTAGTTTGAAAAAATATATCTATCTGTATCTCAATGATTTAGCTTTGGCTTCGGTTGGTCAATTTATTCCGGCTGAAAGTTGTCAGGAGCACAGGTTTTCCGCCACCAGTCAAAATAGAATACCTTGCTGGTGATATTTTTATTATTTAACTGGAGAAACAGTTATTCCCGGGTTGATTCCAGTAAAATTGCTTCTGCTTCAAGCCAGTCCCCTTCTGGAGTCCCATGTTCACCACGGGCCATACGCTCGTAATAGATTTCACTCGCTTTAATGCGAATTTCCTCTTCACTTGGTTTGGATTTACCAGCACCGACATTAATGTTTTTTACTGCCTTCCCGACGTCAGAAGATTTTTTTAGTCCACTGTTTACCTTCACTTTTAACTTTTTCATTTTCGCTTTTATTATCCTGATCAATCCTTTTAATTATACCTTTTCTATAGGTAATTTACCATCTATAAATATTGTAGTACTGCATCTTTTCCCCCCTAATAAAAATGAATCATCAATCTGAACATTGACTTTCTTCTCAAGTAACATCTCAAACATTTCTTTTTGATAATTTTTACAACAATAGTTGCAAAGTGATTTTGGCGGATTCTCACATTGAGCATACGGACATGCACATTTGTCTACAATCCTTCCGGTAACTTTTATTGCCGATAAATCAGGATTGTATTCAAGTTTTTCCCAATATGTATCCTTATTGGTATTTACCATCTCAAAAAAACTCTTAATATCTTTCTTATACCCATTTATCCAATTTATGTAACTATCTTTAGTTGTATGTTCTGACCCGAGTCTCTCAAATATCTGCCTTTTCACTGATTCGTCCATTGAAGAATCTACAAAGCGCAATACGTTCTGAATTTGTCTTTGATCTATAGGAACAACGGGCGTACTCTTAGTTGCTTCCTGTATTTGGTGCTCAGTGGCAGATAAAATGCCATCTGATAATAAACCAAATCCAACACATGAACCAATCCCAAGTCCACATGTAGTTTTACAGAATTTATTTCTATCCATAATTTTATCTTTACTTTTGAAGTTAATTTAAATTAGCCGCCCCGCAATAAAGTGCGCTGTTTTTATCTGCCGATAGCTATCGGAACCGGTACTGTTTTTCTTAGCATTACGCGTATCGGAACAAAGTTAAGATATAACAGGGAATTTGTCAAGCTCCTGAAGGTTGATGATATACACTGTTGCACTGTCAGGGTTTAACAACGCATTGTAAAACGTATTAAAAGCAGTATTAAATGCGAAAATCACTGACAGCATGGCTAATGACACTAACCGGTTTGAATTAAAGGGGGAATCGCTTAGAAAGAAAAGAGACAGACAGAAAAATATGGAAATACTGAATTAAAAAAGATATATTTGTTTAACTACTTTTAACCGTAAGAATGTTTTTTTTTACAACACCAATTCTGATGTGGTACTATTATGCCGGTAACTGACACTTCGTATTTTGTTTTACAACCTGATTCTAAAGGAGATTTTAAAACTGATTGGCAGAACTGTCTGGATCGGCTGGTAATCCGGGCAAAGGAAAGCAGAAATCGGATTTTTAAGTTAACCATATTTCTGAATTCTGCTGATTCTGAGGACTTTCAGACCAGAAAACGATTTATTACTGACACTTTGCTAAATGCTTTTGGAGAAGAATGTCCGACATTTGGAATACTATCCATTTCACCTGAAAAACCTTTAAACGTCGCAGTTGAAATTGGCATTTTAAACTCCTCAGGTCTTAATATTGAATATCGGAAATACAAGGACTGGCGATATACGCTGATTAGACAAAATGGATATAAAGAATTATGGGCCAGTGGTATAGAATGCCTTAGCCCTTACACAGGCACTCATACTGCTTCCGTTAAAGCTTTTGAAACCATGCGTCATATCCTTCTTTCCGAAACCATGACATTTGACAACATTGTAAGACAATGGAATTATATTGGAAGGATACTATTTCCCGGACCACATAATTTTTTGTTCAACCAGAATTACCATGTATTTAATAAAGTGCGCCAAAATTATTACCATCGTTACCGCACGGTTACGGGTTTTCCTGCAGCAACCGGAATCGGAATGAAATTTAAAGGAGTAATGATTGATTTTTGTGCAGTGGCTCCATACAATGAAAAAGAGATTATATCTGTCAAGAATCCCATACAGATAAATCCTTATAACTATGATCTGAAAGTACTCACAACTTCTAATCTTCGGGGACAAAACCAAAAACGACTTCCGTTATTCGAACGCGCAAAACTTTTGATTTGTCAGGACAATTCCCGTCTTTTTGTTTCCGGAACTGCCTCAATTGTTGGACAGGAAACCGCTGGAATAGGAGATATCCGGAAACAAACCACGGTTACAATTGAAAACATTGAGACATTGACAAATTCTGAAAATCTGCTGAGATATTGCCTGGTAACAAATTTTAAAAACCCGGATAAACACGAGCTTATCAGAGTTTATGTTAAAAATGCCGGCGACATACCGGTGGTAAAATCCATCTGCACCAGTCATTTTGGCAATATTCCTGCAATTTATGTCCAAACAGATATGTGCCGCAGCGATCTTCTGGTTGAAATTGAAACCGAACTTCATTCATAGTATTTCCACATTACTATATGGGAATAATGAAAAAAAGATATCTTTGTTTAACTGCCGGTTAACGCAAGAAAGTTCTTTTTAAAAAACAGTTCTTACCTGGTTCATTAATCCGGCCAAATGTGGCCAGATTGTAAGATTTATTCAAATTGATCTCAAAAACTAATTCTGATGATTTTGGGAAAAAGAGTGATCCGAATAATTTTCTTATTTGTTTTTATAAATAACGGGATACTTTATGGGAATGATACCATATCGGTTACCTATATAGCAAACTGTGGATTTTTGCTGGAAACAGATGACCAGAAAATTATCATTGACGGATTATTCAGGCTCGGACACAACCGTTATCCCACGCCGGATACAAGTACACAAAGACTTCTTGTATCAAATCAATATCCGTTTGATAACATAAACCT
Organism: uncultured Bacteroidales bacterium; assembly: GCA_963831855.1. GTDB lineage: Bacteria > Bacteroidota > Bacteroidia > Bacteroidales > VadinHA17 > LD21. The sequence goes on along the minus strand of CAWHSA010000006.1, from coordinate 261,813 downwards.
TATCTTAATTTCTCATACGCATGAAGACCATTTTGATGATGAAATGGTTTTGACTTGTATGTTGAATAATCCATCGGCTAAATTAATTTGTCCGCAACAGGTAATTGACAGCCTTCGGGAGAATGAGACTATCTATAATAAAATTAAGGCTCGCATAACCAGTTGCACTCCTGATGCTTATACTTCACAATTAATTCATATTGGAAATGTCGAGATACATGCTTGCAGACTTGCACATCCAGGTGAGAAATACAAAGACACGCAAAATATTGCCTTCCTTATTTCCATAAACGGCAAATCGGTTTTTCATTCAGGTGATGCTGATCCTTTGCAGATTGATAAGTATACAGGTATAAAAATCAGTGAACTGAACCCTGACATAGGATTGATCAATGAAGATTTTGGGAAAATTGAAAATGCACACTTTACAAGAGAATTTATCAATGCAAAAATCAATATAGCCATGCATTTTCCTGATTCTGTCGCGGTTGGCTGGCTGGACTCATTAAAAAAGAAGCCGGATCTATTTTCAAATCCATTTATCTTTATTAAAAAGATGGAGAAAAAAGTTTTTTTTACCGACCAGCGGGAATAAATATTATGCCCGACAAAAAGTTTGGAGGATAACTTCAATTTTCGACAGATTGGTTCCCAAATTAATCCAATTAAAACTAATTATATAACTTTATGAAAACCATTTTTTTATTAACTTTTTTAACCTTTTTCTTCGAAATGACTGTTCGTACACAGGTAGTATATGTTGACTGCAATATTGGAGATGATAAAAATCCGGGAACAAAAGAAGCTCCGATTTTCTCAATCCAGAAAGCTGCTGAAATCCTTAGAAACCGGGATAATAATATCTATACCATGAAATTAAATCCCGGAATTTATATCCTGGATCATCACATTCTCATTACGACTGAAAAAGAGATGACAGAAAAACATATTGCAATTGAAGCAAGTATTTTGCCGGATGATCCATCCTGGACACCTGAAAAAATGCCAATAATAACGAGCAGGGCAATGAAAGGCGAATTCCCGGCAAGTATTCACTGGGTGGTCAGTCTGCTGGTTGATGAGAGTCATGTTATTATCAGAGGGATTAAATTTCACGGATATTTTTATCCCAATGCCAGATATTTCCCGGTAGCAAGACTTAACAAAACAAAAACAGATTTACTGGTCGATCAATGCATGTTTGTCGGAGAAACAAATTCCTCTCAGATTCAGGCAGGGGTCATTGCTCATGGTGATGAAGTTAAAATTGATCACTGTGTCTTTTATAAAGTAAGAAATACCGTCGTTTTCTTTCAGGATTCCGGAAATGGAATAAAAACCGGCAATGGCATAACGAATTCTATAATCTTTGGTTCAAATCAGGCAGTCTGGACATCATCCCCTGATAAGGACTTTAAATTTGAGAATAATATTGTTTCAAATTGCAGATACGTGTGGTCTAAAAGTTATTTCAATACATCAGAAGCATATTCTGTTAATAACTGTATTGTTGTAAATAATCAGTATTATAAGGGGATAGCTGACACGGTACGTTTGCAGCCCGGTGAATTTGAGATTAGCGAGAAAAACGTTACAAAAAAAGGTGAAGTTGCATTGAGATTATTTGATACTGACGATAAGCCACTCCTCCTGGGTGTTGATGAACCATTGCCGGTCGATTACCTGCACGTTATTCCCGGTTCACCCGGTTATGAAATGGGTGCAGGTATATTTAAACACAGGAAACAATAAAATTTCTGCCTCCGGTACGGCTGATTTATCCTTTCCCTGTTCACATTAAAGTACATCAGTTTTGAGATAGCAAATATCCGTCACGAACTTATAAAATTCGGTTAACGACTTTCGTAATTTTTCAATAATTACGTAAATTTTTAAAAACATTTGCATGTAAAGTTAAAATTGGTTAATTTGGACTACGATTAACCTGGGTTCCGAATTCTATAATTAATTAATAATAATTCTAATACTATGATTATCAATTAATAAAATTATAGATGTTATAAAATACTAACCTTAAGACCTGTGCCTATGAAACATTACTGACCCTATCTTATTCAACTATTTCCTTTCATTTTTTTTAATGTTTAAAACAACTTAAACAAAGGATTTTTTTTGCAGGTTTAATTACCAACATAAACCCAAATTATGAAAAAAACTAAACTCTTATTACGGACAGACTTCAGGTCTGGTCCGGGAAAATTTATTGGAATTTACAGATTTCTGATTCTCTTAGTCCTGGTTGGAGCAATTAGTTCCTTCCAGAGTAAGGTAAACGCACAGGATATTTCTGTGGACAATTCCGGTCTGATTGCCGCTGTAACCAACGTAAGCACGACAAATGATGCAAATGCAGAGCTGCAGCAAAGGAGGATAACCGGAACTGTATTGAATGAGCGGGGTGAACCGCTTACCGGGGCTACGGTAAAAGTTGAAGGGACTTCACTCGGGACCATTACCGATATCAGCGGAAAATTTACGCTTGAGGTGCCTGATCCCAATGCCCTAATTACTGTATCATTCATCGGATATGATCCCCAGCAGGTATCATTAGCCGGAAAGACAACCATCGACTTCACCCTGGTTCCTACGGTCGAAAGTCTCGATGAAGTTGTCGTGGTCGGTTATGGTACTCAGAAAAGGACAACCCTTACCGGAGCTGTAAGCGTTGTAAAAGGAGATGTCGTCGCAAAAATCCCGGTGCCCAATGTCACTAACGCAATGGCCGGTCAGATTGCCGGCGTGCTTACAAGACAGCAGGGCGGAGAGCCCGGTTCGGATAACTCCGACATCCATATCAGGGGCGTCGCAACAACAGGTTCAAACGGGCCATTAATAGTTGTTAACGGTGTGATCAGGGACAACCTCAACCAGATTGACCCGTCAACAATTGAATCGGTTTCCGTACTGAAAGATGCCTCTGCAGTCGCTCCATACGGAATGGGAGGTGCAAATGGTGTTATACTTATAACCACAAAATCGGGAGCTGAAGGCCTGCCAACCCTGTCATTCAATACATATTACGGAGTGCAGACGCCTACATATTATCCGAATTTGCTGAATGCGGTTGATTACATGAAGCTTCGCAATGAAGCGGTTCATAACCAGAATCCAGCTTCTCCACCAACTTTTGATCCGAATTTAATTGCCCATTATGCAGACTCGACTGCCAAGGATCCTGACAAATTTCCGGACAGCAATACCAAAGAGCTGGTCAATTTCAACCAGCCGATCCAGAAGTACGATCTGCAGATTACCGGAGGTACGGAGAGGCTGAAATATTTTGCAGGTGTCGGATTCTTCGGGCAGGATGGTTTGTTCGAGAAGGTTTATTATAAGAGGTATAACTTTAATTTAAATCTTGAAACAAAGGTCACCGAAACTACCACGGTAACTGCCTCTTTTATAGGAGCGTATGAAAAAACGCACGACCTTGATGTCGCTTCATCGGCTCAGCAGCTTTTCAGGAACGGTTACAAGTTCATACCGACACAACCAATCTACTATTCAAACGGCCTGTGGGGCCAGTTTGCAGGTAACTCGCCTGTTGCAGTGCTCAATGGTGAAGGATACAATTTGAACGACAATAATACTGTCCTGACTTCAATGTCTATTGAACAGCAGCTTCCTTTCATTAAAGGTTTAAGTGTGAAAGGAGTTTTCAGTTATGACTCAAGACTGCAATATGGAAAAGGATGGCATACACCGTTCTATTACTATATTATCAACCTTACTGCCAAGCCACGTACCTTTACCCAGTCGGTTTCCACGCAGGAAGGCAACGTTCCGGCATATACATACCTGACTCAGACAGATGAAAGATGGAGGACTTATACATACCAGGCTTATATAAATTACAGAAACACTTTCGGCAAGCACAATATTTCAGGCCTGGTGGTTGCTGATGCAAGGAACGGTAATTATGACCGGCTTTTTGCACGCAGAAATAATTTTGCCGTAACCATAGATGAACTGAACCTCGGGAGTTCCAACAAAAATGATTACGACAACGGAGGGTCATCATCTGTAAACGCCCAGATAGGGTACGTCTACAGGATCGCATGGGACTACGGCGGCAAGTATATGCTTGAGGCATCAGGACGTTATGACGGGCACTACTACTTTGCACCCGGGAAAAGATGGGGATTCTTCCCGGCCTTCTCGGCTGGATGGAGAATTTCGGAAGAGAGCTTTATGAATAGTCTTACCTGGCTCACCAGCCTGAAGTTAAGGGCATCGTGGGGTAAATCAGGTAATCTTGCAGGATCGGCATATCAGTATTTACAAGGTTATACGCTTTCAGGAAACGGTTATGCTTTCGGAACCGGGAACATGGTTCAGCAAGCTTCTGTAACTGTTCAGAATAATGTCCCCACAGAAAATAACCCGAACATCACCTGGGAAATATCTCAGAAATCAGATGTGGGTTTTGATGCATCTTTGTGGAAGGACCAGTTAACCATTGAAGCAGACTTCTTCTATGAGAAGAGAACAGGTATGCTGTTAAGCCCGTCCATTACTGTCCCTTATGAGTATGGATTAGGACTGTCACAACAGAATGCAGGTAAGATGGATAACTACGGTTTTGAACTAACCCTGGGATCAAGGAAAGAATTCAGGAACGGTCTCAGGCTGAATGTAAACGGGAATATCAGCCTGGCCAGGAATAAGATGGTTGAAATGTTCGAAACCGCAGCCACCTACGATAATCCTAACCGGAGACAAACAGGAAGAGCCTGGCAGACTGTCTTTGGTTATAAATCTCTCGGTTTCTTCACAACAGCTGAAGACAAAAACGGTGATGGTATAATCGACGCTGCCAATGATGGTTACAATATTACTCAGTGGGGCGTGCTGCACCCGGGCGACATTAAATATGCTGATCTCAGCGGCCCGCCGGGGTGCCTGACGGCAAAATCGACAGTAATGACCAGACTTCTATCGGCTATCCTCAAAATTATCCGTTGATGGTTTTCGGATTGACCGGAACTGTCAGCTGGAAAGGATTTGATCTCAGTTTGTTCTTCCAGGGATCAGCGATGACCTCATATAATACTCAGAACTTTATGACATATCCCGTTCTTTAACAACAACAGTAATGCCGATTATGAATATTATAACAACCGCTGGACACCGGATAATCAGAATTCCAAATATCCGATCTGCTGGCCGGCCCGGTTGCCAATATGACACAGCAAAGTGATTTCTGGCAGAGGAACGCTTCATACCTGAGACTTAAGAATGCCCAGTTTGGCTACACTCTTCCGCAATCGGTAATGCAGAAAATAAAGATCAAAAGCATCAGGGTTTATGTTGCAGGCCAGAATATACTTACATTCAGCGGCCTTAAATTTATGGACCCGGAAAGTTCTGTATATAATACTGATGGGACGTTCTATCCTTCGATGAAGTCGTACACTATTGGTGCAAATGTAACCTTCTAGTTGTCACATTTAAAAATTAACTGCTATGATAAATTATAAAATAATCAGGAACATTGCATTATTAGGACTGTTGCTCTTTTTTACCATCTCCTGTAACCAGGATAACTTCCTGGAGACAACGAGCAAATCGACCTTAACTGATGCTACGATGTGGGCTTCCGAAGGTAACGCTGACATATACCTGAATAACTGCTATGGTCAGCTCGAATCTAAGGGAAATCAGCCGGATAACATAGATAACTTTACATCTGATAATGATGCTGGTTTCTACTATAATTCCTATAACTGGAAGAAAGGAATAGTTGAGGCTTCCGGCAGCGCCGGTGGTCAGGTATGGGGAGGGACATGCGGACCTGCCGGCAATGTAGGCTGGTCAACCCTCTATCAGACGGTCAGGAGGCTCAATACCTTCATGGCCAAAATAACTGAAAACAAGGCAAAGTACTCGGATACGTGGTACAATAAACGTATGGATGAGGCAAGATTCCTCAGGGCCTATTTTTACAGTGAATTTTTCCCGAGGATCGGAGGTCTGGTAATTGTTCAGACACCGCAGGACAGGAATACAATGACAGAAGCCGAACTGTATCTTCCAAGAAGCACATACGAGGAAACGTTCAATTACATCGTCAGTGAACTGAGCTCGATAGTTACAAATGGCTACCTGGAGATAAAATACAGTAACGGTAATGCTGATGCAGGAAGGGCCACGCTTGGAGCAGCGCTCGCCCTGAAAGGCTGGCTGCAGCTTCTTGCAGCGAGCCCGGCATATAATTCAACCGATCCGGCTGTTCCGCGTTCCGCCGATAACCTGCAGGCTTTTGCAGACTATAAGTTGTCGCGTTGGGCCGATGCTGCTGCAACCAACAAGCTGTTCATTGATACATACGGACATAAAGGTACCGGAAAGTACAAACTGTTCTCTCCGATGTCTCAGTTCTGGTATGAAGCAAATGAATACAACTCAGAAGTTATCTGGGACAGGCAGCATGTTGCAACAACCATGGCCCAGTCCTTCGATACGTATGGAGGCCCCGTATGGATTCAGGGAACATACTATACGTGGGGTAACTACTGTCCTACCCAGGAGCTTGTTGATGATTACCAGATGGCAAATGGTTTGTCTCCTTTCAATCCTGACGGTACGGTAAATGCAGCATCCGGCTATAATCCGCAGAATCCTTATGTAAACCGCGAAAAGAGATTCTACGATTTCATAGTTTACGATGGTGCTACCTATAAACAGGACTGGATGACTACGGCCGATGTAATTTATACACGTGTCGATAAAGTTAATCCTTCGAAGAATCAGAGGGACCCCGGAAGCGATGATGTCGGTAACACCGCATACTATTTCAAGAAGAGACTTGATAATACTCATCCGAGAGGCGGTAACCTCGATGGCAGGAATTATGTTTATTACCGCTATGCTGAAGTCATACTTAACTATGCTGAAGCACAGAATGAAGCAGTCGGTCCGGATGCATCTGTTTATGAAGCAATGAATGCCATCAGGCAACGGCCGGGAACAGATCTTCCTGCACTTGCTCCGGGGATGACACAGGCTGAAATGCGTACAGCCATTAAACGTGAAAGGAGAATCGAGCTTGTCTATGAAGCTAAAAGGTTGTATGATCTGTGGCGCTGGAAGGATGCAATGATCGAGCAGAACAAAGAGCTCCACGGAATGGATATCAGGAATAGTGTTCCTGCCGATAACAGCGGAGTATGGGTATATTCATATGTTTCACTTGACCATTCTCACGTGTTTACACAGAAAATGTATTTCAATCCGGTTCCGCAGTCTGTGATAGACAGGAATAAGAAGCTTATCCAGAACTGGGGATATTGATGATCTGAAAATGTTCATCTGATTTATATAGGGCCATAAAGGATCTTCTTTTATGGCCTTATTTTTTTGGACTTTTTTTTGTTTTGTGCGAAAGAGATCCAAATTAAAGATTTGTTCCTGATAACCCTGGTATTGGAGGAGGAGATCCCTCGCTTGCGCTCGGGATGACAAGGCATGTGAGGGGCACAAGGGGGAAGAAGTGGCGATTCGCAGAAGATTTCTGATCCAGAACATACAACCAATGGCGAATCGCCACTTCTTCCCCTCTCTTAAAAAAAGATCCTGTCATTCCGAATGAATCCGACGAAGGAGGATGAATGAGGAATCTTCCTATCACATTTAGAATATACTTTTCAGTAAATTTTTTAAGTTGTGTATAAAGGGTAGTTATTGCTTAGGGGAAGGATTAAGAAAGGGGGAAAATGACTAGTTACTCATATTGTTTGATCTATTGTGACAGCCGCTTATTCTTTTGGACTTTTTAATCCGCCTTCGCGTAAAGCTTCGGCGGACGCAAAGGCCAGGTTTAATTGGCTGCGCCGAGCTCGTAAACTCGGTTCCTCTGTGCTTGCACCGTTTTATGAATCCAGAGCTTGTCTGGGATTCGTACTATTTGATTAAGCTGATTTGACAACATTTATTAACCGGATACCGGCAAATTCTACTATTTAATTAATTTAGAGGAATTATTTACTGATGATGCGACAGATAAAAAGCAGAATTATCAGATATGTTCTCATAGGTATACTGTTTGTTATTTACTTCCTGTATTTCGCTCTATTTAACCGGTATCATATCAATTATCTTGAACAAAACCAGTTATTTATATGGAGTCTGGATTTTCTTAAAGAACAGTTTTCCTTACCGGGTGGTTTACCACTTTATTCAGGCAGCTTTTTCACCCAGTTTTTTATTTCCTCGTGGCTTGGGGCATTTATTTATACACTGAATGCGTTTGCAGTTTTCGTACTTTCATTCTACATTTTTAAAAAACATAATGTTGAAAATATAGTTTTATCATTAGTTCCGGTTTGGCTCCTGACAATATTACAAAGCAACGAGTTTTTCGCATTCGGACAGGCGGTAGGATTTTTACTTCTCCTGTCTTACTTTGCTTTATATATATCGATCAGCAAATCAGGATCACGATATACCTTTTTCTTTGCAGGATGGCCATTTTTTTACCTGCTCACCGGGGGCTATTCCATTCCTCTTATCTTATTATGTGTCCTCCACGAAATACTTTTCAGGAAAGAGGGAAAGCGTTATATCATTACCGTTTTATATGTCGTAACAGGAGTTCTGGTACCTTATTTATCTGCTCACCTTATATTTTATATCCAGCCTGATAAGATCTTTACCTGGCCTGTCTTTTTTGAATTACATTCAATATTCCTGTATGCACTTATTTTGTTATTTGTATGGACTCCATTAATATTACTGGCAGGCTTCTTAATTAGATAAGTTTAAATCCCTTAAAAACAGGTTATTACCATGGAGCATTACGAATGTTCTTGCTGGAATGGTAATAATTGTTCTGATGGCTTTTGTGGTTTATAAACATGCTTATAATAAAATGGCAGATATGATGCTGGGAGTTGATCATTATGCTCAGCGGGCTGAATGGGATAAGCTGCTTAAACTTTCAGACCGGTACCCAGGATATAATACTCTTGTGATTTATTATACCGATCTGGCTTTATACAAGTCCGGAAACCTGACGGATAAGATGTTCAGTTATCCTCAGATCGGTTCGCAGGGATTAAGGCTGAAATGGCAACGTAATTTAAATCTCTTTTTCGGAGGAGAAGTTTTCTCTCAGCTGGCATATAATAATGAATCAATACACTGGGCTTTTGAAGCTCTGGTAGCCAATGGACAGAATCCGCGTTCCCTGAAAAAATTAGCCGTCGGGTGTATTGTAAACGGAAATAATGACATTGCACAAAAGTATCTCAGTCTGCTGAGAAAGACACTTTTTTACAGGATCTGGGCTCAGCAGCGTATCAGTTATCTGTCTGATTCCGGCATTTCGGAAAGAGATCCTGAAATTTCCCAGGTACCGTGATTTAATGATCAGCTCTAATTTCTTTTCAGAGGTAAACGGGATGAATCTGCGGGATCTGCTGAAAAACCATCCTGAAAATAAAATGGCTTATGAATACCTGCTCGCTTCATTACTTCTTGACAGGGACCTTGATGGTTTTGCCAAAGAAGCTCTCAATCTGAAATATTATGGCTTTAACAGAATGCCTTTGCATATTGAGGAAGCTTTGATCTTCTATAATTTCTATGAAAATCAAAGAATAGTTCCTGAAGGATATTCATTCAGACAGGAGACCATTGACAGGTTTAATGATTATGCCAGGCTTTACACCAGGTTCAGAAGCGACCGTAAGGCCGCTGCTTATGAGCTTGGGAAAAAATATGGAAAAACTTACTGGTATTATCTGCAATTTCCCAATAACTGACTATGATGGAAAAGAAGAGACTTACAACAGCGGGGATTGCAAAATATCATACATTTTGTTTCATTATTCTTTTATCGGCAATAAGTTGCAATAAAAAAATGCCTGCATTTGATGAATTAAATGAGAATGCAGTTTTAAGTCCTGATTATACATCAGTTACAATTCCGCCGAACATTGCTCCCCTGAATTTCATGATAAATGAACCTGCTGATAAATATGTGGCAAGATTTTATAATTCAAATGGGATTGACTTTATGGTCAGTTCAGGAAATGGCAGTATAAAAATTCCAGAGAAGAAATGGCACAGACTGTTGTCAACTTCAGTTTCAGGTGAGTTCTATATGGATATAGTGGTGAAAAAATCTCAAAAATGGGTGAAATATAATACAATAACCAACTATGTGGCGCAGGATTCCATAGACAAATATCTGGTATACAGATTAATAGATCCGGAATTCGAGACATGGAACGTTATGGGCATATACCAGAGGAATCTCGAAAACTTCAAAGTGTCACCTGTTATGCTTAACAGGGTTAGTGACGGAAACTGCGTGAACTGCCATACATTTTCCCGGAACAGCAGTAAAACTATGATGTTTCATATGAGAAGCGAACACGCGGGAACAGTAATTTATAAAGATGGTAAGCTCTCCAAAATAAATACCAAAACCAGTAAAACGATTGCCAACGGGATGTATCCTGCCTGGCATCCTTCAGGAAAATATATTGCCTTCTCGGTAAATAATATTGTACAGAGTTATCATTCGATACCCGGGAGAACGGTGGAGGTTTATGACACCCTTTCAAATATTGTTCTTTACGATGTAAATAATAATGTCATAACCAGCTGCCGTGCATTATCGGATCCTGACCGTCTCGAAACCTTTCCTGCATGGTCACCTGATGGCCGTTATCTGTACTATTGCTGTGCAATTAAAAATGTCCTGAAAAAACCTGATTATGAAACTTTTATGGATGTCCACAGCAAGATCCGGTATGATCTGTTCCGCATCGCTTTTGATCAGGAAAGCCGAAAATTTGGAGCAGTTGACACTGTTCTGATTGTTTCAGATTCGTTAAGCAGTATCTCCCTTCCAAGGATTTCTCCCGATGGCAGGTATATTCTTTTCTGTAAATCCGGACACGGCAATTTAACAATATGGCATCCCGAAAGTGACCTGTATCTGCTTGACTTAAATACGGGCATAGTGACCAGACCGGATATCAACAGCAACAAGTCTGAAAGTTTTCATACCTGGTCATCCACCGGCAGATGGATAGTATTTAGCAGCAGGAGGGATGATGGTTTATTATATACACGGCCATATTTTACTTATTTTGATACATCAGGCCGGATGCATAAACCCTTTGTGCTGCCTCAGAAAAGTACCAGGCACTATCTTAAGATAATGAAATCATATAATCTGCCTGAGCTGGTTACTTCCAAAGTAGACCTTAATCCCCGCAAACTGGCACGGATTATTAAAGCTCCGGCAACAGATGCAGTGTTTCAGGATTTTTAATGCGGTTTCAAGTTAACAGATAATTAAAGAACCTGATCTGATATTTGTCCACCACGTGAAATGATTTCCTTTTAGGGTTATTATCAGAATGTAAAATAGCATTAACTTTATTAAATTATTGTTAAATCCTTAATTTTTCCCAAAATGAAAATAAAAATTTACAGAATCTGTTTTTTGATTCTTTCCTGTTTTGCCATAATGGCTTTCATGCCGGGCAGCGAGAATTCAAAAAAGCCAATTTACCTGAACACCGCCTATTCTTTTCAGGAAAGGGCAGCTGACCTTGTATCGAGGATGACACCCGAGGAGAAGCAAAGTCTTCTTGGCAACACTATGCCTGCTGTTCCTCGTCTGGGGATTAACCCCTATGACGTCTGGGGCGAAGCCCTTCACGGAGTGATGGGCAGGACATTTATCAGCGGTAAGACAGCAACATCATTCCCAAACAGTGTTGCACTTGGAGCTTCCTGGGATCCTGCTTTGATGAAGCGGGAGACTTCCGTCATTTCTGATGAAGCCAGGGGCTTTAATTATGATGTCATTTATACACTCACCTACTGGTCACCGGTAGTTGAGCCCGTCAGGGATCCAAGATGGGGAAGAACTGGTGAATCATTCGGTGAAGATCCTTTCCTGGTATCACGGATTGGCAGCGGCTTCATCCAGGGCATGATGGGTGATGATCCTCTTTATCTTAAATCAGTTCCCTGCGGCAAGCATTATTTCGCGAACAACTCCGAATTTAACCGTCATACCGGAAGCTCTGATATGGACACCAGGGATATGAGAGAGTTTTATCTTCTTCCATACAGGACACTTATTGAGAAGGATAAGCTTCCATCAATTATGACCTGTTACAATTCTGTGAATGGTATCCCGATGTCGGCAAATAAATATCTTGTTGATACTATTGCAAGGAAGACTTACGGGTTAGATGGTTATATAACAGGAGATTGTGGTGCAATCTCTGACATTTTATCGGGTCACCTCTATGCAAAAAGCAGCGCTGACGCAGCAGCAATGGGGCTAAAATCAGGAGTTGACACTGATTGCGGCAGCATATACCAGACAAGCGCTCTTGAGGCAATAAAACAGGGTCTGATCACTGAGGCTGATATGGATCGGGCCCTTGTTAATGTTTTCACAATAAGGATGAGAATAGGTGAGTTTGATCCCAAAAGTAAAGTTCCATATGCAGGTATTAAGCCGGGTATTATAAATGATCCGGCGCATAACGACCTGGCTGTTGAGATTGCAACAAAGACACCTGTTCTTTTAAAGAATAACGTGGTAGCAAAAACCGGCAGGAAAGCTCTTCCATTAAAGGCAGATGGATTAAAGAAAATTGCATTAATCGGTCCGCAGGCCGACAGAGTGGAGCTCGGGCCATATTCAGGAATGCCCGAAGCATCTAACAGAGTCTCTCCTCTGGCAGGTATAAAGAATTATATTGAACAGAATAAAATTAAAGCGGAAGTTGCATTTATTACGGGTGGAAATACTTCAAAAACGAGCGAATTCCTCACCCTGGTAAGATTTTCAACGGTAAAGAGTGATGGTACCGTCAAAGACTATGATGGATCCAAATTTGATGCCGCCGCACAGGGTATAGTTGTTGGCGCCCGACAGGGACAGAATGTCACAATGAGAGGAATTAATGACGGTAGCTGGTCTTCCTATAATAATATCGATATTACCAATGTTGATTCAATCAGATTCAGCCTGAATGTTTCCAGCCCGGATGGAGGAATTATTGAGGTAAGACTGGGATCGGCAACCGGGAATCTGATTGCCACTGCAAAAGCTTCAGGCGCCCAGCAGGGCGGAGGAGGATTTGGCGGTTTCGGGAGAACAAGAACTGTTCCGGCTAAATTAAATACGCTTGGTGTCACAGGACCTCAGACTGTAGTATTTGTTTTTCGGGCACAGGAAGCACCTGCCATCGATAAAGAAACTTTGGCTCTGGCCTCTTCCTCGGATGTCGCTTTTGTTTTTGTCGGAACCGATGACCGGACTGCCGGAGAGGAATCTGACAGATTCAATATCCAGTTGCCAGGTAACCAGTATGAGCTGATAAAATCTGTTGCAGCTGTTAATCCAAATACCATTGTGGTGATTCAGTCGCTTGGAATGGTGGAAGTTGATCAGTTCAGGGATAATCCTGATGTGGCGGGGATAATCTGGACAGGTTTTAACGGACAGGCTCAGGGTACAGCTATGGCCAAAATACTATTCGGCGATGTGAATCCCGGAGGTAAGCTAAATGCCACATGGTACAAGTCACTCAATGACCTTCCTGCGATAACCGACTATAACTTACGTGGCGGACAGGGGAAAAACGGCAGGACCTACTGGTATTTCAACAAGCCTGTATCATATGAATTCGGATACGGACTCTCCTATACCACGTTTGAATACAGTAATTTCAGCATAAGCAAGAATGCTATCACTCCAAATGACAAGATCACGGTGAATGTAGATGTGAAGAATACGGGTAGCGTTGACGGAGATGAAATAATACAGATATACTTAAGGACCCCTGATAGTCCGGCATCTTCGGAGAGGCCGATAAAGAGGCTTAAGGGTTTCCAGAGGGTAACAATAGCAGCAGGGCAGACCAAGACAGTTCCGATAGAAATAGATTGTTCTGACCTGTGGTTCTGGGATGGGAAAAATGAGAGGATAACATTTGATCAGGGCAGATATATATTTGAGATAGGAGCGTCGTCGAAAGATATCAGGGGGACAGTAGAGGCAACGATGCGTGGAACCTATAACCCGGTATTGAAGACTGTTGTAGCTGAGTGCGGTAAGGTGGTGCTGAGGCCAGGGAACACGGTGCTTACAAGCGTTACGGCAGCCATGTCGGACGACAGTTTCTTCAACCTGAAGAATGCTAAGGTGACGTACAAGAGCAATAATCCATCAGTGGCGAGTGTGGACGATAAGGGAGTTGTGACGGCAAAGGGAGTAGGAACCGCATCGATATATGCATATGTAACTGTTAATGGTAATACATTGTCGGACAGTTATCCTTTGAAGGTAATGCCTGATCTGAAACCGGCAGCAATAACGGTCAACGGAAAGAATGTTACAGGATTCAGTGCTGATGTAAAGGCTTACAGTTATCTTCTGAAGGACGCTTCGGGTGTCCCAAATGTTAATGCTACTCCGGCAGGGACAGATATTTCAGTGGATATTGCACAAGCTAAGAATATACCCGGAACTGCAGTTGTGACACTGACCGATAATGTAACAATAGAAAAGAATTTTTATTATGTGAATTTCGGGACAAAATCAGTCAGCGATGAATTCAACATCGGTACTCCGGGCAAGCAGTGGAGCTGGGTAAGGGAAAATCCTTCAAACTGGAGTCTCTCCAAAAAAGCCGGATCACTGGTTATCACGAGTGAGAAAGGCGATATCGTTGCAGCAAACAATAATGCCCGGAACATTCTTTTGCAGAGTGCAAATACTGACTGGACGATTGAATCAAAGATAGTATACTCAAGAAGACCATCAGGATCCTCTCAGAATGGCGGAATTCTGGCATACCAGGATGATGATAATTTTGTAAAGCTGGTTTACAGGGCCGGTGGAGGAAGAAGAGGAATGGGTGGTTTTGGTGGTCCGGGCGGAGCCGGCGGAGCCGGAACTCAACCCGGCTCAGTGGAACTTGTTATTGAAAAGGAAGGTTACCAGTCATCTGCTGCGATCCTCAGTATGGCAGACATAATAAAGGAAAACAATACGTTGATACTGAAGCTTGAGAAAAAAGGCAACCTTTATACCGCATCCTGTTCGTCAGATGGTAAAAATTTCAAAACTATTGGTACCTGCGACATTATGTTAAAGGATATAAAAGCCGGAATGATAGCCTGCGACGGTGTTGCAACAGCCAGAATGGGTAATTTCCCCGGGATGCAGCAGCAAACCAGCCAGCCCGAAACACCTTTTGAGGTTGAGTATGACTACTTCCACATTGTCAGTAAAGGTTTGAAGTAATGTATTACCTTTTGAATTTGACCGGCATAAAATAGACTGACATCAGTTTAATTTCTGACATTAATCCTCTGGCACAGATAAGTTTGCCGGAGGATTTTTTATAAAGTTTTGGCAAAGCAGGCTTTTAAGCCGATGAAATCTTGACTATATTTGATTCTCCTTAAAGGACTTTGACAGTAATGCTGTCAAATGTTAAATTGTGAAGATGAAGTTATTCACATCTCATATAGATCTTGATTTATAAATTTCAACCTAAAATCAATGCTATGAAAAAAGGAATCTTAACGTCCGTTTTTCTTTTATTTTTGACGGTAATTGCATTTATTACCGGATGTAAGTCTGATACTAAAAAACCTGTTTATCTTAATACCAGCTTCTCTTTTGAAGAAAGAGCAGCCGACCTTGTATCAAGATTCACAATCGAAGAGAAGCAGAGCCTTCTTGGTAATACAATGGCGGCAGTTCCCCGGCTCGGAGTTAATACTTACTTCGTTTGGGGTGAAGCTCTTCACGGTGTTGTACCAATGTTCAATCCATATGCCGGCCCGGCGACTTCTTTCCCAGGCAGTGCCTCTCTCGGATCTTCCTGGGATCCGGAACTCATGGAGCGTGAGGCTTCAATCATTTCCGATGAAGCCCGTGGATTTAATAATCCCGTAATAGCCAATCTGACTTTCTGGTCACCCGTGATAGAACCTGTCAGGGACCCGAGATGGGGAAGGACAGGGGAATCATTCGGTGAAGATCCGTTCCTTATCTCCCGGATAGGCGGTGGTTTTGTCCGTGGTATGATGGGCAATGATTCTGTTTATCTCAAAGCTGTTCCCTGCGGTAAGCATTACTTCGCAAACAATACCGAGTTTAACCGGCATGTCAGTAGTTCCGATATGGATGCCAGGGATATGAGAGAGTATTATCTCTCCCAGTACAGAAAACTCATTGAGGTTGATAATCTGCCCAGCATCATGACCTGTTATAATGCTGTAAATGGTGTTCCCGTGTCAGCCAGCAGATATCTTGTAGATACAATTGCACGGAGGACCTATGGATTAAAAGGGTATATAACAGGCGACTGCGGTGCAATTCAGGATATCGTAACCGGTCATTTCTTTGCCAAAACAAATGCTGAGGCAACAGCCCTGGGATTGAAATCAGGTGTCGATACCGATTGCGGCAGTGTTTACCAGACAAGCGCCATTGATGCATTGAATCAGGGATTGATAACTGAAGATGATATTGACCGTGCTCTCGTGAATTTATTCACCGTCCGTATGAGAATAGGAGAATTCGATCCTCCTTCAAAGACGCCCTATTCTGCGATTGACACAAATGTTGTGAATTCTCCTGAACACGTTGCATTTGCTGTCGAAGTGGCTACCAAAACCCCGGTATTGTTGAAGAATAATATGATTAAGAATTCTGATAAGAGAATACTTCCCCTGAATACATCCGCGATTAAGAAAATTGCATTAATAGGACCACAGGCTGATAAAGTTGAACTTGGACCATACTCCGGCATGCCTCTTGATAAAAATAAAATATCTCCTTTATCAGGGATAAAAAGTCTTCTTTCTTCCGTTGGATCAACGGCCGAAGTTGTTTATAAGGCAGGTGCAAACACGGTAAGCAACAGTAATCTGTTTAACATCTTCTGGTTCGAAATGGTAAAGAAAGACGGATCTTCTGCCCGAATGGATGCCACTCAATTTACGGCATCATCTAAAGGGATTGTCTGTGGCTCCGGGTTATTACCTCAGAAATCGGTTAAAAGTATCGGTGACGGAAGCTGGACTTCGTATAAAAATATAAATGTCAGTGGCATAGAAAGTATTAACCTTAATCTTTCAATTCCCGGAGACGGAGGTTCAGTCGAGGTTCGGACAGGTTCGCCAACAGGAATCTTGCTGGCTTCCTTCGATGCCAGGGGAAATCAGGGAATGTACAGTGCATTTATGCCCGGTACTGTTAATGCCAAAGTAAACCAGGCGGGCATTTCAGGAAACCAGACCTTATATCTTGTTTACCGTGCTCCCGAAAAGCCGCCAATAGATAAAGAAACTCTGGATCTCGCCGGATCATCGGATGTTGTTATTTTGTTTGTCGGGACAGATGACCGGACAGCCAATGAAGAAGCGGACAGACTGACCCTTATTTTACCCGGCAACCAGTATGAACTTATCAATGCTGTTGCAGCAGTGAATCCCAATACGGTTGTAGTGATGCAGTCGCTTGGAATGGTGGAGGTTGAACAATTTAAGAATAATCCCAATGTGGCCGGCATTATATGGACAGGATTCAATGGACAGGCTCAGGGTACCGCCATGGCCAAAATCCTGTTTGGTGATGTAAATCCGGGGGGAAAACTCAACGCCACCTGGTACAGATCGGTAGATGATCTTCCTCCTGTCACTGACTATAATTTAAGGGGAGGAAAAGGTATGAACGGAAGAACTTACTGGTACTTCAACAAAGATGTCTCCTATGAATTTGGCTACGGACTCTCTTATGCCACTTTTAATTACAGTAATTTCAGCATTAACAAGGGCACAATTACTCCTAACGATAAAATTACGATAAGTGCTGATGTAAAAAACTCCGGTAGTGTGGATGGGGACGAGATAGTTCAGGTTTATGTGAGGACACCCGACAGTCCTGGGACACTCGAGAGACCTGTTAAGAGGTTGAAAGGTTTTCAGAGGGTAACTATACCAGCCGGAGAAACCAGGAAAGTGTCGATCGGTATCGATTGTTCTGATCTGTGGTTTTGGGACGGGGAAAAGAACAGGATAACTTTCGATCAGGGAAAATATGTATTTGAAATAGGAGCGTCATCAAAAGATATCAAAGGAACTGTTGAAGCGACAATGAGCGGAACATTTGTTCCGGTTGTTAAAACCGTTGTTGCAGAATGTGGAAAAGTTGTCTTAAAGTCAGGTAATACAGTGCAGACACGTGTAACGGCAGCTATGTCAGACGATAGTTTCTATAACATCAGAAACTCGAAAGTGACCTACCGGAGCAGCAATCCGGAAGTAGCGGGTGTCAACGAAACAGGACTGGTAACTGCAATTGGTCCGGGTGTCACAACAATTACAGCCGAAGTGACAATTGAAGGTTTAACAAAATCGGATGGTTATCCTTTAAAGGTCATGGCTGACCTCACCCTCTCATCAATACAATTGAACGGAATAAAAATAGAGAAATTTAAACCTGATGTTCATGCTTATAGTTTTCTTACTGAAAATGGCTCTGCCAGACCACCGAAAATCAGTGCTCTGCCAGCAGTTACGGGAACAGCTGTTAAAATTGCTCAGGCAACTTCAATACCGGGTACTGCATTGATAACCCTGACCAATGATATTTCAGGTCAGAAAAGTATCTACGCAGTCAATTTCGGAATGCCCTCTTACAGCGATAATTTCATGGCAGATACACTTCGAAAACAATGGAGCTGGATAAGGGAGAACAGGGATCACTGGAGCCTCAGTGAATCGCCACGATATCTTACAATTACAGCTCAGGAAGGAGACATTAAAGGGTCGGCCAATAATGCAGAAAATATTCTTCTTCAGAGTGCCAATACTGACTGGTCCGCAGAATCAAGGATAGAATTTTCAAAAAGGCCTTTAAAAGCTGATCAGCAGGGAGGAATTATTGCGTATCAGGATGATGATAATTATGTCAAGCTTGTTTATATCAACTCAAGCAAAGGATTTATGGGGGGAGGTGAATATATTGAACTCCTTGTCGAAAATCAGGGCGCTCAGTATTCGGCTGCCAATATAGCTACACGCGGATTGGTTCCTGATGACCTGTCTATGGTACTCAGACTTGATAAGAAAGGCAGTACCTACACAGCCTGGTATGCAACAGGAGGAAAAGATTTCGAACTTCTTGGTTCAACAGATGTGGTTTTGAAAGATATAAAAGCTGGTCTGTTTGCCTGTGACGGAGAAAAAGCGCCCACAAGTGGTATGGCTGCTCTCATGATGGGTCCTGATGCAATTGATGCGGAAAAACCATTTAAAGTTAACTTCGATTATTTCCACATAGTAAATACGGGCAATTAACAATTTCCGATGAATTATCAGGGGCTGTTAAATCAAGATCCTGTAAATGAGTTTTGACAGCCCCTCATTTTTCAGATATTTATCAATCCAATGCAAAATAAGCATCGTAAAAATGTCATTCTTACTTGTTAAAATAGTTCAACTCATTACAGGAGGGTTTATCTGTTTTATCCCGGGGGAAAGATTATCTCTTAAACCTGCAGAAGAACCGCTTCAGGAAAATAATTACCGGCAGATCTCCGAAGGATCAGAGATAAGGGGTTATCGTGATATTATATCTTATGGAGGTAAGTGCATTGCAGTCGGAACAGGCGGCAGAATTGATTATATTAACAGATCAGGTGAAAGGACCCCGGTAGTTACTACAAGCCGGAAGAACCTTAACCACATTGTAAGTAATGATCAGATGCTGGTGGTTGCCGGTGATGATGGAACAATCCTGTTCTCTCCTGACGGGCAGACTTTTTCCCTGGAAGAATCCGGAACTGATAACAATATCAATGGGCTTACTGTAAAAAACGGATTGTTTATTGCATGTGCCGACAATGGGATACTGCTTATCTCAAAAAATGGCAGATCCTGGAACAGTATACATCTTGAAGTCATGGGTAATATTATATCATTGTCAGCCAATGACTCATTTTGTATTGGAATTACTGACAAAGGTGAAATAATAAGATCAAATGACGGTCTTGAATGGGTAATTACGAACTACAATAAGGAGTATTCGGGATATAATAAGTCCTGTTTCTTCAAAAAAGTCCTTACTACAAAAAACCGGATAGTTATTATCGGAACATATGACGATGGTTCACCCTCCGCCCTGTTTTCATCACTGGGAAATGTCTGGACAGAACGATCACTTTTTTATTATGATGATCAGGGGATGATCCGATATCTGACAAGTAAGCTCAATGGTATAACTTATGATCCTTACCGGGATCAGTTTATTCTTGCATGTGATAATGGAGAAATCTTCAGTCTCCCCGGATGCACAAAATGTAATGCTTATGCAAAGGTATCAACCACCAATCTCACTGCAATTATCTGCAACGAGGATTACCTGCTGATAGTTGGCGAAGACTTTTCGATTTCTGTTGTGAGACTTTAATATGTCTACGGATCCCAAATTATTTTTTCCGAATCGGCATTTGCTGTGCAGGCTGTTCCGTTACCGGTGGAATAAAGTCCGGCATATACTCCGGTGAATCCTCCAGCCGTCTCCGAGCTCAGGTAGCGGGCCATCACCCTGGTAAGTTCCTTTGGTTCGTTGTCACCCCGGGAATAGGAAGAAGTGAAATTAGCGCGTTCTCATTTAATAATGAGCTTCACCGGACCAGGTTCTGATACGGACAGTGCTCCATTGTTGATCCATAAAGTAATTCTGCCCATCCGGTCATAAGGCTGGAATGTATGCATACCACAAGTTACAACATCTATCAGCCCATCATTATTAAAATCACCGGGGGCACAGCAAAGCAGATGGGTGGGATTATTAGCGATCTCATGTTTGATGAACTGTTTGTTGTCGATATTCTCCAGCCATATCATACTGTATGACTCTGGTTTATCCCATAAATTCCAGGTACTGACCGCGAAAAAATCAACATCATTATCCTTATCAATGTCGGCAGGCCTCATATAAGTTGCACCTGTAAAATAACAGAGTCGGCGGAATTCAAAGATCAGGTTACCCTTATTTTCAAGAACATTTACCCCGTGCCAGGGACGACCCTGTGGGGGAATATAATCAAAAGCATCGCCGTTGGTATAGAGTATATCCTGGTCGCCGTCTTTGTCAAAATCACAGATTGAAAGCATGCTCGAACCAAAATCCTGGTTGCTTGATCCCCATAGCAGCCTGGATTGAAAGTTCCCTTTCCCATCATTTAAATAACAGTAAATTTCTTCCCATTCCTGGCTTACAAGTGAAATAATATCCAGATCGCCATCTTTATCAATATCAATTATTTCAACATTGATGGGACCTGAGAGGTTTTGTAAAATGTGACTTTTAAATTTCCAGTTACCCAGGTTTTCAATCCATCGTGTTTCACCATCATCATAGCCAAATTGTGCAACTGCAAGATCCATGTCACCATCTCCATCCAGATCTCCTGCCCTTACGTCAGAGACACGTGCAATCTTTTCAACAATAACATGTTTAATGAATTCAAAATTTCCATTATTCTCCAGGATCACTACGGACCCTATTTTATCGTTATTCGGGAAAAGCATGCCCAATACTGCAACAAGAAGGTCCTTATCACCGTCATTGTCAAAATCGATGGCCTGAACATGAGCAGGGGCAGTTAGATTACCGGCTACAACTTTTTCGGTATAGGTTCCGGCTGGATATTGCCTGATCCAGGAAACAAAATTATTTTTGGCGTCACAGACTAAAACATCCAGAAGGCCATCATCATCAAGATCCACAGCCTGAATATTCGAAATAAGAGGTGGTTCTGTAAAATTCAGGCCAATTTGGGCAGGGACAAGGAAATCGATCTTCTCGCCGGTCGAACCCTCTTTAGAAACACCTGAATCATCTTGTTTTTGCCCCAGCCTGTTGGTTAAACGGCTTATTACTTCTTTCTGGCTTAATCCGCTTCGCTTTACCTGATAGTTCAGAATTAATAATGGGATACCAATAATTATAACAAGTATGGTTGCAAGAAGAATGTAGTTCCTGGCTTTTTTCCCCCGTTTTGAAGATCCTGAGCTTTTTTCTGCCATTTTATTTTTCGGTTCAACCAATTTTTTAATTTTATTCCTTAGAATAAATATAGCTTATTCAGGGGAAACAGTAACTATATTTATTATAATACAGCGAAAATTAACAAAATATATTTTTGCCGTATCTTTTTCATATATTTAATTCTGATTTAGTCCATTTCTGTGAAGAAATTCCATATATCAGGAATTAATTGCCTGGTAATATTTATTTTCGGCCTGATTCCTGCCGTGGTGTGCCAGTTTTTTACTAAAGAACCTGGCGCCAGGTATATCCATATCCGGAACTTTCGTTATGGTAAAGACCCGTCAGTCATCAGATGTAACCGGGGTGATACACTTCATCTGACCTTTTCCACTGAAGATACCGGGCATTCATTTTACCTTGAGGAATTTGATATCGACGCAAAGATAAGTCCGACCCGTGATATGGTCGATGTCTTTAAGATAAGCGATCCGACCCGGGACCCTTATCAGACACGGGAAGTCGTTTTTGTTGCAAAACATCCCGGAATATTGAATTACCTGGTCTCCAGAAGCAATTACAGGTGTCATGTATGGTGCGGTCCTATGCATGCTTTCGAATCAGGAAAGCTTGTAATAATGCCAAACACACTTTTAATATTCAGTCTGGGTTCCATTATTGGTATATTCTTTCTATGGATCAAGGGCATTTTCAATAACAAGGTCATCAGAAAAGAAAATGACAGATCCGGGTATCATGATATCCTTGGCAAAGAAGGTATGATCAAAAAATATTTTACATCCAGGTGGCTACAGATGATTCTCACATTGGTTGCCATGATAATGATATACATTGTTATCCTGACATCACTGTTTGGAACGTTAATGTCGGGGCGTAACCTGGGAGTCCTTTTAATGTGGGCGATCTGGCTTTTCCTGCTTGTTGCTATCCTTACTCCTTTTTTTGGCAGAATATGGTGTACTATCTGCCCTCTCCCATTTTTTGGTGATCTGATCCAGCGGAGATCATTCTTCAATCCGTCATCTGGTAAAACCAATGGGTACAATAATCACTTTTATGGATTTTCCCTGAAATGGCCTTCAGGATTACAAAACAACTGGATCAAAATGGTTTTCTTCCTGATACTTGCCACTTTTTCCACAACCATGGTTGCTAATCCAAGGGTTTCAGGTTTTGCGGTCATGTTGTTAATTCTTGTACCAACTGTAATGGCGATTTTCTGGGAATTAAGAGCATTTTGCCGGTACGTTTGCCCTATAAGTGTATTCCTGGGACCATTTTCAAGAATGAGCATGCTGGCGCTCCGCAACAGATCACAACAAGTTTGCGATAATTGTAAAGCCGTCTATTGTAAGCAGGGTAATATTAAAGGTTGGGCATGCCCCTACAGCCTTAATGCAGGTGAAATAAAGGAGAGTACAGATTGCGGGATGTGTTTAGAGTGTTTAAAAAGTTGTACTTATAATAATGTCACTCTGTACAGAAGACCTTTTGCTTCAGAGCTTGGGAACCGTAATTATGGTGAAGCCTGGGGGACGATAGTCGTTTTTACGCTAGCAATAATCTATTGTATATTGTATGAGGGTCACTGGCCCGTGATTCGTGATTTTGTAAATATCCTTGATAAAAAAAACTGGGATCTGTTCGGTATCTATACATTGGTTATCTGGACGTTATCCCTGGTCATTATTCCCGGTATTATTTATTTGCTTTCGCTCTCAGCAGTCAGATTATCAGGAATAAGGCATAGTGTTAAGGAAGTTTTCCTTGCCTCTTCAGGAAGTCTTCTCCCGATAGGTCTTATGCTGTGGATAGCATTTGTTATCCCGATGCTGTTTGTTAATGTGACCTTTATCAGGCAGTCTATCTCAGATCCTTTCGGATGGGGATGGGATTTCCTGGGAACCGCAAATATCCCATGGCACCAATTTGTCCCCAGACTGGTGCCCTGGCTCCAGGCATTACTGGTGCTTTCCGGGCTCATCCTGAGTCTGAGAAATCTGAATAATACATGGCAACATGAGAAACTTACTCCAAAGCAGCTGTTCACTGTTACAATACCCATCGCAATTTTCATAACTTTAACCTCCGTATTAATGATCTTTTTTTTCACCAACTGATAACATTACTTTAATATTTTAATTCCCCATATTCCCTGATCTTTGAAGAAAAGTAATAAAATACTGTATGGTTCCGTAGCAGTGATATTTTTTCTGATTCTGTTGTATCTTGTTATTGGAATTCCTTACAGGAACAGAATTCCTGATCAGCCTGATTCTGAGAATATCACAGATATGCTAAAGGATCAGATAAGATCTGCTTCACGCAAGGCCCTTTTTTATCCCTCAGCTCACAATCTTGGAATACTTGGAATGATTTACCATTCAAGCGCTTATTATGATAAAGCAGCTGATTGTTATAGTCTCGCTTCCAAAAAGAATAATTCAAAATGGATTTGGAGCTACTACCTTGGACTACTGAATAAAGAAATGGGAGAATCGGAAAAAGCTATTGCAAATTTCAACGCCGTTGTGAAAACAAATCCGGAAACATACCATGCATGGTATTATCTTGGTGAAATATATCAGGATCTGGGACAAAACGACAAAGCTGAAGATGCTCTTGACAGGATCCGTTCCATGAAAGAAACCAGGATTCCGGCAAATAAGATATTCAGGATTGATCATTTTCCCCTGGGCACCTATGCTTCATACCTGTATGCAAAATTGCAGGTATCAACCAGTCACTATAATGCCGCGGAAGAAACGCTTAGAGAATTAATAAAAAACTCACCCAGCTTTGGACCAGCCTATCGCCTGCTTGGTAATATTTATCAGACAGGGGGTGACTCAGTTATGGCTTTAAAATATATCCATCAGGCAGGTGATAATATATATTCCACGGCTCCTGTAGATACGATATCTGATATGATTGCTCTCAGATCAAGGTCTGAACTGTTTATCCTGAAGCAAATTGATGAGGCTGATTATAACTATTATTACGACTGGGCGCTGACACTCGCTGACCATGCCCTTAACTATCTGCCTGACAACAAATACCTGATATCCAAAACAATTAAGCTTTTACTCAAAACAGATTCAGGCGTCACTGCCCTTTCCTTTCTGGACAAGCACCTGGATAGTTTTAAAGACGATTTTGCAGAGCTTAAGCAAGTGGCTGATATGTTGTACGAAAATAAATTTTATGCCCAATCCGGAACTTATTACAGCCGTGCTCTGGAGTTACAGCCTGAAAACACCGCAGTACAGGCGAACCTGATATTCGGCCTGCTGAATGAAGGCAATGAACAACAAGCCTTATCCTTATTAGACGGATACCTCACTAATTATGGAAATAGCCCGGGTGTTCTTACAAATGCAGTTTACATAATGCTTTTTCTGAAAAAAGAGGATGATGCTGAATACTACCTTGAAAAACTGAGAAAATTATTGCCCACAGATACAAAAACACTTTTATTATCCGGTTATATTGCACAACAAAAAGGTGATATAAATAAAGCCCGGGAATTGTTTGAAAAATCTTTTAATAATGCTGAGAAAGAATTACTGGCTGCACAATCTTTGGGTGATATCCTGATGAGACAAAAAAAATGGAAAATGTCAATTGATCATTTCAGACATGCACTGGAATTTTTTCCGAACGAACCATCTATCATTGAAAAACTTGGATCTCTGCTTATTATGTGTCCTGACAGCACCTTGAGAGATTACCCTGAGGGAACGGAATTCCTTGAAAGGTTATTAATTCACAGAACCTGTTCGCCGGAAACAAAGATATTTGCCGGAAGAAGCCTGGCACATGCATATAACGATCTTGGTGATAAAACCAGGACAACTTTTTACGCAGATTATACTATAGACCTTGCAAGGAACTATAATGTCCATGAGGAAATCATTAACGAATTGCAGGGTCTGTCAAAGCAAGGTAACTGAACAAACAGAAGGTCGGCTTGCCGGGTGAGGAAATGACCATTAAATTTTAAATTCCAATGCGTACTACGTTGACTTGCTCCTCTTTGTATTTATTACTGATTTTATCATGTAATACTGTTTCCAATACAGAGTTATGCCCTGATCTCCGGATATCGGAAAACAAGAGGTTTCTTGTCACAGAGAGTGGTGGACCATTTTTCTGGCTTGGCGATACAGGATGGCTGCTGTTTACGAAACTAAGCCGTGAAGATGCAGAAAAGTACTTTGAAGACCGGCGTCAAAAAGGATTTAATGTGATTCAGGTAATGGTGATACAAAATATTAAAAAAGCAGTAAATGTATATGGAGATTCTGCCCTGCTTGACCAGGATGTTGAACGGCCTTATACCACGCCTGGAAATTCGGCAGACAATCCAGTGCAATATGATTATTGGGACCATGTTGACTACCTCATCGCCCTGGCTCAGAAAAAAGGTTTGTATATGGCACTTGTACCATTATGGGGCTCCAATGTAAGGAATGGCAGCATAACCAGGGAAAAGGCAAAAAAATATGCAGCATGGTTAGCAGGAAGGTACAAAGACAAGTCAAATGTTATTTGGTTAAATGGTGGTGATGTAAAGGGCAGTGACTCAACCGCAATATGGAATACAATAGGATCGGCTATACGGGAAATCTGCCCGGAGCAACTTATTACCTTTCACCCTTTTGGCAGAACTCAATCATCAGAATGGTTTCATAACGAAACCTGGCTTGATTTTAACATGTTCCAGTCAGGTCATCGAAGGTACGATCAGGACACAATCGGTCCTGGTTATGGTGAGGATAACTGGAAATATGCAGCCAATGACTATGCTAAAATTCCTGTAAAACCAACCCTGGACGGCGAACCTTCCTATGAGGGTATTCCTCAGGGCCTTCACGATCCATCACAAC
The DNA here is from genome assembly GCA_963831855.1 of uncultured Bacteroidales bacterium. Taxonomy (GTDB): domain Bacteria; phylum Bacteroidota; class Bacteroidia; order Bacteroidales; family VadinHA17; genus LD21. Next base: position 234,822 of record CAWHSA010000006.1, on the reverse strand, counting down.
CATACTGGACTGATTCAGATGTCCGTCGATATGCTTACTGGTCGGTTTTTGCAGGCGGTTGTGGATTTACCTACGGCAACAATGCTGTAATGCAATTTCATAAAGAAGATGATATAGAATCCTCCTATGGTGTGAAAGACAACTGGGATGTGGCTTTAAATGCTCCTGGAGCATCTCAGATGAAATACCTTAAGCAGCTGATGCTGTCAAGATCCTATTTTGACAGAACCCCGGCACAGGATCTGATATCTGGCATCCAGGGGGAAAGGTATGATTATCTGGCTGCCATAAAAGGCAGAGATTACGCTTTCATTTACACCTGCAACGGTAATACTATGAATATTAACCTGGGGAAAATGCATTTACACAGAATTAAAGCCTCATGGTACAATCCTCGTAATGGTTTGTTTACTATTATTGGTAACTACAAAGCCAACGGTATAAAAACCTTTGATCCGCCGGGTGAAAAAGCAGATGGTAATGATTGGGTATTGATATTAGACCGTAGGAAATAAGCTCCGGGAGCTTTATTGTTTTTATAATTAGCCCTGCTGATCCGGGTAAAATGATGCACCTTGCAACCCAAACTGGCAAGAGCGTCTGAAATAAAAAGATTTTTATCCGGAGTATATTCTTCTTAAATTGCATGTTATTAAATAAACTTATTAAAATGAAAATCAGGTTATTCTTACTGACACTTATATTTTTTTCATTGTTTTTTGATATGGCTGCTCAGAAAGCAAATAAGAAAATTGCCATAACAGGTAAAGTTACCGACTTATATAATAATCCGGTTTCGGGGGTTATTATAATGATTGATGGAAAAAGTACCGACCGGAAAACTGACAATAAGGGATTTTTTAAAATTAATGTTAAATCATCGGCCCTGAAGATCGGCATTTTTACAACTTTTACTGAAGCCGGAGAAGAACCAATTAATGGAAGAACAACTATAAATTTTATCCTGGACAAATTTGTCCCCCGGCAACAAAATGCCGGTACAGATATTTCTGATAATGAGGTTGTTAACGAAGGTTATAGTGTTTCCCGGAAAAAAAATATTACAAAACCTGTAACTAAAACTGATGTCACCGGTAAAGAATATGCTTCTTTTTCTTCTATTTACGAGATGATCAGAACTGTTCCGGGCGTAATGGTATCAGGGAACAGTGTAACAATAAGAGGAACCGGCACAACGGGATCTTCAGCTCCGTTATATGTAGTTAATGGAACACCTGTGAATTCCATAAGCGGAATTGATCCGTCGATGGTTAAATCAATCGAAGTGCTTAAAGGTCCGTCAGCTTCAGTATATGGATTGCAGGGGGCAAACGGTGTAATTCTTATCCGGCTGAAAGGCACAGATTAGAACAGGTACCAGGCAGCTTCCGGTATGATAGCCGTCAAACAGAAAGCCGGTCTGTGATTATTTTATTGTGAATTGACCCCTGGTATATAAAAGCTTGCCGTCTGAGGTTATTCCCTCGACGATGATAATATATTCCCCGGGTTCATCCGAAGTATAAAATTCAACACTCTTTTCCCCGGAACTGTTTGTTCTTATATCCGGATCCCAGTACAATGTGTTGCGAAAATCAGGAATATGATTGTTTTTCAAAGAATCAGCATCGTATGAAGGTGAACAAAAATCCTCAGGCTGCTGGCATCCCTCCAGAACCTGTCTGAAAACCAGGTTATCACTTTCAAGATCGCTGAGGTTTCCCTTCTTTGTTACGAAGCTTACAATCCCTTCAAAAATATAATCCAAATAAAAGTATCTCACATTAATAATATCTATTCTTTCCATATTCTTTGAAGGTAATTCAAGGAGATTCCCGATATTGGATACAGGAACCCCATCTATCAGGACTAGCGCAGTATTTTCAAATTTCTGAAAAGGATTGTTATAAGATACCTTAAGCCCGGTATTATTGTTTTTACTTTTAACCATTACTTCCGGAAGAATTTCCTTTACAACCTCCCGGATATTTGTAAGTTCTATATAATCCTTAAGATATACCGCGCGGTCAGGGTTATCATAGAAGTCGGGTAATATGTCAGTTGTCTGCTTTTTCTCCTGTTCCTGCCCTGAGGATGCATACAAATTATTAACCTGCATGCTGATTATTGCATTATTTATCTCCCCTGCTTTAACACTGTCGATATAAAGGGGTTCAGATGCTAAGTCAGAATAAGTATTGCAGAACGGTTGATCTAATTCGACATAGCAACCGGAATCATTATTGTATAATGGCTTAATGACAATATCACTCATGCCATAGACTTTTTTAAGAAGAAACATAAATTTTCCTTTGGAATTTGTCTTTCCAAACTGACATATGGAAGATTTCCCGATAACAGAAAAGGAGATGTCTGTATTAACAAGTGGTTCATTTGTAACCTTATCCCTGATTGTGCCGCTAATTATCTGACCTTCCGGCTCGGGCAGTTTTAAAGAATCTTTCCTGATGGAAGTTTTTAACAGATCCTTCACAGAAGCATTCCCGTATGTCACTTTTAAGGAATCAGACAGGCAGGATTTTACTACTGACAGGGACATATCAGCATTGAGGTTATCAATTCCGGCACCTGATACAGAAATATCGAGCCTAACCCTGCTCCTGCACCCGTATTCAGTTTTATCACTTTTAACATTTATATAGAATTTACTTAGGTCCAAATGACTTTTATCAGACCAGGCCGAAATTGTATCTACTTCTATATCTGACGAATACTGAATATCAGACCTGGTTCCTTCAGGCCTGATCAGTCCCCTGAAATTCTTATAAGGGTTAATTACCGATATGGTTTTATATGAAAAGAGGGATTCGGGATAATTAAGCATCCATCTTGTATAAGCACGGATAAGATATTTACCGGAAGTCAGGGTGTCAGGCAGAACGAATCCACCAAAACCAGATGATCCTTCAACCCGGACTTTAAGCTGTGTGACAGGGTCATTTGATCCATCCAGCAATTCGACATAAATGATTTTACTTAAACCGGAAGGTGTCCCGGTAAGCCTGTTCCTTTCGTACATTTTCAGCCACACTTGTTCCCCTGTTATATAGATCTCACGGTCAGTTGTAATTAAAAGCCCTTCGATGAATTCAAAATTATCCTGAGGTTTGACATTTACGGTTTGTGCAAGTATCGCCAGATTTACTGAAGCAGCCAATAATGAAAAGGAAAATCTCTTTAAACTTATTATGATAATCTTCATATAATTAATCCGGTCTATGGCAGGTCAATCCAGAAATCAGGTTTTACTATGCTCCCTGCAAGTGCACAGTCGGAGCACTCATTGGGTACAAAAACAAGCTTAAAAAGTTCGGTGGTGCGATCCTTATACAATGGCTCAACAAATGTATAGCCTCCGGCAGCTATAAACATATTATATACTTCATCGAAGGTCATTGGCGGGGAATAAGGCGGAGGAGGATAATCTTCCGGGGAAACAACAAATTTTACACAATTATAATCAAACGGAGGCAGACTCAATCCTTTCAGCTCCTGGCTGGTTATAAATATTCTTTTCTTCTTAACAGCAGAAACTTTGAAATATCCGAGAACCTTATCTTTCGGATTATCAACATTATATATATTGCTGATCACAGGATAAGGTTGTGTATCAAAAATATCCCCGCCAATTTCATTAACCTGTCTGAGGTTATTCCAGAAATAAAATTCTTTCCTGGAAATAGAAAATTGCTTTATAAGAATACTGTACTGGATAGTCAGCCTGTCTGATTCACCAGATGCAATAAATAAAACAGGCTTTTTTCTAATAAAATCTTTCTCACCAGGCAGAATTGAACTTGTAAGTATTTCATTTGATTTATTTGTCTTCCAGCAATATTCCCTTATGTTCTTCAAATCAACAATCAAATTTTCACTGATATAATTATATTTTTTAGGATTTGGCAACCTGAATTTCCAGGTTTCCTCATATTCCCAGCGAAAGAATTTGTCAGCGCCGGTGGCTTCATCTGAATCCAGATAAATCATTATCCCTGTTTGTAAATTACCCTGAGTATCAGTGATTTTTTCATCTCTCGTGTAATATACAGAATCAATATCCGGGGCAGGCCTCATGAAACAAGGTTCTGATAAATACTTATTGCCCTCTCTGGTTTCAACATGGAGGGTATAAGTCTTACCGGGTTTACCGGAGAAGAGTGCACTGTCAGTTTTATAAATTCCGCCACCCGAACAAGTAAAGGTGGCCATATTACCCGATTCATCAGTAATAAAAACCATTGCATCATTTATATTCTCCGGAGTTGAATTCAATGACTGAAATGTCCTGGATAATCTGACCTCATAAGGTGTTTTTTCATCAGAAACCAATCCCTCTATGACAAGAAGCGACTGGTAATTACTCAGGTGGGTATTGTATGAATCAATGCACGTGCTGAGTGCCAGAAAGCAAAATATAAAAAATGGAATTTTCAGACCAGATTTAAGCATATCCGATTATATAATGCATTCAATGCATAATAAAACTATTAAAAATGGAAAACAAAAATAACACTTATAATAATTAGCAGCCACCTTAAACCGGAATAAGATATCAAAAAAATAAAATGAATAAAACGGGGTATGGTAATAAAAAATTTGTTATTTCGGCAAATAAGAAATAAACACCATAATCTTTTAATGAAGTTATTTGGTACTGTTGCACTGATATTTTTACTTCAGAATAATTTAACCGGACAGATCTTAAATCAATTAAAGGTTAATCCCGGCACGCAACCTGGCCGGGACCGGGATGTTCAAACTGCAGGGTTTAATTCAGATTCAATCAAAAACCTTTATTTCAAGACTGTTGCCTCTCCTTATGAGATTATAAACGGGAAAGAATACATTTTCTATTCCTACCCCGGAAAGTCCACTCCTCTCCTGTTTTCCGGATCTGTTTTTCGTTCAGATCTGATTTTTAATAACCGTAAATACTCTAATGTAAAATTACAGTATGATACGTTCATTGATGAGGTTATTTACACGGATACTTCCAGGTTTATGGATTATGGTTTCCCGAGAATGTGCCTTAATAAGGAGCTTATAGATAAATTCAATATTAATTATAATGGCGAGATTCTGAATTTCACATATATGAGATTCCCGGATGATTCAAAAAATCACCCTGAAGATGGTTTCTATGAATTAGCATATGATGGGCCTTCAAGGTACATAATTAAACACAGGTCAACGCTGTATATCAGGGATGCCATTAATGAATACTCGTATTCACCAGTGAGTTATATTTTAATTGGGGGAACATATGGGAAATTTAAGAATACGAAGGATTTCATATTGATGTTTGGACAGCGGGCAGAAGAAATTAAAGAATTTATTCAGCGCAAGAAAATTAAAATCAGAAAGGCTGATAAGAAAGATATTTGTGAAATCCTGAAGTATTACGATTCTCCTGTCCGGTAGAAAGTGGCCCGCAATGAAAAAGATCCCGTTTATTATTCTGTTTCTCTTTTTAACCGGTAAATTATTTACCCAGGATAATAAATTATCACTTCAGTTTAATCAGATATTGTTCAGTGATCTTGCTGATACAATCGAAAAGATTCTTCCGGTAAAAATATATTATTCGGATAAATGGGTTGATACTTTCAGGCTCGATGTACGTCTGGCAGATAACACATTAACGACATTATTTGAAAAATCGCTGAAGAATACGGGATTCTCATTTTTTATCACAAAAGAAAACCGGCTTATTCTGTCAAAAGGCTTTATCAAGACTAATTTCAGTAAAGAATTTCGTGAATATATTAAGGACAGGATTTCCGGGTCTGATCCTGTTCATTATATCCAGGTTCAGGCAATAAATGAACTGCCTGCAATAAATGAAGAATATAAACTATTCAGGATAGGGAATCCTTCTTCACAAAAAAAATCAGGGATTGCATTTTTAACAGGTGTCATTAAAGACAGTGATACAGAAGAGCCTGTAGCAGGAGCAATTGTATATATTGAAAAGCTTAAAGCCGGTGCAGTCACCAATGAAGTCGGGTATTATTCACTTGAACTGCCAGCCGGTCAGTACCAGGTCGAATACAGGATGATAGGAATGAAAACAACAAGAAGGAACATTTTAATCTATTCCAGCGGGTCCCTCAATGTCGGAATGATGGAGAACACAAGCCAGCTAAATGAAGTTACGGTATCGGCCGACAGGGAAAACAATATTCGTAATATAAAAATGGGTACTGAAAAAATCAATGTTAAAATGTTGAAACAGATGCCGCTGGGGATGGGTGAACCGGATCTGATTAAAAGTTCTACTTTGCTTCCCGGAGTTCAGTCGGTAGGAGAAGCCTCCAACGGATTTAATATAAGGGGTGGAAATATTGATCAGAACCTGATCCTTTTTGACAGAGCTCCGGTAATTAACCCCAGTCATTTTTTCGGCTTTTTTTCTGCGTTAAACTCTGATATTATTGAGGATGTTACTCTATATAAAAGCGGCATCCCTGCAAAATACGGAGGCAGGATCTCATCAGTAATGGATATTACATTCAGGGAAGGAAGCCATGAAAAAATAAATGTCGGTGGCGGCATAAGTCCTTTAACAGGCAGATTGATGGCTGAGGGTCCTCTGTTAAAAAAATCCGGTTCATTTATCTTTAGCTCCAGGACAACATATTCTGACTGGTTGCTCGGGCTGATGAAAAATGGCAGGCTGCAAAAAAGCAGTGCTGGCTTTTATGACCTGCAGGGGATGCTGACATTTAACCCGGACCAAAAAAACTCGATTTCAGTTTCGGGGTATTCCAGTCATGATAATTTCAATTATTACAGGGAGTTTGAATTTAACTACTCAAATCTTGCATCGACAGTTAAGTGGCACCATGTTTATAATAAAAGATTCTTTTCTGAGTTTGCCGGTATACTGACCAGTTACAGCTATGAGATCAGATCTCAACAGGATTCTTCCACATTCAACATATTAAGATACAACCTTTCCCAGGCTATACTGAAAGCTGATTTTACATACCTTTCAAATAGTAAACACAAACTGGATTTTGGTCTGGATGCGACAAGATATTCCTTACAGCCAGGTACCCGATATCCGGTTGGAATCCTGTCTGAGATTAAATCAAAAGCCCTTGAAAAAGAACAGGCTATTGAACCTTCACTGTATTTCAGTGATGAAATTGAATTTTCTCCCAGGGTCTTGTTTTCGGCAGGTTTGAGGTTCACCTTTTTCACATCATTTGGCCCGAAAACCCGTTTCCTGTATAATGAGGGTGTTACAAAGTCGGTCGAAAATATATATGATACTATTTTCTACGGCAAAGGACGTGTGCTGCAGTATTATCCTTGCATTGAATTCAGGATTTCTTCCCGGTTTATAATTACACCAGACTTGTCTATAAAAGCAGGTATCCAGCGTAATTTTCAGTATCTTAATATGATATCCAATACTACCTCAATGTCGCCAACTGATATCTGGAAGCTGAGTGATTATTATATAAGACCCCAGCGGGGTGATCAAATTTCTTTTGGAATATACAGGAATTTCGGCTCAAAAGCCATTGAAGCATCTGTTGAAACTTATTATAAGTTTCTTAATAATATCCTGGATTATAAAGGGGGAGCTGATCTTATCATGAACGAGCACCTTGAAACTGATATTCTTTATGGAAAAGGGAAAGCTTATGGAATTGAGCTTATGATCAAAAAGCAATATGGGAAACTTACCGGATGGTTCAGTTATACTTATTCAAGATCGTTACTTAAGGTTAACGGTGCATTTGAAGAAGAAAAAATCAATGGCGGGAAATACTTTCCGGCAAATTTTGATAAGCCTCATGATCTGAAAGTTGTTGCAAATGTAAAACTTATGAGAAGACTTAACTTTACTACCAATCTTATATATAATACCGGACGCCCTATTACTTATCCGGTGGCATATTTTAACTTTTATAATGTTAACCGGATTTTTTATTCCGACAGGAATGAGTTTCGTATTCCTGATTATCTGAGACTTGATTTTGCAGCAACTGTGAACGGAAACCTGAAAGCAAAAAAATTGAATCATTCATCTTTTACATTTACCGTTTATAATGCACTGGGAAGGAAAAATCCATATTCTATATTTTTTAAAGTTGAAAATGGGGTTGTTAACGGTTATCAGATGTCGATCTTTGGACAGCCGATATTCATGGTATCATACAATTTCCGGATCCGGGGCGATGCCTCCACAGATTTCTAAAAATTAATTTACACAAAACAGAAAGATCTGTTTTACCGAGCTTTCCCTGTACTGCCTGTTTTTTTAATTCCCGCAGGTGCTTCAAAAGAAAACCCGGTGTTACAAAGGTCGGGATCGTGAATGTGCTCAGAATGATAATACAGGCACATGAATTAATATATATTCCCTTCATCCTCCGGTATTATGACCCTTATTGAATAAATAATTGTGGCCATTTTAATCAGGTCATAACATACGGAAGCATGGCCTTTCTCAAAATCAATCCATTCTTAAGCAAATCTTAATTTACTCTTAATGTGCCTTAATCAACTTATAAATAAATTTGATGCTGGTTCATCGGGAATAATTCCGGATCAGGAAATCTCTGAAATTAATCATCTGCCAGATGGAAAACCTTGTTATACAAGATCATACTGTCTTTAATAATCAAATTACTAATGCGATTATTGATCTTGAGGAAAGAACAGAACAGAGAAATGAGGTAAAAACTCTTAATTATGATTTGACCGGAGAACATTGTGATGACCTGGTAGATTTTATTAAATGGTCAGGTCTTAAAAGCGACCCTGATATGATTGTCCTCTCTTCCAAACATCATTATTTCTACGATGCTGATGATTTGAAAAATATCAGAACCGTGGTTAATCTCAAGTGCCTTAACAAGATAAAGCATATCCCGGATTTTCTTCACTCAGTTTGTTGTATTTTACCTCAAAAATGTAGTTTTATCGGATACTTTTCAGATAATACTCAACATAATCGCTTCAGATTAAATCAGTATTTATCTGATAATGAAATAGTAGAAGACAGGAAAGGAACAAGAACTCCTCTTATTGGAAAGCTATATATCAGGTTAGATTACCGGAAAAGAAAATACCTGACCAAAAGAAGGGTCAGGCTATTGCTTGAAGCCCATGGATTTTCGATAATTAATATGACTGACCTGAACAGTATGACATATTTCCATGCTCAAAAAGCATAATTTTTTAATACCATCTTTTTATATCATCGGTCATAATAAATTCGATGGGAATATTAAAAGCCGATGAAATTGATTCGCCCCGGTCGAGTAAATCATCATCGTCGTCTTCAATATACCATTTAATAATAAGGTCCCCGGATTGCTTTTTTACCAGTGAAAGTTTTCTGAGAATTGAAGTTAAAATTATTGTATTAAAACTATTCAGGTATTCCAATGCAATTATTACTTCTGTTGACCCGGCAGGATTAAGAAGATAAGCATCAATCCAGCTCAATATCTCTTTGGGAACCGATGTCGGGTTTTCGTCTATTGCCCGTCCTTTTATCTTAATAAATCCCCCGGGATTAAGAATGACTTCAGGAGTTTTTTCGGTAGGTAAAAAATGAGCTTCTTTAATAATCATGACCATAAACAACAGATTGATTTTTAACGTTTATTGATGAAATAATCAACAAATCCCTGAATATCAAATTTCGGAAATAAACTCCAATAAAACAAACTATCAGCCTGCACCCGCTCTTAAAGCATAAGTGTTATTTCCGTTACTGACCATGGCTTAAGAGTGAAAACCGGATTTTTCGAATTATTCACTTTAACAGTCTGTTCAGTGGAAATGACTCTGTTATAGTTTGAAGATATATTTGCTACGAATGGACCTGCTGAGCTGACTGTCTTTATTACAGCCTCCTTGCCAGATACCTTGAATCCTGTAAGGTCCAGGTTAACCTGGGACTGTGATGGCTGGTAATTAAGCATATAGAAAATAAGTTTTCCCTTATCTGAGGTTGTTGTCGCCTGAACCAGAACCCCCTTAGCACCCTGAATAGTATCCGTTTTTAATACCCATGCGGATCTGGATCTGCTCATAAGTTCATATACACGGCCTACGCAGGAGATAAACACAGTATCCTTCGGACATTCAATAATGTTTTGTCCCCAGGTGTTAGCCAGGTTATTAAAGTTTGACCACAAAAAATCGTTTCCCAGTCTCTGGAAAATAAGAAGCTGATAAGCAGCATTCATTGCATAATTCCATGATATCTGGTTTTGCTGGCGGCTTAAAGTACCCTGCGCCTGCTGCCGTTCTCTCATAGCTGATGCAGCCGCGCCGAAATTTGTCCTTGGTGCCAGCCACTCAGTGTTGCAAAGCCGGATACTGGTTCCATTCTTTTTATTGTATTCACCGATTATCGCCAGGTCGTCCTTAAGACCTGATTCTGTTCCTGAGCGGTCAGTAACAAGGTCGATATATTTTCCGGCAATATCGAGTAGTCCCTGAAGGTTCCCTCTGAAGGAATAATAAACCATAACAAGTTCAATCTCAGGGTCAATTGCCTTCATTGCCCTGGAAAAGTGAATACATTCATTCGCATACTCCTCATAACCGTATCTCCGGCTTGTCTCATTATCGAGTTCCCAGTACTTTACGCCCAGAGGTTCTGCAAAACCATGCTCTTTGCGAAGATTGCTCATCCGGTCACCGGAATTACCGTTTGTATAAGCTACCCAGTCAGCAGCTTCATCAGCAGTCGCAGTAAGCATATTTACGCCGATAAATGGTTCGGCGCCCACTAACCTGCACATCTGTACAAATTCAACAGTCCCTACGTTGTTCTCTTCTATATCCCCCCAGTATTCGCTGTTTACAGGCATCCTGTCCTTTTTTGGGCCAACCCCGTTCCGCCAGTGATAAAAGGAGTCAAAGCAGCCACCCGGCCAACGGATAATAGGCACCCCTATCTGTTTAAGTGATGCCAGTACATCTTTTCTCCAGCCGTTTACTGCATCAGAAGGCATCAGGGAAAATCCGTCAAATGATGCGTTTACACCGCCATCAACAGAAACTGCAAAAGTAGCTCTTCCTGAATAATTCCCATGATCGAGCACTACAGAAAACTCCCGGTAAAAGGCGTCCTGGACAGTTATTGATTTTTCAACTATCGGGTGAGCAAAATCTCCCTGAGGATATAATCCCACAATTACAGTGACCGGACCTGCCTGAGGAGCAGGAGCATTGACCCCGGGAGCCGGAGCGCCTGGCCCGGGCCTGCCTGCACTCTGACGATTAATCTTTATATAACCTTTAAACAGATCCTTAATCCCTTTTTTAAGCCAGACGCTATCCTGGGCAAGAAAAGCCCTGACCTGGTTTTGCCTGTTATTGAGTGTGGCAGCCTGTAATCCATGATAGAATCCAGAGTACCTGCTGTAAGCTATGGGAATTTTCTGACCGCTCAGCAGAGTTGTATACCATTTACATCTTTCATAACCCGAATGCCACCATTCCTCCTTAGTCAGATCGTTTGCAGGAGTACGCCCCAGCCAGCCCCAGGTAGCAGTTTTATATGGCTCGACAATCTCAAAGCTCGGATTGTACAGCTTCTCTGCCCACATTCCTTCAATCTGGTGACCAAATCCCAGTTCAATGAAATTTCCATAAATCCATGGACTGATAGGTTTCGGATTAAGAGTCTCCTGAGTAATTTTATACTTACCCTTCTGTAAAACCTGTCCTGAAACAGGTGTTAAAACAGAGATTGAGACCACTATTATTATAAAATGGGTGAATTTAAAAATTCTGCTTTTCATAATTATCTATATTAGGTTTTTGCTTTCAAATGTATTCATTATTACCTGGTCATAATTACGCTCACCGAACTTATTTTCCCGCCCATTGGAGGATTCATCTTTGATACTTTCACAGTTATTTCCTTTATTCCTGACAATTCGGCATATAATCCTTCCAGTATCCTCCCGGCTATATGCTCAAGAAGATGGGATTTCTTTTCCATCTGCAGCCTGACAATTTCATAGGCTCTCTGATAATTCACCGCATCTTTAAGGCTGTCGCTGATCGTGGGCTTATCCATGTCGGTTTCGATGGTAAGGTCAACCAGAAACTTATTGCCCACTATCTGCTCCTCCTTAAAATGCCCGTGAAAGGCATAAAACTCCATTCCTTCAATCTGAATTAATCCCATATAAAAAGTATTTAATGATCCGGTTCAAAAAATAATTGCATAATTATTAGGTTTATATTATAAACTACTTTATATTTGCAATATATTTATTTTTTTATTAACCCACTTATAAAAGTAAACATTATTATGGAAAATGAAGAAAAACAGATGACAGGTGAAGAAAGCCTGAAGATCATCACAGAAATGATTAATAAGACTAAGGTCAATATCCGGCAAAGCAGTTTCCATCTTCTGTTCTGGGGTTGGCTTATTTTTGTATGCAGCCTTTCAGAGTTCCTTCTCTGGAAATTCACGGACCTCACCCACCCTTATTATGTCTGGTACTTTACGGCACCGGGAGTCTTTGTTTCAATAATCTATGGATTTATGACAGGTAGAAAAGAAAGAGTTTATACATATGCAACCTCTGTGTATGTGTGGACATGGGTAGCATTCCTTTTTGCAGCAGTTATTTTGTTCATAATTACCTGGGGCAGAATGGAATCAATTGCCCCGTTAATCCTGACAATGTCGGCTATCCCACTTTTTATATCCGGTGTTATAATTAAATTCCGTCCTTTGATTGCCGGCGCTGGGACATTTTGGATATTTGCTCTTATTGCTCATTTTGGCGGACCCGAAATTTCCGGTCTGGCGGTCCCTGCATCAATGCTGACCGGATATCTGATCCCTGGTTATATGTTAAGAAGAAAGAACAGTCATGACACAATTTAAGGATCTCGATCCCCTGCTTCATTCACAGCTAAGGCTGGCAGTTATGTCTCTTCTGATCTCAGTTGAATCAGCTGAGTTTACTTATCTTAAAGAGAAAACAGGAGCTACAGCAGGGAATTTAAGCATCCAGATCACAAAGTTGAAAGAGGCCGGCTATATTGATGTGACAAAAAAATTCAGCAATAACTACCCGATGACACTATGCAGAATAACTCCTCATGGTAAACAGAAGTTTGCTGAATATGTAAAATCTTTAAAAGATTATCTCAATCCCAGGTAAAATTGATAATTCACTTCGTGTCCCTTTGTGAAATCCTTTGAGAAACTTTGTGGTCAATATACTTCTACCGCAAAGTAACCCGAAGGATACACAAAGTTACACTATGGAAAAATCAACAGGATTTGTCAACAGGTCATAAATTCATCCTATTTTTGTATTCTTAAAATCAGTACCGTATGACTGAAGATAAAAAGGATGGAGCAAGAACCCCGGTAAGCTTTATTGAACAATTCATTATTGACGATCTTAAAGAGGGTAAGAACAACGGCAGGATCCATACCCGGTTCCCTCCAGAACCTAACGGGTATCTCCATATCGGACATGCAAAAGCAATATGCCTCGATTTTGGTATGGCGCAGAAATACGGCGGTAAATGCAATCTCCGTTTCGATGATACAAATCCTGTAAAAGAAGAGGTTGAATATATAGATTCCATAAAAGAGGATATCCACTGGCTGGGCTTTGACTGGGAAGAGAGGGAATTTTATGCTTCGGATTATTTCGGGAAGCTGTTCGATTTTGCAATCGACCTTATAAGAAGAGGGCTCGCGTATGTTGATGACCAGCCGGCAGATGTTATATCCTCCCAGAAGGGTACTCCTTCACAGCCTGGAAAGGAAAGCCCTTTCAGGAAGCGGTCTGTTGCCGAAAACCTGGATCTATTTTACCGTATGAATGAGGGGGAATTTGAAGAAGGAGAGCGGGTTCTCAGGGCAAAGATTGATATGACCTCCCCCAACATGCACATGCGCGATCCGATAATTTACAGGATCCTGAAAACTCCTCATCACAGGACAGGTGAATCATGGAAGGTTTACCCTATGTATGACTTTGCCCATGGGCAGAGTGATTATTTTGAAGGGATAACCCATTCGCTCTGCACCCTGGAATTTGAAGTTCACAGGCCTCTGTACGACTGGCTTGTGGACCAGCTTAAAACCGGAGATTACAGGCCGAGGCAAATCGAGTTCAACCGCCTGAATCTTACTTATACAATGATGAGCAAGAGGAAACTTCTGGAGCTTGTTCAGGAAGGAAAGGTCAGGGGGTGGGACGATCCGCGGATGCCAACACTCTGCGGCCTGCGGAGAAGAGGCTATACTCCTGAATCGATCCGAAGATTCATTGAACTTATCGGATACACAAAATTTGAAGCTATTAATGATGTATCGCTCCTAGAACATGCAATAAGGGAAGATCTTAACATGAGGACCCCCAGGGTATTCGGAGTTCTCGATCCGCTGAAGGTCATTATCACCAATTATCCGGCCGATAAAATTGAAGAGGTCGAATTACTTAACAATCCGGAGGATGAAAGCATGGGAAAAAGAAAGATCCCTTTCTGCTGCGAGGTATTCATCGAGCGTGATGATTTTATGGAGACTCCACCGCCAAAGTTTTTCCGTCTGGCCCCTGGTATGGAGGTGCGTCTTAAAGGTGCATATATAATCAAATGCGAATCGTTCAAGAAGAATGAAAAGACAGGTATTATTGAGAAGGTATATTGCACTTATGATCCTGCAACACGAAGCGGTGAAAATGGTTCAGGGAAAAAAGTAAAAGGAACTCTCCACTGGGTATCTGCACGGCATGCCGTTGATGCAGAGGTAAGATTATATGACAGGTTATTCGATCATGAAGATCCTGCAGGTCAAAAAGAAGATGATTACAGAAAATTCCTCAACCCTGACTCTCTTAAGATAATGACAGGCTGTAAGCTTGAACCATCATTAAAATCTGCAAAACCTCTTGATAAATTCCAGTTTCAGCGTCTAGGATATTTCTGTGTCGATTATGATTCCGGCGATTCACATCTGGTCTTTAACCGGACTGTGTCGCTTAAGGATACCTGGGCGAAAATCAATAAATAGTCTCTCTTGTCCTGCATTCCAAGGACGACATTCAAATGCAACCTTTTTGGCCCGATTTTTGTCCTGATACTGGTCGTATCCTATAATAAATTTACTCAACATCATATACTTCGTGAAATGAAAACCTCAATGAGATTTTTTCACCTCCTCCTGGCAATTCTGACCCTGTCGTTTTTCTATTCGTGTGAAAAGAAAGCCGATAATGCCGGAACGGGTATTGCCGAATTCTCGGTAACCATGCCCTCAGATCAGGGTTCAAAGTCAATAGCATCACCGGATACAGGTATTACTGTCTCATTTCAACTTATGATCTCTGTTGAAGATCTGGCCGGAAATGCCATTTTTACAGACAAGCTTGTTCCTCTATACACATTCGGGACCGGCCTGGTGAGCGAAAATGTTCAGATAAAGGCAGGTGAATACAAGCTGACCAGGTTCCTGGTCATCAATGCCTCGGGTGCTGTTGTTTATGCGGCTCCCCTTGCCGGATCTCCTCTTGCCTATCTATCGAAAATGCCGTTGCCTTTTAAATTCAATATATTCCCGAACCAGGTAACCAGGATAGTGCCCGAAGTCCTGGTGGTTGGAGACCAGACACCAGCTCAGTTCGGGTATGCAAGTTTCGGCGTACAGATCATTAAACCCATTGATTTATGGGCTATGTGCGTTCTTGATCCGGGTGATCCGAGGATCATGGCCCCGATCCAGATAACCAATGCCAGGCTTACAGTTGTATCCCGTGATGGCTGGCGCTACACATTTAAGCTGGAGCCGGCAGTAAATCATCTTATCATCAGGGGTGGATCCGAAAAGTATGTTCTAATTCTTGAAAAAGATGGCTACCTGACTCAGAAAATGGAATATACTGCTGCTGCGCTTATGGCAACAACGAAGGAAAATCCATTGGTTCTCAAAATCCCATGGCAGACGCAATACAAGGTGATCATTTTACAGCCGGGTCCTGAGAAAGGGAAGGATGCCATGATATCGAATCTTGAACCAGAAAAGAATTTCGGCTCATATAAATATTTCGAGGCCACATTTCTTTCGGAGCCTGTCCTTACAGTAATGAGGTCCAACAGGAGCCTTATTGCATTCAATCTTGATACATTGCCAAAATCAGCCATAATCCAAAAGGTTATATTAAGACTTTCATATGATATCCCGATACCTTTCGATACCGCGTATATAAACATGAATACCGGTCCATCCGCAAGTGCGGTATGGATCGGAGCTGTCCTGCAGCAGATTGTTGAACCGTGGGAAGAATTTAAAGTCACCTGGAATTCCCAGCCAAAGACAATTGAATCCAACCAGGTTTATATATCGCCATTTATTAAAAATGCCAATTCCATAGAAGTAGATGTTACGAGATTATTTGTTCCGTCTCTTACCACTGACAATGCAGTTTATCCGAATTATGGAATTTTGTTTAGGCTCTGGCCGAATGACAGGTTCCCGGGATTCCGGTTTGCGTCCAGCGATTATCCTGTTGCCACAATGAGACCAAGGCTGGCGGTGTGGTTTACGATGCCATAAAATAAATCCCAAAGATTGTCCTGCAGGTCCTGCAGGTCATTCAGGTCTTGCAGGTTATGCACGATTTGCACGACTTGGACGACTTATAAGGTTTCTTGTGAAATTTCAGATTTTAGTATATATTTGCCCCCGCAAAACTGCTCTGTGGTGTAATTGGCAACACGTCTGACTCTGGATCAGAAAAGTTCAGGTTCGAGCCCTGACAGAGCAACTAAAAAGCCGGTTCTTTAGCCGGCATTTTTCTTTTGCGATGTCAGGGCGAGAAGTTTATCCCGCCGAAGCTTCAGCGAAGGCGGGAAGCCCTGACAGAGCAACTAAAACATCCCGCCCCTGCGGGATTTTTTGTCTTGCCAGGTCACCGATTTTAAACTTTTGTTTTATTGAAACTAAGTATATAAAATTACTGAATTGTCAGAATTCAGCATAATCCCGATTTAAATAATTGTTATTTAGTTCTTTAAGTCAGGCGTTTTCAGACCCTTTTTGAAGTGGTCAAAGAAGGACGGATTTTGAACAAATCAGACTTTACCTTTGCAGCATTGTGTATTTTCTGAAATATATTTTCTTATACGGGACAACTGCCCGGTAGTACAGATAATAGTATCGTAAAATCCAGGTTGCCAGGAAAATTGATTGTTTAATTTGTGAGCATGTATTGTTACTGCCGATTTATATGAACGGACAACGACCGATAATGAACCGGATTTCGGTGAAATGGATGACATGGTTTCATTTACCAGATGTTTTGCATTATTTGGTTGTAGGGGCGTTGCATGCATCGCCCCTACCATCGGTGTTTCGACAAATCGGTTGATAACGATGATACCATGTATATGATCTGGCATAACAACGAATGCGTCCAGCCCGATAAACGGAAAATGAACCGGTATTTCATACCACACCTGAGATGCAATATATCCAATTTCGGATAAATACATTTTACTGTCGATGACATTCCCGAACAATTCCTTTTTCCCTGCTGTGCATATTGTAATAAAATATTTCCCTGGCAGGGAGTAATCCCGACCGGCATAACGTAACGAATTGTATCGGAATCTATTCCTGAATAACGAGCTCATTAACTCAAATGCAGCGATTTTATACAAGATACGAAATTTCTCTGAATTTCGAAAACACTAATGCTAAATCATTATCGTCTCGATATGTATGTTAAATTTTTTCAGACCTTCTTTTGAAGTTGTCATAGAAGGACGGATTTTGAAGAAAATCAAACACTTACAAAAAGTGTCTTTTTTTTACGCAAAGTTACGCCAGGTTTTGGGTGGTTTTCCCTGAAATCTGCATGACTGAAGAAGGATTTTAGGATAATTCCTGGGTTTGATGCTTTCGATTTTTAGTTCATTATTATTCTTTCCCTCAGATTGTACCTATCGCCCTCGCGCAGGAAATAGAAGATCTGTCCTTTTTCAGGTAAATTCTTAAACTCTGATCCTTCTCTCGACCAGAATTTCCCATCATAAACAACAACATAACTTTTCCCCACAACTTCAAAAATATCTCCCTTTACTATTATTGCTGTCGACTCATCAATGCCAATCCCCAATAATTCAGGACGATTCCTGAGTATTTCAAACATATCAAATTGTCGGTTTCTGGCAAGTACGTGTTGATCAATGGCGACATTCCTCAGAAAGCCAAATCCATCCTGATGATCACCCATCATAATCTGGTTATTTTTTGTATCTCCCCGTACCAGGAAACTGCCCTGGATGGTAGCGCCAGCCGATGATCCTCCAATTGTACCTCCGTTTTCAAGAACTTTCCATAACATCTTTTCTGTCAGTGTATTCTTATATGCGTCAACAAGTCTCCATTGACGCCCACCACTGAACCAGACCAGCTTAGCATCTAAAAGTGGTTTCACAAATTCTTCGGTATTAGCTACATTCCTGTCGCTTGTATGAAGAACCGTTACATTAGTTGCACCCATTTTTCTGAGCATCCCTGCTTCACCAAAATTTTCATCATAGTTTTCCCCCCCGTCAGCAGTAGGAATAACCACAATCGGAATTTGAAGACCTCCGCTTATTTCCATTATCTTTTTATTCAGCGATTCACTTATATCACCTCCGCCAATGATAATGAGAGTTCCGTTTGCCGGCCCTGTTGAAAATTCCTGATCCCTGGCATCCTGACCACAGAGGGAAAAAAAATTAATAATCAGAATCAAAAAGATGTAGTAAGTTCTCATGTTTAATGAAATCAGATATCAACTCAAATCTAATAAAAAAATTCTCTAAAAACCGAAATGCCAATTTGAGAAAAGGACATGTTTGATGAAAAAGCTCCAAAAACAATATGAAATACCTATTGAGTTGCCTGCTTGAATCCATCTCCCTGATGAGGGATTCTAGGATGACTTCTGATTTTGAGAATTCGGTGACTTCCTTTCAGATCTTTGCCGTCTCAATATGTATGTTAATAGTTTGCATAAACCGGTCGCCTTGACCATGTTCCTCCAAAAAGATAAAAATTTTTATACTTATCTATAAATCATGAAATTGACTCGGGTTTTAAGTGGTTAATTTTTGCCGGCGAAAGGTGGTCATAGTGTCAGGTTTTTGCACGCCTGGGTATCCCTGATTGCTCACTACAGAGATATAATTCAAGGGTTGAGTATTTTAAAAAATCTCAAAAGCAGCTCTCATATTATGTAAATAACGTAACTTACACAAAAATAGAGGTTTCCTTGGTAATCTTACCCTGTTGTTAATGACGCCTCGGATACAAATTATAGTCAATCCTGCTGCTGGAAGCGGAAAGGCAAAAAGGATAGCTGAATCCCTGCCGGAAAAATTTTCCACTGTTGTATCTGAGGATTTTAGGATCACTTTCACCGATGGGAAGGACCATGCCACTATTATCACCAGGGATGCTATAAAAAAAGGTTTTCTGATTATCGTTGCTGTGGGTGGCGACGGAACTATAAACGAAGTTGCCAACGGATTTATGGAGGAAGGAAGATCCATAAATCCTTTATGTGAGCTCGGAATAATTAGTTGCGGAACCGGCAGAGGATTCTCAAATTCAATGAATCTACCGGAAGATCTGGATCGGCAACTGGAAATAATCAGAAAACCTGGATTCAGGGAGATCGATCTGGGTTTGGTGAAATTCAGGAACCTGAAAGGGGAACCGCTAAGCAGGTATTTTGTTAACGAATGCCAGACCGGGATAGGCAGTCGGGTGGCATCTCTTGTCGGAAAAAAGCACAAAATATTCGGAGGTCCTCTGGCTTTCGGCATTTCAGCAACAATCCAGGCAATTATGATAAAACCTTCCATATTATTTATAGAATTTGATGACGAGGCTGCACGGGAGTTCAGATTGATTGGATTTGTCGCTGGTAATGGGACAGAATGTGCGGGAGGGATGAAGCTGACACCTGACGCACTCCCTGATGACGGACTGTTAGATGTACTGCTTATGCACCACATGAGCGTACCGGCCAGACTAATGAATCTGGCAAAAGTCTATTCCGGCAACCATATTCACAGCCCGTTCTTTTCTGTCAGAAAATGTAAGAAGGTAAAGGTGTTCCCGGCCACCTCTGAATCACTGGAAGCTGACGGAGAGATGCTGGGATACTCCCCGTTTGAATTTCATATAATCCCTCATGCAATAAAAATAAAGAAATGATTAGCTGAACAGGATTCTTATGGACTCCAGGCTGAATCGGATAAGAAAGGGCTGGTTTAAAATCAGAATTTTCATTTCACTGACAATTATTACGTCAGTAATACTTATCTCATACTTCTTGTTCGGAAACAATCCTGAACTGATCCCCCTGTTAGGAAAATCAGTTGGTATCCAGGAATCAGTCTCGTTAAGATATGGATATTATCTCATAGCCTTACTTGTGCTGGCTGCTTCTCTTGTGCGGATGTGGGCAGGAAGCATACTAACCTCCAACACAGTAATGTCCTTTGAGATCCGTAATGAATCGTTTATGACCGCCGGCCCTTACAGGTATGTAAGGAATCCGATCTATTTCGCCGACCTTATCGCCTTTACTTCCCTTTCGTTATGCCTAAGGCCCGTCGGTCTTCTGATTCCTGTGCTGATATACATTCATTATTACCAGCTCATTAAATATGAAGAGGCAAGCTTGAAATCAAGGTATGGAGATGCATTTTCAAGGTATGCTTCTGAAACACCTGCAATGCTCCCGGATCCTGGAAGCTGGAAAGGCTTCTTCAGGGACAAGGGTGTATTCCTGATAACCTGGGATGGATTCCGCCATAATGCACCCTATTTACTTTTTATTCCGGGCCTTATTATTGCTTCCTTTACCGGAAAGTTTCTTCATGCCCTCATTATTGGTGTTCCTGGAGTGATAGACTGGGCGGTAATACATACTATAATAGGAATCAATCCCAAAAGAACAAAAAGAAAACTGTCTCCCGAATGAAATCCTGGTGGTCACGGTCCAAAGTATTCAGGGATATCCTTTATGCGCAGTGCTGGGAAGATCCCGAAATAGATCTTATTGCTTTCGGGATAAAATCACAGGATACTGTATTTTCAATTACGTCGGGTGGTTGTAATGCATTATCATTCCTGGTCGATAACCCGAAAAAAATCATTTGTCTTGACCTGAGCTTGTATCAGAATTATCTTCTTTCACTGAAAATCAATGCATTCAGGGCGCTTCGGTACCATGAGTTAGTTGAGTTTATGGGCGTCTGTCAATCGAAATCCAGGTCTGACCTTTTCAATAAAATAAAACCTTTTCTCTCTGAAGAAGAAAGATATTACTGGGGTGCAAGGATGGAAACCATAGATCAGGGAATAATCCATTGCGGCCGCTATGAACGGTATATGCACCTGCTGAGGCTGATACTGCAGATGATAATTGGCAGGAAAGCGATAAATGAGCTTTATAGTTCTGATTCTGTGTTCCGGAGGGAAGAATTGTATAACAAAAAATGGAATAATTTCCGTTGGCGCATGTTTTTAAAAATATTTCTGAGTCGCCCTTTCGCCAGTATTTATTTCGACAGGGAATTTTATAAATACCTTGATCAGGGGTTCTCTTTTGAGAAATATTATATGACAGCTGCAAAAAAGGCATTAACCAATCTGCCGCTTTATGAAAATACATTCCTGGCTTATATACTTCTTGGAAATTACTACGGATCCTTTTACCCTGTCTACCTGAGGCCACAAAACTATGAACAGATCCGGAGCCGTTGTGACCGTATTGAAATTGTAACTTCAGAATGTGCTAAATATTTCAGATCTCTGCCGGATGGGATCATCGACAAATTCAACTTTACAAATATATTCGAATGGATGTCACCTTTTGAATATGAGAGCCTGCTCAGGGAAACAATCAGGGTGGCTGCCAACGGGGCAATTATGACATACAGGAATCACCTTGTAACAAGGAGGCGGCCGGAATCTCTTGCTGATCAGATAATTCCCGATGAGGAACTTGGCTTGAAACTTAATGACATTGATCTCTCTTTTATTTATAAAGCCTATGTGGTTGAAACAATAAGGAAGTCGCAATGACTTATAAAACTGAGGAAATTTCCGGGAAAAAAGGATGGAAGGATTTTTTATCTGTCCCCCTTCTGGTCTACAGGAATGATCCAAACTGGGTTGCTCCGCAGGACTCTGAAACCAGAAGAGTGCTTGATGCTGTAAAGAATCCATATTTCAGGGATGCTGTTCTGAATCTGTATGTATGCTATTGTGACAATAGGCCGGTATGCAGGTCTGTCATGGTAATAAATCATCATCACTGGGTCAGGTGGAACAGGAAGTCGGCATTTTTCGGATTCTTTGAGTCTGTTAATGACATCGGTGCCGTAACCTGCCTGTTTGAAAGAATTGAAGCTGATGCCAGGGCATCCGGTGCTGAATTCCTTGAGGGACCTTTCAATCCCAATCATTATTCTGAAATCGGGATATTGTCAACCGGCTTTGGTACGCCTGCGATATTCTTCGAAACCTATAATCCTCATTATTATCCCGTACTGCTTGAGTCCATGAGGTTTTCAGAGCTAAAAAGGTTGCATACCAGGATAAATGCAAACATAGGGAACACCATTGCCCGGGGTATAAGATGGAAAGATAAAAGTCCGGACGATAAAAATATTACCATAAGGAAATTAAAGCTCTTGCATCTGGGTAATGAGCTTGAGCTGATGCGCGAAATAAACAATGATGCATTTAAGGACAACTGGTACTTCCTGCCGTTGACAAGGGAAGAGTACAAATTCTCGGCAAAATATCTTTTTTTTGTTACGTGGCCCGGGCTTGTCCTTTTTGCTGAATATAAAGGCAAGCCTGCAGCGGTTATGCAGTGCGTCGTCAATTTCAACAAGGTTTTAGGGTCCTTCAGAGGTAAACTGAGGCCCTGGCATATACCCGCCATATTGCTAAAACGAAGAAAACTCGGGGAACTGGTGGTTTTTTCAATAGGGATAAAGAAAGAATACAGGACCACCTCAGTCTCTTCAGCTTTGCTCAACGCTGCCATGAAGCTGTTCAGAAATTTTAATTCATTATCAACAACATGGACCACGGATGATAATATTGCCATAATCCATTTTGGAAACCTGCTTGGTATGAAGCCGCATAAATATTTCTCAGTTTACTCAAAATCGCTATAACCGGATAAGCTATGCGACAACCTGACTTAACTAATTGGGATCTTAAAACCGGAGGCAGAGGTGAACTGGTTATTGGAGGATGCAGCTCGGTTGAACTTGCAGATTTTTATGGGACTCCTCTGCATGTTGTAAATGAGGAAAGACTCAGCAAGACAGCACATTCATTTCTTCAGGAAATAAAGTCGCAATTCCCGGGTAAATTTTCTGTACATTTTGCCTTTAAGTGTAACCCTGTTCCGGGGATAATCAGAATTATTAAGGACTCCGGCCTGAAAGCTGAGGTCATGAGTGAATTTGAGCTGTCGCTTGCTCTGGGTCTTGGCTTTAAAGGGGAAGATATAATTGTGAACGGACCCCTGAAAACTGACAGTCTCCTGGCAACATGCTTAACTAATGAGGTGAGATTTATTAACATTGACTCACTCGCAGAACTGGACCGTCTCAACAGAATGTGTGAAAGCAGGGAAAAGAATGCCGGGATATTATTGCGCGTAAATCCCGACTATGTGCCTTCAGGGATGAACCAGGGAAGTGCAACCGGCAGCCGGAAAGGTTCTTCGCTCGGTCTTGACCTGAAAGGTGGTGAGGTTCATAAGGCATTCAGCCTGTTGTATAAAATGAAGAGGCTGAGATTCAGGGGGTTTCATTTTCATATCGGATCAGGCATCAGGAATACGGAGGATTACAGGCATGCAATTCACAGGCTTAAAAACATTGTTGAATATGCAACGGCATCAGGATATTCTGTGGATGTTTTAGATATTGGTGGTGGCCTCGGTGTCTCCGGTTCGAGAGAGATGACCACTCCTGAATTACTAATGTATCAGTCATTCGGTTACCTTGCTTCTGTCAGGAAAGAAAGGAAAGATCTATCTTTTAAATCATTTGCAGAGAAGGTAACACAAGGTATCAGGTATGTTTTCGGGAAATCCGGTTTACCTGAGCTGATCCTCGAACCGGGAAGGTGTATTGTCAGCCCAAACCAGATCCTTCTCCTTGGAATTCACCAGGTAAAAGTACGGAAAGGCATCGGGAAATGGCTTATAGCCGATGCAGGGATAGGAACTCTTACCATGCCTACATTTTATGAACATCATGAGATAATTCTATGCAATGAAGTAATCAGGAAGCCTGCAGGTAAAGTAACCATAACAGGCCCGGGATGCTTTGCTGCGGATAATGTTTACAGGAACAGGACCATGCCGGAAGTTTCTCCGGGAGAGATTATTGCAGTGATGGACAGCGGTGCATATTTTACCTCATGGGAATCTTCATTTGGTTTTCCAAGGCCGGCAATTGTTGCTGTATCCGAAGGTCGGCACAGGATTTTACGCGCAAGGGAAACATTTACTGATATGATATCACTTGATAAGTTGTAAACCTTGATTTAAAGCTTATTAATCATGAAATTTAAAATCAATATTTCCGCACCCTCCCCGGAAGTAGCCAGGATAACGGATGACCTGGAAAATGAAATGCTGAAAGAAGGTCATGAAAAATCCACCGGGCAGGAACCTGTGGACTTTGTACTAAATTTTTTTGACCTCAGTGATCCTAAAAGTTATCTTCGCAAAAGCTCCCATGAAAAGGTAGTATCGATTGGCTTCCTGAAAGAAGAAGTGCCCGATATGAAATCTTTCTGTTATGTGGCACTCGTTAAAACCCTTTCAAATATTCTGTTCTGCATCTTAATTACCGGAAATAAAAATACATATCGATGTTTCAGAATTACACCTGAGGTAGGTTTTTCAGGGTTTTCCTATGATCCGGGGAAGATCTATTCAAATTTTTTCCCGGTAATCTGTTCAAACTTTATTTATCGGAACAGGATTTCCGGTGATCTGCTTTTAAGCAAGGACCATAGGATCCCTGAATTGGAAGACATGGTCACATATTCCCGTATCCTGAAAAACCTGGGCGCCCTTCCTGCTCCATTCCTTATTGAAAAATTCCTTGACAGGAAAACCATTGATCATCTTTTCAGGCTTTACCAGATCAGGGGATTAAGCTACGGGAACCTTAGTATTCGCAACCACAGCCTGGAGCTTCATCCGGGATCATTCTGGATGACTGCCAGAGGAGTGGACAAATCAAACCTGAAGGGTCCTGGTCTGGACATCCTCCTGGTAACCGGATTCGACAAGAACACTGGCGAGATGCTGGTATCCGTACCCGGAGAATATAACCCGAAAATTCGGGTTTCTGTTGATGCGATAATGCACCACATGATTTACAGGGAATTTCCCGGGACAGGCGCCATTGTGCATATTCATGCATGGCTGGAAGGGGTCCTTTCTACAACACAGGTATACCCTTGCGGAACAACCGAACTCGCAGAAAATGTTACAGCAATGCTTAGAGCCTCGCCGGAACCTGAACGATCTGCAATAGGACTTAAGAATCATGGAATAACCATAACCGGTCCTGATATAAAAGACATTTTTAACAGAATAACAGATAAGCTGATATTAAGTGTTCCAATATACGACTGAAAATGTATGCTTTTAAATTATTAACCGAGCACAGGGCAAGGTTTGTACTTACTTCATCAGGTATAGCTCTGTGCACACTCCTTATTCTGTTTCTTATATCAATTTACAGGGGAGTTTACTATGGTTCAATCGAATATGTAAAAGCCAGTAAAGCTGATCTGTGGATCCTTCAGGAACATGCTACCAACATATTGAGAAGCACCTCATTGTTACCTGCCTCTTACAGGGAAGAACTTGCGAATATAAATGGAGTAAAGAGTGTTTCACCAGTACTCTTTATTCTTGCCTCTGTAAAAGTGAACCAGAAGAACGCAACACTTTATCTCACCGGATTTGATCCGTCGTCCGGTGAAGGAGGACCCCCGGAAATAATCAAAGGACACAATGTGACAGGTGACAATGAAATTGTTATTGATAAAGCTTTCGCAGCAAAATACAGGATAAAGGTTGGTGATATATTAAAGATCAGGAATGATTCCTTGTCAGTGGCCGGCATAAGTACCGGAACAAATATGTTTGTAATTCAATATGCCTTCATAACTCTTGAAGAAGCCCATAAGATCATAGGAATAAAAAATGTCGTATCGTGTTACGAGGTCACCTTAAATAATGAAGCGGACTTTAATAATGTCACGGCTTACATTAATTCCAGGCTTGAGAATATTGCAGTTATCGGGAACGAAACATTCCTGGCTAATAATATCAGTGAGATGGAATCAGGGATTGTTCCCCTGCTTTATACTGTTACAGCGATTTCAGCAATTGTACTTACAGCCATCCTCAGCCTTATCCTTTCTGTCACTGTACTTGAAAAACGCAGGGATTTTGCCATAATGAAGGCACTTGGATCGCCGCCGGGATTTATCAGTTGGCTTGTTGTCAAAATATCTGTAATGCTTTCAGCAACAGGACTCTGCATTTCTATGATATTGTTTTTCCCAATTGTCAGGGTTATTGAAAATATTTCACCTGAAGTCTCAGCAAGAACATCTTTATTTGCTGTGTTTGGAGTGATTGCAGGTGTGTTTATTATAAGCATTATCAGTTCCTTTATGCCTATCCAGCGAACGCAAAAAATTTATCCACTGGAAATATTTCAGTAACAATGGAAAAAGCAATAAATAGTATTGCAGGAATGGACGGTGTATCAAAATGTTATGAAAGTCTTCATGGCAGAACTTTTGCTTTGAGGAATATAAATTTTATTGCTGGTCCTGGTGAACTTATCCTGCTTCTTGGTCCAAGCGGAAGTGGGAAAACCACATTTCTTACCCTGCTTGCAGGATTGCAGCAACCAACATCCGGAGAAATTTTTCTGTTTGGTAAAAAAACTTCAGATTATATGGCCAGGGAAATCCAGGATCTCAGGTGTAAAAAAATCGGATTTGTATTTCAGACTTTTCTCCTGCTTGAATCCCTTACAGTTCTGCAGAATGTAATGATGATCAGGAGATTTGCGGGTGCTACCAGGAGAGAATGCATGACTGACGCCATGAGATATCTCCGGAGATTTGGTATAGAAAAACTTGCTGATTCATATCCGAAAATGATAAGCCAGGGAGAAAAGCAAAGGGCTGCAATCGCAAGAGCGCTTGTCAATGGTGCGGAACTTATAATTGCAGATGAGCCTACCGGAAGTCTTGCTACTGAACAGGGAATGGAAGTAGTTGAATACTTAAGAAAAAGCTCTTATGAAGAGGGAAGATGTGTTATCATAGCCAGTCATGATGAACGGATAATACCTCATTCCGACAAGGTTTTACGGATTAAGGATGGGGAGTTTACAGAAAACTGAATTAATAAATATATACTCAGTATTTTAAATATAAATTCATTTTTATTTTAACATTTGGAACTTTTAGATTAATGAGGGATTTCAGGTTGTTACAATTAGACTGCCATAAGTATTCTAAACATTTGCAAAAACAATTGCAGACTTATGAACGTTGAGGCCGTATCAACTGTTGGTTGTTTTAACTTAACACACACTCTTAAAACAGTTTTTAATATCCTGGGTCCTGATGAAATCAATTGGTATATTCAAAGTGGTGGAAATGTATTCCCCCCGCTCCAAAATATCTTCATCTTCATCTTCATAGCACCAGTGGACAAAGAATTGCTTTTTTTGCTGGACAACTTCAGA
Organism: uncultured Bacteroidales bacterium; assembly: GCA_963831855.1. Taxonomy (GTDB): domain Bacteria; phylum Bacteroidota; class Bacteroidia; order Bacteroidales; family VadinHA17; genus LD21. The sequence goes on along the minus strand of CAWHSA010000006.1, from coordinate 206,943 downwards.
AATTTTCTGGAGAATAGATACTAATATTTTAGCACTGGCACTATTTAAATATTCCACTGCAATAATGACCACAGTAAGTTCAGCGGGATCTTTAAGATATTCATGGATCCAGTTCAGGATTTTTTCTGAGGTTTCATAATTATGTCCGATTAACCCGCGGCCATCTATTCTGATAAATCCTTCAGGCTTCAGGAGAATTCCCGGAGTGTTGTCTGTTTGTATAATGTGAAGTTCACTGATCTTCATAGCTCAGATTCTTCTAAAGATTTCCTCCCTCAAAAAAGTACAATTTAGTAAAAAATTCCTTTTAGTTAACTTTCAATGTATTTTGATACAAAGGTCTGCAATCATCATTTCATCCCCAACCTTTCACATCGCTGAATAGTGAGCACAAAAGCCAGCGTAAATTGATCAGGGTCAACGGCTTTTCCACTTTTAGTTTTGTTTTTGACTAACTGGAGTAAAATAAAATTGAATTTAGGCAAAGCCAGGTATAGCTTTGGGTACAATAGTAAATGAATGCAATTACGGACGTCAGTACAAATGCCAAATTATTTATCATCAGGTTTTTCGGGTGCTGAAATCTCTCCCTGGTAGGAGATTGAACTACGGTTATTACTGGTAATAAATAGTGATGCGTTTCCTTCAAAACCCACAGAAAGTGAAAGCCTGAAATTATCGGTTAGTCCCCTCACCTCAACTTCCACCTGAAAGGCTTTTTTATTCTTTTCAACTGTAAACAATCCGGGTTTCCCCTTGAATTGTAAACCTGTATCAGATCCGTATCCAACTCCACTGTATGCTGTGCCAAAGAATGGCATATAACTATCAATCAGGTCAGGTTGAAACTTTACATAATTATGGTTTAATGTCAGGTCGACCGACCTCATTCCGGATGGCAAAGCTGTTCGTGCTACAAAAACGAATTCTTTGGAATTTATCATTGACTCAACCTGTTTTTGTCTTTCAAGTTTTTTCTCTTCCTTCAACCCCCTTCTTGTTTTTTCCTGCGGGAACCCTGCAGTCATCACCACTGACAGAAAAACCAACAGTATGGAAATTCCGGCTTTCATTTTTTTAGCATTGAATTTGTCCTGGTTTATCCAGGTATGCAAAATTTATACCAACCTTGCTCATAATCCGCCTAAAATTACCAGGGACCCACCCGGCAATAATATTGTGAGTTGTCTCCCGCCCGGCTATTGTACCCTGAAGAATCCGTTCACCAGCCATATGATCAGGCAGGACATCCCGGACTGCTGTTGTTTGTGCAAAAGCCTGACAAACGGCTTTGACATTCGATTTATTATTTCAATGACTTAACTGTTACGCTGCGAATTTCCAACTCTGCTCCTTCGCTTTGCAGGCCAATGAAACCCGACGAAACATTGCAGTCCTTAATTTTATTCATGGATTTGCCATTCACAACTATTTCTACGCTGTTGCCCCTGCAAATAACCTGATATATGTTCCATTCTCCAACAGGTTTCTCGGCAGAAGATTCCTGCATGATAATACCATTGTTCTGGGTTACCAGTGGCCTGGCACAACCTACTCCTCCCCAGAGCCAGAAATCGCCCTGATGGTCGTGCATTCCCTGACACTCCACACAACGTGGCCAAACCTGGTCGGGTTCCTGCATAAAAACCATTACGCCGGTGTTTCCCGGTCTGATAAAACGCCATTGCACTGTTACCTGGAAATTGGAAAAGGTTTTTTCAGTTCGTATATAACCGTTCGGTTTTCCTGTGCAATGAATAAGACTGTCTCTGATGCTCCAGGTGTTTTCAGGAGCAGCGTTATTTGCCATGCAGAATTTCCATCCGGTAAAATCTTTACCATTAAACAAACTGGTGCCAGTAGTATTAAGGGATGAATTCTGGGCGTTGAGGCTGCATACAACCATTGCTGCAAAAGCGATGGCTACTAATCGTTTAAATTTCATAGGTCTGTTCATGTTTGTTACAATAATAATCTATTTTTATTAGTGATGGTTACTTTTTAAAATTCATTTGCCGGATAATCCCGATTGAAAATTCCCGTAATATTTGATACAATTATAGTAATATATCTATAATTAGTTAATTGTGTTGTAATGACAGAGACTTACTAAAAAGTGGTTCTAAATCAGCCTTAATGATTAAGGCCTGAAAATAATCAAACTTTCGTGATATTTTATTCAGGAAAGCTTTTGTTTTTCAAATTGTTAGCAAATCGACTTCGAATAGTATGCGGACACCTGTGAACCTGAAAAATTAAGGCTTCCTGACATTCGAAACGCCGCTGGATGTTACTACGCACGCAAGGTTTTCATCCCTTCTGAATGCATGGTTTTCCCACTGAAGCGGTCGCAGATTTGACGTTTCATCACTACCCCCCTTTGATAACGGAGTTATATGGTCAATCTCCCAGCCATAATCTGAATCCCTGTCTTCATATGCATCCCTGGCAATCCATGCATTACATTCATCCTTCCTGTATGCGTTTTTATCATTTGGAGGAACTTCGTTACCCCTTTCCCAGACCTCCTGAATTTTTGCTTCCGTAAATGTCATAATAAATAGATTTAAAATTGATTAATCCGATCTATCAATGAAATTACCTTATTAATAAATAACGACTTTTACAAATGCTTACGCCGGGTCAGTCACTTCGGGACCTTTAAAATCTCCGGTGAAAACTGTATCAGTTATTTGCTTAATAAGGATGGTACCGGATTTGTTACCCGGTTTTTGAAAGAATTTTAATCCCATACTATGGTAAGGCCAGTCAAATATGTGCTTTAATTCCTTAATATCAGGCAATTATGAAGATTTTAAGAAATAGAAAAAATTATAAAGATTAATCCGGATTGAATTTCTGTCTGATGAAAATACTCAGCGGCGGGCTTCGGGTAAATAAAACCAATGACCCGGAACATAGTTTGTTGAATCAAACCTCTTTGTACAAAAATATAATAAAATACTTTAACAACTAAATATTTCGTTATACATTTGATAATGCATACTTGGTCAGAAAAAAGATTTGAATATTACTAATTACTTATAAAATGAAAAATATCAGTGTGACACTTGCGGCAATTTTTCTTCTTGTCCTTTCATTGGCAGCTCAGAAAGTGCCTGGCAATGATGATATTGACAGAATGCTTATTAAGGGCGAGTATCAGAGGGTTCTGGATACCGCCAGAATAATTCTTGCTTCTGACACTTTAAATCATGAAATATATTACAGGATGGGCCTCGCATACCAGAATCTCCTCATGGATGATGAAGCCTGGTTCTGTTTTTATAAGGCCTGTCGGTTAAGCAGTGGAATCAGGGAGTATAGTTTTCAGCTTGCAAAAAGCTATTATAAAGCAGAAAAATATGTTCAGGCCGAGCCCCTGTTCAAAAAACTATGCTCTGAAGACTCACTGAACTGGGTTTATGCCCACTATCTGACCACTATATATATGATCCGTGAAAGATATGATGAAGCAATAACCATTTATAAAAGATTTATCAGACATGATTCCGCCAATTATCTTTACGTTGACAAAATGGGATTTGCCCTGCTGAAAAAAGATGAGAATCAGGACGCAATAAACTATTTTACCAAATCGCTGTCGCTGAACAGCAGGGATCTGGTCGCCATTAAGAACCTGGCTTACCTGTTCACATCAGAGCAAAAACCTGATACTGCGGTGTATCTCCTGTCGGCAGGAATAAGTATTGATCCGGCTGATATGGACCTTTATACCAGGCGGGCGCAGATCTATTATTATAAAAATAACTTTCCGGAAGCTCTGCATGATTACAATATCCTTCTTTCTTCAGGCGACTCTTCAGAAACCAATCTGAAACGGACAGGAATTGTGTATTGCAACTCAATGCAGCCTGCCAAAGCCATAAAATATCTTCTGGCAGCATACAGGAAAGATTCCCTTGACTATGAGACAAGCAGCTATCTCGGCCAATGTTATTATAGCCTGAAGGATATGAAAAAAAGTATTTTTTACTATGACAAGGTCATAAAAATACTTACCCCAATCTACCGGCAAATGGGACGGTCCAGAATGCTGCTTGCAGAATCACAGAAAGAAAACGGAATGTACCGGCAGGCTATTGCAAATTACCTGGTTGCCCAGACTGTAGAACCTGATCCCAACATCTGGATGATCATGGCAAATATTTACGATGAGAAGCTGAATAACAGGACCAGGGCCATTTATTATTATCAGAGATTTGTGGATAGCTATAAAAATTCTAAAACGCCATTTGTCCCGGAATATATTGAGTCAATAGAAAAACGCATTGAATTTCTGAAAACGAATCCGCCTGAATAGACCTCCCGGTAAAAGCTTTCAATCGTTTAGTATGGCAAATGTTCCAAGTATAAAATTGGCAGTTTTGCCCAACAGGAAAAAAACAGCCGGCTGTCGCCATTTGTGGTTGCTGCCGATGATTTTATAAGCCTTGATGAAACGCCTGCTTTCGGTCCGCGAAAAGAGGACGGAGGGTTACCCGATATTGATTATTTGCACCTGGTTCCGGGCAGCGATCTGATTGATGCAGGAGAGCAGAATATCAGCATTGATGTATCAGATGTGCCGGATGGTTTATATATATACCGGGTTACCATTAACGAAACTCCTTTTGTTGCTTCCAAACTTGTAAAAGGGGATTAATGAATCCGGCTCTTATATGTGGTTTCTGTAAAGAAAATTGCCGAACTCGCTATAGCAGGAACCGGAATTGAATCTGGTCTTAATTGCTTCAAGTAAGCCTCGCTTATCACCGCCCGGTACGTTAAATAAAGAATACAGCCTGTTGATTTCTTCCGGGTAAATTGTTGTTGAGAATTCATAGTCAGAATTCCCTTTCAGTCCTTTTGGAACTTTACCAAAATCGCATTCTTCAATAACAAGCTTTTCAGCTTCAAAATATGCTTCAACTTTTACTTCTATTCTTTGATCTGCCAAATGATACAGCAAAATCCGGTGCATGATCCTTTGATTATTTATTTTGTAATATAGTGTTCTGACCAGATTCTTAATTTCCGGCCTTCAGGTTTGGGTTATTTAAATATCGTGTTAGTTTCAACTGGAAATTTTTACGGGCGACATCATCAGGCTCACCTGCTTTTGCCTCAATCCAGGTATAGGCATCTATTCTGATGAACCGCGTAGCACCGTTGGTCTTTGAATGCCGGATCCTTTTCATGCTGATTATATTAATTAAAAATGAAATTTGCCTGTCATAAACAAGACACCTTAATCAATAGAAATGTTTACGGAAATTCCGATTACGGTGTAGCAAAAACTTTAAGAAAGCTCTGATCTACCTAATGCCTGTATCAATATCAATATTAAGGAAGGTAGTGTCCATTGGATTGATTTCCACTTCGACAGGCAGGTTGCTGCTTCCAGGTCTGTTTACTTCAGCTCCAAGTATGACGAGGTAATGTCCTTTAAGCAGTTCAGTTTTGTATGACCCGTCCATGGAGGGTTCGATCCGTGCAATTTCTCTTTTCCCGTTTGATGTCATGATATAAACCTGATATGCTTTGTACGTCTCTAAAGTTGGCAGACATCCGGGGTCAGGTGGAACAGATTCGACCGGACAAATGGGACCGATGGAAATTTTACCCTGCAGGTATCCGGAATCCTTATTGAAAAGTTTATCACATCCGGAAAAAAACAACAGGCCGGAAAGGAATAAAATCACAATCCATAATTTATTATTCCATTTTTGCATAATCAGGCATATTGAATTATTAGTTTTTCACAAGAATTATGCCATAAATCAAATCTGATAATATGCCAATTATCAGATCGCTCCTACGGAGCTCCAAATCCGTCCCTGTTACTCTTACTACGAACAGATCGTCTCTATGGGACTATTAAATGCATCCATTGAAATCTATACGTGATATGGTGGCGTCCTAACCGTAATTTAAAAGCTTCCGGGGAACAATAAACAGATTGAAATCAGACCTTTATAATGTTCCCCAGAACCGCAGGCACACTCAGAAGATCATATTCATTATCATAAATAAGATACTTATCGTACCATACCGGCTGAAATTTTTCCTTGTACTCCCGCTGGCCTTTAAAATGCGAAAATGATTTTATCTTCTCATACGCAAATTTTATCGACTTCTCGGTAAAATTATGAGGATCATTAAGTCCGGAAATCGGAGCAAAGCCCAGGTTAACAAATTGTACACCATGTGATCTGAAATAATTGAAAAGTTCCACAAGCATGAAATCCATTATTCCGTTCGGGGCATCAGAAGTCTTCCTCAGCAGGTCATATGTACCTTCATTAGGGGCATAATCGGGAATAATGTTAAGGAAAGCAATGATCTTCTCCTCCTTTGTCTCCACTGTCAGTATAGTCTGCTTTTTTAATTCCTCTTCAACAAATATCCCCTGGGAAAATGTTATTTCATTCCGTCCGGTCAGTCTCAGCCATTCATCACTGACAGATTTCAGCTTCTGCATCACTCCGTCTTTGACAGGAGGCGTAAGTATCATATGTGAATAGCCCTGTTCCCTTATCTTGTTCAATGCATTTCGGATAGATTTCTTATCACTGCCCTCAAGGGTGAATTTAGAAAGATCAACAACTCCCTCCTGACCAAGGAAAAGGCTTTTTTTCGAAACCTGCTCATAAACGCCGAGGCTCTCCCCGGGTACACGGTAATAGATCTCCTTTAGCCCGTTGTCGTAACAGAATTTACGGAATTCAACGATTATTTCTTTCATATCCTCCTTACTCGGTGAGACAGGATCCTCGAGAACTACTGCAAAATTACCCCACACTTTATAAGAAATGAAGGAATCTGACCGGGATGAAAAGAAGAACTGTTTATCCCTGTAGAGCTTAAAATAATCAAGGGACGATATGCCTGACTGGCTTACCAGCTTTGAAGCTGTTCCGTATTCCTCTGCTGTCGGGGAACTTTTGAATACATAGGGCCGGATGAGGGAGTAAACAAGGAATCCGATGGATAATGTTCCTGTGATCTTTATTGTGTAAAGAAAAAAGTTCGCAAAGGAATCATGGGCGATCAGGTTGCTGTCGCCAAGAAGGAAGAAATTCTCGAGGGTATATTTTATTGACTGAACCAGACTGAAATCAATCTGAAAATGTCTTTTGTCGAGGAGATAGAATCCGATTGTCCCATATATGAGAACTGTTGAAATACTGATAAGTGCTGCAGTTATTCCATACGACCTTATCCTTGGATTGGTTTTCACAAAATATTCTTTCCTGGTGGAAATCAGGGCAAAAGTCACAAACAGTGCGATCCCGGCTTCCGGTAGATTTATTCCTTTTGTAATATGTCCCATAACAGAAGTAAGCGAAAGAACAATTGCTATCCACCAGGCCGAGCGGAGTCCACGGAGCATAAAAGTCGCTGTGACCAGGAGGATTACCCCTGTAATAAGTACAAATCCCCTTGAAAGGTTGATAACATCGAAAAACAGATAATTCCTCAGCACCTGTAATTTTTCCGGTGTCCCGCGTGAAAGAACAGAAATAATATTAATGATTCCCAGAGCAAAAATCAGGAATGAAGGTATTATCCTGAGAAGAAGCTTTTCGATCCTGGTCAGGAAGCTTAAAATCCCTGCAAAAAGAGGAAGCCAGAATTCAAAAAACCGGAATAAAAGGGTTATAGCAATAGCCTCAACATTAGCGAATCCCGAATGAATGAGTAAATAAGACATTGAGACCTCGATAGCGCCCAGGCCTCTCAGGAAAGGAGAAATGATAAGAAAGAGAACCACTATAATATATGCCATTATCGCTACAGGGAGGGAGGGACTCAGATTCAGAGCTTCCATGGAGATAAAAACATGGGCAATACCCACAAACTCAATAATTACCGAAACAATAATGGTGAACAGAAATTGCTTAAGATTGACCTTGTTATTCCTTATCTCATCAATAAAGATTTCCGCCCCGGAATAAAATTTAACAACCAGCCTGTAGACCCAGCCCTTTTCAATAAGAGATTTATACAATACATATAACAGAACAAGAATTGCTATTGCTCCTCCCAGGGCATACCACCTGCTCAATCCGTCGTTTGTCCCGGAAACTGCAAAAAGAAATGCAGGGACCGCGACAATGACAACCGACAATATTCCTACAAAAGCATATATAGATGATGCATAAATAATCTGCGATTTTGATACTCCTTTCTTCTCTATTGCCGTATTGAAAAAGGCAAGAGAAGATACTCCTCCTGCGGGTATAAAGACACTTATGAAATTCCTCTTAAGAAAAAGGATCACTGCATCACGGATATTCAACCTGGCATTAACTGAAGCAAATGAAGCAACATACATCAGTCCCTGTAGAAAAATATAGATCAGAACCAGGAATAAGCCACCAAAAATCCAGTAGGGATCTGCCTCGAATAATATGGTCTTTACACTATGAAGCTCGGTTCTCTGATGCTTGAAAAACCAGACTGCAAGAACAATAAATAAACCTGTAAGTGCAAACCGCAGGATATTACCTGCATTATTTCTGAAATTCAGGATAAGTTTTTCCTTTTGTGCGCTCTTAATTGAAACCATTGTTCCAGTTCTGGCCATAGAAAACTATAATTATTAAAATTCAGAATCAAAAGGCGTTTGATTCCTTTAGTTTTTTAACGATTAAATTTGTATTGCCATTGAAATGATGGTCACCGGGGATCCTGACTATTTCAGATTTATCATCTTTAAGCAAAAGCGGAACTCCTGTTTTTTCGGATTCACCAAAAAGAACAATTTTCCTGGGTTCCTGAATTTTTGTAATCTCGCTTATAACATTATAAGTATCCTGTTTATTGCCAAGGCCAAGCATATCAGTGATATGGACTTTGAAATCGGTTGTCGCTGCAGGTGAAAGCATTACGACTGAGATTACATTTTCCCTGATATTATCCGGAAGTCTGTTGAATATAAAGGGAACTATCTCGGCACCCTGTGAGTATCCTATCAGCAGATATTCAGTCTTATTCCATTTCTTCCCGTAATACTCAAGCAGCCGGGCAATATCAGAAGCTGCCTTTTCAGGAGTAATCCTGTTCCAAAGAAATTTTTTCAGGTCGATTCCGATAACGGGGATCCCGGAATCGCCAAGATGTCTGGAAATCGATTGTTCAAATCCATACCATCCACCGTCACCGGAGAGAAAAAGCGCAACCGTATTATCACTGTTTGCAGGTTGCTCCCTTAAAAGGACGTATGGAATGTTTTTTAAATCAGGTATCTGACTGGCAGCGGTGTATTTTTCGTGGAATTTCGCGATCAGATCTGCAGTTGCAGCTTTCCATTGAGGCATGAAATCTGACCATTTTGAAAAACCGTGCCCCACTTCAGGGAGAGCTATCAGCCTGGCATTCGCCGTTTTACTTACAAAGTCAGTAACAGCCTGAAAATCACAGACTCTATCCTTTCTTCCATGAAGAATGATCCATGGATTACCCAGTTGCGGATCAGGATCTAGAATAAAGCTTTTACCTTTAACCAGCTCTGAAGTTTTGAGTCCGTTTATCTCGCAAAAAACTTTTGGCAGTTCGATATCAGGGCAGAATCCCAGAGATATTCCTCCCATAAAAGTACCCGGACGCGCCTGTGAAAGTATCCCGTAAACCAGCGTAGCGCCGCTTGAATATCCCATTATAATTGGCGGGTTATATTCAGGAAAATTATATTTCTTCTCGATCGCAGTTGCCATCTCCACAAAATCTGATGCAACAAGATAACAATCAGATTCTCTCTGTCTTAACTGCCTGTAGTACCTAAGGATATCGATTCCGGCAACTACTGACCCATTTCCTGCAAATTCTTTTGCAAACTCCGGGACACCTGCTTTCCATCCTCCATCACCTGAAATCATAATAATAAGATTTACAGGATTGTCACCAGTACCGGAATATAAAAAGACCTTCCCGAAGGGTGAAACCGACGCAGAATCGGTAACTACCTTCTGTCCTGATAATTCACTGGCAGCAGTACAGAACAGCACCACTACAAAAAGCAGCCTGTAATATATGATCAGATTTTTCACTTTACAATCACTATAATTTAATTAAGAATTTGCTTATGATCCACGACCAGTTTTCCCTATCTTATCCGTATCAGATACCTGGTGCATCCATTAACCCCTGGGAACATTATTGATATACCCTTCAAAAATTTAAACGCAATTTAAGCCATTTTGTTTTAAAGAGGTCCTGTCAGAAATTTAATTCAGGAAATGCCATGCCGGAAACAGGTTCAACCATTCTTACGTCATAATGACGTGGACGTCTTAATATTATGTTAAAATCAGGACTAAAAGGTCCGATTTTAACATTGTGGTATATTATTTGTTCTGATTACCGGAATCAAGATCTGGGACTATGAAAACAATGAATTTGAAATTTAGGAGGCTTTCCTGGATTTTGGTGCTATGTATAATTCCACTTAGCGCTAATTCTCAGAAAGCAAAATTAAGCAGACAGGAAAAGAAAGAAATAGAGAATGCGCAGCTGGCAGCTAACTATGCTATTCTGGATTCTCTGCTTAATGCAAGGACTTTTGTTATCGAAGCAGACAACCTTCAGGACCGGTATGGTGACCGGGCAGTTGTTATTTCGAACCTGAATTTTATAAAGGTTAACGGAACTACAGCCGTTCTGCAGACCGGGTCAAACAACGGAGTAGGCTATAACAATGTCGGAGGTGTAACTGCTGAAGGAAATATTGATTCGTGGAAAGTATTTAAAGATCCTAAAAGATTGGTCTACAGAGTGCAGTTCAGCGTTGTAACGAATATCGGACAGTACGATGTCTCAATGGTAATTTCAGCTGATACCCGCGCTACAGCTACCATTTCAGGAATGTGGTCCGACAAGCTCACATGGGACGGACATCTGGAGACAATTGAAAATTCCAGGGTATTTAAAGGCACGAACACAATCTAAATTGTTACTTTCCGGATAATATTTCCGGAAAGGTTTATTATATACATTAAGCATCCGGGTGATGCTTTAAAACCATATAGTTGTCTTGACAGCTAAAGGCAACTATGTGGTTTTTTTGTTATATTATTGTTAACAATAACAGATTCCTGATCTAGGTGAGAAACTATTATCAGAGTATCTTTATCAGTTGTACAGGCAGATAATTGCCACGAAAAATTTCTTAGATGTTCAGGCATTCAGTCAAAGTATTATCGGGTGAAATATATATTGCAATACCTGTGAATCACAAACAACCATAATGTTTATATAATGAGGAGCCTATTTTTAAAATCAGCAAAACAATTACCTGTCATATTACTGGTAATTACGACATTATTTGCCTTGTCATGCAGCCGGAATGAGTCAGGAAATAATGTTATTGAGAAAAAAGTGGACAGCCTTCTTGCCCTAATGACACTTGATGAGAAGATCGGCCAGATGTCGCAGGCTGATGCCGGGTCGCTGGGAGGTGTGGAAAACCTCAAAAAAGCAGTAAGGGACGGAAAGTACGGGTCCCTTTTAAATTATACAGGAGCCTCTCAGGTGAATGAGATGCAGAAAATTGCAGTAAAAGAAAGCAGGCTGGGTATACCGCTTATCATTGGCAGGGATGTCATACATGGGTACAGGACGATATTCCCGATTCCTCTTGGAATGGCCTCTTCGTGGAACCCGGAGATTGTCAGAAAAGCATCCGGGATTGCTGCTGCCGAAGCATCATCGCAGGGTATAAAATGGACTTTTGCCCCGATGATCGATATAACCTGGGATCCGCGCTGGGGCAGAATAGCAGAAGGGTGCGGAGAAGATCCTTTTCTTGCTTCGACCCTTGCAAAGGCGATGGTGGAAGGATTTCAGGGTGAAAGCCTTACAAACCCCTCATCTATTGCCGCATGTGCAAAACACTATGCAGGCTACGGATTTGCCGAGGGAGGCCGCGATTACAACACCACTTATATAACAGAACCGGTTATGCGGGATGTCGTACTGAAGCCTTTTAAGGCAGCAAGAGACGCCGGAGCCCAGACTTTCATGTCGGCTTTCAACGATCTTAACGGTGTTCCGGCATCGGGTAACGAATTCACTCTCCGGCAGGTATTGCGGAATGAATGGAAATTCGATGGTTTTGTGGTCAGCGACTGGTCCTCAGTCGCCGAAATGATAACTCATGGGTTTTGCACAGATGAAAAAGAGGCTGCCTTAAAGGCAGTTACAGCAGGAGTTGATATGGAGATGGTCAGCACAACTTATAATGATAATATTAAAACTCTCCTTGATGAAAAGAAACTGACTATAGACCAGATTGATAATTCTGTCCGGAATATTCTCAGAGTAAAATTCAGACTTGGACTTTTTGAGAATCCGTTTACTGATCCTGAGGCAGAAAAAAAGCTACTGGATCCTGCTTTTCTTGATCATGCCCGCCTGGTTGCAAGGCAAAGTGCAGTTCTGCTGAAAAATTCCGGAACGGCATTACCTCTGTCCGAAGGTATCTCATCCGTAGCAGTTATAGGTCCTCTTGCTGACTCACCCCGCGATCAGCTTGGCACGTGGTGTTTTGACGGAAAAGCTGAGAATTCTGTAACCCCCCTTAAAGCCATAAGGGATTTGCTGGGAGATAAAAAAGTCAATTATGCTGCCGGACTGAAATACAGCAGAGATAAAAGAACTGATCTTTTCAACAGCGCTTTGGCTGCTGCCAGACGATCAGATGCTATAATATTCTTTGGCGGTGAAGAATGGGTATTGTCCGGAGAAGGCCAGTGCAGGGGCGAAATTAATCTACCCGGGGCTCAGAGTGAGCTTATCAAACTCCTTGCTGCGTCAGGCAGGCCGCTGATTGTTGTTATTATGGCTGGCAGGCCTCTTGCAATCGGAAACGAGGTTCAGGAATCTGATGCACTCCTCTATGCATGGCACGGCGGAACAATGGCAGGCCCTGCAATTGCTGATCTTCTTTTCGGTAAGGAATCTCCATCAGGAAAGCTTCCCGTTACTTTTGTAAAAGGATCGGGGCAGATCCCATTTTATTATTACCATAAAAATACAGGTCGTCCTGCAACTCCCGGTTCATGGACCCCTATAGATAGTATTCCTGTTGAAAATCCCCAGAGTTCGCTGGGTTACAAATCATTCCTGCTTGACTATGGATATACGCCCCTTTTCCCGTTCGGATACGGATTAAGCTATACCACGTTTGAGTACAGCAATCTTTCTGTTTCTTCATCAGCTATGGATATGAATGGATCAATTACTGTGAAGGCAACAGTAACAAATAAAGGAGGTATGGATGCTGATGAGATTGTTCAGCTTTATATCAGGGATCGCGTGGGGAGCATTACCCGGCCTGTCAAAGAGCTAAAAGGTTACAGGCGGATTCACCTTAAAAATGGGGAAAACACAGGGGTGGAGTTTACTCTGAAAGCATCTGATCTGGCATTCTTCAATGGGAAAGTCACAGCATCCGAGCCCGGTGAATTTGATGTTTGGATCGGCAAAAATTCTGATGAAGGCCTTCATGGTGAATTTGAAATTGAATAAAACCATAATGAAACTCTCCCTGCAAATTCTTCGCTGGACGCCACGGATCCTCTGTCTCCTGGCAATACTGTTTGTCAGCATGTTCGCCTTGGATTCTTTTGAACAGGGACGGACACTATGGCAGAATCTTGGTTCTCTGGGAATGCACCTGATACCCTCCCTCATTTTAATTGGTGTTCTTATAGTTGCTTGGAAATGGGAGCTGTTTGGAGGTATAATCCTTACTACTATAGGAATATCCTTAACTTTTTTTGTTTACATTCTGAATTATAACCGGTTACATTTTGTCGGGAAAGCTCTTGGAATAGCCCTGACTTTGTGCCTGCCATTTGTTATTTCAGGCCTTCTCTTTATTGTCAGCCATTTTATCAGGAAAACCAGATAACGTATAAATAATTAACTCATCTTAAAGATATTATGCCACGAAGAAATGACATCAGGAAAGTTTTGATCATAGGTTCAGGTCCCATTATTATTGGCCAGGCATGTGAATTTGACTATTCAGGGACCCAGGCCTGCAAAGCATTACGATCCCTGGGTTACCAGATTGTTCTTGTTAATTCAAATCCTGCGACAATAATGACAGACCCCGGGATGGCAGATGTCACGTATATTGAGCCGCTGAATGAATATGCCCTCACCGAGATAATCAAAAAAGAACGTCCCGACGCCCTGCTTCCCAACCTCGGGGGGCAGACCGGACTCAACCTGTCATCATTACTGGCAAAAAAAGGGGTCCTGGATAAATACCAAGTAAAGGTGATAGGTGTCAATATTGACGCAATTGAGCGTGGTGAAGACCGGATTGCGTTCAAGGAGACCATGACCCGGCTTGGCATCGATATGCCCGGGAGCAATGCAGTAAACAATGTTGAGGATGCCGAGAAAGTGGCAAATGAGTTAGGATATCCTGTCGTTATCAGACCAGCCTATACGATGGGGGGCACCGGCGGAGGACTGGTCTATAATGTCGAGGAGCTCCGTACTATTACCAGCAGGGGACTCTCTGCAAGTATTGTCAATCAGGTGCTGATTGAAGAATCCGTGCTTGGCTGGGAGGAACTTGAGCTTGAAGTGGTAAGAGATGCCAAAAATCAAATGATCACTGTCTGCTTTATCGAGAATGTTGATGCAATGGGTGTTCATACTGGTGATTCATACTGTACGGCCCCTATGCTTACAATTAGTCAGGATCTTCAAAAGCGTCTTCAGAAGTATTCCTACGATATTGTCGAGGCCATTGAAGTCATCGGAGGGACAAATGTACAGTTCGCTCATGATCCTGAAACGGGAAGGGTTGTGGTGATTGAGATTAATCCGAGAACATCACGCTCATCAGCCCTTGCTTCAAAGGCAACAGGTTTCCCGATTGCCTTTGTCTCATCCCTGCTCGCCGGCGGATTGACACTCGATGAGATCCCATACTGGCGGGATGGGACCCTCGATAAATATACTCCATCGGGCGATTATGTGGTCGTTAAATTTGCGCGATGGGCATTTGAGAAATTTGAAGGACTTGAAGATAAGCTCGGAACACAAATGCAGGCGGTCGGTGAAGTGATGAGTATCGGTAAAACGTATAAGGAAGCTCTTCAGAAAGCTATCCGCTCACTTGAAACAGGTCGTTACGGGCTTGGATTTGCAAAGGATTTTAACAAAAAGCCTCTTGATGAGCTTATGAATCTCCTTAAGCATCCTTCAAGCGAAAGACAATTCCTTATGTATGAGGCCCTCCGTAAAGGAGCTGATATACAGGAGCTTTATAAAAAGACTTATATCAAACCCTGGTTTATAACCCAGATGAAGGAGCTCGTGGATACTGAAGAAAAGATACTTGCCTTTAAAGGGAAAATGCTTCCGGACGACATGCTTATTCAAGCCAAAAAAGAAGGATTTGCCGACAGGTACTTGTCAAAATTGCTGGAATTATCCGAAAAGGATATAAGGACAAAACGGATTTCTCTGGGGCTTGCTGAAGCCTGGGAACCTGTTCCTGTAAGTGGTGTTAAAAATGCAGCATATTATTTTTCAACCTATAATGCTCCGGATAAGGTGGCTGTAAGCGACAGGAAGAAGATTATGGTGCTGGGAGGAGGACCCAACAGGATCGGGCAGGGAATTGAGTTTGATTATTGCTGTGTGCATGCTGCTTTTGCCATACGTGATGCAGGTCTTGAATCAATAATGGTCAACTGCAATCCTGAAACTGTATCCACCGATTATGATACTTCTGACAAGCTCTATTTTGAGCCTCTGACTGCTGAAGATGTGCTTAGTATCTATGAGAAAGAGAAGCCTGAAGGCGTGATCGTTCAGTTTGGCGGCCAGACTCCCCTGAATCTCGCTAAAGAGCTTGCCGAAGCAGGAGTGAAAATCCTTGGAACAACTCCGGAAACTATCGATCTTGCTGAGGACAGGGACCGCTTCAGGCATGTAATCAGCAAGCTGGGAATTCCTCAGCCAGAATCCGGAATGGCAAGCAATCTCGATCAGGCTCTTAAAATTACCGAAAGGATTGGCTACCCTCTCATGATAAGACCTTCTTATGTCCTCGGAGGCAGGGCAATGAAAATTATCCTCGATGAGGATATGCTTGTTGAATACGTGGCTAAAGCAGCAGGTGTATCACCTGACAGACCCCTGCTTCTCGACAAATTTCTGGAAGATGCAATAGAAACGGAAGCAGATGCCATCTCGGATGGAGTGGATGCTTTTGTTCCGGCAATCATGCAGCATATAGAATATGCCGGTATTCACTCAGGTGATTCAGCATGCGTGATTCCTCCTGTGGTCATACCAAAAGAGCATAAGAAGACTATCTATGATTACACCCGTAAGCTTGCCATGGAGCTTAAAGTTGTCGGACTGCTAAATATTCAATATGCTATCTATGAAGATGTTGTCTATATACTGGAGGCCAACCCTCGGGCATCACGGACAGTCCCCCTGGTTTCCAAGGTATGCAACGTCTCAATGGCAAGGATTGCAACCCAGATACTTCTCGGACAAAAGCTTTCAGAATTTAACCTTAAAAAAAGTACTATTAAACATTATGGCGTAAAGGAGGCAGTTTTTCCTTTTAATATGTTCCCAACCATTGATCCTCTTCTTGGGCCTGAAATGCGTTCCACGGGTGAAGTTCTGGGGATGGCAGATTCATATGGAATGGCCTTTTTTAAATCGCAGGAGGCAACCCAATCTCCATTGCCGATAAAAGGGACTGTCTTAATAACCATTGCAGACCGTGACAAGAACCGCATCATTCAGGCTGCACAGAATTTCAGGGACATGGGATTCAAGATATTATCGACAGGCGGTACCGGTAAATTCCTGGCTGAGCACGGGATTCCTTCCCAGCTGATCCTGAAAGTCCACCAGGGGCGACCCAATATTGTTGATTCGATAAAGAACAGAGAGATAGACCTTGTGGTAAATACTCCTGCCGGACGGCTAAGCGAGTACGATGATTCGTATATAAGAAAAAATGCGATAAAATATAAGATCCCTTATATTACCACCACTTCGGCTGCGCTTTCTGCAACCAACGGTATCAAAGAACGCCAGAACGGAGAATATAAAGTCAGGTCACTTCAGGATTATCATTCTGCAATAGAGGATTGATCCGGTTGCTGGTTGCGGGTTGCTATTTGCTTGTTGATATTATTATAAGTTCTTAACCAGCAACCAGTAACGAGCAACAAGATTTAAATTGACTCTTCCCTGATCTTATCGCGCATTTCAGCTTCAGTCAGAGTGTGAGTGATGACATCCTGGATAGAATCTCTCCGGCTCACATGACCCAGAAGGTGTTCCACATCCTCAAACCTCAGAATATCACGCACTTCAGAATGAGCTTCTGCAACCTTGAAGATCACTCCTTTTGATTCGAGATTCGTATACAATTTCTTGATCAGCCTTGCCCCGCTTGAATCGATGTAGGCTGATGTGCTAAGATCAAATATTACAATCTTGAGAGTAGAAATATTTTTATCAATAACAGGCCATACATGTGAATAAATATAGTTTACATTAAAATAAACTATCGGAGCCTCAACCCTGAATAAAAGAACACCAGGCAGAACTATATTGTCCGGATGACGGTTAAGATCTGTAAACCTGTCTGACCCCGGGATCCTGCCGAGGAAAGCAACATGAGGACTTGAAACAAACTTAATTATAAGAATAAGGGAAGCAAAGGCGCCGATCATTACCCCCTGCAGGATACCAAATGCTATTACGCTCAGGCCGGCCAGCATTGCAATAACAAAATCAAACTTATTAACTTTCCACATCCTCCGGAATTCCTGTATATTGATAAGCTTCTCAACTGCAACAAAGACGATTGCAGCAAGAATGACTGCAGGCAGGTTTTTTATAAGATCCGAAAGGAACATCAGGCAGATTCCGATATATAAAGAGGTGAAAACAAGTGCCATAGGGGTCTTGGCTCCTGCTTCATCATTTACCGCTGATTGTGATAATCCCCCGCTGACAGGATACCCATGACCGAACGAAGTTGCAAGGTTGGCGAGACCAAGAGCCAGAAGCTCCTGGTGCGGATTTATTTCATAATTGTGCTTTTGGGCGATAGTCCTTGCTGCAGATACACTTTCAATATACGCAAGAAGGAAACATGCAAATGCAAGGGATGCGACGTTTTGAATATCTGCAAAGTTCACATTGGGGATCTGAAACTTCGGCAGACCTGAGGGTATCAGCCCGACGGTTGAGAAACCATGATTTGCAAGAGGTGTAAAGGATATCAGCAGTATTGACAGGATAACAACATAAATTGCTATGGGCTTCCCGTGAAAATATTTTTCCCCGAAACGGATCAGCAGAAATGCAATAACCCCGAAAACAAGAACATAAAAATTTGTACCAGGAAGCTGGTGGAAAACTTCTGTGAGCCTGCTGAAAAATGTTGTTCCGCCGCCAGGTACGCCGAACATTTTGGGAAGCTGTGTAAGCATTATAGTAAGGGCTGCTCCGGCTTTAAAGCCTGTCAGGACAGTTTCACTGATAAAGTTTATAATACTATCAAGACGAAGGATATAGGCCAGGATGCTCATGCCGGCAAATACCAAAGCTGTAAGTGAGGCAAGATCGAGCCAGCGCTGGGGATCTCCTCCGGAAAGGTTTGCCAGGGTAATTCCTATAACCATTGATATGGCAGAGGTTGGACCTATCGCCATCTGCCTGCTTGTCCCAAGCACTGCATAAAACAATCCTCCCAGGAGATATCCGAAAATCCCGTACTGGGGAGGCAGGCCAGCAAGCGTAGCATATGCCAGAGAGACCGGAATGGCGTATGCAGCCAGCATTATACCGGCAACAGAATCAGCTCCGAGCTTTTTCATATTATAAGCCGGAAGCCATTGCAATGGGGGAAATATGTTTTTCAAATTTATTATTTTCCAGTTTTTAAATTATAGCTAGATCAGCCGGTTTGTTTTTACTCCGGAAAAATAATGCTCTTATTAAAACAGCCGGGAATATCTTATTCTCTGACTTTGATTTTCAGATCCTTTATCTCCTTATCCTTTCGGGCGGCTTCTTCTTCGAGCCTGGCAATGCTGCTATTGAGCTCGTCAACTTTTTTATTCAGCCTGCTGATGTCGTCCTTTAAACCGGCAACCTGTTTAAGGAGATCTGCTTTTTCAGCTTCAAGGCCTTTGATTATCGGAGTATAGACTGATTTGGCATAGAACCAGGCAGTCAGATATCCGATTATAACTGCAACAAGTAGCAAGGCCACAATTGTAATGACTGCTCCTGTAACAGATTGTGCCAGAATTATAAATGAATGTGTCATATTATTACAGTTTTATAGTTATTTCTGTTCTTCTGTTTTTTGCCCGGCCTTCCCGGGTGATATATTCAGCAGCAGGCTTGCTTTCCCCGGCAGATTCTGTTATGATCCTCGAAGCCGGAATCCCAAGTCCCTCAATGTATTTTGTCACAACCTCTGCCCGTTTTAAACCAAGCGTCTGGTTGAATTCAGTAGTACCCACGAGATCGGTATTGCCTGTAATACAAAGTTTTGAACCTGGGTATTTATCGAGCCAGGCTTTGAATGGCGCAAGATTGCTTTCAAATTGCGGATCAGGTTTGAATTTTGCATCATTGAATTCAAAGTAGATCAGGAGGTCTGCAGGCATCAATGCTTTAAGCTTCATTAAAGAATCAGCCACGTTGTTTCTGGATTCAGGAGATACAGCAACAGGAACGGATTTATTCAGTACCGGCAGCAGCTTGTCATTGTAAAGCCATGCCGAAATGAAGCACCAGATCACAAATGCCGCAGCTCCGGTGATTAAAATTCTCATTTCTTGATAATGTTTTAATACTGATCGGTTAATAGTCCATACAAGTTATGAAATTTTCACCAATCCCGATCATTAAAATAAATTTGCTTAAATTTAAATTCTGCCATGAAAAGATTATTATCGCTTATTTTTGCTTCGTTAATCTCAGTACTTGCGCTTTTTGCCCAGCAATCACTCCGGAAGATAACTGAGCCGGCTTTAAAAGATATTATAGCGGGATTTGAAATCCCGCCACCTCAATATGGTATGATCCTGTGGTGGGGGTGGGATGGTCCGATGTCCGATACAGTCATTAAACGTGATCTCGACCGTATCAAAGCCCAGGGCTTCACAGGTATAATGATTGAAGCCGGATACGGAATGACTGCAAAATACCTCTCACCAGAATGGTTTGCTCTTGTTAAAACTGCCGTCGGAGAAGCAAAAAAACGCAGCATGATCGTCTGGATCGAAGATGAAGGGAAATATCCCAGCGGGTTCGCAGGGGGAAAATTCAGTAACGAACGCCCTGATCTGAAAATGCAGGGACTTGTCGTTACAGAAAAAATAAATGCTGTTGCGGGTCAGGTAATTTCCAGGAAAATTCCTGCATACACTCTGAGCGCTGCTGCCTTTAACAGCGACACCAAAAACACTGAAATAATTGATATCTCATCAGGAGAGCTAAACTGGAAAGTTCCGGATGGAAACTGGCAAATATTCCTTGCAGGCCATCGTTTCAGATCTTCGGTAACACGGTCGGTAAATAATCCGACAAGAGGAAAGGATACAACTGCTTCGCTGATGGACTATCTTAATCCACTGGCTACCAAACAGTTTCTCGAATGGACCCATGAACAGTACAAAAAAGCTTTTGGGGAGGAATTCGGAAAAACATTTCTTGGATTTATGGGTGATGAGCCTGACTTTGCATATACACCCTGGACTCCGCGAATGGCTGATGAATTCAAGGTAAGAAAAGGATATGATATAATTCCATACCTGGCTGCCCTGTTTGTACCCCAACTTTCAGAAGAGGCGAGAAGAATGAAAGCCGATTACTGGGATGTATGGTCTGACCTCTTCAGGGATAATTTCTTCAATGTCCAGGCAGAATGGTGCTTGAAAAACAATATAGATTATATTGTCCATCTGAATCATGAAGACCAGGTGCCGGCTCTGGTAAGATCCTCCGGGGATTTCTTTAAAAATATGCGTAATGCAGGGATCCCTGGCATAGACGTAATCTGGAGCCAGATTTGGATGGATCATATTGCAGACTATCCTAAGCTTGCTTCATCGGCTGCGCATCTTTTTGGCAGACCGAGGGCGTTTACCGAAAGCTTTGCCGCATTTTACCACAGGCCTACAATTCCGCAGGCAAAATGGGTACTTGATTATCAGCTGGTAAGAGGTATAAACTCCATTCAGATAATGTTCATGTCAGCTTCGACCTCCAGGCGGGCTTCCGCCCGGACTCCTGCAAATTCCCCTGCCGGACAGGCGGCCCAGCCTGCGTCAAAAACCAGCTTTTTCCTCTCCGATACTTTTCCATCTCTTGCCCGGTATATAAACAGGTCATCCTATATCTTGTCACAGGGGCGTCCGGCTGCGTCAATCGGAGTTTACTTCCCGACAACAAGTATGTGGTATGGTGATAATGAATCGAATGCCAGTGTTCTGGACATCGCCCGGCAGCTCATGGAAAATCAGCGCGATTTTGATTTTGTCGATGAACAGGCTCTTTCATCCGTCTTAATAATCGAGAATGGTTCTCTTAAAAACCTTAGCGGACAGGCCTACAGGGTGATAATAGTCCCACCTGTAACTGTCATCTCAAAATCTGCCCTTGACAAGCTGCAGAATTTCTCCTCATCAGGGGGAAAAGTGATTTTCATAGGAAAAATTCCTGCGCTTATGGCAGATAAAAGCTATCTTAAATCTGATAAGCCCGGGGATCTGAAATGGGCAATCCATGAAGAGTCTGTGAAAATAACTCCCATGGTTCTTGAAGCTCTTCCGGAACCAGATCTCAAAATCGACAGGATTTTACCTCAGATCAAATATTTACACCGTACCCTGAGAGATGCTGATCTTTATTTCATTTTTAATGAAAGCGAGGAACCTCTGTCTTTAAATATTTCCCTGATGGGAAATGGAAAATCACAAGTCTGGGATGCATCAACAGGTAATATATCAGATCTGAAAAGCACTTCACTTGCTTTGGGTCCCTGGGAAACAAAATTTATAATAAAATTAAAATAATGAATCTCTGTGAAAATTTAAATGCTATTTATTCAAAGTTTTTACCGTAACATTAATCGTATGAAAACAACCAGATTGTTACTTATCCTTCCGATACCCCTGACTTTACTTTTGTCATGCTCCGGAAACAAACAGGCGGAACTCCCTGCACCTCATCTTGTAAAGCAGGGTAAAATAACCCAGCTTTATGTAGATGATAAACCATTCCTGGTACTGGGAGGAGAACTCGGAAATTCGAGCTCCACAAGCCGTGAATACATGAAAGAATACTGGCCCTCGCTTAAAGCTTCAGGAATGAATACAGTTCTTGCGGCCGTGGAATGGGCGCTTGTGGAACCGGAAGAAGGAAAATTTGATTTCTCTGTTGTCGACAATCTTATTGAGGATGCCCGTACCCATGATTTGCGTCTGATATTATTGTGGTTTGGCGCCTGGAAGAATGGTCAGTCCCATTACCCGCCGGAATGGGTAAAAACAGACTATCACCGGTTCCCCAGGGTAAAAGCTGAAAACGGGAAAAGTCTTGAAATTCTTTCGGCGTTCAGCAATGAGACTCTGAATGCGGATTCAAAAGCTTTTGCTGCCCTGATGAAACATATTAAGGAGAAAGATACGGCTAAAAGGACAGTTATTATGATGCAGGTTCAGAATGAGGTGGGGATCCTCGGCTCGCCCCGTGATCATGGCGACATCGCAAATATGGCATTTAATGCTTCTGTTCCTCAGGAACTTATGGATTATCTGGTTAAAACCAAAGGAACCCTGCTGCCGGAATTGCTGGAGGTCTGGTCCTCCGCAGGATTTAAAACATCAGGGACCTGGGAAGAGGTTTTTGGTAAAAATCTGAAAACTGATGAGTTCTTTATGGCATGGGCATATGCAAAATATCTCAATGGATGCGCCATTTCAGCTAAGACGGAATATAATATCCCCATGTTTGTAAATGCATGGATTGTTCAGCCTCAGGATAAGGGCCCGGGTGATTATCCTTCAGGAGGTCCGCAGGCACATGTGCTTGACTTCTGGAGAGCAGGAGCTCCGGACATAGATTTGTTATGTCCTGATATCTATTTACCCGATTTCTCGGATATCTGCTCATTATATGTACGGAACAACAATACACTTTTCATTCCTGAATCCAGAGCCGGAGAACAGGGTGCCGGCCAGCTCTTCTATGCCATAGGCAAACATAATGCAATAGGTTATTCTCCATTCGGGATAGAAAATATTTTCTCGGCTTATGAAAATGAGCCGGTTTCAAATGCGTACAGAATCTTATCAGGATTCGCTCCGGTAATTCTTGAAGCCCAGAAAAACGGTATCGTGACAGCGGTTTTACTGAAGCAGGATCAAAATCCCACTGAAGAAGTGGTTCTTGGCAGTTATAAGATAATTGTTGAATTATCAAGAAGCTGGCGTGCTCCCTCAGGCCCTGGAACCGGTATGGGTTATGGTATAATAATTAACTCAGAACCGGATGAGTACATAATTTATGGAAGCAATATACAGGTTTCTTTTACTCCAAACACTCCCGGACCCGCAATTGTTGGAATAGCTAAGGTCGATGAAGGAATATATGAAAACGGCAACTGGATCCCGGGAAGGCGGCTCAACGGTGATGATATAATGCTGGATTATAACCTGGCACAAAGAGCCCTGGAAAATAAAACCGGGACCGGCCTGCGATTCAGTAGCAATGCCAGGAATCTTCAAAGAGTCAAATTATACAGGTTTGAATAAACTTTAAAATCCCCGGAGCAAACAGTCTGAATGCTCCGGGGATTTTTTCCCAATAATCTCGTTAATTGTGCTTAATATAAGATTGATATTCAGTCTTTGAAAAGGTGTTTTTTTCTGAATTCCTCAAAAAGAGCTTCTTCAGATTTGTTATTGCTTACACCGTCTAACAGAAGTGGTATTAGTTTTTCTATCGAGCTATCAGTGAAACCTGCCTCGAACGCAAATTTTTTCAGCATTTTCTTTTCCCTTTCCTTCACTACTTCATCAGCCAATATCATCTCAGCCATTTCATAAAGATGAATGAACTTATCTTCAAGACTGTATGGAGCCTGGTAATGTGATTCTTTCTCCGAGGCTATAAGGTGTTCAATTTCAGGATCGGTGAGACCGAACTTCCTGCCCTCCTTATGCAGAAGCTCAAGCTCATCTTTTTGGATTCTCCCATCGATTTTCGAAATCTGTACAAGATGAACAAATGCCTGTTTATTCACCCTTTTCCCGTGATTTGTAATATAGTCTGTGAAATTCATATTCTTGGAATCAAAATTATTTGAACCTCTGAGAATCACGTAAAATTATAAAATTATTTCCAGTTGATGTTATTGTCCCCATCAAACAAAAAACCGGGCCTAATTTTTATTATTAAGCTGTTCCAGCCTTGAAGTCCAGAATTCATTAAAGCTTATCAGCGGAGATTCACAGAGCCAGACTGTGGTTCCATACTCCCTGGCATCCGGATTCGATATTTTACCGATTTCAGTTATCCTGCCGAAAAGTTGCCGTACGTCATCTCCCATTTCATCATTAATATATACAAGCGATAAAACATCGGGATCAAATTTTTTGGGTATCCAGTAGCGGAAGCTTTCACTGAAGCATACGGCTTCGGGTAATCCGTATTTCTTGCCTATAATTGTGATTGCACCTGCCTGGCCGTAATTTTCACAATATATAAATGCCGCCTTTTTGTCTGTGACACGTTGCCATGCTTTATCTGCGATCTGAGTAAGTTCTTCCCAACCGGTCATATCGGCATAATCCTGCGGTAGTGAGTGTTTTGAACCATCCTCAAAAGTTCTTCCAAAATCAAATTTGTATTGCGATTCAACCTTGTCGAAATATTTAACCAGTCCTTCTGCTTTGTAAACCGGAAGACCATATGGCATTATGAAAAATGTTAATACACATATGATCACAATCATCACAGATCGCGGTATCCAAATCTTAAAAACCGACTCATAAAAAACTGCACCTGCAGCCATCAGAAACGGAAAAATACCTATGGTGTAATAACTTTTTCCTCTCAAAAGCATTAAGGATATAACTACCATTATAGATACAATCCAAAGAATCCGGAATTTTCCCTGCTTTCTGCTGATTATCAGATGTATCAACCCGGCAAGTGTAAGCAATGAGACTGCTCCCGGCATGATGATCTGGTCCTTCAGAAAACCAATCCTGTCAACGTTTACCAGCTGGGTCCTTTCAAGCTCTGCAAGATGATTAATGACCGGCATCCCGTTTAAAAGCTGCCATATAAGATTTGGTGAAAATACAACGATCCCTGCTACTATACCGGTCCAGAATTTTCTTTTGCCGAAAATATTGCGATAATGCGTAAAAGGAATAACTATGAGTAATAGAATAAATAGCAACCCAATCAGGTACTTATTAAGAAGCGACAATCCAGCAACTATTCCGAACAGCAGCAGATATTTATCATCCTCCTCATTGATGTATTTAATGACCAGGTATATTGAAAGGGTCCAAAAAAACAGATCAATGTGTACAGGCTGAAAAAGAGAGAATGTCCTGAGAGAAAAAATTGCAGTCATCATGCCGAGACCTGCAAGAACGGCTGCATAATTTTTCCCTCCTAGTTCCCTGGTAATTTTTGAAACCAGAAATACCATTATTCCGCTCATTACAGCCGGGAACAACCGGACAGCAAACAGGGAATATCCAAAAATATTCTGCATAAGCCAGGCTACCCATCCGATCAATGGAGGTACCGTAGCAT
This sequence comes from uncultured Bacteroidales bacterium, assembly GCA_963831855.1. Taxonomy (GTDB): domain Bacteria; phylum Bacteroidota; class Bacteroidia; order Bacteroidales; family VadinHA17; genus LD21. The sequence goes on along the minus strand of CAWHSA010000006.1, from coordinate 181,077 downwards.
AGCCAAAGGCAGGGTGAAGACCAAGAGAAAAATAAAGAAGCTCATCACGATGATATTCAAGATTACCGTTAAATATCAGATGAAGAGTCACACTGAGAAGAGCAAGAAAAAAGATCAGAATATCAGAAGTTCCTGCTATAGTTACGGTTCTTTTCATAATCTGCTTCTTTTCTGAGGATCCTGTGAATATGAAAAGTTATGAAATTATTCATAATTATAATCACTTAAAGAAAGTTCGGAATAATAAGTTATTTTTATTTGTCTATTTATTAGAATATTAATTATCAGCTATTACATTTGAATATGAAGAAAAAATTTGTGTCGGTAATTTTGTTGCTTATCCAGGTACTTTGTATCAGCCCTTACAAGGGATTTTCACAGCCGATAAAAAATAATCCTGCCCTTGATGAGAAAGTTAAAAAGTTCCTTGCGGATCATTCCCGCCAGTGGTACGACATGAATGTACCTTCAGTCGACGGACAGCTGTTGTATGATATCATTATTAAAAACAATTATAAGTCAGCGCTTGAAATTGGAACATCAACCGGCCATTCCGGTATCTGGATCGCCTGGGCATTAAGCAAAACAGGTGGTAAGCTTATAACTATCGACATTGATGAAGGGAGACACAATCAAGCCCTGGAAAATTTTAAAGCAGCGGGTCTCTCGGAGTTAATCGACGCAAGGCTTGCAGATGCCCATAAGCTAGTAAAAGAGCTGAAGGGACCTTTTGATTTCGTATTCAGTGATGCAGATAAGGAGTGGTATAAAAACTATTTTTCCGATGTCGATCCGAAACTGGTGGTGGGAGGCTGCTTTACGGCACATAATATCTCAGACAGAGGACGTGGAGGATATGGCGGTCAGGGTATTTTCCTTGAATACGTGAGAAGCCTTAAAAACTATGAGACAACGGTAACCTCCGGCGGAGGCGGAGTCTCTGTCAGCTACAAAAAAGCCGTAAAATAAAATGCTCTTGTAATGGCTGAAGAGAAACTCCAGAGAAGACTAGGTCTTTTCCCGGCAACCAACATTGTAATTGCCAATATGATCGGGGCCGGCATTTTCACGACTTCCGGACTCCTGATGAAAGGTCTCAATGATCCTATCCTGATGCTGATTCTCTGGGCCGTCGGCGGAGTAATAGCATTATGCGGCGCGCTCTCTTATGGCGAACTGGGTGCTTCAATGCCGGGTGCCGGCGGAGAATATCTTTTCCTGTCAAAACTTTACCATCCCGTATTCGGATTCCTCAGCGGATGGGTCTCTTTCATGGTAGGCTTTTCAGCGCCCATAGCCGCATCAGCCATGGGATTCAGCGAGTACTTCTGCAGGGCTGTTCCCGCCCTGCCTGGCATACTTTCAGAGTCAGGGATCATGAATGAAGCTGCAACTAAAAAACTAATCTCCGTCAGCATAATACTGCTTTTTACATTTATTCATTACAGGGGCATTAAAACCGGCGCAAGGATACAGAATGTCCTGACAGTGATGAAGGTTATCCTTATTATTGTCCTGCTTGTCGCAGGATTCACATCCGGCAACGGAGATGTAAAAAATTTTACCAGCCAGAATTTCGCCTCAACCGGCTTTGCAGGGCTCAAAACGGCTGGGCTGTCGTTAATGTGGATAATGTTTGCATACAGCGGATGGAACGCATCCACATATCTTGGTGCGGAAATAAAGGATCCTGTTAAAATACTCCCGAGGTCGCTGATCTATGGCACCGGCATCGTAATTGTTCTTTATCTGGCGCTTAATATTCTTTATGTCTATGGCATAAGCCCTGATGAAATGAAAGGTGAAATTTCAGTAGGCGGACTTGCGATGGGTAATCTTTTCGGCAGATCCGCTGAAGTTCTCTTTTCACTTCTCATTGCTTTTGCCCTTTTTTCGTCATTAAGCGCCTTTATAATAATCGGACCCAGGGTCTATTATTCAATGGCTAAAGACGGACTTTTCTTCAGGTCAGTTGCAAGAATTCACCCAAAGTTCCAGGTCCCGTCCAATTCAATTCTTCTCCAGTGTCTCATTGCAGTCATCCTCGCACTTTCAGGATCGTTCGAACAGGTGCTTACATATATGGGCTTTGCCCTGGGTATATTCCCGGTGCTGACTGTTCTGGGTGTATTCAGGCTGAGAAAAAATAATAAAAGCGGAATAAAGCTGCCCGGCTTTCCTGTCACCCAGTCAGTTTACATTCTGACAGGAATTATGATCCTGGTCTTATCGTTCCTGGAACGGCCCGCAGAATCTTCAATAGCGTTGCTTGTAGTAGCTGCAGGCATTCCGGCATTCTTTATATTCAGAAAAACAGGTACCCCGGAGCAATAACCTCAAATCCTTATTCCTGTAATATTGCGGATTACTACTGATGCGCAGGCAATACCGAACAATGCCGGCATATAAGAGATTGTTCCAACTATAGAAGCTTTGTTCTGTTCCCCTGAAACAGCTGTGACTTTTGATTTATCGACAGTTTCCGGCGACCACACCGCTGTAAATCCTTTTTCGACTTCGAGTTTGTGAAGCTTCTTGCGAAGAATGCGTGCCAGGCTGCAGTTTGTGGTTTCGGAAATATCAGTGATTCTGATCTGAAGAGGATCAAACTTCCCGCCCGCCCCCATGGAGCTGACCAGGGGAATTTTTCTTTGCATTGAATGGTAAATCAGGAATATCTTCGGTGAAAGAGTATCAATTGCATCAACAACATAATCAAATCCCTTGCTGAGGATCTCAATCATTCTTTCATCCTTAATATATTCATTGATTATTGAAAGTCTCAGTCCTGGATTTATGTCGGATAACCTGGATCCCATCACCTCAGCCTTTGGTGATCCTTCTGTACTTTTCAGCGCCACCAGCTGCCTGTTCCTGTTCGAAGGATGAACCTTATCGCCATCGACAATTGTCATCGCGCCCACCCCTGCCCTGCAGATCATTTCCGCTGCGAATGCCCCTACGCCTCCTAATCCCACAACAAGTATGCTGGCTGATTTCAACCTGCCAAGCCTTTCATCTCCAAGGATCATCTCCGTACGCGAAAGCCAGTCCGTCATTTTTAGTCCTTTCCAAAAAAATCCATATAATTTTTGAATATCTGTTTCTTTAACCTGCCAACATCAATTCCCAGATCAGCAGATACCTTATTATATATATCAATAATACTTACATCCGCCCCATCAGTTTCCAGAAAGATTCTGTCCGGGGGCAGACTTTTAACAAGATTTGCTGATTCAGGCTTTAATATAAAATCGAACCAGAATGAAAGATACATTTTCTTTGAGATCAGCTGTTGTGCCAGTTCCGGTTTACCTCTGAAGCCGTGTATGAGCCATGGCATTTTTGGCCTTATTTTTCTGCATGAGGCAAGAAGCTCGTCCCAGGCTTTCACACAGTGTATTACAAGAGGCTTCCTTATCTCCTCCGAGATAATTATCTGCTCTTCGAAAGTTTTTCTCTGCAGTTCCAGCGAAGGGCCTTTTAATTTATCATAGCCGCATTCTCCCAGAGCAATTATGGCCGGATCAGCTGTTAATTTAATAACAGAAGCAATCTGATTATTATGATTTGAATCGTCAAGATACCATGGATGTATACCATAAGTAAATGCTATCCCCGGACCCGGGACGGGTACTCTTCCCTCATGAGCCATCAAAACCTCAACAGAAAATACAGAAGCAGCAGGTTTTGCACCGTGATTGTGAATATCAATAAAATCTTCTGTTCCCGGAAGAACCATCATCCCTGATTTCCTAAAACAGTTATTCCTTTATCAATACGCTTAAGAGTCTCTTCCTTTCCAATCCAGGAAATAATATCAAAAATATGTGGCCCCCGCAATGCTCCTACTATAAGAAGCCGGAACGCATTCATTACTGCCCCGATATCATATCCTTTTGCTTCAATCCACGATTTTACCAGTTGTTCCGCATCGCTTGGAGAGAACTCTTCGACATTTACAAGCACCGATCTGAGTTCAGCCATCAGGGCAGGTGTTTCCGGTTTCCATCTTTTCCTTACTCCTTCAGGGTCATATGTTTCGGGGCTCCTGAAAAAGAAATCAGTCTCCTTCCAGATATCCTTTACAAAACTTACTCTCTCTTTTACCAGTCCGATAATTGTTTCAAGATTGACAGTGTCGTGATGAAATCCCTTTGATCTGAGAATCTCCCTGAATTCAAGTGCAAGCTGCATATTGGTTTTCTGCTGAAGGTAATGATGATTGAACCATTTCGCTTTTTCCGGATCGAACCTTGACCCGGATTTATGAACCCTCTCAATTGAAAATGCATCGATCAGCTCCTCCATACTGAATATTTCTTTCTCAGTACCCGGATTCCAGCCCAGCAATGCGAGCATATTTACAAAAGCTTCCGGATAATAACCCTCTTCACGATATCCTTTAGCTGTTTCCCCATATGGCCAGTAAAGAGGGAAAACGGGAAATCCCAATTTATCGCCGTCTCTTTTGCTCAGTTTACCTTTACCATCGGGCTTTAACAGAAGCGGAAGATGCGCAAACAGAGGCGGATTCCATTCAAAAGAACGGTAAAGCATTAAGTGGAGCGGAAGAGAAGGCAGCCATTCCTCACCGCGGATCACATGGCTTATTTCCATAAGATGGTCATCCACTATATTAGCCAGATGATAGGTTGGCATACCATCTGATTTGAATAATACCTTATCATCAAGCGTGGATGTGTTTACTGTAATATGTCCTCTTATAAGATCATCGAAATGTATATCTTTGTTTACCGGCATTTTGTATCTTATTACATACGGTTCTCCGGCTTCCATTAACGCCTTCCATTTAATTTCAGGTATTGACACCGAATTACGGAGTTTGTCTCTGACCGATGCGTTGTAAATAAATGTTTTCCCTTGCTTCTCAGATTCGTTCCGGTGCTTTTCAAGTTCTTCGGGAGTATCAAAACCATAGTAAGCATCGCCTCTGGCTACCAGATTATCAGCGTACTGCCTGTAGAGCGCTTTCCGGTCGCTCTGACGATAAGGCCCGAAGCTGCCTCCTTCATTTATTCCCTCATTCACTGTTATCCCGCACCACTTAAGTGACTCCATAATATATTCCTCTGCACCATCGACAAATCTCGCAATGTCAGTATCCTCGATGCGAAGAATGAAAGTACCATTATTCTTCCTGGCAAAGAGGTAATTATAAAGAGCGGTCCGTACACCTCCTATATGCAGGGGTCCTGTCGGACTGGGAGCGAAACGTACCCGTACCGGTTGCATAATCTATCAAATCAGTTAATACCAATGCAAAGATAGCTAAAGGCTGCAACAAATAATAGTATGGCATAAATCAGGTTTTGTGGCATTTATTTGTATTAACTTTGTGACTCTCTGATGAGTCAGAAGTATAATACAACAGGCTTTATGAAGAAAATGAAAGCTCTCGTTAAAGCTCGTCCCGAAAGAGGCCTCTGGATGCAGGAAATGCCTGTCCCCGAGCCCGGACTTAATGACGTAATAATCAAAGTTAAAAAATCTGCAATCTGCGGAACCGATCTTCATATTTACAAATGGGATGAATGGTCTCAGAAAACCATTAAAACACCAATGATAATCGGCCATGAATATATGGGGTATATAGAAAAGATGGGGGCTGGTGTACCAAACCTGAAGATTGGCGAAAGGGTTACAGGCGAAGGACACCTGGCATGCGGACATTGCCGTAATTGCCGGCGCGGCAAGGAACATGTCTGTGAAAATACAATAGGCATAGGTGTCAATATTGATGGTTCATTTGCTGAATACGTAAGGATCCCGGCCTCGAACATAGTGCCGCTTGACCACAGGATACCTGATGAGTGGGCAGCAATAATGGATCCCTTCGGAAATGCAACACATACAGCATTGTCATTCCCGCTTCTGGGAGAGGATGTCCTGGTAACAGGGGCGGGATTAATAGGAAGTATGGCCATTGCCATTGCCCGATATGCCGGTGCACGGTTTATAGTCGCCAGCGATCTCAGCGATTACCGCCTCGAAATAGCAAAGAAGATGGGGGCAACAGTTACGGTTAACCCTTCCAAAGGAGAAAAAATATCAGATGCTGTAAAAAAACTGGGGATGAGAGGATTTGACATCGGTCTCGAGATGTCCGGTTCTCCCACGGCTTTTGTTGAAATGATCAGCAACATGTACAACGGGTCCAGCATTTCCCTGCTGGGACTTCTCCCTTCAGGCTTTGAAGTCCCGTGGAGCGATATAATCTTCAAGGCAATCACACTTAAAGGAATATATGGCAGGGAGATGTGGGAGACCTGGTACAAGATGGAAATGATGATCATCGGCGGAATAGACCTTAATCCTATCATCACACATCGTTTTCACATTGATGATTTCCAGAAGGGTTTTGATGCAATGGAGGAAGGAAATTGCGGCAAAGTCATTCTTAACTGGGACTGAATATGAGTCCTTAAAGTCGAAAGTCCCTGACTTTACAGACTTTACAGACTTTACAGACTTATTAATCCTACAATTACTACGAAATGTACAATGACTATCAAAAGCATCTGACCAGGGTTCTTGCTGAGATCAGGGAAGCCGGCCTTTATAAGAATGAACGCATCATAGTTTCTCCGCAGGGGGCAGAAATAAAACTTGACACCGGACAAAAAGTGCTGAATTTCTGTGCCAATAACTATCTTGGACTTTCAAATAACTCTCAGCTTATTAAAGCTGCAAAAGATGCACTCGATGATCATGGCTACGGCATGTCGTCGGTACGATTTATCTGCGGGACAACAGATCTTCACAAGGAGCTTGAAAGAAAAATCGCGAAATTTTTTCACACCGGGGATACAATTCTCTATGCTGCCTGCTTCGATGCGAACGGAGGCGTTTTTGAACCGCTCCTGACCGAAGAGGATGCTATTATTTCTGATGCCCTGAATCATGCTTCAATTATTGATGGTGTCCGGTTATGTAAAGCCCTGCGTTACAGGTATGAGAATGCCGATATGGAGGACCTTGAAAAGCAGCTTAAGCTGGCACAGGCTCAGCGGTTCAGGCTTATTGTCACCGACGGGGTTTTCTCAATGGATGGAAATGTAGCTCCCCTCAGAAGGATTGTTGAGCTGGCAAACAGCTATAATGCAATGGTTATGGTGGATGAATCTCATTCTGCCGGGGTTGTGGGAGAAACCGGCAGGGGTGTTACCGAATTATATAACATCATGGGGCAGGTGGAATTGATCACAGGTACTCTCGGAAAAGCTTTCGGGGGCGCTATAGGAGGCTTCACTACCGGGAAAAAAGAGATTATTGAGCTTCTCAGGCAACGGTCACGCCCTTACCTTTTTTCAAATTCTATCCCTCCGCTTGTTGCAGCTGCAGGTATAAAAATGGTCGATATGATGACAGAAACCAACGAGCTTCAGGATAAGCTTCACAGGAATTCCGAATATTTTATCAGCAGAATGACCAATCTTGGGTTCGATATAAAGCCTACTAAATCTGCAATTTGTGCTGTCATGCTTTATGATGCAAAACTCTCACAGGATTTTGCCTCAAAGCTTCTCGACCAGGGCATTTATGTAACAGGTTTCTATTATCCGGTCGTTCCGAAGGGTCAGGCCAGGATTCGTGTCCAGCTTTCTGCAGGACATGAAACGGAACATCTTGATAAAGCTGTAAGGGCTTTTGAAAAAGTGGGAAAAGAACTGGGAGTATTACCCGCACTTTGATGACCCGCAATCCTTACAGATCAGGCACCCTTCCTGGTAAATAAGATTATCCGATCCGCACTCGCCGCATTTACCTTTGGCCTTTGTACCGTTGGGAATATATTTCTTAAGAGCACGTTCAACTCCGTTCTTCCAGTTGTTTATCGATTCGCTGTCAAGCTTCAGTGACTGTATAAGGTTTACCACGTCGGCAATGGGCATTTCATGTCTGAGAACTCCTGAGATCAGCTTTGCATAATTCCAGAATTCCGGCTTGAACATATGTGACAGGCCGCCTATTGTCTTCTTATATCCGTATTTATCAGTGTACTGGAAATCATAACGTGTTTTCCCTTCTTCGCTTTTGTTCTTAATTATCTGTCCCTTCAGGATGCTTTTTGGAATAGGATAGATCTCTTCATCGGCAAGGCCCGTGAAAATCTCATAGGGTCTTCCCTCTTTCAGGCCCACAAATGCAACCCATTTTTCTTCATTAATATTGAATCTGATCACATCGCAATCAAGTATTTTGGGCCGTTTTGGCCGTTCATTTCTTATCTCAGGTTTTCCGGTGATAAGCACTCCGTTGCGTGATCCGTCGCGATAAACTGTAGCTCCCTTGCATCCAGACTTCCAGGCTGTAAGGTACAGCTCACTGACAAGCTCTTCCTTAACATCAGCCGGCAGGTTAATGGTGACACTAATGGAGTGATCGACCCATTTCTGGATTGCCCCCTGCATTCTTACCTTTGCTATCCAGTCGACATCATTGGCCGTCGCCTTGCTATAAGGAGATTTTGCAACAATATCTTCTATTTCCTTATCATTCATTCTCGTAACATGCTCAGGATCATATCCATTAAGTTTTAGCCAGTCAACAAATTTATGGTGGAAAACATTAAACTCCTCCCAGCAGTCACCGACCTCGTCCTTGAATGTAACCCTTACATCCTTGTCGTTAGGATTGACTTTTCTCCTGCGCTTGTAAAAAACTGAAAAAATAGGTTCAATACCCGAAGTGGTCTGGGTCATAAGGCTGGTGGTCCCGGTTGGGGCGATTGTCAGAAGTGCAATATTTCTCCGTCCATACTTCACCATGCTGGAGTACATCACCGGATCAGATTCCTTCATCCTGAGGATGAAGGGATTGTTTTTCTCACGTTCGGCATCATAAATTGTAAAGGGACCTCTTTCCCTGGCCAGGTAAGTTGATGATTTGTAGGCTTCCAGGGCAAGGGTCTTATGCACTTCGACAGAGAAACCGGTAGCTTCATCGCTTCCGTATCGCAGTCCGAGCGCTGCAAGCATATCGCCTTCGGCAGTGATGCCGATACCTGTTCTACGGCCTTCCTCTGATTTTTTCCTGATGTTCTTCCAAAGGTTTCTCTCAACGCGCTTCAGCTCATCATTTTCCGGATCACCGTTTATCTTGGCAAGTATAGCATCAATTTTTTCAAGCTCAAGGTCAATAATATCATCCATCATTCTCTGAGCCAGGCCTACATGCTCCCTGTAAAGATCAAAATCAAACTCTGCCTTTTTGGTAAAAGGATTGTTTACATAGCTGTACAGATTGATGGCCAGCAGGCGACAGCTGTCGTATGGACATAACGGAATTTCCCCGCACGGGTTTGTAGAAAGTGTTGCAAAGCCAAGGCTGGCATAACAATCAGGAACGCTTTCCCTTATTATTGTATCCCAGAACAGGACTCCAGGTTCAGCAGATTTCCATGCATTGTGAATGATCTTGGTCCACAGCTGTGTTGCGTCAACATCATTTACAAATTTCGGATTCTTAGAGTTTATCGGATATTGTTGTCTGAATATGGTTTTGTTTACAACAGCTTCCATGAATTCATCAGTAAGCTTTACAGAAACATTGGCACCCGTTACTTTACCGCTTTCCATTTTAGCATCGATGAATTTGCCTGAATCGGGGTGTTTGACAGATATTGAAAGCATGAGCGCTCCGCGCCTTCCGTCCTGGGCTACTTCGCGTGTGGAGTTTGAGTATCTTTCCATGAACGGAACAACACCTGTTGATGTAAGAGCGCTGTTAAGTACAGGTGTGCCTTTAGGCCGGATATGCGACAGATCATGTCCCACACCTCCACGGCGTTTCATAAGTTGAACCTGCTCCTGATCGATCTTCATTATACCACCATATGAGTCTGATTCACCTTCATTGCCGATGACAAAGCAGTTTGACAGAGATGCGATCTGGTAATCGTTGCCTATTCCTGTCATGGGGCCGCCCTGAGGTACGATGTATCTGAAATCCTTCAGGACATTGTAAATGAGTTCTTCCGGCAACGGATTCTTATACTTAAGCTCAACCCTGTGTATTTCACGTGCCAGGCGGTGATGCATATCGTCAGGGCTTTTTTCGTAAAGATTGCCGAATGAATCTTTTAATGCATACTTATTTGCCCATACCCTTGCCGCAAGCTCATCACCATTAAAATATTCTATGCTTGCATTTACAGCTTCATCATGAGTATAAGTAGTCCTGCCGGCTTTATTTTCTCCTGATTTTTTATTTTCCTTCCCGACAAACTCCTTCTGAGGTTCAAGGATCTTTTCCTTTACTTCAGCTTTCTCAGATTCAATAGCTGATTCCCGGACAAATAGTTCTCCCATATATTAAAATATAATTCTGTTATTCTCTGATTTAATTGAGATTAAACTGCCGCTGATTTTAAAGGCGGGTGATTGCTAAATTAGACAAGCGTTTAACTGAATGCAAGACAAAAAATTTAAGTTTATTAACATTATGGAGGTTAGTTATTAACCGTACATATTTTATTGTATTTCAGTGTTTTATGAAATTCCACCTTTGTCTGATTTTTATGCGTGACAGAAAGTAATTAATAATCTGATTGTTATTCCCTGTTCACAACGAATCCAGTCCTTGGGATAAAAAAAAGAGGGTGTCTCAAAAGGCACCCTCCTTAATGAATTAATGATGACTTATCAGAAAATAAGTCTGATTCCAAGAAGGCAACCCCATGTACTTGAGGTGCTCAGGCTCTTTGTAAGAGTTGTTTTAGTTTTAAAATCATCGAGTGATGTGGCATTAAGCCTGTAAACAGGAACCTGGGTGGCCGTACCCCTTGTCACATAAGATAATGGACGGACATTATCATAACTTGAAAGAGGATTGGTAGTGTATGTTCCCCATTTGTCATTGAAAAGATTCCCGATATTCAGGAAATCAACGCTAACTTGCAGGGTGTACCTTCGGTCGGTTCCGAAATTTGAGAATATATCTTCAAGTATTTTGGCATCAAAGCGATGGAACCAGGGCTGAAGCTGGCCAAAACGTTGGGCATATTCTCCTTTATGCTTACTCAGGTATTTGTTATTATTTACATAATCCCAGAATGCTGCCTGCTGGTCTGCAGGAGCCATGCCACTGGCTGTAGCAAAAGTAAGTTCATCCTGAGTTTTGGGAATATACATCAGGTCTGATGAAATTCCGTCATTGTTCAGGTCATTAGAATAAGTATAGGACCATCGACCTGTCTGATAACCCTGGTAAACAAGGGATACGGTTGTTGCAAAAAATTTCGCGTATTCCACCCTGTAGGAAATTTCTCCGATCAGTTTATGAGGTGTTGCAAAATTTGAATAGCTGAGTCCCGGATCATTTAGACTTCCTACTGCAGTGTTGGATGAAAATGCGGAATATGCCGAAGAACCAGGATTAGATGTAATGTCCTTTGCCATTGTATAAGTATATGCAAACATCCCTGACACTCCTTTGCTGAAATTTTTAGTCAGCTGTGCAGTAAATGAATACTGATAACCCTGGTTTGTATTCTCAAGCTGCATAGCACTGGCTACGGTAGAGACAATTGCTCTTGTTGTCCAGTAAGGACGGTTATCAGGACCGGTCATTGTTCCGGCAGGAGCTGCTTCGTTAATATTAACCTGTTTGATAGCATTGATGTCCTTGGAATACATGATCTCACCCGTGAATACCATATTCAATGGCAGTTCAACGTCAACACCTAAATTTGAACGCCAGACCTGCGGTAATTTGAAATTTTTACTTACCTGTGCCAATGATGATCCGTTAGGAAGAGTGCCTGGGCTCTGCGGGAAAAGAGAAGGATTAGCTGCGATAAATCCTTTAAAATCAGGATGGAACCCCAGACCTACAAGATTTGGTAATGTACTTGGAGTCTGTTGCCCCCATCCTATTTCAGGAACCTGTATCAGACCCGAACCCTGAGGCTGGTTTGTGAACCATACAAATGGCAATAAACCGGTGAAGAGACCCGATCCTCCACGAACCTGCAGTGAACGGTCTCCTTTAACATCCCAGTTGAAACCGATACGCGGTGAAAACAGCAACGATGATTTTGGCCATGAACCAACGTCAATTTTCTGACCATCAGCAAATGTCAGTGCTGATATTGCCGGATTATCCTGCATCTTATCGAAATAGAATGTTTTTTCAAGACGCAACCCATAGGTCAATTTCAAATGGGGCATAACATTCCATTCATCCTGTGCATAAAGAGCGCCGACACCAAAAGTAAGCGCAGAACCTGGTGCATCATTTCCATTATACCCGTATGTTACTCCGAACCCGATGGGGTCAGCCCCGGTGAGAAAATCGTCGACTGAAGCATAACGATAATAGGATGTCCCTTCACGGATGTAGGAGTTAAGAAAGAAAAGACGATCAAATGCAAGACCTGCGGTCAGGGTATGCCGGTTAAGGTTAATCGTGATGTTATCCGTAAAACTTAATGTTTTGTTAACCACATTATTGTTATAGCTGAAAAGCTCATATCCGAATGACATGTACTGGTCACCGCCTTCCCAGATGTCAACAAACGGGAAAAGGTCTGATTTGCTCGTCCTTGTATCCTGAATAAATGTGTAACTGGCAAGCAGCTTATTTGAAAATCTTGATGCAAAAGTGCTGTTTAATTCACCGGTGATTGAACGAACAGTATTTTTGAATCCGTAGAAAGAATTTGAAAAGGCCATAGACTGACTGCTGATACGGCCGGAGTTACGGGCGTTGTTCGGAGGACCGCTGTTAAAGTTGGTCTGCTGATCAGATGTTCCTACAACGTCGTTATACCTAAGTGTAAATGTGTGGTTACCGGAAATGTTCCAGTCGACTCTGGCAAGGATCTTATGGTTCATATTCTTAAACGGATCAAAATCCTTGTATTTACCCGGATCATAATTATATGTTGTCATAAGATAATCCTTTACGGCAACCAGGTCCGACTCGGTTGTACGCGAGATCATCTGGTCAGGAACAGCGACGCCGTCAGTGCTGGGTTTCCAGTCAACACCCGGAATGGATACCTTTTCATACTCGCCGCTCAGGAAGAAAAAGAGTTTATCCCTGATGATCGGGCCACCTATTCTTCCGCCATATGTCTGCTGGCTTCTTGAATTGGCTCCGGTAACTTCTTTGCCATCAACTGTACTGCCTGTGAATGATTTTGGACGCTGAAAGGTATAAACAGACGCTTTAAATGTATTATCACCGCTGCGGGTGACAGCATTTATACTTGCACCTGTGAACTGGGAAAGACGGATATCATACGGAGCCACATTCACAGAAATCTCTTCGATTGCATCAAGCGAGATAGGCTGAGCTTCACCACCGGGAAGAGGATTACTGCTTAATCCAAAATTGTTGTTGAATGCAGCACCATCCACAGTAATTGTATTAAAACGGCCATCACGGCCACCGAAAGAGTTTCCCTGGGACTGAGGACTGAATTTGGTAAAATCTGTGATACTCCTGCTTATGGTGGGAAGACTATTGAGTTCACGGTTGCTGACGTTTGTCTGCGGACCCGAACGTTCAGAACTCAGAATGGAATTCCTCATGCCAGCTGTTACGATAACCTCTTTAAGAGTTGTCGTTTCTTCCTGTAACTGAGCATTCTGAACATAGGTCTCACCAAGTTTCAGATAGATTTCGTCATAAGTTACAGGAGAGTACCCGATAAATGAGACTTTCAGTGTGTAAGGCCCGCCGACCCGCATGTTCTGGATGCGAAAATTACCGGCAATATCAGCAATAGTGGCATACTGAGTCCCTGAAGGAACGTGAGTGGCAACGACACTTGCTCCGGTTAGAGGTTCTCCTTTACCTGAAAGTATCGCTCCGCTCATGGAAGATGTTGTTGCTCCCTGTCCCGACACCAGGAGCGGTATCATCATAAGCAACAACATAGCAAAAAAGTGTTTTAAAAGTTTCATCATGGAATTTGGATTAAGGTTTAATAATTATTTTATCAGGTTATAATAACATATTGATTCTGAGGCTACAGAAAATATCTTTTTTATAAAAAACCGGATGATTAAAGTACACCTCTTTAAATGATCCCCCCAATTTCAAAAAGGTTAGTTTTTAACAAATTATGAGTATAATCTGTTGATATCTTTTTATTGAATGATTTCCATTATTTTACCGGTAGCTCCGGTGTTTTTCTTCACATATGATCCTGCAGATTCAGCAGCTTTTTTGTATTCTTTCTCATTAAATATCCATCTGTCGAGGATCTTTTCAAAATCTTTATAGCCGTTAAACGATTTCCCGCCTTCACATACTATCAGATCATTTGCCTCACGGAACTTCTCATGCCTGGGTCCGAACATAACCGGTATGCTCCAGCAGGCCGGTTCCAGGATATTATGAATCCCTTTCCCGAATCCTCCGCCGACCTCTGCAACATAAGCATACCTGTATGCCGATGAAAGCATGCCGATATTGTCAATGATGAGTACCATGGCGTCAGGAGGTCCTTCCTCGAATTCCGAGAATCTGACGGACTTTACCCTTAATAAATTTTCCAGCCGTTCCAGGTTACTCTGATCTATCTCATGTGGCGCGAAAACCCATTTCATCCTTTGCGGGTATTTGTTTATATATGTAGCAATTATCTCCTCATCCTGTTTCCAGCTGCTGCCCGCAAGGAAGATCTTTTCATTCCCACTGAACTTTTCGAGAACATTAATATCTTTCGCATATCCGGCAATCTGCTTAACCCTGTCAAATCGTGTATCACCTGCAAGGGAACAATCCCTTATCCCGATGCTGTGAAGGAGATCAAGCGATCTCTGATCCTGAACAAATATCCAGGTAAATTTCTGCAGTATTTTTCTGAAGAAGGCACCATACCATCTGAAAAAATACTGTCCCTCCCTGAAAATGCCGGAAATAAGATATAATTTGATATTTCGCCTTCTGACTGCTGATATATAGTTATTCCAGAACTCGTATTTTACAAATATCACCTTCTCCGGATTAACCAGGGATGCAAACATTTCAGCATTCCGGGGGGAGTCCGGAGGGAGGTAACAAATAATATCAGCATGCTGATAATTTTTCCTTACTTCATATCCTGACGGGGAAAAAAAAGTCAGAATGATCCTGTACTGCGGCATCTGCTTTTTAATAGCTTCAATAACCGGACGCCCCTGTTCAAATTCTCCCAGTGAAGCACAATGCATCCAGATATATTTCTCACCCACTTTTACCTTCGCACTTAACATTTCATACCAGCCTTTGTGTCCTTTGACCATAAGTCCGGCTTTCCTGTTAACCGGGGAAACTATTCTGACAATCAGAGTATATATCAGTATGCCAATATTATAGATTAATTTCATATAAATATTTTGGACAACCAAAGGTAGGAAAAGAGGTAATTAAAACCATAGGCAGGCAAATATTAAGGTGGCAGGAAATTAACTCCGGATCCGGGAATCAGGGTCTTACCTTTCCAATATTTGGCTTGCCCACATTACCTGAAAGCCTTCTGAAAAAGGTCCAGAGCGCCGGCAATTCGGGCGGGGATTTAAGAATTCCTGTAATTCTTTGTTTCTCTTCCCGGGTACAGGAGGAACCATTTATGTAATCGGTGCTTAATTTTAATATCGTATTTGCATTTTCCGGTCTGAGCCTGCAGCAGCTTCCTGTTATTCCCGTAAACATTTTATGAAACTGATAATACTCTTTTGAAACCGGGTTAATCCAGGACGATGGAATGAAAATTTTCAGAAGAGAGCCATAGGGTGACATTTTAAGTATTATCCTGTTCAGGTCCCTCCGGCTCATCAGCATAGGCGGGAAGGTATCAAAATAGTACAGCTTCCCATTCTGAAATGCATAGTTTCTCAAAGTGGGATGGAATCCGATTTCCACTGATTCAGGCCTGTTCCTCCAGAACTTCAATGCATCATCAAATATCAGTTCGCACAGCTTCATTAATTCTGATTCAGGAGAAGTCTCAAACAGGCACCTTAATAATTCGTCCTTTTTAAAGGCTTCCTGTATAATATAGATCTGATACTTTCCCCTGAGGGACATGGTTCCGATAAACGTGTCAGGCACTTTAATGCCGGTCTTCCTTAATTCCGAGATATATTTCCCGTGGTTTTCAATGATCCCTGAGACCAATTTGAAGCTCCTGACAGGAAGATATTTTTTTAGGATCAATTCCCTGTTCCTGTATCTAACCCGAAAAGGCTTAGAGAAAAACCCAAGATTGCTTTCTATATTTCCCTCAGCTACCAGCGACAGGATAGAGTCAGTATCACTTTGAGATAATTCCAACATAATCTGAATATTAAGATGTTACAGCTCAGATCCTCACAGTTCCTTGTTAAGTATAAAGTTAACATTTTTTATAACCTTACAATTCTTTCCTCTTTATTAAACTAAGTATATTCCTATTTCATGAAGGGTGTTCAATGAAGCAAGCTATGCTTTATATTTGTGCTGTAAAATCCTTAGAATGTTATGGTAAGACTAATAGCCCTGCTGATTTCGATTGTACTGCAGATAATTGCTGCTACAATTGCATTAGGCTTCATGAAAATGACCAAATACAGGCTTTCATGGATACTTCTTTCCCTTTCATTTGCATTTATGGCAGTCAGGAAAATAATCCAGTTTATCGAAAATATACGGGGCACACCTTCCGAAGCCTGGATCATGATCGATGAATGGATCGGTGTGCTTATCTCATTTATGATAATCACCGGGGTAATCCTGATAAGGGAGATATTCACTTCCCTAAAACGTGCCGAGACGGATCGTCTGAGGACTGAAAAAAGAGTTCTTAATGCAATAATCAATACAGAGGAGAATGAAAGGAAAAGGTTTGCAAAAGATCTTCATGACGGCCTTGGTCCAATTCTTTCCACAGTCAAAATGTCTGTTTCTTCACTTACGGAAAGAATAAATGATCCCACCGGGAAAACCATACTGGGAAATACTAACCATCTGGTAAACGAGGCTATCACTACTATCAAGGATATTTCAAATAACCTCAGCCCTCATGTTTTATCAAATTTCGGGCTTGCAAGTGCAATAAGTGCTTTCACCACAAAAATCAACCAGACGAAAGCAATCCTTATTGAGTTTAAATCAAATATGGAAAATCAAAGGCTCGAAAATGATAAAGAGGTGGTCATTTACCGCGCAGTATGCGAACTCATAAACAACTCCATCAGCCACTCCGGGGCTTCAAAAATTGACATTGAACTGAACAAACATGAAAAATTTGTTACTTTGCAGTTCTATGATAACGGGCGCGGATTTGATACTTCGGCCCTGAGCAAGGAGGATATTAAGGGAATGGGGTTGTCAAATATTGAAACACGTGTCAGAACCGTAGAAGGTGTCTTTATTATCGAAAGTACACCAGGTAAAGGAACAAGTGCACTGATCAAGGTAACTGAGTAAGAAGGAAAGTAATTTTTGTAAGCCTGCCGGAATATGGAAAAAATACGGATAATCATAGCTGATGACCATCAGCTTTTCAGGAACGGATTGAAGATCCTACTGGACTCTTTTCCTGATTTCGAAGTGACAGGAGAAGCGTCCAATGGTGAGGAATTCCTGAAGCTCATTAAAACAACTCCGGCAGAAATTGCGCTTATGGACATAAATATGCCGGAAATGGATGGTATCGAAGCTACCAGGAGGGCCCAGAAAACTAATCCCGAAATCAATATTATTGCCCTTTCGATGTATGGTGAAGAAGAATATTATTACAAAATGGTGGATGCCGGGGCTAAAGGCTTTGTTCTTAAAGATTCCGATATATTCGAGGTTAGAGAAGCCATACTCACCGTTACGAAGGGGGGAAGCTACTTTTCACAGGAACTTCTTTATCATGTCATCCAGAAGATCAAGCACCGCGAACATGAAACAAAGGTTGCTAACCTTTCAAAAAGGGAAAAAGAGATTCTCCTGAAGATCTGCGAAGGCCTTTCAAATCAGGAGATTGCTGAAACACTTTTCATAAGCAAACGGACCGTGGACAAGCACCGGGCAAACCTCCTGGGAAAAACCAATTCGAAAAATACAGCAAGTCTTATTTTGTTTGCTATCAGAAATAAACTCATCGAAATTTAGTCATGGCTGAATCACATAACCTGGGTCAGAAAGGAGAGGATTTAGCGGCAGAACACCTCAGGGGAAAAGGCTATAAAATCCTCCACAGAAACTGGAAAGCAGGTAAGCTCGAACTCGATATAATTGCTGAAAATAAAGATTTTATAGTCTTTGCAGAAGTGAAGACACGCTCTGAGGATTTTCAGATGCATCCAGTAACAGCTGTAAACAGAGAAAAACAAAGATCAATGATATTTGCAGCCAGTGCATATTTGCAGAGATACAATATCGATAAAGAAAGCAGGTTTGACATTATAACAATTATTAAAAAAGGAGATTCCCCTCAGGTGGACCATATTGAGGATGCTTTTTACCCGACCCTGAAATAGAGAACGAATGGATATCGAATCTTTACATGAATATTGCATAAAGAAAAAAGGAGTCACTGAAAGTTTCCCCTTCGGTGAGGACACGCTTGTATTCAAGGTGAACGGGAAAATATTTGCCCTTGTGAACCTCGAAGGCGACCTTTCCATAAATCTGAAATGCGAGCCTGCCAGAGCCCTCGAGATAAGGGAAAGATATGCTTCGGTGACTCCGGGATACCATATGAATAAAAAACATTGGAATACAATAAATTTTGATGGAACAATTCCTGATAAAGAGGTGTTTTCGTGGATTGATCATTCTTACGATCTGATTGCAGGTAAGAAGTGAATTCGCTTATACTTGACAAAGCAAAATCTGAACAAATAGGTCAGAGTATTAATGAGTCTGGTCTAAAAGATTTTTAATGTATAATAACCCCTAATTCCCCTTGGAGAGACTTTCTCATCGCCTGAAAATCTATACTCCATCCTAAGAGAACTCCTTTTCATAAACATCTTTAATTAAGTGAAGACACTAAAATTTTTATAAACATTATTTTATGCCATAACTACAGGATGATGCTGAAGAAGACAAGTCACATAATTATCAACCAATTGACATAAATCAGGAATGAGCCAGCCCGCAGGGCTGGACCTCCAATAGCCACGGTTACACCCGTGGTAAGAAACAACACAATTTTGGCAACCCCGGAGGGGTTGACTTCTAATTACTGCAGAATCGTCTGCGGAGTATTAAGGGAAGGATTATTCTTACAGCATTATATGATCAGATACTCTTCCTTATACGATACAAGATTATCATTAAGTAGTTGGATTAACTCATCTTTGTAATTGACTTTTTTGTGATGCTGATCCTGGTTTAAAACATATTTTATCAGTATTGATTTCATCGATATATGATACGTAAAAGCACCATAACCAACCTGCCATCCTGAGAAATGTGGAAAGACTTCTTTTTTCATTATCATCATTTCATGAGTGGCTTTTTTAATTTCTCTTACAAGAGCAGCGAGGTCAATTGTTGGTGAGATATGAGTAACAATGTGAACATGATTCCCATATCCACCAATTTGGTATGGATGACAGTTTCTTTTGTTCAGCATACCGACCATATATCCAAATAACAAGCCCTGATTTTCCCTGTTAAGGAAAATAGTGTAGTCTTTACTTCCAAAGACAATCTGATAAAGAATTTGAGTGTAAGTAGACATAATTATTCCATCTAAAAATCAGCACTATGTAAATTTATGAAATCCTTATCAAATAAACAATTGGAAGTCAACCCCGCCGGGGTTGATGCGATTGTTTGGTATCTTCAACCCGGGGTGCCACCCGGGCTATTGGAAGTCGACACCTAGGGTGTCAACCGGATATGTGTAAAGATTAGCTTCCTGAAAGCAGTAAATGATCTTTAATAATTTTAGGGCCTCTCAGAGCAAGGTTAGATATTTCAAACCTATTATCTACAATGGAGGACTCTTCTTCATTATGACTTTGGTTCGGATTACTTGATTTAACAATTGTATGAAAATATTTATACTTTCTCATAAATATAATTTTAAATTATCTTTTTGTATTTCAATCATTTACATAGTATAATTAAATCTCATATGAATAAAAAACACTGGAATACAGTCAGTATTGACGGTACAGTCCCCGATATGGATATCTTTGGGTGGATCGATCACTCTTATAATCTGGTAGCCGGGTTATAGTTCTAGCTCCCTGCTTCGTTCGTTCTGATGTTCCTGGTTCAACATCATATTAAATGATTGAATTGATTTTATTTTTTTATTTAGCTTAGTGCCCTTAATTAATATCTTTCGATATGAAAAAAAGAATTCTGATTATTGCATTAACGCTCTTTCTGATATTCCCTTCGTTCGGACAGAAGAAAAATGTAACTGCCCAGTCTTCACAAAAAACTGAAGAGGGTTATAAGTTTACACCTGTAACCGAATTGAAAGCCACCCCGGTAAAAAACCAGTCATCAACCGGAACGTGCTGGTGTTTTGCCACTACATCCTTCATTGAGTCAGAACTTCTGAGAATGGGTAAAGGTGAATATGATCTTTCCGAAATGTGGATAGTAAGATATAATTATGTCGACAGGCTGAGAGACAATTTCGTTCAGCAGGGCAAGGGAAATCTTGGACAGGGAAGCGTAGGTCATGACTGGATAGTGGAATTTGTAAAAAATGGTATCGTTCCGGATGAGGCATACACCGGACTCAATTACAGCTCACCGTTCCATAACCACAGTGAGCTTAATGCCTTTGTAAATGCCATTGCAACCGTTCCGGTCCAGAGAAGAAGGGAAAGCGATCAGTATCTGAGTATAGTCGATGGTGTCCTGGACACTTATCTGGGTAAAGCTCCTCAGACATTTACCTATAAGGGTGTAAGCTATACTCCAAAATCATTCACTGCAACTCTTGGAATTAATCCCGGCGATTATGTGGAAATAACATCCCTGACTCTTTTCCCGTTCTATTCGCAGGGGCTTGTTCCTATTCCCGATAACTGGAGAAAAATGAATTATTATAATGTCCCTCTCGATGAACTTGTAGCAATTATGGATTATTCCCTGAATAACGGGTATACAGTCGCATGGGACGGTGATGTCAGTGAACGCGGGTTTTCACATGGTAAAGGAGTGGCAATCATACCAGATCCCGAAAATACTGATCAGTATTCTCCTGCAGATAAGGCAAGATTAGGCAATATGACGCTGGAGGAGAGAACAGCCGAAGCTTACAAATTCAGTAAACCATTTCCTGAAGTCAAGGTTACACAGGAATCGCGTGAGGAAGGATTTGACACAAAGAAAACAACTGATGATCATCTGATGCATGTGACAGGAATTGTCAAAGACCAGAATGGTACCAAATATTATATTACCAAGAACTCATGGGGAACTGAAAGAAATACCTTTGGAGGTTATCTGAATATGTCTGAACCATACGTCCGTGCAAAGACAATTGCCATCATGGTGCATAAAAATGCCATTCCCCCGGAAATTAAAACAAAGCTTGGGTTATAGGATCAGGGTCTTAAAACAAATTATGAAATCAGCAGATTACATCCCCTGATATCACTGTTATCAATCCTGCCCAGGACCTCAAAACTGCCATTATCATGCAGCCTGCCCATATCTCCGGTCGCAATGAATGAGCACGAATGTACATTTGCCAGATCAATTACATTTATTCCTCCGGTGATTCCCGGTTCTGAAGTCACGGTCAGCGGATCCTGAGGATCCCTGATCAGGATTTTCATCCAGGGCGGACAGAAATATATTCCCCCGCCTTTCGACCACGCCTGGCTCAGAAGCTCTGTCATTCCATATTCAGAATGGATGGCATTAACATTAAAGGATTTTTTAAGTATAGAATGGAGCTCATCGCGGATTATCTCCTCCCTTCTGCCTTTCATGCCACCTGTTTCCATCACGATAACCCCGGAAAGGTCCGGTGAATATTTTTCGGCAATATCAAGCAAAGCGTAAGAGACGCCGATCAGAATAACCTTCTTCCCGGATTTGACGGCCATATTGATATTATCAAGCATCCCCGCAACATTCTCGCGGTAAAAACCGCTGATCGGGCCATTGGTTCTTTTTATCAGACTATCAACCATATAAACCAGTGATGAGCTTTTCCGGGCAGTATATGAAGGCAACAGGGCAGCTATGACATAATCTGACAGATTGCCGTAAAAAAGTCTGAAGGATTGCAGGAAGCTCTGCTCATAAATTACCAGATCAGCGACAA
Source organism: uncultured Bacteroidales bacterium (assembly GCA_963831855.1). GTDB lineage: Bacteria > Bacteroidota > Bacteroidia > Bacteroidales > VadinHA17 > LD21. Next base: position 158,834 of record CAWHSA010000006.1, on the reverse strand, counting down.
AATGCCTGCTGACTGCAGATCCTGTAGTGCCGCTGCTTTCGAAAACCTGTTGCGAAATAAGGTCACCAGAAATAATTTTGTGCCTTTTGAAAAACTCTATTGGAAGGAATGGAACATCCCCGGGAGATTTTATTTCCTTGCCTGGTCCGGATAATTTTTTTATAAAATCTTTGTACACAGGATTTTGGTCAGCCTGGTAATTATATATATCAAGGGCGGTTTTCCGGAAATCCGTACCATCTTTAATTGCAAATATCCCCGTTGTAATATCATCCATCATTTACCGGGAAATGTTGATGTCCCGTCCGGCTGATAGACCCATTCAAAAGTGCATTCGGCATAATCTCTTCCACTAACGGTTCCTCCTTTTGTTGAAATGATCCTCAGCTTTGCAAAGTTATCCGAACCTGAACGGTAGATCCATACCTGGTTTTCAATTAAAGGTGTTGCAAGACCTGCCCAGGGGGAAACAGCAGCAGATTTAAGATTCTTAAATGCTTCTGACGCCTGGGTTGCATCACCATAATCGCCAACTTTGTAGAAAGATTCCCTCAGGTTATTGGATTCGAGAAAAAGGCTAACCCCGTCAGTTCCGACCGTTATATCCGGAGGAGGGGTATTAAGAGTTGAGACCAGATCGGCTTTTGAAAAAAGGAATCCATAAACAAAATATGTCTGACCAAGAGTGGTTACGTTGTTAATAGTTATGGTTCCTGAAACCGGAGGATTATTAATCCTGGAGCAGCCAACCAGAACTAAAAGATAAGGTATCAATATTATACGGGACCATTTTATCATTACTGCAAAGATAACTGATTATTAAACGTTTATCTTAAGGAAATGTTGTTAAAAAAGAGGGTGTCTCAAAAGGACTTTTGAGACACCCTCTTAAATAGCATTCTTAGCGTTGAGCCCTTGCACCATTTAGCCATTGTACGGCTTAGCTTATTCCCCTCTAATGGCAACAATACCGGGAAGTTTCTTTCCCTCCATATATTCAAGCATAGCACCGCCTCCGGTTGAAACATAACTTACTTTATCGGCAAGGCCGTTTTTATTGATCGCTGCAACCGAATCTCCTCCGCCAATAAGGCTGTAGGCTCCTTTTGAAGTAGCATCAGCAATAGCCTTGGCTATCGCTGTTGTTCCTTTTGAAAACTTCTCCATTTCAAAGACTCCCATCGGTCCGTTCCAGAGAATGGTCTTTGATTTCCGTATTATCTCTGAAAATTCCTTTATTGATTTATCGGCAATATCAAGTCCTGACCAGCCGTCGGGAACTGCATCCACGGCAGTCACATTTGTTGCTGCATCGTTTTCAAATTTGTCAGCATTCAGGCTGTCTGCGGGCAGGTAAAGATTTACCTTTTTCTCTTTTGCCTTTCCGAGTATCTTCAAAGCAAGATCGAGCTTGTCTTCCTCGCACAATGACTTGCCTATTTTCCCCCCTTTTGCCTTTACAAAAGTATATGTCATTCCCCCTCCAATAATAAGGTTGTCAACCCTGTTAAGAAGGTTCTCTATAAGCATGATCTTGTCTGATACTTTTGCTCCTCCCATGATTGCCGTAAAAGGACGCTGTGCGCTGTTAAGCACCCTGTCCATGGCTGCCAGCTCGCTGTTTATGAGGAAGCCGAACATGATCTTGTCTTTCGGGAAGTAATCTGCCATAACTGCAGTCGTTGCGTGAGCCCTGTGAGCGGTTCCGAATGCATCATTCACATATACACTGGCATACGTTGAAAGTTTTCTTGCCATTTCTTTCTGCCTTAGCTTCATCTCAGCCTTTGCCGCTTTCTTTTCCTCATCGGTGGCAGTTTCGGGAAGGATGGGTTTGCCTTCTTCCTCCGGATAAAACCTGACATTCTCAAGGAGCAATACTTCACCTGGCTTGAGAGCGCCGGTCATTGTTACAGCAGATTCTCCTAAACAATCGTCTGCAAAAAGAACTTTCTGTCCCAGATGTTTTTCCAGGACAGGCAGCACAGGTTTAAGTGAATATTTTTCCATCCGCCCTTCGGGTCTGCCGAGATGAGACATAAGGATCACGGATCCCCCGTCCGTGAGAATCTTTTTGATTGTGAGCAACGCACCCCGTATCCTTGTGTCGTCGGTGACCACAAATGTTTTTTTGTCAAGAGGGACATTGAAATCAACCCTGACGATAGTTTTAATTCCATTGAAATTAAAATCCTGGATCATTTTCATAAATCAGTCGTTTTATAGTTTTTTAATTTTTGGTCTTCACAAACCTACATTATTTTTTGGAAATAATTGTTCCGTTTCCTGATCTTAATCGTGACAACAGAGCAGTTTAAAATAATCTCCGTGGAACTCTGTGGCCTTTAGTGGAACCCTGTGTAAATAAAAGGATTATTTAAGAACTTTCACAGAGGAAATCCGGGGAAATCACAGAGAGACATGGAGAAAAGCTGAACAATAGGATTGGCAGCAATGTTTCCTGTTTGTGAAAAGTTTAACTAATTTTGAAAAAAAAGTATGGCAAAAATTACATTTGGCGGCAAACCGGTAAATACATCGGGAAACCTCCCGGCTAAAGGAACAAAAGCACCTGATTTTACCCTGGTAAAATCGGATCTGAGTTCTCTTTCATTATCAGAACTTAATGGGAAGAAAATTCTTCTGAACATTTTTCCAAGCGTCGGTACTTCTGTTTGCTCAACAGCCCTTAGAAAATTCAACCAGCTGGCTGCAGGAATGTCAGATACAGTAGTCCTTGCAATATCCAAGGATCTTCCGTTTGCCCATGCACAATTCTGCTCAACGGAGGGGATCAAAAATGTCGTGCCTCTCTCAGGATTCCGCGATACCGCTTTTGGCAAAGCATATGGCGTCGACACTCTCGACGGGCCTTTTGCAGGACTTTATGCCAGAAGTGTGGTTGTCCTGGATATGACCGGGAAGGTGATTTACACAGAGCTTGTTCCCGAAACCGGACAGGAACCCAACTATGATTCTGCCCTCAGCGCGCTGAAATAGTTCCCTGACATTAAAATGAATTTCTCACAGATACCAGGGCAAAAGGAAACCATCGCCAGGCTTATCCGTTCTGTAAAGGATGAGAGGGTAAGTCATGCCCAGCTTCTTTCCGGACCCGAAGGTTGCGGATCGCTGGCGCTTGCACTTGCTTATGCCAGGTATGTCAGCTGCGAAAACAGGACTGGATCAGATTCTTGCGGAACCTGCAAATCGTGCGTGAAATATGATAAGATGATCCATCCTGATCTTCATTTTGTATTTCCCGTAATAAAAGATAAAAAGAATACGGAGCCGGTGAGCGATTCCTATATTGTTGAGTGGAGGGAATTCGTAAGACAATCTCCTTATTTTACACTGAATAGCTGGCTCAATTCAATTGAGGTGGGTAATGCGCAGGGTCTGATTTTCGCTACCGAGGCTTCTGAAATAATTAAAAAGCTCAGTCTGAAATCATTTGAATCGGATTTCAAGATAATGATCATATGGCTTCCGGAAAAAATGCACCAGGCAACTGCAAACAAGCTCCTGAAAATGATTGAGGAGCCTCCGGAAAAAACACTTTTTTTACTGGTCTCCGATGAGCCTGACAAGGTGGTTCCGACCATTCTTTCAAGATGTCAGACCTTAAGGGTGCCGGGATTTACCACCAACGATATCCGGGATTATCTGATATTAAAATATAGCCTTGGTGAACAAAAAGCCTGCGAAATTGCACTGGTTGCCAACGGCAATATTATAAGGGCAGTCGAACTTATTGAAAATGAAGAATCATCGCTTCGAAACCTCGATTATTTTAAAAATCTGATGCGTTTTGCCTGGAAACGTGATATAATATCATTGATAGGATGGTCAGAGGAGATCGCCGTCACAGGCAGGGAGGCACAGAAGGGTTTTATTGCATTTTCGCTGAGGCTCCTGCGTGAGAATCTGATGCTCTCCCTCGGCCAGCTTAAGAACAGGCTGGTTTACCTTTCAGGAGAGGAATCTTCATTCTCTGAAAAATTCCATAATTCCATAAATCAGAATATCTATCCGCTGTCCGATGAATTCAATCTTGCAAGTTCACATATTGAAGCTAACGGTAATGCTAAAATAATTTTCCTCGACCTGGCACTGAAAGTCACCAGGCTTATTCGCTGATCTATCTTTCTTTTATCATCATTTATCGCAATTATTCACTATTTTTGCGGCGAATATACCATCACAGGATATAAATGACAGAAAATGAAGAATTGCAGGCCCAGCCGGGTGAAGAGATCCGGATGCCTGACATAACATATAAACCCGGATATAATAAGCTCGATTCATTTGACTGGCTGAAAGATCTTCCTGAATGCGGAGCCGATAATGAAATAGTTGAGATCAGGTTTAAGAACACGCGCAAAGGATTTTACAGGAATGTAAACAGCCTGAGGCTGGAGGTCGGAGATATAGTTGCTGTTGAGGCATCCCCGGGGCATGATATAGGTAGGATTTCCATGACTGGCAGGCTTGTAAAAGAGCAGCTTGGCGAGCTGAAGGTCCAGCCTTCCCCGGATGACATGAAGAAAGTCTACAGGAAAGCCAAAGCAGTAGACATTCAGAAATGGGAAGAAGCAAAACAGCTTGAAGTACCGACAATGCTCAGATCAAGGCAGATATCTGAAGAGCTGAAACTTAACATGAAGATCGGGGATGTGGAATACCAGGGTGATAAGACCAAAGCTATATTTTATTATATCGCTGATGAACGGGTCGACTTCAGGCAGTTGATTAAAGTACTTGCTGAAGAATTCAGGGTAAGGATAGAGATGCGTCAGATAGGGGCCCGTCAGGAAGCAGGCAGAATAGGTGGAATTGGATCATGCGGAAGAGAGCTGTGCTGTTCAACATATATCACCAATTTCATCTCGGTAACCACAACGCACGCCAAATACCAGGAACTCTCCCTCAATCCGCAGAAACTTGCCGGGCAGTGCGGCAAACTCAAATGCTGTCTCAATTTTGAGGTAGATTGTTATGTCGACGCCCAGAAGTCATTCCCATCAAGGGAGATACCGCTTGAAACTGCAGATACTACTGCCTGGTTCCAAAAAATGGAAGTCCATAAAGGAATCTACTGGTATTCCACTGATCAACATTGCTCAACTGATCTTATAGCGATACCTGTTAAGAGAGTACGGGAGATACAGGGCCTGAATAAAAAGGGAATTAAACCCGAAAAATTTCTGGTCGCCGACCATACTCCGGAGCTTGAGCCTGTCTCAGCTGACCTGCTTAAAAACAACAGTCTTACAAGATTTGATCCCGCTCCTGATAAAAATCAGCAACACAAACATTCCAAAAAAAGGAAACACAGGCGATTTAATGATAAGAATAATAAATAGGGAACCGGTAATATTCATATTGCTCCTCACTGCGTTTACCTTATCATGCAACAGCCATATTATTTTTACTGATTCAGTGGTCATGCCCGGTAAAACCTGGAATCTTTCAAATATTGCTGACTTCACGGTACCCGTTACGGACACTATTAACACTGCTGATATGTTTTTCACTATCCGCACCGGATCTGATTACCCTTTCCGCAATATCTGGCTCTTTGTGACAGCAGCGTCTCCTGACGGGAAAAACATTTCGGATACTCTGGAATTCAATCTTGCTGACGATAGGGGAAAGAGGTATGGCAAAGGATTCGGTGATATACGTGAACTAAAACTGCCCTATAAAAAGAATGTCTTCTTCCCCATGAAAGGATCATATCAGTTTAAAATACAACATGGCATGAGGATCGGCGACCTCAAAGGGGTTTATGATTTCGGCCTTAGAATTGAAAAATACAACAGGACTTTATAATCTGTGGGAAAACACAAGCTGGCAAGGTGGGCAGAACTGGGGTCCTTCAGCAAAGTAATCCAGCCTGAAAAGGAGGTACAATTAGGCAAAGATCACCCCATAAAAGGACGCTGGAACCAGGATATTTTTCTGAATAATAATCCTCTTATTCTTGAGCTTGGATGCGGTAAGGGGGAATATACCATAGGCCTTTCTGAAAGGTTCCCTGGTAATAATTATATAGGGGTCGACATCAAAGGCGCCAGGATGTGGCGGGGAGCAAAAACAGCCAACGATAATAATGTTCCAAATGCGGCATTTCTCAGGACAAGGATTGAATTTATAAACTCCTTTTTTGGTAAAAATGAGGTCGATGAGATCTGGATCACATTCCCCGATCCTCATCCGGGAAAAAGAAACTCCAATAAAAGGCTGATATGCCCATGGTTCCTTAATAACTACAGTAAATTTCTTAAGAACGGCGGGATAATCCATCTCAAAACCGATGATCCCGGACTCTTTAATTATACCAGGAACCTGGTTGAAAAAAATAACCTGCAGGTTATCTCCTGCACTAATGATCTGCATAACAAAAAGATAGAAAATGATATCCTTTCAATAAGGACACATTATGAAAACCTTTATCTTAAGGAAGGATTAAAGATTCATTATCTTTCTTTCAGACTTGATAAAAACAGGATCATTGAAAATGGCACATCAGAATAAGAGAGAAAATATTGATTTTTTCAGCAGGGTTTATGATGTGACAAACCTTATTCCATTTGGCAGAGTCACCTCCTATGGGGCGATAGCAAAGTATCTGGGGTCAGGCAGGTCGGCTCGGATGGTGGGATGGGCGCTTAATGTCAGTCATACCGGGAAATCATTTATTCCTGCTCACAGGGTCGTAAATCATAAGGGACTTCTAACCGGCAAGCATCATTTCGGTAATTCCACAACCATGCAACAGCTGCTTGAAAATGAAGGGATTATTGTCGAAAATGACCTCATAATCAATTTCAGGGAAATATTCTGGGATCCTGCCGCTGAACTGAAATGAATATTTTGTTTTCAAAAGAAAATGTATTAAAATTGCAGGTTGTTTATATTTAAATTAAATAAAAATAAGACGTGAACTATGCTGGCACGGATTATAAATCCGCTCCAGCAGACGGCATATAAAACAAATTAAATGACAAAACCTACTAAAGACCAGATCATAAAGGCTTTACAAAAAGTAATTCATCCCGAAAAAGGTAAGGATATTGTCACTCTGGGCATGGTCGGGGAGATTGACACTGGCGAAAATGGCATCTCTCTTGTCATCGTACCCGGGAAATCGAACGATCCTTTCATATCATCAATTAAAAGCACAATTGCACGGACGCTGAAAGAGGTGCTCGGATCAGAAACGGTGATTGCAAACATCGAGGTGAGACCCAGGGTAATCGTGGGAAAGGAAAAAGAAAAAACAGATGATCCTCTTCCCGGTATAAGAAACATAATTGCCGTATCCTCGGGAAAAGGTGGTGTTGGCAAGACAACTATCGCAGTTAATCTTGCAGTTGCCCTGGCGCGAAAGAACTTCAGCGTCGGATTGCTTGATGCCGATGTTTTTGGTCCCTCGGTACCCAAAATGCTGGATGCTGAGACTTACAGGCCTGATGTAAAAAGGGAGAACAACACCGATATAATTATACCTCTTTTTAAATTTGGTGTGAAGGTTCTTTCTACTGGTTTCTTTATCGACCCTGCCGATGCTCTGGTCTGGAGAGGCCCAATGGCGTCAAACTTCCTTAAACAGCTTATCTCACAGGGAGACTGGGGAATACTCGATTTTCTTCTTGTTGACCTTCCTCCGGGTACAAGTGACATACACCTGACACTGGTCCAGGAGGTCGCAGTTACCGGGGCAATTGTAGTTACCACCCCCCAGGAAGTTGCCCTTGCTGATGCTGTCAAGGGAATATCAATGTTCAGAAGCGAAAAGATCAGTGTTCCCGTTCTGGGCCTTGTCGAAAACATGTCATGGTTCACCCCTTCAGAGCTGCCCGGCAACAGGTATTATATTTTTGGTAAGGACGGGGGTAAAAAACTTGCAGAGAGAATGGGAGTAACTCTTCTTGGTCAGATTCCCCTTGTTCAGAGCATCTGTGAAAACAGCGACCTGGGACACCCGGTTGCTCTGGATGACTCAGAAGCGGGCGGGGCATTCATGCTTCTTGCCGATAAAATTGTTGAACAAACGGGCCAAAGAAACAAAAATCAGAAACCAACTGTTAAACTTCAGATAAATAAATAGAATATGGCAGAAACTAAAAGTATCAGAGAAAGAGTAATAAAAGCCCTTGACCGCGTTAGACCTTATCTTCAGTCGGATGGCGGAGACATAGAGCTTCTGGATGTCACTGAAGACCTCTCAGTTAAGGTGAAGCTGACAGGCGCCTGTCACGGCTGCCCGTTCAGCATGCAGACTTTAAAAGCCGGTGTGGAGCAGGCTATAATGAAAGAAGTTCCCGAGATTAAAAGGGTTATTTCCGCCTGAACCGGCACATCAGGCCAATTTTAATTACCTTTGAAATACTATAAAAGGGTTAACCAAGTTATAGTATAAATGTATTCTATTGCACTCAGTTAAAGCATCATATAAATACTCTGTTACGGTAGTTGTCCTGTTGCTTGCTGCAACCTGTTCGGTAGAGAAAAATACCGGAGCCTCAAGGTTTTACCAGGGCATGACTTCAAAATATAATATCTATTTCAATGGATATGAAAGCTTTAAGGCCGGCCTTCAGAAGATAAGCTCAAATTATACAGACGATTATGGTGAAATCCTGAAGGTTTTTGAATACAGCGATCCGTCAACTGCAAAGCTTTGCTATTCTGATATGGAAACAGCTATCCAGAAAGCTTCAAAAGTCATTTCTTTAAAGTCTATAACCGCCAAACCCGAGATAAGGGAAACCGGCAAGCCTGTGACAAGAGAAGGTGATCTTACCGAACGGAAGGAGTATAACCATTGGGTGGATGACAGTTATCTGCTTATCGCAAAATCGCGTTTTTACAAACATGAATTCAAGGAAGCATTAGCACTGTTTGACTATTCTATTGCTCAGGCCAACGATCCAATTATCCGGATGGAAGCTTCCGTCTGGCTTGCAAGAATATATAATGAGACAGGAATGTACAGCGATTCATACCGGGTATTAACAGAACTGGAAATAGGTCCGGGATCATCAAAGTCGTTGAGATCGATGTATTATACTACGCTTGCCGACCTGTTCATCAAGCAAAAGAAATACTCTGAAGCCACTGATCCTTTGACAAGTGCCATACAGCTGGTATCCGGCAAACATTTGAAATACAGGCTTACCTATCTTCTGGCTCAGCTGAATGAACGATCAGGAAATACCGACAGGGCGATTTCGCTTTACCGTGATGTTGTGAAAATGAATCCACCGTATGATGTTGAATTTAATGCCAGGATAAATATTGCGGGTCTCTTTGATATTAAATCGGGTAATACCGTAAATATCGAAAGAGAGCTTGAGAAGATGCTAAAAGATTCGAAAAATAAAGAGTTCCTCGATCAGATCTATTATGCCCTTGGTAACTTGTCGCTGAAGGAGGGAAAGGAGTCGGAAGCACTGAATAACTTCCGGAAATCAGCTTCAAGTCCATCGCTGAATATCAATCAGAAGGGAAGATCATACCTCGCCCTGGCCGACTATTATTTTAAGAAGGATGATTTCCTCAATGCAGGAAAATATTATGACAGTACCGTATTTTTTCTTAATAATAAGAATCCTGACTTTAGCCAGCTTCAGTCCAGGTCGAGGAACCTTAATTCTGTCGTCTCACAACTTAAGATCATACAGTATGAAGACAGCCTTCAGAAGGTAGCATCGATGTCGGAATCAGAACGAAAAGCGCTTGTTTCAACTATAATTGCTGAAGTGACAAAAGCTGAAGCCGAAGGAAGACCTTCCGAATATTCCGACCGCTATAATATGGGTCAATACTATGAAAATGAAAGACGTTTTCAGGGTAACATTGACCAGGAGGGGAAATGGTATTTTTATAACCAGGCAGCTCTGACTTTTGGCCGGACAGAATTCAGAAGACGATGGGGAGACAGGAAGCTGGAGGATAACTGGAACAGGTCGAACAAAGCCAGGATCAGCACTTCCCAGACGGCAGCAAACGGAGAAGATGCCGGTCAGAAAACAGCTGATTCGGCTAAAGCTGTCCCCGATTACAGGAATCCTGAATTCTATCTCAGGAATCTGCCGCTGACAGATTCCCTTAAAGAAGTTTCAAATGAAAAAATTGCCAATGCTTATCTGAATGCAGGAAAAGCATATTCAGAGAAAATAGGTGATCCTGTAAGGGCAACCGAATCCTTTGAAAAGCTTATTTCGCGGTTTCCTGACAACGAACTGGTGCCTGAAGCTCTTTATAACCTCTACAGGACCAACAATGAGGTCAATAGTATAAAAGCTGAAGCTTACAGACAGCGGCTTCTTGAGAAATATCCCTCAACAGAATTTGCCAGGATATTATCCGATCCGGCGTATTTTGAGAAAAAACTTGCAGGTATGAAAATGGCTGAAACACTTTACCAGCAGGCATATAATTATTATACCTCCGAAAATTTCAGTACTGCCATTTCCCTTTGTGATAATGGAATGATAACATACAGCAGCGATCCGCTTGCTTCCAGGTTCATGCTCCTTCGTGCATATTGTATAGCGAGGATTTCTGATGAACGTGCCTTTAAGGAAGAACTGACCAAGATTATAAAACAGTGGCCTGAAACATCCGAAAGCAGAAAAGCATCAGATTTAATAGCATACCTTAACCAGAAGCTGCCTGAACTTAAAGTCGAAGAGGATAAAGAGATCGCAAAGGAATTGTTCGTAGCCGATACGGCTAAAACAACCATTTTCACTCTAATAATATCTGATCCCACTTTTAATATCAACCAGGCTACTTTTGATGTAATAAGTTATAATATTGATAATTATACAAATAAGAATTACAGGACAGAAGGAACACTCATTGATAATAAATATATTACGATCAATGTTTCAGGATTCGCAAATTATGCAACTGCTATGGGGTATTATAAGTCGTTTGCAATAGATAGGATAATAAGAAATCCTCAAAGTATTGCAATGTCATCGTTTCTGATCAGCACCGATAATATGAACGCCCTTGCCAAAGATAAAAATCCTGAACGCTATCGTCTCTTTTTTCTTGATAACTACCTGAATGAGAAAAATTAAGATTCTCTGGACAGATGATGAGGTAGAGGCCCTGAAGCCTCATATCTTTTTCCTCAGGGAAAAGGGATATGAAATAGATACCTGCTCTAACGGCAATGACACAATTGACCTTGTTCGTCAGAATTCTTATGACATAATTTTTCTCGATGAAAACATGCCTGGGCTCAGCGGTATTGAAACCCTGAAGCTTATCAAAGAGGTCAGGAATGATATCCCTGTGGTGATGATCACAAAAAGTGAAGAGGAGGAATTAATGGAAGCAGCTATTGGTTCCGACATAGCTTATTATCTTATCAAGCCTGTCAAGCCCAAGCAGATCCTCCTTGCCATTAAAAAGATCATTGATCAGAAAAGACTTGTAACGGAAAAGACTACTACGGACTATCGCCAGGAATTCACCCGGATCGGGAATCTGATCTCATCGGCAAATAATTACGAAGCCTGGGCTGATCTCTACAGGAAGCTGGTTTTCTGGGAGTCAGAGCTTGAAAAATCTGCCGACACCGGGATGTCTGAGATCCTCAGGATGCAGGAGAACGAAGCAAATAACTCCTTCTCCAAATTTGTGATGAAAAATTATCTTTCATGGTTTGGCAAGCCTGGTGCCGGGGCACCGCTTCTCTCCCCTGATCTCTTCAAAGAAAAGATATTTCCAAAAATCAGCAGTAACCGGCCTCTTTTTTTTATATTAATAGACAACCTGAGGTTTGATCACTGGAAATCAATATCAGCTGAACTATCGGGCCTTTACAGGATAGTGGAAGAAGATATTTATTACAGCATACTCCCTACTGCCACCCAGTATAGCCGTAATGCAATATTTGCCGGTATTATGCCTTCCCAGATTGCAGGATTAATGCCAACCTTCTGGATTGATGATGATGAAGAGGAAGGAAAAAACAACTTTGAAGCGGACCTTTTTGCAAGTCAGATGACACGGAGGGGGCTCAAATATAAATGGTCATATCATAAGATCAGCAGTAGCGCCGACGGAAAAAAAGTCAATGAAAAGATCAGACAATTACTTGATAATGACATAAATATACTTGTTTTTAATTTTGTCGATATGTTATCCCATGCCCGGACCGAGAACGGGCTGATAAGAGATCTGGCTGATGATGAACCTGCCTACCGTAGCCTCACCCGTTCATGGTTCCTCCATTCCTCATTATTTGAGCTTCTTAAGCTGCTATCTTCACATCGTGTCAGAATAGTATTCAGCACTGACCATGGGACAATAAGAGTTCAGAATCCTGTGAGGATCGTTGGCGATAAAAAGACCTCGGCAAATCTCCGTTATAAGCTCGGCAGGAATCTCGACTATAATCCCGGTGAAGTATTTGAGATAAAAGAACCTGAAAAAGCTTTTCTGCCCAAAACCAATATCAGCTCCAGGTTTATATTTGCCGTTAACAAAGACTTCCTGGTTTATTATAATAATTTCAATTATTACGCTGGTTACTATAAGAATACATTTCAGCATGGCGGCATTTCGATGCAGGAAATGCTTCTTCCTGTCGCCTGCCTGGAACCCCTGGACTGATACTCTGCTCTCCCGATGAGGATGATCATTAAAAATAAGAATCAATTGCATACCGCAGCTGTCCGGCTTCTGAAAGATACATCTCCTGCAAGGATTTATGCTTTCTATGGTGCAATGGGTTCAGGGAAAACAACAATAATTAAAGCCATCTGCAAATCACTCGGGGCAGTTGACATTGTAAGCAGCCCGACATTTACCCTGGTCAACGAGTATAAAACAAGATCAGGAGATTCCTTATATCACATCGATTTCTACAGGATCAAAAAAACCGAAGAAGCTTTTGATTTCGGCATCGAAGAGTACCTGGGTGGTGATTCTTATTGTTTTATGGAATGGCCTGAACTGGTTGAAGATATTTTGCCTGAGCAGACGGTTAAGATCAGGATATCTGTAGGTTTGAATGAAGAGCGCATACTTGACCTGCCATAACCCTTTATGTTTTTCACCTGTATTGCATTTTTTTATACCTTTGGAGAAATAACACCTGTTTCTATATGAATGAAAAAGGCAAGAGCGGGAAAGTGAACTTCGGCAATGGCGCTTTTATGCCAAAAGAGGAACAGCTTGAAACAGCGGTAAGATACAGGAGAATCTCAATAGGTATTCCCACTGACCCTAAAGATGACGAGAAAAGAGTCGCCCTGACTCCTGAAGCAGTTAACCTCCTTGTTGAATGCGATAATGAGGTTGTTGTTCAGAAAGGTGTGGGCCACGGTGCAAACTACAGCGATAAAGACTATGCCGAGAACGGAGCAACCCTGACCGATTCTCCAGCCAAAGTGTATAGTTCCGATGTAGTTATCAAGGTAGCACCCTTCTCAGAAAAAGAAACCGATTATCTTAAAGGAAACCAGGTTGTTATGTCATACCTGAATGTTTTAAAGCTGAGGGAGGAGACTCTTGGTAAACTGATCCGGAAAAAAGTAACAGCTATTGCCTTCGAAAAGATACGGGACAACGACGGTGCTTTACCGGTTGTTGAATCAATGAGCGAAATATCAGGTGTAACCTCCATCCTGCTGGCGTCAGATTTTCTGAGCAATCATCATGGAGGGAAAGGTGTCATGCTTGGTGGAATAACCGGAGTAACCCCCACCGAAGTAATCATTCTTGGCGCAAACACTGCAGGAGAATACGCTGCCAAAGCAGCAATCGGACTTGGGTCACAGGTAAAGATATTTGACAGTTCGCTTCCAAGGTTGAGAAGGTTCGAAACACTAGTCGGACGAAGACTTCAGACGTCGGTATTTCATCCTCAGGTATTGAAAAAAGCGCTTAAATCTGCTGATGTCCTCATCGGTGCAATTGAACTTGAAGATCTGCGACCCTGGTATTATATCACTGAGGAGATGGTACGTACAATGAAAAAAGGAGCTGTAATCATAGACCTCAGTATTGACCGCGGTGGCTGTATTGAAACAACGGAATGCCGTCCCCTGAGAGATCCGGTATATGAAAAGCATGGCGTCATCCATTTCTCTGCATGGAACCTACCTTCAAGGGTAGCAAGAACAGCATCCATAGCATTGAGCAATATATTCTCTCCTTTGCTTCAGACGATGGCTGAATCGGGCGGTATCACCCAGTTCCTTAAGAATGGTCAGGGGGTGAGAAACGGAGTCTATTTATATAACGGGATACTGACAAACGATACGCTTGGACAGAAATTCGGGATACTTTCAAAAGATCTTGATCTTCTCCTTTCAGCATTCTGATCCCTACAGATAAGAAAGTTCTGCCTCTTTCCCTGAAAGTCCTATTTTAGCTTTCCTGCCAATATAAAATGCCCTGTTATCCGTTATATGACCAGCAGGGAAATTGAAAAAAACAGGATATTCATAATCACTGAGAATATCACTTATAATTTCCTCCGGACTTTTACCCCATGGAATTTTTGTTTCCTTCATTTCATTTATGCCTCCTGCTATCAGGGCAGAAAGGTCTTTCAGCTTTCCGGCAAGTTTTAGTGAAGTAAGCATCCTGTCGAGATGGTAATAATATTCACCCACCTCCTCGATAAACAATATCTTTCCCCTGGTTTTTGGCTCCCCCGGTGTTCCTGCCAGGCTGTAAAGAAGCGAGAGATTTCCTCCGGTCACCTCTCCCGTAACTTCAGCCGGTCTTATAATCTTCCCTTGCCATCGTACCGGATCCCAGCTTCCAAACAGGGCTCCGTAAAGAGATTCAAGTGTAAGCTCCGATTTCCCCGGATCAGAGTAATTCAATGGCATCTCCCCATGAACCGAGACAATTCTTTCTTTTTCACTCAGCCACAGGTGAAGTACCGTGATATCGCTGAACCCAATAAACCATTTCGGATTCTTTTTAAGTGATGAGAAATCTATCCTGCTGATGATCTTCAGCATTCCGTAACCGCCTCTGGAACAGAAAATAGCCTTTATTTTCTTATTATCTGTCATTGCCTGGAAATCAGAAAGTCTTTCATTATCGGTGCCTGCGAAAGGACCATCCTTCCTGAATGCATTCCTTCCAATATTGACTTTCAGTTCCCATTTCTTCAAAACCTCCGCGGCAGCTTCAATTTTATCATGGTCAATTGCAAATGCCGGGGAAATGATTGCAACCTCATCACCGGGTTTCAGAAATTCAGGCTGAACTTTCTTAGAGGCCATATAAATAATATTGTACTCAAAAATAGTAAATATTGTTACTATAACCCACTCCTCACCCAACCGCGAAAGGGATCTTAATTTGTAATCTTTGTGCCGCCGGGCCTTTGCGCCGTAATGCCATTATTAGTATCTTTGTTCTCTTTAAAAATTTGTTATCAGTTCATAATCAACATTATGAAGAAATTTAAAAGATATCTGATCACGTCTGCCCTTCCATATGCAAACGGCCCGCTCCACATAGGTCATCTGGCAGGAGTTTATGTACCGTCCGACATTTATACCAGGTACCTGAGGATGAAGGGTGAAGATGTAATTTCCATATGCGGATCGGATGAGCATGGTGTGCCGATCACTTTAAAAGCAAGGAATGAAGGTGTCACACCCCAGGAGATCGTCGACAGGTATCATGCAATCAATAAGAAAGCTTTTGAGGATTTCGGTATCGCATTTGATATCTATTCGCGCACATCAAACAAGGTGCATTATGATACAGCTTCGGATTTCTTCCTTAAGCTATATAACAAAGGTGAATTTATTGAAAAGACCTCTGAACAGTATTATGATGAAGAAGCCGGCTGTTTTCTTGCTGACCGCTATATTATTGGCACTTGCCCGCATTGCGGGAATGAAAATGCCTATGGCGATCAATGTGAAAAATGCGGAACATCGCTTAGCCCCTCAGATCTTATTAATCCCCACTCAACAGTTAGCGGCAGCAAGCCGGTTCTCCGCAATACGCTTCACTGGTATCTTCCTCTTGACAAATATGAACCCTGGCTAAAAAAATGGATCCTTGAGGATCACAAGGAGTGGAAAACAAATGTTTATGGTCAGTGCAAATCATGGCTCGACCAGGGTCTTCAGCCAAGGGCCGTAAGCCGCGATCTTGACTGGGGTGTGCCTGTCCCGCTTAAAAATACAAAAGGGAAGGTCCTTTATGTCTGGTTTGATGCTCCCATCGGATACATCTCTGCTACAAAGGAGCTTACACCTGACTGGGAGAAATACTGGAAGGATAGTGAAACAAAAATGATCCATTTCATAGGAAAGGATAATATAGTCTTTCATTGTATAATCTTTCCAGCCATGCTTAATGCTGAAGGCACTTTCATCCTGCCTGAAAATGTCCCTGCCAATGAGTTCCTTAACCTTGAAGGTGACAAGATTTCCACATCCAGGAACTGGGCTGTCTGGCTTCATGAATACCTGAATGATTTTCCGGGAAAGCAGGATGTGCTCAGATATTCATTATGCGCCAGCGCCCCTGAGGCCAAGGACAACGATTTTACATGGAAAGAGTTCCAGTCACGCAATAACAGCGAGCTGGTCGCTATTCTGGGAAATTTCGTGAACAGAACACTTGTCCTTACCAATAATTATTATTCAGGCAATGTCCCTTTGCGTGCCGGGGCAGATAAAAATGACGAAACAGTCCTCTCTGAGATATCGCATATCCGCGAAAATGTTGAAACGAGCCTCGATAATTTCAGGTTCAGGGAAGCGCTGAAGGAGGCTATGAACCTTGCAAGGCTCGGCAATAAATACCTTGCCGATGCAGAGCCGTGGAAGGTTATCAGGACAGATCCGGAAAGGGTGAAAACTATTATGAACGTTGCCCTGCAGATCACGGCTAATCTTACAATTATTCTTGAACCATTCCTGCCATTCTCGATGGAAAAGCTTAGAGGCTGGCTTAACCTCGGAAAGCTCAGCTGGGGCGATGCAGGAAGAACAGACCTGCTTTCAGCCGGTCATATTATAAATAAACCGGGATTACTTTTTGATAAGATAGAGGATGAGGAAATAAGCAGGCAGATCGACAAGCTCATGTCTTCAAAAAAGGCCAACGACGCTGCTGCATCAAAAACTTCACCGTCAAAAGAACCTGTTTCCTTTGATGATTTTTCAAGGATCGATATCCGTACAGCTACGGTTCTTGAAGCTGAGAAGGTACCAAAAACAACAAAGCTTCTGAAGCTTAAGATCGATACTGGTCTGGATATCAGGACAATAGTTTCAGGTATTGCCGAATATTTCGAACCTCACGCTTTAATTGGAAAGCAGATATCCATTGTCGCAAACCTGGAGCCCAGGAAGATCAAGGGAATTGAATCGAAGGGAATGATCCTAATGGCTGAGGATAAGGATGGCAAACTCGTGCTGGTATCTCCTGCCGGTAAGGTCAGCAATGGAAGCATGATAAAATAGATCCTGTTTAATAACCTGTTTCACAAAATAATTGCTAAAGCTTCTTAATCCAGGATCCCGGGAATTTTTTGCTGATGCTGTCTTTCTTTGACATTGCTGCTTCCAGTCCGTTGCACTTTAGAGCGCTTACCCTGAAAAAACCATTTGCAGCATTAAGTATTTCCGGTGAAAAACCTTCTTCTTTTAACAGACCGGCCTGTTTCTCTGCATTTTCCCTTAACTTGAAACTACCTGTAATAAGACAGTAATTTGCTGTCTCTATAGCTGCCGGTTCAGGTGCGGGTGACGGGACAGATATTTCTTCGGATTTGGCAACATTTTCCGGCCTGGTCGCATCTGCTTTAATATCGGCATCAACAGCTTTCTTATTGCTGTCAAATTCAGCTTTTGCAAGAGGATTTAGTGTGGTTGTTTCAACTTTTGATTTAAAGATATCCGTTTTAAAGGGAATTATTGCCATTATTGCAAGCAGCGGGACAATGACGGCTGCCCTGCGGAGAATTTTCCCCATTGAAGGGTGTTTTACCGGAGCTTTATCCAGATGCCTGTTAATACGCTTCCGGACATCATAATCTTCAATTGGAGGAAACTGGAAAGACTCAAGTCCGTATGAATCAAGATGATAGTTTACATTATGATCTGGTTCGAACTGAACATTACCCTCCTGATTATCTGCAAATGACCCGATATTATCGAAAACAATTTTTTCGCCTCTCTCAAGTTTTTTACGGAGAGATGTCACAAATTCATCAACAATAATCCTGGCATCACCATAATTAACCTTTGCAAACTCCGATATTTTGCCAACCAGAAGCCCATCATTGTGATTCAGGTTCCTGTTGAATGAAATTTGTTTTACAGGAGGAAAGAATGTAGCGGTGCTTTTGTCGATCCGGGCCGGAGTATAATTTCCAATGAAGCCTCCGAATCCGGGGACTATGACACAGTCGTGGCTGAATAACAATTCCCGTATAAAAGCTGTAATATCCATACGAATCTTTTCCCTCTTATCAGCAAATGTAAGAAAAATCTTAGAATTAGAATGGTCCGGCTCCTCAATTTTACAACAGAGTTCTCAATCCCGTTAAGTCGACCCTGATCCCATTTGGCCTTTCAGGAGTCCTTCAGGTGTCTCGATAGATATCGGTACAGAGGCAAAATTTAAGAAAATTAATTACCTTCGTAATTCCGAAAAATGTACATCCGATGAGAGAAATACAGATGGTCGATCTCAAGGCGCAGTATAAAAAGCTGGGACCTGAAATTGACTCTGCAATAAAAGCCGTTCTTGAATCAACAGCCTTTATCAAAGGACCCGCAATAGACTCATTTGAACAGGAACTTAAGAAATTCCTTGGCGTTAAACATGTTATCGCATGTGCCAACGGCACCGACGCACTTCAAATTGCGCTGATGTCGCTTAAGCTGAAACCGGGCGATGAAGTGATAACAACTGACTTTACTTTTATTTCTGCCGTTGAGGTCATTGCTCTTCTCGGTCTTAAACCGGTTCTTGTTGATCCGGACCGGGATACTTTCAATATTTCAGTTGACTCTGTCCGCAGGGCAATTACACCCCGCACTAAGGCGATCATCCCGGTTCATCTTTTTGGTCAGTGTGCAGATATGGAAGGTATCCTGAAGCTTGCAGAGGAACATGATCTTTTTATTATAGAGGATACTGCACAGGCTCTGGGCGCTGATTATATCTTCCATGACGGAAGCCGGAGAAAAGCAGGCACTTTGGGTACCATAGGAACAACTTCTTTCTTCCCTTCCAAGAATCTTGGATGCTACGGGGATGGCGGAGCACTTTTCACCAATGACGACAACCTGGCTGGAATGATTAGAAGCATCGCAAACCACGGTATGAAAGTGAGGTATCATTACGATGATATAGGCGTAAATTCGCGGCTTGATACACTCCAGGCTGCGATCCTTTCTGTCAAGCTTAAATATCTTGATAAGTTCAATATGGACAGGAAGAAAACAGCTGATCTTTATGATGAGACGTTCGCAGGATGTCATTCGCTGGCTCTTCCGGCAAGAACAGGCTATTCCTCACATATTTTCCATCAGTACACAATAAGGGTGAATAACGGCACCAGGGATGAACTGAAAAAATTCCTTGAAGCCGGCAGGGTCCCATCAATGATCTATTACCCTGTGCCGCTTCATATGCAGGATGCTTACCGCTACCTGGGTTACGGGAAGAATGATTTACCCGTTACCTCCCGGTTATGCGGTGAGGTTCTGTCTCTTCCGATGCATCCTGACATGGAACCTGACCAGTTTGACCATATTGCACTGACAGTATTGAAATTCTTTGAAACCCAATAGTTATGGAAAAGGATTATTTTGCTCATGAAACAGCAGTCATCGATGAAGGCTGTAAAATCGGAAAAGGAACCCGAATATGGCATTTCAGCCATATTATGAAAGGCGCTGAACTTGGAGAGAAATGCAACATCGGACAAAATGTTGTGGTATCTCCGGGTGTACAGCTTGGCAGGAATGTAAAAGTCCAGAATAATGTTTCAATTTACACCGGAGTGATCTGCGACGACGATGTTTTCCTTGGTCCCTCAATGGTATTCACTAATGTCATAAATCCACGAAGCAAAATAATAAGAAAGGATAGCTTTTTACCAACAATTGTTGAGAAGGGTGCATCAATCGGAGCGAACTCTACAATCATATGCGGTACCATAATAGGCAGGTATGCATTCATAGGAGCTGGTGCTGTTGTTACAAAAGATGTAAAGCCATATGCGCTTGTGATGGGCAATCCTGCAAGACAGACGGGATGGATGAGCGAATACGGACATAAGCTGGCTTTTGATAATAAGGGCTACGCTGTATGCCCCGAAAGCGAAGAAAGATACCATCTGGAGAACGGCTATGTTTCTAAAATAGTTAAATAATTTTACCTGAAATATTAACAAATAAAATGGATCTCACCCCTAAGAATTTCGGACTGATAGGAGTTGCCGGATATATTGCTGTCAGGCATCTTAAGGCAATTAAGGATACCGGGAACATTTTGCTGGCAAGCCTCGATCCTTTTGATAGTGTGGGACTTATTGACAGCTATTTTCCTGAAAGTGATTTCTTTGTTGAATTTGAACGGTTCGACAGGCATTTTGACAAGCTGAAAAGAACCGGCATAAAGATTGACTATGTAAGCATCTGTTCGCCTAACTATCTTCATGACTCTCATATCAGGTTCGCACTCCGTCATCAGGCTGATGCAATCTGTGAAAAACCTGTGGTTCTTAATCCATGGAATATTGAGGCATTGCAGGAAATTGAAAATGAAACCGGTCACAGTATTTTTACAGTCCTTCAATCCAGGCTGCATCCCAGCATACTGGAGCTCAGGAATGAAATAAGGAATGGACCCGGGAACAAAATATATGACATCGATCTGACATATATTACAAGCCGGGGCAATTGGTATTTCTACTCCTGGAAAGGTAATATACAAAAGTCGGGAGGCGTGGCCACTAATATAGGAATTCATTTTTTTGATATGCTGAGCTGGATCTTTGGCAGGACGAAAAAGAATATTGTAAATATTTCAGAGCATAACAAGGCAGCCGGATATCTGGAGCTTGAAAATGCACGGGTACGCTGGTTTCTGAGCCTCGATTCCAGGGATCTTCCGGCTTCTGTAGTTCAGAAAGGTCTGAGGACGTTCAGAACCATTGTTGTCGATGGAAAAGAGATTGAGTACAGTGAAGGATTCACCGACCTGCATACTCTGACTTACAAAGAGATCCTTGCTGGCAGGGGATTCGGTCTTGCCGATGCAAGTCAATCTGTTGAAATAGCGTATGATATAAGGAACGCAACTCCTGTTGGGTTAACCGGCGATTACCACCCTTTTCTAAAAACAAATAAAAATATATGATGCTGGTAAATAAGAATGCAACCATTTCAAAGAAAATAATTTCCGGAGCTTCTGATGAAAAATAAAATTATAGTTACCGGAGGGACAGGTTATATAGGCTCTCATACCGCCGTCGAACTTATAAATGAGGGATTCGACGTAATACTTATTGATAACCTTTGCAATTCAGAAGCAATAGTTGCTGAACGAATCGGCAAAATTACCGGTAAAGTGCCTTGCCTGGAAATATTTGACCTGTGTGATAAAGTGAGACTTGATAGATTCTTTAAGGAGAACAGGGGCATCGCCGGTATAATTCACTTTGCTGCTTATAAAGCTGTTGGTGAATCGGTCCGTAAACCGCTTGAATATTACCGGAATAACATCGTTTCCCTTATCAATCTTCTGGATTCAATGATAAAGGAAGAGATTCAATCATTTGTTTTCTCTTCATCATGTACCATTTACGGACAACCCGCAAAGCTGCCGGTAACAGAAGATGCGCCCATCCAGCCTGCAATATCGCCTTACGGTAATACAAAGCAGATCGGTGAGGAGATAATAAGAGATACGGCTTTGGTTAATGACAAAATAAGGGCCATCTCACTCAGATATTTCAATCCTATAGGCGCTCATCCATCTGCGCTTATTGGCGAGCTTCCCAGAGGAATACCGGAAAACCTGGTCCCGTTCATTACTCAAACTGCATACGGACTGAGGGAAGAACTTAAGGTATTTGGCAGCGATTATGATACCCCCGACGGATCGTGCATCAGGGATTATCTTCACGTGGTTGACCTGGCAAAAGCCCATGTGATTGCAGTCAAACGGCTTATTGAAAAGAAGAACAGGAAGAATTACGAGGTGTTCAACCTTGGCACCGGTAAAGGTGTTTCAGTACTCGAGGCGATACAATCCTTTGAAAGAGCTACAGGAATTAAGCTAAAATACAGGATCACCGGACGGAGAGCGGGAGATATTGAAAAGATTTGGGCCGATCCTTCCCTCGCTAATATGGAACTTGGCTGGAAAACAGAGAGTACCCTTGACGAGGCTATGAAAAGCGCCTGGGCATGGGAACAATATATCAGGAAAAACAGCTGAATACTATGAATTATAAAAAAACCATCCTCATCACCGGAGGTGCCGGATTTATTGGGTCACACGTAGTCAGAAGGTTTGTAAGGAGCTATCCCGAATACCTGATAGTTAATGCCGATAAGCTTACTTATGCCGGTAACCTTGAAAACCTGTCCGATATAGAGAAGAATACTAATTATGTCTTTGTAAAGAGAGATATTGTAGATAAAGAATCAATTCCGGATCTGTTTCAGAAATATGCTTTTGACGGTATCATTCATCTTGCTGCCGAATCACATGTCGACAGGTCCATTACAGGCCCTGATGAATTTGTGTTTACCAACATCGTAGGCACAGTAAACCTTCTTAATGCTTCGCTTCTAAGCTGGAAGAATAATTTCAGCGGAAAACTGTTCTATCACATTTCAACTGATGAGGTCTACGGGTCCCTCGGCAAAGAGGGAATGTTTACTGAAAATACTCCGTATGATCCCAAAAGTCCGTATTCAGCTTCAAAAGCGAGCTCCGATCATATGGTAAGAGCTTATTGCCATACCTACGGCCTTCCGGTAATAATTTCCAACTGCTCAAACAATTACGGGCCCAATCAGTTTCCCGAGAAGCTGATCCCGCTGGCAATAAATAATATTAAAGACAGCAAGCCTGTGCCCGTTTATGGCAAAGGTGAAAATATACGGGACTGGCTTTATGTAGAAGATCATGCAGCTGCAATAGATCTGATCTAT
Organism: uncultured Bacteroidales bacterium; assembly: GCA_963831855.1. Taxonomy (GTDB): domain Bacteria; phylum Bacteroidota; class Bacteroidia; order Bacteroidales; family VadinHA17; genus LD21. The sequence goes on along the minus strand of CAWHSA010000006.1, from coordinate 135,630 downwards.
CACAGGGGCAATCAGGGAGAAACATACAATATCGGCGGAAACAATGAATGGAAAAACATTGATCTGATAAAGCTTCTATGTAAAATAATGGACAAAAAACTGAACCGTCCTGCCGGCACTTCTGAAAAGCTGATAACCTTTGTCAGGGATCGTCCGGGTCATGATCTCAGGTACGCAATAGATCCCTCAAAGCTTGAGAAGACGCTTGGATGGTCGCCCGAAGCGGGTTTTGAGGCCGGATTGGAGAAAACGGTCGAATGGTATCTTGGTAATTCCAGATGGCTCGAAAATGTTTTATCGGGCGATTACGGGAAATATTATGATATGATGTATTCCGGGAGATAAGTCTGGGGCCCTATTCCACAGTAACTGATTTCGCCAGGTTCCTGGGCTGGTCAACATTACAGCCTCTCAGAACCGCAATATGGTACGACAGGAGCTGCAGCGGGATAACTGCAAGAAGTCCTGAAAAGGCAGCCCTGGTCTCAGGAACTTCAAGAACATAATCTGCCATTTTCCTGATCAGCTCATCACCTTCTGTAACAATTGCTATTACTTTGCCTTTTCTTGCTTTGATCTCCTGAATATTGTTTATGATCTTATCGTAAGTATCATCCCTTGTTGCCACTACAACCACCGGCATGTTTTCATCAATAAGCGCTATCGGGCCATGCTTCATTTCTGCAGCCGGGTAGCCTTCGGCATGTATATATGAGATCTCTTTAAGTTTGAGAGCACCTTCAAGTGCAACAGGGAAAAGATAACCCCTGCCCAGATACAGGGCATTATGTGTGTTACGGAATATTTTTGAAAGCGCCAGGGCCTCATCGTTTACGCCCAGTGCTTTTTCTATTTTCCCGGGGATAAGCACCAGCTCCGAAATGAGCTCTTTATAATATGAACCGGAAATAACACCTTTCAGATGTCCTATTTCGAATGCCATCATGGCAAGTACTGTGACCTGGGTTGTAAATGCCTTTGTTGAAGCAACTCCGATCTCGGGGCCGGCATGGGTATAAACCCCGGCATCAGTTTCCCGGGGAATGCTGCTCCCGACGACATTGCAGACTCCAATGACCCTGGCTCCTTTTTCTTTTGCCAGCTTGACAGCTGCAAGCGTGTCGGCAGTTTCACCGCTCTGGCTTATAGCAATAACAATATCCCCTTTGCTTATAATCGGATTCCTGTACCTGAATTCAGAGGCATACTCCACCTCAACAGGGATTCTGGTAAACTCCTCAAACAGATATTCACCGAGCAATCCCGCATGCCATGAAGTTCCGCATGCCACAATAATAAATTTTTCAGCCTGCGACATTGAATCGAGGACATCATGCAAACCTCCAAGCATCACTCCGGAATGATCCGGGAGAACCCGTCCCCTGAAAGTGTCATGTATTGCCCTTGGCTGTTCGAAGATCTCTTTCAGCATGAAATGATCAAATCCTTCCTTATCGATCTCTCCAATCTTGAGATCGAGCTTCTTTACCTCAGGCTCAATCTTTTCATTCCGGACTGATTTCAGCACCAGCTCTTCCTTCTTTATTATTGCAATATCATCGTCGTTGAGATATATTACTCTCTCAGTATATTCCACTATCGGGGTGGCGTCTGAAGCAATAAAGCTTTCTCCCTCGCCTACTCCTATGACGAGCGGGCTTCCTTTTTTTGCGGCAAAAAGTTTATCGGGCTCCTTTGTACAGATTATCACGAGGCCATATGTTCCTTCAACCTTGTTAAGCGCCAGGGTGATAGCTTGTTCAGCAGTAAGATCTCCTTCAATATATAAGTGCTCAATAAGATTGGCTAAAACTTCAGTATCAGTTTGGCTGGAGAAAACTATTCCCCTGCCTTCAAGGTGCTTTTTAAGCCGTGCATAATTTTCTATGATCCCGTTATGAACTACTACAAAATTGCCTTTGTATGAGACCTGGGGATGTGCATTTATTTCATTTGGCTCACCATGTGTTGCCCACCTGGTATGCCCCATGCCTGTAGTTCCGTTAAAGCTTGATTTATTGACCATCTCTTCCAGATCCTTTACTCTTCCCTTGCATTTAAAGATCTTTGTCTCACCATTGATAAGAGCCAGCCCTGCCGAATCATATCCCCTGTACTCAAGGCGTTTCAGTCCGTTGAGGATGATCTCGCGTGCTGGTCTGGATCCGGTATAGCCAATAATTCCGCACATAGCTGTTTTAATTTAGATCTGCGGGCATAAATTTATTCATTTGCTACGGAAAATCTAGAACTTCGTATAGGTAAATTCAAATTTTATCCTGGGATGGCTGTTATTCGCCTTAAGAATAGCATTATGAGAAGAAGCTGACGGCAGGAATATCTCCACCTCAGGTTTAAGCACATTATTTTTATCATCAAGATACACCTGCACAAATGTCGGTATATTAAATTTATATACATTGACATTAGCCAGGGTATCGGGCGTGCCACCGTAAAAATCCGTGCTGACAGAACTGACAAAGTAATCCGGAACTATAGATTTTGATCCCGTGCCGGTTAAATATCTCATATAAGCCTGTTGCGGAATAGTTGAAGGTTTGTACAGACTGTAGTCATAATAGACAGGGATTATTATACGTGCCTTGTTTACAGATATCCTTGCCCGATCGGGACCATTCTTTATATCCTCAAGGCCCGGAATTACAAGTCGTGTATAGACACCATTCATTTTCTGAACATATGAGATCGTATCAAGGACATTGGTGTCATTAATATGTTTTATTTTCTTCCCCGGGACCGCGGCATCAAAATCATGTATATATCGGTTAAATGCAGCATTACGGCTCACTGCATCAAAGGCAAATGTGAAAGGTGTCAGGGCAGCACCGTTCTTATCGTGCATATAAAAATTAAAATAATTTGAATAGGCATAGCCATCCGTGGCAGGCTCCACGCTCAGGGAGATCATTACTGGCTCCTGCGCTATAAGCTGGAAATAGATTCCTCTGAAGTAGGATCTGAAATCGGGGATTGTGTTGCTGTGAAAAAGCATTGAAGTATCACGGGCGACATATTCACCGAAATCAGGCGATACTTTTATAGTTATGTCGTTTATCGTATCAGCCCTGAGTCCGGATGGAAGGTCGCAGGTAATGCTGTAACCCGTCAATGGCACCTTCTGACTTGAATAGTATGTGGAATCTACAAAGATCTCTTTTGCTATTTCCGACATTTTAAGCCTGAGGGGCTGACTGACATTCCCGGTCACACTTAACAAATGAAGATGCAGCCGAATTGAATCAACACCGGCGAAGCCTTTGGGCCAGTTGGAAACCAGCCTCATCTGTGAAACGAACTCTGCAGTATCTGTACCGAAATATGGATCATACAGGGTTCCCAGATATGAAGTCGAAGGATTGCCCGATGGAATGGAATCACTGTACATTGTATACGCCTTCACACTCATTGTATCAGAAAATACTGAAACAAAATCGGATGGTGGTAGCAATTCGCCTCCAATTACTGTTGGATTTCCTTCACAGGATGCCAGAATAATAGCAATACCCGCGAGCAGGGCAATCAGGAATGTTTTAATATAATGTTCAGTAAATGAACTGATAAGGAGAGTAAATCTATGATATAATCCTGTCATAAAAATCATTATAGGCATCTATATATTCAGTCTCATCCTTAAACGGAAGGACCGGTTTGTTAATTGTCTTAAGGTATTTACTTAAATCGTCATTAATTTCATCACTTCCTATAATTATTCCGTCAGAGTATTTTATAGCAAGCTTTGATACATTTACAAAATCAGGCTTTTTTACAAGCTTGAGGTTTTCCCCGTCAATTCCGTCAAAACGCAGCTTATCGGCGAATGATGATCTAAACGGTGTTTTAAAATCATTATTGTAAACCGAATAAACAATTTTGAAGTTATGGAAGAGCGGATCATCGCTGTATATGCTCCGGAGATAAACCGGGACAAGTGCGGACATCCATCCATGGCAATGAACTATATCAGGTGCCCAGCGCAGCTTCTTAACCGTTTCAATAACTCCGCGGGCAAAAAACAAAGCCCTCTCATCATTATCATCAAATTCTTTCCCCGCTGAATCAGTAACTACAAATTTTCTCTGAAAGTAATCATCATTGTCAATGAAATAGACCTGCATCCTCGCACTCTGAATAGATGCAACTTTAATTATCAACGGGTGATCGGTATCATCAATTATAAGGTTCATGCCCGAGAGGCGTATTACCTCATGAAGCTGGTTGCGGCGTTCATTAATGCATCCATAACGCGGCATAAAGGTTCTGATCTCCTTGCCTCTCTCCTGGATGCCCTGGGGCAGATATCTTCCGATCTTTGATAATTTTGTTTCCCCTAGATATGGAGTGATCTCCTGTGAAATGAATAATACCTTCCTGCTTTCCATTTACCTGCCTGGATATACCATTTCTTGACAAGGTGCAAAGATAATAATAAAATATGACATTACTATCAATTGTCATACCTGAGAGAGGTTTATTAGCTTTGTATTTAAATTGATCCATCATGAAGAATGCGAGTACAATAGCAGAGATTCAAAAAGAGTTAAGCAAACCTGATCTTTCACCTGTCGGTCTTGTTCCAACTATGGGTGCTCTCCATGAGGGACACATTTCACTTATCAGGAGCGCAATCTCAGAATGCCGGATGGCAGTAGTCAGCATATATGTCAATCCGACACAATTCAATGATAAGGAAGACCTGAAAAAATATCCGAGAACTCCCGAAGCCGATTTAAAGCTCCTGAGAAACGTCCTCAGGGAAAATGACATTGTGTTCACCCCGTCTGACAGGGAAATCTACCCGGCTGAAGACAACAGAAAATTTAATTTCGGTAACCTCGATAATGTTATGGAGGCCCTTCACCGCGCGGGGCATTTTAACGGAGTGGCACAGGTTGTAAGCAGGCTCTTTGATATAATAAGGCCGGACATAGCCTATTTCGGACAGAAAGATTTCCAGCAGCTTGCAGTTGTCAGGGAGCTTGTAAGGCAGACAGGCAACAAGGTTAAAATCAAGGGGAATCCTATAATAAGAGAACCTGACGGTCTGGCTATGAGCAGCAGGAACATGCTTCTGGAATCTTCAATAAGAAAGAATGCCCCCATTATTTTTAAAACCATTAATGCAGCTTCAACAATGGTTAAAGACAAGGAAATAAGCCAGATAAGAAAATTTGTAATTGATACAATTGAAAAAACGGATGGATTCAGTGTTGAATATTTTGAAATAGCCGATGATGAAATGCTTGTCCCCGTCAGAACAACTAAAGAAATGAAAAAGAATAAACGGTATTACGGGTGTATTGCTGTCAGAGCGGGCAAAATACGTCTTATAGATAATATTGAGATCCCGTTGGTGTGAATCAAAAGGATGTTTAACTTTGCGGTCTTAATCAATTTATCCATTTGCATAAAATGTTTATTGAAGTATTAAAGTCCAAGATCCACAGGGTGACCGTTACGGAAGCAAATCTCAATTATATAGGAAGCATATCAATTGATGAAGATCTTATGGATGCCTCAAATATAATTGAAAATGAAAAGGTTCAGGTCCTGAATCTCAATAACGGTGAACGTATTGAAACATATGTCATTAAAGGGAAACGCGGATCGGGGGAGATTTGCCTGAATGGCGCTGCGGCACGTAAAGCTATTATTGGAGATATACTCCTCATAATGTCCTATGCAACAATGGATATTAACGAAGCCAGATCTTTCAGACCCGCCATTATTTTTCCCGATACTAAAACAAATAGACTGATTTGAAGTTCAGAAAGTTCGTAATACAGGCGTTCAAGTTCCTGGGGTTCCTTTTTATGGGTCTTCTGTTGCTATGGCTGGCTTTCAAGAAGGTCGACTTTCAGAGAGTTGCCTCCAATCTCAGGGAAGCTAATTACTATTGGCTGATCCTGTCCCTCGTTTTCAGCCTTCTGGCGTTCCTTCTCCGGGCGCGCCGCTGGCAATTACTGATCCATCCGCTTGGTTTTCGTCCCACTTTCTGGCACACTTTCCATTCAGTGATGATCGGGTATCTGGCGAATTTAGCATTGCCAAGAATCGGAGAAGTGACCAGATGCGTGGTACTCGGCAAAAAAGAGAAAATTGCTGTCGATAAGCTGGTTGGGACGGTGATAATTGAACGTACGATCGATTTCCTTTCAGTACTGACATTCCTGATATTAATTGTTCTTACGAGTGAATCAATTATAAGGGAGTTCCTGAATGAAAGCATTTTCAAACCTTTAAAGTTAAAAGTCCTTGCCTTTCTGAATATTTCCTGGATCTTCTGGGTGGCATTGGCACTGATGTGTGTAATTGCACTATACCTGCTGATCCGCAACAGGAAGAGACTGAAGAAGATAAGATTCTTTTCAAAGATATTTGATATCGCAAAAGGTATTATCAGCGGATTAAAAACAATTACAAACCTGGAAAGAAAATGGGAATTTATCTTCCTTACAATTCTAATCTGGATAAACTATGCCCTGATGACATGGGTGGTTGTTTTCTGCCTTAAAAGCACGTCTCATGTTACATTCTGGAATTCACTCCTTATCCTTGTGGTCGGAGGGCTGGCAATGTCGTTGCCTGTTCAGGGTGGATTCGGCGCATTTCATTATGCGGTTTCACGGGTACTCATTGTGATACAGGGTGTAAGCCTTGAGGATGGTCTGACTTTTGCATTGCTTTCACATGAATCACAGATAGTCTTTGAGATTATAATCGGCCTGATTTCAATTTATGTAATGTATAACAGGAAACTTAGAACGAAACCTGCTGATGCCTTATGACAAAAGTCAAAACTGTCTTTGTCTGCCAGAATTGCGGAGCCGAATCACCAAAATGGATCGGCAGGTGTCCCTCCTGCAAAGAGTGGAACACGTATCATGAAGAGATAATAGCACCTGCATCGCCACGCGAATCCTCGTTCTTTACCGGAAGGGAAAAGAGAAAGCCTGAATTACTCGATGGTATTGAAGCAAATGAAAAGAACCGCCGTAAAACAGGACTTGCGGAGCTTGACAGGATACTTGGCGGAGGTATGGTCAGCGGATCCCTTATACTCCTTGGAGGAGAGCCGGGAGTGGGTAAATCGACTCTTGCCCTTCAGCTGGCGCTTGCTCTGAAGGATACAAAAATCCTTTATGTCTCAGGAGAAGAGAGTGAAGAACAGATAAGCCTGAGAGCCCGGCGGCTAAAGAATTCCAATCCCCTGTGTTACATACTGAGCGAAACGGAGCTTGAAAATATACTGGCTCACTCTGAGAACCTTAAGCCAGGACTGATAATAATTGATTCCATTCAGACAATCAGCACAGGGATGCTGGAATCTTCTGCCGGTTCTGTTTCGCAGGTGCGTGAATCTGCCGCTCAGCTGCTGAAATATTCCAAGATCACGGGAATTCCGGTATTCCTTATCGGTCATATTACAAAGGATGGTACTCTTGCCGGGCCAAAGGTTCTTGAACATATAGTGGATGTGGTTCTTTATTTTGAAGGTGACAACAATTATGTTTACAGAATTCTCCGTTCTGTAAAAAACAGGTTCGGATCGACTTCAGAGATCGGAATTTTTGAGATGACAGAAACAGGGCTCAGGGAAGTAAACGATCCTTCAGACCTGTTTATAAACCAGCACGATGAACCTCTGAGCGGTATTTCGATCGCGGCCACAGTCGATGGCCTGAGACCATTTCTTATTGAAACCCAGGCTCTTGTAAGCAGCGCTGTATACGGAACACCTCAGAGAAGTTCAACCGGTTACGATATAAGAAGACTGAATATGCTGCTCGCAGTTCTTGAAAAAAGAGCAGGATTCAGGCTCGGCGTAAAAGATGTATTCCTGAATATTGCCGGCGGAATAAAAGTAAATGATCCTGCAATTGACCTGGCAATTATCAGTTCTGTACTTTCATCAAACCTGGATATACCAATCTCAAAGGAAGCATGCTTTGCCGGGGAAACAGGACTTTCCGGAGAGATACGCCCTGTTTCAAGAATAGAGCAGCGTATCAGGGAAGCTTCAAAAATGGGATTTAAAAAGATATTTATCTCGAAATTCCACAAGACAGAATCGATAAAAAGCCCGGGGATCGAAATTGTACGCGTTGGCAAGATCGAACATCTGGTGAAAGCATTATTTAGCTAAAACCCCGCCCAAAGTCCCCACGAAGGGATCTTTTTACCCCTGCAGCCGCATTGCGCCACGGCGCATTAATACCTGTCCTTCAACGGATTATTCCTTCTTGTACTCTCCCGTTTTACTTTATCACAATCGAGTTCAATGTTGAAGCCTTCAGGACGTTCGAATTCATCAGCTTCCATAACACCCAGCTGGGGATCATTATAAACTTTCCTCAGGAAGATCGCAAATTCCGGCAGCGCCATATTTGCACCCTGTCCTTCACCCAGGGTCAGGAAATGTATTGACCTGTCTTCCCATCCGCTCCATACCCCACCCACAAGGTTTGGTGTGACACCCATAAACCATCCGTCTGATTGTTCCTGGGTAGTTCCTGTCTTTCCGCCAATCTGGTTCATGAGGTTGTAAGGTTCTCTCCGCATTCTCTGCCCTGAGCCGGTGAGGACAACACCCTGCAGCAGATTGAGCATAAGATAAGCCGTCTCTTCACTCAGCACCTCCTCAACCTTTGGCCTGAATGTTGAAATAACATTGCTGTTTTTGTCTTCAATCCTTGTTACATACATCGGCCTGATATAAACCCCTTTGTTTGCAAATGTCCCATACGCTCCAACCATCTCTTCAAGCTTGACATCCGATGTCCCGAGGAATATAGAGACAACAGGATCTATGAAGCTCCTCACTCCCATCTTATGCATAAGGTCGACAACTGTAGCTGGCATGAACATAGTCATCAGCCAGGCTGAAATCCAATTCTCCGATTGTGCAAGGCCCCATTTAAGAGTTACCATTTTACCCCAGTATGCTTTGTTACCGGAGCTGCGTGGTTTCCAGGTGCTGTCTCCCACTTCAAAGGTCCGTGGTATGTTCTCAACCTCAAAGCAGGGAGAATATCCATTCTGCATAGCAATAGTGTACAGGAACGGTTTAATGGTACTTCCGACCTGTCTTTTCTGCTGGGTTATGGCATCCCACTTAAAATACCTGAAATCGGGTCCGCCGACATAGGCTTTCACAAATCCTGTATGAGGATCCTCTACCATAAAGCCTGAACGGATAAAATATTTGTAATATTTAATTGAATCAAGGGGCGTCATAATGGTATCCCGGGTTCCTTTCCAGGAAAATACCTTCATTTTAACAGGCGTGTTGAAAGCAAGCATTATTGAATCCTCGGAATATCCCTTGTATCTCATTGTATAATACCTGTCACTTTGCTTCAGGGAAGCCATCAGAAGATCTTCAATCTGGTCTTTTTTCAGGTCATCGGAAAAGGGTGGATTTTTCAGATATTTCGCAGTATTCATAAAGTCAGGCTGTACCTCTTTTGAAAGATGTTCAGCCAGCGCCTCCTCTGCATATTGCTGCATTTTGGAATTGAGGGTGGTATAAATTTTTAATCCATCCCGGTATACATCGTAAGGGGTTCCATCCGGTTTCTTATTCTTGCTGCACCAACCGTACAGAGGATTGTTCTGCCATTCCCACAAAGCATCATCATATGATGATTGCTGGACATATTTCTTCCTGTCGGGTTCAGTCCTCCGCATAATGTTCCTGAGGTACTCCCTGAGGTAGGTTGCCCGCCCGGTGTTATGATCCTCTACCTGGAAATCAAGCTCAATGGGGAGTGCCTTTACCGAGTCTGCAATGGCCTGGGATATGTAGCCATATTTTGCCATCTGTGAGATGACAACATTTCTTCGTTTGAACATGCGGTCTTTATATTTGACCGGGTTATAGGAGCTCGAATTTTTCAGCATGCCGATAAGCATTGCAGCCTGCTGGACGTTCAGGGAATCAGGTGTGGTATTGAAATAGACTTTTGCAGCTGACCTTATGCCAATTGCCTGATATAAGAAATCATACTTGTTAAGATACATTGTAATGATCTCTTCCTTGGTATAGCTTTTTTCCAGCTTCACCGCCGTCTGCCATTCCTTAAATTTAGAGACGCCAAGCCTGAGTTTTCGCGTAAAGGCAGAAACATGGGCAGTATCCCGCGGATAAAGCTGCTTTGCAAGCTGCTGGGTGATGGTGCTTCCTCCACCCGTATTCTGACCAAGCAGAATTGTTCTGATGATGGCTCTTCCTAATCCGCGGATATCTATTCCCGAATGCCTGTAATACCTTATATCTTCTGTAGCAATGAGAGCAGAAACAAGATATGGTGAAAGATCCCTGTATTCTGTCCATGTTCTGTTCTCCTGCGCAATCTTTCCAAGAAGCACCCCATCCTCAGAATAAACTTCGGCAGCTAAATAATATTCGGGATTTTCAAGCTCGCTGAAAGATGGCATAGGACCCAGCTTCTCTCTTGATATAAGAATGAATATTGTAACGATTAATACAAAGGGGAAAATGAAAATCGCCCAAAACCAGATTTTATATTTTCTGTTGCTTTTATTGCCTTCCATCAGACCGGAAAATTTGAACCAAAATTAGTAAATAATAAAGAATCTTAACGGTTTATTTTGAAGTTTGGTACCTAATTGATTTACTTTGCGGAGTTCTTTAACAGATATAATCTCGCCTTAAATGATCGAAAATCTTGTAATTGTTGAGTCACCTGCAAAGGCAAAAACCATTGAGAAGTTTCTCGGGAAAAATTTCCATGTTGTATCAAGTTTCGGCCATATCAGGGACCTTGCGAAAAAGAATCTGGGGATTGATATTGAACACGATTTTGCACCCGATTATGAGATCCCGAAGGAAAAGGTTAAAGTAGTTAATGAGCTTCGTAAAGCTGCCGCTGAAGCTAAAATTATATGGATAGCCTCTGATGAAGACCGTGAAGGAGAAGCCATAGCATGGCACCTGGCAGGCGTACTGAAGCTTGATCTTGCCAGTACCCGCCGGATCGTCTTTCACGAAATAACCAGGGATGCAATTTCAAATGCTGTGGAAAACCCCCGCTCCATTGATATGAACCTTGTCAACTCCCAGCAGGCACGACGGATCCTGGACAGGCTTGTAGGCTTCGAGATCTCACCGGTTTTATGGAAGAAAGTGCAGCCCTCATTATCAGCAGGAAGGGTACAGTCAGTAGCAGTACGGCTGATAGTTGAAAGGGAAAGAGAGATAATAGCGTTTAAATCAGAATCATCGTTCAGGGTAAATGCAATTTTCGGCACGGGAACAACCGGTAAGGATAATGCCACCATAAAAGCCGAAGCTTCCAAACGGTTCAGTAATGAAGCTGAGGCCCGAAAGTTCCTTGAACTTTGCATTCCATCAGAATATAAAGTCGCAGGAATAACCATAAAACCAGGGACCAGATCACCAGCACCACCCTTTACTACTTCAACACTTCAGCAGGAGGCCTTCCGCAAGCTTGGGTTCTCCGTTGCCCAGACAATGGCTGTGGCGCAGAAACTATATGAAGGCGGGAAGATCACTTACATGCGGACCGACTCTACAAATCTCTCGAAACTGGCACTTGTTAAATCGCGTGAGGTCATACTTTCCGAATTCGGGGAGAAATATTCGAAAACAAGACAGTTCAAGACAAAAACCAAGGGAGCTCAGGAAGCTCATGAGGCAATCAGACCGGCATATCCCGACAATCCCACAATTTCCGGGAACCAGAATGAGAAAAAGCTATATGATCTTATCTGGAAAAGAACAATCGCTTCACAGATGGCTGATGCCGAAGTGGAGAAGACGACCATCTCCATTGACATGAACAACTCCCCTGTGATTTTCAATGCTACCGGTGAGGTGATAAAATTTGATGGTTTCCTGAAAGTATATGCTGAATCAACCGACCAGGAAAACGGTGACGAGGAAAGATATGTTCTTCCATCTGTTAAAAAAGGTATGCCTGTGTATTACAGGAGTGTCTCTGCGACGCAGAAGTTCACCGCACCTCCACCGCGATATACAGAGGCAAGTCTGGTAAAAAAACTGGAAGAGCTGGGAATAGGCCGGCCATCAACATATGCACCTACAATCTCAACGATCCAGAACAGGGGATACGTTTCCCGTGAAGACAGGCCGGGAGAAAAGCGGTCCATTAATATTCTTATCCTTGAAAAAGGGACGATCGCCTCTTCATCCAAAACCGAAATCACAGGTAAGGAGAAATCAAAGCTTTTTCCGCAGGACATAGGCATGATCGTTAATGATTTCCTGATTGAAAATTTTCCTGATATCGTTGATTATAATTTCACTGCCGGGGTCGAGGAACAATTTGATGAAATAGCCCTTGGTAATATAAAATGGACAGGCATGCTTCATAATTTCTATGGCCCCTTCCACAAAACAATAGAAAAAACTCTCGAAAAAAGGGAAAAGAAAACCGGTATCCGGATTCTTGGAAATCATCCTGAGACCGGAGAGCCCGTTACCGTCAGAATGGGGAGATTCGGCCCGGTTGCACAGATAGGCAATTCTGATAACGGCAACAAGCCAAGATTTGCAAGCCTCACCAGGAATCAGCTTATAGAAACAATAACCCTTGAAGAGGCGCTGAATCTTTTCAGGCTTCCAAGATCGCTTGGCTTGCATGAAGGAGAGGAAATAGTTGTGGGAACCGGAAAATTTGGTCCCTATGTCAGGTTCAGGGGCAAATTCTTCTCCCTGAAGAAAGGAGCTGATGATCCATACTCCATAACCATTGAAAGGGCCATTGAGCTTATTAACGAAAAGAACGAAAGTGAGAAAAAGAAAATTATCAAAGATCTTGGCGACATACTTGTACTGAATGGCAGATACGGGCCTTATCTTATAAGAGAGAAGCAGAATTACAGGCTGCCGAAGGGAACTGATGCCGAAAAGCTGACAAAGGAAGATTGCATCAAAATCATTGAAAACAGCAATAAATCTAAAAAAAGCTCATAGAAAAATCTGATGATTGACCTGAATGATTATTTTGATCCGGTTAGTATTGAAAGTCCTGAATTTGAGCTCCTTGCGGGCCAGTCAGTATTTCCGCATAATATTACCGTCCATACTGTAAATTCCCCTTTGAAGGATCCGGGCAAAAACTGTATTGCAATTCTGGGTGTTCCGGAAGGACGCAATTCCCCGGGCACCGGTACTGTGAAGGGACCTGACTCAATAAGGGGGGAGTTATTTAAGCTTGCCAGGATTCCAGGTAAGGTAAAGATCATTGACCTCGGTAATATGAAACAGGGAGTTACCTTCAATGATTCTGTTGCAGGGCTTTCGGATGTACTTACTTTTCTTCTCAGCGAACATATTTTCCCGGTAGTTATAGGCGGCAGCAGCGCTCTTGTTGTTTCTATTGACAGGGCATTGTCGATCTTAAAAATGAAATACACCCTCACATGCGTTGATCCAAGAATCGATTACATAAACGAAAAGAAAGAAACGTCTTCATTTAACTATCTGAATACCATAATTCATAATCACAAAAGCACTATTAACCATTATATCAATATAGGATATCAGACCTATTTGAATGATCAGCAGGTGCTTAACCGGTTCATTAAAAGAAAGTCGGAACTGGTGAGAATAGGCGATGCAAGGAAAGCTATTCACCTTACTGAGCCATTATTCCGGGATTCTGATGTATCTGTTTTTGATATTTCGGCTGTCCGGCAGTCTGATGCACCGGGAACATCATGCCCTTCACCCAATGGTTTTTATGGTGAAGAGATCTGTCTGCTGGCAAGATATGCCGGTATATCCGATAGCCTGTCAGTCTTTGGCCTGTTTGATGTAAATCCGGATCTTGATATCAGAAATCAGACTTCGGGACTTGCTGCCCAGATTCTCTGGTTTTTCCTCGAAGGTTTCTCGCAGAAACAGTTTGAATCGCCGGTATTGAGCGGTAATGACCCGGGACGGTTTATAAGGTATCATGTCAGGGTAACAGATCTTGATGACGATCTTGTTTTCATCAAAAGCAACCTTACAGACAGGTGGTGGCTGGAGTTGCGGGCAGGGAATGACAGAAATAATTATATTTCCTGTTCACATGAAGATTATCTTAAGGCTAACAGGAACGAGGTACCGGAGAGGTGGATGCAGGGAACGAACAGGATAAAACACTGATTTTCCGGGGTATTTCCTTTGTTTATCCTATCTTCGGGCATGTTTATCCCAATACATTAACATGCTCATCAAATTGAATATTTTTTGATTTCAAATAAATAAAACCAGATAGTTTACGTTTTATATTTTTATTTATTTTTACTGAGTCAATACATATGCATCAGACCTTTGGTTTATAAAGAAATGAAAAGATTTGAAATTGCATTTCTTTTTTTAATGTTTAGCTGTTTAGGATTTGCACAGCAGGATCCGCTGTCAAGTCATTACATGTTCAATACTCTTACCTATAATCCGGGGGTTGCCGGGACTTCAGGAATGATATGTGCGACTGCTCTTGACAGGCAGCAATGGCTAGGATTTGCAGGCGCACCGTCTACTCTGGTATTCAATGTCAGCGCTCCTGTATCGATATTCAGGATAAAAAGCGGGGTCGGACTGCTTATTGAATCGGATAATGTGGGATTTGACAAGGATATAAACCTTTCTGCAGCATATTCTTATCTTATGGATCTCAGTATCGGCAAGCTTGGCATCGGCGTTAATCTTGGCATGCTGAGCAAAACCCTTGATCCGGACTGGAACATCCCGAATGCTGATGGCTTTACTCCTCCTGACCAGGATCCGCTGATACCGGTAACCAAAGAGAATTTCATAGCTTTTGATGCAGGTCTGGGGCTGTTTCTGAAATCCGACAAATACTATGCCGCCGCGTCAGTAACTCACATAAATCAACCTAAAATTAAATTTACAAAAGATGCCGGCACAATTAAGACTTATATAAGCAGACATTACTACATAACAGCAGGCTACACTCTTCAGCTGGCAAATCCTTCCTTCGAACTTCTTCCTTCATTTTTCGTATACAGTGATGGAAAAGTAGCGCAATTCAATGTCACTTCGCAGGTCAGATATAATAAAAAAGTATGGGGCGGCGTTTCTTACAGGGCCGGTGATGCATTGATCGGCATGGTGGGTTTTGAACTTTATAACGGGATCAGGATTGGTTATTCTTATGATTTCCCGTTGTCGGACATCAGAAAGAACACCAGCGGGTCGCATGAATTTATGGTTAACTACTGCTTTGATCTGGGGCTGGGAAAGAGCGCGATGAAATATAAAAGTATCAGATTTTTATGATTATTAAAAAAAATTAACTTACTTGCAATATAAATTCTGTAGACATATGAAAAAGGTAATCCTAACTAGCCTGATAATTATAATCGTGTTGAGTGGGTGCGGCTCATCAAATAACGGTGAGCTTACGGGTGTTGAAGGAAGGAAAAAATTCTTTGAGCCCGAACCTATGGAGATGGCATTTATACCTGCCGGCAATTTCATGATGGGCCCCAGTGACCAGGATGCTTTATTCGCAATGAATAGCCTCTCAAAATCAGTTACAGTTGATGCATTCTGGATGGACCAGACAGAAATCACAAATAACAAATACCGCCAGTTCGTATACTGGGTACGCGATTCCATACTCAGGACAAAGCTTGGTGAAGCACAGATCGCTGACAGGGATTATTTTATGGTAGACAGGGAAGGAAATATCCTTGAACCCAATATCATTAACTGGGAAGAAAAAATTGACCCTGAAGAAGAAACCACCAGAGGAATTATCGAAGAAATGTATTACCCGCCTGAAGAGAGATTCAACGGCAAAAAACAGTATGATGTCCGTAAATTCAATTATTCCTACTTCATTGTCGATTACCAGCAGGCTGCTAAATCAAGGTATGTTTATGATTATCAGAATAATACAGGGAAATATGAAGGTCAGGTTACAAATATTGACGGTACCCGGACCGATGTTAAGGACCGTTCTTCATTCATAAAGCATTATCTGATAAATATTTACCCTGACACGCTCTGCTGGATAAGGGATTTCACATATTCTTTCAATGATCCTCAGGCCGATCTCTATTTCTGGCATCCATCATTCGATGATTATCCTGTTGTTGGCATTTCCTGGTTACAGGCTAATGCATTCAGCAACTGGAGGACCGACTTTATGAATACCGCCCTGAGGAAACAGGGAATTGTAGATGTTCAGAGATACAGGCTTCCGCTTGAGACGGAATGGGAATATGCTGCCAGGGGCGGTCTCGAGCTTTCAAATTACCCCTGGGGAGGACCTTATACCCGGAATTATAAAGGATGCTTCCTTGCCAACTTTAAACCTCTGCGTGGAAATTATATTGATGACGGAAATGTCTATGCAGGGAAAGTCGGATCATATGAACCTAATGAGTACGGCCTCTATGATATGTCAGGAAACGTAGCAGAATGGACATGCTGTGCCTACCATCCTTCAGCATACATTTTCGAACATGATCTGCAGCCTAACTATGAATATAACGCCACACCCCAGGATCCTCCTGTTATGAAACGTAAAGTCATCCGTGGCGGCTCATGGAAAGATATTGCTTATTTCCTTCAGACCAGCGCAAGGGATTATGAGTACCAGGATTCAACCAAACCTTATGTTGGATTCCGCAATGTAAGATCTTATATTGGAGCAGAATTATAAATATTGAAATAACCTTAAAATAATCAGGTATATGAGCCTAGCAGAATTAGTACAAAGCAGCGGGTGGAAGAATTTCATCGCAAAACTTTATGGTTTGGGTGCTTCCGTCGTAATCGTCGGTGCATTGTTTAAAATACAACACTGGCCACTTGCCGGAACAATGCTTACTATTGGTCTTTTGACTGAATCGGTTATTTTCTTCTTTTCAGCCTTTGAGCCTCTGCATGAAGAAGTAGACTGGTCCCTGGTCTATCCCGAACTTGCAGGAATCCCTGAAGAAGGAGAAGAAGCATTACCTTCTCATGGAAGACAACGCGGTGCAATCGGTGGCGGAGGAGGTGCCGGTTCAGCAGCTCTCGCAAAATTTGATGAGATGCTCGAAAAAGCAGAGATAACCCCGGAGCTTTTCCAGAAGCTGGGAGTAGGAATGAAAAAGCTTGGCGACTCTACAGCTAATATAAATGCCATGGGCGATATTACTTCTGCTTCATCAAAATATCTGGGTACTATTAATACTGCAAATGAGTCGCTTGGAAAGCTTGCTGATTCCTACCAGACAACTTCCAAAATAATCAATGAAACCGGTTCTAACTATAAGAATATTGCGGAATCATTGTCAACCATTGAAATGGGAGGAAAATCATACCAGCAGCAACTTGAATCTCTGAATAAAAACCTGTCTGCCCTTAATACAGCTTACGAGCTCCAGAAAAAAGGCGCTGACGAACATATTAAGGAATCAGAATCTCTTTACAAAGGTTTGCAGGGTCTTATGAAAGATCTTACCGATTCCGCAGGCGATACTAAAAAATACCGGGAACAGATTACCAGGCTTAATGACAATTTGTCGGCATTAAATAATGTATATGGAAATATGCTTGCTGCTATGAATGTTAAATAATACAGCATTAGTTTACCTAACTAAAATACCTACAAAATGGCTCACGAAAAGCTATCTCCGCGGCAAAAAATGATCGGTATGATGTACCTGGTACTTACCGCCATGCTCGCTCTCAACGTATCCAAGGAAGCCGTGGAAGCATTTAAAAAGGTTGATAAGGGCCTGACTCTTACTACTGCAAATTATATTAAAAAGAATAATCTCATTTACAGTGAGTTTGACAGGGCCGCTGCTGAGAATCCTACTAAGGCAGGCAGATACAAGACTACAGCCTATGCTGTAAAGGAACGTTCTGATGAGATATTTAACTATATGCAGGGACTTAAGATCGAGATCATCAAGACCAGGGAAGGAGATGATACTCCGGCTGTAAAAGGTAATGAGGTGTTTATTGAAGAGGTTAAATTTATTGATGACACCAACGTACCATCTGAAATTCTTATTGGTGCAAATGAAAACGGGAAAGCTAATAACCTTAAAGCTCTGATGGTCACATATAAGGATTTCCTTCTTACTACCCTTGAAGGTAAGAATCCCACAGCAGAAGATGCAATAAAAGCCAGCCTGAATACTGATGATGCCAAGAATGAGGATGGTGAAGTTGAACGCTGGGAAAATCTTACTTTCCAGACACTTCCCCTCGTCGCTGTTGTTTGTATACTGTCAAAAATGCAGGTCGACGTAAGGAACGCTGAAACTGAAGTCCTGAACTACCTCTACGGACAGATAGATGCTTCTTCATTCAAATTCAACAAACTGGGTGCAATAGTTGTTCCCTTAACTTCAAACTATGTGACGCTGGGCAGTGAATACCGGGCCCAGGTCTTTATTTCTGCTCAGGACTCAACTCAAACCCCTAAAATAATGGTTGGCGACCTGCAGCTTCCACTTGATGAAACCGGAAAGGGTATCTATTCTGTCAGGGCAGGTTCGCTGGGACAAAAAAGCTGGGGAGGTGTTATCGCTCTCAAAGCTCCGGACGGCTCTATAAAGGAATATCCCTTCAGCTCGGCATATTCTGTCGGTGAACCTAATGTTGTGGTATCACCTACAGCTATGAACGTTATGTATCAGGGGATAGCCAATCCTATTGATGTTTCTGTTCCGGGAGTTGGTTCGGATAAGATAAGGATCTCCGTAGTAAACGGTACAGTTACTACCGAAAAGGTCAAAAATTCAAAAGGAGAGAATTTCAGGGGAAACTGGGCGATCAAACCTACAGCTCAGCAGGGTCAAATGGTACAGATTAATGTTTCCTCGGTTGAAAATGGTAAAACTGTAAATCACGGAATGAGAGAATTCAGGGTAAAACCTCTTCCAAAGCCTGAAGCAAGATTTGCCGGAAAAACAGGCGGCAATGTACCTAAAAATACAGCAGTTGCCCAGGCAGGTGTTTTTGCAGTTCTTCCCGATTTTGACTTTGACCTGGTATATAATGTTACAGGATTCAGCATCCTGACCACCAGTAATCTGGGCGATTTTGAGAAACCCAGTACAAGCAGTACAATAACAGCAGAACAAAAACAGCTTATATCAAGTCTTGCACGTGGTAAATATCTTACAATTAAAGATATAAAAGCGGTGGGTCCTGACGGTAAGCAAGTTGACCTTAACCCGTGTGTGTTTAAGATTGAATAATAAATTCTAATTTCAGACATATGAACAAGAAAATTTTCATGGGATTTATCGCGCTGACTTTTGGTGTGGGAATTGTATGCGGTCAGTCATCATTTGGCGATATTTACCAGAAATCGATACCAGATGCAAAAAAAATAGATTATGCCTATCTGAGAGAAGCGGATGTTGTCTGGTCAAAGAGATACTATCGTCTGATCGATCTGAGGGAAAAGATCAATCAACCTTTATATTATCCAACCGTAACTACCCGTGATGGCAGGAAAAGCTTCATCAGGATCATTCTTGACGAGATAAAGGCAGGCAACATTAATGCTTTTGATCCGGGCAATTCAGATGTCCCCACCACCTACCAGGAGATTGAAAAAAATATGGGAGCCACCACCAGGCGCCAGCAAATACAGATCGACGCCCAGGGAAATTTCAGGGATTCAATAATAACTGAAGCGTCAAAACCTGAGGATGTAAAGCAATTACTGGTTTATGAAGAGTATTATTTCGATAAAAAGCTATCAAAGCTCGACGTTAGGATCATTGCTATAATGCCGTACTGGCTTGGAATAGATCCTGATCTTCAGAGGCCCCTGAGGAAACCATTATTCTGGATCAAATTTGATGATATAAGAGATATACTTGCCAAACATGAGGCTTTCGGAAGCAACAACGACGCACAGAGAATTTCTTATGATGATCTTTTTATGCAAAGAAGATTCGGAAGCATTATTTACGGCGAATCAAACGTATATGACGACAGGTTCATAAGCGATTATACAGTCGGCAAAGCTTCCCTCTTTGAAGCCGAAAGGCTTAAAACTGAATTGTTTAATTTAGAACACGACCTCTGGGAATATTAGAATATAAGTCTTAAAAAAAGGGTGCTGGTAATCGGCACCCTTTTTTTTGTCTTACGGTCTTGCAGTCTTTTATTAAAGCAGTCGCTACAAGAATTTTTCGTTCGTTTCTTTCTTTACATCCTCCAGGTAATTCTTGATATTCTGCTCCTCTTCCTTTTTAACTATCAGTATCACATCATCTGAATCCACAACGATATAATCCTTCAGTCCCTGGATTACAGCTACCTTTCCGGGCTTTATGTTAAAAATGTTGCCCTTATTATCGTAAGAAAAGACATTTCCTCTTACAACCGAGTTACCTCTATTGTCAACAGATGAATGATCATACAGAGAGCTCCATGTCCCCAGGTCGGACCATCCGATATCAGTACACATCACAAATACATTTTCAGCCTTTTCCATGATCCCGTAGTCTATGGATATGCTTTTGCATTCAGTGTATGTACTGCGTATAAAGATCTTTTCCTGCTTTGTTCCGAATAGCTTCTTACCTTCATCAAATGCCATAAACATATCAGGGAGATATTTTTCAAAAGCCGAGAGAATGGCCTTTATGTTCCAGATAAATATCCCTGAATTCCAATAAAAATCACCGCTTTGAATAAATACTTTTGCCAGATCAATATTGGGTTTCTCGGTAAATGTTTTAACCTTGAGAAGATTATCATAACCTTTTACTGTTTTCTTGCGGTCGGCCTGAATATATCCATATCCTGTCTCTGGTCTGTCAGGCTTGATTCCCAGGGTCAGAAGTGCATTATTCTCTGCTGCAAAATCCATGCTTTCTTTAATAACCTTGCAGAACTCTTCCTCCTTAACAATAAGATGATCAGCCGGAGTCACCGCTATCACTGCATCAGGATTCTCGTTTAATATTCTGAAGGTGCCGTATGCAAGGCATGGGGCAGTATTCCGGCGAAATGGCTCGGCAATTACATTTGACGGACCGATGCCAAGTTGTTCAACAACCATGTCTTTATGAGCTTCGCTTGTAACGACATAAATGTTGTTTTCGGGACAGGTGGCTTTAAACCTCCGGAAAGTTTGTTGAATAAGCGTTTCTCCCGTACCAAGGATATCGAGGAACTGTTTGGGCTTTTCCCTCCGGCTCAAAGGCCAGAATCGGCTCCCTACCCCACCGGCCATAATAATTACATACCTGTTGTCCATAACTAATTAATTAAACCTGAATTCTATCTTCAACAATTTTACAAATATAGTTAATATGCCAAGGCTTAAAAACCAGGGGTAAGGTAAATACAGTAAATATTCGTAATTTTGACTCCTGTTTGTCACACTTCATGATTAAGTTTTTTACACAACTCGGAAGATATTTCCTGCTGCTCAGAAAAGTATTCTCGAAGCCGGAAAAACCTTCTCTTTACTACAGGCAGACAATGCGGGAAATGGTATACCTTGGATTGAACTCTATAGGTATCGTTACCATTATTTCGTTTTTTATGGGCGCGGTGATCACGCTGCAGACCGCATATAATACTGAAAATCCTATATATCCGACTTACCTGATTGGTCTGGGTTGCCGTGATTCCATTATACTTGAATTCTCCTCAACAGTTGCAGCACTTATCCTTGCCGGGAAGGTAGGTTCAAATATTGCTTCGGAAATCGGAACCATGAGGGTGACTGAACAGATCGACGCTCTTGAAATGATGGGAGTTAATTCTGCATCTTATCTTATTTTACCAAAAATAATTGCCACTCTTCTGTTTAATCCTTTTCTGACCCTTATAAGCATTACAGTCGGTATTCTTGGCGGTTGGATCGCAGGTACGCTTTCAGGGGTCATAACCTCGCAGGATTTCATTTACGGGATTCAATATGCGTTTGTACCTTATTATATTACATATTCAATGATAAAGACGGTATTTTTTGCTTTCATTATCACAAGCATTTCCTCTTTCCAGGGATATTATGTTGAAGGAGGGTCGCTTGAGGTGGGACGTGCAAGCACTAAAGCCGTTGTTTTCAGCAGTGTTATGATACTTCTGTTTAATGTAATTTTAACCCAACTTCTCCTCTCATGATAAGGGTCAGGAATCTCAATTTGACATTAAGCGGCAAAAGAGTCCTGGATAATGTTTCCGTCAACTTTGAGAGCGGGAAAACAAATCTTATTATTGGTCGTAGCGGTTCAGGCAAGACAGTACTTCTCAAATCAATTGCAGGTCTCCATGAACCCGAAACCGGTGAAGTATGGTTCGAGGATGTCCAGTTTAATAAACTTGATTTTACTGCCAAACAGGAAATCCGCAAGGAGATGGGAATGCTTTTTCAGGGCAGTGCCCTGTTTGATTCCCTGACAGTTGAGCAGAATGTCAGATTTCCTCTCGATATGTTCACCGGCAAGAATATGGAGGAAAAAACTGAAAGGGTCAATTTTTGCCTTAATCGCGTCAACATTCTTAATGCCAATAAGATGTTCCCTTCAGAATTGTCGGGAGGCATGAAGAAAAGGGTTGCAATTGCCAGGGCTATCTCATTGAATCCCAAATATCTTTTTTGCGATGAACCCAACTCAGGTCTTGATCCTCTTACTGCAATACTTATCGATGAGCTTATCAAAGAGCTTACTGAAGAATATGGTATGACCACCATTGTCAATACGCATGATATGAATTCGGTGATGGAGATCGGAGAAAAGATTGTGTTTATAAATGAAGGGGTGAAATGCTGGGAAGGAACCAAGCATGAAATACTTCATTCCGACTGTGCAATTTTAAATGAATTTGTATTTGCAAATGCTCTTGCCAAACAATTAAAACAATCTGAACAATGACAGGTTACTCTACTTGTCTTTATCCTCAAAATCAATATATTCTCCTGTCTTTTTAGAAATCTTCCGGGTGTTCTCCTTCTTACCGGTCAAAGGATCCTTCTTTTCATCCTCTCCGATGGTATTATATCTTGAAAAAGCCCTGATTATCAGGTAGATTATCAGGGATATCAGAAATATTCGGAATAAAAGCAACATATCCCTGCTGATATTATTCAACCACCAGCATTGGCTTATCATTCTTCTTCTCCGGCCGGTTGCCGAATGCAAGATTCATCCCGAACCTTGTATGTATGGTATTCCAGCTTACCGGCACAGGGTAATTTCCTTCACCGGAGGTTATTTTATTCCATGTTACAGGTATCCTGTCAGCAAGGGCATAGATCTGGAACCAGCCCAGCCTGAAAGCAAGTCCTAAACCGAGGTTATCATACCTTTGATTTGCAGCAGTATAAGCAATACTTGTCGAAAAATAATTGCCAAAGTTTAAGTTAGCCGATAATGTAAGCGCTTCTTTAATCTGTTTACCTATAAACCTGGAATAAGATAAGACTCCAACTGAAAAGCTTTTTGTAAGGTTAAAGCTTCCGCCTAATGTAACGCCGAGAGGAAGGTATGTCGTAAAGGGTATTTTTGAATCAGTAAGATGAAAAGAGTTTTTAAGTGAATCCAGAAGCATTGTACCCAAAGAGTCAAAGGTCATTTTCCCGTTATAAACATCCAGGAGGTCTATGCCACTGAAATTGAAGCTACTCTCAGCTTTCAGGTTGGAAAGGTCCCGTTTCCAGTTGATATAGCCAAGGTCTGTTACAGCAGCAGATATTCTCAGCCGGTCAGTTAACCTGTATTCAGCTCCGATATCCATTCCGAAGCCCAGATTGGGAGATTTAAAAAGGTAATCAACAACCTTACGTCCGGAATTGAATCGTTTCTCATCAAAAACAAGACTGTCTAATTTATTTGCAGAATTAATATAAGCCTCAAGCGGAGCACTGACATTAACTGTAAGGTCAGCATCAAAAGTATGGGTATAATCTTCGTTTATGGTGATCCCGAGTGATTTATTATCAATTGATACCGCTGCCATCCCGAATAAAACCTTGCCCTTGACACCAATGCGCAGCCTGCCGGTAATATTCTTTGAGAATCCCAGACCAGCTTCCCTGAAATATTTTGCATCTCCCCTTAAAGATGAAAGTTCAATCCTGCTTCCGACGAATTGTTCATTTCCCCCAAGGCCGAGCCTGAAAAGATCTCCGGGGATTGCTACATTCCCTTCCACTCTTTCGTTGACATCAAGGAATACATAAAGATCCTTGCCTGCAGTGAACCCAAGCCCGAACAATTGAACAAGTGCCCGCGGTTCTAGCGAGTTTACATCTTTAATTTTGGATAAGAATTTTGTTATATCATAATCCGGATGAAAAATGGAGATCACAGAATCGCCGGTAGTGCTCTTCATGAAAACATCCGAAAAGTTTACAAAATTGTTGTTTACATTTATTTCAATTCCTGATAATGCAGGTAAACCCAGGTAAAAGGTGTTTGAGGGTCTGAGAGCCGGGTTCAGGAGATGATTCTGGGAAAGATTCATGTAATAAAGAACCTGGCTGTTCTGTGCCTGGGAATCGAGGAAGGACATTCCCAGTACCAGCAGGAGAATATATTTCGTAAGCTTGATCATGACTGTCAGGTTATTGAGGTTCAATTCATATCAATCCGGATATCCGGTTTTAAAACGAGTGCTGCTTTGAAATTTATCTTATATCCTGAATAGATCCTGACATCTTTGGACCCGTTTTCAGTTGAGTTCAGGGTAAACATGAATATTATTTTGTCAGCAGCGTCAATTGAATTCCAGAAATCCTTAGTTATCTCAATGCTGGTAGCACAATCAGCGGGAGTGGTGGCTTTACCACTTCCATCGACAGCTGCAGGTTTAAGAATATCATTCGCAGTGATTGTATTTTTATTCTTCCCGGTTACCGAATCATAAAGTATCATGCTGAGAGATACCCCCAGAGGGAATCCGTTCTTAGCGGCTATATCGATACGGAGGAATTCAAAATCTTCAGGTCTGAGAGGTGAGTCTCCGGAATTTTCTGACTTAAGGAAATTATCTACGGTGTCGGCAAATTGCAGATTGTTGATCCTGAATTCAAGGGGTACCTCTATTTCAAGCGAGCCAATAAACCTGCTGTTCCCGAAAAGGTAATTATTTCTGGCACCCGTGTTACCCTTAGGATTTATTTTTGCAGTGCCGGCAAAACGGATCTTTTCGGGGGGCATAGAAACCAGCTCAGGCAATGATGAATTGGATTTATCAATTGTAAAGACAGCTGTTATGTCTCTCTGTGCCGGAGCAGCCGGGTATTTCAGCGTATCAGGGTCGAGTCCGAGGTTAACTGTTTTTGTCTTTCTGTATCCCGTAGCCTGAAGGTCCAGAAGCACAGGAAGGCTAAAGGAATTTGAATAATTAAGCCTTATTTTGGGACTGGAAAGCAAAAAGTCTCCGGTGATATGATTCAGGATATCCTTTATTTCAAGGTCCAGCGTATCTGGTTCCAGGGTTTCAGTCTTCTGGCCAAAATACCCTTTTACAAAATCAAAATCCGGATTAAGAAGGCTGAAATCAATAATTATGTTATCGGCGCTGTTAAAATTAATCAGGCTGCCATCGGAACTTATTTCAACCTGATAATCGACCGGGGCCATGTTAAAAGGATGAGTTGTAATAGTTCCCAGGTTGACGGTTGAATTATCAACAGAAATATTCCCGTTCAGGGGGAATCCCGGATTTACTGTCAGAGACATGGTTATAGGAACTCCGGAGCGTAATGCTGTTGGCAGTGTAAGGTCAACTTTTGATTTAAGAGGGGAACCTGAATTAATTGAATATGACAGGTTTCCTGCATTCATTTTAATAACGCTGATTTCAACATCGGCTCCCGGATCAAAAAGAATTGTATCATGTCCATCGAGAGATTCTACTGTCTGAGGAGGCACAACCACCCTGCCCGATCTGACTTTCATATCCCTGCCGGTAATACCAATTTCAAGGTTCGAACCGTTCAGTACCATACCGGGGCCTCCGCTGATGACAAACGCGGCTCTTAATGAATTCCTTACGAGAGTAAAGTTTGCGAGGTTTATGGTGGCTGTTCCGTTCTGACCCGGATTGATTGCAGTTATTATTGCCTGATTTCCAATCTGCTGCCGGGGAGAGGCATTATAAAGGGTTATTGTAATATTGTTAATCACCGCAGCAGTTCTGTTCTTAACAGTTATATCAATAACTCCCTGGCTCAGGGTAGCATTTTCGAAATTTGAAAAAACTGAAAAAGGCAATTCACCAGTGGTGGTAAGAGGATAAACAGATCCTGTGAATGGAGCCAGTTTTATTTCACCTATCTGATAAGTCTGGTGGAACGAGACCATATCATTAAGATCATAATAGTCGGCCAGTTTGAATTCAATGATCGAATCCTTCTCAAAGACGATCTTGACGGAGCTGTCACTTTCAAATATAACTGTGTCGCCGGGTTCTAAAAGATCGCTGAGAGAAATATCACCTCTGACTGCAGATATTGCGAAAGAAGGTGACAGATGGGCCCTTTTGGAGAGCCTGTCCATATTATATGTATCCTTAACACAGCCGGTTGCCGTTAAAACCGATATAATTGTAATCAAGGTCAGTAGCTTCCTTCTCATACCATTTTCATTTAATCTCAGTATCAAGCTTATAATTATAAAGGAATCTGTCGGTGCCGCCAACTATCAGATGCCATCCGCTTTTATCCGACAACTTTCCTATTGAGAACATTGATGCTCCTTTTAATGGAAATCCTGTCATTGTGTCCCCGTTGCTGTCGATCAGGTAGATAAGATTTTTATTTATATCGATGACCCCGATCTTTCTGTCGGACGATGAAAAAATAAAGTTTATAGGGCCACCCACCTTTCCCGAGCTGAATTGTTTTGTGAAAATTTCGGTTCTGTTATGATTATAAAGATACAATATCCCTTTATCAATGAGAATATATTCACCAAAGCCGTCACCATTTACGTCAAAAAAATCGAATGAATGGTCAACAGATAGTTTTCTGAGGCTGAATTTTGTGACGCTTCCGTCAAAATGGATCAGCTGGACGGTTCCGTCAGGGGCAGTGCACACCAGCGATGAAGGGGAATCCTGAATAAGCCTTATTGCAGAATTCGCGGCCCTGGTAACCGGCTCTTTCAGGCTGAGCCTGATATTTCCGGTGCGGTCAAGCAGGTAAACAGAGCTCTCATCTGCCAGAACCAGGTAATCCTTTCCTGATACCCTGAACCAGGATATTTCTGATTTTACAGTTCCTGTGGTCCTGAAAGGTTTCCATCCTTTTACCACATTTCCGCTTTTATCGTAAGCATATATCATTTTATCTTCCCCAGCTATAAGAAGTCTGTAAGTCCTGTCATTATCATAGTCGAAAAGAGCCAGTGAATTGGTTGCACGTGATCTCAGCCTGACCGGATATCTTTCAACATAATTTCCATTCCTGTCAAGAAGGTGTAAAAAGTTTTCACTTGAGAATAGTAGCTGGTATTTGCCATTCCTGAAATAATCAATCATATAAATACTGCCTTTTATCCTCTCGCCCAGCGGCACTTTCCACAGGATCCTCCCTGCAACATTTATAAGGTAGGCATTGTTGTTCAGGTCCTGAATGAAAATTTCTTTTGCCCCGGTCAGGTGATTAGTAAAGAAGAATGGCTTGATTGCAGCGATGGTATCAAGCAAAGTTTCCCATTCAGTATTGGATTCTATTCTCGCTTCATCTTTAAATCTAACGGATAAACTGTTGTAAATCATATTATTGCTTGAAACGATCTGGTATCCGATTGCCGGGATCTTGTCCAGGGAATTCATGTTTGCCCTGAGGTCCCTGATCAGATTGTCATTCAGATATGGAGCCAGGTAATCGATTATCCTGGATGGAACAAGATACAGGTAATAGCCTGCAATACTTGGAAGAGTCGATTCGAAATCCCTGTAGGCAAGATCGTTAGCCAGCGTTTTATTCAGGAGATTGTCATAGAGCAGCCTGGAGATGGTTATGTATGAGCTGCCTGTTATCAGGTAGTTATCATAAAATGCAAACCATGAGTCATTGATGTTCTTCTGAAAACCCGGCATCATCGCTGCAGCAAATCCAGTGAAAGGTGTCTGATATACAGGTATATTTACCTGGTCGTCGGGCCTGAAAAAATAAATATTATCCTTATTAATATCAGGGTTTATATCATCAAGGAATATTTTTTCTGCATATGATCTGTTCTTAAGTTCATAAATTATCAGGTTATTGTCACTTACCGGTCTGCCTTTAATATCAATGATCGCCCTGGTTATTTCATCACCTGTATATTCACGAAGCTTCAAAGCAAGTTTTGCCGCCCTGTTTTCCTGCGGTACTGAAGGAACTGTTACAGCATTTTTATTAAGCGACTCAAACAGGATGGTCCCGGAAGGAAGGATTTTGTATGTATGGAATGTCCCCGCCATACCTGATTTGAATTTGAAAAGGGACTCATGCGTATCAAGGCTTTCGGTATAGCCGCTCAGGACCAGCCCCTTGTCGGTAATATATATATCCCCGCCTGAACATCCTGCAAGCCTTCCAATATCCGCAGCAAATGATGCAAATTCTTCCCTGAACACTGGTTTGAACAGGTTCTGTAGATTCCTGAAGATTACAAATATCTTATCTTCATTTTTACCTGCAGCAAGCAGTACTTTTGAAAATCCCGGAACGGACCTTATATCATCCTCATTGCCGGTACGGGAAATTGCATCATTTATCAGACTTCTTTCTGTACTGCAGAGCATTAAACCGGAAACGACAGAAAAAAAAGCAGTATCGTTCTGCGTGTCAACAGTATACGGCACTTCAAGTATTCTGGTTCCATGAGCGTCAGTTTCATTAATTGATCTTATTCCCGATTGCCTGAGGATATCCTTAAGCTGCCGGGTCTTTAAATCGGGCGGAACAGCCATAGATGAAAGCAGCTCCAGCCTCCCTGACACGAAAGGGTGAAAAGAGATAATTGCAGGACTTCTGTTGATTATCTTTTGGTATTGGGGCTTATTCATCTGATCTGCAAGATATTTTAACTTTTTGCTAAGGAGCCCGAATTCCTTTACCTTTCCGGCTTCCCCAGTCAGCCCTTTGCCGGTGGTTACAGAATTGATAAAGCTTTGCAGATCTGGTGTTTCGATAATTATAGCTGCAGAAGGTGAGATTGACTTGTAGGGGTCGGTGAAATAATTTATTCTTCCCTGTTGCATGAAGTATCCCAGAACTGCCAGCCCTGCGACAAGTATTATTACTGAAATGATTGCGGTGCGTTTACCCACTGACAGATTTCTGGTTTGATCAATTCAAAATTAAGCAATAAATGAGAATCATTAACCAAATGGCAACAGAGCTCTGCATTTTTCAATTCTTTAAAACATCAAAAGTTAATCTTCAGTTTTAGTTTTTACTAATTTTAGAACCGGTAATATCTGTATGAATGAAAAACTTTCTGATCACAGTAATCTTGACTTTTGCTGCAATTCAAACAAATTTATCTCAGGTCGTTACCATCGTTGACAATGAGGATTCAAAACCCGTTTCAGATGTTGCCATTCTAAATAAAAATTTAACAAAATATATCTATTCCGGCAAGTCCGGGAGGGCAGACATAGCAGCATTCAGTGATGAAAAAGTCATTTGCTTTCAACATTTTACATATGAAAAAGTTTGCCTCACCCCTGATGAACTAAAAAGCTCAGGTTATCTTGTAAAGCTCAAAAGAAAAATATTTGCATTTGATGAGTTTGTAATTTCCGCCAACCGCTGGGAGCAGGATAAGAATGAAGTACCAAATAAAATAACCACACTCCTCATGCCGGAGATAGAATTTCTTAGTCCTCAGACTGCAGCTGATCTTGCAGGCATATCTGATGAAATATTTATCCAGAAGAGCCAGCTCGGTGGCGGAAGCCCGATGATAAGAGGATTTGCTACAAACCGTGTCCTGATAGTGGTTGATGGTGTTCGAATGAATAATGCCATTTACAGGGAGGGAAATATCCAGAATATCATTTCCCTTGATCCATCTGCAATTGAATCCGCTGAGATCATATTCGGCCCTGGTGCCGTGGTATATGGAAGCGATGCTATTGGCGGGGTAATGGATTTTCATACGAAGAAAGCACTGCTCTCAACAGGCGAAAGCCCTTATTTCAGGAGTAATGCCCTTATGCGGTATTCAACTGCGGACAGGGAAAAAACCCTGCATCTCGATTTTAATGCGGGGACCAGAAAGATAGCTTTTCTCACCAGCATCAGCTGGTCAGGATTTGATGACTTAAAAATGGGATCCGTAAAACACCCTGAATATCTACGCAATGAATATGTCAGGAGAACTGGATCCCAGGATGTTATCATTGCGAATCCGGACCCTGAAATCCAGGTTGGCTCGGGGTATAAGCAGCTTAATACCATGAATAAGCTCAGGCTAAAGCTTGCGCCAGGCATCGATATTGTTATCTCTAACCACTATTCAAGGCTATCGGATGTTCCGAGGTATGACAGGTTGATTCAGTATAAATCAGGGAAGCTCAGATATGGCGACTGGTATTATGGCCCTCAGAAGTGGATGATGAATAATCTGCAAGTGACTTTTGACAGGGGAAATAAACTATTTGATGAGTTCCGGATTACAGCCGCACTCCAGAATTACATGGAGAGCAGGCACGACAGAAACCTGGGTAATCCCGTTATTAACGAACAAACTGAAAAGCTTGCTATCCTGTCATTGAACCTTGATTTTGACAGGAAATTCAACAATGACAGGGAACTGGTATATTATGGTTTCGAAGCTGACTATAATAATATAAAATCGACAGCTCAGACCAGGAATATCGATACCGGTGAAATATTCCCGGCAGGATCAAGGTACCCTGACGGAAGCAACAAGTACAGCAGCTTTTCTTTTTATGCGGGTTATAAGAATAATCTTACCGGCAGACTTACACTTAACACAGGTTTGCGTTATAACCATGTGAGCCTCCGTTCCACAATTGCTGATAATTCGTGGTACAGCTTTCCCTTTACTCGAATTGATATATCCAATGGAGCCGTTACAGGTGAGGCAGGGATGGTATTCAGGGTAAATGATAAGCTAAACTTAAGCCTGAACGCCTCAACCGGGTTCAGAGCACCCAATCTTGATGATGCCGGTAAAGTTTTTGATTCAGCTCCCGGGATTGTTGTCGTTCCCAATCCCGGCCTAAAACCCGAATATGCATATAATATCGATTTTGGTGTAACAAAGGACTTCGGAAACATTGTAAGGACAGAATTCACTGTATTTTACACATGGCTGGCAAATGCGATGGTAAGGCATGATTTTCTTTTTAACGGCCGCGATTCAATAGTTTACCTGGGGGAATTAAGCAAGGTTGAAGCCATTACGAATGCAGGATCAGCAAAGGTTTATGGCATCCATTTGACTATCCAGATCAATCTTGCAGAATACATTAAAATAACCTCTGCCCTGAATGTCACTGAAGGATTTGAAGAAAACCGCATTCCCCTCAGACATTCTGCCCCACTTTTCGGATCGGCACATCTGATTTATGAAAAAACGAAATTCAAAGCCGATCTGTACTCAGATTATAACGGTCCGAAGAAATTTGAGAAAATGGCCCCTTCTGAAATTGAAAAGCCTTACCTATATGCGTCTGATGCAAATGGAAATCCCTGGTCCCCGGGGTGGTTTACATTGAATTTCAAGGTTTCCTATGACGTTTTTGACATGTTTAAAATTCTGGCAGGCCTTGAGAATATTCTTGACCTGCGCTATCGTCCCTACTCTTCAGGGATCGCAGCTCCCGGGCGCAACCTCATAACTTCAATAAGAATTAAATTTTAAGGAAACAAAAAAAGAAGAAATTATTTCTTTTGGATCGGGTTTGGCACGTAATTTGAAATTATATATGTACACAGGCAATCTCAATCATATACTTGATCCTTCAAGTTCAGCCAGGCCAAAAGCCTGGCTTTCTTTTTTTATCTTAAAATGGCTTGTATCCTATAATCTCCCTGACTTCGCGAATTGTTTTTGAAGCATTTGCCCTGGCTTTTTCTGCCCCCTGTGAAACAACTCTTGCAAGGTATTTATTATCAGCAAGGATCT
This sequence comes from uncultured Bacteroidales bacterium, assembly GCA_963831855.1. Lineage (GTDB taxonomy): Bacteria > Bacteroidota > Bacteroidia > Bacteroidales > VadinHA17 > LD21. Next base: position 103,509 of record CAWHSA010000006.1, on the reverse strand, counting down.
CTGTAATTCTTTCCCTTATCGGGTCTGTGACCTTTATAATATCTTCGGCAAGTTGCTTTTTCATGTCGCCATACCTGATTTCACATGATGCATGTTTATCTGTGAAAAATTTAACAGTAGAGGGATCTGACACAACCTTCATAATGGTGAAAAGGTTTTTTACAGGTTCCGAAGGCTTTTCGCCGGGAGTTTGCGGACCGGTATCTGTCACCGCTCTCATTACTTTTTTTCTTATTTCCTGGGGAGTATCGGCAAGAAATATTCCATTGCCCTCGCTCTTTCCCATTTTTCCTGTTCCGTCAAGTCCTGGTATTTTAAGAAGTTTTTCTCCGAAATTATAGGCAACAGGTTCAGGGAAATAATCAACTTCATATATAGTATTGAATCGTCTGGCAAATCGCCTGGTCATTTCAAGATGCTGCTCCTGGTCTTTTCCAACAGGTACTTTGTTTGCCCTGTGAATAATTATATCGGCTGCCATAAGCACAGGGTAGGTAAGAAGTCCGGCATTTATATTGTCAGGTTGTTTCCTTATCTTTTCCTTAAATGATGTTGTTCTCTGAAGTTCACCTACATAGGCGTTCATATTGAGCAACAGGTACAATTCAGTCACTTCCGGGACATCGCTCTGAATGAAGATGGTTGCTATTTCCGGATTAATTCCGCAGGCAAGGTATTCAGCAAGCACCTGTTTAATATTACCATGAAGGTCATCGGGCTTGGGATGAGTAGTAAGGGCGTGATAATCAGCAATGAAGAAAAAGCATTGATTTTCCTTCTGCATCTTGTTAAAATTCCTGACCGCTCCAAAGTAATTGCCCAGATGCAGATTGCCAGTTGACCTGATGCCGCTGACTACAGTTTCCATATTCTAACAGATAAAAATTCCCCGCAAAAGTAATCCTTTTTTGGCAGCCTGGCAAAACCGGGAAATTAGTACCTTTGCCCAACTTAATATCAGAAGCTGTGGAATCAACAAGACAAAAAAAAGTTGCAAGACTCATACAGAAGGAAGTTGCTGATATTTTCCTGCGTAAAGGAAACGAATATGCTCCGGGCAAGCTGATTTCGATTACAAAGGTACGGGTAAGCCCCGATCTCTCATTCGCAAAGATCTATTTAAGCATTTTCCCTTCAGCAAATCATAACGATATACTTAAGGCAGTTCAGGATCATTCTCATAAAATAAGATTCGACCTGGGACATAAAGTGAGGTCACAGCTCCGTATTGTTCCTGATATAGCATTTTATCTTGACGACAGTCTTGATTATATCGAAAAGATAGACAAGTTGCTGAAATCCTGATATTTATGCAGTACGAACCTATTAAGAGATCGCTTGGAAGGTTCTTTTCAGGACCAGTATTCATGAGAAAAATATTTTATTCTCTTCTTGACCAGCTTCTTCTCCGTTCCTGGCACGTCAGAAAAGCAATCAGGAAAAACCGAAAGGAACTTCCGGCGCAGGCAGTTATTCTTGATGCCGGCTCAGGTTTCGGCCAGTACACATGGCGCATGTGCAGGATGAATAAAAGCTGGAGGATTGAAGGAATCGATATAAATGAAGAGCAGATTGAGGAGTGCAAAACATTTTTTAAAAAAACCGGATTATCTGAAAGGGTTACTTTCGAAACTGCCGACCTTACACGGTTTAACAATCCCTCTGCTTACGATCTTATCCTCTCGGTAGATGTAATGGAACACATTAAAGAGGATGAGAAGGTATTTCAAAATTTTTACTTTTCACTGAAATCCGGCGGGATCCTGCTGATATCAACTCCGTCTGACAGGGGGGGTTCAGATACACACGGCGATCATAACGAATCATTTATCGACGAGCATGTCAGGAACGGTTACAGTATAAAGGAGATTACCGGCAAGCTTTTTAAAGCGGGCTTTGATAATGTTGAAACAGCCTATACGTACGGGAAAGCAGGCAACATTTCATGGCACCTTTCAATGAAATATCCTGTAAAAATGCTTAATACATCTCACTTGTTTTTCTTTTTGCTGCCCCTCTATTTCCTTGTTGCAATTCCCGTTTCATTAATTCTGAACATTTTTGATATTTGTATAACAAATAAAACAGGAACCGGATTGCTGGTAACTGCAAGAAAGCAATTAAAGTGAAGCTCTCCCTTTACATAGCAAAAAGATATTTATTCGCAAAGAAATCGCGGAATGCCATAAATGTAATTTCTTCAGTTTCTGTAGCAGGAGTAGCTATAGGCACAATGGCACTGATTATAGTCCTTTCGGTATTTAATGGTCTGGAAAAACTGGTCAGTTCTATCTTTAATACTTTTGATCCGGATCTGAAAATAACACCTGCCCTGGGTAAAACTTTTATTCCCGACTCATCAAAGCTTAAACTTCTTTCAAACATCGACGGGGTATCATGCTATTCCCTTACTATAGAAGAGAACGCCCTGTTGAAATACAGCGACAGGCAATGTATCGCCACTATAAAAGGAGTCGATAATAACTACACCAAAGTGACTGGTATAGACAGTTCCATGTGGGAAGGGGAATTCAAGCTTAAGTCGCCCAATGGAAGATCATGGGCAATCCCCGGCATAGGAATTGCCCAGAATCTGGGTATAAGGGTGAATTTCATCACACCTTTACAGATCTGGGTCCCCAGGAGAGCTGCCGGAGTTAATCCATCGCCTGAGGAAGCATTCAGCAGGCAATATATCTTTCCTTCCGGAATATTTCAGATAGAACAGAGTTATGATACAAAGTACATTTACCTGCCATTGGATTTTGCCCGGCAGCTTATCGAAAATGAGCAGGGGATCAGCTCTGTAGAAATAAAATTCACTGCTGATGCCATTGCGAAAAATGTTAAGAAGAATGCAGAAAAAATCTTCGGCAGGGATTATATAATTCAGAACAGGTTTGAGCAGCAGGAGATATTCTATAAGGTTATGCGTTCAGAGAGGCTGGCTATTTTCTTTATTCTTACCTTTATTCTTCTTATAGCCTCATTTAACATTATCGGGTCGCTCACAATGCTGATAATTGAAAAAGAGCGCGATGTTGAGATACTCAGGAGTCTTGGAGCTGACAACAACCTGATCAGGAAGATATTTATTTTCGAGGGGTGGATGATATCCTTCATAGGAGCTGTTGCGGGATTAATACTTGGATTTATCGTCTGCTGGCTTCAGCAGACATTCGGGTTTATAAAGCTTCAAAGCGACACTCTTATAATGAACGCATACCCTGTCGTAATTAAGATTAAAGATTTCGTAATTGTTTCGGGAACAGTTCTCCTGATCGGATTTATGGCAGCATGGTACCCGGTAAGGTTTCTGACTAAGAAATACCTTAATAAGAATGAGAAACAGAATTGAAAATATCACCTGTATCAGAATGAAAATAATGCTCACATTTTTACTTATGATGTTATTGTCAGGTGCATGTTATAATAAAATTGAATCACATGCAGAGAATAAAGACCTGATACCCGAAAAAGATTTTATCTCAATTCTTACTGATGTTTATTTAGCTGACGGATTGCTGACAATTCCTAAGATAGTAAGTAAATTTTCAACAAGAGACTCTGTAGAAACATATATTGATATTATCAAAAGCCATGGGTATACATATGATGCAATGAACCGTACAGTAAAATACTATTTCATTAATAAGCCCAGGAAGATGGTAAACATATATGACCAGGTTCTGGGAACGCTGAGTGAAATGCAGACACGTTATGAACAGCAGGCATTGGCAATCCAACCTGCTACAAAAAACCTGTGGACAGGTAAGCTTAGTTATGAATTCCCGGATACATCCCGGGAAACAAATACCGATTTCAGCCTTTCAATAATTCCACCAAACACCATTATTTTTGAGTTTTCGATGACTATCTATCCTGATGATGAGACACATAATCCTTGTTTCATTGCATGGTATTGCAATGCCGACAGCATTGAAACCGGCAAAAGGGATTATCTTCCGAAGCTGAAACTGATAAGGGACGGATATCCGCATAAATACAAAATAAGTGATAATGTGAGATTCGATTATCGGGTTGTGTTTAAAGGCGCTATTCTGAATTTTGAAAATAATCCCGGTCCTGCCGGTATTCATGCCAGAATCTCCGGGATATCCCTTGGACTTCTCACTCAGCAATAAATATGAAATCATTTTCGGCCCAGTTTATCATAACAAATTCCGGTCCGGTACTTAAAAGAGGAGTTGTTAAAGCCGGGGATGACGGAACTATAATCAGCATTGACGAAAACGGGGGAGATCTGAAAGAAAGCAGCTCACTTGAGTTTTTCAATGGTATAATTATTCCCGGATTCGTAAACTGCCATGCCCATCTTGAATTATCGCACCTCAGAGGAGTTATTCCTGAAGGTACAGGACTGGTAAATTTTTTGGATGGCATAAGGAACTACAGGGACCGTGATCCGCAAGAAATACTATCATCGGCATATACTGCGGACCATGACCTGTACACGGAGGGTATAAACCTTTGCGCGGATATCTGCAATACGTCGGCAACATTTGATCTGAAAAAGGATAGCGCGATTCACTATATCAACCTGCTTGAAGTCTTCGGAATAGAATCAGGCAAGGCCGAGAAAAGAATCGGGGAAATTAATATCCTCTCCCTTGAAGCAGGAAAAGCCGGATTACCAAACTATGTCGTTCCTCATACCGCATACTCCGTATCATTACCCCTTTTTCGTCTTCTTAAGGAAAAGATGTCACATAACAGGGTTTCATCTATTCATTTCATGGAGTCGGATGATGAAAGAATGTTCTTTTCACGTCAGCAAAATAACCTGCTGAAGTCTTATGAAGAATCAGGATTGTTACAATCACCATTACAGATCCCTGATAATCATGTTACTGCAATCCTGAATGAGATGACACGGGCAGGAAATCTGATACTGGTACATAACACTTTTGCCGATAAGGAAACCGTAACTAAGGTCAATGCAAGAGGGAATATATTCTGGTGCCTTTGTCCCGGATCAAACCTCTACATTGAGAATCACTTGCCTCCGCTGGAGATGCTAATTTCTGAGGGATGCGAAATAGTCATCGGAACCGACAGTCTTGCATCAAACAAAAACCTCAGCATACTTTCAGAGCTGAAAATCCTCCAGGAACAATCCCTGTCCGTTAATCTTGAAGAAATTGTCAGATGGGCAACAATTAACGGAGCCAGAGCACTTGCTGAAGATGCAGATTACGGCAGTATTAAACCCGGAACCAGGCCGGGACTGCTGGTTCTTGAAAACCTCGATCTGATCAATTTCAGGCTCCTGCCGGAGACAACTGTTACCAGGTTACTTTAACCTTTGTGACATACTTTGTGAACCTTTGTGGTAAAAAAATTAACCACATAGGACCACTAAGTCTGCACTAAGGATCACTAAGGATATTAACAATCCTTATACAATTATTAATATTAATTTTGTCGGTTGAATTTGACACTGATGTCTACATTTCTTTTTGATAAGATTATATTCGGTCCGGTTAAAAGCAGGAGGCTGGGTGTTTCGCTTGGTATAAATTTATTACCGGCAACAGGAAAGGTGTGCAATTTCGATTGCATATATTGTGAATGCGGCTGGACCGGAGCTTCAGAAATAAAGGGGCAAAAATTACCTTCAAGGAAGGAGGTTTATAATGCGCTTGAAATGAAGCTTTCTTCTATGAAAGAAAAAAAACAGGCTCCCGATGTGATTACCTATGCCGGCAATGGTGAGCCAACACTTCATCCGGAATTCCCAGGGATAATTGACGATAGTATAGTTCTGAGGAATAAATATTTTCCCGAAGCAAAAATTGCCGTATTGTCAAACTCAACCTCAATTACAAAACCGGAAATCAGGAAGGCGCTGTTGAAAATCGATTCCAATATTCTCAAGCTGGACTCTGGTTTCGACCTTACAATAAGGATACATAATCAGCCAAAGGTAAATGTCAGGGTCGATAAGCTGATCAGGGACCTTGAAGAATTCAGGGGACAATTGATAGTTCAGACGCTGTTCCTGAGAGGCACTTTCAGAGGTAAAACAATTGATAATACAACACCCGGGGAGATTGACGCCTGGCTGAAGGCAATTGAAAAGATCAGACCTTCCGGGGTGATGATCTATACTATTTCGAGGGATACCCCTGAAGGCGGCAACCTGAAAAAAATTCCCCTTCAGGAGCTGAAGCGAATCGCTGCCCTGGTAAATAAACTTGGAATTGAAACACAGGTTTCCGCCTGAAATTGAAAAATAATCAGAACATATTGATCTGTCCGCTTGAATGGGGACTCGGCCACGCAGCCCGTATGATACCTTTTGCTGCGCGGCTCAGGGATATGGGCAACAATATAATTATAGGTGCGGGTGATGAGCATCTGGCTCTTTTCCGCAGGGAAATGCCCGGAACGGAGCTGATCAATTTTCCGGGATTTAAGCCTGTTTATTCCCGTCTTCTGCCGCAATATCTTGCTCTTCTGGTTCAGACTCCGGTGCTGCTTTTTCATATCATAAAGGAACATTACAGATTGAAACAAATAATCCTTGATTACAATATTGATATGGTGGTCAGCGATAACAGGTTTGGTCTGTGGAACAAAAAAGTGAAGTGTGTTTATATTACCCATTTGCCTTTAATCCCCCTGCCGCCTTTATTTTTTTTCTTTGAATTTATCGGAATTCTTCTCCACAGGGCGGTTATCAGGAAATATGACTATTGCTATATCCCCGATCTTCCCGGGGAATTGAATATTTCAGGCAGGTTGTCCCATGGAATAAAGCTTCCCGGAAATACAAGATTCATAGGTATTTTATCAAGGTTCAGCGAAACAGAGACGAAGGAAAATGAGATTCCGGCAAAGTTCCGTCATAATACGGTTATTCTTTCGGGACCCGAACCTCAGCGCGGAATATTAAAAAAGAAGCTTTCTGATATCCTGAAAGAAAAGGAGCTCCCTGTTATTTTCCTTGAAGGAAATCCGGGTAATCAGGATGCTCCCCGGGATTCAGGAAATCTGATCTTTAATAACCACCTTTGCGCCGCTGAAATGAAGGCCCTTCTGATCGGCAGCGAATATATAATAACAAGGTCGGGATATACGACGATTATGGAGCTTATAAGCCTTAACTGCAGTGCCCTTTTAATTCCGACACCCGGACAGACGGAACAGGAGTATCTTGCCAGATATCTGGAAGAAAAAGGATGGTTCAGATCCATTACCCAGAAAAAGCTTTCAAAAGGAATGTATCTTCCTGAAACCAGAACGGGGTGGACCGGGGAAATTATTGTTCAAAGCAGAGAGCTGCTGGGCAGGGCTCTGAAAGAATTATCAGAGAAGTGAAAGAATAAGTCCGGGAACAACAATCCCCAGGAAAAAGCCACTCCATACTTCTTTCGGAGTGTGTGAATTAAGCCACAGTCTTGCTGAAAGGACCACTCCCGATACCAAAACAGAACCTATCAGCAATCCTGTAAGAGAGGTATGCATTTTAATCGATAAAATCATTATAAGCGCTACCAGTGCTCCTGCTCCCGCTGAATGAATTGAGATCTTCATTCTAAAATTGATCAGTGAAATAGTGAGCGACAGAACAGCCGCAGAAAGAATGAAAGATTTTATAAATACAGGTATCTGGTATCTAATTATAAGGTAGGTTGTAACGAGATAGAAGAAGGTTGCAGCGAAAAGGGGTATTGCCCTTTCGCTCCGCTTATCAATGACCCATGAGCTTATGATATTTCTGAACCGGTAATAAGGCATGAGTGATAATGGGACTATAATGTTATTGACCATGATTACAAACAGGAGTGTTTTTTTAAATTTAAGTGGCAGATATCCAAAAAGCGTTGGGGCTGAAAGAATTATAAGCATGCCATAGAAGGGCATAAGCAGGGGGTGAAAGATAATTGAAATTATCTTTGATGTAAAATCTCCGAATTTCCCTGTTCCCTGATCCATTATATTTCTCTTCTTAATCTTGCGACCGGGATATTAAGCTGCTCACGGTATTTTGCAACCGTCCTCCGGGCAATCTGGTATCCTTTTTCCTGAAGTATTTCGGTAAGTCTTTCATCAGTCAGGGGCCTGCGTTTCTCCTCATTATCAATGCAGTCCCTCAGGATCTTCTTTATCTCTCTTGTCGAAACTTCTTCACCGCTGTCGGTCTGCAATCCTTCCGAGAAGAAAAATTTCAAAGGAAATATTCCGAAATGTGTCTGTATGTATTTACTGTTTGCAACCCGTGAGACGGTGGAAATGTCCAGTCCGGTCATCTCCGCAACATCTTTCAGGATCATCGGTCTGAGCCTGGTCTCATCGCCATCAATAAAATATTCCTGCTGGTATTCAAGTATTGCGTTCATCGTCAGCAGAAGTGTGTTCTGCCTTTGTTTAATGGCATCAATGAACCACCTGGCAGAGTCGATTTTCTGCTTAACGAACATGACTGCATCTTTCATATCCTTTTTGCTCCCTTTGTCCCTGGAATAAGCCTGCAGCATTTCGGTATATGCTGAGCTGAGCCTCAGCTCAGGAAGATTACGGGCATTAAGGTGAAGGTCAAAGCCGTCTTCAGAATGCTCAAGGATAAAATCGGGAATTATGGGCTGGGATGTTTTGCTGAACGGATCGCTGTACTCACCGCCTGGTTTTGGATTCAGCTTAAGCACTTCATCAATTGCGGATTTAAGCTGTGCCTCGCTTATGCCCATTCTGTCGATAATCTTGTCATAATGCCTTTTTGAAAACTCCTCAAAATGCTGATCAATAATTAAATAGGCCAGCTTTACCACAGGTTGCTCCTGGTCTCTTTTCGAAAGTTGCAGCAGCAGGCATTCTTTAAGAGTCCTTGCCCCGACACCAGCCGGCTCAAGGTCCTGGATTATTCTGAGGACTTCCTCCAGCTCTTCTTCAGTAGTTGTAACATTCTGGAGGAATGCAAGATCATCAACTATGCTGGAAAGCTCTCTTCGTAAATAACCATCTTCATCAATGTTGCCGATTATATATTCGCCCAGTATCTTCTGTTTATCTGTCAGATCCCTGAGACCCAGCTGTGATTCGAGGTGTTCATGAAATGATGATCCCCCCGAAAAGGGGATCTCAGCTCTTTTATCATCGTCCTTGCTATAGTTATTAGCCTGCAGACGGTAATCGGGTATCTCGTCATCTTCGATATAATCGTCAATGGTGAACTCATCCTGGTCCTTATCCTTTTCCTCGAATTCTTCCTCATCTTCGCTTTCCTGTTCAGGAAGCGATTCATCTTCCTGCCCTTCTTCAAGTGCAGGGTTTTCCTCAAGCTCTTTTTTTATGCGCTGTTCTATCTGCAAAGTAGGGACCTCCAGCAGCTTGATCATCTGGATCTGCTGCGGGGAAAGCTTCTGAAGCAGTTTTTGCTGTAACTTCTGCCTTAACATCTTTCTCCTCTACATGTTCAATAATGGCATATCAGAATTCCGCATTCCTGGGTGTTCTTGGGAATGGTATTACATCCCTTATATTTGCCATCCCGGTTATAAACTGAATCATTCTTTCGAAGCCAAGTCCGAATCCGCTGTGAGGTGCCGTTCCGAATTTTCTTGTTTCCAGATACCACCACAGATCTTTCTCAGGAAGCTTCAGTTCCCTGATCCGGTTTACAAGCTTATCATAATTTTCCTCTCTCTGTGATCCTCCGATTATCTCACCTATCCCGGGGAAAAGAACATCCATTGCCCTTACTGTTTTGCCGTCGTCATTCTGCTTCATATAGAATGCCTTGATTGATTTGGGATAATCAGTCAGGATAACAGGTCGCTTAAAATGTTCCTCCACCAGATATCTTTCATGTTCAGCCTGCAGATCCCTGCCCCAGCCTGCCTGATAATCCCATTTCTTACCAGAGGCTTCGAGTATTTTTACTGCCTCTGTATATGTTATCCTTACAAATTCCTTTTCCAGAACAAAATTGAGCCTTTCAAGGAGTCCTTTATCAATCATATTATTAAGAAACTCAAGGTCATCTTTGCAGTTTTCAAGGGCATAAAGAATCAGGTACTTTACGAAATCCTCAGCAAGATCCATATTGTCTGTCAGATCATAAAAGGCCATCTCGGGTTCGATCATCCAGAATTCCGCAAGGTGTCTCGGAGTATTCGAGTTTTCGGCTCTGAAAGTAGGACCGAAGGTATAAATATCGCCCAGAGCCAGGGCCCCCAGCTCGCCTTCCAGCTGACCTGAGACCGTCAGGTTGGCCGGCTTACCGAAGAAATCGTTCCTGTAGTCAACTGATCCGTCTTCATTCCGGGGGGGATTTGCCAGATCGAGTGTTGTAACATGGAACATTTCACCTGCCCCTTCAGCATCGCTTCCCGTGATTACCGGAGTATGCAGATAAAAGAATCCCCTGTCATTGAAGTATTTATGTATGGCAAAAGCCATGGCATGCCTTATTCTTAAAACTGCACCGAAAGTATTTGTACGGGGCCTCAGGTGGGCTATTTCACGAAGGAATTCCATGGAGTGTCCTTTTTTCTGCAGAGGGTATTCTTCAGCATCACTCTTCCCGTAAAGCTCAATGGATTTAGCAGAGATCTCAACATTCTGACCCTGTCCCTGCGATTTTACCAGCTTGCCGGTCACAGCCACACAGGCTCCCGTGGTGATATCTTTTATGAGGATTTCATCAAATAATGAAGCATCTGCAACTACCTGGATATTGTTTATGGTCGATCCGTCATTAAGTGCAATAAAGATTATATTCTTATTCCCGCGTTTGGTCCTTACCCAACCTTTAACAAGTACATCAGACCCCATCTCCGGGGATGATAATAACATTTTAATCCTGGTCCTTTTCATATTGTTAAATAAGTAATCCGGCAAAAATAGTAAATTGTTGGCCGGGAAATTTAATTCGCAGCCATAATCTGAGCCAAAAGTTATTTTATGGCACTATTTTTGTGCATAAAGAAGCTTTTTTAATTAACCGGGCCCGGGATAATATTTCCCGGTTATTAAAGTTATAGACCTGAATTCTTCATCCGGATTTGGTGTCCGGTTTGAAAATTGCTAAAATCTGAATAACTTTGGATATTATCAGAAAAACCAAGCAGTTATGGAAGAGCATCAGAAATTCATAGTAGTACCATGGGATTTTACCCCTGTTGCAGACCACGCACTTGCACATGCAGTCAAGATCAGCCGGATGGTAGGAAACAAAATTTGCCTGTTGCATATTGTCGATAAGGGCATTAAACCTGATGCAGAAGGAGAAAAACGGGTTCTTCTGAAGCATGTTGCAGATGAGAACAGTAAAAAGTTCAATATGCCGATTCTATCGGAAATAAAAAAAGGAACCATTTTTACTGCTATTGGTGATTTTGTTAATCAGAAAGATGTTCCTGATGAAGAAAAAAAGGATGTAGAGCTTGTGCTGATGGGAACACACGGAATGAAAGGAATGCAGAAGCTTACCGGGAGCTGGGCTTTAAAAGTTATTGTCAAGTCAAAGGTCCCGTTTATTGTGGTTCAGGATCCTCCCGTTGACCAGGAGAGGTATCATAATATCGTTTTCCCTGTTGATTTTAAAAGGGAAAATAAGGAGAAAACGAGAATGGCAATCTATATGGGCAAATATTTTGATTCAAAGATCCATATGCTAGTTACAACATCCACTGATGCCAGCCTGATTAAGAAGACAAAAATAAACCTGAATTTTGCAATCAGATATCTCATACAGAATAACATAGATTATGAGATCCATGAGGTTCCAAGAGGAAATTTTGCAGAACAGACCATAGATTTTGCTCAGAAAATAAATGCCGACATTATCCTCATTGTTACAACGAAGAATATTTCGTTTGCCGATTACATGATCGGTGCCTCCGAGCAATATATAATTGCCAACAGCTCCAAAATTCCGGTCTGCTGCGTAAATCCCAAAGCCACATTCTCCAAAACCGGCCAGTTTATGGGCGGCTGGGGTGACTAAAATGCAATTATTTTTGTGTCGACGGTGCCGGAGTCGGTTCGTTAAGCTTTGCAAGAGAGGTTAATCCTCCGATTACCCCAAGATTCATGGAATCAAGCGCAGAGCTCGGAACAATGACCATTGATCCTTTCTCCTTAAGTCCTTCATAAAGCATGTTCATACCACGCAGGTGGAGAGCTATCGGGTTATTGGCATACTGTTCACTGGCTTTGGCAAATTTCTCTGCAATTTCAGTTTCGGCAGTTCCAAGGATTACCCTTGCTTTTCTTTCGCGTTCAGCCTGTGCCTGCTTGCTCATCGCATCGGCAAGAGCCTGCGGAATTATAATATCCCTTATTCCAACAGTCTGACAGGTTATACCCCAGGGATTGGTATTGGCATCAAGTGTTTTCTGAAGATCTTCCGCGATCTTTTCCCTTTCCTGCAGCAGATCAGCCAGCTCGTGCTTTCCGATAATATCGCGCAAGTCGGTCTGAGCAATGTATGATATGGCCCTTACATATTCCTGAACTTCAAGTGCAGCCTTTTCTACATCCCATACGGTCCAGTAAACAACTGCATCCACATTTACAGGAACAGTATCTTTTGTAAGCGTCTGTTCGGCCCTGAACTCGGTCACCCTGACACGCTGATCAATAGTAGAACTGATATGGTCAATTATGGGGATAATAAAAAATAACCCCGGACCTTTTAATCCGTAATACTTACCCATTCTGAGAATTACAGCTTTTTCCCACTGGTCAGCTATTTTTATTGAGGCTCCTGTAAGAAGGGAAATTATAATCAATGCCACAAGAACGGGCACTCCGATAACCTCGAGCATATAAAGTCCCACTGATGCAGCAAGCAATACAACAACCACTGTTGTTGAAACTGGGTTGGATAATCCGGGAGAATCATAACTTGTTTTCATTTCTTACTCTTTTTGTAATTCGTTAATAATGTCATTTTTTGTAAAACCATAGCTGGAAGCAATTGTTAAGAACTCATTGCAGATACTGTGCAATTTCTGGGTCTTTTCTTTTACCGGCAGTGAAATGGTCGTCTTCCCTATAAAAGTGCCTGTGCCCTGCTGGGTCTCGAGGATATTCTTTATCTCGAGCTCCTTATATGCCTTGGTCACTGTATTAAGGTTGATTTTCAGGTCAACTGCCAGAGCCCTGACAGTAGGCAGCTGTTCTCCTGCTGTAAGGTTTCCTGATGCGATCCCGAATTTGATCTGATCAATTATCTGGCGGTAAAAAGGAACACCCGCCTTGGGATCAAGAACAAAGTTAATCATAGCCCTATTTAATTAATGTACTATTTATATAGTGCAATACTACATTATTATTTTGAATAATGCAAATTATCTGGCCTTTTTTTTTAAGCAGAGTGTGTTAAGCCTGGAAAATGAATAAGCGATCACCGGTTTTATCCAACGGAATAAATAAATTATCTTAGCCCTGCAATTAAATAATCCGTAATTTATGTCAATTGCTGTACAGGGAGTTACAAAGTTGTATGGAGAGCAGAAGGCCCTTGATAATGTTTCCTTTGATGTAAAGAGTGGCGAGATTGTTGCTTTTCTGGGCCCCAATGGTGCAGGAAAAACAACAATGATGAAGATAATAACCGGCTTTATCCCGGCTACTTCCGGATCTGTATTTGTAAATGGCCTTGATGTCAATGCTGATAATATTGAAATCAGGAAAGGGATCGGATACCTTCCTGAAAACAATCCTCTCTACCCTGAAATGTATGTAAGGGAGTACCTTGGTTTTGCAGCATCATTATATAAAATGAGCGGACCTGTAAGGAAGCACATTGACAACATAATTGAAGTTACCGGCCTTACCCCCGAACAGACAAAAAAGATCGGTTCACTGTCAAAAGGCTTCAGGCAGAGAGTGGGAATTGCCCAGGCTCTCATCCATAATCCCCAGGTTCTGATCCTGGATGAGGCCACTTCAGGACTCGACCCTAATCAGATAATTGAGATCAGGAACCTCATAAAAGATGCCGGGAAGGAAAAAACCATACTCCTGTCAACTCATATCATGCAGGAGGTGGAAGCTATTTGCGACAGGGTCATTATTATTGATAAAGGGGTAATTGTAGCCGATGAGCCTAAAGAAAAGATCTATTCAATAATAAAGCGCAAGAGACAGAGAGTCCGCATAGAATTTAACATGGATGCAGATGAGGCCGGGCTGGCAGGAATCCCGGGAGTTGTTTCCGTGACGCGGATCAAAGAGAAAATATGGCTTATTGAAGCTGAGGGGAGTGAAGATGTAAGGCCGGTTCTCTTTTCATTTGCAGTGAAAAACAGCCTCACTGTGCTTGCTCTCAACCAGGAGGAAAGCAACCTCGAAGAAGTTTTCAGACATGTTACAGGAGGATAATCTTTTTTTTCTTGATTTTTTTTACTTGCTTTGTACCGTTATAATCTGGTGGAAAGATTTGTGCTGATTGCAACCACAGTAAAAAAATGCTAAAACGCTTGATACTGTTTTTCTGATCAACCTTACTTCCCGCCATTAATTTTAATTAAAAACAACATTTATACAATGGGATATTTATTTACGTCAGAATCAGTATCAGAAGGCCATCCTGATAAGGTTGCCGATCAGATCTCAGATGCATTGCTGGATGAGTTTTTAAGATGGGATCCTGAATCAAAGGTTGCCTGCGAGACTTTTGTCACCACTGGTCTTGTAGTATGCGGCGGGGAAGTTCAGACAACAGGATGGGTCGATGTTCAGGAAACCGCCCGAAGGGTGATACGCAAAATAGGATATACAAAAGCAGAATACCGTTTTGATTGCGATTCATGCGGGGTTATTTCAACCATTCATGAACAATCTCCGGATATACGCCAGGGTGTTATCCGTGATAAACCGGAGGAGCAGGGTGCCGGTGATCAGGGGATGATGTTTGGATATGCCTGCCGGGAGATGGATAATTATATGCCGCTTAGTACGGAGCTTTCCCAGATCCTGCTCCGGGAGCTTGCAGCGATACGTCATGAAGGGAAGCTTATGAAATACCTGCGTCCCGATGCCAAATCACAGGTCACAATTGAATATGACGATAAAAACAATCCTGTCCGGATAGATACTATAGTCATCAGCACACAGCATGATGAATTTGTGATGCCTAAAAATAAATCACAGGCTTCAGAAAAATCTGCCGAGAAGGCGATGCAGGGAAAAATAAAGGAGGACCTTCAGAAAATTCTCTTCTCCAGAGTAAAGAAGACCCTGCCTTCAAGGATACAAAAACTCTTCAAAAATGACCTGAAGATTCTGGTCAATCCTACCGGAAAATTTGTTATCGGCGGACCTCATGGTGATACTGGTCTTACCGGACGCAAGATCATTGTAGATACTTACGGGGGGCATGGAGCACATGGAGGAGGCGCCTTTTCAGGGAAAGATTCATCCAAGGTCGACAGGTCCGCTGCATATGCTGCACGGCATATTGCCAAAAACCTTGTGGCTGCAGGAGTCTGCGACAAAGCCCTGATCCAGGTAGCATATGCGATCGGGGTAGCTCAGCCTGTAGGACTTCATGTAAATACATTCGGAACTGCCAGAGTCAAAGACAACAAGGGAATGACACTTCATGACAGCGAGATAGGGCAGAAGATTTGTAAACTGTTCGATATGAGGCCTTATGCCATAGTTAAACGTCTCGGGCTTAAAAATCCGATTTTCCTTAAGACAGCATCATACGGACATTTCGGACGTGATTATGAAACAGCAAATGTTGAGGTTTATTATGAGGTACCAGGCGGCAGGCCCAGAGTTATAAACGGAAATGGCAAGAAGGCGTGGCTCAAAAAAGTGGAGTTTTTTACCTGGGAGAAGCTGGACTATGTGGAACAGATAAAGAGGGCGTTTAAAATGATGCCTTAACTATCCGCGCGATATTATCCGATCTTCCGAGTGTATAGTAGTGGATCCCCGGAACTTTCTCTTTTATAAGCTCTTTCGACTGCATCGTTGCCCATTCAATACCCACCTCGCGGGCATCATTATCTGTAGTGCATTTTTTAAGCGCTCTCACAAGATCATTGGGGACATCAATGTGGAACGTCTGGGGTAGCATCCTGATGTCGTTCAGGGCTGAGATTGGTTTCAGTCCTGCAATTATAGGAACATTAATTCCAATGCACCTGCACTCGTCTATGAAGCGCAGGAACTTCCGGTTGTCGAAAAACATCTGGGTTACTATATAGCCCGCTCCGGCATCCACCTTTAATTTCAGGTTCTCCAGATCGCTCTGCCTGTTGGGCGCTTCAAAATGTTTCTCAGGATACCCGGCAACTCCTATGCAGAAATTTGTAGGTGTCGGATCCACAAGCGATTCCTCCAGGTATTTCCCGTTATTCATGTCAACAATCTGCTTTACAAGCTCCCAGGTATGTGAGTGGCCGTTTTTCTCAGGGATGAAGGTACGGCTTCCCCGTTGAGGATCTCCGCGTAATGCAAGCACATCATCAATTCCCAGAAAATTCATTTCAATGAGAACATTCTCGGTCTCTTCTTGTGAAAATCCACCGCAAAGAATATGGGGAACAACGGTGATATTGTATTTATATTTCACTGCGGCGGCGAGGGCGATCGTTCCCGGCCTCAGACGGGTAATCCTTTTTTCAATAAGTCCGTCAGGCCGTTCCTTATAGGTAATCTCATTGCGGTGGGTGGTGAAATTAATATATGCCGGCTCAAATTCAATTAGCCTGTCGATTGTTGTATAAATTCTCTCTATGCTGTGTCCCTTCAGAGGTGGAAGGAGCTCAAAGGTAAACAATGGTCCCCCCGCATTTTTAATTTTGTTAATAACGCTCATTTATCTGCTTTTCATAAGTTCGGGGCAAGCCATTTTGCTGCCTCATCAACTGTCATGTTTTTTCTTGCTGCATAATCCTTCAGCTGGTCCTGTGCTATTTTTCCGACATTAAAATAAGATGATTCAGGATGTGAGAAGATATAGCCGCTTACAGTTGCGGGAGGGGTCATGGCAAAGTTTTCCGTCAGACCGGTACCTATCATTTTTTTAGCATCAAGAAGATCGAAAAGAACCTGTTTTTCAGTATGATCGGGACATGCAGGATAACCGGGAGCTGGTCTTATGCCTTTATATTTTATCAATAACATTTCTTCTATTGTCAGATTTTCATCAGGAGCATATCCCCAGAATTCCTTCCTGACTTTCCAGTGGAGCCATTCAGCAGCAGCTTCAGCAAGACGGTCACTCAGGATCCTTATCATTATCGAAGCATAATCGTCATTCTTATAATTGCTGTAAAGTCTTTCATCAATATCAGCAGTGACTACAAAGAGCCCAATGTAGTCTTTCAGTCCGGATGAAACCGGTGCAATAAAATCAGCAAGTGAGAGATTCGGAACTCCTTTTTCTTTCTGTTCCTGGTTTCTCAGGAACCTGAGGAAAGTCTCCTTCCCTTCTCCCCTGAGGGAATTTGGTGCAATGATATCCGGTCCTTCTGAATATACAATCACATCATCACCCTCAGAAACAGCCGGATATAATCCTAGTATCCCCTTCGATGTAATTACCTTCTTCTTAATAATCTCATCAAGATAATTTTTGGCATCACCGAACAGCTTCTTAGCTTCAGTCCCTTTGACAGGATCGCTGAATATGGCAGGATACTTGCCAGTCACTTTCCATGCAAAGAAAAAGAACGTCCAGTCAATAAAATTTCTGAGCTCTCCCAGGTCAATATCATTGAAAACATGGTAGCCGGGTTTTAGCGGCTCAGCAATCCTGAATGAATTCCAGTCTGTCACCATCCTGTTTCTCCGTGCTTCCGAAATCGTCAGAAGCTTTCTTTCCTCACGCCTGGAATTATGCTCTTCTCTCAGCTTTTGGTATTTATCCGATACTGAAGCTGCATATTTGATACTGTCACCCTTAAGTAATGATGAGAGCACTCCTGCAGCTTTTGAAGCATCTTTAACATGAATTACCGGAGCAGTATATACCGGGGCTATTTTGACGGCAGCATGGATCTCCGATGTGGTTGCGCCACCTATGAGAAGCGGAATCTTCAGCTTCCTCCGTTCCATTTCTGAAGCTGTATGAACCATCTCTTCAAGGGAAGGAGTTATTAATCCACTAAGTCCCACAAAATCAACATTTTCTTTAATTGCGGTGTCAATTATCTTTTCGGCAGGCACCATTACACCAAGATCCATTACCTCATAATTATTGCACGAGAGGACCACTCCAACTATGTTCTTTCCTATATCATGAACATCACCTTTTACAGTTGCAAGAAGTATTTTACCAGCGCTTTTCTTCACTTCTCCCTTGCTTTCTTCTTCCATATAAGGAGCAAGTTTTGATACTGCCTTCTTCATCACTCTTGCGCTTTTGACTACCTGCGGAAGGAACATCTTTCCTGAACCGAAAAGATCGCCAACCTCATTCATCCCCCCCATAAGCGGGCCTTCGATCAGCTCCAGCGACCTGTTGAAGAGGTGACGTGCCTCTTCAACATCCTGCTCTATGTATTCATCAACTCCCTGTATCAGAGAGTGTTTTATACGTTCGATAACCGGAAGTGAACGCCATTCATCACTTTTTGTCTCTTTCTTTCCTTCGCTCTTTAATCCTTCAGCAAACTTAAGAAGGCGTTCCGTTGCATCCTTCCTGCGATTAAGAACGACATCCTCAGTAAGCCTGAGAAGATCAGCGGGTATTTCACTGTACACCTGAAGCATTCCGGGATTAACAATTCCCATATCCAGTCCGGCTTTTATTGCATGGAACAGGAATACTGAATGCATTGCTTCACGAACTTTGTCAATCCCCCGGAATGAGAAGGAAAGATTGCTGATACCTCCGCTCACCCTGGTATAGGGAAGATTTTGCTTAATCCACTCAGTAGCCTGGATGAAATTAACACCATAGTTATTATGTTCTTCCATACCCGTGGCTATTGCAAGAACGTTGGGGTCGAATATTATGTCTTCGGGTGGATATCTGAGCTTGTCGACGAGCAGGTGATATGATCTTTCAGCGACCTCTTTTCTTCTTTCCAGTGTATCGGCCTGTCCTTTTTCATCAAAAAGCATTACAACCGCAGCGGCTCCATATTTTCGTAAAAGCTTCGCCTTGCCAAGAAATGCTTCTTCTCCCTCTTTCAGGCTTATCGAGTTGACGATCGACTTGCCCTGGATGCATTTCAATGCAGATTCTATTACATCCCATCGTGAGGAATCGATCATTAGCGGAAGCCTGGCTATATCCGGTTCTGACATAACGAGGTTGACAAATTTTACCATAGCCCTTTCGGAGTCGAGCATTGCTTCATCCATACAGATGTCGATAATCTGTGCTCCTCCCTCAACCTGGTTCCTTGCAACAGCAAGAGCCTCACCATATTTCTCTTCCCTGATAAGGCGTGCAAATTTGATAGAACCGGAAACATTTGTCCGCTCGCCGATATTCACAAAATTTGTTTCAGGTGTTATGGTCAATGGCTCAAGTCCGCTTAACCTGGTGTATTTCGTGATTACCGGTTTTATCCTTGGTTTGTATTTTCTGGCTCCCTCCGCAATTTTTCTGATATGCAGAGGAGTTGTTCCGCAGCATCCGCCGATGATATTGACCCAGCCTTCCTTCATAAATTCATCGGTAACGGAAGCCATGAATTCAGCCGACTGGTCATACTCCCCGAATTGATTCGGAAGACCGGCATTAGGATGTGCTGAAACATAAAATGGCGATTTGGCTGATAATTCTTCTACAAATGGCCTCAGCTGTTCGGCACCCAGGGCGCAGTTAAGTCCGACACTAAAGAGAGGAAAATGGGAAACAGAAATTAGAAACGCTTCTAGTGTCTGACCTGTAAGGGTTCTGCCGCTGGCGTCAGTAATGGTAACCGATGCCATCACAGGAAGCCTCACGCCTTTCTCTTCAAATACAGAGTCAATTGCAAAAAGGGCCGCCTTGGAATTAAGTACATCAAAAATTGTCTCAACAAGAAGGATATTAACGCCTCCGTCAATCAATCCGCGAACCTGCTCTGAATAAGCAGCGACAAGATCATCGAACCTGACAGCCCTCGCTCCCGGATCGTTCACATCGGATGACATTGAAGCGGTCCGGTTTGTCGGTCCAAGAGTACCTGTAATGAAATGCTCCTCCGGCTGTTGTGTATTCTCGAACTCCGTGATAGCTTCAGCAGCAAGACGGGCTGCCCGGAAATTTAAATTATATACCTGGTCTTCCAGGCCATAATCCGACATGGATATCCTGTTGGAATTGAAAGTGTTGGTGGTAATAATATCTGCACCGGCTTCAAGATATTCCCGGTAGATATTTTTTATAATGCCCGGGTTTGAAATTGAAAGAAGATCATTATTCCCTTTCTGGGGTTTTGGATGATCCCTGAATTTCTCACCGCGATACTCTTCTTCCCGGAGCTTATGTTTCTGGATCATGGTGCCCATTGCACCATCGAGGACCAGAATGCGCTGACGGATAATGTCTTCGAGAGTGAATTTCATCAGTTTATTCCTTTCCTTCCTGTATTTACTATAAAAACATCCATTTTGGGAAGTTGTTCCCGTAATGCATACAATCTCTTAAGGTTAACGATCCCGATGGCATATTTGTATAATCTTCCGCTAAAGTATTCCGACACTTCTTCAAATCCAAACAAATTGCGATCCTTTTCATCTTTATACCTCAGATAGATCTCAAGTTTATAGTCGCGGGTATATTTTGAAACAGTGCCCTGCTGGTACTTTTTATATTCATATTTATAGCCGTATGAATTAGCTGAAATGTCCGACAATACTGCACTTCCGGTTGCATGTCCTCCGGCTCCCTTGCCCGAAAAGAACTGTTTATCGGCAAAAGCAGCCTCGGTTATGACCCCGTTGTATTCATTATCGACATTGTATAGATATTTGTCAGCCGAAATGAACCGGGGAAGAACAAAACTGGTAATGGTGTTCTCGTTTGTCTTTCCTACGTAGGGAACAAGCTTAATCTTGAAGCTCTTCTCCTTTGCATACTGAATATCAAATTTTGAGATTTTGCTGATACCGTAATGGAAAACTTCCCCGGGATCAAGGAAGAGCCCGTATGCATGGCCGGTTATTATGCAAAGCTTGTATTTCGCATCCCAGCCCTCAACATCGAGCGTGGGATCTGACTCAGCAAATCCTTTTTCCCTGGCTTCATTAAGAGCAACATTATAGTCAATCCCCTGGTTGTGCATCAAAGTAAGGACATAATTGGTGGTGCCGTTAAGGATTCCGCGCAATGAATAAAGAAGCTCATTATCGTAGTATTCCTCAAGATTTCTTATTATCGGTATGCTTGCACCTGCTGAAGCTTCATAAAGCAGCGATACATTATATTTATCCTGTAAATCCACAAGCTCTCTGAAGTGGTTTGCGACCATTACCTTATTTGCAGTGACGACATTCTTTCCGTTCTTCATCGCAGCAGTTACTATTTTAAAAGCCTCCTCCGCGTCATCAATAAGCTCAACAACGAGGTTTATTGAAGGATCATTGAGGATATCATTCCTGTCGAATGTAAAGTTTTCCATTGGGATCCTTCTCTTTTTTGTGCGGTCCTTCACGCAGATCCTGACAATATCGGCCTTGAAGCCTTTGCTGCTGTTCAGTACATCGTGAAGGCCCTGGCCGACACAACCGTAACCGAACATTCCTATTCTTAATTTTTCTCTTGTCATTTCAGGCTTTTTTTGAAGTTTTTTCCCAGAAATTTCGTACCACATCAGAAACAATATCTGTTTCAATCAGAAATCCATCATGTCCGTAAAACGAATCGATCTCTACATATTCAGCTTTTGCCGTATTGGATGCAATAAGTTTTTGTTCCTCAGTCGGGAACAGAAGATCTGATTTTATGCCGACACACAGAACATCTGCTTTGATCCTCTTAAGTGCATTTATCACTCCACTTCTTCCGCGTCCGATATTATGAGTATCGGAAAGGGCAGTGAGGCACCAGTATGAATAAGGATTGAACCTTTTTACGAGCTTTTCGCCCTGGTATGCCTGGTATGATGACGCTTTGAAATCTATCAGCTTTTCATCATCTTCTTCCTTCTGTGTCTGGTTATAAGCAGCAGCTGTTCTGTAGCTTATCAGTGCAATTGACCTGGCGGCCTTAAGTCCCTTTTTGCCTCCTTCAGGCTCGTTTGCGACAAAGGTCTGATCAGCCAGCATTGCAAGACGCATTGATTCGCTGAATGCCAGCGCCCACGGGGTTTGTTTTGCTCCGGAAGCCAGGAGTATAAGCCTGTCGATCAGGTCAGGGAACATAATTGAATATTCAAGAGCCTGATAACCGCCTATAGACGCTCCGATAACTGAATGTATTTTTTTGATCCCCAGATTATTTCTGAGTATCTCATGTACATTAACCAGATCCCTGACGGTAATCAATGGGAAATCCCTGCCCCACGGCCTGCCTGTTCCCGGATTATCAGAGGCTGGCCCTGTTGTGCCGTAGCACGACCCCAGAACATTGGCACAAACGATGTAATATTTTTCAGGATTGAAAAGGAATTTATCTCCAACCATACCGGGCCACCAGGCTTCGACATCAGAGTTGGCTGTAAGAGCATGACATACCCAGATCACATTATCGCCGTTGCTGTTAAGCTTGCCGTAAGTATTATATGCAATCTCCAGTTCAGGTATGATTGCACCGGTTTCAGTTTTGAATTTCTGCTTATAGTTCAGTATCATCATAAAATCTGTTTGAATGCCTGTTCGAAATCAAAAATTATATCGTCAATATGTTCCAGACCTACCGAAACCCGGAAAAGTCCCGGATCCACGCCTGCAGCCAGCTGTTCTTCGGCTGAGAGCTGTGAATGGGTAGTAGTTGAGGGCTGGATGATCAATGTTTTTGCATCGCCTACATTTGCAAGATGACTGACGAGCTCAAGATGTTCAACAAGCTTCACTGCCCTTGTATTGTCAGCTTTCAGGATGAAGCTTAAAACACCCCCTGCTCCCTTTGGCAGGTATTTGTTTGCAAGCTTGTGGTGGGTACTGCTTTCCAGACCGGGGTAATTTACTCTTTCCACAAAAGGTTTTGATTCAAGCCATTTTGCCAGCGCCAGAGTATTCTGAATATGCCGCTCCATCCTTAAGGAAAGAGTCTCAAGCCCCTGCAGAAACAGGAATGAGTTGAAGGGGCTCAGGCTGGGACCAAGATCCCTTAATCCCTCAACCCTTGCCTTAACAATAAACGCAATATTGCCTGAAGCAGAGGTCCGGGAGAAAAGGTCACCAAAAACCAGACCATGATATCCTTCTGATGGCTCTGTAAATACCGGGAAGTTACCGTTATTCCAGTTAAAATTCCCTGCATCCACAATCACTCCGCCGATGCTTGTGCCATGTCCGCCTATCCATTTGGTTGCCGATTCAACTACAATATTGGCACCAAGATCTATCGGACGGCAAAGGTATCCGCATGCTCCGAATGTATTATCTACGATTAGGGGGATATTATGCTTTGATGCCAGGGCTGAAAAAGCCTCAAAATCGGGAATATTAAATCCGGGATTCCCTATTGTCTCAACATAAATTGCTTTTGATTTTTTGTCGATAAGGGCTTCAAATGATGCCGGCTCAAGATCCGGTGCAAATCTCGCCTCAATTCCGAATGTAGCAAGCGTGACCTTGAACTGGTTATGCGTCCCTCCGTAGAGGAACGGCGAGGTGACAAAATTTTCGCCATGTCTCAAAATTGTTGACAGGGCAATAAATTGGGCCGCATGCCCTGAAGATACAGCCAGAGCTGCTGCTCCGCCTTCAAGTGCAGCGACCCTGTTTTCGAAAACATCTGTCGTGGGATTCATTATCCGGGTATAGATATTTCCCGGTTCTGAAAGACTGAATAGATCAGCAGCATGTTTTGCATTTCTGAAGACATATGAAGATGTCTGATACAAGGGTACAGCTCTTGATAATGTTTCTTTATCGGGATGCTGACCGGCATGTATCTGTAATGTTTCAAATTTTATTTTTCTTTTTTCCATGGTATATCAATAACAATTAATTATTTATACTATTAGTGCCCGGATTGCATATATTATAATTGCAGTATAGCAATGATCCGGCAAATGATAAAATGATTATTCCGAACAGAGGAATCTTATCAACGCATGCACATAGGCATGAGCGGCATGATAAAATTGTTGAGTGTCAGATGAAACGAGTTCATTTTTTCCGTGTTTTATTTTTATCATCTCCCGGTCTTCCGGGATTAGGTTTTGGCACCTTTCTCCCGATTTACAGGGATTGGTTGCCAGGGTTTCCAGGAGCCTAATCTCTCCGCCCTTCTTAATAAAAATCAAACACCCTTGAATGGAAGGAATATTTGATTTGTGGGGCAAATATATAAAGGATTTCGGAAAATGCAAAAAAATTCTTTGCTACCGGTCCTATTATTTAATACGGACCAACACCAGTTAAGCTGATACCCAACCACACTAATCACGCTTTCCCGTCCCCTTCTTTCTGCCTTTGATCTCACGTACCCACCCCCTTCTTTTCCCCCTCCCTGCTGGCGCAAGGAGGGGGAATATTTTTGTATAATCGATTGAACTTTATATATTTATTATAAATATTATTATATGTCCAGACTTAAGAATTTTAACTTTAAGATTATTAAGGAACGTGCGCAGGGACTCAGAAATAATATGACCGAATCCGAAAGACTTCTTTGGAAGGAGTTGAGAGGAAGAAAAGTGTTAGGATTAAGATTCCTTAGGCAACATCCTGTTATTTATAAAGGGAATCTGAGGAGATACAACTATTTCATCACTGATTTTTACTGCGATAAAAAGAGGATGATAATTGAGATTGATGGACCGATTCATGAAAAATCCCAGGAATACGATCAGTTTAGGGATTCTGAGTTACATGATATGGGATTTCACATTTTGCGAATTAAGAATAATGAGCTAAAAAATATGCAGGATGTCGTAAATAGAATAAAATCATTCCTCATCCAAATACCTGATATTAAATAATATATATAAATTGTCTCCCCCTTCATTGCGACAGCAGGGAAGGGGGACGGGGGGATGGGTACGTGTGGTCAATTAATCAGAGCTGGAGAACTTACGTATGATTTCCTTTAAACACTTTGAGGTAAAAAAAATAAAGAATTAGCTTACTTTTGTCATTTACCAGATATGATATGCAGAATAATCTCGTCATCTACAACAGTCTGACACGCAGGAAGGAGCCATTTAAGCCGCTTCATCCGCCATTTGTCGGCCTCTATGTCTGCGGACCGACGGTTTACAGCGATGCTCATCTCGGCCATGCCCGGCCCGCTGTAACCTTCGACCTGCTTTACAGGTACCTGTCCCACCTTGAATATAAGGTGCGGTATGTCAGGAATATCACTGATGTAGGACACCTTGAAAATGACGCTGATGAAGGTGAGGACAAAATTGAAAAGAAAGCAAGGCTTGAGCATCTTGAACCTATGGAAGTCGTACAGAAATATCTGAATACCTATCTGAGGAACATGGACCAGCTGAATATTCTTCACCCTTCAATTGAGCCAAGAGCATCAGGGCATATAATTGAACAGCAGGAGCTTATCAGGGAAATTTTAAAAAAGGGGTATGCCTACGAGGTTAACGGCTCTGTTTATTTTGATGTTGAGAAATACAATAAGAAATATCATTACGGGAAACTTTCAGGAAGGGTTCTGGAAGATCTGCAGACCAATACCCGGTCACTGGAAGCTCAGGATGAAAAAAGAAATCCCTTTGATTTTGCCCTGTGGAAAAAGGCATCTCCGGAACATTTGATGAGGTGGTCCTCACAATGGAGCGACGGATTTCCGGGATGGCATCTTGAGTGTTCTGCAATGAGCACCAAATACCTGGGTGATGTTTTCGATATCCACGGAGGCGGACTGGATCTCCAGTTTCCGCATCATGAATGTGAGATAGCACAATCTACCGCCGCTAAGGGGAAAGAGTCTGTAAGATACTGGATGCATAACAACATGATAACCATCAACGGTCAGAAGATGGCAAGGTCGCTTGGCAATTTCATAACCCTCGACCAGTTATTCAGTGGTGAACATGCTCTTCTTCAGCAGGCTTATAGTCCGATGACAATCAGGTTCTTCATTCTCCAGGCTCATTACCGCAGCACAATTGATTTTTCCAATGAAGCGCTCCAGGCTTCAGAAAAAGGCTTTCAGAAACTGATCAAGGCATTTGAGACCCTGAACAAAATAAAACCATCGCTCTCTTCTACCATGAAAGTCGAATCCCTGAGGGAAAAATGCTATGAGGCAATAAATGATGACCTGAATACCCCGGTTCTTCTTTCAAATCTTTTTGAAGGAGTAAGGTATATTAACTCAGCTGCTGACGGCTCCGAAAAGCTCACTTTTGGCGACATTGATGCCCTGAAGAAACTGTTCAGTACTTTTGTATCTGAAATTCTCGGACTTAAGGATGAATCTTCAGTTGCCGGCGATGAGAAGCTTACGGATAACCTTATAAAGATTATCATAAACCTGAGGCAGGACGCAAAAAACAGGAAGGAATGGAACCTGTCGGATAAGATCAGGAATGATCTGAAGAATGCAGGGATCATTCTGAAGGATCTGAAGGATGGTGCAGAGTGGGAAAGGGAGTGACTAATGAAATATATGGAAGACCCCCCTATGATCCCTCCCAGGGGTACCACAGGGGGTCATTGCTATGAAAACCATACAAAATAACGAATCTTTGTCGCCCTCCCAGGGGAACCACAGAGGGTCCTTCATATCTTCCGAAATCTTAATCGGTTCCATACCCCTCGGAGGCAATAACCCTATTCGAATTCAATCGATGACAAACACTGATACGCTTGATACACAGGCATCTGTGGATCAGTGCATCAGAATAATCGAAGCCGGAGCTGATTTTGTCCGGCTGACGGCCCAGGGTGTCAGGGAAGCAGAGAATCTGGCAAATATCAAAAAGAAATTACACAAAGCCGGATTCGAAACACCGCTTATCGCTGATATTCATTTTAATCCGGCTGCTGCAGAAATTGCTGCAACGATCGTGGAGAAGGTCAGGATCAATCCCGGTAACTATGCTGATAAAAGGGCTTCTTTCACAGGAACAGACCTGACCCAAAAAGAGTATAATGAAGAGCTCGAACGCATTCATCAGCGGTTGCTGCCATTAATTAATATCTGTAAAGAGAACAAGACAGTTATACGTCTTGGGATCAATCATGGATCCCTCTCCGACAGGATTATGAACAGATACGGGAACACGCCGGAAGGAATGGTAATTTCTGCTGTAGAATTCATAAATATTTTCCGTTCAGAGAATTTCAATAACCTGGTACTTTCATTAAAATCCTCAGATACAGGGATTATGCTTCAAGCCAACCGCCTTCTTGTAAGTCATCTGATGAGTGAGGGATTGTCGTATCCTGTTCATTTGGGGGTCACGGAAGCCGGTGAGGGCGAGGATGGAAGAGTAAGGTCAGCTTCGGGAATCGGAGCCCTGCTTGCCGAAGGTATTGGTGATACGATAAGAGTATCACTTACTGAAGATCCTGAAAATGAGATCCCGGTTGCCAAAGAGATCATATCCTTTCTATGCGGATCCGGAGGAAGGGTATTTTCACCTGTTCCGGTTCAGTCTTTCAGAACCAGAGATATTCTTTACAGACCTGAAGTAATGACCTATAGGGACGGCAGGTATCTGAAGGAAGATGGCAAACCGTTTCGGGGAGAAATGCTGATCTTCGAATACAGGACCCCGCCTCTGCTTTCTGAGATGAAGCAAGAAAAAGTTTTTCTCAATCCAATGTTTGCAGAAGATGATCCTGTAAAACTTTCTATTGATGCAGCATCTCTTCTTGGGCGCTATTTTATTCTGAAGCAGGCTGACGGCATCTGCATTACCAACAGGGGAAAGGTACAGGGAGAAAAGCTGAAGGAGCTTGCATTCTCAATACTTCAGGCAACCGAAGCCAGGATAACACGAACGCGGTATATTTCATGTCCTGGCTGTGGAAGAACTAAATTCAATCTCCAGGAGACAGTAAAGAAAGTTAAAGCTGCAACCGGTCATTTCACAGGACTAAAAATCGCAGTAATGGGGTGTATTGTAAATGGTCCGGGTGAAATGGCAGGTGCGGATTATGGTTATGTGGGCACTGCAGAAGGGAAGGTACATATTTACAGGGGCACAGTTGCTGTGAAGAAGAATGTGCCGGAGGAGGATGCGATCAGGGAGTTGCTGCAGATTATAGATAATGATCACACCAGCTTGTAATCCAGCTGCTTTTTCTGAAGATCAGCTTTCACAACTTCAATCTTTACCTTATCCCCAAGAGTGAATGTTTTACCTGATGAGCGGCCTGTGATGCAATAATTTTCCTCATCATATTCATAGAAATCATCTCCAAGCTCCCTGATGTGGATCATTCCTTCGCACTGGTTCTCAATTATTTCAACATATATCCCCCACTCTGTGACTCCGGAGATGACCCCGTCAAATTCTTTTCCGGTTTTATCACTCATATATTCAACCTGCTTGTATTTAACAGAGGCACGTTCGGCCTCTGCAGCAAGCCTTTCCATCTTTGAGGAATGTTCGCAAAGCTTTTCAAATTTCTCCTTTTCGCCGGGATGATTGCCGTCAAGGTACTGGGACAAAAGCCTGTGGACCATCATATCAGGGTAGCGGCGGATGGGTGATGTAAAATGTGTATAGTACTTGAATGCCAGTCCATAGTGGCCAATGTTATCTGTTGTATAGACAGCCCTTGCCATAGCTCTCAGAGCAAGAGTTTCGATGATATTCTGTTCTTTTTTCCCGGCTACCGAATTCAGCAACCTGTTCATTGCTTTGGGAAGCGAAGAACCATCTTCCTCGGGAAGCTTATAACCGAAACGTTTGATGAAATGGCTGAAGTTTTCGATCTTCCCGGGATCGGGCTTGTCATGAACACGGTATACAAAAGTTTTACCCTTCAGCTTCTTACCGATATATTCTGCAACATGCCTGTTTGCCAGGAGCATGAATTCCTCTATCAGCTGGTTTGCGGTTCCCATATCGCGGAATTTTATGCCGAGAGGTTTCCCTTTTTCATCAAGGTCAAAAGCTACCTCTATCTTTTCAAAGGCAAACGCCCCGGCGGAAAACCTTTTTGTTCTAAGCTGCCGGGCAAGGTTATGAAGAACCAGCAATTCCTCTTTCATATCACCCTCTTCTGTGTCAATTACTTTCTGAGCTTCACTATAAGAAAAGCGCCTGTCAGAATTTATAATTGTCCTTCCGAACCATTCATTCAGAACTTCCGATTTATCATTCAGCTCAAACACCGCAGAGTAGGTGAGCTTATCTTCATGAGGACCGAGTGAGCAGATATTGTTTGAAAGCCTTTCGGGTAGCATGGGTACCACCCTGTCGACAAGGTAGATGGACGTTGCCCTCTGTTTTGCCTCCTCCTCTGTCAGCGATCCCTGCTTCACATAATTTGTAACATCAGCTATATGAACTCCTACTTCCCAGTTGCCATTGTCGATTTTTTTAAGTGAAAGTGCATCGTCGAAATCTTTTGCATCTTCCGGGTCGATTGTGAAAGTGGGCACCGTTCTGAAATCACGCCGCGAGGCAATATCTTTTTCTGTGATCTGACCCGGTATCTTTTCAGCATCCTTTTCAACCTCTTCAGTGAAATGATAAGGAAGCTCAAACTCTGCAAGTATGGCATGCATCTCTGTTTCATTGAGACCCGGTTCACCAAGAACGTTGATGATCTCGGCCACAGGATTCTTGGATTTGGGATTCCAGTCAATGACTTTTGCAACAGCCTTTTCTCCCTGCTTCGCACCTTTAAGCTTTGATGACGGGATGAAAAGGTCAAATGGCATGTTCTTGTTGTCGGGTATCAGGAAGGCGAAATTGGGCATGATCTCGACAGTTCCCACAAAAGTCTCGCGCCATCTCTCTAAAATTTCTACCACCTCTCCCTCCGGTCTCGCTCCTTTTCTTCTTGCATAGAGCCAGACTTTTACTTTGTCGCCGTGCATGGCAGTGCGCAGGTTCCTTGCTGCAACAAAGACGTCCTCCTCTATTTCATCGGATGTGACAAAACCGTAGCCCATCCTGGTCATATCAACAGTACCTGTTATATAACCGCGGGTCAGCTTTGCCCTGTATTTGCCCTCATGAACTTCCTGTACGGTTTCCTTCTTTGTCAGTTCTTTTAATATCTCCGAGATCATCTGTCTTTCAGATGGTTCGTTGATATTGAGGCGTTTGGATATTTGTTTATAGTTGAATCCCTGCTGGGGACTTTTTGATAATATCAGAAGTATTTGTTCTGTTGCTGATTCTCTTGAGATAGCGGTTTTTTTCTTCCCCATCCCTTTCCTTTTACTCATAATTCAGATTTTTGCAAAGGTACCAAAATGAGCCATTTATTTTCTACATTTGAGTAATAATATGGCACTTCATGGCTGATCTTAAATCTATTCCCTTACATTCACCCTCAATTGTCACCAGGAAAACCGGTAATGAATATGTGCTGGTTCCAATTGTAAATAATATCGCGGATATGAACAGCGTCTATACCCTGAATGAGACCGGAGCATTTATATGGGAGCTCATTGATGGTAAAAAAAGTGTGGGGGATTTGATCGAGGCTTTAACTAAAGAATATGAAATCGATAAAGATACTGCAACCCTGGATGTGTTCTCTTTAATGGGAAAAATGAGTAAATACCTGATTATTATTAATGAATGACTCCGCTCAGGGGTCAAGAAGGGCAGGTTGAAAAAGGGATTAGGTTATTCAAAGAATGCGGAATTACAGTTTAAATATTGCCGGGTATAGAATCAGATTTGAGAGTTCAGCTGACGGACCGGAGCTTACTCCCGGAGAGCGATTCCTCAGATATGTTTGCAACCCGGAGAATTCAGATATAACTATTAAAGTAAACTCCGGCAGGTATAGTCTTCCACGCGGAACTGAAAAGGTTTTCAATGCCCCTTATATAGAAGAGATAAATGGTGTTCCGGTAAAAAAGAGCGATAAGTTCTGGAGCGTCCATAAATACAGAAATGACCTCTTTATCAGGACCGGATTCCCTCTTTCTTCAAAAAGAAAAACCGGAACTCTGAAATTTTCATTTTCTGAAAGATACTGGGAGCTATGGATTACTGCTGCAGTCAGGGAAACCGATCCGATGGAGTATCCGCTTGACGGACTGATCCTTTATTATCTGGCAGTGATCCACGGAGATATCCTGCTCCATGCCTCCGGAGTAAATATTGCTGGTCGCGGTTATATTTTCAGCGGTATTTCCGGTAAAGGAAAGACAACTATGGCAAAACTATGGGATAATGCCGGTGCAAAAGTAATTCACGACGACAGGCTTATTATAAAGAAAAACGAAACAGGATATACGATGCATAACACACCGGTATACAAAAATGATGGACCTTCACAATCGAAGCTGGACAGGATCTTTCTGATTGAGCATGGAAAGATGAACGAAATTTACCCGGTTTCCGGCGCCTCATCAGTTAGTCTGGTAATGGCAAACTGCATCCAGCACAGCTGGGATCCGGCAATAGTCGCAAGACTTTTGGGATCCGTATCAATAATGTGTGCAGCCGTTCCGGTTGCCAGGCTTCTTTTCAGACCTGACAGAAGCGTTATTGACCATATTCTTGAAAATGAATAAAAGGAAACATAACATAGTAGTTAATACAGGGCTGACACTCCTTTCTGAAGGCAAGTCGATCAGGGTGAAAGCCCACGGATACAGTATGTATCCTTCAATAAAACCAGGATCTATGGTTCTTATTGAACCAATAAAAGTGAAGGGAGCTCCCGGATCCGGAGAGATAATTGCTATCAGAAGGGAATCGGGATTGATTGTCCACCGGCTTGTGAGAACATTTGCAAAAAACGGAATTACATGGTATATCGCAAGGGGCGACAGCAATGCTCATGCCGATAATCCCATAGAGATCAACATGATAGTCGGCAGGGTGACAGGAGCCGAAACGACCGGCGAGAATCCGGTTCCTGCAGATGTCAGGGTAAATAAGAAACCCCGGTACTACTTAAACAGGGTAAGGGTAATCTGGACAATTCTATGGAAAAAAATAAAATAACTTTGTTCAGGGAATCAATCAGACTTGTCTGGAGATCGGCACCGGGATGGACACTTGCAAATATTGTCATCTCGGTCTTGCGAAGCTTCCTGCCCCTTGCCCTTATCTGGCTGATCAAAGGCCTGATTGACGGAATAGTAGATGCAGCCTCTTCAAAACCGGGTGATCCTATTGTAAATGTCCTGTGGGTGATCATTGCCGTAGTCGTGGTCTGGTTTCTTGATGAAGCTAGTTCGGATACCGGCAACTATGTCCGAAAGAAACAGGCAATGAAGCTCGAAACTTATATGTACAGCCTTCTTCATGAAAAAGCTGTAAAGCTTGACCTCATAAATTTTGAGAAGCCGGAATATTACGATATCCTGGCCAGAGCAGCCAGAGAAGCCCCCTGGAGGCCAAACAGCATCCTCAACAATCTTGTATCATTGTTCAGAGCTCTTTTATCGCTCGTACTGATGGCAGGACTTCTTACCACGCTTCACTGGAGCCTGGCAATTCTTCTTATCCTGGTTAATATCCCTGGCATATGGCTACGTCTTCATTATGCTGATCTTCTGTATAATTTTCAGAAAGAACAGACACCCGAGTCAAGAAAAACAGCCTATTTCAACTGGCTTCTTACAGGCGACAGGCCTTCAAGGGAAATTAGACTTTTCGGCCTGGGAAAATATTTTATGTCGCTTTTCAGTAAATCATTCCTGAAAACAAAGGAAGAAGAGTTAAAAATCGTCGGGAAGCGTACCACTATTGAGCTCATCTCGGATATCTTCAAAGCAGCTGCTGTCCTGGTTACACTTATTTATATTGCACATATTACAATATCGGGTTCTCTGACAATGGGCCAGATGGCAATGTTTCTCCTCGCTTTCAGGCAGGGAATGCTATTTATAAAAGAGCTTCTGGGATCAGTGGCCGGGCTTTATGAAGATAATCTTTTCATTGGCGACACATTTGAATTCCTGGGACTTAAAGAATTAATAAATGTAATGCCTCCTGAAGTTACCCCGGGATTCACTAAAAGTATCTCCCTTGAGAACCTTTCATTTACTTACCCGGGCAATTCCGTAAAGACCATTAATGGTATCTCCTTAGGGATTAATAAAGGAGAAATAATTGCTCTTGTGGGTCCCAATGGTGCCGGCAAGAGCACGCTGGTGAGGCTTTTGAGCAGGCTATATGATCCCGATTCAGGAATGGTGAAGTGTGACGGTGTTGATATAAAACAAATGGATCCGGAGAATTACAGGAAACTTTTTTCCGTTGTTTTCCAGGATTTCATGCTTTATAATCTAAGCGCAGGCGAGAATATCCGCCTTGGCAATATTGATGAAAAATATTCTGAAGAAAAGATCCGGTCTGCAGCAATGGGAACAGGCATTCATGATCTTTTAGGTAATCTTCCAAACGGGTATTCAACAGTTATAGGTAATCTTTTCGACGACAGTCGTGAGCTGAGCTGGGGAGAATGGCAGAAAATAGCACTTGCACGGGCACTCTTCAGGGATGCCCCCGTTCTTATCCTTGATGAACCTTCCAGCGCCCTGGATGCAGAGACCGAATATGATATCTTCACCAGGTTCAGGGAGATAGTCCGCGGAAGGACATCGATCCTGATCAGTCACAGGTTTACAAATGTCACCCTTGCTGACAGGATAATAGTAATGGACAAAGGATCTATCATCGAGACAGGCACCCATGATGAGCTGATGAAAAAGAAGGGTATGTATTTCAATATGTATTCAAAACAGAGCAGCAGGTTTGAGAAATGAACAAAGACCTTAATATCAGGGATGAGGAGATATTGCTTCTGGGACTCTGCAGGCTGGAATTCGGTACTGAGCTTAAAGTAATGCTTACTGCTCTGGCAGAAAGCATTTCAGACTGGGAATATTTTATTTCACTTGCCGACGCTCATGGTGTTGCTTCCCTGATTTTCCATAATCTTGAAAAGCTGAATTTCCTCAGCTATATACCAAAAGATGAAACTGACCATCTGCATAATGCCCTCATGATGAGCATCAGCAGGAATACACAAATAACAGAAGGTGTATACGGTGTACTGAAGGTTCTTAAAAGGAAAAACATCAAGATGGTCCTGCTTAAGGGGATGGCGTTGGAATTATCGGTTTATGGCAATGCCGGACTTCGCCAGATGACCGATGCGGATGTCCTCATGACAAAGCAGGATTGCCTCACAGCCAGGAATATGCTGATGGAAACAGGATTCAAATCGCTTCCTTTAAAATCCTTTTTTCATAAGTCCATCATTGCTGATATCGGGAAACATCTCCCGACTCTGCTAAAGAATGGCTTTGCCTTTGAGCTTCATCATGAGCTGTTCGGAACTAAAAAGAATATTCTGACAAAAATGCTTTATGAAACCAGCCGGGAAATGGAAATAAACGGGGAAGAGACCTGGTTGCCTGAGCCTCAGATATTCTTTCTTTATCTTGTGAGGCATCTTTATCTCCATGAGATGAATAATGAATCGCAGTTAAGACTCTATACCGATCTGGTTGTCCTGATTGAAAAACAGAGGGATGAGATCATAAATTATAACCTGCTGGACTACGCGGTACAGGCGGAAATGGAGGAAATAGTTGCCTGGCGGCTTGCGCCGCTGAGGGATCTTTGGGGGATCTCATTTCCCGGGTGGCTGAATGATTTTATAAATAAATGGTACAGTCCGGATTCTATCAACAAATTCGTTTTCTTCCTGAAGGCTCCTAAAAATAATCCCGCACCTGACCGGGCAAAGATGTACCGGCATCATATAGGTGATATCCCTGGATTTCACAGAAAGTTCCTGTATGTTATCGGAGATTTGTTCCCCACGATTGAATTCATGAAAAAAAGGTATGCGTGCGGGAGCGGGTGGAAGGCTTTGGTATACTATCCGTTAAGGCTGGGGAAGTTGTGGTATTTATTAAAGGCGCAGAGGCACAGGGGCGCAATGGCGCAAAGGTTCAACGGCACAGATATCGGTATTTAATTCGATTAAGCCATAAAGAATACTTCTGCGGAACTTTGTGTTGGTTTTTACTTCTACATTTTTAACAGCAGAAATATATTAAGCAGAAGCATTACTGATCCTTCAATAAGGAACTGATAAAAACCCTCTTTCGGAACCTTATTTCTTTGATAAATAACAATTGCAAAAAGGGCTATAATCCAGGCGGGGGCAAAGCTTAAAAACATTCTGGCAAGTGGCCAATCAGCCGATACCAGGGTAAATGCAATAAATACCCCGGCATACAAATACCCCAGAAGAAATCTGAGAAGAGGATGAGCATCAGGATAATAGCCCTTAAAAAGCCATACACCAGTGAACAGATAGAGAATTGTGACAGCCAGCGCTACAAATACGAAAGTCTTCATATTGGGTAACCTGTGGCTTAACAATGTTGAGATAATACCAACGAGGAAAAGGAATGTGCTGATGAGGAAGACCGGGTTTTTGGTTTTCATGGATTAGAAAATTTAATAATGAATTATTCTATTAAGTATTGATAACACCCAAGGAGGAGGGATCTCTTTCCAGGATAAGTGATCAAAAGCTAAAATTATTGAAAAATAATAAAATAATCTAGGGATTCCACGGTTCAGGTTAAATTGCCCGGACATTTCCAAGGACTGAAACCTATTATAATATCTTGCTCAGGGCTAAAGCCCGGATTCTATCGTCTGATTCTCTAATCCCCGGACTAAAGTGCGGAGTCAGGTATGCCCTCAGACCACGAAATCCTCATGCTGAAGCCTGGGGTTACCCATCTTGATTCAACGGTCACTTTAATTCATGACTCTTGGGGGGTGTATCAAAAGCTGTCCATTACCCCCAAGGGGGGCCTAGTAAATTTCTGTAAATCAATAAGTCCCCCCTGGGGGATTTAGGGGTGTTTGACCAGGAAAGGCATTTGAGACACCCCCTGCGAGTCATTCTCTCCGGTAGGGGCTTCGTTAATCTGCTCCATTTGCCCTGGAGGCTCCTGACTCTCTTACCCCGGGCTTGCACTTCCGCCTTGTATCCGGTAGGGGCTTCGTTAATATGCTCCAATTGCCCTGGAGGCTCCTGACTCTCTTACCACGGGCTTGCACTTCCGACTTGTATCCGGTAGGGGCTTCGTTAATCTGCTCCATTTGCCCTGGAGGCTCCTGACTCTCTTACCCCGGGCTTGCACTTCCGCCATGAATCCGGTAGGGGCTTCGTTAATCTGCTCCATTTGCCCTGGAGGCTCCTGACTCTCTTACCCCGGGCTTGCACTTCCGCCTTGTATCCGGCAGGGGCTTCGTTAATATGCTCCAATTGCCCTGGAGGCTCCTGACGCTCTTACCCCGGGCTTCAGCCCGGGGTTTAGCAGATCACTCTCTTCAAGGGACTTTAGTCCCAAATCCTTACTGACAAATGGTAGCCATGAGTTTCCTGAATCCATATTTTTATCAATCATTCAATATCTTTGATTCATTCCTGTTGATAAATACTGACAATCCCCAATCAGCAAGAAGCTCATTATATTCCTCCTCCCAGGATTTCTTCCTGTGGTGATCTTCCTGGTTCCTGATATATTGCCTCACTTTGTTTAACCGGGATTCACTGACTGAAGCGGCATAATATTCAACCGCCCATTCAAACTTATACCTGGTAAGCTTGTTTTTATTGATCCAGAATGAGGACTCTCCCTTAATCATCTGCATGACTTTGGCCAGTGTACAATCAGGATCCAGTGAAATGAGGCAATGAAGATGATCTTTATATCCATTGACTGAATCAATATATATCTTTTTTTCTTTTGCATTTGCTTTGATATGGTTAATTACATCAAGTCTTATCCTGTCTGTGAGGAAAGGGGTCCTGTTTTTTGTTCCCCAAACGCAGTGTAGCCAGTTTTTTACGAAAGCCATGAAATTATCTTTTTGTTTTGGGCTAAAGCCCGGATTCTATTATTCTGATTCTCTTATCTCCGGACTAAAGTCCGGAGTCAGGTATGCCCTCAGGCCACGAAGTTCGCTATTTTCCTGACTTCAATCAGGCAGCCTTTATCAGATACTGCAATTACCCCGGGCTCGCACCGCTGTCATTTGTCAGGCAGGGACATCAGTGCCGGATTTCAGCCCGGGGTAAGCAGCCTCTTCACTGTTCCAGGATGTTAATCCCAAATCTTCAAGCACTACAGGTAGCAGCGAGACTACCATATTCATTAATTATTCTGATTCAGGGCTAAAGCCCCGGTTATCTTCTTATCCTGTACCCCAGACTAAAGTCCGGGGCCTGGTTTTTAATTCAGCTGCTGTTTTAATTCCTGACTCCTGACCCCGGGCCAGCACCTTCGCCTCGTATCCGGTAGAGGTTTCGGTGCACAATTTAAGCCCGGGGGTGCGAGTCTCTCTCGCCGGAAGGGGATTCATCCCCCTCCTTTGAGAACAAAAGGATGCAGCGAGACATCCAATATCTTTTATCAGGTCTAATCATGTAATGTTCTGGTTTGATCAATCCCCAAGTTGAAACCTGGGGTTTAGTTTAGTTTAGTCTCACAATCATTCCTTTGGAACTTAAGTCTCTGATCCTTAAAACGCAAGTAAGGAGCACAATGGTAATTTAACAACGCATTATTTCATAGCTCGGACATAAAACCATCTGATTTAGTAACAAAAGATAACAGAGGAACTACCATTTACTGGTTCTAAAATAATAAAAACATATTTTTAATACCTCTAAGCTTTGTTCAGATACATAAGTAATACCATGTTTTAACATTATGTTACATTAATCATTGGTCTCATAATACTAGTCCTTGATTTATTCCTACGTTTCAAAGTTGCTAGTGAAAATAGCTTAAGCTCGCAAAGAAACGATGAAATTCAAATAAAATTATATGTAAGTCTTCCTTTATTTGAATGCCAATGATTAATAAAAAGCTTGGCTAACCTAAAATTGATAACATATGACGAACTATTTACATCTTAATAGTTTTCTTGTAATAAAGTTTCATAAACTGAATATTTGTAAACGGG
The DNA here is from genome assembly GCA_963831855.1 of uncultured Bacteroidales bacterium. Classification (GTDB taxonomy): domain Bacteria; phylum Bacteroidota; class Bacteroidia; order Bacteroidales; family VadinHA17; genus LD21. The sequence continues at coordinate 65,335 of CAWHSA010000006.1, read as the reverse complement.
TGTCTGAATACTTGTAATTTTTAATAAAGACTATTCTTACATTAGCATGAATCAGCAAGCCCCCAAGTCTGCCGGAGCAACAGAATAAGTAATAGCTGCCAATAGCAATGCCGCACCAGCCAGTTGCAGTTGCCAATGCAACAAAGGCAAGACTACCTAAAACAACTGCATGCAAAACCTTGACCCAACAGCCTTAGTATTCCTCCTGCATGTAGTATTTTCCATTTGTTCAATAGTTAGTGTTTTCATAACGAGACATATTTATTCCTGCCTACTCTGTTAAGGCTTTTCGGCTTCCGCCTGAAAATTTTTGTGTTTCCCACTTATTTCTAATCAAAATAAAACATTGAGAGTCTATTATTATCGGACTGGTGAATATTTTTAGTCAAAATCTTTCCAAAATCTGCGATATAAATTGTCAAACCCCATCATTTCGGCATGTGTCCCTGTTGCAGAAATGGTCTTTTTTTCCATTACATATATAAAATCACTCAGCTTTTTTATCATATTTATCCTGTGAGTGATAATTAAAATCCCCATTCTGTCTTTTAGCTTTTGAATCAGATCCATCATGAAAGTCTCGGTCCCTCTGTCCATATTTGAGGTACCTTCGTCAATTATAAGGATGTCAGGCTTTAACAGCAGAACTCTTATAAATGCAAGCATTTGCTTTTGTCCCCCGGAGAGGTTTATCCCTTCTTCTCCAACTAATGTCATAATTCCCGATGGGAAACTGTCAATAAAGCTTTCCAGGCCAAACTCAGACAGAGAATTGATCAATTCTTTAATCCTGGTCTCATCTGGTTCTGTTATCAGGTTTTGAAGTATAGTTCCATTGAATATATGTACTTCCTGTGGGATAATCGCGATCCTGGCCCGCCAATTGTTCAGATCCAGATCTTTCGCATTTCTGGATTCATTAATCATCAGGTCACCTGATTCCGGTAAATAGAATCTCAACAGAATACTGGACAGAGTGCTTTTTCCGCATCCGCTTTCACCTACAAGTGAAACAACTTTCCCCTTTTCGATAGAGAGATTTACCTTTTCAAATAAAAGACTCTGCCCCGGGAACCTGTAAGAGATATTCAGCAGTTCTACTTTTTGTATAGCCAGATTACGCTTCAATTCCTTTGCTTCTGAGACTTCAGAATCTATTTGTGTAAATTCAAACATCCTGTTAATAGCAACTTTTACTTCACTGGCCGGAATTGAAATCAATGCCAGATTAAGGGATGATGGAAGAAGCGCCGAGCTCAGGGTGATAATGGCCATTAGCTCTCCCTGCGTCATTCCTGATTTCATGACCAGTAATGAAGAAGTGACAAGCACGAAAATCAGATAAACTGAGCCTGCCAGACCTGTAAATAAACCTAGCTTTACTTTTATTTTCCCAAGGTTATAAATCCTTTCCTGGAAATCAGAGTAAATGACCTTATTCCGTGATGAGAAGTTAGCCTGCCAGTTCAGACTTTTAATTTCTGTAATGCCCTTGATCGAATCAATGAAATTACTTTCGTTTAAAGCATACCCTTCCATAAGATTGCGCTGTGATGAAATTATCCGTTTATTCCACCGGCTAACCAGAAAATAAAAAAGAGGCAAACAGATCACCGAAATAGCTCCTACAATCCATGAATAATAAAAGAGTATAATTGTCGTAATAATAATAACAAGAAGATCTATTATATAAACACTCACAAGATCGGCGATCACTCTTTGTATTCGCATTGTGTCATTAAGACGGGCCACAAAATCACCTGTTTTCCTTGTGTCGAAGAACCACTTTGGCAAATATAATAAGGCGCTGAAGAAATCATCAACAACACGTATATTGAATATCTTGCCCTGCATTAAAAGAAATAACTGCCTGATTGCAGAAATTATAATTCTTGAAGATAAAAGTAGAAGAACCAGACCAGAGCTTATTATGAGGATCTTTATATCTCCCGATGGTAAAATTTTATCGATTAATTTCTGGGTATAAAAAGCCATTACCAGACCTAGTCCGGAAATAAGGATCCCCAATAATGCACTTACTATCAGGAGATCCTTATCCGGTCTCAGCATAGAAAATATCCACTTTCTTTTTTCGCCTTTTTTTACCTTTTTTGTAATAAATTGATCATTGGGCGACAGGCTAAGACATTTACCACTTTTCCAGATCATAACCAGGTCAGCTTCATTCATAAGCGCTAAGCCCCTGGCAGGATCCCAGATTATGAATTTCCCATTCTCAAAACCGTAACATACTATAAAGTGTTCAAGCCGTTTTTCAATAAGTACATGCAGGATAAGGGTGTTTGGATGATCCTTTATATCATTTACAGATGCTTCATAACCTGAAGCATTCAAACCACATTTATTTGCTGCCTGATAAAGTCCAAGCATCGATGTTCCTGTCTTTCCGGTGCCACTAAGATTTCGTATCTTTTCGAGGCTGGAATCACCTCCGTAATAACTGATGACAGAAACCAGGCAAGCTACTCCGCAATCTGAAGAATCATGCTGGAGGACCGAGCTACCTTTAATTTTATTGATCTTATTCACTTAAACCTAAATAATTCAGGATTGACTCAATTTTATATTCGCCAAAAAGTGTTTTTACCAGTTTCAGATCCTTATTATAGATATAATTCGAAGGGACAATATCCTGCCCAAAAATTTCTTTGAAAATAAAAGCTTTATCAAGTAAAGGAATAACCCGTTGTCCTTCTGAAAGATTATATTGTTCCAGAAACTTCTCTACCATATCCCGGCTGGCGTCAGATATTAATAAAACCGTGACTCCTGAAGCCGGAATCTTACTTTTCACAATTTCAGATATTTCATATTGACAGTGTTCACATTCCGGATGGAACCTTACAATCAATACAGGACCTTCGGTTATCGTGCCGGAATTATAGGAATCACCATCCATCGTCGTAAATGAGAAGGAAGGTAATCTTGAAATTTGTTCGTAAAGAATTTTACTCTTTAGGGTTTTCCTTATTATGCTATATGCAAAATAAGAAATCAAAAGAGTAAAAACCGCAATTATTAGTATTAAGATGTATCTTCTCATAAGCCTGAATCAACTGAAAGGAACATTACAAGGACAATCCATAGAACCAGGGCCGGCATATAAGAGGATATAACAATCTTTTCGGAATCGGATTCATTGACATTACCAAGATTCCGTAGTCCATATGAGAGTGCAATAATATATATGAACTGAAAGATGTTTACTACCTGTAACGGGTATATCCAGATTTTACTAACCTCGGATATTCTGAACAGATTTATAAGTGATAAGGGATAGAAAAATCCCAGATCATTCAAATTGTAATTCCCGGCAAAAAGATAAAACCAGAGGAATTTTATCAAACTTGCAAGAATGAATATAATATCACTTGCTACTACTACTTTAAAAATTGTACTGAATGTTATTTTGTAATGAATGTTAAAAAAGAATACGCCGGTATATAGCACAATGCTGATCATTGTATATTTTATGGTCAACATAACCGGGACAAGAATATAGTTAATCCATGATACCCTTTTTAAGTTTTCAAAAACCTGAAGGGATCGGTCCAGGGTAAGTTGTTCACTGTATGTGTTGTAGAAAACAGTTTCATTTATTAATAAAGTCTTTGATAACCAGACAATAAAAATATTGATCAAAATTATCCCAAAGAATAATTTAGTTTTACTTAAATTATAATATTGCAACAATATGTTCATTGCAAATAAAGATAACTTTCTTAGAATGGCCGCAGAGGCAATCCTTTAAGCACCTGATCACCGGAGTAGGCCCGGATAACTTTGATTGTAATTCTCCGTTCATCAGCATAATAATAAGACTGACATGAATTGGAATATCTTATATCTGTTCCAATCTCACGCATTTCCTGAAGAGTTAGAAAAAGTGTGCTCCTTTTTATTCCTATGCGACTGGCAAACTCTTCTGGTTTACCCGTTGATTTCATTGAAATCAATGAATTCATACGGACTACCCTATCCAAGTATTTGATGATAGCCATATTCAGGTCGTTTTAATTTTTTTTAATAAAATTTAGTTTTGCGGGATATTGATTTTTCGATTTGGATTTAGTTTTTGCCAGCTCTGATGGACTGCCTGTAGCACGTAAATGGATGAGGAGATCTATCCTTTCCATCCTGTTTAGCTGATCGGAGAGTTGCATAGTTTAGAAGTCTTAGGGTTTTATTAAACACTTCTATGCTGATACGTGATAAAAACAGGGATTTTGTGACAAAAAAAATTTAACAAAATTTAAGATTTGCGTTATTTAGAATTTATCTAAATATACATGCCTGTATTACAGGTTATTATAAGTTATATTTATATAATGTTTTTGCCTCAATCATGGAATAATTTTTTGGATTTTTTAGTTTTGCCATATTTCAGACGGGAAACTTATAACATATCCTCGCTAGCTTTATATGCTGTGTGCATTGAGGTCCGGTTGTACTGAAGGGACCGGGGGTGTGAGGGTCTGTTTCCCGCTGATCTCGCAGATTTACGCTGATAATGCACTAAATAATATATCAAACCTCTTGCCTTAAAACAAAACTGGCACGGATTATAAATCCGCGCCAGCTATATACTGTATTCGCCTCTGCGCCTTTAATGTAACAGTGTCACATCCCCTACCTTCTTGAACGGTTCCCCATTGGCATACTTGCCTTCTACATACCATACATACACTCCCTGAGGACACAGCTGACCTTTATAGTAACCGTTCCATGCCTTGTTGATATTACGGCTTTCGAAGATCAGCACTCCAAGCCTGTTGAAGATCTGCAGCTTGTAATTTAATACCTTCTCCCTTATAGGCGGGAAGAAGAACTGGTCAATTTCAGTACCTCCTGTCGGCAGCTTATCAACCTCTATTGGTCCTTCCTTGTTAGGCGTGAAGACTGTCGAGAACCTGATTTCTCCAGCCGGCTCTACAGTTACTCCCGGCGATAATACAAACTTGTCGGAACAGCCATTCACCGAGTAAGCCCAGAGTGTGATATCATATACTCCTTCTTCCATGTATTTGTGGAACGGCTCCCTGAGTTTCGAGGTGTCACCGTCACCAAAGTCCCAGAGGTAGGTATCCCCATACTGTGTGAGGTTAAAGCACCTTACTTTCTCATCGTTGACAAAGACCACCGTTGGTGTCACTTCAAAGTAAGCCTTGGGCGACTGGTAAGCTCGTACAACCTGATTTTTGGTCGATGTTCCACCCGGTCCGGTGACTGTTAGCTGAACATTGTAAGTGCCCGGTGTAAAGAAAGTGTAATCCGGACTTGCCTCTGTGGAATAGTCTCCGTTGCCAAAGTCCCACCTGCAGGTAGTTGCCTGGTGTCAGCAGGTTGACAGTTGTGTTGTTAATGCTGACCTCCAGCGGGCTGCAACCCGATGGTATCGAATCAAAGTTGGCTATCGGAGGCTCAGGCATCACTGTAACAAAGTGCGATATATTTGCACTGCAAGTACCATTCGTAACATCCAGCTTAACACTGAAGGTCCCGAGAGTGGTATAGGTATGCGACGGATTCTGAGCCGTAGATGTGCCTCCGTCTCCAAAGTCCCATGCCCATGTCCAGGCGCCTGCATTGGTCTCATTAGTAAAGCTTACCGGATTACCTGCCGGCAGATAGGTCTGCAATACCGGTGTGGCTGTAAATTGCGGGATCGGTACCGGCATTACGGTGATTGTAAGTGTCTTTGTATCCTGACAGCCATAGAATGACGTCGTGGTAAGTGTGACGGTCCTGATCTCAGGCGCAGTGTTGAAATTGGTGTAAAGGTGCGTTGTTGCACTTCCGCCCGGACCGGTGGCTCCGTCACCATAATCCCATGAATATGTGCTGGCGCCCGGTAATCCTGTGAAGGTTATTGAACCGCCGCTGCAGACTACATTCTTGTCGGCTGTGAAGGTTGCATCAATTGCCGGGTAGACTGTAACCATAGATGAATAGGTTGCTGTACATCCTCCGGCTGATACAACTGTCAGCTTCACAGTACGGTAAAGTATTGTTGATGCCGTTGCATTTGTGAACACATGTGACGGGCTGGCAGTCGTTGTATTGACCGGAGTACCATCACCAAAGTCCCAGGTGAAGCTTGCAATGCCTGTCATGTCTTTGGTGAAATTAACAGTAACCGGTGTGCAGCCGTTAGGAACATCCTGTGTAAACATGGCATCCGGAGCATCAACTATTACCTGTACATCCTTTTCACCGTAACATCCGTTGCTGTCCTTAACCTTGTAATTGAGGTTATATGGTCCGGCTATCTGTGTCCTGAATGTCGGCGACTGGATGAAGTAATTGTTCAATGGTCCTACATCACCTGTCCAGGTGTGCTGAGACCATGTGCCTGAACCTCCGGTAATATTCGGAGTGATCACCTGTGCTATTCCGCCGCATGCATTTATCGGATCAGCAGCAAAAGTGATGACAGGAAGCGAGTTAACTGTAAGTGTGGCTCCATTGGTATAGGTAGTTGTACATGATGCCATGAGAGCCAGCCTGTACTGATTACCATTATATGCCAGAGGTACTCCGATCAGAGCCAGCTGCTGGGTTGTGGCGCCGCTGTAGATTGCATTGTCGTGAATATCCGACCATGCTCCGCCGGTGAATACCTGCCACCTCAGTGAATCGATCATTCCTGATCCGTTAGCAGTGAAATAAACAGGTCCGCCTCCATCACATACCGCCTTGCTGACAGGCTGAATGGTCACTGTCGGAGGCATGTTCACTCTGAGTGCGACAAAGTTCGATGTTACTGATGGGAGACATGCTCCGTTCACAGCAACCCTGAAAATGTAGTTATTGAAGCTTCCGGGTATATTTATCAAAGTTAACGTGCTGAGAGTTGATCCGCTGAAGTTTGCATCATCAGAAACATTTCCGAAACCTGTTCCCCTATTGACCTGCCACTGATAGGTCAGGCTGCTTCCCCTTGCATCAACGGAGAATGTTGCCCCCGCACCCAGACAGACAGTGGAATCTGAAGGCTGGGTCCTGATCTCCGGTATCGTATTAACCGTAAGCAGGGCATCATTGGATGTTACAGGAGAAGAACAATTATCAACAACCACGTGGTACTGGTATCCATCCATATCCCTGACCGAACCATAGAGGTAAAGCTTATCTGAGGTCGCTCCGGAATAGATGCCGCCATCGGTAACCGGATCAAATCCGCCGCCATCATCGACATACCATTGATATGTCCGGTCCGTGCCGGTGGCTGTTACTGAGAATGATGTCATATTGAATTCACAGATCATCGAAGGAGCAGGTTGTACCGTTATTGCCGGCAGTATCCTAACTGTCACTGTTGCCGATCCCATGAGATTGGCAGGTGGTGCAATGCATCCGTTCGCATCCGTAACACTGATCAATGAATAAGTGGTTGTTGCTGCCGGTGTTACCGGAATATCGGTGCCGCTTACGTAACCGGCGACCGGTCCTAAGTTCTGGATATCAAGTGTAAAAGGACCCGTTCCAACAGTCATGTTGACCTTCAGGTTGGATGTTTGTCCCGGACATATGGTTTCACCACCCGAGAGTATTGCAAATGGCAGAGGATTGACTGTCACATCATAATTTGCGGGAGTAGCTGCCGTGCAATTATTGGCGTTCCTGTAGTTTACTTTCACGCTTCGTGCCCCGGCTGTATTCCAGGTAACGGTTACCGTATTATCGGTTACCGTTCCTCCTGCTGTAATAGTTCCACCTGCAGAAACGGTCCAGGTATAGTCTGTCATGCCGGCCTCGGTGGTATACATATTCCCGGCCGATGCAGCACAAACAGGTGATGGTCCGGTTATCGTCGGAACTGGTAACGCATTCACTGTCACATTGTAGATAGTTGAAGATGCTGCCGTACAACCGTTGCTGTTATTATAGTTGACGCTCACACTCTGCGGACCGGTCGTGTTCCAGGTCACCACAATTGTATTATTAGCCGGTGTTCCTCCTCCGGTTATTGTACCTCCTGCTGAAACGGTCCAGAAATAATTTGTCATTCCCGATTCAGTGGTATATGTATTTCCTGTTGAGGTGACGCAAACCGATGCAGGACCGGTAAGTGTCGGCACAGGCAGAGCATTGACGATAACATTCTTAACCGTTGGTGAAGCTGCTGTACAGCCATTTCCGTTGGTATAATTGACACTGATCGTACCGGTACCTGCCGTATTCCAGGTAACCGTAGCAGTATTGTCTGCAATTGTTCCTCCGGAAGTAATTGTACCGCCTGTAATACTCCAGGTGTAGCCTGTCATGCCTGCTTCTGTAGTATAAATGTTTCCTGTTGAAGTCACGCATACAGCTGCATTTCCGGTAATAACAGGAACAGGCAGAGGATTGACCGTTACTGAATAGACCTTCGGAGAAGATGCGGTACAACCGGTGGCATTAGTATAGTTCACACTGACTGTCTGGGAACCAATGGTGTTCCAGGTTACTGTTACAGAATTATCTCCTGTTCCGCCTCCGGCAGTTATTGTTCCGCCTCCGGAAACTACCCAGGTATAATTCGACATACCTGGTTCAGTCGCATAAACATTACCAACTGATGTCACGCATACAGGTGCTGGCCCGGTTATTGTCGGGACAGGCAGAGGATCGACTGTTACATTATATACCGTTGAGCTGGCTGCGGTACATCCGTTGCCGTTGATATAATTAACGCTTACCGACTGCGGACCTGCAGTGTTCCAGGTGACAATTATGGTATTGCTTGTTGAACCGCCTGCTGTTATAGTACCTCCTGCAGAAACGACCCAGCTGTAGCTGCTCATACCCGGCTCGGTGGTATAAACATTGCCGGCAGATGTTGCACATGCTGAAGCCGGTCCGCTTATAGTCGGTGCAGGCAGCGGATTAACCGTGACTGTATTCTGGGAAGGAACAGTGGCCGTGCAACCGTTGCCATTCGTATAGTTGACACTGATTATCTGCGGCCCGGCTGTGTTCCATGTAACCGTTGCAGTATTTGATGTATTTGTCCCGCCTGCCGTGATCGTACCGCCAGTGATAACCCATGTGTAATTTGTCATTCCTCCTTCGGTGGTGTAAATATTACCTGCTGAGTTAACACATGCGGATGCATTTCCTGTGATTGTCGGAACAGGAAGGGCATTTACTGTTATATTTTTAACAGTTGATGAAGCAGCAGTGCATCCACTGCCATTTGTGTAGTTCACGCTCACCGTCTGTGTACCCGGGGTGTTCCAGGTTACTGTTACTGAGTTATCTGTTGCAAATCCGCCCGCTGTTATTGTTCCTCCTGCAGATACTGTCCAGATGTAATTAGTCATTCCGGCTTCAGTCAGGTAGCTGTTTCCTGTTGATGTGGCACACACAACCAGGTTCCCGGTAATTGTCGGGGCCGGAAGTGCATTTACGGTAACATTGTAAATTGTTGCTGAAGGCGCCGTACATCCGTCAGGATTAATATAGTTGACTGTTACCGTCTTGGCACCAGTTGATGTCCAGGTGATGATCACATTATCGTTTCCTGAACCGCCGGCGGTTATAACACCTCCTGATGAGACCGTCCAGATATAATTTGTCATCCCGGCTTCAGTCTGGTAAGTATTACCTGTTGAATTCATACATACTGAAGCAGGTCCAATAATTGTAGGTACCGGTAATGCATTGACCACTATGTTGTAATCTGTTGCTGCCGGGGGTGTGCATCCATTCGCATTGGTATAGTTCACACTCAGGGTCTTTGCCCCGGTAGTGGTCCAGGTAATTGTTACTGAGTTGCTGGTGGGTGTCCCGCCTGCTGTAACAGTTGCACCGGCAGGGATGGTCCAGATATAGTTTGACATCCCTGGTTCAGTGTAATAATAGTTGCCCGTTGTGTTGACGCATACCGGAGTCGGCCCTGCCAGGGCAGGTACCGGCAATGGATTGACTGTAACATTCTTAACTGATGGTGAAGCAGCAGTGCAGCCGTTCCCGTTTGTATAATTAACACTTACAGTCTGTGCTCCGACTGTGTTCCAGGTAATTGTTACTGTATTATCTGCACCTGTACCTCCGGCGGTTAGTGCACCGCCTGCTGAAATGCTCCAGGTATAGCCTGTCATACCCGGCTCAGTTGTATATGTATTTCCGGTTGAGTTTACACATACTGAAGAGTTGCCGCTTATGGTCGGAACAGGAAGCGGATTAACAGTGACATTTTTAACCGTTGCCGTTGAAGCTGTGCAGCCGGCCGGATTCGTGTAATTTATCGTGACTGCCTGAGCCCCTGTCGAATTCCAGGTAATCGTGACAGAGTTATCCCCTGTCTCGCCTCCGGCGGTTACTGTTCCTCCTCCGGAGATTGTCCACAGATAACTGGTCATTCCTGCCTCTGTCTGGTAAAGATTACCGGCAGATGTTGCACATACCGGTGATGGTCCTGTTATTGTCGGTGCAGGAAGTGCATTGACTGTTACAGGATAAACTGTTGCAGCCGGTGCTGTACATCCGTTTGAATTGGTGTAGTTGACACTTACACTCTGCGGCCCTGCTGTGTTCCAGGTCACCGTAATGGTATTTGAGAATGTGCCTCCAGCAGTTATTGTACCTCCCGTTACGATCCAGAGATAATTCGTCATTCCCGGATCTGTTGTATATACATTCCCTACCGAAGTGACGCATACAGTTGCCGGTCCTCCAAGAGCCGGTACAGGCAGATCGTTCACGGTCACACTCTTCGTTACCGGAGCTGCTGCCGTGCAGCCGTTACCATTGGTATAGTTGACACTTATTGACTGTGATCCTGCCGTGGTCCAGGTTACTGTTGCAGTGTTGGACAACGGTGTGCCTCCGGCTGTAATTGTCCCGCCCACTATGCTCCAGGTGTATCCTGTCATTCCTGCCTCGGTTGTATAAATAATACCTGTTGAGTTAAGGCATACTGATGTATTTCCTGCTATCGTTGGTACAGGCAGCGGGTTGACAGTTATTGTCTTAACTGTAGGCGATGCGGCGGTACAGCCATTCAGATCGGTGTAGTTTACACTCACGTTCTGTGCACCAACCGTGTTCCATGTAATTGTTGCAGTGGCATCATTCACTCCGCCTCCGGTTGTTATTGTTCCTCCGGTGACTGTCCACAGATAATTGGTCATGCCTGCCTCTGTCTGGTAAAGATTACCCGTTGAGTTTACGCATACAGGTGATGCTCCTGTGATTGTCGGTGCAGGAAGTGCATTTACCGTTATATTATATATTGTTGCCGTTGCTGCCGTACAGCCATTGCCGTCGGTATAGTTGACTGTCACCGTCTTTGCTCCTGTTGATGTCCACGTTACGGTTACATAGTCATTGCCTGTTCCTCCTGCTGTTATGACTCCCCCTGCCGAGACTGTCCAGATATAATTACTCTGTCCTGCCTCGGTGGTATATTTATTCCCTGAAGAGTTCATGCAAACTGGTGCAGGTCCGGCTATTGCCGGCACGGGAAGCGCATTGACCGTTACAGTTTTGGTTGTCGGAGCTGCTGCTGTACAACCGTTTGTGTTAGTATAAACGACTGATATAGTCTGAACGCCTGTTGCGTTCCAGGTTATTGTTATTGCCCTGGTGCCGTCGCCTGAGGTTATCGTTCCGCCGGTGACTGTCCAGGTGTATCCGCTCATTCCTGCCTCGGTTGTATAGATATTGCCTGTTGAGTTAAGGCATGCCGATGCATTGCCTGCTATCGTCGGTACAGGCAACGGGTTGACAGTTATTGTCTTCTCCGTTGCTGCAGCGGCAGTGCAGCCATTAAGATTGGTATAATTCACACTGACCGTCTGTGCCCCGACGGTATTCCAGGTGACTGTAATTGTATTGTCTGTTGCCGTTCCTCCTCCTGTAACCAATCCGCCTGCAGATACGACCCACACATAATTGCTCATGCCGGCATCAGTGGTATAGGTATTTCCTGTCGAGTTGACGCAAACTGAAAGCGGTCCCCCGAGAGCCGGTACCGGCAGCGGGTTGACAGTTACTGCATATGATACCGGGGCAACGGCCGTGCAGCCATTGGGATCGGTATAGTTAACACTTACTGTCTGAGGACCTGCCGTGTTCCAGGTCACCGTTATTGTATTGCTCAGTGCGCCGCCTGCAGTGATTACTCCGCCTGCAGACACCGACCACTGGTAGTTGCTCATCCCGGCTTCTGTGGTATATACGTTCCCGGTTGAATTCCTGCATACTGATGCAGGTCCTGCCAGGGTTGGAACAGGCAGAGGATTTACAGTTACTGCCTTGATTGTCGGCGCAGCTGCTGTACATCCATTGCTGTTTGTATAATTTACGCTTACACTTTGTGCCCCAAGGGTGTTCCACGTCACAGTAACGTTGTTGTCTGTAATGGTGCCTCCGCCCGTGACTGTTCCACCGGTAACAACCCAGGTATAGTTTGTCATCCCTCCCTCGGTTGTATATGTATTACCTGCCGAGTTGAAGCAGACCGATGCATTGCCTGATATTGTCGGCACAGGCAGTGGATTGACCGTAACATTCCTGGTAACAGGACTTACTGCAGTACAACCGTTTGCATTGGTATAATTAACGCTTACTGTCTGCGGCCCGGCAGTGTTCCAGGTTATTGTTACCGTATTGTCTGTTGGAGTTCCTCCTGCGGTAATGGATCCTCCTGCTGAAACTGACCAGGTATAACCGGTCATTCCTCCCTCTGTATTATATGTATTCCCGGTTGAACCGGCACATACCACAAGGTTGCCTGTCAGAGTAGGTACAGGAAGTGCATTTACTGTTACACCGTATGATGTAGCTGCAGCTGCAGTACATCCGTTTGCGTCGGTATAGTTTACGGTGACTGTCTTTGCTCCTGTCGATGACCAGGTAACTGTTACAAAATCACTCCCGGATCCGCCGGCTGTTATAACTCCGCCGGCTGAAACTGTCCAGAGATAATTTGTCATCCCGGCTTCAGTCTGATAGGTATTGCCTGCTGAATTTACGCAAACCGATGCCGGACCTGTAATTGTGGGTACAGGAAGCGCATTGACTGTAACATTATATATAGTAGCAGCTGCTGCTGTACAGCCATCTGCATTGGTATAGTTGACGCTTACGGTCTGGGGTCCGACAACGTTCCATCTGACCGTTACACTGCTGTTTGCGGCTCCTCCTCCTGATGTTATTGTTCCACCTGCGGATACCGTCCATACATAGCCGGTCATGCCCGGTTCGGTGGTATAAACGTTACCCGTTGAGTTCCGGCATACCGAATTATTCCCTGTGAGAGTCGGAACAGGAAGTGCATTTACTGTTATATTTTTAACAGTTGATGAAGCAGCAGTGCAGCCGTTCCCGTTTGTATAATTAACGCTTACTGTCTGTGCCCCGAGAGTGTTCCAGGTAACTGTTACTGTATTATCTGTACCCATACCTCCGGCGGTCACTGTACCGCCTGCTGAGATGCTCCAGGTATATCCTGTCATCCCGGGCTCGGTTGTGTAAATATTGCCTGTTGAATTAAGGCATACTGATGTATTTCCTGCTATCGTTGGTACAGGCAGCGGGTTGACAGTTATGGTCTTTACTGTAGGTGAAGCGGCGGTACAGCCATTGACGTTGGTGTAGTTAACACTAACGCTCTGTGCACCAACTGTGTTCCAGGTTATTGTAGCTGTGGCATCATTCACTCCGCCTCCGGTTGTTATTGTTCCTCCGGAGACTGTCCACAGGTAATTGGTCATTCCTGCCTCTGTCTGGTAAAGATTACCGGCAGATGTTGCACATACCGGTGATGGTCCCGTTATTGTCGGTGCAGGAAGTGCATTGACTGTTACAGGATAAACTGTTGCAGCCGGTGCTGTACATCCGTTTGAATTGGTGTAGTTGACACTTACACTCTGCGGCCCTGCTGTGTTCCAGGTCACCGTAATGGTATTCGAGAATGTGCCTCCTGCAGTTATTGTACCTCCCGTTACGATCCAGAGATAATTCGTCATTCCCGGATCTGTTGTATATACATTCCCTACCGAGGTGACGCATACTGTTGCCGGTCCTCCAAGGGTCGGTACAGGCAGATCGTTCACGGTCACACTCTTCGTTACCGGAGCTGCTGCCGTGCAGCCGTTACCATTGGTATAGTTGACACTTATTGACTGTGATCCTGCCGTGGTCCAGGTTACTGTTGCAGTGTTGGACAACGGTGTGCCTCCGGCTGTAATTGTCCCGCCCACTATGCTCCAGGTGTATCCTGTCATTCCTGCCTCGGTTGTATAAATATTACCTGTTGAGTTAAGGCATACTGATGTATTTCCTGCTATCGTTGGTACAGGCAGCGGGTTGACAGTTATTGTCTTAACTGTAGGCGATGCGGCGGTACAGCCAGTGCCGTTGGTGTAGTTTACACTCACGCTCTGTGCACCAACTGTGTTCCACGTTATTGTAGCTGTGGCATCATTCACTCCGCCTCCGGTTGTTATTGTTCCTCCGGTGACTGTCCACAGGTAATTGCTCATTCCTGCCTCTGTCTGGTAAAGATTACCCGTTGAGTTTACGCATACAGGTGATGTCCCTGTAATTGTCGGTGCAGGAAGTGGGTTGACTGTTACATTATAAACAGTTGCTGATGCAGCGGTACATCCGTTTGCATCATTATAGTTTACGGTAATATTCTTTGAACCGGTTGTTGTCCACGTAATTGTAACCGTCGGATTACCGGTACCGCCGGCGGTAATGACACCACCGGCCGGGACCGTCCAGATGTAGCCGGACATTCCTGCTTCAGTTGAATAAACATTTCCTGTTGAGTTCAGGCATACTGAGTTTGGTCCCAGTATTCCCGGTACCGGCAATGGATTGACTGTTACAGTTTTTGTTGCGGGTGCAGCTGCTGAACAGCCGTTCCCGTTTGTATATGTAACTGTTATCGTCTGATCTCCGGTTGTGTTCCAGTTAATGGTAATGGCTCTTGTTCCGTCGCCTGAGGTTATTGTACCACCGGTGACTGTCCAGGCGTATCCGCTCATACCCGATTCCGTGGTATAGACATTACCGCCCGAGTTAAGACAAGCCGAATTATTACCGCTGATTGTCGGAACCGGCAAAGGATAGACTGAAACACCTTTCATTGTTGGTGCCGATGCAGTACAACTGTTTGCATCTGTATAATTTACAGTAATTGTCTGAGCCCCTGCAGTATTCCAGTCCACTGTAATTGAACTGGTCCCTGCTCCTGCAGTTATCGTACCACCTCCCGAGATTGTCCAGACATAGGCTGACATACCGGCTTCCGTGAAATATATATTTCCTGTCGAGTTTACACAGGCGGAAGCGCTACCGGTTATTGTCGGTACAGGAAGAGGATGAACTGTTACAGGCGCTCCCGGGTGGAAGCTTGAGCATGCCCCGTTGGTTTCATAGACCGAAACTGTTCCGCTTACAGCAAGAGGGAATGTTACATCCACTTCATGAGCATTCAGGATCAGCGCTTGATATAAACGCTCCGGGAGGAAGGCTCCAGGAATATGTTGATCCGGGATTATCCGGAAGGACAACATAATGTCCGACAGCATCTTTACAGACATTTGCCGGACCTGTTACCGGGTTGCCAGGGATTACCGGAGACACTGTTACGTTAAATGTCTTTACCGGTCCGATACAACCTGTAGCCGTAATGGTTTCAAACACCTCTATGTCACCTGAACCCGGAGCATTTCCATCTACCATTATGAAGTAGAGATTCCCGTCAAAGGCTTTGGTCACAACACCTGGTACTGTCCAGGTATATTTTGAACCTGCGTGATCGGCAACCTCGTAAACAACATTTGATGCATCCTGGCAGATAAGCGGATCGCCGGAGATATCTGATGTTAACGGAACAGGATTTACAGTAACGACCAGTGGGATACTCTGTTTTGTCTGGTTGCATGAAGTAACTTTATAATAATAGGTTGCATTTGCTGTTAAATTACCTGCGACAAATGTCTGGGTAGTGATCCCTGTGGTTACTCCGTCCTTGAACCATTCATAGGCATAGGTACCATCACCTCCTGATGGATTTGCAGTAAGAGTTCCTTCATCAGTACCGCTGCAAATCGGTGTGGTTGCACCTGTTATTGTACCTGTTACCAGATCCGGAGTAACAGTTATATTAACCGTGGGACTCTGTTTGGTCTGGCCACATGAGGTAACTTTATAGTAATAATTGGTATTAGCTGTAAGATTTCCTGCTGCATAGGTCTGTGTGGTTATCCCGGTTGTTGCACCATTCTTGAACCATTCATATGAATAGGTACCGTTTCCACCTGACGGATTTGCCGTAAGGGTACCTTCATCCATATTGTAACATATAGGTGTAATAGCACCCGTTATAGTACCTATTACCAGGTCAGGTGTTACAGTAATATTAACCGTAGGACTCTGCTTTGTTTGTCCGCAGGAGGTAACCTTATAATAATAGCTTGCATTTGCAGTCAGTACTCCGGCTGCATAGGTTTGGGTGGTTATTCCTGTTGTTATACCGTCCTTGAACCATTCATATGTATAGGTCCCGTTTCCTCCTGATGGATTAGCCGTATAGGTGCCTGCATTTGCACCATAACATATCGGTGAGTTTGACCCTGTTATCGTGCCTATGACCAGGTCAGGATTTACAGTTATGTTAACTGTAGGACTTTGCTTGGTTTGTCCGCATGAGGTAACTTTATAGTAATAATTAGTATTAGCTGTAAGATTACCTGCTGCATAGGTTTGGGTGGTTATGCCTGTTGTTATACCGTCCCTGAACCATTCATATGCATAGGTGCCGCTCCCTCCTGACGGATTGGCTGTCAGGGTACCTTCATCTGTATTGTAACATATTGGGGTAGTTGCGCCTGTTATTGTACCAATTACCAGATCCGGAGTAACAGTTATATTAACCGTGGGACTCTGTTTGGTCTGACCGCATGAAGTAACTTTATAGTAATAATTGGTATTAGCTGTAAGATTACCTGCTGCATAGGTCTGTGTGGTTATCCCGGTTGTTATACCGTCCTTGAACCATTCATATGCATAGGTGCCGTTCCCTCCTGACGGATTTGCCGTAAGGGTACCTTCATCCATATTGTAACATATAGGTGTGATAGCACCCGTTATAGTACCAATTACCAGATCCGGACTAACAGTTATATTAACTGTAGGACTTTGCTTGGTCTGTCCGCAGGAGGTAACCTTATAATAATAGCTTGCATTTGCAGTCAGTACTCCGGCTGCATAGGTTTGGGTGGTTATTCCTGTTGTTATACCGTCCTTGAACCATTCATATGTATATGTCCCATTTCCTCCTGATGGATTAGCCGTATAGGTGCCTGCATTTTCACCATAACATATCGGTGAGGTTGAACCTGTTATCGTGCCTATGACCAGGTCAGGATTTACAGTTATGTTAACTGTAGGACTTTGCTTGGTCTGTCCACATGAGGTAACCTTATAATAATAACTTGCATTTGCAGTCAGTACTCCGGCTGCATAGGTTTGGGTGGTTATGCCTGTTGTTATACCGTCCTTGAACCATTCATATGCATAGGTGCCGTTCCCTCCTGACGGATTGGCTGTCAGGGTACCTTCATTTGTATTGTAACATATTGGGGTAGTTGCGCCTGTTATTGTACCAATTACCAGATCCGGAGTAACAGTTATATTAACCGTAGGACTCTGCTTGGTCTGGCCACATGAAGTAACTTTATAATAATAATTGGTATTAGCTGTAAGATTACCTGCTGCATAGGCCTGTGTGGTTATACCTGTCGTTACCCCATTCTTGAACCATTCATATGCATAGGTGCCGTTCCCTCCTGACGGATTGGCTGTCAGGGTACCTTCATCTGTATTATAACATATCGGTGAAGTGGATCCAGAAATAGTACCAATTGTAAGATCAGGATAAATTGAAACTGATACTGAAGAGGTTCCTCCGGGTCCGCATCCATTCTCCGGATAAACCTGAATAGTCCGGGGGGAAGCTGCTCCCGGGGCAAAGTCAACCGTAATTGAAATTGTTCCCTGCCCTGATGCAATTGACAAACCTGCCGGGGTTGTCCAAACGTAATTAGCAGCATTAGGGACCGCTGTAATAGAATATACGACTCCTGACTCTCCGTAGCAGACATTAGTTGATCCGGCTATTGGTCCTGCTGCACCCGGAGCTGAGGGATTAACAGTAACTGTCGATTTATCTGTGACTTCTGCCTGGCATCCTGTTGCAACGATCCTGGCAAGAACGTTGTAAACAGTGGTAGCAGCAGGTGAGACAGTAAATATAATCGATCCGCCTGTTCCTGCAACCGGGGCACCGACATTACTGTCGTCTGAATCCAGCCGGAGCTGGTAATTTGTTCCAACCACCGAGTTTGCCAGAGTGATAGTTCCGGAAAATCCCGCACAAATGGAAGGATCTGAAACGGACATACTGATAACCGGAAGTGGATTGACTGAGACTGCAACAATGTTAAGAATTTTTTGACAAGTTGTTGTGGTATTTACAGCAATCATATAGAAGCTTGTGGTTACTGTCAAAGCACCTGTACTTACAGATACAGTCCCCCCATTCCCTGTAACAGATCCAATAAAGGTCGGTCCGGCTATATTGTAAAGATCGTACCTGATACCATTCTGGGAGGAAGGAACATTAATATTCGTTGATGATCCAGAGCATATTGACGCTACAGCCGGAGCTATTGTTTTATCGTCAGGGTACGGGTTTCGGGTAAGAGTTATATCGTCTTGAGTTGCAGCACAAATTCCCAAAGCGCTGGTGATTCTCCAGCGGTACACACTTGAACCATAGCCAAGACCCGTAATAGTTGTTGTCGGGCTATTGGGACTGGTAATTGTTCCCGTTCCACTCTGGCGGGTCCAGGTGCCCGTCCCTCCGTTTGTTGCAGCATTTGCCGCCATTGTAGCGCTTGTTGTCGAACAGAAAGCCTGATCGGGTCCCGCTGCAGCTGCAGCCGGTTGGTCATCGCGGGTAATTGTAAGATTCGCAGTTGCAGGTGTACAAACACCATTGGCACTTGAAACTGTCCAGGTAAAAACGGTTGGTCCGGCCGGTAGATTCGTTACAGTTGAAGTAGGATTTGTTGGATTGGTTATTGTAGGGGTACCTCCAGTTGTAACGAGTACATCATCAAAATAGTAATATTCATTATCGGCATCATTCCTCATTCTAATTATGATCTGCAATGAGGTACCGTTAAGATTTAATGCTGTGGCTATGTCTGTTCCCGACGGACCGGTTTGTAGCCCGTTTGTCAATGCTATCTCTGGTCCCCCGTTAAGTTTATAATATGCCCTGATATAATCCGAGCCATTATCATTTGTTGCCCCGGCAATAAGAGTAACGGAAAGATCGACATCAGTATATCCATTTATATTAATTACTTGTGAACTCCATACGCATTCTCCGTCTATTTCCTTGGCTTCAAACCTGCCTGACCTTACTTCGGCCCAGTCCATACTTCCGGGGTCGGTACGGGACCACGCCGAAGGACCGGCATCTACTGTTGTGCCGTCCGGAAGTTCATTGAAATTTTCCTTCCAAATGGTGTTGGCAGTCCAGTATCCTGTTGCTCCACCCGCAGGCACATTGCCTGAAAGAGTAGCAACTGTTGCCAGGGTTCCACAGATATTCTGTGCAGGGCCGACAGTAGCTGTCGGAGGAGTATCTATAATTACCGTAGTTATCGGAGAAATAGAACTTGGGCAACTTGTAGGAGCTATCCCATAAGTCCTGACTGTATAATTGCCACTTTGAGCAATAGTGTTGAGGGTAATCGTTGAGTTTGTTGCTCCTCCAATTGATGTACCGTTCCTGTACCATTGGTAGCCTGAAACAGCCGGAGGAGAAAGAGGATTTGCAGTAAGTACTATTGAACTGGTCCCATCAAAACAGAAATCAGGGTTATTCCTTGAGATTGTAGGTGTATTTGGAATTGGATTGATTGTCAAGGTTACGTGTGTCGCAGGACTTTGACAAAGAAGGCCCGTAAGAGACTTATCGACGACCCAACGATCATAAACTCCGGGATCTGTCTGTACCGGGGTGTGAGTAGATCCCGTACCGACTACTGTTGTTAATAAGGCATCAGAATACCATGTTAAAGTCCCAATAGGAGCACTTGTAACAGTCAGAGTCCTGTTACCACCGAAACAAATTATTTTATTTGATACTGTTGGTGCGGGTGGAGCGTCAACAATTACAATCCTCGCGGTAGCAGTTTTAGATATTGCGGCATTTGGACCAGCACCGGCGGGGTAAGGCTGAATGCCATTCCACTGATTGCAGTAATTCCAGTTTCTTACAGTTACTTCAAAATAATCATTGACTACAGTACCTACTCCATTAAACGAAATAGGAAAAGTCAGTTGTGAGCCTCCCAATGGACTTGGTCCTGTGGAAATTACAGGTCCTTCGAAATATCCACTTGCCGTTGAATATGCCGGGACAATAGCTCCGTTTATTGGATTCACCGTCCATGAATTTGGTACATTAGCACCCGTGGCAGTTGTCAATACTACTGTTTTTCCAAATACATTAATACTTAAATTGGGGATACCGGATGCTGCACCACCGGGGGTAGTGCCATAAATAAACTGAACATAACGTTCAATGACATTGGGATTATGCAGGGGTGGATTAAGAACACATGCAAAAGTGCTGGCATCCTGGAAAGTAAAATTTGCAAGTGCATCTCCCTCACACACCTCTTTAATCGGAGGGGTAATTGCAATTATTCCACCAGCTTCATTATCAACATGCCAGTTGCCTACATATTGAATTTGAGTGGCAGATGGTATATTTACTCCTTCATAATAGAACAAAATTTCAACCCTGTATTCGCAATCCCCGGTTATTGGCAGAGCGAAAATATGGGATTGCTCAATATATTTTCTGAATAAAGGCCCAGGACCTGTTTGAACAGTAATGTTAACATAGTTTTGTGAGCTTACTACAGAGTTATCATCTATATCCACTAACCGGAACAATACCCTGTTGTTGTTTGTTGGATTCGCCGGGCTGATAAATTCAAATGTATAAGTAATCTTATATGAAGCCGGAACACAAACCTGAACAGCGGATTGAGCACTACCCGGATTACCTACAACCTGGGCATTAATATTATAAGTTAAAAATGTAAGGCACAACACAAATAGAATTTTGCTATAGAAGAAAATTCTTTTCCCCGATTCTGAAATAATAGATGAGGTCATATGGCGGATTTTATTAAATATCAATCTTGAAAATATAGTTGCATAAGGGTCAGGTTTACTTTTAGCCAATATTTTGATGCTACTATTGCTAAAATGCAGACTACAAGATATAAAAAAAGGTTGCATCTTTTCAGGAGCAACCTTAGTCATTTTGTTTGAGAAGTATTTGTCGGAGTTTTAGCTTAATAAATTTATCTAGTTAAAGGGGTAGAAATTGTGACTGCCTGGGGTCTAGTGACTTAATTTAATCACAAAATATTTAATGCCATTTTTAATATTCTGCCATACTAATTCTTTTGCCCAAGGTACCTGCTTACCCGTCCATCTCTGTGGGTGGAACGTCATCATGATCTTATTGGGCAATTCTCCCTGTTCAGCAGCTTTGATAATGTCGAAAGTTGAATGGAATTTGGGAAATGTTGATGGATGCTGGTTAGTGGTTCCTTGTTGCTTTAATTTTGTATCTGTAGTATTACCTTTACGTCCTTTGAGGTTAAATTCTTTATCTCTGATATTAACAGAATCTCCATCCCATCGTCGCCCTGTATCAGAAAGATAAAGAACCTCATCAAAATTAATATCAAAATAAGGCTCCCCAATTAAATCGAAATCATGATAATCATAATACTTCCACAATAACCTTGAATCCCATTTGCTCATTGGACTCCCGTGCATGCATATCGTCTTCACCGGTACTATTTTTCTCAATTTCTCAAGGTTCTCTGCAAAACTCCCAATCGCAATTCTGACTAATTCTTCTTCTGCCATTGTGCCCTTTGACCTCCGTAGCCTTGGCGAAGGAGGTCTGTACCGCTGCGCCATTGCGCCAAGGTCTTCATAATGGTAACCCACTTCATGCCCCATATCTTTTATTTGCCTGATTATCCCTTCATTCCAGGATTCCGAAACTGTTCTGAAATAGTATGTTCCCTTGATTCCTGACTCTGCCTGTATCCTCGCTACTTCAAGCGAATTAAAAGGTAGTTTGTCAACATCATTCCTAAGAATTATCGCTTTCTCCAGGCTGGCATTGAGAAATTCCGAAAAGGTCTGAAATGAAAAACCCTGATTTCTCAGAGCACTTAATAAATCCTTAAAGGTAGTCAGGGTAAAATCCAACATTTAAAACTATTAACTGATCGTTATTTATTTTTAAATTCCAAAATTGCTCTTAAACACCTCTCTGCAGTATGCCCGTCCCAAAGTTCCGGCCGGATCGGATTCCGTTCTTGTTTATTAGCAGAATAAAACTCTTCCCGGATGCACTCAATGTTATTGCCGACAAGCACGCTGGCGCCTCCATATTGCCTGAGAGTAACAGGTCGTTCAGTGTTATAACGCAATGTCAAACAGGGAGTTCCCAGAATCGTACATTCTTCCTGTAATCCTCCGCTGTCAGTCAGTATAATTTGTGCTCTTATGTTGAGACGTAACATTTCAAGATATCCAATCGGTTCAAGCAAAACAATATTCTTTGTTATTTTTAGCTCACCGTAAAGATCAAACTCTTCAAGCATCTTTTTAGTTCTTGGATGAATTGGCCAGATAAGAACCATGACTTTGCAAGCCTCATTTATTAAAAATCTGACAATAGGTTCGAGGATCTCCTTTTTATCAACGTTTGAGGGACGATGTAGAGTTATGACAGCATATTTGTCAGATCCGGATTCAAGTCGGGACAAAACGGGATTTTTGCTTAGCTTCGAGGCGTAGAACGCAGAGTAATCCTTTATAAGATTATCCGATAAAATATTATTAATACTAAGAATGGAGGCATTGTAAAGATTGGCCTCAAGTGTATCAATCATAATATTTCCGACAAATTTTATTTTGCCTTCAGCTACTCCTTCTTTTCTAAGATTTTCTGATGAAATTAAGTCAGGAGTTAGTAAAAGATCTGATATTCTGTCTGCAACGAGTCTGTTGATCTCTTCAGGCATTGACATATCTCCTGAACGAAGCCCTGCTTCAATATGACAGCATTTAATATTCTCCTTTTTTGCTGTGACTGAACAGGCTAGTATTGCGTTTACATCACCTACTACAACTACCCAGTCTGGTTTTTCTGATTTCAAAACTTTTTCAAATTCCATCATTGTTTGTCCCACTTGTTCGGCATGGCTACCGGACCCAACGTTCAGGTTAATGTCAGCACCAGGGATATTTAGTTGTTTGAAGAAGGTATCTGACATCCTCGAATCATAATGCTGTCCTGAATGGACAAGTAAGTGCGTAATTTTTTCGGATGTTCTTTTGTTATAATCATTAACAGCTCTGACAAATGGAGCTATCTTCATAAAATTCGGCCTGGCACCTACAACAGAGACTATCTTCATTTAAAGTCTTATTTAAATTGAATCCAAAAATCAGGAGTCTTTTTTAACATTGATTTGCCAGGTGGATAATTTTCAATAAACCACACCCAGAATGCTGTAACATCTATCTTGTCGTCGAGCATTCTTCTCCTTTTTATTGCCCATTTCTCCTTAACATCAGGAATATCCAGAATTTCATCTATCTTGTTTAGTACCATGTCAAACTTATCCGGAGCAAATGCATACGTTAAACCATATTTATGCTCTTGTTCTTCCAGGTAAGAAATTCTTCCAGAGAAAGAATTGCATCTTATTGAAGGTGTCCCCAAAACTGCGGCTTCAGATGACATTGTCTGGCTATCTCCAACAAAAAGGGTGGCAAAAAAGATCAGAGAGTGAATTTTATGAGGGGGAATGGAAATTCTAAATGGTTCAAACTCTTTTAAGAGTTCTCTTTCAGAAGTTATCAGGACTCTTCCTTTTTTAGTAAGTTTCTGTACAAGTGTTAACTGCTGATCAATGCTTAATCCTTTGACTCCAATGTCATGATGGGCCTTAAATGCATTAAATCTCAGTACAAAATACTTTTCATCTTTTTTTAATCCGAGATCAGAAAGGATGCTTTCATCAGGAAGAAACCTGTTCGGATGTAAATACGCCAATTCATGATACCCGGGATAATATATGGCGTCTTTTCTTCTTTGTTTTCCTATAAGGACATCCGGTGAGATAAGCTCTGTTGCAAAGGGATGTCCCCATCTGACAAATAATGGCTGGACATTATCATCATCATCATCAAATAAAAATGACTTTATTTTGCTTACTTTAGAAATATGAGCAATTGTCAGTGAAACACCTATCGCAATATCAATTCTGTTTTTTCTGCAAAAATTTAACAATAATATATCATATTTTATCTGTAGAATTGCTTTCAAAAAAAGTGAATCAGACTTTTTTGGTAGAAGAAAATAATTTAATCCCAGGCATTTCATAAGGCATGTTACGGAGTGGTTATCCTTAACACTATAAAAAATAACATGTCCGTTTTTCCTAAGCTTTTCCCCCAGGTTTTTGAAATAATGCACATGCGCAGGATGTCCGATGTCTATTAAAATATTCAATGTTTGAAATTTTTTAGAAGTTTCAGGTAAATCCTGCCCCGCCTTATAAAGGAAAATGTTATTTATTTTTAAATATCGTCCATATTCTACAGTTTCACCGCCAAATCTCTCCTTGAATTCTCTGACACCATAGTCCATATTTCTTATGCCTGCACCCATGAAATCAAACATCTTAATGCCATTATTTGTAGCATAGGTCATACCAGCCCAGGTGGCTAGTACGCTGGGATATTGATTCTTAAATTCTTCATCTAAACCACATACATAAAATTCATATATACACTTGTCTTTAAGAACCGGAAACATAATACCCCCAATTATTCTATTTTCAAACACAACCAATAAAAATTTACAAAATTTTAGTTTAAATGATTCTTCAAAGAATTGCTGAGGTAATAATGGTTTCTTAACTTTCCCTCTGTATAACTTCTCAAGTATTGAATAAAATTGAACAACTTCATCTAATTCCAGGGCTTCCCTGATTTTTACTCCGGAGTCAATTGATTTCCTTATCTGCCTTTTTCTGTTATTGCTCAGGCCCTGGAATAATCTTTCTTTATCGGTACAATCCACGATAATATTAAGGTAGGGGACGTATTCCCACTTTTTTTTAAGAAATAACTCTGAATAAGATTTATAATCGTTTAAATTTCTGATCTCAATATATATGGCATTTCTTGCATATCTAGACTCAATTGTTTCTAATATCTTCAAAAGAGAAAGTGAATTATTCTCTTTCAAGACCGGACCTCCATAAATTATTGCACGTCTTGAAAAGAATCCTTTTATTCCCCCGGATTTCTGCAAGCTTATGATTGCTAATGCTTCAAGTCCTTGCCGTGATAACACTCCAATTGCATCAGCTTTAAGATTAGTGCACGAATTAATTAACCTGTAAAACAAGTGTGTTTGAAATGGGGTGGAATATGGACTCTCCCTGATCAATTCCTCCCATAAAGTATCCGGTATTTCCTGGTTGACAAGAACCTTCATAAGTTTTTGCGCTCTTTTTTTTTTTTGATATGTCTTCTTATAAATATCAATTATTTTGGTGGCTACCGAGCGAGAATCCAGACCAAGGTTAATTATCCTGTCACGACCGTTTGTCATGCGTCCAAAAGTTAATGCTTTTGTGATTTTCTCGGCAATATCTTCTTTGTCAAAAGTTGTAATAAAACATCCATCCGTGTCACCAATGACATATCTCACATCTCCCACATCCGTACTTACAATGGGAATGTTGCATGCCATTGCCTCTTTGATAACATTTACTCCCCCTTCATATTTTGAAGTTAAAAGAAGAACGTCTGAGGAATTCAGGTACAATGGTATTTCAGAATTAGCAATATTAAATACCGGTATCAGTTCAATATCATCCCGCTTAAGGATTTCTACAGCTGCTTTTGCTAATCTGAAATTTTTTTCCTCCCTCTGAGGATTGCCAACAAACAGCACAATTCTTTTGTTATTGCAGATCCCTGTTTTCTCTTTTGCCGAGGAGGAAGGATAAGGTTTAAAGACATCAATATTAACTCCGTTGGGCAAAACATAAATGTCGTCAAATCCCATAATTCCATTCATCTCGGCAGTCTTGACTATTGTCGTTTGCCATCGAATTTTGTGAAAAGTCCTGGCAATTAATCTATTTAGACCCAAAGCAAGTAAATCAGATCCCATCAGCGATACAACTAATGGGAATCTGCCTGCTAAAGAAGTTGCCACTGCACTTAATAAATAATGAGCATGGACAAGATCATATTTCCCATTATAATATGCTTTTCTGATACCGGGAATATTTTTAAGGTATCCGAAAATCCCCTTTCCTATTACAGAATAATGACCTATTTCAATTCCCTGCTCAACTAAAGAATCATTCTGATTCTTTACCAGAATTCCTATTTCTCCTTTGTTCCCGCTTGATACCGAGAGGACTTTCATTTCTCACTGGTGATTATTGACAATGCATGGTCCAGTCTTAAATTATATGACTGATTTGTATTGAATATCCCTTGCTCGAATTCCCATTGACCATTTTTAAAAATATACCTTCCCGGCTTCTCTCCCTTCAGCATCTGGTATGGATCTGACTGACCGAAAAAACATTGAACTTCATTTATTAAATACTTTTTCTCATATTCAAAAATATCAATGGCAACAGAAGAAATCCCTGTATTTTCTGTAACATTTTTGACGAAATCAAGTAATTCTAAAGGAACCTCATCATAAGCTTTCACCAAAGTACCGCTGGCTTTGTTCTTTATCGCAATTTTTTTATGAGCAAAATAAGATTCGCCGATCCTGACCACTCTCCATTCATAATTATGCGGAATATACTCCTGAAAAATTACAAATCCTTTCTGAGGATTATTAAAAGTTTCGTAATAATCAGAAATTCTTTGAATGACAAATCCTTTATTGGTAAGGATTTTTTTTAGCTTAACGAAAATATTTCCCTTCCCTAATTTAGGCCCCGTCTTATTTACAACACCTTTGCTGAATACATCCCTGATATATTTTCCTGCATCTTCTTCATGTAGTAATATTATTACACCATTCCCTGATGCACCGATATTGGATTTCGCAACAATCGGAAAAATTCTTCTTGTTCCTGATAAACTCTGATGCCTCCGTTTTCCTGTAATAAACAAATGTCTCGGGATGCGGCAGGTTAAATGCATTTAACCAATCGTTCAGAAAGCGTTTATTTTCATATATTAAAACCTCTGTGACTGAAGGATAAATTCTTTTACCAAGGAACTCCGATAATAAGATTATCCTCTGATCATAAAGATTTTTAAGCAATTCCGTTCTGCCTGGCGGTCTTAATAAGAAAATATCATAATTTTTTTTCAAACAAGCTGCCATTTATTATCAAGTAAATCAATTACTGTATAATCCATCCGGTCACTTAGTTTTTTACACGCTTCGACCCAGGGTAAATGATCAATTTCTGATTCACTCTTTAAAATTGCAACGCAATATTTCCTATTCATGTTTTATTGCATGTTTATCCATCATCCTGTTTATAATCAACACATTAACATATTTAGACAATGGCAATAGGTCTATCTCCCTGAATTTTTTAAGGCCGGCCATATATGTAACAGCCTTTTCCTTATTAAAATAACCGATCTCATTTCCGTGATCATTAAGGTATGATATTAAAAATTCAAAATACCAGGGATACAATGATGTAACGTAAGAATTTGTTGAAAAATACTTCGACAAAGCAAATTTAAAGCCGGCATAATATTTAGAAAAAAGATAATCAGCCGGTGAATATCCTTTCCCCAGAGTTAACCTTGCAAGTGGAGGATAAAGATCATTGATTATTCCCGATGACAACTGTGGATTATCAATTCTCTTAAAATGGCTGTCGTTTAGATCTCCTTCGTTTTGTCCCAGGGTCGGGATGCATCCCGCATATGCCAGATCTTCATAAAAATCCACGTCAAGAAATGGTGTCATGCAGTTAATCCCTTTTCTTTCCAGCCACCGGATATCTTCACCAAAGTGCAGCGGTATAATCACCTGTAATAAATGGTTATTCTGTTTAAATAAATTTTCATTGTTTTTTAATTCAAAATATAATTCTTCTAAATCTTCTTGCCGGTAAGATAAAAAATGATCTTCAAGCGTATTGCTTATCAATTTTCTTAAATCAGTATCCTTTAATCCACCTTTAAGAAAAAAACGGGATGATAATAATCCGTCAGGGTATAACCCTCTCAGAATTTCACTTCCTGCATAACCAAGAAATAAATCATTTTCGTTGCAACCAGCCTTCAGAAAGGTGATCCTGTTCAACCTCAAAATATTCAACAGGCTCCCGGATTGATAGATGCATTTTGAATAATATTCAGGAAATTCTCTCTTAATAATGGATCCTCTGGAATAACAGCATGAGGAATATTCAGGTACCCGGCAATATATTCAGCATTTTTTGCATCTCTGCTTGCCGGATTCCCGAAGGTAAAAGTTATCACATTTTTCCCTAGCCTGAGAAGTCCTGCAAGAATCATCCTGCTATCATAACCACCTGTCAGAGTCAATGAACGAACTCCGGAGCCAGGGGTATCATACTGATCCAATACTTTTAACAAGGAGGTAGCTGAAGCATCTTCTTTTTCTCTAATGGTATTGTTGCCGGTCCTTATTATACTCCCGCTCCAATATTTTGACTTTTCGATAATCCCGCCTCTCAGAATAATCTTAGTTGCTGGTCCGGAATACTTTATTCCGCTAAAAAAGGTTTGTCCGTCAACAAAATAGTTGAAAAGAACATATTTAATCAGAGCATTTTTATCTGTAGTATAATTATGCCGGTATTTTAAAATATTCTCAATATTGTTACTGGCAATAAAATATGGACTTTCGCTGAAGAAAAACTTCTGAATTCCAAAATGATCATTACAGATTGTAATTCTGTTATTCTCAGAAATTATATTAATAAAATGTCCTTTTATACCTAAGTCATCTTCTTCTTTTGAATTAAACCTTTTATAAGTCTTTCCAAATATCAGGTTTGTATTGTTAGAAACGCCTATGATTTGATTTTCACCTGCCGGAGGGATTATAAACAACTTATACTCCTCATTCCGCAAACAGAGATTGAATTTTCTAACATCAACATCTAGTTTTTCTGAGATCAGAAGCCACTCTGTTCCTGCGAAAAACAGATTGTATTTAATTTATCTTTCAAGCCGCTAATTACCGGTATTATTTAATGGAATAGATGAGCTTTCATTCAGTCCGTAAGTCATTTTCATTACTGCTGTTTTCATGGTTCCGATTATCGCTCCCCATACCAGGAAGAATGTGCTCCGGAGTTCTACATTATATACGGTACCTGAAATAGACATGATCAGCTGACTTGCCATATACATATAAAAAAGTGCATTCAACTCTCTGAAAAACTCTATATTCTTTAAATATTTAAAGTACTTGTTTTTACCTTTTATTAATACCCAGAATAAGTAAAACCACAGGAGAAATCCTATTATCCCAGAACCGTTTAAGACTATCATATAGTCTGTATGAAGCATCCTCTCCACATTAAAAAACTGTCTGTCATTAAAAAGATCTGTTCCGATCATTTTATGCTTTACAGACCCATTGACCCATGTATCCCAAACCTTTTGAACTTCGCTGTACCTGGCTTCAGATTCCATTGATTTCTCTGTCATTGCAACACGCTCTCCCCTTGATTCGTACCTTGATAAAAAAATACTGAGGGCCTTTGGATAGACAGTTAAGAGTATCAATAATCCCAATCCGAATCCAATGAGTGCCCTAATAAGATTTGATTTACCTTCTTCAAGTAATGCATAGATAACCAGACTGCTTATTCCGGAAAGCAAAACAGATCTTTTAATGCCAATCATAGATATAACAAATCCTGTTATATAAATAACTATTAAATACCATCTTGCTTTTTTGTTAAGAAGAAAAGTGACCGGGGCCATCAAAACAAGCATCATTATTGACTTTGTTATGTTTACCCTGCCTGAACCAAAATAGAATGATTCATCCAGGTAATCTGATGATCCCAGATTGAATATGTTTGAAATAAAAATATTGACAATATGGAGACACAATGCTATTAACAAAACCACCAAAAGTGTTTTAAATCGTTGATAATCATTAATATAATAAAACCCGACGGGAAACATTATCAGACTAAGGAAGAACTTCAGGTATAAGTTTGCTGAATAAAGAATATCAGATGAAAGAAGCACCAGCATTGCATAAAAAAGCAGATAAAAGATTATTATCCGGCTTGGTAAGTTATTTGGGTAACTTGTTAAAATAAAGTAAGCACTGAACAGACTAAAAATAACAGCCCGTATAATTCCCGTATTAATGGCCCCTTCTGAAAAATATTCTGTTGTGTTGGATGCTATAACATTAATGACAGGAATAGCCAGAACAAAATAATATGCCAGCTTATTAGTTTTCAAACAGGATTCTAATGAATAAATAATTATTAAGTCAGCATCAAATTATGCTTGTAAAATATTTGCTATTCCAGCAAGTTTTTCGCACGAGCTGAATATGAATGTCTTTCACATATTTGTTGGGAGATATCAATATCTTGGCTTTTTGCCAGGCTATTAATAAGTTGTCTTATTGTCTGATTAAGGATTTCAATATCAGCAGGAAAATAATCCCTGCCGGGATTTAACCATCCGGAAAGATATGGAGAATTATCAGTCACCTCGAAACTGCCTGTCGCAGGGATAGCAAAAAAGAGCGGATTAATTGCCTTGCCTCCGTCGTCCTGTGTAACGTTAAGACATACTTTCGAGGCTGATATTATTTCGGCATAATTTGGCAGGGATAATTTGCCCAGAACTTTGATCCTGTTTTTCCTGAATAAATCAAGTAGAGACGATCCGGCATTATATCCGGCAAAACAAACTGCAAACCCCTCCTCTCCGAGTTTTGAAGCTTCTTCTATGAAAGCCCTTCTTTTTTTATAAAACCCTTTGTCCAGGTTCCCTGTTAGTAATAAATCTATTGTTTTGTCAGCCCGGTATCTGAATAATTTGCTGTCAAATCCCAGAGGCAGCCATGATCCATGTTCATGTTTAACCACATCACTCCCATCCTGGAAAAAAACTCTTGACATGTAAGGCAGCAGATCTGCCTGTCCGGGGAATCTCGAGATAGAATCTATTGTCCATTGAATTAGTCTTCTCCCTGGCCATTTGTCAAGTATCGACTTTGATTGTTCGTTAAGTGAATGCCCTTTAATAAACAGGATGACATCCGGATTTAATTCCACTTCCTCATTATCAAGGTCAGATATTCGCTGGTTAAAGAACCTGGCAAGGTTATTCCATGATCTTTTACCTAATTTATTGATGACTTTCTGCGGCAGAGATAAATTCTGTAAACCGTAGTAAAACGGAGTCACGGAATGCCCGAGTTGCTGAAATCCTTCAATTATTCCTGCCTGTGTATCAGACGAATAAAATATAGCTACTTTCATTGTTTATATTCAGCTTCCAGCTTCTGCGGAATCGGATCATAAAGTCCTCCTTACACTTTTTACCGAATTGAGAAACTTTTCTCCATTTCTACTGTCGGGTTCAAGGTGAGCACCTTCTGCCCATTCATTCCATGCATTTATAAAGATGAATTCTGATGATGTTCTATTCGAAAGTTCAGACAGGTAAAATGTGAATTTTTCTGCCGTTACATTCTTGAAACTAATAGATTTGTTTCCGAAACGAGGAGTGTTATCCCAGTCTGTAAAAGCACCCCGGAAATACTTTTTTCCCCTGTATAATTGATCCCTGATGATTATCTTGTACCAGATTTTGTCGTAATCGTACTCTTTATATGAAGTTGAATAAATAAACGGCAATAATTTTCTTGAATATTTCTTTAATAAAGTAGTTATAACATTATTAGAGCCAATTGTAAACATTGGCTCAAATTCCAGTACCCCGTTTGAATTTTTGCATTTTGGTGATTTCTGGTACTTATTTAAAGTTTCAATAATAAATATTCCATCTAATCCATATTTTCTTATTCCTTTATTCCAGAATTTAATCATTCTGTCGAAATGAGGAAAGTGTTCAGTTCTGTAAATAAGAAGTATTGGATTACCATCTATCTTAATATACCGGTCGTCTTTAAAATACCTGACAAGATATTCCAGATGCTTATCCCAGTCAGATTCATCACCATACTCCTGCCGGATGAGGAATTCCTTGCTTTTGCCCTCCCACGCCCTGGTCCATGACTCATTTGCCCATGAAAGGCAGAAAGGGATGTCCACCTCTTTGCAGGAAAGCATATTTTCGAGCGGAGTTTCCAGCAGTTTTTTCCCGTTAAACCAGTAATAATAATAACAGAATCCCGATATTCCATATTCTTTGGCCAGCGCAGCCTGGCTGATCATGGCATTCACATCAGACAAATCATAATACAAATAAGGAATGCGTGGCTGGTTATGCCCGGGAAATAATGGTTTTGAGTTTTTTACCCTTATCCATTCGGTGAATCCGTCACCCCACCATTTATCATTTTCAGGAATTGTATGGAACTGAGGTAAATAAAATGCAATGAATTCGGGTGTTTTGTTCATCAGAAGCAAGATTAATGGAATTCTTTATCATGACGGCTGATTTTTTTGTTATCCGGATACCTTTAACTACTGATCCTGCCAGAAATGAGATAGCAGGATTTATTGATCCATACCCATATTTTTCCCTGTTATATCTGATTCTGAGTAAACTATGCTCGTAACTATTGGGAGGAAACAATTCTTTTTGTTTTTTTATTGCTTTAAGAAATCCTTCCTTCATTTTTTTTTTGTCGTAGCTCATTGCTGTTGAACGTATTCTGTAAACAGCTAGCTTTTTATTAACAAAAAAAACGAAGGGCTTATTCCTGAAAATTCTTATCCAGCAATCCCAGTCTTCATGATTTGGAAGTGTTTCATCGAAAAAAATATTGTTGTTTGTAAAAATCGCTCTGTTGAATAAAAAGGCATGACACGGAATTGAGAGTTTCTTTTCCCAGTCCATTATCAGTTCTTTGAGATAATTTTCTGATTTGAACGCAGGAGAGAGGTATCTTTTAGGATATTCAATCTGTGTGTTATTTTCTTCAGATGGAAAATAATCGCAATAACAAAGCGAATTCTCCGGTGCTTGTTCAAGTGATTTTATCTGTATTTCAAATTTTTCTTTTTTAATTATATCATCAGCATCAAGGAACTGAATGTACCTTCCCTCTGCATTCCTTAATCCAAGATTTCTAGAAGCAGCTAATCCTTTATTTGTTGTATGAATGACTTTACAAAATGGTTTATTATATCTTTTTAGTTTGTTGATTGTAAATTCATCAGTTGATCCATCGTTGATGATAATTATTTCAAAATTGGCAACGGTTTGCAGCAATACGGAATCGACTGCAGAATCAATAAAATTGCCCTGGTTATAACACGGTATTATAACTGATACTATTGGCATTTTTAATCTCCATTATTTAAATTTATTTTCTTTTAACGAATTGGGCAATACGCGTTTTTACAAACAAATAAAAGAACCTAGAGAATATCAGTCTGCTCAGAGTATTAAAATTAAAACGATCGATATTATCTAAGAAATGATCAAATGAATAGATGAAATGCTTTTTGACCTTGTCCGAAACATTTCCTTTTATTGTTATTTTATTGAATAATATTCTGTAGAAATTAAAAAAATCAATTTCTCTTTTCTTGCTAATTATAATATCAACTTTACTATTGTATAACTTACAAAAATCGTTGTAAATGGAATCATCAAACATACTGCCAAATTCCTGTTTTAAATAAATAGCTCTTCCTATGTTTGCATTATGCTCCTGGTGCTCCTTGTTAATCAAACTAATATTACTGTCGTGTTCCCTGTATATGAAAAGTACCTCAGGAATATTTGCCATCTTCGTATACCTGCTGAGTTTTATCCACAACAGATAATCTTCAGCATATAGGATATTTTCATAAGTTATATTGTTTTGCAATAAAACCTCTTTACGAATCATAACCGAAGGATGGCAGAAAGGCGAATTAAAAAACAGAAAGGATTTTATATCGCGATCATCAACCGGAGTTCTGACGGTTCGGGTTGATGCTCCGGTAGTTCGAAACCATGTACCACAAACACCAACATCAGGATTAGAATCAAGGAAACTAACCTGGTGCATTAATCTTTCAGGTAAAGAAATATCATCTGCATCCATCCGTGCAATATATTTTCCTTTTGCCAGATATATCCCCTTATTTAAAGTTTCGGCAACTTTAAGATTAGAGTTGTTTTTTATATATCGTATCCTTTTGTCACCATAGCGATTAACAATAGATTCACTCTGGTCAGACGAACCATCATTAATAATCAGAAATTCAAAATCTTTGAATGTTTGATTTAAAATACTGTCAATTGCCTCAGCCACAAATTTTTCAGCATTATACACAGGCATAAGAATTGTAATACTCGGCATTATCAATGATCCTTTAATACTTGTTTATTAAGGGACCGGTACTTTTTCGATGTTTGTATGAATCTATTGTGCAAAAGAGTGAGTCCCTTAAAATACTTTTAAGCTACTTGTGATGAATAAGGTTTTATTCAAAAATTTCCCTAAGAACGAAAGAATCCGTTCTGCTTATTAGAATAAAAAGTTCTAGAAATTGGACCACAAACTAAATATTTCATCCGCTTTTGTGATAGAATATCCTCTCTTTGATTTCGATTCATCTATCTTTCTGAATCCTTGGCACCAATAAAAAGCTTCGGATACAATTGAATCATTTAATTCCAAGGGTTCTGTAATGGTTTTATTATGAAAGTGTAAGTGTAACCTAACTTTGCCGCCCGGTTTTAAAACACGTTTAATCTCATTGACAGTCAATTTAAAATCGGCTACATGATCTAGGGCATTTACAGAAATAACTGCGTCAAAAAAATGATTCTCAAAAGGCATCTTTTCTGCAAATCCATAAACAAATCTTGCCCTTGACTCATATATATGTATTGGAAAGCCTGCATCCAGATACAAGGGGAGTAATGGATCTAAACAATAAACCTCGCAATTTTTAAAACACAAAGCGCTGGGGTGTGGTCCGGACCCTACATCCAATAAACGTTCACTAATAAAGGAGTTTTCCGATAATTTTAGATCTTCCAAGATATTTCACTTGCTGATGGATAAATTGCCAGGTAACTATAGCGCTATATTCTAGATTTGTTAGTTTTACTTTTTGATCCTCTCTAGGGGATTTTTCTTGATAAAGTTCTTCTATTTCACCTTGATACCACTTAACATAAGATTTAAGAATTTGCCTCCAGAAACTTATTTCGGCAAGATATTTTTCCTGAGAATAAAACGGCAATTTAGATTTTTTTGAAAATTTAACCTTAAAAATTCTAACTAACTTTTTTAAATATTTCTTCACTTACAAGTAATTAAATTTGTAAATAAGTGAAAAAGTCTATAAACCTTTTCCCCCATGTATGACTTCTAACACACCTCTCATAACCAGCTTTTGCAACAGTGTCCCTTTGAGTTATATTTTTTGAGAAATATTTTAATTTATCTGCTAAATCATGTTCATTTTGATAACATATTATTTCTTTGTTTATTTCAAATAACTCGGCAATTTCATCTGAAAATTGGGTGCAAAGTAGTGATCCTGACATCGTTGTTTCAAAATCTCTTAAATTAGAGCAGTATAATACATTATGGTTAATAAAATCATGATTGAATCTGCTTTCAGCAATGTTTACAACTATACCGGCTTCAGACATGATCCTGACATATTCAATATCACTTAATGGTTCATGGAGATGATCTGGATAATCATGTCGCAACAATGATAGAATACCATTATTTAGCTTATTAATAATTATTTCGTATTTCAGATTTAAGATCTTCATTTTCCAGAGAAAAGTGCCTATTCAATTTCTTGCCTGTTAATTCGAAAATCATTCCATTTAATATATTCTTTAGAGTATTAACCTTATCCTTTCTTATCCCTTTTACGTCATTTTTCCAACCGTTTCCGTATATCTGGAGATGGATTCCATATTGCAGGAGTCGCCAAAACAGTAAGTGACCTGGATCCATAAACTGAGCCAATAAAAACAGTATTATCATTCTTAATTTGTGAAGGTTTGTACGATAAAGGATTACTTGCAAAAGGCATCCAATAACTTTTCACTCCAAGACTTTCAAATGTTTCTCTGGCTTGTTTAGTTACATATATATTACAATCTACAATTGTCCCGATTTCTCTGAAAACATCAAACTGATGAAAGTTTGTCGTATAGTTTATTGTGTATATTTTTCTTTTTATTTCTTTTAGAACATCTGGTATAATTAGTGAATTGTGCAAATACGAAAAGAAGATATCAAAGGGCTTTTTATTATGTTCTGTTTCAAATAAGGTTGGTAATTCATTTGAAAGACGTTCCTTCCCCTCTTTACTCATGCAAGTATAATCCTTTGATTCAGCTAAAGCATCTATGTCTAACAAATAAACATCATGCCCAAGAAATACTAATGGTTCATAAATGTTTCTTATCCACATTCGACTATGGTCAACTGGCGAAGCTTTCCCTCCGATTACCAGGAAAATCCTATGTTTTTTCATGAAAAAACTCTTTTATTCTAGAACAAATTCTATAGATTTCTTCATCAGTCAATTGAGATGATGATGGCAGCCAGAGTCCTTGCTTCCCGATTTTGTCAGAAACAGGATAATCCCCTTCTATTTTATAAGCTTTTTGCTTATTAATAGGTGGATACATTACTCGGGTTCCAATCCCATTTCTTTTCAAATAATCCATTAGTTCTTCTCTTCTCTCAGTAATTATATCAATAAACCAGGGGGTTGTACATGATAAATTTTGGTTGAAAAAACGAATTTCTTTTACCTCTGCAAGGGACTTTGTATATAGTCGGTAAATCTCTTTTTTCCGATTAATACGCCAGGGTAATTTTTTCATTTGCTCGTTTCCAATAACCGCCTGAAGTTCAGTGAATTTAAAATTATAACCAATTGAATCATGAATATCGTTCCCCCCTCCACTTCGTCCAAAATCTTTTAACTTCCTTATACTTAAGGCTATATTATCATTATGGGTTACTATGGCGCCTCCCTGACCTGTGGAGATCACCTTTGGAGCAGAAAATGAAAAACTTCCGGCTAATCCGATCGTTCCCTGATGTTTACCGTTGGGGTACAATGAGCCTAAAGATTGAGCAGAATCTTCTAATAGGATTAAATTATACTGTTCACACAATTTTTGAAATGCCTCAATACCTACTGTCGGAT
This sequence comes from uncultured Bacteroidales bacterium, assembly GCA_963831855.1. Classification (GTDB taxonomy): domain Bacteria; phylum Bacteroidota; class Bacteroidia; order Bacteroidales; family VadinHA17; genus LD21. The sequence goes on along the minus strand of CAWHSA010000006.1, from coordinate 27,839 downwards.
ATCTACCATTTGCCGTGACAATGAATATAGCTTTTGTTTTGGAAGTAATAGCTTTTCGCGCGAGTTCAATATCCATACATAGAGTATCCGGCTCCACATCAACAAAGACTGGCACGGCACCAAACATTTTCATACTATTTGGCGTAGCAATCATGGTATAATTTGGTACTATTACTTCATCACCATACTTTAACCCAGCAGCAATTGCCATTAATGTCAAACTTATTGTTCCATTATTGACAACTATACAGTGTTTTGCTCCTGTGAATTCGGTAATTCTTTGCTCAAATTCAGAAGTCCGTTTAAATTCTGTAAGCCAACCTCCCTCTTCCATATATTCATTTATGGCTTTCTTTTCTTCCCCTCCAAACCAGGGCTCCATTTGAGGAATAAATTTATTTGAGCCCATTGATAAATTCATTTTCTAATCTTAATATTTCTTCTTTATCTCTCTTTTTAATAAACCTTGATGGGATACCTGCATACAAACTATATTCTTCAAGATCAATTTTTGCTAAAGAGAGAGCTCCCAAGCAGGCACCCTCCTTAAAAATCACATCGGGTAAAACAACAGAACCTGCTCCTACAATGCAATGTTTATTTAAAATTATTTTACCAATCTTTAGATTTCCTTTAAATTTCAAAGGTATAAGCGGTGTTGCAATTCCACTTAAGTAATCATCTGATCCTGCAGAGAGTACAGCATTAGGTGCTAAAGTGGAAAATTCATTCATTTCAACAAACGCATTTCTCCCTCCGATGATTTTGCATCCTGCCGAAATATGAACATTTGCATGTAGCCTAAGTTGCGTAGAAATATATGTAAAATCATCAATAATTACATTATCCCCTATTTCTACTAATTCGGGATAACGAATTCTTACTGTCTTGCCAATAATTACATTTTGCCCTAGCGATTTTAGCTTGTTTAAGTCGAAAAAGATGTTTTCCGATAACATAATTATTTAATATTGTTAATCCAAAAATCAATCATCTCATTCAAAAGAGATTCGAAAGTATACTCCGGTTTCCAATTAAAAGTACTCCTGAGTTTTGAGCAGTCTCCCCTCAAATATGGTAACTCTTCAGGTCTAATATATTGTGGATTCTGAAAAACATATTCTTTATAATTCAGACCAAGTTTAGAGAAAACATATTCTGTCAATTCTCTCACTGAATGTGTCTGTCCAGTAGCAACAACAAAATCATCCGGAACAGTGTGATTAATAATCATATGCATTGCCCGTACATAGTCTTTCGAATGACCCCAATCCCGGAAAGAATCCATATTCCCAAGTTCAAGCTTTTTTGCCAAACCTTGTTTGATCAAAACAGCTCCCTTTACAACCTTATTTGTAACAAAGTTACTTCCTCTCCTTGGTGATTCATGATTAAAAAGAATTCCATTCACAGCGTGAAGTCTATAACTATTGCGGTAATTCCTTGTAATATTATAAGCAAATACTTTTGAACAACCGTAGGGGCTTGTCGGTTTCATTGGTGTTGTTTCGCGTTGATAACCATCTGCATCTACAGATGTGCCAAACATTTCGGACGAACTTGCCTGATAGTATTTTGCGTTTGGGCATGAATTTCTATAGGCTTCAAGCAAATTCATCGCACCTAATGCATTTGTTTGGGCGGTAAATTGTGGAACATCAAAGCTTATTCTGACATGGCTCTGGGCAGCTAAGTTATATATTTCATCAGGTTGAATCTTGTTTAAAAATCTATCGAGTCCGGAAATGTCCAAAAGATCACCATAACTGACATGCAGATTTTCTCTTACAAACTCGATTCGGCTTTGCTGATGTTCCGGAACTGAATTCCTTCTTACATACCCCATAACCTCATATCCCAGACCTAAAAGATATTCTGTCAGATAACTCCCGTCCTGTCCGTTTATACCAGTAATAAATGCTTTCTTCATTTTACATAAATTAAATGCCTAAAAATACCTTATCCATTTCCTGCCCAAAATATGGTCCTGTTTTGTACTCATATACAATAGTGTCTTCTTCAAGAATCAGATAATTATGACCTCCCCTAAAAGTCATGGAGCAATCTCCGGCATTAAGATTGGTTCAGCGATAATTGTATCATCTAGATCGTAAAAAATACATTTAACACTTCCTTTGAATACCAACCAACTTTCCTGAGCAATATTGGTCGTTTTTTCAACAACAATATGCTTATGGGCTTTAAAAGTTTGTCCTTTTTTCATTTTCATGGCTGGCTAACTGGAGAAATTCTTCAGCTGGTGAAATATTGGTTCGCCCATTTATTTCAATCAGCCTGTACACAATGTGCAAAAGGGTATCAGGTTGGATTCTGGAATAATATTTTTCCATGTTACAAATACTTAATTTTTTATTTGACTTATTACAATTTATTATTTATGCTTATTCTATAGTTACATATATTACTATAAAGGGGTATTACGACAACACCTTTTAGCTTTAATATGAAACCCATTACATAATAACTCCTGGCTTCCTATGTCATTTTTTGATAAGCGTGATAGAATTTTTAAAAAAAATTTAAGAATAAATATATCTGCTTTTTTTAGTTTGGGAGCAGAGTATTTTTCTGCAATCGAAGGTATCCTTCTTATTTCTGAAGCCATATATTCAAAATAATTTCCATTTGTTGATATTTCTATTTTAATAAAACCACATTCTGATAAATGTCTTTGATAAAAATATTTGTTAAAGCCAGAATAGAAATGATAAGGAGCAAAATGAGTTAGACTACAAAAGGGGCAATAATTACTAAAAACCCATCGTCTTTTAACAATCTGGAAAACTCCTTTATAGCAAGTATTGGATTTGGTATATGTTCAAAAACTTCAATACACATGATTGCATCAAAGGATCCATCCGGTTCTGGAATATTAGTTATGTCTGAAATAATATCTATCCTGCTATTATCCCATGTCTTTGTATGAAGACCAACACCATCACCTTTTCCGTCATATTGAGCAAAATCTTGTGATACATAGTTTAAGTGTTCACAATATTTTTTTTGTGCTAACTCACCTGCACCAGCATCAAGAATTCGACTTCCAGCGGGAATACTTGTTAAGGTGTGTTTAAGCCATGATAATCTAACTCTTTCATTTTGAGAACCAACGTTATTAGTGCTCGAAAATAATAAATTCTTTATAGCTGATTTTGCTCCTTCAAATTTCATTTAGCTTCTTCATAAAATAGTTGATTTACAAATATTGTATTTCGAGAATTGTGATATAGCATTTTTTTGATTATATATTAGCAATTTAAAATCAATAAAACACTAATTAGTCATTCTCTATAATTAACCATTTTGGCGTTAAAAAAAGTACTCCAGATGAGCGTGGGAGTCTCCTATTGGTCAACTTACCCCCGTCAATGACCTCAAAAGAGATGCAATCTTGAACATAATCATAATCTTCCATACTTGACAAATCACCAGCCCAAAAACTTAAGAAATACGTTCCTGGGTATAGTCTAATATCATTCAAGTGAACTCCATAAAAAGTACTATTTTGGGTCGTATATTCAACAGAAAAATTCGAATCAACATCTATCATATTCGCAAGTACAAGCCCTTCAGCCGTTTTAAGAACAATGGATGTTCTTACTCGATTTTCATTTGGTTTTATAAATTTTATCTCAAATCCAATGACAATATTATCACCAATAGAGAATATTCTACAATATTCCCCTGATCCTTCATTTTTTAGCCAAGCTTTCTGAAATACAACCTTTTTATTCCCAGTCCTGTTAGTTATTACTTTTGTTAAATCAATTACATTTTCACTAGTCCCATTAATACTAAGGTATCCGCTAATTACTAAATCAGGACTGTCATATCTTGATATTATACCATTTGACAGAAGAATACAATTAGTGCATAACTGATTCACAGCTGCTAAATTATGGCTTACAAATAATACAGTTCGTCCTTGCTGTGACTGACATCTTGCATTTTACCAATCGCCTTTTTCTGGAATTCAGCATCACCTACTGCCAGTACTTCATCCACAACTAAGTATTTCCGGTTCAAGATGTGCTGCTACTGCAAATCCAAGACGAACCGTCATCCCGCTGCTGTAACGTTTTACCGGAGTATCAATATAACGTTCAACGCCGGCAAAATCAACAATCTCATCAAACTTCTTCCGGATCTCTGCTTTGGTCATACCCATTATGGATCCGTTCATAAAAATATTCTCCCGTCCGGTCATCTCCTGGTGAAAACCGGTTCCAACCTCCAGCAAAGATGCAATCCGCCCACGTGCCTTTATAATTCCTGTTGTAGGGGCGGTCACTTTGGAAAGTATCTTTAATAAAGTCGATTTGCCTGCTCCGTTTTTCCCGATAATGCCCAGCACTTCTCCTTCCGCTACCTCCAGATCTATATCTTTTAGTGCCCACACATACTCACTCTCTCCTCTTTTTTGTCCTGTCATTTGTATCTCCGACTTTCAGATATGGATCATCTCTTCCAAGCACTGAAGTCTGCCACCAGCGATTCATGTCGTGGGAAAGGGTGCGGGTGCTTACTAAGCCGAGACGGTATTGTTTTGAGAGATTTTCTATTTTAATAGCGACTGCCATTTTATTTAATTGATTTAAGATTTTTGAGTTGTGAGTTGTGAGTTGTGAGTTGTGATTTTATGTACTGATATATATCTCAAATCTCGAATTTCCAATCACAAATCATGAATCTTGTTTGGATTTTAGATTTGTGAGTTGTGAGTCTGGATTTGTGGTTTGGTTTGATGAAATAAATCTCGAATCAATAATCAAAAATCACATTTCACAAATCATTTAGTTTCTTTTTATTAGATGTGACACTTTTTGTAAAAATGCTGATAAGCTCGTTGCATTCTTTTATACAGCTTTTCAGCAATTCCGGATTAGAAGTAAGTTTTGATTTTTCAGTAATACGTAACGCCATCCATGTTTCCCGTAGTTCTTTCAATACAACCTGGAGCTTATGAACAAAATCCTTTGGCGATTCTGCTCCGGCAGCTTCACCGTAATTTAATGCAGCTGAAATACCTGACCGTGACATCTGATCATTCAACGTAAGTCCGGCTTTGTTTCTTCGGAGGGAATTGGTTAGTTCAATCACCATTGCTGTAAATTGAATAAGCCGTTCTTCGAGTTCTTTGGTTGTCATATAATCCCTATAATTGATTTTTGATTTTAGAATTGTGATTCTGGATTTATGATTTGGCTTTTGAATTAAAACTCAAATCTCGAATCAACAATCACAATTCACAAATCTCAATTATAATCATGTTTTTCCGCTCAATACTTCGAGAAAATATTTGTAGGCAGGAAGAACTTCTATTTTGATGTTGTTTATTTTGAGATTGTCTTCTTCATCATAAGTCACTATCGTTCCTTTTTTCACTTTAAGATATTCGCATGCCAGCAGAAGTCCTTTGATCTCTCTTTCATCAGTATCGGAATCCTGAATTGAATAGCTTACCTGCACTGGAGAAAAAGATTTTTTATCCCTGATAATAAAATCACATTCTATATTATCCTTGAAATATGTCAGCTCTTTCCCTGATTTAAGAATTTCAAGCGCTGTCAGATTTTCCAGAAGTTTCCCATGGTTCTCAGAAAAAGAATAGTCTACAGCCGATAGAATTCCATTATCGATTGCATAAGCCTTTTTCTCACTCTTTGCCTGCTTAATTTCTGAGTATTCAAACTTGTTTATTAAAATTGAGGTAAATGATGTCTGAATGTAGTCAGAGTATTCGTATAAAAGGTTATTGCTTATCCTATATCCCAGCGATCTCAAGTCGTTATAAATTTTATTTATGGAAACAGGCTTCGTAATCTGTGATATAACTTTTTTTAAAAAGAATTTAAGGATTACAGGATTTGAAATATTGTACCGTTCAATCAGGTCTTTGTAAATTATTGAGTTGAAATAATCCTGCAATTTTTTAATTTTCAGCGTTTCATCCAGATCAATAAGCTCAGGAAAGCCTCCGAAAATCATAAATGTTCTGAAATGATTCAAAATATTGATTTTCTGGCTGGTTCCGTAATATTCTTTTTCTGCTTTGCTGAAACGAAGATATTCCTCAAAACTAAGCGGGTAAAGAGTGTAACTTATGGTTCTGCCCCTGAGCTCTGTGGCAATTTCTGTGCTTAAAAGCTTTGAATTTGAGCCGGTGATGAAAATGTTTTTACTTACTGCATCGAAAACCCTGCGGACAAATTTTTCCCACCCTCTTGTGTTCTGAATCTCATCAAAAAAGAAGTAACATTTTTCCAGATCCAGCTTCGGATATAATTCCTGATAAGCCTGCAGTATAAGATCAAGCTGGTCCTGATTCAGAGTCAATCTTTCATCTTCGAAATTTATGTACAGAATGTTCTTTTTCGGAACGCCATTTCCTATAATTCTTTTTATTGTTTCATATAAAAGGAATGTTTTCCCGCTTCTTCTAACTCCGATAACAGATATTATCGTCCCTGAATCAACCGGAAGCCGGGTATTCCGCTTTTGACTGTATCTGAGCTTTGTTGTATGAAAGTTTACTATAATTGTTTTTAAGACATTTTTCATTCAACAAAAATATATTTATTTAGTCATATTACCGAATCTTTTCTTATCATATTCGTTCATACGACGAAATTAATGGCGAATGTTTAGTAAATATAACGAATGTTTCCTGATATGTGTTCGCTGTTCGGTATCCATTGCGTAGTGAGTGACGAATTAAACCAAAAATCACGAATCAAAAATCACAATTCACAAATAATTTTAAACTGTATCCATAAACGATCGCTGCACCTTATTAAAAACCACGATCCCAATGCTCAGCAGAACCAGCATAAAAACAAAAGAGTATGCCAGGCTGCCCCAACTGAAAGTGCCTACTCCCAATGTCCCATATTTAAATGTTTCAATTACAGATGTTAAGGGATTAACAGACATTATCATCTGCATTTTGGGAGACATTGTGCTGAGTGGATATATTACCGGAGTAGCATACATCCATAATTGCACAACGAAAGTGAATAAAATTGTCAGATCCCGGTACTTGGTTGTCAGTGATGAGATGATCATGCCGAAACCCAGAGCCAGTCCTGCAAGCATTACAATCAAAACGGGAATTAGCAATACATACAGGTTCGGGGCAACATTCACTTCGATGACAATGTAATAAACATAAACTGCAGTGAACAATAGAAACTGTATTCCCATCCGCACCAGGTTAGATGAGATTGTTGCCAGCGGTACGATCAGGCGCGGAAAATAAACCTTTCCGAAAATATTCTGGTTCGTTGTAAAAGTTGCTGATGTCTTTGTAATACAATCCGAAAAGTACTGCCAGCAGACAATTCCGGCAAGGTAAAAAAGCGGTTGAGGAAGTCCGTCAGTGGATATCTTTGCTATTTCTCCGAACACAACCATATAAATTATGGTTGTAAGCGCAGGTTGTATGAAATACCAGGCAGGGCCCAGAATTGTCTGTTTGTACTGTGTGACAATATCACGCTTTATGAACATTGTCAGCAGATCGCGATATTGCCAGATCTCACCGAAATCAACCTGCAGGAGTCTGTTCTTTGGTTTTATAATTGTTGTCCAGGATTCTGATCTTTCCACTTAGGTATAATCGCAATTTATGTTTTATACATTATAGGGTATTCCCCTTATTTTACAACAAGAGATTTATGTATCTTCTCTGTAATAGCCTTTGGCTGCATCCGAATATCCGTATTTCCCGTACTGACTGTAGTAATTATATCCGTAGTTATATCCTGATCCTATTGAATATCCGTATCTCAGGCCGTAACCATAGTAACCTGACAGGTTGATATCATTAATTATTATTGCGAGATTTTTAAATTTTCCTCCGTGATATAATTCGTCAATTAAATCCAGAGTGTTTTTGGATGTATAGCGTTGCCTTACTACAAAGATATTCATATCGACAAATCTTGTTAAAAGCATTGCATCTGTAACTACAGCGATCGGAGGAGTGTCCAGAATAATAAAATCAAAATCTTTTCTGACTCTTTCAAAAAATATTTTCATTTTTTCTGACTCAATAAGCTCCGCCGGATTAGGAGGGATTTCACCTGATGGGGTGCAATAAAGGTTTTTGACAGAGGTTTCCTTAATAATGTCTTCGTACTGGCTGTTCCCGCTCAGATAAGTACTTAATCCTTCAGCGTTATCAATATTAAATACCCTGTGGATCTTGGGTTTTCTCAAGTCAAGGCCTACAATCAACACTTTTTTACCTAGAAGAGCTACTATGGATGCCAGGTTTACTGAAATAAAAGTTTTACCCTCTGAACTTATTGTGGATGTAATTGAAACAATAAATGATTCTGAATCCCTTGTATAATATTTCAATGATGTCCTTACCGAACGGAACGATTCTGCAAGGGTTGAGCCGGGTTTCGAAATAACAGGAATTTCATTCTTATTGTCATTATGACTTATATAACCTATTATGGGAGCTTTAGTTCTTTTTTCAACATCATGCTTATCAATTATTTTGTTATTGAAATAGTCTAACAAAAGAATAAATATTCCGGGTATTATAAGCCCGAAAATAATTGCCATGGCATTATTCTGCTTTTTTTTAGGCTTTATTACTGAAGAATTAAAAGTGGAAGCTTTATCTATGATTCTGTTTTTCGAAACTGTAGAAGCCATGGCTATGCCGGCCTCGGCTCTTTTCTCAAGGAGATATGTATAAACAGAGTTATTAAGATCAAATTTCCGTTGAATCTTAATAAGCATTCTTTCTGTTCCGGGTAGTTTCGTCATTTCCTCATCTATTGCCGATATGGATTCATTTATATCTGCGATTGCCAGGTTAAGGGATTCCTTCCCGTTTCTGATGTTTTCCAGCAGGGCATTCCGTGCATTTTCAATCTCACTATCAACATAAGAAAGAGCAGGGACTTTACCCGATATATTGAAATCAAGCTTTTTCTTTTTTAGCTGAGTCTGAGAAAGTGATTCAACCAGCCCGATCAGAACAGGATCCTCAATTCCGACAACAGAGGGTGAGATGATTTCACCGGATTCATTTCTTGTATTCAGGTATTTTGTTAAGTAATCATAATATTTTTGCTGAAGCACATAGTTAAATTTCTGCGTTTCAAATCCTTCCAGTCTGTTCTGTATTAACGATCCCTCCCTGCTTAAATCAAGGATCCTGTTAGTAAGTCTGAACTTTTCAAGCTTCTCCTCTGCAACTGATAACGAATCTGCAATAATGTTCAGTTGCTTATTTATAAATACAATTGTCGAATCAGCAGTTGTTCTTTTATTTTCAAGGCCCTGTTGAATGTAAAGCTCCATAAGTTTATTGAGGTAGTCAGCTTCCTGCGCTGCAACAAATCCTGTAACAGATAATCGTACAAGAGATGCTCCTTCATCTATAGGTGCAATTTCAAGTCTGTTTCTATACTGGTTTGCAATACTTTCACTGCTCTCAAAAAAGAAATAATACTTCTTTGGATAATCCTCCGGGATAACCTGGTTTGAATCCTTCTTCGTAATATAAAAATCGAATCCGAATTTATTAAACCTGTCCCCATATTTTAATCTCTCAGAATGATTCAGGTTGTCATCAATTTCAAGAAGTACCGAATCCCGGGATAATAAATCAATTTTGACTTGATGGTTCTTAGGTTGTAATTCAATTGAATCATAAACTATTACAAACGGGCAGCGATTATATAATTTTGTTTCTGCAATACCCCTTCGCCCTACTGCCACATAAGTGATATTGAATTCCGGTAATTCTGATATCACCCTGCAATTCAGGCTGAATGAGGTTAAAATGCCCAGCTCATTCTTCAGGTTCTGGGCGCTGCTGAAAATATCACCTCCCGGTATAATACTACTCATACCGGAACTGGTTTCATTTAGCTGATCATTCTGAATAAGCAATGTTGAGGATACGGCATAAACTTCTTCAGAATACCTGTTTATCCCATATGAAAGGGTCAGGGCAATAAACAGGGAGACAGCGAACCAATACCAGTTGCTGATAAAAAAAGAAAGATATCTTTTGAAATTAATGCTTTCTTCTTCAACCAGAAATGGCTGATTATATCCTGGATATTTTACAGTATCGTTGTCCATACTTGAACTTTAAAATTCTTACTGATATTAGAAATATTTTTACAAATAGAGCTTTTATAGTTAACTTATTTATTAGCATTAAAGAAATTGATCAATAGAAGAGTTGTTGTGATCATTGCGGTTGCCGTTGATATGGCAAAACTGATAGTGGGCAGGTTAAGGTTGAATATTTTATGTCTGACAGTTTCAACAATTACAACATCATTTGGAAGCAGGAAATAAGCTTCAGATGTCAGAATGCTTTTGTCATGAAGATTAATTCTGAAAGTCTGTGTCCCTTTTTCAAAAGCTCTGACAACAAGTACATTATCTTTTTTCCCGTACTCGGTTATCCCTCCGGCGCGTCCGATAGCTTCAAGAACGGTCAGATAATTATTATAATTTGTGTATGTCCCGGGCGCTTTTATTTCACCTATAACTGTGAATTTAAAGCTTAATAGCTTGCATTCGATTATAGAATTCGGAAAAAACTTTTCCGTTTTGATCTGAAGAGAATCCCTCATGTCTTCAAGCGTTAAACCTTCAACATAAACCTTTCCGATTACTGGAAGCATGACATTCCCTTTTGAGTCAACATCATATCCCGACAAGAACTGGCCTGATTCATATTGCATGGTATTTGATCCGGTTGAGGCTCTTCCACCTGAAAGGAAATCGGTAATCTGCCCATCTGTATTCATAGCCCTGACCGTGATATATAAAATATCGCGCGGCTTTATTCTGTAATCCGGAACATCCATTGTAAAATACTCTTCACCTCCTGCCGGCGGTAAATTATTCAGATAGGTGAGTTTCTTAGAAGAGGTGCAGGACGTTAATAACAGGATACCTGCTAATATAATCCAGGTGTAATTTTTCATTTTTTATATCTGTTAAGAAATTCAAAAATAAGAAGATAAAAGCGTTTAACGAATTATAAGAATATTTGTCTCCTTTATAATTTAGTTATCAAACCATTGACAAATAATTGCAATAGATATTCCCATTTCAATGAGCCATATTTTCGATAGTCTTGAGAGCATTTTCTAACCTGTATCTGTTACTTAAGGCTTTATTGGCCTGGAAGATCCAGACAGTAAGAAATAAAACAATTACAGAGCATTTCACCAGCAGTGTATTTCTTTTTAACCAGGTATTCCTGTTGAAAGATGCCATAAAATAACCGAGAAGGGGTATAATAAATATTACTATGACCGGGATACGATAGCGTTCCTGATATTGACCAAAGAAGACAATTGCTAAAATGTAATATAAAAAGACAGTGTAGTAAAAGTAAAAAAAACCGGATCTGGAATCAGATATCTGTCTAAGATGAGATGCAGGATTGGTTATTTTAGATAAAGAAGAATCAACCGGTTGCCTTGTTAGCGAATTATAATTAAAGAATAAAATGAAAAGTAATATAATGAGAGCTACCGGAACAACCACAACAAATGAAGAGAGCCATAACTTGTTTTTAAAAAGACCTGTATACAATATCTTCAGGCTGGTTCCTTCCGGCACAATTCCAAAGGTTCTGAAAATCTTTTTCAGTTGTAATAAGATCCATTTATCCGGATGTTTTGTAATGAAATTCCTGATTTCCTCCCTGTTAAAATCATTGACAATGTTTTTATCTGGAATTGATAAATTTTTTCTTTTCAGATATTCTGAAAGTGCATTTTCGTACCTGGCTTTGTTTTCAGGATAGATAAACGCCCCTTCTCCACCATCACCCCCATAATCAGTATGTCCGAACATGATGAAAGAATTTGAGATAATATTACCTTCCGGATGTGTTATAACGCCGGAATGATGAAAAAGAAAGGGTAAAGGGAAAAGGAGAATGGCGAGGAGTAAAAATTTTCTTGAGTAAGATTTGTTCTTTCTTATAAAAATTAAGCTTAAGAGCAATAAAAACCATGGTAAATACTTTAAATCGGGTTTGAAAAAAAATGTCAGGGAAAAGACTAATAAGGCCGATATCAGTCCAAGAGTTTTTCTGGTCTGATTTTTACCTTCCAGGAACCAATAAATAAACAACAGGAATAGAGATAAAAGAAAAACCATTAACACAGTAATATAAAATACTGATGAAAACACCATGAACTCTGTGTATAGAGTTTGAATTACAATTGTTATGATTCCTGCTGGCTCTGACCCGGTAACTTTAATCACAAGTAGAAAAACAATCAGGCTTGAAAGCGTGCCCAGCAGGCAATTGAATATAAAAAAGTAATCAATGCTGCCTAAAATATTTTTAGCAAAATAACCAATGTAGCTAATTGAAAACAGGAAGTTTCCGATGAGCATATATTGTTTCTCACCTTTAGCTAAAGTTTCAATACTGTCAAGATATATTGAGTAATCTGAAAAGTGGAATAAATTTGTTTTCCAATAAATTATTAATCTTAATATAAAATTCAGAGTAAGTATTGCTGCAACAATCAGAAAGAGATAAATCCTGCTGCTTTTGTTGATTGGAGGAAAGAGGTTCCCTGTTTTCACCTGATATAGAACTTTAATATTTCAGAGGAAATGAAGCCAATCTGATCATCAGTAAGTCCGTTAAACATAGGTAAACGAAATAGTCTGTCCTGTATATTTTGCTGTTTCGATTGTTATTAGTCAATCTCCTGTTCAATTGCTTTGCCTTTATATATGGGCTTTCACTTAAATCAAGATAATGTGTGATAGCCTGGATCCCTGCATTGTTCAGGTTTTCCAGCAACTCTTTTCTTTCCCTTAAACTGCGGGCAATTAAATAAAATATAGAATAATTTGGAACAGTATCACCGGGAATTACAGGAAGCGTTACAAATCCTTTATCTTCAATTGTTTTTAATGATCTGTAATAAAGTTCCCATTGATATTTTCTGTTTTTCAGGATATTGTCAATCTCTAATAACTGGTTGAATAAGAAGGAAGCGCTGATATCCGACATCAGAAAAGATGAACCAGTATCGATCCATTCATATTTATTGACTTCTCCCCGGTGAAAATCACATCGGTTTGTTCCTTTTTCCCATATTATTTCTGCCCTTTTCCGGAATCTGTCATCATTTATTGAAAGCATCCCTCCCTCTCCACAATGAATGATCTTGGTTTCATGGAATGAAAAACACCCAAGTTGACCTATAGTTCCTGTCAGTCGCCCTTTATACCTGCTGCCGAAGGAATTTGCTGCATCTTCGATCACCAATAAGTTATTTTTCTTTGCTATCTCCATAATTTTGTCCATCTCACATGGAATCCCGGCATAATGTACCGGAACAATTGCTTTGGTTCTTGGTGTTATCAGACTTTCTATTTTATAAGCATCAATGCAAGGAGTATCGTTTCTACTGTCAGCAAAGACTATGGTTGCGCCCTGCCGTGCAAATGCAAGGGCTGTTGATACAAAAGTATAAGCAGGAATTATGACTTCATCATCAGGTCCTATGCCGGCAAGAATTGCAGACATTTCCAATGCGTCAGTGCATGAAAAGATGTTAATAGTAAATTACCAAATCCAAAATGCCTGATTAGAAAGCGGGTGCACTGATCAGTAAAAGGTCCGGCTCCGGCAAAATGCTGGTTTTATAACTTTCAAATGGTTAAGTTCTTTCCCGTTCGAGTAGGGAATATTAAATGGAATATTCATCTGAGAGCAATCATAATCTTCCCTGAAAAATGATCTTATAAAAAGGTCAGCATATCCGTTATTAAAGTAAAAGTGTGATTTCAAACATCCTTCAGTATAACATTTCCCCACCCTTTCCTGAACTTTAAATGCCCGCTTATTAAAATCAGCAACATAAGTTATTATTTTCCTGAGATTTAGAATATAAAATGCATAATACAAAATTGCCCTGACCGCATCCACACCGATCCCATTCCCTCTTTCATTTTCTTCCCCGATCAAAATTCCACACGTGGCAACTCCTGATATGTAATCTATTCCGTTGAGCTGAATAATGCCTATTAATCTAGTCGTCGCCTTTTCTATACCAAACTATATGTCTGAATTGCCTTGATCTCAATGATTTTTTCAGCCAGTCCGTATCTATCTCTAAAATTACAGGCCCTTGTAGCCCTGAGTAATTATTCTATTATTAAGCTTATTACGCCATCTGTTAATTAAAACAGAATCAGTAACTCTAAGTTCTCTCAGAACTACCTTCTATCTTTTTATCATTCAAAATGAGAATTTGATCAACATAATTTGTGTTGTTCTTCATATTAATTCTTAACAGACTTTTTATTTCGACAATTACTAAAAGTACAACAATGGCCAATAACAGGAAAAATAATAGAAAATGTCGCGTTTTGAAGATCAGATAATAAAGAAAGCCTAACGAAGAGAGCACTAAAACGGAAATTAATCCATTATAAATAAACGTAAATTTTTTGCTGTATTTAAAAAGAAAGTCAAATGATTGTCTGAATAATTTCCTGGGCGTATATGAACTTCCCCCTGTCAACCTTCTCAATTGTTCCATTATTATTATGTTGTTTTTAGGGCAATATTTTCCAAGCTCAGCATCCAGAAAAATTACGGGGCCTTCAACTTTGCCTATCCTATTTACCATATCTTTTCTGATCAGCCTGTAAGAAGAATATTCCCGGGGAAGACCGGGTATCATTGTATGGAGGACATTCCTCAAAAGAGCCGATAAAAATACCTTTAAAAAGGGTTGTTCTGTTTTATTGAATTTCCCATATAGCAGATCAAGATTCTCTTCTTTTAGTTTCTTCATCATCTGAGAAAAATATCTGGGATCATGCTGGGAATCTTCATCGATTGTAAAGATATAATCCCCGGAAGCTTCATTCAACCCGAATAAAGTAGCGTAATGTTGTCCCTGGTTTTTATTAAATTTAATCCCTTTTATTCGATACTGATCATCTTTTTTAATTTTCTTAATTGCTTCCCAGCTTCTATCTGTCCCGCAATCGTGTATAAATATTATTTCATAATCCAAATAGCTGATTAATTCTGTTTTAATTTTATTATATAATTCATGCAAAGAGTTTTCACCATTAAAGACCGGAATTACTATTGAAATCATTTCGTAAAGCTTTTCATATATAATTTCGATTTGTCACCACAATTAAATATCAGGTCAATAATACTTACATTATGACAAAAAGGAGAATAACACTGATTATATTCAGGATAACCTTCATAGTCAATCCATTGTAAATTTATTCCGGCATCATTAAAGATATTTTCATTTAAATAATTCTTTGCCGATAGGCCTGATACATAAATATCTGCATTTGACTGCTTGCAGACGGACAATAATTTTTCACTTTTGTCTCCTGAAAGCTGATATGATGAGGTGTTTGATATCAGAGATTTAATTCCCAGAATATTATTGATCAAATTAATGAAGAGTATGTTTATATCAGATAGCATTATTAAGTCTCTGGCTTTAAGATATGTATGTTCAAAAACCTCATAATAGTCTTTAAAAAAAGTAGCCCCCCGATAATGTAGTTTTATAAGGTTCCAATGTTTCATAGGCCAGTTCCTGTCAGCAATCCTTGTTTCATTTATTGCCTGGGTAAATTTACCCTTTACTTCTATCGGTATAGTGATCCATCTGATCCCACTGGCGGTTTTTAAAATATTCCTGTTTCTCCAATCTCTCCTGGTGTATTGCACATCATCGTAAATAATAAATTCATCGACGGAATTAATAATATCGAAATACCCTTTCCATGGGATATAATCTGATTGAAGGATAGCAATACGTTTCATACAGACAAGCTTTCGCCCCGTCACTCCCATTTTTCCAATGGGGTAACAAGGTGATAACAACCTGTATTTCATCACGCAGCAGGCGCGACAAGGCAGCAGAAACCTTTTTATTATGTCTTCAGCTCAATACCATCACAATTCCACAATGGAAGAAGGTCAGTCGGTTTATAATTCAATAAATAGTTTTCTGCTTCAGCGGAAGTCAGTAATACATATTTTACTTTTCTGCCGACTATTTCTTCAGCCTGTAAAACTTTTTTTGCCAGGTACTCCCTGTCTATACCATTACCAATAAGGATAAGGTCGATTACCGGACTGTCTTTCCCATGAGCAAAATCGCCTGTCAGGTAGACACAATAGATATCACCAACCCGGTGAATGACTTTCTCGATCACCCGGTCAATGCCGGATTCTTTTAATATGATATTATGTATATCGGAGTAGAGAGGATGATTTTTATTAGCCTGATATAGTTTTCTATTGCTATCATGTGAGGATGTCAGAAGACCTGCTTCTTCAAACCTGTTAAGTTCTACTCTTATAGCATTGGTCGAATCGCCAAATTCTGCCTCCAGTCCCCGGAGGTGAGCCCTGGTGCTGCTGTTAAGAAAGAACTTCTTAAGCAGCTTTATCCTCATTTGCGAGGTAATAAGTGCACTTATCATCAGTTAAGTCAGGTCAGGTTATTGAGTAACAAATTTACTCGGTTTTAGGAATTTCGCAATCATTTTTAGATTTTTTGATAAATCAATTTAATTGAAGGTTCAAAAATGGCTTGAATTTATATCTGTTTCATTTTAATATAATCCAATAAACCACATACAATTATTTTTTGTAGTTGCTTCAGCTTTTAATCGGACATGCTTCGGGGAAGCTTACACCTTTGCTAAAAGATAACAGGAACCACTTATAATTAACCGTACTAATACATTTCTTCTGGTCTAAATTGGCTATAAGGGATAGATTTTTATATATAGGAAACTAATAGATTTTTGAATAATAGATTAAAATAATTGATTAATAATTATTTAATTGTTTAATTGTTTGTAAATGAATTTGATATGCTCTAACTTTGATGAAGTCGTGAAGAAAATAAATCATCTTTCTTGAAAGAATGAAATAATTAACATTTTCATAAGGGATAGTGAATCTTATTAAAAGTGAAATACTAAAAATCAATAAACAATGGAGAAGAATTTTTTTGCACTATTCCTATTTCTTTATTATATAGGATTGTTTACACAATCAAGTGGCAGTGGCTCATGGACAAGTCCCGATCTTCATTTAATGACCAGGGGAGATGAATTGAATCCAGTAAGAAGTTACTTAGATAATTCGAACGTTTACTTTAAATTCATAAATGATATTGATGGATTAATCGGACAATATAAAGAGGTTGCCTTAATTACCTATATAATTACAGCAATTTCGAGTCCTGAATCAGGAGGAACAATCCTTGGTGCAGGTACTTATAACAGCGGAGAAACGGCATCATTAGCTGCAACGGCAAATAAGGGATACCACTTTATGGGCTGGTGG
Source organism: uncultured Bacteroidales bacterium (assembly GCA_963831855.1). Taxonomy (GTDB): domain Bacteria; phylum Bacteroidota; class Bacteroidia; order Bacteroidales; family VadinHA17; genus LD21. The sequence goes on along the minus strand of CAWHSA010000006.1, from coordinate 10,441 downwards.
GAGAACAATGGCTTGGTAAGCCCAAATACACTTTACTTCTTTACAGTTGGTTCAAACAGAACGTTAGTTGCAAAATTTGCTCTGAATGACTACTTAATAGAAGCATCCGTTTCACCAGAAGATGGTGGTACGATAAGTTGGGAGGGTTCGATATTTTACGGTGGATATTTCTTATATGGTCAAAATATTACTTTTACTGCTACACCAAATACAGGATACGACTTTGTTAACTGGACTGAGAATGGAACCCTGATAAGCACAAATTCAGATTACAACTTTACAGTTATTTCAGAGGGAATCCTGATTGCTAACTTTATGCTTTCAACGGCAGTTGAAAATCAAAGAACCCAAGGCTTAGATATATATCCAAATCCTGCCCATGATTACATCAATATTTGTTCAACCGGTGGAGCAAGTTTACAAGTCAAAATATTGGATTTTTCAGGAAGAATATTACTTAAAGCAACTGATATTACAACTATTGACTTATCTAATTTTAAACCTGGTACATATATTGTCAATATCAATGGAAATATATTTAAAATGGTAAAAGACTAGTAAATGACAATAAATACGCCGGATGCTTTAAGTAAACAATAATGGGGAATTTGACTTTGTACATGATTTAATAAAGAAATACTGCCAAAAAGCATACTATTACCATAAAGACTAATTTATAGAACGATACTATTTCAAATCGCTATCTTAGTATTTCAAAGAATGTTAATAATAAAAACTGTCTCCGTTTTGTCTCCTGATTATATGTAATATTAATTTATTAACAGCTATTCAATTAAATACAAGTTAAATTAACTTTTTACATTTTTTTTAATTGGACCTGAATCGGGGACGCCAACAGTAAAGTATTGAACTTACTTAAAAGTCGATTCCATTTGGATCGGTTTGTGGTAAAAGAGTATATTTGTAATCAGTTTAACAGCATGTTATCTGATGCAACTTTTTTGTGTGTTTTAGTGTCCCATATAAAATCAGAGCTTTTATGAGAAAATCCATCTTGTTCATAATTCTGCTAGCTATCCCTTTATTTCTCTCTGCTCAATGGTATGGTGATGGAAAAACTCCTGGTACGGCATACTATGGGATTATCAGCGGATCGTATCCGATGCAGGAATGGAATACAACGAATTATCCTCCTGCAGATTACCCTGATGGGGTGATATATGTTGGACGGCCAACTTCCGGTCAAAATGATCTTGAAGTAGGTACAGGTGGAGCGTTAGTTATAAGCAGTGGCATAAAAGTAAAATTCTGTACTACATTATCGGATTTAAGGATAACAGGGTCAGGCAGTCTCTCAGTATCCGGCAATAGCACTTCTTCTGTATTATTCACAAAAAATGACCAGGCTTCGTGGGGACATATTGCCTTTGATGATCCTTCCGGCAGCGGTTCTTCATCGCTTACCTATTGTATTATTGAATATGGTTCTGTGACTGGATCAGGATATACCGGTGCAGGAGGCGGAATACTTATCAGAAATAGCAATGTCAACATTGCTAATTCTATAATAAGGAATAATTCCTCTGACTGGGGTGGTGGAATTTTTATTGACGATGGAGAACATCCTTCAATTACCAGGTGCTTGTTCTTAAATAATACTACAATTCACGGTGGTGGCGGAATTTATTGCTGGAATGGTGTCACATCCACTATAGAGAATTGCATATTTGATGGTAATAAATGTACAGAGCCTTCAGTATCATATTATACGGGAGGAGGTGTAACTGCCCAGACAAATTGTGCTATCAAGATCATTAATTGTACTTTTGTTAATAATACATCAACCCGTCCTGAAGGGCAAAGCTTAATGATTCATGCTTCAGCGAATTCCCGGGTAATTAATTCAGTTTTCTGGGGTGCTCCCTCTAAACAAATATATTGTTTCAATACTTCGGCAGCAGTAATAATTAACTGTGCATACAGAGGAATTACATTTTCTTCAGGAACTCCGGTTAATTCAATTGTTCTTAATTCGGTAAATGATGCAGCTGATGGCCCTAATTTTAATGCCACAGATGGTTCCGATTGGTCAATTAAATTTTTATCCCCATGCCGGGATGCAGGAGTTAACTCATATAGTGGCATTCCCATACCTTCTACTGACTTTATTGGGAAATCCACCATCGTAATAAAGGACATGGGTGCTTATGAAGTCCAATACAGTTATTGGAACGGAATTACAAATACTAATTGGACCACTTCGACTAACTGGGAAGCAGGGATCGATCCTTCGACAGGGACCGGAGATGTGATCATACCGTCTGGATTATCTAATTACCCTGTCAGTGTATCAAACCCTGCCTTTACAATTGGCTCAGGCAAACAAATGATCCTGAATCCCGGTGCAAAAGTTACACTCAGCTCTCTGACAAATAACGGAACATTAAAACTTGGATCAGATGCTTCGAACATAAGTTCCCTTATAATTAGTTCTTATTCAGGTAATAACGCAATCGTCGAATTATATCTTACCGGAGGAGGAGGTTCAGCCTACAAATGGCACTACATTTCATCTCCAATATCTGCACTCCCTGTTAGTACTTTCATCCTGAAACCCACAATGGATTTTGCTCAATATTTTGAAGCACGTCCAAGTACAAATCCCTTACAGGGGTGGATTGGATTTGACGGTTATATTTATTATGGAGGAGGTTTTCTTTCGGGTTTACCCTATGACATAAGAGGTACAAATCTCATTGTAGGGAAAGGTTACAATTATTATTATAGTTCCAATCAAAAGTTGTCTTTACCGGCCAGCTTAACGTAAGTTCAATAAGTCCGACAATTACCTACGGTGGAGTAAGCCCGTCACTCCAGGGTTTTAACCTTCTCGGGAATCCATTTTCTTCCGGACTGGACTGGACGACAATAATAAATGATGCAAGTTTATCCGACCTTAACCAGCAAAGGACTCTACTTTACCAGAAATAATTCACAATGTTCCTTTATAGCAGGTGTTGGCTATCCGGACCAGACTGTTACTGGTATTATACCTCCTATGCAGGGATTTTTCATTCATACAACAAATACATCAACAACTCTGCCTCTCCTGGCTGAGTGCCAGGGCACACAATATTCCTGCAAGGTATAAAGGAGCGGAAGAAATAATTCCGCTTGTCCGTCTTCAACTGGATAATGACAGTACAAAAGATAATACAGTGGTCCGCTTTGATACAAAAGCAAGTGCAACAATTGATAATGATTTTGATGCCGTCAGGATGTTTCTTGATGAAACTGTACCATACATTTATTCAACCGATGGCTTTTCAAAATATGCAATAAACGGACAGCCTTTCCCGGAAACAACCGGAGAATATCCAATTATTGTTAATTTAACTCAAACCGGGAATCATACCCTGAATTCCATTCAACTTCAGGGGCTAGATAATTATAATGTTTACCTGGTTGATAACTCAACTGGTTTCACGGCGAATCTTAAAACAAACCCGGTTGTGACATTTTCTGCTTCTGCTGGATTGATCCGGGATCGATTTATACTTAAGGTCACAAATGTACTGACCGGAAATGAAGCTCCCGTATCATCCAAAGGCTTATTTAATATTTATAATGGCCAGGGATTTATTAACATCCGGACACTTTCAGATGAGTGGGATGGCCAACAAGGATCCGTTCTGGTGCTGGATATTGCCGGGAAAACTGTTTCGGATCTCCGGAATACCGGGTTCAGCAGGAATTCAATAATCCGGATTCCGGCTCCATCTGTAAAAGGTCTATACATAATTGAACTGAGATCGGGTTCGAAGAGGTACGTTGGGAAGGTTGTTATCCGCTAACCGTCTGCAGTGTGCAGTATCAAGACATGTAACGAGAAATCGGCACACGAGCCGGACACGGAATTAAATATATTTGAATATCTTAATTAATAACTTATTTTTGTAAATTCTGAAACATCTCTTGTAGTTGAAGGACACCGGGTTAAAAATATTATCCAGAAAACCATATCTTAAACCGGAGGTTACCAGAGTTATTCTGGATAATTCAATCTCTCTTGTCATGATGACCACCACACCTCCTAACCCTCCTCCAAGAGGCGGGGGAAGCAAGGGCACGATGAACCGTTCCAGAGTCCGTTCGGGGATAAACCGTTCGGTTAGAAATTATCACTATATTATACAGGTTATGGAGCACCTGAAGGTGCTCTTTTTTATAACATGGTACTGGTCTTGACTGAAAATAATCAGTGGACAATTAAAATTGTATTCCAATGACTGATCTAATATATTAATTATCTTTGACACATCGAATAGTGGCACCATGTTTTTTGTTAGTCATTGGACCTGCTCATAAAATATTGCGATTGTGATACAAGCCTAGATACCAGGCATTCAGTTTGTGCTGCTCTCTGAAGAACTCCACCAACCAGCATATGACCCAATATTAATGAACTTTCCATTGCTTAGACGGTACCCCAGAAGGTAGAGCCGTAAAACCACTAGCTATTATTACTACCTGGTCATTACCAACATTTCCTGGATGTTGAATTTGTAATCCAACCTGATGTGGCTGCCAAAGATTTGGCTATATCTGGTACCACTACCTTCGTAACCATAACCATTGTTTGTGAGGTAATCTGTCAGAGCTAGTCCATTCCGCATCAATAGGAACATGCCACCCGGTGGGACAGACATCCACGGCTGTCAGTCGCTGCATACCAGGTATAATATCTGCCATATATATGCCACATTACTCTCATTCCCGTCATATGCCCACTGGTATTTGGGTGTGCTTTCTGCTGATATATCCAACGTAGCCGGAGTTGTTGTTCCAATTAAATCGCCATTCCGGTACCTGGTAGTTTTCAGATTCTCTGCCATCCACCACTGGTTTCCGATCAATATTATTTTATATAAGTTCCCGTCAATATCAGATATTGTTCCCTTGCTGGTTATTTCAATATCCATAGTTGTGGTACCTGCACACTGTCCGGCTGCCGGTGTAAAAGTAAATTTAAAGGTACCTGCTGAAGCTGTGCTGATGATTGCCGGATCCCACGTGCCGTTTATACCATTGGTTGAAGTGGTGGCCAATTCCGGAGCAGCTGAGCCCTGGAGAAGAGGATTAATTTGGGTAAATAACGGGGTAACAGAAGTTATTACTTCGATATCCATTTTAACAGCAGAAGCACATTGTCCCTTATCTGGAGTAAAAGTATATGTTGTTTTACCTGCTATTGCTGTATTTATAGTTGAAGGATTCCATGTGCCTGTAATGGCCGGAGTATTTGTGGATTTTAATGGCAGTGCCGGCACCGTACCTGCCTGGCAAACCGGACCAATCTGTTCAAATGTCGGAGTATAATTATTCTTAATCCCTTCGATCCATAAATCTATATAGCTCCCCGGAGCGCTGTTCAATTTAACCTCCAGCACCGATTCCGGGGTCAATCCGGATATTTGTTTTGATATTACTGATATATTCTTCGAAAAGTCCGAGGGCCCGATAATCATAATTCCGTCAATCCTGATCTCTGCACTTGATACCCTCGCCCTTCTTTCGCATCCGTTCCGGATCTTCAGGACAAAAGTTCCGCCATAACAGCTGAAATCCGGGTTTTCAATTTTCAGTGTTTCAGTAAAAGGTGTCTCCGTATCTTCTTTTAAATATTTTATGCCCGAAATAAAGTGACATCCTTCCGCTTAAACAATTCGTCTGGAATTCTGAGGTCAATGTCTGATTTGATATTCCGGGAATCTTCCGGCCGGCAAAGTTATCTTCAAACTTCTGACAGGAGGGGATTATTACCAGCAACATGAATATAAGCACCGGTACTAAAATTTTGAGCCATGGCCGGTTGATACTTTGTACAAACCTGATGATTGATTTCATAGGATTAGTTTTATAAATAAAGGTTTTTAGTCTTAACTCATTCTATCGCTGGTATTTGTACGAAAACTATCGAATAAAGTTGCATTTTCTCAAAGTCAGATTCAAAATTTTAATGGTCTGGCGTGCGGTTACCGGCATCCGGTTACCGGTTTCCGATAACTGCTTTCAGGTCATCGGTCGCCGGTGGCCGGTAGCCTGTAGCCGGAACTATAAACTCCTGGCTTTTATCAACTTGGCCAGCATGGCTGAGATTTTATCACATTCGTCTGTCAGGTCATTTCTAACCTTCTCATCGATATATCCAATTTCATGTGCTATGATGAGTTGGGTAATCAGTTCTGCGGTTGAGCCTTTGGCAATGTAAAAATGACGAATAGAAAGTTTATCACTCCCTGATTCATCTCCTTCAGCTATGTTACTTGCTATACTTACAGCTGATCTCTGAATCTGATCTTTTAATCCAAAGTCTTTTGAAAATTCTTTTGAAATGGTCAATCTATAGATTTTAACAGCAATCTCTTTGGCAATTTGCCAAACCCTGAGTTTTTGAAATTTTCCCATAATACCGTGATTTTAGCTATTATTAGCACTCTATTAAGATAGTGATACTTATTCAAATGTATCCGGTAACCGGTAACCGGTAGCCGGAAGCCGAAAGCCGCTAACCGGTAGCCTATAAATGTTTAACCTTAAACCTGCAGCGAAGTATCAAACCTCAAGTTAATAATTTAAATCCATATATTTGCTCTATATCAACACTCCTGATGAATTGGAATATATTTATACGACAGTTCCTTTTTGGATTATTCCTGGTACTGATAAATATTTCTATTTCCGGACAGGAAGTCCCTCATTCGGTAAAAAATACCGGTATTTATGATTTTCTTGATGAGCTCGCGAACAGCCAGATCATTTCGGTTAATTCTGCTGTAAAACCCTGGTCCAGGTTGTTCATTGCAAACCGGCTTAAAGAGGCAGATGAAAAACGGGACCAGTTGTCGGTAAGGCAGCAAAAAGAGCTGGATTTTTATTTACGGGATTTTGGGAATGAATTAACGGCGCAAAGGCTCAGCGGCGCAGAGGCACACAGTGTACACCGAAGCCTTGGCGGAGGTGTAGAGGCAAAATGGTTTGGAGGTAAGAGGGGGAGAACCTCCTTCACTAAAGCTTCGGAGGTCGAGGGAGGGCGAGAGGGAGAGAGGGCGGGACTCCAAAATGTTGAAAGCCGGTTAGATCTTTACTATTATCAGGATTCATTGTTTTCTCTTACTATTAATCCTATCCTCGGTGGAGAACTTTTCACGAATTCCGCAGGGCAGGCGACTTACTGGAGAAACGGCGTTGAGGCAAGGGGGTATGTTCAGAAATGGGGATTTTATGCTTCGCTTCGTGATAATCATGAAAAACCGCTTCTCGGATTACCTTCATATCTGACACAGAGAGAAGGCGGACACATTAAAGGTTCGACTGACTGGAGCAACATGGAGGGTGGTATTACCTATTCATGGAAATGGGGATATGCCGGGTTTGTTAAAGAAGGACTTGAGTGGGGTACTAATTATAATGGTGCAAATATCTTTGGCGGAAATAATCCGTCATTCATCCAGCTGAGTCTGCATCTGAATCCGGTCACCTGGTTTGAATTCAACTATTTACAGGGATGGCTCAATTCTATGGTCGTCGACAGCTCAAGATCATACTGGCTGTCCAACAGCTACGGACCGGATTACCGCGAGGTTTATCACAGTAAACATATTTCTGCCAACCTTTTTACCTTCACTCCTGTCAGGTTCCTCAATATTTCTGCCGGAAACAGCATTATTTATGATAACCGGAATATAAATCCGGCTTATCTCTTTCCCCTGTTTTTCTATAAGTCAGTTGACCACTCCGTTTCGTCCGGAATTGATAATATGAACTCCCAGATGTTTTTCGATGTAAGCTCAAGACAGATAAAGAACCTTCATTTGTATGGTACCCTCTTCGTGGATGAGCTTGCTATCAGCAGGATTTTCAAAAAGAATGTATGGAACTTTGTAAGCTGGAAAGCAGGCTTCAGATTAAGCAATTACCCGGTAAATGACCTCTCTTTTACAACAGAATTTACCTATACATATCCTCTGGCATTTCAGCATTATGTGCCTACACTCACTTACGAATCGAATGGTTACAATCTTGGTTATTATCTCAGGGATAACTCCAGGGAATGGTATGTGGCGCTGGATTACAAACCTCTCAGGGCAATGGATATAAAACTATACTTTATTGACGCGGTCAGGGGTCCGGATTATACTGAATTGGGTGCTCCGAGGCTGGGAAATCCCCCGCTTGAATCAATAAATTGGCGGAACACATCCATCGGAATAAGAAGTTCATATCAGGTTATAAATGATCTGTATGTTTGGGGAGTATTCGTATATAGTAAAGTGACTGGAGATATAAGATGGTCGCCTGATTATTTCTTTGGAAGGAAATCTACTTTGAATTTAGGTTTGACATACGGTTTCTGATTGTATAAGGTGTTACCCTCTGTCCAAGCTACTTTTGTCTTTATTTCTTGCTCTATCTTTGTTCGTCTCGAAGAAAATGGGGCGTTGCCCCAAACCCCAGTTACTTTTTTGTCTTGATACAAAAAAGTAACCAAAAAAAATCAAGGCTGCAGATAATTTTGGGGCTCCTGTTTTTCGGCTTGCCCACGCAATACAACTCGTCGCACTCGCCTCCCCGGCGTGTGCTCCTCAGACAGTATTGCTTGCCGGGGCTAACGCTTCGCAAGCCTCAGATCAGTCGCTTATCCCAAAATTATCTGAGGCCTATTTAAACCCATTTTGATTTTAAAGACTAAATCGTTTTTCAGTAATTTAGGTTTCAATTGATATGACTAGACAACAATTTAGTAAATGATAAGTAAGTAAAGTCAAAAAAAAACAAACTTTAATAAGTCACGGCGAAGCGGGCAAACCGAAAATCGTGCGAACTTCAGGCTTTTTGGTGGCGCCATTAAGGACTTGTGTAGCGGGCGGACAAAAAGGCTGAAGTTGGTATTTTCGGCGCCCTTTTTTAGTTCGTTTTTTGGGCGAGCAAAAAATGAACAGAAAAATCAAGAACCGGATTATTGGCACGGATTACAACCGAATGGAGCAGGAAGCACGGATTACAAATCCGCGCTAGCACCCGTGAGTTCGGCGAAGCCAACCGACCGAAGGGAACTCGCCGAAGGCAAATCGGCGCCAGCGGAGGCTTTACTTCCCTTACGGCGATCAGGTTTGTTTTGGAAATGAATTAACAGGCTTTTATTAAATGATCAGGAAGTTAAATCTTGAAATAAGCTTTTATAAATAACGGCGCAGCGGCAAACCGAAAATCGTGCGAACTTCAGGCTTTTTGGTGGCGCCATTAAGGCCCTGTGTAGCGGGCGGACAAAAAGGCTGAAGTTGGTATTTTCGGCGCCCTTTTTTAGTTCGTTTTTTGGGCGAGCAAAAAATGAACAGAAAAATCAAGAACCGGATTATTGGCACGGATTACAATCAAACGGAACAGGAAGCACGGATTACAAATCCGCGCCAGCACCCGTGAGTTCGGCGAAGCCAACCGAGCGGAATAGTTGGCACCGATTACAACCGAGCGGAATAGTTGGCACCGATTACAAATCGGCGCCAGCGTTCCGCGAGTTCGCCGAAGGCAAATCGGCGCCAGCGGAGGCTTTACTCCCTTACGGCGATCAGGTTTGTTCTGGAATTGAATTAACAGGCTTTTAATAAATGATCAGGAAGTTAAATCTTGAAATAAGCTTTTATAAATAACGGCGCAGGGGCAAACCGAAAATCGTGCGAACTTCAGGCTTTTTGGTGGCGCCATTAAGGCCCTGTGTAGCGGGCGGACAAAAAGGCTGAAGTTGGTATTTTCGGCGCCCTTTTTTGGTTCGTTTTTTGGGCGAGCAAAAAATGAACAGAAAAATCAAGACCCGGATTATTGGCACGGATTCCAACCGAGCGAAGCAGGAAGCACCGATTACAACCGAGCGGAATAGTAGGCACCGATTACAAATCGGCGCCAGCGTTCCGCGAGTTCGCCGAAGGCAAATCGGCGCCAGCGTTCCGTAAGTTCGCTGAAGGCAAATCGGAGCCAGCGGAGGCTTTACTCCCTTACGGCGATCAGGTTTGTTTTGGAAATGAATTAACAGGCTTTTAATAAATGATCAGGAAGTTAAATCCTGAAATAAGCTTTGATAAATATCGGCGCAGGGGCAAACCGAAAATCGTGCGAACTTCAGGCTTTTTGGTGGCGCCATTAAGGCCCTGTGTAGCGGGCGGACAAAAAGGCTGAAGTTGGTATTTTCGGCGCCCTTTTTTGGTTCGTTTTTTGGGCGAGCAAAAAATGAACAGAAAAATCAAGACCCGGATTATTGGCACGGATTACAATCAAACGGAACAGGAAGCACGGATTACAAATCCGCGCTAGCACCCGTGAGTTCGGCGAAGCCAACCGAGCGGAATAGTTGGCACCGATTACAACCGAGCGGAATAGTTGGCACCGATTACAAATCGGCGCCAGCACCCGCGAGTTCGCCGAA
>CAWHSA010000005.1:0-978588 GCA_963831855.1 uncultured Bacteroidales bacterium | reverse complement strand
TGTCACACTTTTTGCCTGGTGACGTAAACGCCAGCCGTGTAAAAAGTGGAGGTTGAGTATGGGCCCGAACGCTTTTTTTCTTTTTAATCATTTATCATCTTTTCGAGCTCGGCTGGCCATAAAAATTCGTAATGGTTCCTGCACCCGGATACGCGCATCTGCACGTAATTAAAATCCTGCACCGTGACTAATTTCTGGCTCCGAGACAAATTGTTCCGCGACACTGCGCCAGTGCCCGCCACCAAATTTGTAAACTGGGATAATCCCGATAGCTATCGGGACTGCCCGGTGCGGCGTCAGGTAACACCTACTAATTTTATTGCCGGGCCGTTATAGCGCATTACTGGCCATAATTTTGTTTTTGATAGATTTAAAATTGGTTTATCAAAATGAATTAATTACAAGTATGAAATTGTAAAGAATTCGGGTGCAATTACAACCATTTAGTGTTGACTTTATTAGCATTAAACTATTATCCTAAAATTAAGTGAATATGAGAACAATTCGTCTTCTGGCCGGTATACTTCTCCTGATTTCCGGGATTCTGCACATTGTGGCATATTTTCAGGCACCTGACAGCCCGGGAAGTATTCCTTTTCTTTCATTCGGAGTTATCTACATAATCGTTGGATTACTCCTGTTCAACCATAAAAAGTACCCGCTTTACCTTGCAATCATCGTACCGTTAATCGGGATGACGCTTTCGCTGATAAAATTTGGGATACCCGAATTGGTTTCTCTGTCCGCTTTGTTTAAAGTCCTCGAAATAATTGCGGTCGTTTGTTGCGTTGTGCTTTTCATAAAAAGTCAGAACAGAATAAATCATACGCTATGAAAAACCTTTTAGTCGACAGGTGCGGCCTACGGCTGGTTTTTTTCCTGTCAGCCGCAGTTGCTGTAATCCCGAATATTTTTTCTCAAGATCGGCCATTACAGACTGATTTGAATACCTACCCTTTGGTTACAGTTCGATTAACCGAAACCCGCACCTTTTATTCAAAAATCTTGGATCAGGAAATGGTGCTTTATATTAAAATTCCTGCCACTTATAAAACCAATACCCAGAAGATTTATCCCTGCTGGTACGCTACCGATGCCAACCTCGCATTTGCCATGATTGCCGATATGGCAAACACTTTCGAAGTCCCGGTAATTGTCGAACCTGAAATTTTCGTGGTGGGGATAGGATATAAGATCAGGGATATGGGCGACTGGGGAGCCTGGAGGACAAGAGATCTGACGCCGACCAATATTCCATCGTCGGATACCTACTGGGCGGGTATCTTTTCGAAATTTGCAGGAAGGCAGCTTGAGGTTAAGACCGGAGGCGCAGCAAAATTTTTGGAATGTATTGAAAAAGAGGTTTTTCCTTTTATGGAATCAAATTATCGTGTTTCCTCAACTGGCAGAGGGCTGGGCGGTTACTCCTACGGAGGGTTGTTTTCGTTGTATGTTTTATTCAAGCGACCTGAGCTGTTCACCAGTTACTATGCGGGCAGCCCTTCAATCAGATATGATAAGGGTGTTCTTTATACGTATGAAAAGGAATATGCCGCCACACACAACGATTTAAATGCAACGCTTTTCATTACTGCAGGCGGTGCCGAAGATTCGTTAATGATCACAAATGTTAACCGGATGGCTGCCCAACTTGTATCAAGGAATTTTCCCGGGTTAAAAGTTGAAACTCAGGTTTTTCCTGATGAAACGCACATGTCATGCGTTCCGGCTGCCTGGATGAGAGCATTCAGGGTTTTGTATAAAAAACAAAATTGACGCACCGTGAAACCGGAATTTATCACTTTCAACCTGGGTTTAGCCAGTTGTTATTTGATCATTGGCAAAGAGATCGTCATGATTGACGCCGGGGGGCTAAATAAATTGCGGCATTTCAAAAAAGTCCTGGCGAAAAACAAAATAGACCCGGCCCGCATCAAACTTATCGTCATTACACATTCGCATATCGACCATTGCGGTTCAGCGCGTGATATCAGGGATTTTACCGGGGCTAAAATCGCCATGCATGCAAGCGAAAGAGAATGTGTGGAGCAAGACACCGTGATGGAGCCGAAAGGCGTAAACTGGAAAGGAAAAATCGTAGCGCCGCTGATTTTCTCTATTAAAGTTCCTTTCCCAAAGTTCAGTCCCGATATTCTTCTGAATGATGAACCTTACCCGCTTAATGAATATGGAATTGACGGTCAAATCATTCACACGCCGGGGCATACGGTGGGCTCTGTCAGTGTAATTCTCAACTCAGGCGAAGCATTCGTGGGTTGCATGGCGCACAATGGGTGGCCATTCCGTTTTACGCCGGGATTACCCATTTTGGCTCAGGATATTGATGCCATAAAAGAAAACTGGGAAGCGTTGATAGACAGAGGTGTTACTTTTGTTTACCCCGGGCATGGGAGACCTTTTCCGGTTGAATTCATTAAAAATCGACTGAAATAATTTGCAACTCGGTAAAACAGCCAGTTTAAACTATATTTCAAAAATATAATACGAAAATGAAAACACTAAAAGCTATCCTGTTTCTAATCCTCACAGGCAGTTCCCTGCAATTGATATCGCAGGTAAATCCGGTTAGCATCGAATTAAGGAGCAACGGTGTTAAACTGGATGCAAAATTCTACACTGCCGACAAAATAAATACAGCACCAACCGTGATCTTGTTACATGGATTTCCCGGTAACGCAAATAGTCCCTACGGTTTGGCTGAAAGACTGAACAAAAATGCGATGAATATCCTGGTTTTTAATTATGAGGGTAGTTTTAACAGTGAAGGTGTTTTCAGCTGGGAAAATTGTATGACTGATGTTGGTGCTGCTATATCTTACCTTAAACAGAAGAATAACATCCGGCAATTTTCAATTGATACCTCAAAAATTATTGTATGTGGTTGCAGCCTGGGTGCTGCATTAGCATTGTCTGCTGCAGTTCATAATTCTGAAATTAGAAAATTAATCGCAATTGTCGGAGGGAATGACCTTTCAATATATCTTCAAAAAATGAAAAGAGATCCTGTATTCCAGACAGCATTGGAAAAAAGGATTGCTGCTGCTGGAATTCCTAATGGACCAATCAAGGGTGATTCTGCATACATCCACAACTATTTTGACCAGACAAAGTCTAACTATGAATATTTTGATCTGATAAAAAATGCAGATAAACTAAAAAACAAGGAAATCCTTTTCATTACCGGTTGGCTCGATACCACGGTACCTATGGAAGAGTTTATAATTCCAACATATCGACATTTAAAAAATATGAATCCTGAATTTGTTTCTATAAAAGCTTTTGAGACTGATCATAATTTTACAAATAAGAGAGATGAATTAGCAAATTCCATAACTGAATGGATTAAAAGTAAATAACGCGCTATAACACTTGTCAACCTCGAGTCAAATTACTTTATGACTTTGATTTTTAGCAGATTCTATATTCATGGCAGGTCCTCTTATTCAGACTAAATGAACAAAATTATTGTTAAAAATGTTAAGAATAACAAGTGAGAATTTAATGAGCGATACTGCTTTCCAATCGGAATTTATAGTGTCATAACAGACTGGGAAAATGAGAAAACTGATAATGTGGAATTTAATAACCCTTGACGGTTACTTTGAAGGAAATCAAAACTGGGACTTGACTTTTCATAATGTTGTTTGGGGACAAGAACTTGAAAAACTGAGCGTTGAGCAATTACATTCAGCAGACTACCTTGTTTTTGGACGTATAACCTATGAAGGCATGGCGGCATATTGGACAAAGGCAGAAGGGGAAATTGCCGACCTTATGAACAGAATCCCCAAACTTGTTTTCTCTAAAACACTAAAATTAGCCGATTGGAACAACACGACTCTAATAAGCGAAAATGCTACAGACGAAATCAAGAAACTTAAAGTGAAAGGTGGTAAAGATTTGTATGTTTTCGGTAGTGCAAACCTTTCGGAGACTTTTATAAGTGAAAATCTTTTTGACGAATACCGAATTGGAATTGCACCAGTTATTTTAGGTAGTGGAAGACCACTTTTCAGACAAGGTATTTCTCCTAAAAATTTATCTCTCGTTTCGACACATCAACTATTAACAGGCGGAGTGATTTTGAAATATACGAAATGAAATCAGCTATTTATAGAACAGCCATAAACAAAAGATCATGTTTTGTTTTTTAATAAAATAGGAGGATTACCATGTCAAATATAATTGATTTTGAAAATGTGTCTTTAGCGGGCTTAGAGTCATCACCTGTTTCTAAATCACTTGCAGGTTTACGCGCTAACGAATCAAGGTATTTTAAGAACAAATACAATCATGATTTTACTGTCAGCCCTGCAACCAAAAGCAAAGACATACTTGACTATGTTAATAATATTCTTCTAATTGAACGTGATATCAGAATTTCATCAAAGCCCCTTGAAACATCAGAATTCGTGGTTGACGGTATAAAATGGACATACGTATTCTATGAAAGCGGACTTTCAATCAACGTTATGTATTCAATTAATGATTCTAAAAAAAGAGCAGTAGGCTTTAAGCTTTCAGAAGGTATGGAAGTACCAAAAGAGCTAGAAGAGAAATTCAAGTTTGCAAAACAAAAATCAAAACTTGCAGGAATAATTCGTGGTTCATTTTTTGTAATCAAGGGGGAATATTAAGACTATTGAATTATCATTTAACTGACAAACTCCGAAACGCGGTTCGGTTAGTCGCTTGGCTCCTCAACATTTGCTCCTGCACCCAAGATAAATTTGAAATGGCTCTTGCACCCGGGGCCGTGCATCTTCTCACAATTAAAATCCTGCACCGTAATAAATTTCTGGCTCCGAGATAGTTTGTGCCCCCGGCTACGCTCGCACGGGGCGCGGCGCGACACTCGTAATGCTCAATAAAATTTGTACCCGGACGGAAGAAAGTGCTCCATCCCGCTTTTTTCAAATAATGCGGGACCCTTTATTACCGGGCCGTTAGTTGTTATATGCTAGAAATTTTTACAATCTCGATATTTCAAAATTCCAATTAAGTATATATCTTTGCGATATACTATTTCTATATATAATGAAAACATTATCATTAAAGTTGGACGACAACATCTTCAACGAGACCGAAGATGTTCTGACTAAGGTCAAAAAGTCCAGAAACAGATATATCAACGAAGCCGTTGACTACTATAATCGTTTAAATAAGAGGACTTTGATCTCCAGAAAGCTGGCAAGAGAATCAAAACTGGTTAAAAAGGAATCTCTATCTGTTCTAGCTGAATTTGAAAGCCTCCACGATGAAAATTAAACAATTTGCTATCTGGATTGCTGACCTTGAACCACAACAGGGTACGGAGGCTGGTAAAGTAAGGCCTGTTCTCATTGTTCAAACTAACCTTCTTAAAGATCATCCTTCAACCGTGATCTGCCCCATCACAACCAATGTGACACCTTCAAGTGAAATATTGAGAGTTCATATAAAAAAAGGCATGGCAAATCTACAAAGCGGTTCGGATATAATGATTGATCAGATCCGGGCTATTGATAATCGTAGACTTACTAAAAAAGTAGGTGAACTCCCACGGGACCTTCAATTAAGGGTTAAAGAAAATATCAAAATCATTTTGGACCTTGACTAACTATAAGAACAACAGCTAACACGGACAATGGCACTATGAAAAAACACAATCTCTTGATGACAATCAACTCAATTTTGATTGTCATGTCAATTCTCTTGTCATGCAGTTCGTCAAAAACAGCTGTCAATTGTCCTGTTCTACCAAGAAGTAACAGCAATCCAAAGGCTACTTCAAATCTTAAAAAACCTGATAGAAAAATCTTTGCAACTTCACAACGAAAAGCTGCTAAGAATCGTAACCTTAAAAGCTTTAATTCATCAGGTAAAAGGAATAATGTACTTCTATCCAAATCAGTTTCTGATTCGGATATTAAAACAAATTATTCATATTATTCGGACTTTGAAAAATCAAGTATTCCAACTAAGGTAGAATATAATCGAATCTTGGTTGCTTCTATAAATAATACACCTCAAGTAATCGAATTGTCGACCAAAAAAAAGGCAACAACTTTTGAGACCAGAGAAAAAATGTATAAGAAAAATGCTTTAGCAAACTCAACTTCTTACACGCAACCTTTAGCAGAGAATATATCTAATTCTGCCAATCCAATTTATGCTAATATCTTGCCTCAGGATAACGCCCCGCAAATTGAAGGATTAGGTCTTGCTGGATTTGTTTCAGGACTGATTGGTTTAATTGTAGCTGCTATACCATTTGGATTGGTTGCCACAATATTTGGTGCAATTAGTCTTAGTAAAATAATTAGAAATCCAGCCAAATACAAAGGAATAGGATTCGCGATTGCTAGTTTAGTACTGGGAATTATTGACGTTGTTTTTGGAATTATAATTGTTGCAGCAATAATTACAATCTAATTACCATCAGTTATTAACGATATTACGATATGATTTGTGGGTCTATACAGACAAATCAAGATTAATAAACAAAAAATAATAACTAAAGTTAACACGGACAATAGTTATTTGTTTCCCGCCTTGCGGGCCAGGTCGTCACGGTTTTTGAAACTACCGCTTATAATACGTGGTTGTACCCGGACTCCGCACCAGTAATAATCTGATTAACAACCTCTTCCATAAATAATTCACCTATTATTATAGAACATAATCCTCTTATTAATCGTTTGTTTTAGTAAAAATCATGAAGATGGAAACAACAAATCATAACTTAATGAGATTAGGAAGCTCTGATCTAATGGTATCCCGACTTGGCATTGGAGCTATGACATGGGGAGACCTATCCATAAGTCCCCGATTTAGTCCAGCCAGACTGGCTTATGGACCTGCTGATAATAAGGAAGAATTAAAAAAAGCCGTAGAAAGTAGTCATTCCCATGGTGTAAGGTTTATTGATACTGCAGCGATGTATGGGAAAGGAGCATCTGAACTTTATGTTGGAGAACTTACTGAGGGTAAAGAATTTATAGTTGCTACAAAGTTTCCTTCAAGTTTTATACCTCGAACAAACGACTTACATAAAGATCTTAATAACAGCCTGAAACGACTCAGGCGTAATTCAATTGATCTTTA
This sequence comes from uncultured Bacteroidales bacterium, assembly GCA_963831855.1. Lineage (GTDB taxonomy): Bacteria > Bacteroidota > Bacteroidia > Bacteroidales > VadinHA17 > LD21. Next base: position 971,481 of record CAWHSA010000005.1, on the reverse strand, counting down.
TCAAATACATTATCCTTCTCCATTCTTTTCAATCCCAAAAGTTTTAAATCTTATGGCAGATGCGGTAAAAGAAGGTAAAGTAAAAGCTATCGGGGTAAGTAACTTCTCAGAAAAACAGATGAGGGAAGCATTCCATCTACTTGAAGAAAGAGGAATACCTCTTGCATCAAACCAAATTGAATATTCACTTCTGCATAGAGACCCTGAAAAAAATGGTACACTGGATACATGTCGCGAATTAAATGTTGCTTTAATTGCTTATATGCCTCTGAGAATGGGTGCACTTACTGGCAAATATTTAGGGAATGTTCAAGCCAAGGGTTTTAGAAAAAATATGAGTCCCTTTCGAAAAAAAGATTTTTCAAGACTTACTCAGATAATAACTTTATTAACAGAAATTGGAAATCGTTATTCAAAAAGCCCTTCCCAGGTAGCACTTCGCTGGCTTATCCAACAAGGGAATATTTTGCCGATTCCCGGAGCAAAGAACAGTGAACAAGCGATTCATAATGCCGGCGCATTAACATTTTCACTTTCAGATTCAGAAATTGAATCACTTAGACAGATTACTTAGTATTTGAGTATTTTATTTTACGTTTCACACAGGCCGGCTCCTCACTAAAAACACCTGTCGGGGTGTTTTATTAACACTCGGCCCTCTTAATTGCCGGGCCGTTTGGCGTAACCAGAGGTGTGAGTGCGTTTTGGCCGCTCCATAAAAAGAACTACTTTTAATTAAAACTTCTGAATAAATTTAAACTCTTACACTATGACTTCTCAAAAAACATTGTACTGGCTTGGAGGGGTTGCTTGTTTTATTCTTTTAGTGTACTCACTTGCGACTCTGCTGATAATGAGCCTTATTGGCGGACCACCTGAGGGTATTGAACAAACATTTTCAATACTGCAGGATAACAAACTTACTGGACTCTTGCGACTTGACATTCTGACCGTATTTGTCATGCCACTCTATTATTTACTCTTTTACAGTCTATTTGTAGCACTTAAAGCCACAGAGAAAGTAGTTTCAACGGTATCCATGATCCTGGCATTTGCAGGGGTAACCCTTTTCCTGGCAACTCCTTCAGTGTTTTCCTATCTTTATCTAAGCGACAAATTTGCTATCGCTACTTCCGATTTTCAAAAAAATCAATTGCTGGCAGCAGGTGAATCTATACTGGCCTCTGACATGTGGCATGGAACCGGAGCAAAAATAGGCGGACTCCTTCTCCAGACAGGAGGACTTTTAATATCAATTTTAATGCTTCGATCTAATGTATTTAACAGATCAACATCAGTTACCGGGATTGCAACTCATGGATTGGATCTTACTCATATTCTCATTGGATTTTTTGCACCAGCTTTCGGTAACATTATTATGTTTATAGCCGGACCATTATATTTAATCTGGTTCCCAATGGTTGGATTAAGACTTTACAAATTAAGACTGGCTAAAGAATAAAGAACCAAATCTTAAGCAAAAATTTGAGGCTCCGTCTAACACGGACAATGCTAAAGGTAAGTTTTTTGCCGAAGTCTCGGGACAGGTTGTCACACTTTTTGCCTCACCTAAGCGGGATTTGCCTTCAGCGGGCTCCCTTCGGTCACTTCATCGTTACGCTCCTCAAGTTTGCTCCTGCACAAGATAATTATAATGAGATAAATTCTTTGCAAAAGGTTGGTATCTTTGATTGACAAACTCTGCATGAAAGATAAAATACTTCAACCATGACAACTTCAGTTACTTTCGACAGATCCGTGATTGCCCCGTGTGGAATAAATTGCGGAACTTGTTTGGCTAATCTGAGAGTTAAAAACAAATGCTATGGTTGTTGGGTAAATTTTGACTCAAAACGTAAAACCTGTATTCAGTGTAAAATCAAAAATTGTGAATTCCTGGCAAAGACAAATTCCAAATTTTGTTACGATTGCGAAATATTCCCTTGCGAGAGATTAAAACATATTGACAAACGATATAGAACAAAATATAGAGCGGGATTAATACAAAATCTTTTGATAATCAAAGAAACCGGGATAGCAAATTTTCTTGAGCTTGAGGTAAAAAAGTGGACCTGCCCAAGTTGTGGATCAACTTTAAGCGTCCACAGTGACAGTTGTCTGGTATGTTCGTGGATTAGCAAAACTTTGGATAAAAAAACGATATAATACTCCTCAAAATGAAAAAAACAAATAGTTTGATTAATGTTTTTACAGGAGCTGAAGCATCTGTAATTCTTTTAAAGGATCAATTAGAAGAAATTGGTATATCTCCATTAATTAAAAATGATTTCTCTGATGCCTGGTTAGGGGTGGCTCCTCCAGCTGTTACTCTATACATTCAAGAATCAGACCTGCCGAAAGCAGAACTAATAATAAAAGAATTTATTAAGAACAACAAAAATTAGTTGTATTGAAAACTTTCTCTGTTAAGAATATATCAACTTTAAATTTCAACAATGACAATAATCAGTTATGACTGATGATTTTTAACAAAACGGCTTATAAAAACGAGTCAGGTGCAGCCAATTGCTAATCAGACAATGACTATAGATCCAGACAACATTTCTAGCCTGCGATCTTTTAATCAACAAATCACGGGATCAAAGTTTAAAACTGCAAAAGAGATTGCTAACTGGTTAGGAGCTATCCAGGCTCAGGATTATAATATGGCAAAATGGGCTTTAGGTATTCGGCTTCGTAATTCAACCGAAATTGTCATAAACAATGATATAGATTCCGGAAGTATAATAAGAACCCATTTACTGAGACCTACCTGGCATATTGTTTCTTCTGATGATATCTATTGGATACAAGAACTAACGGCACCCCATATTAAATCTTCCTTAAAGTATAGAGACAAGCAACTTGGCTTGACAGATACTATTTTCAGAAAATGTTACAAAATATTTGAAAAAACACTTAGAGACAGGAATCATAAAACTCGTGAAGAGATAATGCAAGAATTAATAAATGCTAAGATCGCGGTTGATAATAACAGAGCATCACATATATTTCTAAGAGCAGAAATTGATGGTATTATATGTAGCGGGAAACAAAAAGGTAGTAAACCAACCTATGCAATTCTGGCAGAATGGGTACCAATCAAGAAGAGAACTTATGGAGATGAAGCTTTAAAAGAGCTTGCCCTTCGTTATTTTACCAGCCGTGGTCCTGCTACAGTACAGGATTTCTCATGGTGGTCAGGCTTGTCTTTAAGTAATTCAAAACTTGCATTAGAACTCAATAAACCGTACCTGATCTCTGATACAATCGAAAATAAAACTTTCTGGTTTGATGATTCCTCTAATCTGACAAATCCAATCAATAAGAAAATTTACCTTCTACCTGCTTACGATGAATTTCTGATTAGTTATCGTGACAGGACAGCTTCATTATTGTCAATTGATAATAAAAAAACAATCTCTGATAATGGTATTTTTTATCCAACGATCCTAATTGGAGGACAAATAATTGGAACATGGAAACGTAATATTAAGGACAAACATATAATTCTAACAATAAACCTGTTTAAAACTGGCATTCCTGATTTTAGTAAAATCTTGAGTAAATCAGCATCTATTTATTCAGAGTTTTATAATAAGGAATCTGAAATAATAATCCACACGAGTCACAATAATAAATGATGGCGGCGCCTGACACGGACACAGGACATTTGGCTGTCCCCGATCTATCGGGGGTTTTTGAAACTACTGATTACTATACCGCTTATAATACGTAGTTGTACCCGGACTCAGCACCAACCTCTGACTATATTTGCATGATGAAATTGACAAGACTTTTTATCGTATTTTTTGACACCGAGAAGTCAGGAAGTCTCGTTTTATTAGGAGGTACCATACAGGCATTCAGTCACGAATTGATGACTGCTGAAAAACCAACCTGGGGAAGCACTGTGCTTACGAGGATAGCAACTCAAAGTATGGATGCGATCATGAAACAATGTCCAGAATGCTTAAGGTTAAACTATAAACCCAATACTCTCAAAACCTGTGACTATATCTTGACTAAACTGTATTAAAAATCAAAATACTAATAACGAGACAATTAACAGGTTCCGAGACAGCAATAAAAGCCAGCCCAAAAGGCATAAAATCATTTAATTACCTGGAATTTAGCCTTCTCGTCATCCTTTCCTTAGATCCAACAAACACTGCTGATGGTTGTTAAATAACAACAATAAATAACGTAATAACAACTATAAGTGTTTAGATTATTTTGATCCGGGAAATAGATCAAAATACCTTTGCTGAATCAAAAAATTTAAAAAGAACATATGGATAATACTAAAATGATTGGCAATAAAATTGCCGTAGCACGAAAGAAGGTAAATATTTCTCAGGCACAGCTTGCTCAGCGTCTATTCATCAGTCCACAGGCTGTCGGGAAGTGGGAAAGAGGAGAATCAATGCCGGATATCATTACTTTTAGCCGCCTGGCGGAATTTCTGGGTGTCGACCTTAACTATTTTTCAGAAAGTTTTCAATCTGCAGCCACTGAATCCGAAAGCTATCGGATGACATCTGATGCGCCTTTGACTAAGCAATCAGTTGAATTGCCATCCGGAAAGCAGATGAATAAGCTTAGCTGGGATATGTCACGCGGGAACTGGGTGGACGCTGACTTTTCCGGGTTGAAAAACCTGCATGAAAAATTCAGTTCTTCCAACATGCAGCGTTGCAAGTTTAACGGTTCCGATTTGACAGGACTTCTTCTAAAAGCCAATAATGTTGACAGCTGTGACTTTTCAGGTTCCGACATCAGCAGCAGCCACATTCAAGGTTCCAACTTAGTCAACAATATATTAAAGGACTGTTCACTGAAAGAAACTGAATTTTCAGGAAGCAATATCGACAGATGCGATTTCTCCGGCGCCAATTTTGCCGGAACCGAATTTTCAAAAAGCTCTATCTACGGCTGCGATTTCAACTGTGCCGATTTTACTGATGTGGTGATTAAATCTGGTGGCTTTTCCGGAGTGAAATCTGGTGGCTTAGAGAAAAACACAATTGCTAATTCTGTGTGGAACCACACCTCTTTTATTGATACACAGATTGCCGATATAATTTTCACCGGTACATTGGAGGACTGCTATTTTGAAAACTGCGTATTTACCAGAGTCACATTTCAGAATGCATCGTTTATTAACACTTTCTTTAAAAACAACAAGAAATTGAAACGAATCCGGTTTTCAGACTGTGAAGCAGACAAGATGACCTATGAATTCCTGAAACAAGGGAAAGCAGATTTAACTGGTATCACTTTGTCAGCCCAAAAAGTAGGAAACAAATAATGGTACAAAATGAAATTGCCATTTCGGTATAAGAATTGAAAGAATCCTATAAAAGCGTTACTGTGTTGGACCGAGTAGATTTTGAAGTAATAACAGGTAGCATTTATGCCCTGCCCGGCTCCAACGGTGCAAGCAAGACAACGATTGTCAAAATCCTGCACCATGACAAATTTCACACCTTCGCGAATAAAGCCGCTATGGCGTGCAAGACTTGCTGATCCTGAGTACTTGCGACTGCCTGGTGATTGCGCTGGGTAACATGCCCGCCCCTTTATCGGGACTTTAAACCGAGCGCGAAACCTAACGGTATCAATTGTATTTATGCTATGATAGTAAGGTTCTGAACTAATAAAATAAATAAAAAATATTTATTCCGAAGCAAACACGACTCTGTATGTTTTGACCACGCCCTTATAATGAAATCGCACAACAGCCGTTCCGGATTTCGATTCCGCCTGCATAATACCTACTTTTACATCCGAAACGCTCGCAGATGCCGATACGGTCGGTATTCCGGTTATGTTGGACGGAAGTTTATAAGTAGTTTCATAAAGATCAAGACCGACAATACCGTTGGCATTTGTTGACCTAACCGGAGTAGCTGGCAGATCTATTGCCTCTCCGTTGACCCTAATATTTACTGTGGGCGCTATCGGACGAACGATTTTCTTTTTGTCCGAACTGAATCCCAGTCCAATTAAATCGAAAAGACCGCCCGAGTCAAGACCTTCGGCCACAAGGAAAATAGCATGTTTTTTGTCCAAATGGTCAACAAACGCTGAAACGTCTATCGTGAATTTTGTTGTTTCCTGCACAGAATTTGCAGGTACATTTATTTCGCCGATTTTTTTACCTTTCCACGTATCATTGTCCCATGGTCCGTCTAACCAGACGTTGACCTTAAATGCGTTTTTTGCCTTTGGTGTAAGAAACAGATTAAATGCTGTTTTGTTCCTGGGTTTGGTCCCTACGAAGGCCTTCAAACCTTTCTTGTCTTTGTCAAGCCCTCCAAAGCCAAAATACTTGTATCCTATTATGTGACCGTTCTCCACATTTGTAATGGGCATGTTATTATCCCATATATCCCACGAATCCTGTTGGCTGTTGGGGTTGGAAAGATAGCACGCGTATCCCGCAGAGTAATATTGATAGGGATTGAGGCCATAGATATGGAAGCCTTCCGAAGTTACTTCCGCTCCCGTATATACTCTTCCCTGGCTATCTTTTGCGGTCCAAATATTATCTTCCGAATACGGGTTATATCCTCTGATGGTAACTTTTCCGCCATCTGCCACCAGTTTTTCATCCCATTCAATCGTGACCGGGGCTACCATCGGCTGACGCGCATTTCCAAATCCCCTTGGCGCCCTGTGATAGAACACATACCACTGGTCGTTGATTAACTCGATGCTACCATGCGTATTATGTCCCGAATATCTCGTCTGTAGTGTGGTTCCGTCCTGACCCGGCACCGGCGCGCGTGAATCGACAAGAACGCCGCCGCTTTTCCACGGACCCAGCGGAGAATCGCCGTAGGCGTAACGTAATGCCGAGTTGGTACTGCTTAGGCCATATTCAGGGCCTGAATACCCGCTGTAAACCCATATATATTTATTACCAATCTTGCGAATAGAGGCAGCTTCAAAAAAGTTGAACGAGCCAAGATTCTCATCCGGATAGACACTAGGATATACTGTACCTTCCGGGTCCCTGATGACACCGTATCTGGAACTGGCAGGAATAAAATAGCCAATGGATTGGGTTCCCGGCCTGAGCGAATACATAGTGTTCTGATCCAACTGACCCGCTGACGACCTTTGGAATCCCCAAAATCCGTAAGCTCTGAAACCAATCTCATAATCAGGGTCTTTTGGATCCGTGATGTATTCAATAAATACTGACGGATCGAATCCCATGATACTTCCGGGTATAGTACTCATTCCGTCGGCAGTCATGTTGATTGGGGTAAAAGGACCGTCCGGGCGGTTTCCTTTAGCCACCATCGCTTCTCTGTTCCGACCACGACTGTGCGGGTAAAGATAGTATTCCTTTGTGCCGTCTTTTCTTTTCACCTCAACGAGTTCAGGAGCGTACATAACATCCCACTGTCCGCCTATTGGGTATGTAAAAATGGGTCCTTCATCACGCCAGTTTGACAAGTCCTCCACAGGTGCCGACCAGGCCCTTATGTCCGGTCCGCAATAACTCTTAAATCTGACATCGTGGGATCCGATAATATAGATGCGGTATTTCCCCGGTTTGTCGGGATCTTCAAAAACACGCGGTTCTCCGTCGGGCAAATGCTCCCATAGCGGCAGATACGGATTACCCGCCCCACGATGGGTGAATTGGGTAAACGACGGGTCTTTTTTCGACTGGTAATTGTCCCCTCTTGATTCTTTTACAGAAAACAGAAACATTGCCGCAAATAATAAAATTACTTGCGGCCTTTTCAAAACAAATACAACTTTCTTCATTTTTGATCTTTTTTATTTTACTACCTACTGAATTTGTTTTTAAGAAAACCGGGGTACTTAAATCCTCCCCTTTCTCAGACCACCGGGTTACAAAAATAAGTTTTCTTTCTTGATGATTTATCTCTTGTAAATACATTCTCAATCAGAATACGGGTTCTTTCATGATTCTTTAATGAATTTGCCCGTCTGATGGTCTAATTAAAAGAGGCCATGAAGTAACAATATGTGCACCTTCAGAAAATGAAGAATTTATTTCCAGAGTAAATTGCCACTTCATACGCTTTGGCCCGAGTCCCAAAAATGCAGCAAAAGAAGACCCAAATAAACAAAAAGGAGGAGTTGCGGTAAATATTTCACCTAAGGAGGGTAAAAAGGTAATCAGTGATCATTAAAAGTTTTATCAATAAGAATCGTGCAAAATTCTTGCTTGTATCGAGGGCTGGAATACCACAAGCTGCCTTCTCCTTTATGGCAGATCAATTTTCAAATCGCGACAATATCTTTAAGCCGGGTTTAGGTCCTAAAACTTGTAACTTTAAAGAAATGACAGCTGAATCAATTTCAACCGCGATAAATGATTGCATCAATAATAATAGATATAAGAATAATGCCATGGACCTTTCCAATAAATTAAAAATTTCTAATGGGCTGAACAAACTATCCTGCTTATCGAGAAAGAATTCTTAAACCAGACCAGTTGACGGCACAAGTCTCATAAAGTCTGATTGCGGTTTAGATCCTTTATAAGGAAATTGGAAACGATACTTAGAATCGTTTAGGTTGTCGGACCTGAAGATTCAATCTTGACTTTTTTAGTATTTAAAACCAGGATAAGACAGCAAACCACAACAATTGCATCAATTATGAACATTATCGTAAGCATTGTATCCCAATTCTTCAAACCAACAACACCAAAACCCACTCCTAACCCAATAATTGGGAAAATAATGCCCAATATTTGAGAAAAATTCTTATCCATAAATAATAATACGCCAATTGCAAAGTATACGATTCCAAATCCTAGCATAGGCATAGCATTTGGATCTTTGACTTCTTTAAACATTGGCAATACATGCAAGATCCCTGTTATGATCAGTAGTAAAGCAGAAAAATAACGGATTGTTTTCATCTGGGTAAAGTATTATATGTTAAAGATAAGCAAGTTACGCCAAGATTACCTCCAAGTCAAGTGTTTAAGGAAAAAATAACAATACGCACTATAACACGGACAACGTCATTGGTTGTCCCCGATCTATCGGGGGTTTTTGAGCTTTTTGTTTTCTATCAGCCTTGCACCGCGACACACGTATAGCCCCGCAGCTTTGTACCATGACTCCAAAAACCGCGCCTTGCTTCGCTGATTCCGGGTGGTACCAGGACTCTGGCCCGATGACATTTCCTGCACCAGTCTCCATTTACCCGGCGACACAACTTGTCCCATAAAGCGTGAAACAGGCTTAATTACCTGGCCGTTATAAGGCATAGAATTTCTGCACATAAGATAGCATCCGGACTAAATTGCTAAAAAGAAGATTTCTGTCAAAGTACTCAAGAACATTAATTGAAAATTATTGTCTTATTTATTTGGATTCCTAAATTATCAGAGATTTCACAAAATCTATAATAACTCATGAGAGAAATGGTGACTTCAAAGGACGGTACAAAAATTGCTTTTGAAAAAGCAGGTCATGGGGAGGTTGTGATATTAGTGCTCGGGGCTCTAAATTCAAGAAAGTCCGGTTCCAGGTTAGCTAAACTGCTTGCATCCCATTTTACTGTCATAAGCTATGACCGGCGAGGTCGCGGAGATAGTACAGACACAGAACCATATTCGCCTCACCGTGAATTTGAAGATATGGTGTCACTTATTGATGCGGTTAAAGGACCCGTTTGCCTTTATGGTCATTCTTCAGGTGCAGCTATTGCACTTCAGATTGGAAGCAAACTGCACAAACAAGTTAGGAAGTTAGCCATATACGAAGCGCCATATTCGTCAGATGACCAAGAACGCAAAACCGCCAGTGAATACTACGGCCAACTTAAGAAGTTGCTCAAGGAGGGACGCAACGAAGATGCCGTCGCCCTGTTCATCCGATCTGTAGGTGTTTCTGACAAACAAATTCAAGCCATAAAGAGGATGCCAATGTGGCGAGGGCTGGTGGCAATGGCGCCAACATTAGCATATGACAGTGAGATTATGGGTGAAGGACATACCCTGCCGGTGTCCCTCCTTAAAAAAATAAAAATCCCAACACTTGTCATGCACGGCGGAGCAGGTACCATACATATGCGTGATTCGGCTCAAGCAATCAGCAAATATATTCCCCATGTACAAATTCGTACATTAGCTGGCCAGACACATGGCGTGAGTCCAAAGGTTTTAGCACCTGTGTTGATTGAATTCTTTTCAGATTCAATGAAAATATAGATATATTTATTTAATACAATAAAAAATAGCAAAATTATGGTTTCAAGTATTCAAAAAGAAAAAGCTGAAATGTTCCTGAAATTTCATCATGACAAAAAAATTTTAGTGTTGTTAAACTCATGGGACACAGGGAGTTCTAAATTAATAGAAGCATGTGGCTTTAAAGCAATCGCAACTACAAGTATGGGAATAGCTGCCTCTTTAGGTTATCCTGACTGCCAGGTAATACAATTGTCAGAAATGATTGAAGTTATAACGGGGATCGTAAATGCAGTACAAGTTCCGGTAACTGTGGATATAGAAGCCGGATATGGAAATAATTTAAATGAAATAATTGATTCGGTTAAAAAGATAATTGCAACAGGAATTGTTGGAATAAATATAGAAGACAGTATCGATTTAAATCCGGTATTAATTGACGAGATGGAATTTTGTGAAAGAATATCAGCTATTCGTGCAATATCAGAATCACTGGGCTTTCATTTAGTAATTAATGCAAGGACTGATTCATTTTATACTTCATCAGGTTCGCCACGGGAAAAATTATCTGAATCAATAAAGCGGGGCAATAAATACCGGGAAGCAGGTGCAGACTGCATATTTATTCAGCCTGTATGGGAAAAAGAAATGATTTCAACACTGGTGAAGGAAATTAATGCTCCAATTAATATACTTTCAAACCCTGGAATTGGGGCAGGATTACCTCCATCTGTTCGTGAACTGCAGGATTTAGGTGTAGCACGATTAAGTCTAGGTTCAAGTTTGATGAAAGCTACTTTAGCTTTAATTAAAAAGGTTGCTGACGAACTTTCAGAAAATGGCACTTACAATATTTTATTAGATACTCTGACACCACTTCCCGACGCTGTATTGGCCTATAAAATGGCAATAGGGTTAAGTAAATGAAAAACAGCCATTAACACGGACAATAAAGGACATTTGCCTGTACCTGATCTATCGGGGTTTTTGAAAACCGTTCCTGCCTTTTACTAAACATTCAATAAATCATCAAGTCAAAACACATTCATCTGTACCAATCAAATTCATTAAGAATTTAGTTGCACAACTAATAAGCTCGTTGTATATTCGATTTGACTTTCCACATTCAGAAGTAAATTGGTGTTACTGTCACAAAAACGATAGTTGATCGCCTTATACTATAATTATTAATTAGTTTTTTAAATCATGAAAAGGTCAGTCTTTTCTCTTAAATCTATTTGCTTATTAAGCATTCTGATGCTGATTACAATCTCAATTACTGCTCAGAAAAAGGCAGCTATCGCCTACCTTAAAAAGATTAATGATAACGATGTGGTTATTTGTCCAGTTAAAAAAGTGAAAGATACTTTGTTTTTAAAACTCAGTAGTATTGTTGAATCATGTGAATTTGTTAAACTTCAGACTTCGCCTGAAGCTTTTTTCGACCGAGGATGGCATACCGAAATTTCCGATAAATATATATGTATTAAGAGCTATGGACAGCTTCCAGCAAAACTGTATGATAAGAAAGGAAACTTTTTAAGAAATATCGGGGCAATCGGAAGAGGTCCGGGAGAATATTCCACTCTTAATGGACTACAATTTAATCAGAAAGGGGATATGTTATTTCTCCTTCCTTTTGGCACAACCAGAAAAATTCTGGTCTATGATGTATCAGGAAAGCATCTCAAAGACATTCCCCTGACTTTTACACAGCGCAAATTTAAAGCATACATAGCACCTGATTCAATAATCACCGTTTTATCTATGCCGTTTGAAAAGGATTCCGCAATTTGCTACCAGCAGAACTTCAAAGGAAAATTGATTCAAAAGGTTTCACCTCCATCGTATCTGATCAACCGTAGTTTTGACGGGGAGATTTTCACTAACTATTTAACTCCCGAATTTGATTTGTATAATACTGCAACTGATACTCTTTATCATTACAATACTAAAAGGAACACTTTGGAAGCAAAATTTACAAAGGACTTTGGAGATGAAAAGGTAATTACTACAAGTCGTGAAATACCCGGATATTATTATTTCTCTACCCGCGGAAAAGACAATGTTTCAAGGATGATCATTGTTAATCAGAAATCAATGGATGCCAATTATTTTCGTCTTAAAAATGACTTTTTTGGGAATATTGAAATGTCACCTGTTTTCAGTAACGGATATTTCATAGGCAACATTGCTGCCATTACACTTAAAAAGCAAATTGAAGTAGCATTAAGAGGAAAAGATCTGAATGAAAAAGAAAGACAGAAGTTAGTTGAATTTAATAGAAACCTTAAGCTGGACGATAATAATATAATCTTTTACGGTAAGCTGAAAAAAAACAATTATTAACATAAAAAGAACCTCAATTAATGAGGATTTTTCAGTAAATTGGGATATAGCTAATGACCCAAGACAATTTAACAAAACGCAAACCAACACGGATAATAAAGGTAAGTTGTTTGTCCCCGATCTATCAGGAGTTTTAGCCCCGCCTAAGCGGGATTTGACTTCAGTGAGCTCCCTTCGGTCGGTTTGTCGATAAAGCTAAAGGCTACGCTCCTCAACTTTTGCTCCTGCACACAAGACAAATTTGTATTTATTGTTGTTCCCGGACACCCAACTTTGTCCCGGCACCTTGCTAAAAACACCCGTCGGGGTGTTTTATTCCCAACCAGTCTTTATTCTGTCATTCTCACAACCCATCTGTAAAATTCAACAACCCGTCGTATTAAATTATTATCAACGCAAAATATCTCAAACCTTTGTCAGGAAATAATTAATCAACAAACAATTAATTTCATGAAAGCAACGCTCTTATCTTTTATGATTTTATTCCTGGCAATAACAGAAGGTAACACTCAGCAAAACGTTAAACAGACTAGAAACATTCAATTCAGTGGTTCTGTTTTGGAGTTCTATAAACAATACAGTTCATTTACTGATCCGGGAGAGTATGGCTATCTGTATAAGAACCTTCCTGATTCATTGCCGGAGCTTTGCCGTCTCATTAGATCACAATATATAAACTATGGGTGGGAACTGGATAATTATCGTGAACTAATTCCCAAAGAAAGATGGAATGAATCCTTAAAGTATAAAACAGTAAAATCGGCTCTGGAGGGGCTTCTATCCTATGACTCCAGGGGTTTAGTCAAAGATCGTAAACCTGAAGATCGATTAATGCTGATTTGCCGGGATAATGCCCTCTTGCTGGCATCAATACTTAAATATCGCGGCATTCCAGCCAGGGTTCGCTATGGATTTGCCCCATATTTAATACCTGGTTTTCATGCGAACCACGTCATCTGTGAAGTATGGAATGAAAAGGAAAACCGTTGGATGTTGGTAGATCCCAGTGCGGAAAGGATTGATTTCAATAGTGAAGAATTTGACTTTAGCAACGATGTCTGGTTAAAGATGCAAAAAAAAGAAATTAATCCAAAATTATATGGGATGCCTGGCCAAAATGAATATAATGGATCACCTCTAATGACAACAGTCGTCTGTTATGATTTGGCATCGATATTGGGAACCGAATATCCAGTTGGTCAATATTCACCAATATTAGATTATGTTTTTCAAAACAATCAATTCACTACAAAACAAGTTGAAATCCTGAATAGAATCAGTGAATTAATGAAGTCCATTGATGCTGATAATATTTCTAAATTACAAAAAATCTACAATAATACTTCTCAAATTCAATTCACAAAAAAAATTGAACCTGTTATAATAAACACTGAAAATAACACGAGAGCCAAAGATTCCTCAATAAATAAGCCCATTATTGAATTTGTCGATATCCCGGGAGGAACCTTTATAATGGGAAGCCCAATTACTGAACAGGGACGACAAGAAGACGAGGTACAACATAAAGTTACGTTGAGTGCTTTCAAAATGAGTAAATACACGATTACCTTTGAGCAATACGACTTGTTTTGTGAAGCAACAGGAAGGAAAAAACCATGGGGAATTGAGCGTGAGAGAATGCCTGTTTCACAGGTAACATGGCATGATGCCAATGCCTTTGCCGAATGGTTGGGTTGCAGGCTGCCAACTGAAGCAGAATTTGAATATGCAGCCCGGGCAAATACCACCACTCCTTTTTATACAGGTGGCTGCCTCACAACTGATCAGGCAAATTTTAATGGTGAAGAACCATATTTAAATTGCGAAAAAGGAATAAATAGGAAGAAACCAATGACTGTAGGTGGTTTTTCTCCAAATGCCTTCGGATTATACGATATGCATGGTAATATGTGTGAATGGACCAACGATTGGTATGGTGAGTATAACATTGATGAAAAAGAGAATCCAAAAGGACCAGAAACAGGCGAAATCAAAGTTATTCGTGGTGGAGGTTTTTGGAATCCCGGATGGAGATGCCGGTCTGCATGTCGGGTAGGGGATCCTCCGGGAAATAGAGGCGCAGGTCTTAGTTTCAGGATAGTAAAAGATGAATAATAAAAACTTATATGATCAGTGTTTCAAATCTAAAAAAAACATTCGATACCGTTGCTGCCCTGAAAGGCATCTCATTTAACATTCCGCAAGGTGAGTGTTATGGATTGTTGGGTCCAAACGGTGCCGGTAAAACAACCACGATATCCATCATGAGCACATTGATTGCACCGAATGACGGAGAAGTAAACATTGCCGGCTATGATCTAAAGAAAAATCCATTGGATTGTAAAAAGAACATTGGTGTTGTTACACAGGAAATAGCGCTTTATAATGAGTTCTCAGCGTATGATAACTTATTATTTTGGGGAGGCATGTATAAAATTCCGGGACAGGAATTAGAAGAACTTATCGATGAAACCTTAGACCTGCTTGGATTGACAGACCGGAAGAATGATAAAGTTAAAACCTATTCCGGTGGAATGAAACGCAGAATTAATATCGCTTCAGCCTTGCTACACAGACCTAAGGTACTGTTTATGGATGAACCCACTGTTGGAATTGATCCCCAAAGCCGGAATTTGATTTTTGAAGTGGTGGAGAAACTGCATAAAGAGGGAATGACAATTATTTATACCACTCATTATATGGAAGAGGCAGAACGATTGTGCGATCGTATCGGAATTATTGACAATGGAGAAATAATTGCACAGGGAACATTGAATGAATTAAGGGCTTCGGGATCGATGAAAGAATCCGTTGTGATATCTTATACAAATCTTACAGATGAACGGTACAATACAATAGAAAAAGAATGGAATGATCTCCAACGTTTTGAAGATGCGATACATTTTTATTCAATGAATATTCAGGGTGATTTATCAAAGATAATTTTAATGTGCAATGAGTTTGGTCTTGATATCCGGTATATTGATATCCGAAAGATTAACCTTGAAACTATATTTTTAAGTCTGACAGGTAAAAAACTAAGAGATAAATGATAAAACTTGTAAAGAAAGATCTGAAATTGTTCTACAGTAATAAGCAAGACATGTTGCTGACTTTTGCATTGCCCGTAATATTTATAACCCTCTTTGCTGCTGTTTTCGGAAAAATGAACAATTCTGAAGAAGATAATTTGGTGGGTCTTGTTCACTCGGTGGCAGGTACAGCAGTAATGATGCTATTATTTTCAGTTGCTGGAATAGGAGGAAGTCTTTTGGATGAAAAGCAGGAAGGCATATTAAAGAAGTTACTTTGCTCACCCGTACCTCCTGATTATATCCTCTTTGGGAAATTAATATTTGCGAATATTATTTCCATTATTCAGCTGATGATCATGTTTATTTACGCATGGCTGGTTTTTGGCTTAGACATTATGCATCATCTACCTTCTCTTGTACTTATGATTTTTATAATAGCCTTTGCCTGTTCCGGTTTTGGTGTAGTTCTCGCCTCATTTGCTAGAACACGCCAACAGGTACAGGGATTTTCGACCATAATTGTACTTGTTATGAGTGGTTTCGGAGGTAGTATGATTCCTATATTTGCAATGCCTGAAATTATGCAAAAGATTGCTGTTTTTACTGTTAATTATTGGGGGATACAGGGGATTTATGACATCTTCTGGAAGCTTGTTCCGTTAACGGATATTACATTCTTATCAAGAGTTTTTGTTTTACTATGCATTGGATCTTTTTTAAATTTCATTGCTCTTCTGATGTTCAGGAGGAATATTTTAAGGATTGTTTAGATGCTCAAAAAAGACCTGAAACAGGTACATATAAAGTTGATAAAGGGGGTGGTTTTTACGATCCTGCCAGTAGATTTCGGCCAGCTTGCCGTAGAGCTCCGATAAGATAAGTATCCCTTGTCAGAAATAACAAATAGTAACTTTTTTTACGACTAATAAATTTAGTTTAACTTGGACTTCATGGGAAAAAACAATGACAAAAAAAGAAAGGCATACTTTAACACTGTAATGTGGATATTATTTATGATTGTAATTCCCCCCATTGCAGGCTTTTTGTTTAAAGGTCCTAAAATATTTTCCTCATTTTCCTATTATATAACTTATACCTCAATTGGATACGCTTACGGAATAGCCTTTGGAGTGGGTAATAGGTTAATTGGCAAATATACCGAGAAACTTGACTGGACAAAAAATCCCAAAAGGGCAAATCTGATCAGCTTTTTGTCATTAATAGGTTATGGGATAATAATGAGTGTAACGATACCTTACATAGTCGACCGTTTTTTGTGGGGAATGTCAGGAAAGGAAGTTTTTTATGATGTATTGGCAAAGGCTTTTATGACAATAGTTTTAGATCTGATTGTTATATATTTTTATTATTCAACATATCTTACAAATTCTTGGATAAAGTCCATTGAAAAAAATGAGGAATTAAAAAGGGAAAACCTGTTGGCCAGATATGAAGCCTTGAAAAACCAGGTAAATCCGCATTTTCTTTTCAATAGTTTAAATACCCTAAGCGGGGTAGTAGAGCAAAAACCTGAATTAGCCACTGATTTTATCAGGAAGCTATCAGATATATACAGATATGTATTGGAGCAGAATGATAAAGAAATAGTTCCAATTCATAAGGAAATGAAATTTGTTGAAGATTATATATTTCTTTCGAAAATGAGGTTTGGAGAGGCATTAATTTTCAGTTCGGATTTGCCAGCTGAAAGCACTATTCAAATAGTTCCTCACGGCTTACAAATGCTGGTTGAAAATGCAATCAAGCATAATATAATATCTGATGATATGCCATTGAAAATTCAAATTGGGGTTGAAGAAGGCTTTGTTGTAGTGAAAAATAGTATTCAAAAGAAAAAATCAGTGATTTCGAAAAATGAACCTATGGGACTTGAGAACCTGAAAAGGAGATATGCATATCTTTCTGATTCATCAATGGAGGTAATTATATCTGAAAATGAATTTATTGTAAAACTGCCGGTTATCGAACAGAAATAAACATGAAATGCTTAATTATTGAGGACGAAAAAATAGCGGCTGAAAGGCTGTCCGGATTAATTAATAGCTATGATCAGGCAATAGAAATTATTGAAATTCTCCAATCCGTTAATAAAGCAGTGGATTGGTTAAATAAAAATCAACCTCCTGATTTGATTTTCATGGATATTCAGCTGGCCGATGGTTTAAGCTTTGAGATATTTGAACAAACCGTTGTTAAAACTCCGGTTATTTTTACCACTGCCTATGATGAATACGCCATGAAGGCATTTAAAGTAAACAGTATCGATTATTTATTGAAACCAATTGATCCGAAAGAATTAAAAAATGCGATTGATAAATTTAAAGCTAATAATTCCCCATTAGAGATACCGGCGCAGGTATTCGATAACATAATGTTTTCCCTTACAAAAAAATACAAGAACAAATTTGTAATAAAAGTAGGTGAGCATATTAAATTCTTTACAATTGACGATGTACAATGTTTTTATAGCATGGGGAAATGTACATTTCTTCAGAATAATTCAGGACGCGATTATGCCCTCAGCTATTCACTTGATCAGCTGGAAGATTTATCAGATCCCGCCAGGTTCTTCAGAATCAACCGTAAATTCATTATTTCACTTCCGGCAATTACTGATATAGTTAGTTACTCCAACAGCCGTTTGCGGGTGAAGCTTAAATCAAACGACTCTGATGAGTTAATAGTGAGCCGTGAAAAAGTGCAGGATTTTAAAAAATGGTTAGAGAGTTGATTTAAAATTCTTTATTCGCTCCACTACATTGGGCAAAGCGCGTAGCTGCCCGATACTTGCTTCCTGGAATGAATTGGTCGCGCACCCCAACTTATTAAAATTCATCACAAATAATCTTGATAACAATTTGACAAGAAATATGTTAGTGTATAAAGTCAAAGAATACTATGGAAACAAAAAGATCCAATGAACAACTCTTTCGAGTCCTGATAGAAGAAGGATTCGGTAAAGGAGACGTTACTCTATTTGATAAACATGCTTCAATTGATTTCAAAGAAAACCAGTACGGATTTAATCCTCCGAATACGGAAGGAGTTAAAAAGGCTATCAATAGCCTCCATGAAGCGTTCGCGGATTTTTCAATGGTTATCGAAGATTTGGTTGTCGACGGTGATAGAGTATGGGGACGTATGACAGCCCGCGGAAAACAAACTGGACAATTTGGCCCTATTCCGCCAACTGGAAAGAATATTGAGATTACAGTTATAGACATCATGCAATTCAAAGATGGTAAACTTATAGAGCATTGGGGTGTTCCTGATCGATTTGCATTGATGGATCAACTTGGGATGAAACAGCCACCAAAGTTTATATTAAAGTTAATGAGATCTATTTCGGTAATTCATTCGATATCTTTTGGATGATTGGCGTATTCGAGCTTTGTGAACATAAAAAATTAAATCGACAAATTTTTTTCCAGCTATCTGTCTGACGATTAATCACGTACTTGTGCTTATTGCCGGACCGGGAGACTTCATGCTTACTCTATTAAAAGCAAAATTTATATAGACTTACAGGAACAACAAAAACTTTTTACCTTTAAGATATCATAAATTAATTAAGCTGGTTATGGCCAAAGAAATAATATCTTTACCATAATCAAAAACCCCTGTAAAAGAGTAAATATGGCATTAATTCTATCAGGAGTTTCAGGAATTAAAACTCTAGTTTTATGAGACATAGTCAGCTTCGATTCATTTTAATGGTTTCCTTTATCCTGATAGTTTCATGTTCGATGGCGGCACAATCCTGGAATTTTATTAAAGAAGAGGCTGGCATTAAAATATATACGTGTGTGGAGAACGGAAAGTCCCTGAAATCCTATAGAGGGGTTACCGACATTAATGCCCCGGCAGAAAAGATTTTCGCCCTATTGGGAAATATTAATAATATAGATTGGTGGGATAAGAACCTCACTCAGATTAAAGTGCTGCTTTATGAAAAGGACAAAAGAGTGCAGTACTATATGGTATATGATTCACCCTGGCCTGTTACTGATCGTGACTTGTGCGTGAATGTAACAATTAAAATCGATTCGGTGACCGGTGAACGCAGGATTAATGCAGTTGCCCTCAACGGCGTCATTCCTGAACGCAAAGATATGGTGCGCATTAAAGATTACCTTCAAACATGGACCATCATACCTGCCGGTATAGAAATGACGCATGTTGTACTTGAAGGTTTTGTTGATCCTGCAGGAATTATCCCGAATTGGATCTCCAACAAGCTAATCATCGAGTCACCCATAAAAGCCATCAGCGGGATCAAAGAACATATAGGGAAGAATCAGGCCATCATCTTAGTTCAGGAATAGAGATATGCCAATTCAAATAATAATTGTAAATTTTATGAAAGAACCTGCACTTAATTTAATCGACTTTTTAATCATTATTTAAAGACAAAGTGGAACTGCACTTCATCTTTAGGTATTTTGACCTTACTCCTTATCTTTAACAAATCCCGAAACAGGTTGACACTTTTTAAACAATCCAGGGAGTATACAGTCCAGGATAAGGATTGCTAAAATTGAAAACCCAATCATCTAAAGCATTGCCAAAAACTTTAGCTAACTTAATTGAAACATATTCTCATTTGACGAATATTTTCCAAAACAAATCATATAAATTTCATATATTAGCAATGACTGTAAATTTTCGTATTCTAAATATTGTATTATGATAATATAATACTCTCTATAATGGGCAGAATTCTATTCCTGGTACCTCTACTAATTACTTTAGGATCATGTGGAAATAGTTTAAAAGATAACATTATTTCGAACAGGCCTAAGGAATTCGATCCGGGTCTGCTGGGATCAAACATGTCTCCTGTAAAGAAAATCAGTGGTCAATTACTTTACTTGCCAATATATTCTAATATACCTTATCAAATTGATACGGTTATGTTTGATATGAGCGCATTCCTTGCGATACATAACACTGATCTTTTTTCAAGGATCTATTTGACCAAAGTATTGTATTTCAATCAGAATGGGGAACTGGTTGACGATTTCCTTAAAAAAGGTAATATTACACTTAATCCATTAGCTACAAAAGACTTCTATATTCCATATGAGGATCAGAGCGGGACAGGTGCTAATTTTCTTGTTGAATGGGTTGCCGATACACTTGTCAATGAACCATTATTTGAAGCTGTTACCCTCTGTTTAAAACCTAATAATTCAGTTGCTGTGTTAAGTCAGGGTAAAATCCTAAGCGAGAAACGTTAAAATAAAAGTTACAAAAAAGTATTCAGATTCTTTATTTTCCCTTGTTAGTGCAAAGGCCTTTTCTTCAACATTCCACCTTTTGCTGAACCAAGTTTATGTGTTACATAAAAAACATTCTTATCAATATCATCTATTTCCCTCTGCAACTTGGCCAATTCAAGTTTTGTTATCACTACAAACAAAATATCCTGGTCATTTAATCCATCTTTTTCTGCATTTTTACCTATAAGTCCACGTCTGCCCTTATATACAGTAACTCCTCTATTGAGCTTTTGAATTATTACTTTTCGTATCTCTTTGCCATAATCAGAGATTATAGTAACTCCTATATATTCTTCTATACCTTGAGCAATGTAATCAACTGCACGTGAAGCAACTATATAGGTCAAAATGGAATATAGTGCTGTTTCAAGATCAAAAGCCACAGCAGCAATGCTGAATATAACAATATTAATAACCAGGATAATTTCACCAACCTGTGTAGCAAATTTCTTACTAAAATATAATGCCAATACTTCTGTTCCATCCAGAACACTTGAG
The DNA here is from genome assembly GCA_963831855.1 of uncultured Bacteroidales bacterium. Lineage (GTDB taxonomy): Bacteria > Bacteroidota > Bacteroidia > Bacteroidales > VadinHA17 > LD21. Next base: position 950,101 of record CAWHSA010000005.1, on the reverse strand, counting down.
CCACGCATGGCAAATCCTACACCAGCCCCCAGAAAAAACCCGCCAAATACTGCTATCAGTAGCCTGTCCTGCGTTACAATCGGAAAATGGATATATTCAACTGAAAGAGATAGAGCTACAATTGCAATGAATGTCTTTAAACCAAATTTCCATGAAATTTGCTTTATACCCATAATAATGAATGGGGAATTAATTATAAAAATTAAAACAGAAAGGTTCCAGTTAAATATCCTCGATAATAAGAGCGAAATCCCGGTGACCCCACCATCCAGTAATTGATTAGGAACCAGGAAACATTCCAAACCAACACTTGCGCAAAAAACTCCTATCGTGATAAAGATTGTGTCCTTTGACAGGTTCCCGATCTTGTTCTTAAGATTATTTGCCTTCATAATATATTATTTACTTATAAATCAACAGAATAAGGACAAATATAAAGATTTTTCAAATTCAGAGTTTAATAAATATTCTATAGAAAAACCACCTTGTTTAGGAACAATTGATAAGCCGGACTCCTGATTCCGCTTTGAACTTCCCTCCAAGATTTTAAAAACTGGATTAAAAGGAATAAGAAAAACCTGAAAAGTTATTATGTTAAAAAAACTTAAACCCAGATACTGATTGGGAAATTATTAAATATCTTCATCAGAAATTTGAAATTAAAATCACAGGGTAAAAATCGACGGATTGCTATCGGATATTGACGGGGTAAGAGGCATTAAATCCGAAATTGTTGCGTCGGGAGGTGCAACAGATTATGAAATTATAATTGGAATGTTTGGCAAAAGTAAACCTATATAAAACCTCATTAATAAAACAAGAAAATAAACATGAAAAAGAAAAGCCGTTTTTTAGTTATTCTTTCCCTGGCGCTCATACTACCTGTCGCCATGATGATGTTGCTTGCAATGTCAGGGGGAGGGCACAATGCTCCTCCCCCCAGACCGGAAGGTCCGTGTGATATCTATGCCGCTGCAGGCAATCCATGCGTGGCTGCCCATAGCAGCACACGTGCTTTGTACGCGACCTATAACGGTCCGCTATACCAGGTTATGCGCCAGTCGGACGGCAAAACCCAGGATATAGGTGTGGCCCAGCCCAAAGAGGGCGATTCGGGCGGTTATGCAGACGCAGCCGCTCAGGACGCATTCTGTGCCAATACATACTGCTGGATCACAACGCTCTACGATCAGTCAGGTAAAGGCAACCATCTTCGTCAAGCACCACGTGGCGGAGTAGGCAGCCCCACACAGTTGGGTGGATTTAACAGTCTTCCAATTGCCGACATGGCGCCTGTTACTATAATGGGCCACAAAGTCTATGGAGTCTTCATTCAGCCAGGCATGGGTCTCCGACAGAATGATACAAAGGGCACTGCAGTCGATGATCAGGCAGAGGGACAATATTGGGTCGTAAACGGCCAACACTATAATGGCGGATGCTGCTACGACTATGGCAATGCAGAGATTGACAGCCACGATGACGGCGACGGTACAATGGAAACTACATATTTCGGTAACGGCACTGCCTGGTATCGAGGAATTGCCCCGGGTCCATGGATTATGACAGATCAGGAGAACAACATAGTAGGTTGTGTAACTTCATCACCGAACGATAAGTATTGCCCCTTCATCCCAGTAATCAGCTGGCGTTTCGTAACCGCAACAGCTGACGGCGAACCACACTTCTGGAGGACTATGGGCGGAGATGCTCAGAAAGGTGATCTGGCAGTTATGTTCGACGGACCTCGCGTCTTCAATGATAGAAGAAGCTATGATCCGATGCGTAAGCAGGGAGCTATTCTTTTAGGCAATGGCGGCGATAACAGCAACAGTTCTCAGGGTACCTTTTACGAAGGTGCAATGACAGCCGCAGGCACTTACCCGACAAAGGAAACCAACCAGAAGATTCAGGACAATGTTGAAGCTGCAAAGTATGACATACAGCGACTGAGTCTTACTCCGGCAAATGCAACTGACACACCTCCCGGGCTTCAGACATTCGCACTCAAGTCAACACAGAATTCTACTGTAACATTCACGAATACCACCGGTGCACCTGTTAAAGACGTCACCCTTAGTATTACCGCACCAAAGGGATGGAAATCCGTAGTTCAAAACGCCAATGAAACTTCGAAGAAATTCACTGACCCAATCGCACAGGGTGCAAGTGTTAGCGCTACCTTCGTTGTGACCTCAGGATCAGAGTCTTTTAACGGCGATCTGGTTGGCAAAGTTTCATGGACTAATACGACTACTGGTCAGATGTTATCCGAGACTACAATTGAAAAAGTTCGCAATGTGAACCCTGTCAAGATTAATGAGTTCCGCATTAGCGCAGGTGCTTCTGACAACTCGACAAATTCCTTTATCGAACTCTATAACCCCACCAGCAGTGCAATAGACCTCTCCAACTGGACTCTTACTAACCGTCCAACTCTGCTTCCAGTCTTTTCATCAATGAAGATTCCGGCCGGGACTAAGCTTGCTGCAAAAGGTTTCTACCTGTTTGGTCTGGCTAACTCAGGACTTTCAGTCGCTGCGAAAAAAGGTGAGTCTACTATCTATGTAAGAAGCACAGCCGGCATGACAGTCGGCGATGAAATTGAAATAGACAATGGTGCCACCAGGGAAGTACGTAAAATCGCAAGTTTAGGTACACCAGCTGCTTATGTAGCTCCTGTTTCGCAGACACAGACTCAAAATCAATTCGGTGGTGGTGGTGGCCGTCAAGGCGATCCAGGTAATCCTACAACTATTTGGCAGCCACTTCCCGACGGACCGGTAATTACTATCCCTGTTGGGTCGACAAGCGTACCTGTTGCAAGTGTAGCTGGCTTCGAGGTTGGTCAGAAGATGGCCATCGGATATGGCGCTACTTACCCGGTTGCTATAAATACAATTGAAAAATACGAGATTGTAACAGTCACAAAAGTTGGCAAGCCAGGTACGGTAAATTATTTGTCAGCAGATGCAAAAGTTGGTCAAACGAACATCAAGGTTGCGTCTACCGTCAACATTTCTGTTGGTGACAAAATCAGATTAGATATTGACAGCAAAGGTCATGGGATCGAGTGGGTCACAGTGACAAAAGTCGGCACGCCTTCTGTACGTAACACCTTCCGCGGCCCCATCCTGCCTAACGAGGAAATTGGGACTGGTCTTGATCTGGCTGAACCGCTGAAGTTCAATCATTCATACAACCTTCCGTTTAGTGTTTGGGGAACAGGTATCAGCTTTGAACCTGCAACTGCCTTCGCACACTCAAGTAATGAACCGGTTCTGCCTCTTGGCACCGGAATTAAGCTTGACCAGCCACTGGCTATGGATCATGCCATCAATTCAGTTGTGCGTGATCAAAAAGTAACAACAGCAGGTTACCAGGGAACCCCAACACCTAACCAATGGTTCGGTGGTCCAGCTCTCTCTGCCAGAGCCGGTAATTTAGTATTACGTGACGCTGCAGGTAATGTTGTTGACGGTCTCAACTATGGTGGACACGTTGACCCATGGCTTTCTGAGGGTTATCAGGCTAAATCAGGAGTTAATGAGGGCGGATGCCTAGTTGCTTCACCTGCGAGTATGGGAGGCGGAAGAGGAGGAGCGCAATCAGCATCCACCGGCCAGCCTGACAGAAGTGCCGGTCGCTTCCCTGATGGTCAGGACAATGACAGTAATTGCAGCGATTTTCTTGTTCAGACTGCGATCACCCTGTTAACTCCATCAACAGCAGGTGCAACCAATATTAAAGTTGGCAACGTGGAGGACCTTAGCGTTGGTCAGAAGATTATCATTGAGACAGGTGCAAATAGCGAAACGGCAGTTATTACTGCAATAGGTACTACTGGAGGAACTACGATTAGTACTGCAACAACTGTTGGCACAACAGTAATCCCTGTAGCCAGCGTGCAAGGCTTTAACGCAGGTCAGACTATTACTATTGACGGAGAGACCGCTGTTGTTTCTTCAATCACTCAAGCCCCGAGAGGTGGTGGAGGTGGAGGTTTTGGCGGCCCAGCCGGAGCTGCTAGTGGTGCAAGACCACCTCAGGTTAGTGCCTCAATAACAGTTACTTCGCCATTAACCAGGGCACATGCTGTGGGGGCACAGGTCTCTGGCAGTGGTATCACTCTCACCTCAGCTTTGACCAGGGCTCATAGTAGAGGTGCGCTGATCACAAGTAACGTTCCCACACCAGGTGGACCCAATCAATACATCAGGAAACCATAGTGAGAACAACAGAAGGATTTTGTTAAAATATTTTTAGTACTCCGCGGCTCTTCAGCAAACTGAAAAGCCGCGGGGTTTTCTATTTCAAAGCAGAGGAGGAACAAATTTTGGATATTTATAAAAAAAGTACCCGTCTTCTACAGTCCTGGCCCTGGTGGCGTTGGGTCCTGACGGGATTGAACACGCTGGCTCTGTCTTTGAGCGCCCTTATGAGCTGGCATTATCTGAAAGGCGGATCGATGATCGGATGCGGCGGAGGGAGCCCTTGCGAACAGGTACTCAACAGCCAGTGGTCGGTTATAGCGGGGATATTTCCTGTCAGTGGTTTGGCGGTGGGGGTGTACCTCGCTTTGCTGGTCGCCAGTCTTTTTATTGGTCCGGCTACAGAGGTCCCGATACGGCGTCTTGCCTGGAAAGTGATGTTGGTACTGGTCGGAGCGATTGCGGGAAGTGCCATATGGTTCACCATCTTACAGAAATGGGTCATTGGGAACTTTTGCCCCTATTGTATGACTACGCATATTACCGGTCTGCTGTTGGCAGCTCTGGTCATCTGGCGAGCGATCATGAATTCAAAGATCATTCAAAGGAAATATCCTGCCAACGAATCGCACAATGGTCAAAAATGTTTCCCCAGCCACTACAGGGCGTATTATCCGTCCTTTACGCACGATGGGACTGGCTCTGATCGGTCTGCTCCTGGCTGGCATCCTTGTTGCCTTACAAGTCAGCTTTACCCCCTCAGCTGTTTATCGCGACGGCGAGTCACAGGATAACCTGCCCGCCATCGATTACCACAACGCACCAATGGTTGGTTCTCCGGATGCCCCCTACATCGTCACCTTGCTTTTTGATTATAAATGTTCCCATTGTCAGAAAATACATTTTATGCTCAATGAGGCGATACGCCGCTACGCCGGCAAGCTGGCATTTGCTCTGTGTCCGACACCATTGAATACCGAGTGCAACCCTTACATCCCACAAGATGTGGATGCTTTCAAAAACTCCTGTGAACTGGCCAAAATTGGCCTTGCGGTATGGGTTGCCAGACGAGAGGCGTTTCCTGACTTCGAAAACTGGATGTTCACGTTTGAGTCCGGCGACAGCTGGTACCCGCGGAGCCTCGAAACCGCAAGGGCAAAAGCGGTTGAACTGGTTGGTCAGGCGAAGTTCGATACTGCCTTGTCCGACCCATGGATCGGACAGTATATGCAAACCTGCGTTCAGATTTTCGGTCAGACCCTCCAGAGCGGTAAGGGCGGCATCCCTAAAATGATTTTCGGCTCGCAATGGGTCATTCCCCAACCGAATAATGCAGATGACCTTATTATGATTCTGCAGAAGAGCCTCAATGTTCCCATGCCTTGATCTGACCGGCCCGACCGCTCCTTCCTCTTTAAATCTTTTTCCGTAACAGGACTTGCTTCCGGATCTATAAGCCGGCAGGGGCAGCAGATCATGAAATAATAATTTGAAAGCCTGGCAAAAGTAAAACCAGATAAAATAAAATAAATAAAATAGAAGAATTAATATGAAAAAGAAAAACCGTTTTTTAGTCATTCTTTCACTGGCGCTCATACTACCTGTTGTCATGATTATGTTGCTTGCAATGTCGGGGGCAGGGCACAATACTACTCCGCCAGGACCGGAAGGCCCGTGCGATATCTATGCAGCTGCAGGCAACCCGTGCGTGGCTGCCCACAGTAGCACACGAGCTTTATATGCTTCCTACCATGGTCCACTCTACCAGGTTAAGCGGCAGTCGGACGGCAAGACTCTGGACATAGGTGTTGTCCAGCCCGGAGAAGACGATCCGGGCGGATACGCCGCCGCGGCAGTGCATGACGCCTTCTGCACTAACACTGTCTGCTGGATTACCATTCTCTACGACCAGTCCGGAAATGGTAATCACCTGTCCCAGGTGCCTCCCGGAACCTTCAAAGGCCCGGAAAAAGGTGCTTTTAACACCCTGCCGATAGCCGACATGGCGCCCATTACGATCAGCAGCCACAAGGCTTACGGCGTCTACATTATGCCGGGCATGGGGTTACGCAACAACGATGCCACTGGCATTGCGATCAATGACGAGCCGGAGGGTATCTATTACGTCATAGATGGCACCCACTACGATAGTGGCTGTTGCTTTGACTACGGCAACTCCTCCACCAACGGTAAAGCGGTTGGCACCGGCACCATGGAAACCACCTATTTCGGTACAGCAACCGCCTGGGGCAGTGGCGAGGGCCCCGGTCCGTGGATCATGGCCGATATGGAGGCGGGTCTTTTCTCAGGTTACAACGCAAAGAAGAATGCCGGCTCTCCGACCATTGATTCCTGGAGGTTCGTTACTGCCGTAGTCGATGGCGGTGGAGGAAATAAGTGGGATCTTCGTGGCGGCAACGCACAAAAGGGTGGACTCACGACCTTCTACAGCGGTGTTCGTCCCGGCACACCAAACAGCAACGCCTATTATCCGATGCATAAAAAGGGAGGTATTCTCCTGGGTACCGGCGGAGACAACGGCAACGGTTCGTCCGGCACCTTTTATGAGGGTGTGATGACGACAGGATATCCGACAGAAGCCACAACAGATGCAGTTCAGGCCAACATTGTAGCAGCAAGATACGACGTGCAGAGGGTGAGCCTGTCGCGGGCAACAACATTCACGCAAAACTCAACGCAGAACATCACCGAAACCTTCACAAATACCACAGGGGCATCTGTGACTGGTGTCAAATTGAGCATTTCCGTACCCAAAGGATGGACCTCCCTGGTCACCGGTACCCTCGAAACTTCAAAGACATTAACTGCCCCGGTCCCCCCGGGCGCCAGTGTGAGCGCAACCTTCAAGGTCGCTGCGTCGGCTAGGACCGGCGCTGGTTTCCTGACCGGCAAAGCCGAATGGAAGAGCCAGACGACCGGCATAACGCAATTCGAGACAATCTCCCAGAGAGTGCGTAACGTCCTTCCGGTCAAGATCAACGAAATCCGCTTTAGCACCAGTTCCAACCCGACCAATCAGTTCATTGAGCTTTACAATCCGTCCGCCAGCTCCGTCGACATCTCAAACTGGACTCTGATCAACACCCAGAGCCAGTGGGCTCCGGTTAAAGCAGCAACTATCCCGGCCGGAACGAAACTTGCAAGCGGCGCATTCTATCTGCTCGGCCTCTCCGGTTCAGGACTGGCGGCACCTTCAACAAAAGGCGCAACAGCAATAAACGTCCGGAGTACGAGCGGCTTCGAGGCAGGACAGAAGATCAACATCGACGGTGAGACCCGCACGATCACTGGCATCGGGACAGCGGCTTCCGCAATGACCACTCTCTTCATTCCTGTCTCCACAGGGCCATGGCTCACCTTCCCCGCCGGATCAACCAACCTGCCTGTTACAAGTGTTACCGGCTTTGAAGCTGGCCAGAAGATTGGCATCGACATCGGCGGCAACTATGAACTTGCCACAGTCACATTGGTTGGCAAGGCAGCAACGCAAACGACCCTGGCAGCTGCAGCAGCCGCAGGAGCGACCAACATCAAGGTAGCTGCCAACGCCAGCATGACGGTCGGTGACATCCTGACGGTGGGCACCGGCGGACGTAAGGAGATCGTCAAGATAACGAACATCGGGACCGTTGGCGCGAACGGCACGGGTATCGACCTTGCCGCCCCGCTCAAATACGATAACATGTTCTGGCATCGACGTGTCCGACGTGGGGACAGGGATCAGCTTTTCACCTGCCACACGTTTCCCTCATAAGAGTGGCGATGCCATACAAGCACTCGGCACCGGCATCACACTCGATAGTCCCCTGGTTAAAGGACACGAGTACGGAGCAGCAGTGATCAATCCCCTTACAACCACTGTAGGTTATCAGGGACCTCCTGCCCCCAATCAGTGGTACGGTGGTCCGTTTTCCGCCAGCGCCGGTTCGATCGCACTTATGGATGCCACCGGCGAAGTGCTCGTCGACGCCGTGGTTTACGGATCCCAGCAGAGCAACTCAAGCGCCAACGGGCCTGTTGCCAGCCCCGGGATTGCAACCCTCGAGGGTAACCAAAGCCAGGGTGGATGCATTGTGGTTGTGCCCAGAGCGTCCGGTGGCGCCGGGATTAGCAGGGGACTTTTCCCGGATGGCCTCGACACCGACAGCAACTGCACCGATTTCCTGATGCAGTCCGCTACTTCCCTGTCGGCCGCTTCTGCTGCCGGCGCGACTAATATTAAAGTCGCCAGCGTGGCAGACCTTACAGCAGGCCAGAAGATATTTATTGATATTGGAGCAAACAGCGAGACCGCCGTTATCACGACAGTTGGAACAGCTGGCTCCACCACAGTGGGCACTGCTACGACCGCAGGAGCGATCGTTATCCCTGTAGCCAGCGCGGCAGGCTTTACCGCCGGCCAGACAATCACCATTGACAGTGGTGTAAACCATGAGACAGCAGTTGTTGCTTCCATGACTGCCGGACGCCGTCGTTTTGGCAGCCGTACTACCGCTTCAATCGACTCCATCACCATCACTGTACCGGTCACAAAACCTCACGATGCGGGTGTACAGGTCTCTGGCAGTGGTATCACCCTTGCCTCGCCTTTGACCAGGGCTCATGATAATGGTGCGCAGATAGCAAGTAACCTTCCCACGCCAGGTGCGCCCAATCAATACATCAGGAAACCTAATTGAGAAAAACATGATCCGCCATAAAGGTCTTGAATGGGCTAAAGTACGGGCAAAGCTGGACTCCGGGACCTCGGGGGTAAAACTGTGGTCGCTAAATGAAATGGAAAGAACTGGCGGTGAACCGGATGTTGTTGGCCAGGATACTAAGACGGGTGAATACATTTTTTATGATTGTTCAGCGGAAAGTCCTAAAGGCCGCAGAAGTTTATGTTACGACCGTGAAGCACTGGACTCAAGAAAAGACAATAAACCAGAAAATAGCGCGATTGATATGGCAGCTGCGATGGGAATTGAACTTTTAACGGAAGACCAATATCAGGGGTTGCAAAAACTTGGAAGTTTCGATACAAAAACATTGAGCTGGGTAGCTGACACCATTAAAAAATCCTTTAATAATTTTAAATTAGTACGATATAGTACTATATTTGTCCGATATAGTACCAATTTATAAATTTATAAATCATGGACAAAGGTTTTATTAGAAAAGGGATTGAATTAATAAAGAAAGCCGATGCGGCTTATCTGACAACTATTGATTCTTATGGATTCCCTTCAACAAGGGCGATGTTTAATTTAAAAAACAGCATTCAATTTCCTGAACTTGTTGATTTTATGGCTAAGTACGATGATCTGACTTTGTTTTTTACAACAAACGTTTCATCCAATAAAATCAAGCAGATAATGGATAATCCAAAAGTATCGGTATATTATTGTGATACAGGGATATATCATGGCTTAATGTGCCAGGGGGAAATTGAGATTGTAAAGGATAAGTCAATAAAAGACGCCATATGGCTTGATGAATGGAAGATGTATTATCCTGATGGCAAAGACTCTGAAGATTATGCGATTTTAAGATTGGAACCGGCTTACGTAAAGCGATATTTTAATTTACAGCAATCTGAAATGAAGTTATGACTAAAAAACGGGAAGGCGGCTATTTGATTTCTCAGATCCATCAGTTGTCGGGACGGATTTTCTCAAAAAAACTCAAGGATTATCAGATCGATATAAATCATGCTCAGGGAAGGATCATCTTTGCCCTTTGGAAAAAAGATCAAATACCGATCATGTGTCTGGCAGAAGAGACATCGCTGAGCAAATCAACATTAACCACAATGTTAGATCGGCTTGAAAAGACTGGTCACATTGTTTGCAGGCAATCAGAGAATGATAAACGTGTTACGCTTGTGTGCTTAACTCAAAAGAGCAGTTCATTACGACCTGGTTATCAGAAAATATCGTCGGATATGACGGATCTCTTTTATAAAGGATTTGTTGGTGATGAGATTGATCAGTTTGAATCATCATTGAAAAAAATACTTGAAAATCTGAAACAAAAAGACGATTCAATTTAGCATCAACTAACAGAATATTATAAAAACGCACACCCTGAGAACAAATTCCTCAGATATCTTTGATAATTTGGAAATTAAATATCAGCTGAAGGGGAATAAATTTTCCTCCTAAGAAAAAACGATTGAGATGCCAGGTTACAATATTTTTAAGGCCAGCCCTTTTGCCCGGCGTAAGCAACAATGAATGTCCAATCTGACTTAAGACGGGAACCGGATAAATTTGTATCTTGGAGAAGTAATTTATTATAATCCCGAGAGATGTTCCATCTTCTTTTCGAATATTTTACTGAAAAAACCGGGATCGGGGAAAAATCATTCCAGGAAATCTCAAAGTATTTTGAGGGTACTTTTGCCAAAAGGAATGAGATACTTTTATCACCCGGGGAGATTTGCAGGTTCTTTATCTTTGTTAATAAAGGATGCATCAGACTATTCACGGTTAATGAAAAAGGTTCTGAATTAACGAGATACATTGCATTTGAGAAATCTTTTGGAACCGCACTTTCAAGCTTAATCACTCAAAAACCCAGCAATGAATATATCCAGAGTATTGAAAAGTCTGAATTGTTAGTAATTAAAAGAGATCATTTTTTCAATTTGGTTGAAACCTCTCCTGTTTTTAATAAGATTTACAGACATATACTTGAATCAGCTTATCTTACCACTCAACAAAGGATTTATGGATTTCAGGGATTCGGTGCTCTTGATAAACTCAAGTGGCTTTTGAATCACCAGCCAAAAGTATTAACCAGGATTTCGAATAAAATTATTGCTTCATACCTGGGAGTTACTCCGTATACATTAAGTCGTTTAAAGGCTGAATTATAGTTTTTGATATACACATTAAATCCTTGTTATTATAATTTTCAAAATCACTTTATAAAATATTGCCCTGGAGCAACATCCGCCTGAAGTCTTTATCATTTCTTGTCAGAAAATAGAAAATATGGTAAAGACAAATAAATTTGCTAAGTGGTCAACAACAATTCTCTTCGTAATATTCTCATTTTCTGTTACATATTCTCAGCCATTAAAAACGGCGACCCCTCCAATTCCGGTTGAATTGTTGTTTGGTAATGACAGATTCGGATATCAGATAGTGGTAAAAAAGCAATTTAAACCAGAGAGCAAATTTGGATTTTTCGGATTGGCAACCTATGCATCAGGCTACAATAATGAGCAGACTGATAATGAAATCGTAATCCCAATCCAGGTCAGTTATACATTTTGGAAAGGTTTCGGATTTATGGCCGGCACTTCAATGAATTCTAAAACTGGTTTTTACCCGGTAATAGGACCACAACACAATTTTGCCAATAAAAAGATACTGGCCGTAACAGTTATGTCTTATTATCTAAACCAGGACAAAAACCTTCAATTATTTGGTTTATATGAGTTCAAGCCGCCAATAAATGAAAATCTTTCGGTTTATAGCAGATTCCAATTCCTTTATAACTACAGTCTGAATGAGGATGCTCACCAGAGAAGTTATTTTCAATTCAGATTAGGACTTAGATATAACAGTTTTGGTTTTGGTCTTGGGGCTAATCTGGATCAATATGGACCGGATAAGAGCACCAAAGAAAACTATGGGCTATTCTTAAGATGGGAATTTCAAAATTAATCTGACCGGCGCTGTGACCGCCCAACCCTTTAAGCGATATCCGATATATTTGTCCCTGCTTTCCGGTTCATCGGGATAAACGGGTAATAATGAACGTAACCTGGAAGTATCTGACAGGACGACGACTTTCGTAAATGACACAGCCCCAATGATTAATGGCTGGACATAATTTACACAATTAAATTCTTAAAACAAAATCATCCGGATTGATAGTTTTATAACATTATCCATGAATAATTAGTAGCTTAGCTAATAAATAACTACTGGTTATGAATACAGTTCTTTGGATTATTCAGGGATTACTTGCAGCTATATTTGTGATGGCTGGCATTGCTAAACTGACCCAACCAAGAGTGAAATTGGTGAAACAATTTCGTTGGGCAAATGACTTCTCTTTAGAAACGGTGAGGGTTATAGGACTTTCAGAATTTCTAGGTGCAATTGGATTAATATTACCCTGGCTTACAGGTAGAATAACTGTCCTTACCCCGATTTCTGCAATAGGACTTTGCTTAATAATGGTTTTAGCGACCAACCTTGTTCATTTGAATAAAAAGGAATTTAAGGAGATGGCCCTTAATATTATACTTTTTTTGTTATCCGCATTAGTCGCATATGGCAGATTTTAACAGGAAAACATTTTTAATAATACATGGTTATGTAGCATGCTCTTAAATGAGAGTGAAGTCTTCAAGGCGGATTAGAGATTCGATCAAATATAAAAATCAGCGCCCGACAGCTATTTTTGTCAATTACCCGGATGGTGGATATTAGGGCTCTTTTATCTCTTTATGACTTTATAGGTTCAACTAACATTTAATTTAAATATGAAAAGGATTTTTTTTATTCTGATTTTAATCCCAATGCTGTTTTCCTGTAAACAGACCGTCAATATTGAGACTGCCAAAAATGAAATATTGAAGACAGAAAAGGCATTTGAAAAAATGACTTCTGAGAAGGGATTAGCTGTTGCATTTTACTATTTCGCGTCCGACAACGCTGCTATCCGGAGGGGAAATGACTCACTTATTATTGGCAAAGAAAACATCAAACATTACTATGATAAAAATGCCAATCCAGATGCAAGGTTAAGCTGGACTCCTGATTTTATTGATGTCTCCGATTGTGGAAACCTTGGATATACCTATGGAAAATATGTATACTCAATTAAAGACACCTCAGGAAGAACCATTGAGAATAAGGGTATATTCCATACCGTCTGGAAAAAACAAAACAATGAATGGCGATATGTATGGGACTAGCGTTTTATTGTAAATAGATTGTTCGCACCAGGGTGTTCTCCAATGTTTTACAATGAAAAAGACAGTTATTCCAGATTTTAATAACTGTCTCATTATTAGAGTGGAGATTAGGGGAATCGAACCCCTGACCTTTTGACTGCCAGTCAAACGCTCTAGCCAACTGAGCTAAACCCCCGGACAAGCTGCACAAATGTAAAGAAAATACTGATTAATATAAAACTTGGCTTTTACACCTTTATGATCTTTGACGATACCCGTCTATTTTGTATTTTTGCCCCGCATTAAATCAAACGATTATTTCCCCTGTTATTTGTCAGCGGGAAAGATGGCATTATAATTGACTGTAATTCTCTAACCACAGGTTAAGTTTCGGGGGTAAAATTAAAAGCCTTCCCCGCAACAGCATGAAAAGAAGATTTAATAACATACCGGATTTTGATGATCTGCTGTTTGAATCGCGGAACAAAGAATATGGTGCATACCAGCTCAGGAAGAAATATAAATCTGTCCTTATCGGAGGTATTATATTTGCCTCATTGCTGGGGTGTGCTGCTGTTATTATCCCGTACGTGCTGACTCCCAGGAATGAAAAGGTTATAAGCGGCGGTAGCAGATTTGTCCAGGTTCAGATGCAGAATTTGGAACCTCCCAAGGAAGAGCTTTATATTCCACCTGCACCCCCGCCAGCTCAAAATACGACTCCTCAGGAAATTGTGAGATATGTTCCTCCAATAATAGTTGATAGTGTTAAACCTTTTGAAAAGGCCCCGGTTACTACAGATGAAGCACTGGCACATTCAGGCGAATTGCAGCCGGTGAATTCCACCTCAGGTTCAGGTGATGAGTTGCTGGGCGCAATAGGGGGAACAGATCCGGGAGAAGCTTGGCTCTTGGTTGAAGTTATGCCTACTTTCCGGGGAGGGGACATAAATAGATTCCGTGACTGGGTCCAGAAAAGAACAAATTATCCTCAGGCCGCAATTGATGCGAAGATCAGAGGAACAGTATTCCTGACTTTTATTGTTGAAAAAGATGGGACAGTGAGTAATGTAACAGTTTTAAAGGGTGTTCACCCTCTGATTGATGATGAAGCTGTAAAGGCTATTTCGGAATCTCCAAAGTGGACTCCCGGTTTGCAGAGAGGAGAGCCGGTCAGGATAAGGTACCAGATATCGCTCCGTTTTGATTATTAAAACGGCCTGTCACAAACGAGGCAGATCAGCTTTTTGAGATTTCAATCTATTTCTTATCTTTAACAACAGTAAAAAAACGGGAATATGAAAAAAAGTTTACTCTTTCTGTTCGTAATTACGATAATCCTATCCAGCTGCGGCTCATCCAGGAAGCAGCTCGAAAAAGGTAATTATGATGCCGCTATTGCCACTGCTGTAAGGCAATTGCGTAAAGATCCTAAAGATGCAAAGCAGGCTGAAACCCTTGAACGTTCGTTTAAAATTGTAAATGATCAGGATAATGAAAGGATAAGGTTTCTGAAAATGGAAGGCCGCCCGCAGAACTGGGACGAGATCTACCTGGTCTATAAGAGAATGAGCGACAGACAGGCGCTTGTAAAAACAGTGATGCCAGTAGAGGTTAACGGCCGGCCTGTCGAGATACCATTTGCTGATTATCTGACTGAAATGATAGCTGCCAAGAAAAAATCAGCCGATTACTATTATGCTCATGGAAACGAACTGATGAAAAGCGGTCTCAAGGATTCCTACAGACAGGCTTTTGCTGAATTCCTCCGGGCCAAAGAATATGTTGGCGATTATGAGGGAATTGATAACAAAATTCAGGAAGCAAAATACCTGGGAATGAGCAGGGTATTCGTATCATTACAGAATACGACCATGATTAAGTTCCCGAAGGAATTTGAAGAAGATCTTCTGACTGTCGACCTCCAGGCTCTGAACAGTGAATGGGTTGAATTTCACACAATAAATCTGGATGAAAAAATCAATTACGACTATTTTATAAACGTAAATGTAAGAAATATAGCCGTCAGCCCTGATCAGACATCTCAAAGCGATTCAGTGGTCAAAAGGGATGTGGAAGACGGCTTCCAGTATAAGCTTGATGCTAAGGGAAATGTAATGAGGGATACTTCCGGAAATGATATCAAGATAAAAAAATACAAAACTCTTCAATGTGCCCTCATATCCACCCTTCAGACAAAATCATGCCGGATTGAGGGAGATATTGAGACAATTCAGGTGAATCCAAATAAAGTGCTTAAAAAAGATCCTATGGGTGCGCAGTCGACTTTTGAGAATATTTCAGCAAGGGCAGTCGGCGATGTCGGAGCGCTTAAAGCCTCGCAGCTCCAGCGGACAAAAACCCAGATTGTTCCTTTTCCTTCCGACATTGAGATGGTGATGCGCTGCGCCGATAATCTTAAAAATGCGATCCGCGGATCTATTCAGAGCAACAGGCGCCTGATAATCTGAAAAGCTTACCCTGGATTATTGTTTTTTTACCCCTAAATCCCCCATGGGGGACTTTCTGATTTGCAGATATTTATAATTCCCCCCATTGGGGGATAGGGGATAAAATATAACTTTTCGACGCCCTTATTGTTTTATAACGAGATATGATTGAAACAGGTAAACCGGCAGAAAAGGCGATTCTTATTGGAATTAATTATCCGGGTCAGGAGATCCGGGAGACTGAAGAATTTATTGATGAGCTCTCTTTCCTGGCAGAAACAGCAGGGGCCGTTCCGGTAAAAAGATATATCCAGAAACTCGATATGGCTGATTCCAGGACTTTTGTAGGGTCAGGGAAGATTGCTGAAATTGCAAGGTTTGTCGGGGAAAACGGAATTGACATGGCAGTTTTCGACGATGAACTTACCCCCAGCCAGATAAAGAATATCGAAAATAATCTTGGATGCAGGATACTTGACAGGACAAACCTGATACTCGATATTTTTGCACGCCGGGCCAGAACTTCTCATGCAAGGACACAGGTGGAGCTTGCACAGTACCAGTACCTTTTGCCACGTCTTACCCATATGTGGACACACCTTGAAAGACAACGTGGCGGCATAGGGCTGAGGGGTCCGGGTGAGACAGAGATCGAGACCGACCGGAGGGTAATCAGGGACAGGATTGCCCTTCTGAAAACGCAACTGAAAAAGATTGATATCCAGATGGCTACACAGCGGAAGAACCGCGGCAAAATGGTAAGGGTTGCCCTGGTCGGATATACCAATGCAGGTAAATCCACGCTGATGAACCTGCTGAGCAAGTCGGATGTTTTTGCAGAAAATAAGCTCTTTGCAACTCTTGATACCACTGTAAGGAAAGTTGTTATCGGAAATCTTCCATTTCTCCTTTCTGACACAGTGGGATTTATAAGGAAGCTTCCCCATGATCTGGTTGAATCCTTTAAATCTACCCTCGACGAAGTGAGGGAATCAGATCTTCTTCTGCATATAGTGGATATATCTCACCCCGGTTTTGAAGAGCAGATCAAAGTGGTAAATGAAACTCTGCGCGAGCTTGGGGCGCTCCACAAACCATCAGTTATGATCTTTAACAAAATGGATGTGTTTACCTATGTTGCCAGGGATGAATATGATCTTTCTCCGGTTCATAAAGGAAATTATTCACTCAGGGACCTTAGAAAAACATGGATGGCAAATAACAAATGTCAGCCTGTGGTCTTTATTTCCGCAAAAACAAGGGAGAATCTTGAAGAGCTCCGGAAAATACTTTATGAGGAGGTAAGGAAGATACATGTGACAAGGTACCCTTATAATGACTTCTTGTTTAAAGACCCTCCATCTCCCCTAAAGGGGGGCTAATACTCTAAATATAAGTAAATTACATATAATTATTAGGAACAGAGGTAGAGGTTCAATACAGCTTTTTCGCAATCATATACTCGGCAATCTGAACTGCATTGGTTGCGGCGCCCTTTCGGATATTATCGGAAACGATCCAGAGATTCAGACATTTTTCCCTTGAATGATCACGCCTTATCCTACCAACGAAAACCTCATCGCGGTTATGGGAGAGAACAGGCATAGGATATTTATTTTCTGAAGGATTATCATAGACCACCACCCCCGGGAAGTTACTTATAAGCGAGGTTACATCCTTGATATCGAAATCCTTTTCAAACTCAACATTAACTGCTTCGGAATGTCCGCCAACCACTGGTATCCTTACCACAGTAGCAGTCACCTGAATAGTCTGATCTTCGAGTATCTTCCTCGTTTCGTCTACCAGTTTTTGCTCTTCTGAGGTGTAGCCGTCAGGATTGAATGTTCCGCCATGAGGGAAGCAATTCATATCTATCTGATACGGATATGCCATTTCTCCCTTAATTCCTTTTCTTTCATTTTCCATCTGGGTTACTGCTTTCACACCGGTGCCTGTAACTGACTGGTAAGTGGCAATAACCAGCCTTTTGATCCTGTATTTTCTGTGAAGAGGAGCCAGAGCCATCACCATCTGTATAGTTGAACAGTTTGGATTGGCAATAATCCTGTCGCCTTTTTTCAGAACATGGCTGTTTATTTCCGGCACAATGAGAGGAACATCCTTCTCCATTCTCCAGGCTGAAGAGTTATCCACAACAATAGTTCCGTTACCGGCAAACCTGGGAGCCCAATCTTTTGAAGTTGAGGCGCCAGCTGAAAATATGGCAAAAACAGGTTTGGCTTCGACAGCTTCCATGACACTTACCACCTTAACCGGTTTACCCTTAAAGATGATCTCTTTTCCAACCGACTTCTGCGATGCTGCAGGAATCAACTCTGTGACGGGAAAATTCCTCTCTTCCAGGACTTTAATCATGGTGCGGCCTACCATTCCGGTAGCTCCGACTACTGCTGTCTTCATAATTTTAAATTTGATTTTTTAAAGTTAATACCTATATTTACTTATCGTTTAGAACGATCAAAAATAACTCTTTTTTCAATTTGTCCCGCTGCATGAAAAAAGTAATTCTGTTTTTGATGTTTGTTCCGGTTTTGGTGTCAGGTCAGATCAATAGTGATTTTGAGTCCGGCAACATTAATAATTGGACGGAAGGAACAGGCGGTCACTGGAAAGCTGATACCCTGAGGAGCATAACCGGGAATTACTCACTTCATGAAATTTTTGACAATCCTGCAAGCGGAAGCGATTGTACCGGGATTCCCCTGACTGACTTATTTCCTTCTGAAGGCCTGACGCGGTGGACGTTCAGAGTGAGGCATGGTTACGACCCGTCATCATCAAATAACTGGGCAGCATATCTGATGAGCGATACAGAACCTGGTTTATTTGCAAATGGTTCCGGGGTCAGCGGATATGCAGCCGGAGTCAATCTCTCGGGTTATGATGACACTTTAAGATTATGGAAAATAAAGACTGGCACTGCTTCAGTAATAATTTCCTGTCCGGTAAACTGGCAGAATGACATTGGAACGGACCAGGCAGCTCAGATTATTGTTGAACGAACCACCGCCGGAAGCTGGACCATTTCTGTTTTTGATCAGAATGAAATATTGAAAGGGGCTGCCTCAGGACAGGACAATGAATTGTTCTCTCCGGTATGGTTTGTGCTGAATTACAGGTACACCTCAACATGTGACAGGCTCCTGTGGTTTGATGACTTTAAGATTGAAGGCGTTTTCCATAAGGACATAACTCCTCCTGAAATAGTGGATATGAGGATAACCGGCAGGAAATCGATCAGCCTGTCTTTTAATGAAGAGCCTTCCGTCGATGCTCTGGTCAGTTCAAATTTCCTTTTAAATAGTGGCATAAATCCGGTGACTAAAATAGAAAAGCGATCGACATCAGTGGTCCGTATTTGTTTCAGAGATGAATTTCAAAACAAGGAATCAAACAGTCTGATTATAAAATACTTGTGTGACAGGTCAGGGAATTGTGCAGGTGATATTACCAAAACGTTTGTTCCTGCCTGGGCTGAACCGGGCGATGTGATAATTTCGGAGATAATGGCAGATCCGATTCCGCCGGTATCGCTTCCACCAAAAGAATATCTTGAGATTGCAAACAGATCAGGATTCACCTTCAACCTTGATAAATGGAGACTTTCAGCCGGCGATCTGGCAGCGGTTCTTCCTCCGGTTATAATTGAGCCCGGAGGATACATAACTGTCTGTTCCCAGCCGGATACATCCCTTTTTTCTGAATATAGTAAAACAGCAGGGGTGAAGTCGTTCCCGGTACTTACAGATGACGGGAGGTTACTTGTCCTGTATGATACACTTGGAAATCTTATTCATGGTGTGGAATATTCACCGGAATGGTATGGTGATGCTCTTAAAACCGGTGGTGGATGGTCGCTTGAAATGACAGATATCAGCTTCCCCTTTTTTTCAGAAGGTAACTGGGAAGCATCCCTCTCAAAAAAAGGAGGAACTCCGGGAAATCCCAATTCAGCTGACCGGAGTAACCCTGATCAATTTTTTAAAGGTATCAATAATGTTTTCCCTGTCAGCGATAAAATCATTCGTGTAGAATTCTCGGAGCCATTAATAGATCTTCCAGCTAATCCTGACCATATATCTATAGATGGCAGCAGTATAAAATCTATTACTCCTGAGGAACCATTAATGCGGAATTTCGGTTTCGGACTGATGATCCCGCTTGTTGCGGGAAAAATTTACACATTGACCATACCGGTTGATATTAAAGATTATGCCGGGAATTCGATGGAAAGGAGAACTTTCGGATTTGGAATTCCCGTGAAAGCTGATAAAAGTGATATCGTTTTCAATGAGCTGCTGTTCAATCCATATCCGGAGGAACAGGATTACATTGAATTTGTGAACTGTTCTGATAAAATACTGGATGCTTCGCAGTTATACCTTGCTTCTATAAATTCAGAAACAGGGGATACATCTGATGTCAAATCGTTATCAGGTGAGGGGAGATGCATTCTTCCCGGATCATTTTATGCAGTCACAACAGACTGCAGTCAGGTGCTTAAAAGGTACCATTACGCCGATCCTGATGCTCTTTTCAAAACAACATCTATGCCTTCAATGCCTGATGATAGGGGGCATTTAATACTGTTGAACAGGGAGATGGAGCTTATAGATGAAGTGATCTATACAGAAGAAATGCATTTTCCGCTTCTTGCAGGAAAAGAAGGGGTATCCCTGGAAAAAATAAGGCCTGAGCTAAGGTCAGATGAAAGGCTGAACTGGCATTCTGCATCTGAAAGCTACGGTTGGGGTACTCCGGGAAGGGAAAATTCTATTTTCACTGATGGACCAGAAGGAGATGACAGGGTAATTCTTTCTTCAGGAAAGATCTCTCCTGATAATGATGGATTTGAGGATGTGCTGGTAATTGATATAAATCCCGAAGGGATCGGAAACGTAATTTCTATAACAGTTTTTGATGAGACTGGCAGCTTCATCAGAAAAGTCTGTGAAAATTTTTTTGCCGGAACCAGGGCTTCAATTATTTGGGATGGAACAGCATCCGATAATTCTCCAGTCAGGACAGGGATCTATATTGTTCTTATTGATCTTTATAATGACATGGGCAAAACAAAATCCTGGAAAAAAGTTTGCACTGTAGTAAGGAACAGGTAATTAATTCAGCAATGAATATGTTTTACCACAAAGTGACACAAAGGAATACACGAAGTAACACAAAGGTAGAAACATAATTATTAGAAAATGGACAGAGAAGATGTGTTTAAAATAATATTGAATTGCTCTTTTCAGGTTCATACGGCATTGGGGCCAGGATTATTGGAAAGTGCTTATTGTGAGTGCCTGTTTTACGAACTTGTTCAATCAGGATTAATGGTCGAAAAACAAAAACCATTACCACTTATCTATAAAGATATACACCTTGAAGTTGGATATCGTATTGATTTATTGGTTGAAAATTGTATTGTTATTGAAATTAAATCTGTAGAAGCCTTAGCTGAGATTCATCTGGCACAGATTCTGACTTATATGAAATTATCAAAATGCAAACTTGGTCTACTTGTTAATTTCAATGTTTTGCACCTTAAAGATGGAATAAAGCGCCTTATAAAATAACCCTTTGTGCTACTTTGTGGCAAACTTTGAGATCCTTTGTGGTAAAAATATCAAATCGATGAAATCAGTTCTGTCATCAGGGAAGTCATGCGGTCTTCAGTTCTGGCAGCTTCGGCAAGGACAGACTCATGGGTCGTGTACTCAATTTTTCCCTCAACGCCGAGATCTGTTATTATGCTTACTGCAAAACAGGGCAGATTCATATGCCTGGCAATTATAACCTCCGGGGTAGTGGACATTCCTACTGCGTCGGCGCCAATGATCCTGAAATACCTGTACTCCGAGGGCGTCTCGAAGGTAGGGCCACTGGTGGAAAGGTATACACCTTTATGGATCCTTATCTTATGATCCTGGGCGATCAGCAATGCTTTTTTAATCAGATATTTGTCGTATGCTTCTCCCATATCCGGGAACCTTGGACCAATACGGTCGTCATTTTTACCGATAAGTGGATTCGGAAGCAGGTTTATATGATCAGTTATTATCATAATATCACCTATACGGAAGGATGGATTAACACCCCCGGCGGCATTCGATAGAAAGAGGCATTTTATACCGAGATATTTAAGAACCCTTACCGGTAATGCAACCTGTTCCGGACCATAGCCTTCATAATAATGGAACCTGCCTTTCATGGCAACTATTTTCTTTTTGCCGAAGTCGCCAAAAATAAGCTTGCCTTCATGACCTTCAACTGTTGAAAGGGGAAAGTTAGGGATCTCCCTGTAATCAATTTCGATGGTGTTCTCAATTTTTGCAGTAAGTCCTCCCAATCCGGTGCCAAGTATGATGCCGGCATCCGGATTTATCATTCCTCTGGCCTTAAGAAACTCTGTTGTTTCGTTTATTTTTTCTAACATAGTCAACAATCAGATTATCAAACTCATTTTGGTCGTTATTTAAAAAGCAAATTCCAACCGGGATATAATATAGTGAAGCTTTGAACGGTACTGCAATATTAGTAAATTCCCGCAACCTGACGGCATCTTTTTCTGTTGTGATAATGTACCTCCACACGGAATTTAGACTCGTATAAGCTTTGGCAATTTTCTCTATATCATTCATATTGAACCGGTGATGATCATTAAAGGAAAGATGAACTATTTCGCTGAAGTGTTTGCCAAGGTAGTCATGTAACGGAACAGGGTCAGCAATCCCGGTAACAAGCACTATGCCCGAATCTTTTTCTACGGCTGGAATTGTCAGACGGGGAATGTTGCTCTCTTCTTTGAATAAAGGTACAGGGTCCTTATATACTGTTGAAGTAAAATAGAGGTTCTGATATGGAGCCTTTTTTATATCCTTAACGATGATCCGCCGCTGAATGGGGGAGAGGTCCGGCGGGCATTTGGTAATTAATATTATGTCAGCCCTGCTCATATTATGTATGCTTTCCCTGAGGTTGCCATATGGGAGCAGATCATCATTGATTATAAGCCGGTTGAAATCTGAAAGCAGAATTGAATATCCGGGAGTTATCCTCCTGTGCTGGAAGCCATCATCAAGAATTATCACCGTGGTAGAAGGTCTCTCAGCCAGGATTGTACTTACTCCATTTACCCTGTTTCTGTCTACTGCAACCGTTATATCAGGGAACTTGGATAATATCTGCACAGGTTCATCGCCGATTTCATCAATCCGGCTATTGGCTTCCGCGAATCTGAATCCGTGCGATTTCCTTTTATATCCTCTGCTAAGAAGGGCGACCTTAAATTCCTTTCTGAGAATATCGATCAGATACTCCGCATGAGGAGTCTTGCCAGTTCCTCCCGCTGTGAGATTTCCCAGGCATATAACAGGAATGCTGAATTCCCTGGATCTGAGGATCCCGGTGTTATAAAGAAAATTTCTGATAGAAGTAATCAATCCATAGAGAAGAGAGACCGGAAAGAGGAATATGCTTCTTCTATTATCCATAAGTTAATGGATCTCAATAAAATATGGCAGTCTAGCCTGGATCCCCGACATATTCTTTATGTCTGAAATCTCCGTGAAAAGGGATGAATATTCGCCAAGTTCTTTTTGGAGGAAGTTCATCCTGATCTCACCGCTTAGCGAACTTAAAATCTTTGTATACGGATCTTCATAAACAGGTAATTCACGTATGTAATATGTTTCGAGACTGGCAAGACCTGCTGCGCTTTTAATTGCATCCTTAAGTCCTCCTGCCTCATCAACCAGGCCGAGATTGATTGCTTTGGTCCCGGTCCAGACACGTCCCTGTCCGATACTGTCCACGGAATTGAATGTCATTTTTCTTCCCTCAGCAACTTTATTTACGAAATCGCTGTAAATGTCCTCAATGATCTTTTGCATAACTTCTTTTTCATAGACATTCATCGGCCGGTATATTGACGGGAAGTCTGAATTTTCGTTTGTTTTTACCGTTTCGGAATTTATGCCGAGTTTGTTTTTGAGCAGCTTGCCGGCATCTGGTATCAGTCCGAAAACACCTATTGAGCCTGAGATAGTCACCGGATCCGCAAATATCTTTGTACCGGGAGCAGAGATATAATATCCTCCTGAAGCAGCATAATTTCCCATTGAGATCACAACCGGCTTAACCTTTGCAGCCAGACTAATCTCTCTCCATATTAGATCAGCAGCAGTGGCACTCCCGCCCGGGGAATTGACCCTTATGACAATTGCCCTGACCGTACTGTCAAGCCTCTCCTTCTTTATAATATCTGCATATCTGTTTCCGCCGATGTTATAATCATTTCCCTTGCCATTAACAATTGACCCCATTGCATATACGACAGCTATCTTGTTTTTGGAGGAGACAGATTTGCCGGGATCAGGGACTTTGGTATATCTGGTCATTGTGACCATGTTAATCTTATCATCAGTGGTAAGACCGGACAATGATTTAAGAGTATCAATAAGCTCATCGCGGTACAAAAGCCCGTCTACAAGGCGGTTCTCCAGGGCGCTGGAGGCAATATTCCCTGCCAGCTTGTCTGCAAGGATATTCAACTTATCCTCAGGGATATTTCTTGAGGCTGAGATCTGCTTGACAACATTATCCCATATAGAACCCACATAATCTTCAATCTGCGCCCTGTTCTCAGGGCTTAATTCATTTAATAAATATGGCTCAACCGCACCTTTGAATTTCCCGTGTCGGACCACCTGTACTTCAACGCCTATCTTTTCAAGTGCTTTTTTGTAGAACATAATTTCACCGCTAAGTCCTTTAAAATCGACCATTGAAGCAGGGTTAATATAGACTTTGTCAGCAATTGTTGAGAGGTAATATCCTTCCTGTTCGAGAACATAATCGGAATATGCAATTACAAACTTGCCGCTTTTATCGCGGAATTTTTCAAGTGCATTCCTGATCTCTCCGGTGGTTGCCCAGCCTGACGGCATGAGGCCGTTCTCGATCAGTACTCCTTTAATTTTAGGGTCTGACGAAGCTTTCTCCAGATTATTAAGAATATCATTAAGACCCGGTGCCGAAGTAAAAGTCCTGTTTATTATATCGAGACCTGCAAAAGGATTAGGATCACTGCGGTCAGGAATCGGCACGCCAGCCTTAAGAACGAGAATTGAGTTATTGCTTATGGATGCCGGTTTTTCGCCAACTGCTACCATGGCGCTAAGGCTTGCCAGCATTATAAAGAAAATGAGAAATGAGGCAATAATGATACCTGTAATTGTAGCAAGTGTATAAATGAGAAAGTTTTTCATCGGGAAATGCTTTAAAATGAGCTTTAAAGTTATAAAAAACCAGTCTATTAAATATGATGTTTCCTTATTTAATACTTTTGATCCCTCATTGTTTCTGTGATGAAAAGAGTATTTCTTGGTTTGGGCAGCAACCTGGGGACAAGGGATCAGAACCTGAGGCAGGCGATGGAGAAAATTATGGAATTCATCGGACCGGTGATCAGGATATCATCCGTCTACGAAACTGAGCCCTGGGGATTCTGGAGTGAAGATCAGTTCCTTAATCTTGTTGTTGAAGTTGAAACCGATCTGAAGCCATCAGGATTGCTGGGCCGTCTTCTGATGATCGAATCGCTTCTTGGCAGACTGAGGGAGGGAAAAGGTTATAAGTCACGCACCATTGATATTGATATTCTTTTTTACGGGAAGCAGGTAATCAACAAGGGAGATCTGAAAATACCTCATGCGCGGCTGCATGAGCGCAGGTTTGTTCTTGTTCCGCTTGTTGAGATTGCCCCTGATCTTGTTCACCCGGTGCTTAAGAAAAACATGACAACATTGCTGGAGGAATGCAATGATAAGGGGAAAGTCAGAATGAAAAGCGTAAAGCTTTTTACATCCGGAGGCCCGATGATTCCCTAAAGCAAACCGTTATCAGCAAAACTATAATAATCCTTCTCCGAGATAATCAGATGGTCAAGCAGCTGAATATCCATCATATTGCCGGCTTCTTTGATCTTCTGGGTTATTTTTGAGTCCGATTCGCTTGGATTAAGGTTTCCTGAAGGATGGTTGTGGCATACAATAATTCCGGATGCAAGGTATTCAATAGCCTTTTTCATTACCATCCTGACGTCGGTGACTGTCCCGCTGATCCCTCCCTGACTGAGTTTCATCCTGGCGATTACCTTGTTGGACCGGTTAAGGAAGAGAATCCAGAATTCTTCGTGAAGCAGATCGGAAAGCAGCGGCTGGAAAATATCGGCAACATCTTTTGAGCTTTTTATCTGAAGGACATCAGGAACTTCAGCAAGCCGCCGTCTTCTTCCAAGTTCAAGGGCTGAAGCAATGGCAACTGCTCTGGCAGGTCCTATCCCGCGTATCTTTATAAGATCGGCAATTGTCAGCTTCCCGAGTGCGTTTAGATTATTATTTACCAGACTCAGAAGTTCGCGGCCAAGATCAACGGCCGATTTATCCTTTGTACCGGAGCTGATAAGAATTGCGAGAAGCTCGGCATCGCTCAGGCTTGAAAGTCCTTTCCGGATAAGCTTTTCCCTGGGTCTGTCCTCTTCAGCCCAGTCAGTAATTTTAAGCGACATGCAGCAAAATTTTTATTCCAGATGCAATTTATGAAATTGAGAGGAAATAAAAAAGGGCTCCAGTAAAAAAGCCCTCCGGTACACGATAATGCCTCAGAAATTATTTAAGGCTACTGACATGCTTCTCAACAGATGATTTAAGGTTAGCTGCTTTTTTATGATGAATAACATTCTTTTTTGCCAGCCTGTCAAGCATGGAATTCATCTTTGGAAGTAATTCGGCTGCCTCTTTCCTGGTTGTAGTGGAGCGTATAGTCTTCAAAGCATTACGCATTGTCTTGGCGTAATACTTGTTTTTTTCATTTCTGGTCTCAGTCTGCCTGATTCTTTTTTCCGATGACTTATGGTTTGCCATTCTGAATAAATTTTAATTCTATAATTCAACTTCTTGTAGTCCATAGGGGAATCGAACCCCTGTTACCAGGATGAAAACCTGACGTCCTAACCACTAGACGAATGGACCGTTCAATGAACTCAAAAATGCGGATGCAAAGAAAGCAGGTTTTTTTTGATCTGCAAAATATTTTCCTTTAAAAACAGTCCTTCAGTGATTTAATACTCTGATTATAAAAAGAGATCAGGAAGGTCAGAAAACATACCTTACCGAAATGCCCCCGTTAATTCCTCCCAGTCCGGTATTGCCGATCAGGTTGAAAGATGGCAGGATATCAAGGGACAAATTCAACGGTATTTCATCAAATGTATATTCAAGTCCAATGATTCCGTCAGCTCCGATTACTGATCCTGAGTAACCTGTGCTGAGGTTCGGATTTTCACCTGCACCCCAGAAACCTATATGTGCTCCGAAACCCCAGAACCAGTTAAGCCCCGGATATTGACCGGTCTGGTGTTCATTCTCATAAAGACCTGTTATAATAAAACCCTGCCACCTGCTGGCAAGAATTCCTTCCAGGGCATTATATTTATCAAAGAAATGTTTTACCGTCAATCCATAGGGCAGACCAACTCTCAGACCCAGGCTTGTCCTGTAATCCTGTCCCGAGGAAGTGAAAGCAATCATTAAAAACAAGGACAATATCAAAAACGTTTTTTTCATGATGAATGTTGATTATCTATTAGTAACTCTTTGCTTAATGATCTTAAATCGAGCCCGTCAAAATCTCCTGAGCTCATGAATAAATAAACAGGATAATGGAATTTTTGTTGTCGTAAAAACGAAATCATATCAGCTGAATTGTTGAATACCACAATTTTTTCATCGCCGAAATTGCTTTTTACTTTTTCAGGTGACAGTTCAGGAAGCTTTTTCTGATGAATGGCATGAGGATTAAAATAAACAATCCTGACGGCGGCCATTTCAAGTGTTCCTTTGTAAAGCGGCAGGAATTTTATATTAAGGCTTGAATAAGTATGAAGCTCAAGGCATACAATTATTTCCTTTCCGGGGTACCTGTTTGCAACCGCGTCAACTGTAGCCTTTACTTTTGAAGGAGAATGTGCAAAATCAAAATAGACGGCGCCTGATTCTGTCTCGTTCAACAGCTGAAGCCTTCTTGAAGTACCTTCGAAACTCTGAATGGCATAATAAAAATCTTCTTCTGAAACGCCAGATGCAAGACAGGCTTCCTTTGCTGCCGACAGATTCTGCATATTGTGTTCGCCAAAGATCTTTAACCGGAGGGTCCGGTTATGTGTCGCTGCATAGAATCCACTCTTGTTCTGAAAATATCCATGAACACTGTATGGAATTTTTTTAATATTATTTTCTGAGGCAACCGCAATTTTCCTGACTTCCGGGTCACCTTCAAAATATATCAGGCATCCACCCGGAGAAATTTTTTCAATGAAAATCCTGAACTGCTCAATATAATTTTCAAATGTCGGAAAGACGTTTATGTGATCCCAGGCTATTCCGTTCAGGATAGCAATATCAGGCTTGTAGAGATGAAATTTCGGCCTTTTGTCTATTACTGAAGTCAGGTATTCGTCCCCTTCAAATACTGCAAGTTCAGAATCATCTGACAATCCAACCATAGTATCATATCCTTCTATGGAAGAACCGACCATGAAATCAAATTTCCGGCCGACAGACTTAAAAACATGCATGATCATTGCCGTTGTAGTTGTCTTGCCATGACTTCCGGCAACTACAATTCTTTTTTTGTTTTTTGTCTGCTCAAAAAGATACTCAGGAAAAGACATAATTTTCAACTCAAGATCCCTGGCCCGGATGAGTTCAGGATTATCTTCCCTGGCATGCATGCCGAGAATTATGGCATCAATCTCGGAAGTTATGATCCCGGGATTCCATCCAGTTTCCAATGGCAGCAGACCATAGCTTGCCAGCTTTGATCTTGAGGGCTCAAAGATCTCATCGTCTGACCCGGTGACCTTGTAACCTTTTTTGTGTAGGGCAATCGCAAGATTATGCATTACTGCCCCTCCTATTGCAATGAAATGTACTCTCATCTTAGCTTTTGATTTCCCTGAAATGATTTGTTTTTCAGCTTGAACCGGGCGGTAAAGTAATATAAAATCTGTAAATATTCATCTAAGATTTAAAGTCTTATCTTTGTAACAGGGATAACGCCGGGAGGTAAACATGAAATCACCTTTACCCAGACATGATTACTCTGGTGGTCATCAGGTAAGCCTTTTACAAAGCGGAGAACAATATTTCGCTGCTGTTGAAAAAATTATTGATGATGCAAAATCCTATATTCATTTCCAGTGTTACATTCTTGACGAGGATGAGACAGGCAGACGGATCATTGATGCACTTATCAGAGCTGCAAGGAAAGGCGTAAGAACCTACCTCCTGCTTGATGCTTTTGGAACAAAATATCTTTCCGGGGAACTGATTTCATCAATTGAAGATTCCGGCATACTCTTCCGGTTCTTTTCTCCCACATTTATCTCTGAAGGTTTCCAGCTGAGCCTGAGATTACATTCCAAGGTTATTCTGGCAGATGGGATTGTGGCAATTGTCGGCGGCATGAATTTCGCCAACAGGTATTATGGGATGCCGGGTAAGAAAGCGTGGCTCGATTTTGCAGTTATGTTCAGAGGCCCTGAATGCGCCTATATACTGGATATCCTGAGAAAGCTATGGAACAAGACTTTTATCCCGAAGAAAGAGCGCTCACATGAAAAAATACTTAAGCCGGCATCATATTCCGATAACATAAAGCTTAAGATACTCCAGAATAACTGGTATAGGAATAAAATTGAAATTCTGAAGGGTTACCGGTCGGCATTCCGGCATGCCAGGGACAGGATGATAATTTTTGCCAGTTATTTCCTGCCGGGACGTAATGAAAGAAAATTACTTAGAAATGCAAGCTTGAGAGGTGTAAATATAAGAATAGTCCTCTCTGCCCAATCCGATGCCCCTATATTTGAGAGCGCCACTCATTTTTTATATGATTTCATCCTGCGGAACAATATCAGGATATATGAATATCTGCCTTCAAATCTTCATGCCAAGGTAGCTGTGGTAGATGGCAAATGGAGTACTATAGGGAGCTATAATATGAACCATCTCAGCGATTACGGCAGTGTGGAAGTAAATGTTGGGATCCTCGATGAGGGATTTGCCCTGCAGTTTGAAGATAAATTGAAAAAAATTATAAAGCATGATTGCCGTCAGGTCACTATTGAAGAGTTCGTCAGAAGGCGTACATGGTTATCACAACTCCGGGGCTGGATTTCCTACCAGATGATAAGGCTTTTGATGAGAGTAATGTACCAGATGACATCAAAAAAGAAGAAATCCATTTCTTTCTGAACATACACCAGGAATAAATGTTGCTTTTATCAAATAAGGATGTTTAACCATGGATCTTCAGCTTTTTAATATTGCAAATTTTAAAGTTGACGGAGGAGCGATGTTCGGTGTAATACCCAAGGTTCTCTGGTCGCGGGTTTGTCCCTCTGATGAAAATAATCTTATTGTGCTTGCATTAAGATCTCTGATTGTCAGAACTGGGGGTCATATCATCCTGGTTGATACTGGCTGGGGCGATAAGCAGGATGAGAAATTTTTCAAATACGTATATCTTCATGGAGGTGAGGGATTGGTGGAAGGACTGAAGAACAGAGGTTTAGCTCCGGAAGAAATAACAGATGTTTTTCTTACCCACCTTCATGCTGACCATTGCGGAGGAGCAGTCAGGAACAGCAATACAGGCAATGGATATGACCTCACCTTCCCTAAAGCAATTTATCATGTAAGCAGGGCACAGTGGGAGTGGGCGGTGAAAAATAACCTTCGGGAAGCAGACGCTTTTCTCGAAGAGAATATTCTGCCAATAGGTCAGAGCGGGAGATTAAATCTTGTGGATGATGATGGAGAATTGTTCGACGGTTTTAGCGTCAGGATGTGCTATGGTCATACACCAGGACTGATGGTACCGGTTATTAATGACGGGATCAGAACATTTGTTTATACCGGAGATCTTATACCAACATTAGCACATTTACCGCTTATCTGGAATATGAGCTATGATATTGAATCGCTGAAGACGATTGATGAAAAGAATGCGATACTAACCGAATCTCTCGAAAAAAACTATATTCTTGTTTTTCAGCATGATCAGAATGTGGAATGCTGCAACCTCCGGATGACACCAAAAGGAATCCGGGCAAAAGATAAATTCAGTTTATACTCAATTGCCGCCGGCGCGGATTTGGCTTCGCCGAGCTCGCAGTAGATGTTTAGTAGCTGTCGCCTAACATTCTGCTCTGCTCGGTTGTAATCCGTGCCACTATTTTGCCCCACACTCTAAAGGAGCTTTAAGTCTCAGATATATAGAATATTAGAGTTATTTGAAGAATGGGAGGCCAGCCTCCCTGATGATATTTAGCATCTGTTATTTTTCCTAATGTTATTATATTTGATTCTCAAAAAGAATCAATCAGGCTAATTAATTTATTGTTAATAAAATAACAGACCATCATGGCAGATTTTATTTACGAAAAACCTTTCCAGATTGAAAAGGACACAACATCCTACAGACTTCTAACAAAAGATTATGTGAAAATTGTTGAGTGTGAAGGCAGGAAAATCCTTAAAGTTGATCCCCGCGGGCTGGAGCTCCTTGCAAAAAATGCAGTTTCAGACCTTTCCTTTTACCTTCGCACTTCTCATCTTGAAAAGCTTGCATCAATTCTTGACGATCCTGAAGCTACAGACAATGACAGGTTTGTTGCATATGTGATGCTTCGCAATACTGTGATATCAGCAAAAGGAGACCTGCCCTGGTGCCAGGATACAGGTACTGCAATTGTAATTGGTAAAAAGGGAGAAGGAGTCTGGACCGGTGTGAATGATGCATTGTACCTTTCAAAGGGAATATACGAGACTTATAAGGATAAGAACCTGAGATATTCCCAGGTAGTTCCGTATTCGATGTTTGAAGAGAAGAATACAGGTTCCAATCTTCCGGCACAGATTGACATTTATTCAGTTGAGGGCAATTCCTATGAATTCCTTTTCATTACAAAGGGAGGGGGATCTGCCAATAAGACATTTCTTTATCAGCAGACGAAATCACTTCTGAATGAAGAGTCCCTGGTAAAATTTGTAAAGGAAAAATTAAAGGAACTTGGTACATCAGCCTGTCCTCCGTATCATCTGGCTCTGGTAATCGGAGGAACATCCGCTGAAGCAACTCTCAAAACCGTTAAAGAAGCTTCAGCAGGTTATCTTGATTATCTTCCAACAACAGGTAAGGATAGCGGCAGACCTTTCCGTGATATTGAATGGGAGAAAAAAATTGAAAAACTGTGTCATGAATATGGAGTGGGCGCTCAGTTTGGAGGTAAATATTTTGTTCACGATGTAAGGGTCATCCGGATGCCGCGTCATGCTGCATCATGTCCTGTGGGCATTGGAGTGAGCTGTAGTGCAGACAGAAATGTAAAGGCAAGGATCAACGAAAAAGGAATTTATCTCGAAGAGCTTGAGAAGGATCCATCCCGGTTTATGCCGGCAAAAGCTCCGGAACTTGAAAAACCTGTGGTGGTCGACCTTGACCGGCCTATTAATGAAGTTCTTGCCCAGCTTACGAAATATCCAGTAAAAACGAGGCTAAGCCTGACAGGAACACTGGTGGTTGCCCGTGATATTGCCCACGCCCGTATCAAAAAAATGATTGATGAAGGAAAACCAATACCCGAATATTTCAAAAATCATCCTGTTTATTATGCAGGTCCTGCCAAAACACCGGCCGGCATGCCCTCCGGCAGTTTTGGCCCTACAACAGCAGGAAGGATGGATGCTTATGTTGATCAGTTCCAGTCACTTGGCGGATCCCTCATCATGATTGCCAAGGGCAACCGCAACAGGTCTGTGATTGACGCCTGCAGGAAACACGGAGGCTTTTATCTGGGATCAATAGGCGGACCGGCTGCTATCCTTGCGGCTGAAAACATAAAATCTGTGGAAGTGGTTGATTTTGAGGATCTGGGGATGGAAGCTGTAAGAAAAATAAGGGTCGAAAATATGGCTGCATTCATTATGACCGACGATAAAGGAAATGACTTTTTTGACGAGTATAATAAATAATAAAACACCCCTGCTCTCCCCTTTTCCATTTTAATTTTTCTTTACCTCATTCCAACCCATTTCCCGATTTTCTTTGACCTCACCCCAACCCCTCTCCCGGTTTTCTTTGACCTTACCCCAAATTCTCTCCCGGTTTTCTTTGACCTCACCCCAAATTCTCTCCCGGTTTTCTTTGACCTCACCCCAACCCCTCTCCCGGTTTTCTTTGACCTCACCCCAAATTCTCTCCCGGTTTTCTTTGACCTCACCCCAACCCCTCTCCCGGGGGGAGAGGGGCTATATTATAGATATACAGTTAGTTACACCCCTTCTCCCCTGGGAGAAGGGGCTGGGGGATGAGGTCGATGATCACTGGGAGAAGGGGTCCCGATAGCTATCGTGAGGGGGCATGAGGTCAAAAATAACAGAAGGGATTAATATTTAACATTAAGCAGTAGAATCTAAAGTTAAAACCCGGTTATGATTTCCGGAATAAAAGGACCCACTTGTCTCAATTTCGAAAATTAGATTATTATTTCCCGAGAAACTCTTCAGTGCTTTCTACCATGGCATAGCTTCTGAGGGTAGCCAGCGTTGAATAATGGACGTCAGCAGCCTTTATTGTATAATCGCCGAACTTAAGGTCTTTTGTTGCACAGGCATCATGCACAAGAATGCATTTATAACCAAAGTCTGATGCTGCCCTTGTTGCTGCTTCAACACACATCTGGGTCTGCATGCCGCAAATAACCAGAGAATCTATATTCTGGGATTTAAGATATTCATTCAGAGCCGTACCCTTAAAACAGTTCACCTCATCCTTTGAAAAGATCTTTTCACCAGGTAACGGCTTAACCAGATCATTAATTTTCCCACCCGTTTCAGAATTATGACGCACATGGATAACGGTAAGATTCTCCTTTCTGAAATAATCAAGGAGCTTAGCCGCATTCAATGCTGCTTTCTCGGGATCCACAAGGGCGGACCTGCCTCCGGGGAAATAAAAATCCTGGATATCAATAATCAAAAGTGCACTCCTTTTACCCTGTCCGGAAACCAGCGAGATCAAGAATATCATTGATACGACTGCAGTAAAAATCTTTTTCATAATGCCGGCTATTGCAAGATCATTTCAAATAACGGTTCAAAGTTATCAAAATCTGTTCTTTGCGGACTCGCTTATTTATTGTAATATTATTATTCAATTTTTATTCCCTCTTTCATTATGGATCGAAGCAAGTTAATTGCTGAATTACAACTAAATAAAGATCTTACCTGGGATATAATTGTTATTGGTGGCGGTGCTACGGGGCTTGGCATCGCTCTTGATGCCGTTCTGAGGGGTTATAAAACTGTTTTGCTTGAACAATCCGATTTTGCTAAAGCTACCTCGTCCCGGAGCACAAAGCTGGTTCATGGCGGAGTAAGGTACCTTGCCCAGGGTGACATTCTTCTTGTCAGAGAAGCACTGTACGAACGCGGAATAATGCTGAAGAATGCACCGAATATTACTGCAAACCAGGAATTTATAATTCCTGTTTATACATACCGGGACGTTTTTATTTACAGTGCGGGGCTGAAGTTTTATGATCTTCTGGCAGGGAGATTCAGCCTGGGGAAATCATATTTTATAAGCAGGAATAAGACGCTTGAACGGCTTCCTTTTTTAAATGGGAAAGGGCTTAAAGGAGGAGTGGTTTATCATGACGGTCAGTTTGATGATTCCCGCATGGCAGTAGCGCTTGCCCAGTCATGTTATCATAATGGCGGGATAATCCTGAATTACTTCAGGGTGACGGGTCTTCTTAAGAATGAAACCGGAAAGCTGACGGGGGTGGATGCAACTGACGAGATCACAGGTAAGGTTCATAAACTGAAAGGCAGGCTGATTATCAATGCAACAGGTGTTTTTGCCGATGCCATACATCAAATGGATGATCCTCAGTCTCAGCCTGCTATACGTCCAAGCCAGGGAGTCCATATTGTTATTGATAATTCATTCCTGGAAAGCAGCTCTGCAATAATGATCCCGAAAACAGATGATGGCAGGGTCCTTTTTGCAATCCCCTGGTATGGAAAGGTTATTGTTGGTACAACTGACACTCCGCTTGATAATATAACACAGGAACCCAGAGCGCTTCAGCAGGAGATAGATTTTTTATTAAGAACCGCGGGAAAATATATGACCAGGCCTCTCTCGAGAAAAGATATCCGGTCTGTTTTTGCAGGATTAAGGCCACTGGCTGCAGACCCGGGCAATCCATCATCAACAAAGGAAATATCCCGGAGACATAAAATAACGCTTTCTGCATCAGGGTTGCTATCCATTATCGGCGGAAAATGGACCTCATACAGGAGAATGGCTGAAGAGACCATCGACAGGGCAATTAAATCAGGAATTCTTGTACCGCAAAAATGCATTACTAGGAGTTTCAGATTCAGCAGGGATGCAGAAAAGCTGAAGAATGGAAGATTGAAAATATATGGCGCCGGGGCATCAGAGATTGAAAAACTGATGGATGAAAATCCCGCTCTTGGCGAAACGCTGGATCCGGCCCTTCCTTATACAGCGGCAGAGATCATCTGGATTTGCAGAAACGAGATGCCTGTCGCTCTTGAAGATGTGCTTGCACGGAGAACACGGTCTCTGTTTCTGGACGTTCAGGCAAGCCTCAGGATTGCTACTGAAGTTGCTGACCTGATGGCTTCAGAGCTTGAGCATGACGACATCTGGAAAATAAAACAGCTTGAAGAGTACAGAAAACTATGCGAGAACTATCTTTGAAAAACCATTTAACATTCCGGATATGAAAAAATTTATTCTGGCTCTCGACCAGGGTACTACCAGTTCAAGAGCGATTGTTTTTAACCATAAAGGTTTGCCGGTTTCATCGGCACAGAAGGAATTCACCCAGCATTTTCCGAAGCCTGGCTGGGTTGAACATGATCCGGAAGAAATATGGTCCACCCAGGCAGGCGTTGCCCTCGAAGCTATGACGAAAGCAGGGACCGACAGTTCAGGTATTGCATCTATTGGGATTACAAATCAGCGCGAAACGACAGTGGTATGGGAGAGGCAGTCCGGCAAGCCAGTATATAATGCCATTGTATGGCAGGACAGGCGCACAGCGGATTATTGCGATCAGCTTAAGAATGATGGCTTGAGCCAGACGATCCTTGAAAAGACAGGACTTATCATTGATGCATATTTCTCCGCGACAAAGCTGAAATGGATTCTTGATAACGTAAAAGGCGCCAGGAAAAAAGCTGATAAGGGTGAGCTGGCATTCGGAACCGTTGATGCATGGCTTGTCTGGAACCTGACAAAAGGCCGGCTTCATATAACAGATGTTTCAAATGCATCAAGAACAATGCTTTTCAATATTCATAAATTAACATGGGATTCCGAATTACTAGAACTTTTCGATATCCCGGAGAGCATTCTTCCTTTAGTGAGATCATCCAGTGAGATATACGGAGAGACAGCGGGGCATTTCTCTTCCCCGATTCCGGTGGCAGGCATAGCCGGCGATCAGCAGGCAGCCTTATTCGGTCAGATGTGTGTTGATCCTGGCATGGTAAAAAATACATATGGCACCGGATGCTTTATGATGATGAATATAGGGACCAGGCCCATTGAATCCAAATCAAAGCTGCTGACCACCATCGCATGGAAAATAGGGGATAAGACCAATTATGCACTGGAAGGGAGCATTTTTATTGCCGGCGCCGTTGTGCAATGGCTGCGTGACAGCCTTGGCATAATCAAAAAATCATCTGATATTGAAAAGCTCGCAGCTAAGGTTAAAGACAGTGAGGGGGTTTATTTTGTCCCTGCATTTGCGGGTCTCGGAGCGCCTTACTGGAACCAGCATGCCCGCGGGACGATAACCGGGATCACAAGAGGTTCAACAGCAGCCCATATTGCAAGGGCAGCTATAGACAGTATTGCATATCAGACCCTTGAGGTGCTTATAGCTATGAATAAAGATTCAGGTATCGACATAGCTGAGCTCCGGGTAGACGGAGGTGCAACGGTTAACAACAGTCTGATGCAGTTCCAGTCCGACCTTTTACAGGTCAGGGTGGTGCGGCCGAAAATAACCGAGACAACAGCATTAGGTGCAGCATACCTGGCAGGACTTGCAGTTAATTATTGGAATGATATTGAGGAGATAAAGAAGCAATGGCAAATTGACAGGACATTCTCTCCTTTGTTAACTGCCAATGAAACAAAATCACTTATAAACGGCTGGTACAGAGCTGTAAAAGCAGCACAAACATGGGCTGACGATAAGTGAAAAAACTTCTGAATTCAGACTACAGCCAAATTAATTATAACCAATAACTGATCACCAATCACTAATCGCTAATCACAAAAAACCATGAACCAATTCTTCGCAGAATTTTTCGGTACCGCCATGATCCTTGTTTTTGGGAGCGGGGTTGTCGCAAATGTTCTCCTGATCAAAACCAAGGGGTACAACAGTGGATGGATAGTAATTTCCTTCGGGTGGGCTATCGGGGTTTTCACCGGAGTTCTGATAGCCGCCGATGTCAGTGGTGCCCATCTTAATCCGGCTGTCACCATCGCAATGGTTCTGTCGGGCAAGTTTTCCATAGCTCAGGCGCCGTTGTACATCTGTGCGCAACTACTGGGCGCCATGTTTGGTTCAGGACTGGCATGGCTGGCATATAAAAAGCATTTTGATGCGACTGAAGATGGCGATTCAAAGCTGGCAGTCTTCTGTACTTTACCTAATATCAGGAGCTACTGGTATAATTTCATAACTGAAGCCATTGGTACTTATGTTCTTGCACTTGCGGTTCTTTATATGGCAGAACCGGAAGTTGGCCTTGGAGCATTGAACGCCCTGCCGGTTGCACTTGTTGTACTTGGGATCGGGCTTTCTCTCGGCGGGCCCACAGGCTATGCAATAAACCCTGCCCGCGACCTGGGTCCAAGGATAATGCATTTCATTTTACCGATACCTAAGAAAAGGGACAGTGATTGGAAATATTCATGGGTCCCGATTTTAGGACCCATTGCCGGAGCATCTCTGGCAGCTTTTATGTTTGTATTATTCGGGGGTAAGTAGACAAGGAATAATATTAATTCAGCTTAGACTGACCTGATTACAAATTTAATATTTACAGGACCTTAATTTTCTGATTCCGGGATTGTTCGTATTTTGTTTGTTATAGTTCTGATTGAATAGCACTTTTCTGTTAAAATAACCGTTGAACATATTATAATTCTTTTTGTTGTTGAAAAGAATTAGTGAATAGTTAAAATAATTTGACTAACGGCTTGTAGTTTTGACATAGAATGAAGTAATATTGAATAATTTATCTCATATTTAGACTTATAAAAGGATTTGGTTATTTCAGGTTTATGCTCCATTTTAATAATGGCAGATTTTAAGGATATATATGTCGAGGGGACTTCGAGGAGTCCTCAGATAGATTTTAACCATCACACCGGAGAGCTTATTTTGTATGGCAAATCGACTCCGGAGAATGCTGCTAAAGTATATGAGCCTCTGTTGAAATGGACCAGTGAATATATTAAATCACCTCATCTTATTACTAATCTCCGCCTGAACCTTGAATATTTCAATTCATCCACACTAATCTGGCTGGTAAAATTAGTCAAGGAATTAAGCAAAATAAAAAACGAAGATTGTATTCTTTTCGTTCATTTTTATTTCGATCTTGAAGACTATGACGAAATGGATTCAGAAGAGCTTAAGAATATCATTAGTTCTTTAGTGGATAATATCGGTGAAATTAAGATCAGCATTGGCATAAAAGCCTATGGCACAGACGATGATGGCAAAATAATCAGGGAAACGACAATCCTTATCTGATAATCTCTACTCCCTTAACTCCGGTCATTTTACTGTTTATACAGGTTACCTGTTTCACAGGGACATTTTCATCGCTGAAGATCTTATAAAGTACAGGATCTTTTAAAATATCTGTAATTAAGGAACTTCTGCCTGCAACCAGGTTGGTATATGCCCGGGCTCAAAACATTTGCATTTTGTCAATTTCAAGAGAGCCTGAAAATTAATAGAAGCTTTTAATATGGTTCAACGGATTTTTTTTAATATTTTCGGAAACTTCTTTTAACAGCTATAATAATCTCAATTTAATATCTGATACTATGAAAGCAATGATTCTGACCGGTCTGAAGAAGATGGAGATTATGGAGAAACCGGCACCTGAGATAAAGGATCCTTACGGGGTACTCGTTAAGATGAAATCGGTCGGGATATGCGGTTCCGATATACATTATTACAAAGAAGGGAGGATCGGCAGTCAGGTAGTCAAATATCCGTTTACACTTGGTCATGAAGGTTCCGGAATTGTTGAAAAAATAGGGAACGCAGTGAAAAATGTCAGACCTGGAGACCGAATTGCAATTGATCCTTCCATGCCATGTTTCTCCTGCGACCAGTGCAAAAGCGGCCGGTTTCATACCTGCAGGAATATTCTGTTTTTAGGTTGCCCCGGGCAGGCTGAGGGCTGTATGTCGGAATATGTTGTAATACCTTCTGCCAGTTGCTTTCCGCTGGAAGAAAATATAACCCTTGATCAGGCAGCTCTGTCTGAGCCTTTATCAGTCGGATTGTATGCCTCCAGGTTGTCGGTACCGCTAAAAAATACTAAAGTGGCAATTCTCGGATCGGGTCCGATAGGAATAAGTGTAATGCTTTCGGCTGTTCACTATGGTGCCGGCAAGGTTTATATGACTGATCTGCTTGATGAACGATTATCACTTGCATCAGCTATGGGTGCGCACTGGACAGGGAATCCCGATAAAGAAGATATTGTAAAGGAAATACTGGAAAGAGAAACCCTTCAACTCGATGCGGTCTTCGAATGCTGCGGAAAACAGGAGGCACTGGACCAGGCCATACGGTTGCTGAAACCAGGAGGCAAATTTGTGATAGTGGGTGTGCCGGCTTTCGATAATTGGATACTGGGGACCGATGAGATGAGAAAAAAGGAGTTATGTATTCAGAATGTCAGACGACAGAACAAATCCCTGGAAACTACTCTTGAACTGATATCAGATGGTGGCATCAAACCGGATAAAATGCAGACACACACATTCAGATTTGATCAGATCAGGGAAGCTTTTGAACTGGTTGCTGGATATAAAGATGGTGTGATGAAAGCAATGATCAATTTTTAAATTATCTGCCGGAAAATTAATTTTGATTTTTCCGGAAAACTGGATTTAATATTTCAATTTAATAGCACAAATATGTCACTTTCAGATGATCAGATAAAAGAATTTGAAAAAATTGCCAGGAAACTCAGGCACTTAATTGTCAGAATGATAGGACCCGGAACACCGGGACACCTGGGAGGTTCATGCTCAATTGCGGACCTTCTGACTCTCCTGTATTTCCATAAGATGAGGCATAACCCGTCTGATCCTAAATGGCCTTTGAGAGACCGGTTTATCTTAAGCAAGGGACATGCTGCGTTGGCGCTGTATGCAGCCTTGTCAGAATGCGGATATTTCCCTCACGAAGAACTGAAAACCATCAAACAGATTGGGTCCATTCTCCAGGGACATCCGGATATGTTGAGAGTACCTGGTATTGAGGCAAATACAGGATCATTGGGTCAGGGATTAAGTATCTCATGCGGCATTGCTTTGGCCGGGAAACTCGATAAACTCAGTTACCGGGTTTATTGTCTGATGGGTGACGGAGAAATAGCTGAAGGACAGATTTGGGAAGCTTCAATGGCAGCATCATATTATAAGCTGGATAATCTGACTGCTATACTCGACAAGAACAGGGTCCAGGCTACAGGTCCGGTTATTGAAAGGTTCGATTCAAATCCGCATAAGGAGAAATGGCTTGCTGACAACTGGCACGTAATTGAGATTGACGGGCATAATTTCATCGAGATAGAAAATGCCCTGAACCTTTCAGCTCAAAATAAGAATAAGCCCACTTTAATTATAGCTCATACGGTTAAAGGAAAAGGAATTCCTTTTGCTGAAAATAAAGCAGCTTTTCATAACGGTATTATGAGCGAGGAACAATATAAAGAAGCATTGGAGGCCGTCAGCATATAAAAATGGATCATTATGGGAAAGCAGAATTGCAGGGTTGTTTATGGGAAGACACTCGTTGAACTGGGCAAGAAAAATGAAAGGATTGTCGTTCTGGAAGCCGATCTTGGCAAATCAACAATGTCAAGTTTATTCCAGGAATCCTTCCCTGAAAGATATTTTGAAATGGGTATAGCTGAGGCAAATATGGTTTCCACTGCAGCAGGTCTGGCAATCTCAGGCAAGATCCCCTTCGTAAATTCTTTTGCCGTCTTTTCAACCGGAAGAGTTTATGATCAGATCCGTCAAAGTGTCTGCCTGGGAAAGCTTAATGTAAAAATTATTGGTTCAAGCTGCGGCCTTTCTGATTATAGTGACGGCGCAACTCATCAGGGCATTGAAGATATTGCTCTTATGAGGGCAATACCGAATATGACTGTTCTGGCACCGGCAGATGGAATCGAAACAAGGAAAATTGTTCAGGCAGCAGTCGATTATGCAGGTCCCGTTTACATACGTATTAACAGGAATGAAATGCCTGATATGACAGATGAGGATAAAGAGTTTAAAACAGGTATGCCTGTTGTAATTCGTCAGGGAGCTGATATTGTTATTTTTGCAAACGGATATATGGTCTGGAAAGCCCTGAAAGCAGCAGAAATACTGGATCAGGATGGAATTTCATTACGCGTGGTTAATGTAAGCTCCCTGAAACCGGTAAATGAAGAAGCTGTTAAAGAACTTGTACAGGGGGTCAGAGGCGTAATTACTCTTGAAGAGCATTCTGTTATAGGAGGGCTAGCCAGTATTATAACTTTCATTCTGCGGGGAAGAGCACTTCCGGTTGAACCCATTGCCATAAATGATGTTTTTGGGCAGTCAGCCACTGATTATGAATCGCTTCTCGATCTTTATAATCTCAATGAGACAGCCGTTATCCGGGCAGCAAAAAAGATCCTGTCATAAGCAACTATTTTATGAGAAGCTGGCAGGGGTGGAGGTAAGGAAAAGCTCAATATAATATTACACAACAGCCTTTCGGGTGAATTTTCCGTAGAGTACCATGGAAAATCCTCCAAGTATTATCAGAATACCCAGGACAACAAAGCCTGGCATATAAGAACCTGTACTTTTCAGGAGTATTCCAACAATAAATCCGGCAAGTGTTCCGCCACCACCTGCTGCTATACCATTTAATATGCCTGCGGCGGGCCCGACAGCAGCTGGTTCCACATTTGACTGCAGAATTGTCCAGAAATTAGGAGAATAGTTACTTGCCCCATATCCAAGGGCAAAGGATATAAGTATTAACTTTACTAATCCGCTGTCAACGAACGGTAACAAAATCATCAGCGATCCCGGTATGATAAGTCCAAGAGTTGCAATCAGGAGCCGTTTTCCTGTTTTGTCGCTGATGTAAGACATTGGAATTGCCAGAATTATTGCCGTCAGGTAGGGGAATGCACTTCCAAGGCCTTGTTTAAAACCGCTGTATCCCAGGGATTTAACTACCATTGGCAGCCATAATGTGACACCCCAGAATAGCATAGCCTGTGTTAAGTTGCTGAATATCAGAAAGAAAATTGGTTTTCCTCCCAGCGATTTAAGCGTAAGTTTAGTAGCAGTCCCGGTAGATTTGACAGGATATGGTGCCTCAGATTCTTTCTTTAACAAGATTGAAAACAATGGCACCATTATGAACATGCCCAGGGCTGCGGTAAGATAAAACAGGAATCTCCAGCCCAGTTTATCATAAACAGGGGTTAATATGAAAAAACCTAAAGTCAGCGCAATATATTGTCCATAGTATTGAATCAGGGAATTTGCCCGGGTCAGTTCATGAGGTGCAAACCAGGATCTGGCAAAACGAGACTGCTGGGGCCAGTAAACACCTTCAGCAATACCAAGGATTGCCCTCATTGCCAGTAAAGTAAACAATGAGCCCACAAGTCCTGTGAAAAAGGTAGCAAGTGACCAGAGTGCCATCAGGGAAATAACTACCCATTTGGGATCAGCCCTTCGGGTGAAAATACCACCGAAGATATTTGCCCCGGCATACCCGATCAGGAATGTAGTAAGAGCCCAGCTTGATGTGATTGCAAATCTGGATCCCGTAAATCCCAATTCCTGCGAAAGTGACGGAAGCGCAATCGAGAGGTTAATTCTGTCCAGATAAGCAACAAATAACCCCATCATCAGGGTTCCTCCGATCTTAAGCCAATTGCTGCCTTTCATCTTATTCCTGTTAATTCTTAAATATAGGGAAAATATCTTTCATTAATCCCGGCACAGTTCCGATGTACAAGATTGAAAATTGTAAATTGGCTGACCGGGAAGTTTGGAAATTTATGAATAACAACAGACTTTATGCAAGTTACACTCTGTAAATTAGAAATAAAGTTCATGAGATATTTTTCCAAAATTAAAAAAGAAGTAAATTTGATAGTCAAATTCGAAAACATGAAAAAATTTACACTTATAATTACTATTGTTTTCCTGTCTGTTACCATGTGCACCAAGGAAAACAAAGATGAGAATCTCTGCTACAGCAATACATTAATCAGTCAGGTCAATTCAGGTGATCTGGCGATTCATGGATTGACTTATAACAGCAGTTGCCTTATTTATGAGTCAACAGAGCCATTTAAGTATCAAAAATTTTCTTACGATTCCCGGAATCTCTTAAATAAGGTGGAAGTGGCTTATTCTTTCAATCCGTTCAGCTGTGTTATGATTCCGGGACAGTCGCCGGAAACAGATCCAAGAAAAGCCGAGGTATCTCAATATTCAGAATTTGAATATAATGATGCACTGAGATTAATAAAGAGATCGGATTACTTTACCGGCAACGGGAATTCACAGCTTATCTCTTACCAGACATATGATTACGAGAATGATAGAGTTGTAAAGTTAAGTTATTTCAACCCCCAGGAAGTGCTGATAGAATTTCATGATTATACATATGATAATAACGGGAATATAACAAGGGATGATCAATACTCGAATTATTCAGAAATAAAACTGACAAAAACGGTTTTATACGAATTTGATGATAAAAATAATCCATATCAGGTATTTGCATGTGAAGGCGATCCTGGTAAATTTACCAACAAGAATAATATAATAAAGGAGACTTCTGTTTCATATAATGGTCCGTCCGAATCGCATAGTACGAGAAGTAATGTATACGAATACAACATTTTAGATTTTCCGGTCAAAATAAATGAATGGGATTGTATTTATGGGAAATAACCGGAAAATTCAAAATTGGGAAATCGATTAACATATCTATTAATCCTGATAACCGTATCAGTCTTCAGCTGTAATAAAGATGCTGATTCTGATAACCCGATAATCAGTAATTATACAGGGACCTATAAAAATATTGAATACAGCGAAAGTTTAGTCAGAGAATTTACCACCGGTATTTATGAAGATAATGCTATTCCTGAAGATGTTAAGGAGCTCCGGTACGGCAGAATAGAGATTGATTTTCAATATAACGGAGGAGGACTTACTTATTTCATGCCGCTATTTTACTATGGTTCCATGAATAAAAACAACTATGATGATTATACAGAGGAACCAAAATTTCATATGGCTGTTGAAATCGGTCATTACAATGTCATCC
Source organism: uncultured Bacteroidales bacterium (assembly GCA_963831855.1). Classification (GTDB taxonomy): domain Bacteria; phylum Bacteroidota; class Bacteroidia; order Bacteroidales; family VadinHA17; genus LD21. Next base: position 905,707 of record CAWHSA010000005.1, on the reverse strand, counting down.
CTTTCTCTGTAGAATATTTATTTTATACTATATGTACTTATCGGCAGCCTCAATATTGCAGAGATACCTTTGGTCCATTAATTACAGGTGGAAATTACACGTTCATTATTGATAAAAAACCTGAAGGAATGATCCTTCAGTTGAAAAAAGGGGCGAATATACTGAACATTTTCCCTCACGCTTTTTTCCCCGATTCTTCTCAATTATTTTTTAAAGATGTAACAAACTATACTAACCGGAACCAGGGGGATTCTCTGAAAAAAGTTTTGATGGTTGGAAGGGGATTTGCAGGAATCGAAAAAGGAATACATGAACTTAATGGCCAGGTCACAAGCCTCCGGATCATTAAATATTCAATTTCCGATAAGGATCCAGGATATGAATTAGAGAATGTCAGAAATCAACATTCGGAAAACCAGCTGGTAAATTACAATGCCCATGACAATTTATCAGGTGATGACAAATTCATTATTTTAAAGTACCAGTTTTATCCCTATAAATTCGTGACGGGAGAGTTAATTCCGGATGGAGAAATGCAAACAGGTGAATCAGACAGAATGCAGAATAACCAGTTTGCCAGCTGTCATCTGGAAACATCACATATAGGTTTTTATAAAGTAAATATTTGCACCATTGATAAAGAGGGTAATACTCTCAGAACCACCACGAAACCCTTTGAGGTCTGGGTATATCCAAAAGAATGGGATTTTGAATTCTACAGATAAGGCTTTTATCTGTTATTTTTATATAAAAGCCTGAAAAGCCATTTTGTTTTTGTCTGAATCAACAATAATATTTAATACGCTGATTATAAAATAATTATTAAATTTGGATAGTTAATATTAAGAATGCTTCATGAAAAGTAAGTTACTCTTAATCATGGCTTCATTTCTCCTGTTCCAGCCGGATATTATTTCTCAGACTACCGATAAACAGGGACCACTAAAGAAAATTGCATTGGTCATAGGAAATGGTAACTATTCCTCCAGTGTCCTGGCAAACCCCGAGAATGATGGAAAAGCCATGACCACTGTCCTTCAGAAGCTTGGTTTTTTTGTTCTCTCCTACTTAAACCTTGAACAAAAAGACATGAAAAAGGCTATTGATGATTTCAGGGTGAAGCTTGAAGGTGCTGATGTTGCTTTGTTTTTTTATGCAGGACACGGAGTGCAATCCGGAGGTCTAAATTATCTGATACCTGTTGATGCAACTTTACAATCTGAAGCTTATGTAGAATATGATTGTGTGCCGGCCGACAGAGTGATGGCGCTAATGGACGAATCAGGCGCCAGTATTAAAATTATGATTTTAGACGCCTGCCGCAATAATCCATTCGAAAGAAGCTGGTCAAGGGCTGTAACCGGAAAAGGTTTAGCTTTGATGAAAGCATCAAATAATACATTTATTGCTTATTCCACTTCTCCGGGAAGCACAGCATCGGATGGCAGCGGCAATAATAGTCTTTATACCTCAGCCTTGCTTGAAAGTATTATAATCCCTGATCTGACCATTGACCAGATGTTCATGGTCGTCGGAAGAGTCGTATCACAAAAATCAAATAATAAACAGATACCCTGGAAATCTTCTTCATTGATTGAAGATTTTTATTTTAACCGTGAAAGAAGCTCAGTTACAGTTTCTGATGGTGTTGATTACTTTCTGGATCCGAGAGAGGTAAATAATTACAAAACTGTAAAGATAGGAAACCAGTTATGGACCCTGAAGAACCTGAATTATATAAGCTTTAATAACGGAGATACAATTCCTGAACTAAAAGATCTTGTATCGTGGAGCTCTGCTGCATCTCCTGCATTATGTATTTATAATAACAGCTTATCAAATGCCTCCAGGTATGGCAGGTTGTATAACTACTATGCAGTTTCGGATGTAAGAAACCTTTGCCCTGCCGGATGGCATTTACCAACAAATGCTGACTGGGACTCGCTGACATCTGAATTGGGTGGATTTACGAATGCAGGAGGAAAAATGAAAGAATCCGGTTCAAATTACTGGATTTTACCTAATACCTCCGGTACAAATAAAAGCGGATTTTCTGCCCTGCCCTCAGGTTCAAGAGAAGAAAAATCAGATTACAGGAACCTTGGTTCATATGCCGGATTTTATACTGCTGAGGGTCATATAAAATATCTGACTTCAGCTTCAGCTTCTTTCAAAACCGATAGTTTACGAGCATATACATCAGGACTTTCAATCCGTTGTATCAAAGGCAGAAATCCTCTGGCCACTACTGACTCAGCAAATGCTGTATTTGCAAGAAAAGCTACTCTGATTGGAAAAGTAAATCCAAATCTGGCTTTTACGATCATATCATTTGAATATGGAGTCACAAAAGATTACGGATCCTCAATTTCTGCAAATCAAAGTCCTGTTACAGGATCTGTTCCTGTAACAGTCAGTGCCGATCTCACAGACCTGGAACCCGGAACAGTATATCATTTCCGGGTCAGAGCTGAAAACATTGCCGGAGTAACTTATGGCCCTGATCAGACACTTAAAACACTTATCCCTCCTGATGCTGAAACTGATCCTGCCACATCAATAAGTGCCTATGAAGCTTTGCTGAATGGTTCAGTAAGCGCAAAAAATGCAGGTACAATTGTTACGTTTGAATATGGTATTACCACTGATTATGGTTATACTGTAACCGCATCCCAGAGTCCTGTTTCAGGGAATGAAACAAAAAGATTAAGCTACGGATTATCCGGTCTTGCTGAAAAAACGCTTTACCATTTCAGAGTCAAAGCTGAAAGTGCAGCTGGAATTACTTTTGGCAAAGATCAGACATTCAGTACATTACAGCTTCCAATTACCAGAACTGATTCGGCAACGGCAATCGCTTCATTATCAGCAACTCTACGGGGTTCAGTAAATTCAAACAACCTGCCGACTACAGTAATTTTTGAATTTGGAACCACTACAGATTATGGAGAGTCGATTAATGCCGCCGGAAGTGCAATTCAAAGTATATCTGATTTCCCGGTAAGTGTTGCATTGACAGATTTGAAAGCTCAATCATCCTATCATTACAGAGTGAAAGCCTCGAACATTGCCGGTACAACCTATGGAAATGATTTAACATTCAATACTACTCAAGTTTTGAAAGATCTGGCCGGTAATACCTATAATACCCTGACTGTGGGTAATCAGGTATGGATGGCGGAAAATTTACGAACAACCCGGTTTAATGATGGAGCTTATATCCCTCTTGTAACTGCTAAAAATGCATGGGGCAGATTGAAAAAACCTGCATATTGCTGGTACAATAACGATACATCATATGTCAAAATCACCGGAGCATTATATAACTGGTATACAGTTAATACCTATAAATTGTGTCCAGCCGGATGGCATGTACCTGCTAAAGAGGAATGGGCTATTCTTATTGATTATCTGGGTGGAACTAAAATTGCAGGTGGTAAACTAAAGGAGGCAGGCACAAAACACTGGCAGTCACCGAACTCGGGAGCGACTAATGAAACCGGTTTTACAGCTCTTGCAGGGGGGCTCCGGAGTTCTGCCGGATCTTTTGATTATTATAATTTTAAAGGACAGTGGTGGAGCGCAAACGACAGCACCAAAGACTTTGCCTGGTTTCAATTTTTGGATTTCAGCAGTAGTAATGTAAACAGCTTTTCCTTCAATAAGACGGAAGGTTATTCTGTTCGCTGTATAAAAGATGAAGCAGCGATGGAAACTAACATTATACAGACAAGTACTGTGGAAGAATCCGATTTCATCATCGATCAGCGCGATGAACAAAAATATAAGATCGTCCGGTATGATAATGTTATATGGATGGCTGAGAATTTAAAAGCCAGCAGATTCAATGATAATAGTGAAATCCCGCTCGTAATAGATAAAATAGCATGGAACCGTATGGAGAGCCCAGCATTTTGCTGGTATGAAAACCAGGAAGCTTATAGTACCTACGGGGCATTATATAACTGGTATGCAGTAAATTCTGGCAAATTATGTCCGGTGGGCTGGCATATTCCGTCTGATGAGGAATGGATAATTTTATTTAATAAATTTGGCGGGGCAAATTCCGCTGCAAACTACTTAAAGGAACCTGGTACCACACATTGGGCAAGACCAAATCCGGGAAGTGTTGACATTAGTCATTTTAATGCACTCCCGGGAGGCTTCCGCAACGATCTGGGCGATTTCTTTGACATTGGAGAAAATGGTTACTGGTGGAGCTATTTAAAGGCATATAAACCAACAGGCAATTATAATATTATGAACTACGGAAGTACTTATGTAACTACCAGGAATTTCAAAAAGAAACCGATTGGCTTATCTGTAAGGTGTATAAAGGATTAAGCTCCTCTGCAATTACAGCTTATATTTTTTATTAATAATCTGCCGTATTCAATACCCACCTGGTGCAAAAGTCCTTCTCATAACAGAAACTTTTTTATACTTTTTTTTAATTGATATTACTAATTTAAACATACGATATGAGCTCTGAATTCCGAAAACTGCTTATTTTCAGGATTTTATGCCTGTTCTTCTTTATTGGATTTTTTGGTGTCACTAACGCCCGCAATCCTGAAGTTTTACACACCTGGGAGCTGTATGAGATCACCCTTAAAGCTGAAAAGAAATACAATAATTATTATACTGACGTTACCTGCTGGGCAGATTTGAAAGGTCCTGATTTTTCAAAAAGGATCTATGGCTTCTGGAATGGCAGTAATGTTTTTGTAGTACGGGTTGTCGCTACAAAACCGGGGAAATGGCAATGGGCAAGTGGTTCGAATCAACCCGATGACAATGGATTAAACCATATTCAGGGAGAGTTTACCGCTGTCGGATGGTCAGAAAAAGAACTTCTTCAAAACCCAAATCGTCGTGGTTTTATCCGGCCGGCAGATAACGGTCATTCGCTACAATATGCCGATAAAACACCATTCTTCCTTGTTGGTGACACATGGTTGGCAGGATCTACCTGGCGGTTGCCTTTCAGGAATGCTGCTACTCAGGACGATTATGTACCTGGTCCGGGAATAGGCTTTGAAGATGCAGTTAATTATCGTAAAAACCAGGGATTTAATTCTGTGAGCATGATTGCCTGTTACCCTAACTGGGAGGCGGATACCAATGCTAACACATATGCCGACCCAAATGGCATTTATTTGAGAAATGCATGGGAGAAGTTTGATTATCTGGTTAAAGGTGGTCAGATGACTTCAAAGGATATGCGTGATGAATCAGGAAACAGGCCTTTCAGAATGTCGGAAGAACATAAGGGTGTAGCTGATTTCGATAAAATTATTCCTGAATATTTTCAGAGCCTCGACAAGAAGATGCAATATTTATCAGACCAGGGATTTGTTCCTCTTATTGAATCAGTGAGAAGAGATAATTGTCCTGCCTGGAAAGCTTATTTTGATTTCAATGAATCATATGCGCGGTATATTCAATACCTGATTTCAAGATACGGTGCATATAATATTATTTTCAGCGGTATACATCTGGATTGGATCCCAAAGGAGTACAGCCTTACAGCGGATGAATTTAATGAAGCTCTGACATATCATTTAAAAAAATATGGTCCGTTGCCTTTTGGTCAGCCTCATACCACCCTGATAAACAATTCAACCTATACTCAGTTTGGCCATGGTGAAAAGTGTCCGTGGCTGACAATGCACAGCGTCGGTAATAATCCGCGTGATCACCGTGTTTCTGACATGCTTGATACACTTTTTAACCTTAAGCCTCCTTATCCGGCAATTAATTTTGAGCCTTATTATACAGGCTGGGATCATTCACTGAATAAGCCACACGGAGAGCGTCCTGCTCCAAATTCTGCACGCGACAATTATTTTACACGGTCCATGATGTACGGATCCGTCCTTTCCGGAGGATTGTCGGGTCATGTTCACGGAACTGCTGCATATGATATTACGTCAACCGGAGAACCTGCCGGATTTCGTCCTCATTTCTGGGACGCGATGAAATACGAATCGGCAAATTACATGAAACATTTAAGTGAATTTATCCTGTCGGAAGGAGTGAAATATCAATCTTTGGAAATAAGTCACAAGGAACTCCATCCTCAGAAAGCACCGGGAAGCTTTGAAGACGGACTTGACGGATGGTCATACATGATGCGGGATCCGGAAAAGGATTTCGCATTATTATATTTTGAAAATCAATCGGTTTTACCTGAGATTTCAGGTTTTATTCCAGGCAGATCTTATTCCCTGGATTGGTTTGATACTGTCAAAGGAGAATGGAAAGAACCTGTAATTGTCAGGACAGATAAGAAAGGATTACTGACTGTTCCTTCTTTCCCTGATAAGCGAAATCCTTCAGGTACTGACTGGGCCCTGAAAATTAGACAAATACAATGACCCTGGGATTTTTTTCTAATATAACAGCTTTCTGAAAAACTTTTCAATAATTTTAAAACTTTGGCAGTTATAGAAAAACTAACTGGGTACAATCTCAAAATTATAATCATGAAAAAACTTCTGTTTGTCTTATTATTGATTTCTGCATATGGTTTATATATTAATGCTTCTGGTTTTTCTACCGGCTCAGTTAAAGATTCCGGAGATCGGATTCAGCTGGGCCCGGTGCCCACAGGTGCGACAGCTTCTCTTATTCGTGATGGCTCGGGAAAATGGGGCATTGAAATTGCCGGGGGCCAGGCTGCGACCTTCAAACAGTTGCAACCAGTTCAGATCGAACTTTACAGATCCGATACCGATATTCGTCAGCTAAGTTCAGGCTATAATTCTGTCAGGCGGAAAGGTAACAGCGTAACCTGCCAGGCCAATATAGATGCTGGAGGAAACGTGAGTTTCATGGTTACGGACCAGTGGACACTTGAGAGTAATATCCTGTCCCTGATACGGAATGTGACTGTCAGCGGTACCCTGGAGAATGCCGGTTTTAATTCTGCAATCCGGCTGAGCTCATCCCCGGATCTCACCTGGCCTGATGTCAGTTTCCTTGCTCCATCGCTGCTCTATGGTGATCCCACAAATAATGGGAGAGGTCCCGGAAATTCAACATATGATAAGGCACGTCGTTACTCATTCCGGGAGGACTGCCTTCCGGCCCCTCTGATGGGTGTATTCATCCGCAATGGTGATTCCATGACACTCCTCGATATGGCGCCAAAGGGAAATTCAGTCACGAAGGAAGGAACGATTGATGAACGCTATGGCTTCGGAGCCTTCGGAGCCAACGAGATAGCCGGCGGAGCATTCGAGATCGGATACTGCTTTCCCGGAACTACTTGCTCCGTCCGCGCGGACAGAGCCAGCGGCGGCGGTGGCGGTGGATACTTTGGCACCCCGGCACAAACAGCAAAACCACTTCAGCCTGGTCCTCAGGAAACTTACCAGGTTACATGGACCCGTCGTTGCCATCCTGTAAAAGAAGGCTTCTCACATTCCTACCAGATCGGCTTCCGCTTCGCAACTCATGAATCTTTCCCCGATCTTATCCGCAACAGTTTTCGCTGGGCATGGCAGGTTCTTAAACCTGCCGTCAACTGGCAGGATATCGATGTAGTCCGCAAAAGTCTGGCCGATCAGCTTTCCGGTCAGGTTTATACTATTGACGGGCGCACGGGTCTTCCGTTCATCGTTTCATCAGTTACCGGCGAAGTCTTTACCAACAATAACGACCCGGCATTTTACTGGAGGGCTACAATGGGTTTTGTCGGCAAGAATATCGAAGCTGCAGACATGCTATTATATGAATCAGAGAGGGATCAGAGTAACCGCGGCCAGAAAATGCGCCAGCAGGCTCTGGATGTTATCGCTACATTCATTCGTACAGTGCCGATGTCGCCGCCTGTAGCTACAGGTGTCAACCTGAAAACCGGCAAACCATCAATGACCAACTCACCCCAGTGGTTCATCCGAGAGGCTACTGATGATATGCGCACGCTGATGGAGGCTTACGAACGTGAGAAAAAAGCTGGCCACGACCACCCCGAATGGATCCGGTGGTGCAAGGAGTTTGCCGACTGGTGTCTGACCCAGCAGCGTCCTGACGGTTCTTTCGCCCGCTCGTATATGCTGGGCACTCAGGATGTAGCCCAGGAATCAGGCGCTACGAGTTATAATGTGGCTCCACTATTCCCATTGTTAACAAAACAACTGGGTGATCAGAAGTATCTGGCCTCGGCCATACGTGCCGCTGAATATGTCTGGCAGAATTACGGCTGCCGGGGAATCTTCGTAGGTGGAGCCATTGACAATCCAAACATAACTGATAAAGAGGCCGGAATGCTGTCCATGGAGGCCTTTATGTCACTGTATGAAGCCACGAAAGATCCCAAATGGCTAAACCGTGCCCGCATTGCCGGCGACTTTGCCGAGACATGGATGTGGATCTGGAACTGTCCGATGCCTGAAGACGGCGATAATGCGACCCTGCATTGGAAAAAGGGTGTCCCAACGATCGGCGGCCAGGGCATAACTGCACAAACGGCAGGAATGATCGACCAGTTCCTGGATTTATCAGTTCCTACGTATGCCAAACTGTATAAATACACGGGCGATGAGCATTACCTCGATGTTGCCCGAATATTGCTGCATAACACTAAAGCCATGCTTGCTCTTCCCGGCCGCCTCTATGGCATGAAAGGTCCCGGCTGGCAACAGGAACACTGGAGCCTCAGCGGCAATCGCCGCGGCTATGGACAACCCGAGAAATGGATGCCCTGGGTAACAACAAATCACCTTTATGGTATCTATGGTATGGATGAACTCGACCCTGTTTTATTCAAAGAGCTTTGCACCAGGCCATAACCGGGATGAACCTGACCTTGAAGTGGAAGCCATAAGGGTTTTTTTACTTGAAGGTCCGGTTGATGAAATTAATTACTGTAATGCCGGCGAATCTCCGGTTCCCTACCATGTAATCCATCGGGAAAGGTCGGTATTGTAAGGAGTGGTTGAGATGTTAGTATCAGCAGTTTTGTTCCCGAGGAGGAACTTTTCTACAAAGGCTTCTACCTCAGGTTTCTGGCTATCCGGGAGCTGGCAATGACCATGTCCGGCAACGATGGAAAATCCGAACCTGTCCGGTACTCCCAGTGTTTTCCAGACTTTTTGAGCAGCCTTGCACGAAACGTAGCCTGACTCATCTGCCAGCCATTCATAATCGGGGTTTCCCAGTACCAGCAATGCCCGGGGTGCAACCATTGCCATTAACTCATGATGATCGAATGGCAGTTTGTTGACCGCGTTGTTAAATTGGGTGAGATCCTGATAATACCATGGAACACCCTGCGCGTTCCTTAGAGTTTCCCTTTTCCCGCTTAAGGTCTCTGTGACACGCCACGCGGCAGCCCCGCCTCCCCCCGACTCCTGAGCAATTGTAAGAGCGATACGCTCATCAAATGGTTGCAGGTTTATTTTTTAGTAATATACCATTCATCGGGTGAAATTGAATTATTCCATCTGAACAGATTTCAGCCGGTAATTTATTATTTGAATTGCTACAATCTCTTTATTAACTTTATAAAAACGTACATTTCCAAAAACCGTAATCCGGAAGGCAGAAAAAAGAGATATAGAAAAGCTTTATGAATAAATTAAAGCTCAATTGTCCGATCCGGGAAAAGAACCGGAACGGATGATCACAGCTGACGAAATGAACATAGATGAAAATTGCTTACATGAGAAAATTTCATTTGCTGATAACCTTTTTACTTGCAATATCCGACCAGGGTTATCCCCAGGAGATAGCTCCGGGCAGTACCAGACTGGATCCTGATTACCGGGAGAAACAGATTGATATTGAAAATCAGATCCTGTACAACGGAAGGGTCTGGAGGAACCTCTATTCCCGGGTGAGGGGCAATCAATTTCTTTTTACCAATATGTTCCTGCCAGGTACAGTTTTAATCAGCGGAAAACTATTTACAGGACTGGAACTCATGTATGATATTTATAATGATGATTTATTGATAAAATCCGATAATGGTTTAGTTCTGAAGCTTAAAAAGGAGGTGATAGATGGCTTTACGATGGAATACAACAACAGGAAATATGATTTTCAGAATCTTGAAGAAAATGGAAATGAACCAGGCGAAGGGTATTTCAATGTTTTATATAAGGGTAACCCGGAGCTATTAGTGAAGTATAAAAAGGAAATAAAATTACTGGCAGTTAATAATACCTATGATCTGTTCAATCAATACCGCTATATCTACCTGAAAAAAGATGGAGAAATTCATCTGATAAATAGTCCGAAAAACATAATTAATCTTTATGGTGGTAATAAAAAGGTAATCATGAATTTTATAAAAACCAGGAGGCTGACTGTAACAAAAAGAAATCCTGAAAGTTTTATACCGCTTGTTGAGTTTTGTGAAAGTCTCATTGGGGGAAAGTGAGAATATGAAATTCAGAATATTAATATTGTGGTTAATGCTACCTGTATGGGTATTGTCTGCTCAGGAAAAAGTAAGAATAGATTGGGATTATAGCGGGCTCACTTTTAAAGAATTTGCTTCTAATGCGGAAAGTAAGGATAGTATAAAGTTTTTTTTTAAGGATGAATGGGTAGAGCACCTGAAGCTTGGAGGATTCAATGGCCCTGTTTTATTGTCTGATCTTCTTGATTCTGCCTTCAGGGGAGATTCTCTCTTTTATTTCATAGATGATGCCCGGAATATTTATATAACAAAGGATTATGCCGTTAAGATTCATCATGAGAAGGATGAGAAAGTGAAAACATATCTGACTCCATCCGACTACAAATTTCAGATAGCCAGCCAGCAGGCTGAGAATATTTTCTTCAAAATTGGCGACCCTGCCGATATTAACAGACCAGGTTATGTAGCACTTTCCGGGTATATAACCGACAAGGATACAAAAGAACCGGTCTCTGGTGCAACTGTACTTATTGCAAAAATTTCGAAGGGTACATATTCAAATCAGTACGGTTATTATTCTCTCATGGTACCAAGGGGAACTCATCACGTAAGATTCTCGTTCATTGGGATGAAAGAGAAACTGGTAAATGCAGACATATTCAGAAGCGGAGAGATGAATATTGAAATGAGCAGCACTCTTGTCCCGCTAAGGGAGACAGTGATTACCGCTAACAGAAATATGGTTCTTCAGAGGAATGAAGTGGGAGTGGAAAAGATAGACATCACAACATTCAGGATAATGCCTACATCAATGGGGGAAAGCGATATTATTAAAAGTGTGTTGCTGGTAACAGGTGTGCAATCAATTGGAGAGGGCTCAATGGGATTTAATGTGAGGGGTGGATCAGCAGATCAGAATCTGATACTGTTGTATGGGTCGCCAGTTTACAATTCATCACATTTTTTCGGATTCTTTTCATCAGTCAATTCCGACATTATTAAAGATGTCACTCTTTATAAAGGAGGTATCCCCATCCGTTACGGAGGCAGAATCTCTTCTGTGCTTGATATCGCAGCAAGGGAAGGGAACCGCAAGGAGTTATTCGGGAATGTCGGGATCAGCCCTGTCACTACACATATTTTATTGGAAGGACCGGTAAAAAAAGACACAGGTTCATTTATTCTTACCGGCAGAACCACATACTCCAACTGGGTTTTGCGTCTTATTGATAATAAGGCAATCAGACGTAGCAGCGCGAATTTTTATGATCTGAACGGAAAAGTAAGTTATGATATCAATAAGAATAATAAGCTGGATTTTTCATCATATCTGAGCCATGATGGGTTCAGGTTCAATTCAGACACATTGTATACTTACAATAACCGAATCATTGCTCTGATGTGGCGTCATTTCTTTAACAGCAGGTTCTTTTCAATTGTAACACTGAATAACAGCGATTATAATTACAATATCTCAAGCACAAGTCACCCTGCTGAAGGTTTTAATATGTCGCACAGAATAAACAGTTCGGGATTTAAAGCTGATTTCAATATGTTCGGAGGCAGGCATGAGGTCAATTATGGCCTTGACCTTATAAGGTATTCGGTGAATCCGGGAACTTATTTACCGGCTTCCGATTCATCAATTGTTGAATCAAAAATAATACCGGAAGAAAAAGCTTTTGAAGGGTCGGTTTATATCGAAGATAAATTTGCACTGAGTGAATATATTTCATTGAATGCAGGATTCCGTTTATCATCCTATGTGGCATATGGCGATAAATCTGTAATGCTTTATGACCCGCGAATAACAAAAAGTGAGGTTTCAATAACAGACACTCTGCGATTTGGAAAGGGAGATATCAGCAAGTTCTATCTGGGACCTGAATTCAGAGCATCGTTGAACATACGAGCCACAGACAATAGTTCTGTCAAGTTAAATTATAACCGGACCCGGCAGCATCTCCACCTTCTGTCAAATACATTATCAATTTCTCCATCGGATACCTGGAAACTTTGTGATTATTACCTTAAACCCATAATAGGTGATCAGTATACTGCCGGTTTTTACAAATTATTGTTCAGAAACAGAATTGAAGCTTCGGTGGAAGTCTATTATAAAGTGATGCGGAACACAATAGATTTTAAAGGGGGAACCAGACCGGTCATGATTGAAAATGTTGAAACAGATGTCTTACCTGTTAAGGGTAAAGCCTACGGACTTGAACTGACATTGAAAAAGTCAGTAGGGAAGGTCCGCTGGAGCACCGGATATACATATTCCAGGACTTTTCTGAAAAGTACCGGATCTTTCAAAGAGGAGATAATTAATAATGGTAACTGGTTTCCTGCCAATTTCGACAGGCCAAATGACCTGGTTCTCAGTTTCAACTATTTAATTTCCCGCAGGTTTAGCTTTTCGTCCAGCTATACCTGGTTCTCTGGCCGTCCTATAACCTATCCTGTTGCTACCTATTATATGAATGATGTCCTTCTGCTGCAGTACTCCGAAAGAAATAAATACAGGATTCCGGCTTACTCGAGACTGGACCTCTCATTCAGGATAAGCGGGAACCTGAAAGCCCGCAAACTGGCTAATCCGCATTGGATATTTTCGATCTATAATGTTCTTTCACGACAGAATGTATATAGTATTTATTTTACTAACAATAACAACCTGGTAAGAGGTTATAAATTATCAGTTTTCGGAAGAGCTATACCCTCGCTTACACTCAGTTTTGATTTTTTTGACAGATGAAAGCTATAAGACTGCTGGTTATATTAATTCTGATTTTACTTGCCGGAAATTGTATTACTCCGTTTACTCCTGAGACAGAGGAAGAGAAAGATATGCTTGTAGTCAAGGGAATGATTACGGACCTGTATGGTATCAATACAATTAAGCTGACCAGGTCGGTACCTCTCGGAAGGAAAAACAAGGAAAGCCCTTACCAGGGGTGCACTGTTACCATCAGTAGTGATGCAGGAAATACCTATATTTTAACTGAAAGTCATCCGGGAGAATATAACACGGATCCTGAGCATTTTCAGGGAATTGCCGGGCGCAGGTATAAATTAACGATAAAGAATAACAGACCTGGCGATAAGAATCGTGTTTATGAATCTTCATTTATTGAAATGGCACAGGTACCGCCAATCGACTCTGTCTATTATAAAAAGGTTGATGTAGATTCTCATTTCGGTATAATGAACGGGTGCCAGATTTATGTTGATACCCATGACCCTTTTGATAAGTGTAAAAATTACAGATGGGAATTTACTGAAACCTGGGAATTCCATCTTCCCTATAAGGTCGAATACCGGATATGCTGGTTAACGCAAAACTCGGAGATCATCAGTGTAAAAAGCACTTCACTTCTGGAGGAGAATAAAGTATCCGGGTTCCCTCTCTATTATATTCCTCCATATTCCGACCGTTTTCAGGTAAAATACAGTATCCTGGTAACCCAGTATTCAATAGACGGACAGGAGTATGATTACTGGTCAAAGGTGAAGAATATTGCGGAAGAGGTCGGCTCTATGTATGATGTGACTCCGGCATCGATTGCCGGCAACGTTTATTGTACCGATGATTCGACCGAAACTGTCCTGGGATATTTCAGTGTCTCCTCAGTATGCTCGAAGAGGATCTTTATAAAAGATACTTTTGAGGGGTTGACCGACAGATATTTATATTGCACTGAGGGAGACACGACAGTTACTTCTCTCGATGGAGTGTCAGGGCTCGGCAGCCGTTGGTGGATTATAGCAGAAGGCTATCAAGGGATGACGAAATACTGGATACTGACCAGGTTTCACGACTGTGCTGACTGCAGGTTGAGAGGATCAGCCGTTGAGCCCGGATTCTGGCATGATGATGAATAATCTGATAATGGTGAAAAAAAATTCAGGCTCAATATTATTTCTTACATTTTCTCTTTTAACGCTGATTGCAGAAGGGCAGCTTACAGACAGAATCAATGAGGATATTGCCGGGAAATTTACGAAATACTGCGAAAACATTCCCTGGGAGGAAGTATTTATACAAACTGACAGGGATGAATATATAGCCGGTGAGACGATGTGGTTCAAAACCCTGGTGATTGAAAGGCCTGGCATAAAACTTTCGGACCGGAGCAGAGTGGTATATTTTGAAGTGCTTAACTGGGTGAACCGGCCCGTGGTCCGGAAACGTGTGGGAATTGATGGCGGATCAGGTCCGGGAACGGCACTCCTGCCTGATACACTGAGCAGCGGTGATTATGTTATCAGAGCTTATACAAACTGGATGAAAAATTTCCTTCCATCAAATTGTTATTCAAAAAAGGTAAGGATTTATAATGCAATAAATATTACACCGGTACATCTGATTCCGGATGTAACATATTCGTCCCGTAGTAAAGATATTGAACCTGTTAAAGCTGAAATCCAGAAAAGTCTGAAAGGTGATGTAGCAAGCAGCAATGATACGTTTTATATACAAATCAGATCTGATAATACAGGATACACGGAGAATACAGGTCACTGCTATCTTTTTATTCAGACACAGGGAATCATTGATGTCAATAAGAAAATAGATCTCCTCACAGGAGATACAAAGGTCGCGGTCCTCAAAAAAGATCTTACCCCCGGAATCAATCATATTACTCTGTTCAATGACATTGGCAGACCATTTTTCGAAAGATATGTCCTGACCCCCTCTGATAATAAGCATCAACTATCGGTAAAATCCAATATCAGCTCCAGGCCAGGGAGCAAATCTGCTGTTGAGATAATGCCGGAGGACATGCTTCTGTCTTCATTTACCGGAGCTGACTTGAGTATTGCAATTACGCCGGAATCTTTTCCTGGTAAGTCATCCGATCTGGTAAATTATCTCACATTTGGAAGTGAGTTCGGAATGATACCGGAACCATTCAATGGCAGGAATATCAATGAGATGGATACTGATTCTGTTGAGGAATTCCTTGGTAAAGTCAGAAGCAGATGGATTGATTGGGAGGTTATCTTATCTGGTAATTTACCTGAGATCAAATATTTACCCGAAAGTGAAAATCATTATATAACCGGCAGAGTAATAAATATTGAATCACTTGCTCCAGTCCCCGGTGAATATGTTTTCATTTCTTCTCCCGGGAAAAATGCTCAATTCATGTACGACAGGACAGACAGTAACGGTGATTTCGGTTTCCCCGTTCCTCTTGATCATAAGATCAACGATTTAATTATTCAACCTGAACGCAGTGACTCCGGTAACACTGTTAATATTTCGTCCTCATTTTCAGAGCTCTATTTTCCTGCCGGTCCAGACTCCCTGGTTGCCAGCTTTGACATTCCTTATTACCTCTCAAAAATGAGTGTTAATTATCAGATAAACAAGATTTATGGATTATCATCAGCAGTTGAAATTCCTGAAACAGCTGAAAAAATACCCGTGCAAAAGAATTTCTATGGGAAACCAGATATCCGGTTGATTCTGGATAACTATATAAAGTTGCCTGTGATGGAGGAAGTCTTTTTTGAGCTCCTGCCAGGTGTTATGTTGAGAAGAAACAAATCAGGTTATGAATTGTCGATCATTGATCCGGTATATAAAGAGAAATACAATATTCCTGCAGGGCTATTTATTGATGGTATTAAAATGAATAATGCCACGATATTAGCCGATCTCAATCCCGAACTTGTGGAACAGATTGATGTTGTGTCAGAGAGGTATGCTGTCGGGGATTATCTGTTTTATGGCATAGTGAATGTTATAACCAAAGCAGGGAATTTCAGTAATGTCACTCTGCCGGCAGGAGCTGTCAGGCTGAATTACAGGGTAACAGACCCTGACTATTCGTTTGTTTCACGCGATTACTCTGCAGAGAGTTCGAAACGAAGCAAGATACCTGATCTCAGGAATACAATTTACTGGAAACCTTCTGTTGTTCCAGGCGATGACGGGAAGATAAGAATTGAGTTCTGGACACCTGATTACAATACTAATTATAGGATAGATATTCAGGGCATTACACCAGATGGCAAACCGGTGTCATACAAAAAGATGCTTAAAGAAGAGTAGTTGTCACTACTTTTTTTCTTCCCGTACAGGTGATTTAAAAATCATAAGAACCCAAACAGGAAAAATATTGAGTCCCTTACTACTCCGGCACTGAGGAAATTGGCCATCTGTCCGGATGTCAGGTTCACTTCATCCCGGGTGTGATGATCCGATAATTACCGCTTAGATGCATTAAGCTGAAAAGATATAGTAATCCATCATAATATGGATCGAAATATCCGTCGGAGTAAGGTTCCAGTCTGGCATTCCATAAAGCATCCACGAATTTCCAGCTTTTAGCCTGAGTACCCGTGATGGAAACTGCCGCAGAGGTAGATACCAGTCCAAGGGAATGGCGCAATTTCTGATACCCGCCGGCCTGAAGTATAAAGGAAGGGAGAGTACCGTCCTGATTGAACTGATCTTCAAAAGTATCTATCCCCCTGCAAAAAAGAAAATTCTGAAACCGTTTGCTGTAGTCCTGTTGCCATTTTTTGTCTTTTGCAAACCATGAATAATCCATTGCTATGTTCATTGGCACCCTCCAGGAATCATAACGGAAAGCGCCTCCCATACGACCCCTTATTTTTGCAGCTCCGCTAAATTCCGTATAATCATTATTCAGACCGGTTACAGGATGACAGGCTCTGTGCAGAAATGCTCTGGCAGTATCAGCGCAATCCCTGTAGAACTGTTCTCTGCCGTCTTTGGCATATTCAGCCCATATCTCAAAAAATGCAGGCAGATGATATGAAGGATCGGTCCAGTCATAGCCGGATTTATCAGGTACAAATGTAATCTGTTTATGCTCAACATTAATTACATTCATTTGGCCATCGGTCCCGTCTTTGCTCCACATTGCATCCAGTATCCTTCTGGCTTCAGCATAATAATTGATTCCTGTATTATTACCCCATCGGTTGGAAGCAAATAACAGATCTGTCACAAAATACAATTCTCCATCTGAGGCAGATCCTTCAGCATTGTGTTTTCCGGTCTCCGGTTTTACACTCCATGCAAAATATGCATCGCGTCCCCCTCCCTGATGTTGCATATATTTCTTTGTCCAGCGCCACAAACGGTCAAAAACCTCTTTTTTGTTTAACTGGACGGCTACCATTAATCCATAAGAAAGACCTTCAGTACGTGCATCATGATTCTTCAGATCAGAAACATATGCCATCGAATCACCAACTTCAAAATAGACTCTGTCGGGTCCTTCAAAAACATCATAATATGCTTTCGTCAGCTTCGCATTAATATCAGCTTTTTTATATCCTGCATCGAGGAACACATTACGATATTTGCCTGTCTCCCGGGCACCTTTCTTCCATGGTTTCATTTTCCCGCGCTTATCCTTAATATCTTTTGTACAGTCCTGATCAGATATAATTCCAGCGCCAATGAATACGATGCAAATGGCAACCAGCAAAAAAAATAAATAATTGATCTTTTTCATATTTATAATATTGAATATTAAATTGTTAATTAAATTTTCATATATTCATTTTCAACCAATTTATTAATTTTAACGGTTGCTTGTGTGAAAGTTTTAATTATTTTTTCGATATCTGCGGGTAACTCTTCTGATAATTCGATAAATTGGCAATGATTATTCACATAAAATCTATTGAACTTTATGAAAAGGTTAATTTTATTATCACTAATACTTATTCCGGCGCTGGTATTTTCCGGTAACCAGAAAGGTAAACAAAACGCACCTGTTATCAGGGAAGTACTGGGCAGTCATAATGGAAGCGAAGTATATCTTTTTACACTTACGAACAAGGCAGGAAATATTCTGAAGATTACAAATTATGGTGCAAGAATAGTGAGAATTGAAGTACCAGATAAAAATGGTGTCAGGGGCAATATTACCATCGGCTCTGAAACGCTTGAATCGATATTGAAGGGTGATCTTTATGGAGGGTCTGTTGTAGGGAGGTATGCCAACAGGATAGCTAATGGTAAGTTTACTCTCGATGGTGTTGAATACAATTTGCCGGTAAACAATAAGCCAAACACTCTTCACGGGGGCCGTAACGGATGGTTTTCGAAAGTGTGGAGTGCTCAGATTCCTGAAAAATCAAAAAAACCTTCAGTGAAATTGTCATATGTAAGTCCCGACATGGAGGAAGGTTTTCCCGGAAAAGTCACGATCGAAGTAACCTACACGTGGACCGATAAAAATGAGATCATTATCGATTACGCTGCATCCACAGACAGGAAGACAGTAATAAATGTCACAAATCATGCTTATTTCAACCTTCATGGGGCAGGTATTGGTTATATTTTTGACCACATACTGACTTTAAAAGCTTCAGCTTTTACACCTTTCAATACATATAAGATTCCGACAGGAGAGATCCGTCCTGTGAAAGGAACACCATTTGATTTTACTGTTCCTCATTCAATTGGTGAAAGGATAGGTGAAACTTATGAAAATGCTGTTATCGACGGATATGATCATAATTTTGTTTTGGATAATAAAGAGAAGGTTGATGCAACGGTTTATGATCCTGAAAGCGGTCGTATTATGGAAGTAATTACTGACCAGCCTGGTATGCAGTTTTACTCAGGCAGCGGGGTCATGTGGAAAAAAACAGCAGGAACAGGTAGCAAACCGGTTAACACAAGATCAGGATTTGCTCTCGAAACGCAGCATTTCCCTGATAGTCCCAATCATCCGGGATTTCCTTCAACAATATTGAATCCGGGGGAGAAATTTAAATCCAGGACCATCTACAGGTTTTCCGTGAAGAAGGATAACTGATATTACTATCTTCCACTTAATCAGATCGGGAAATATCAGACTGTATCTTTCTGAATTACATTTCTTTGAAATTAATTCATGAACCCTGTTTATAACTGATTGATAAATTGTTGTCTGCCTGTTTTATTATCATTACCTAATTGGGTAATTTGGGTAAATTAAAATCATAAATGCCAGATTAAAACTCAAATTCTCAATGCTGTTATGAAAAGAAATGAATTCTTAAAAACAATGGCAGCGACCGTTCCTGCTGCTACTGTGATGCCTGACTTTAGTCGTCTCACTGAGCCCGAACTGGGAAAGGTCAGGATCACCGATGTGAAATTCATGCGTATTCAAATAGGCCGGGGTCATGTTATGCCTCTTGTCAGAATAGAAACAGACGCAGGTGTTTATGGAATTGGTGAATGTCACCACGATGTTACCGGATTAGGTGCTAAAGATGTGGTTTTGAATGCGTTCAAACAAATATTAGTTAAGCAGGATCCTTTCGACATTGCGCGCCTTACCCAGCTGATGAAGTGGCGTGTATCATATCTGGGTGGCAACGGAGGAATTGCTATACATGCAGTTACAGGTTGCGAAGTTGCACTTTGGGACCTGGTCGGAAAGCTTCTTGGCATGCCCCTTCGCAAATTACTTGGCGGGGGATGTTACACCGACCGTGTAAGAGCCTATCTGACCGGCCAGCCTAGAAATATGCTTGACCCTGCATCCTGCCGGGAATGGGTCGATTATATTAACCAGTCGGTTCAGAAATGGACGGCAGCGAAGCCCTTCAGGATTTCCAGACGTCCCGGGGGAAGTGAATTAAACCGTCGCCTTTCCCGGAGTGAATTGGAAATGAATATTCGTGCCTTCAGTAATTTAAGAGAGGCAGCAGGTGATGATTTTGAGATTATTGTGCATTGTCATTGGGAGTTTGGATTCTATGATGCCCTCAGTTTCGCTCGTGCTCTGGTGCCGATCAGGCCATATTGGCTGGAGGACCCAATGCCAATTAATTATGTGGATACCTGGGCCAAACTTACGGCAGCCTCTCCGGTACCTATCCTCTGTGGTGAAAATCTTTATACATTGTACGACTTTCTTCCATTTATAACCAACCAGGCAGTTCATATGGTTGAGATAGATATTTCTATGGCAGGTGGTTTATTGGAAGCAAAAAAGATTGCTGAACTGGCAAATACTTATTATATGCCGGTTGCGACACATAATGTAATGGGGCCGATAGCAACCATTGCTTCAGCTAATTGTGCTGCCACGATGCTTGATTTTATCGGCCATGAAAGCTATGATTATAAAAGGGATTCTCATGCCGGTTGGGATACCCTGATCGAATATGACCGGGAAATGATACAAGATGGGTATATTCAACTTTCTGATAAACCTGGTCTTGGTCTGGACCTGAATAAAGAGGTGGCAATGAAGTATCTGGTAGAAGGTGAGAAATGGTGGGGGTAGGAATAAAAATATTTAATTTTATTAGTATATTGGTACGAAATTAAACCAACTATATTTTCATATAATTTTTAAATCAGCATCATATTTGTTAATTCATGCTGAAACTCTTTTGCCGGAAGATTAACAGCCGGCAAACCCGGATTTTTTAAATGGAAGAAGATGGTATAATATAAATAACTATTTATGACACAAATAATTAAACTAATACAATGAAAAACGTAAATTCAAGAAGAGCATTTTTAGGCAAAGCTGCCAGTGTGGCTACCGTTGCAGCTGTTTCTCCATTGGCTGGTTTTGGAAGTGGTTTTGAGAAAGCTATACAGGAAACAACAAAATCTTCCGCTCCATCTGATCTGAGAATTACAGATGTTAAATGTGGTTATATAGGGGGAAGTCTTTTTGTGAAAATATACTCCAATCAAGGTATCTGGGGATGCGGCGAAGGGGTAGATGCCATCGGGGGGACTTATTACCTGGTTCAAAACATGGGCAGAAGGCTGAGAGGGCAAAATCCCTTAAATATACACAAGATTTTTGAAGACATCCGGAGAGCAGGTCATTTCGGTGGAGCACAGTCAGGTATGTATGTTGCCGTCCTTTCTGCCATTGAAACGGCCTTGTGGGACCTGGCCGGAAAAGCGCTGAATGTTCCGGTTTATCAATTGCTTGGTGGAAAATTCCGCGATAAGGTAAGGGTATATAGCGACACAGCACTTTATCGGGCTAACTTACCGACACCCAAAGCTTTTGCTGAGTCTGCCCTTAATGCCGTTAAACTGGGATTCAATGCCATAAAGTTTGATCTGGATGAAGCCAACGATCCTAATAAATATGACAGGTACAACTGGACAACCAGCGAGGGTGAGGTGGAGCGTATGTATAGCCAGATTGCTGCCGTCAGGGAGGCAGTAGGACCCAAGATTGATATCTGTTTGGATATGCATGGTAGGTACGATCTGGTTTCGGCACAGGCAGTTGCCAAACGGCTGGAACCCTTAAACGTGATGTGGCTGGAAGAACCAATACCTGCAGAAAATGTAGATGCATTCAAATTAATTGCAGAATCCACTACTACACCAATTGCAGCAGGAGAAAATATATATCTGGCTTATGGGTTTAAGAGGGCGTTGGAAATAGGAGGGCTTGATGTTGTAATGCCTGATCTGCAAAAATGTGGTGGACTTGGTGAAGGACAACGTATTGCCAACCTGGCAAATCTGTATTACATACCTTTTGCCCCGCATATGGTTGCCACCTTTCTGGGTGCCATGGCATGTGCGCATGTGTGCGTGTCAGTACCTAACTTCTTAATTATGGAGTGGCAATCTTACTTTCATACCAACCCGATGTATAAGGAAATCGTGAGCTTTGATGAGGGTGACTGGGTTCAGAACAGTTTTATTAAAGTATCGAACAAACCCGGGATTGGTGTGGATATTAAGGAAGAAGCAATGAAGAAATATGCTAGTAAAGGTTTGCCTTTTTTTGAATAAAACAGAACAAACGCGGGTGAATAGAGTCATTTTATAACTAATACAATTTCTGATTAATCAGGAAACCTTTAAACTTACATGAAAAATTTAACCTTTTTTAAATTGATACTCATATCATTGGCATTGGTCTCATGCAGTGATCCGAATCCCGTATTAAACATTGAAGGTGGCAAGATTACCGGTGTGCAGACCCCTACTAAGGGGATTATTGCATACAAGGGCATCCCTTTTGCTGCGCCTCCCGTAGGCAACCTTCGCTGGAAAGAGCCGCAGCCTGTCGTTCCCTGGGAAGGCATAAAGAAAGCAGACACTTACGGCGATGCTGCCGGGCAAATAACATGGGATCCACAAAGTTTTTATGGCAGGGAATGGCGGGCCAGTGGCTCTGTTCCATTCAGTGAGGACTGCCTCTATATTAATATAACGACTCCCGCAGCAGGCAAAAAGGATAAGAAACTCCCCGTTGCCTTATGGATACACGGAGGCGGCTACCGGGAAGGCTTTGCCTTTGAGCCCGAAATGGACGGTGGCGAAGCATGGGCTTCACGGGGTGTTATTTTAGTATCGGTAACTTACCGTCTCGGCGTCATGGGGTTTTTCTCACACCCGCTTTTGTCGGCCGAAAGCTCACATGGTGTCTCTGGCAATTATGGCTTATTCGACCAGATTGCGGCACTTAAATGGATTCAAAATAATATTGAACAGTTCGGGGGTGACCCCGGCAACATAACGATCTTCGGTCAAAGCGCCGGTGCCGGTAGCGTTCAGTCATTATGCGCTTCCCCATTGTCCAGGAATATGATCAGCCATGCCATAAGCATGAGCGGCGGCGGACTGAGCGATGCGAGACCAGGTACCCTGCTCGATACAGCCCAGCTGGCTAACAAGTTGATGATGGATTATTATAAAAAGACTACATTAGAGGATATGCGTGCTCTTTCTTTCCAGGAACTTATAAATATGTCGAAGGAGTACACAGACACTACTAAAAAGCGGATCATGTGGGGCCCGGTTATCGACGGGTATTTCTTAACGGGCACTTTCACCAGGATGGCGCGCGCCGGCGAAATTGCCGACATCCCTTATATGTTTGGATACACCGCTAACGATATGAGTGATGCAACCCAGGCCATAAAAGATTTTTGTGCCCTGCGGGCAGAAAAGAGCAGCAAGCCTGCTTATGCATATTTATTCGCACGACCCCTTCCGGGTGACGAAAACGGAGCTTTCCATTCTTCTGATTTGTGGTATGTATTCAATTCATTTTCACATAGCTGGAGACCTTTCACAGCTGGCGATAAGATGTTGAGCAAAGATATGGTTGACTACTGGACTAATTTCGCCAGATCCGGTAATCCGAACGGTATGAAGGATGGGGTTTGGACTCCTTTCACTGCCAGTATTCCTGAATTTATGGTATTTAATGTGGAAGAAGACAAAGCAATCTGCATTATGAGTAAAACCCCCGAATTCAAAGGTCCATCCCCCAGGAAATAAAAGCCAGGTCTTCTTTCCGGTCCTATATCATTTATATATTCTGCCACTATGGAGGAAAGCCTGCAGGTCATATATCAAAGAAAGCCGTGGCGCTCAAAGCCATGGCTTTTTCTTTCAGGTATTCAAATAGCTATGGTTTATTATATTTCAATATCACGATAAATTTGCCTTTTTCCTTCCCGGGAATAACCTTCATTTCCATTTGTCCGGTCACTTTTGTTCCAACACCCAGAGGGGAGAGAATACCGGTTACTGTTGCCTTATCACCTGATCCTGTCAATTCGGCTTTTGTTAAATCACCTTTCCATAATACAGGACCAAAAGTATGTCTGAATGTATATTGTCCGGGTTCAATATTTTCAAAAACATACTCATCTATGCCTTCTTTGATCATTTTTCTTTCTATCATTTTCCCTTCTCTGAGAAGTTCGATTTCTGCACCCCGACCCATAGTCTGTTCAGTTCTTTCCCTGTAGTAATCCGTTCCGCTGTCAAATGCTTCAACTTTAAAAAAATATTCAGGATCCCTGTTGAGACTGTGTATGGTTAAAGAATAAGCGTCATAAACCATATAGCTGTTGTAAAGCTTATCAGGTTCAATACCATAACGCACAACATAAACATCGGCACCTTTAACAGGCCGCCACAGGAGGGAGGCGTCACGGCGATCATCCGGATCGCGGACAACCGTAACATTATCAACCTTTGTTATTTTAGCAATCTCAGGATTTCCAAAAACCCTCAGATCCTTAACTGCAAATTTCCCGCTGTCAGGTGTGAATACATTAGTTAATTTTACATACCTGGCATTTACCGGTTGAGAAAGTTCTGTGTAATCATGCCTGTTGTCGACCGTATTATTACTTTTATCAATTAACATCGACCAGCTCTTATTGTCGTTCGAAACCTGGAGTGTAAATGACTCATAACGACTTAGACCACTAACTACGCCAAAGCCCCTGCCAAATTGTACCTTTGCATCCTGCTGGTCAAAATTGACCTGCAGAGCATATATTTTACATTCCTTGCCAAGATCTACTGTCATAAATTCTCCGGGATTCCCCGTTTTCGCACTCCAGTGGGTCATGAAATTTTCATCAACAGCCTTTTTGACATCAAATCCTTCAAGGGTGGAAGAAGCCTCTGCGAATTTTTTATTGGATAAAAGCATCCAATTTGTAAAATTATTATCAACTGCATCGTTCCTGATGCCGGGATAATATTGCGGGTAATCTCCAAATGCAGTATTGGAGTGCATTACCCCTTCAGCGTCAACAGATGTAGGGAATAAAGCGAGTTCACCTCCGCCTCTTCCTCCATAGAATGAAGGGATCATACAAATGGTCCATAAATCTCCGTTTTTGTCGTGGAAAGTAGATCCATGACCTGCACCCGGAGCAAACCCGGTTGTTTTGAATGTAAGCGGATTATGTTGGGAATATTTAAATGGTCCAAGGGGACTATCAGACACATAAACCCCATGGGAATAGGACAAAAATTCGAGGCCTATTGCAGCGTATTGCAGATAATATTTCCCATTGTGTTTTATCATCCATGGCCCTTCTATCCATGGCGATTCTTCAGGAAAATAGGGCCTGTGTGTGAAGTAAGGGAATATTACATCTTCACTTCTCCTTCGTTCAAAACCGTGTTCGGCATAATCTCCGAAGAAACAGACAACAGGCTTACCTTTCTCCTTGAAACCGTTTTTAGGGTCGAGTTCAACAACCTGGATTGGAAGAATCTGTGACCATCCCCAGTACATATAAAAACGACCATCATCATCAATAAACATATCGGCATCGCCGTATCTGTCACTTTCCAAAGTACCAACCTGTGTCCATACTCCATTCTTAGGATCAATACTTGAGAATACCTCCTTTGCGTTCATTGAACATGCATATAATGTCACACCATCAGTTACAACCGATGGACAGCTTCTTGGAAAAGAAGGAACATCAACATAGGTCCAGTCCCTCATATTACCTGAATACCAGTATCCTCTGCCCCCGGTAATAAAAAGATAATAGTCATTCTTATAAAGGACAACAACAGGCTCTCCGGCCCTGCGTGCCCTTTCTGATCCCACACTTAAATTGAGAGGATTACAAAATGTCATCGGCTTATCTGATATCTGAACAGAAAAGGTCTTAGATTTATCCGATTGCCCGGATTGCCCGGAAACTGTTTTCCACGAAGAACTGATAATTAAAGTGACGATTACCAGCAGAATAGTTGTTTTTAACGTCATTTTGTTCATGATTGTTAAGGTTAAGTTGTTTTGTCAAGGATCGATTTATCTGTGAGCAGAGTTCTTAAATTTGACTGAAATATCTGTTTTTCCGATTTCTGGTTCCGGACATTAGTTTACGACACAACCATAAAAATAAGAATAATATTCTTTTAAATAATTTGAAACATATAAAAACTTCTTTCAATATAATACCTCTGCTGCCTCAGGTCTTCGCCCGGAGAATCAGGTTAAAACTACTGGGCTTCCTAAATGTCAACCGCTTCAAATGTTGTGACACTTGCCAGAGCGGGACCGAACGTTTTTGACCCCCGGGACCCGCCTTCATCAACGAATTTGTGGACGATGGAAGCATTATTCTGTGCGGTTTCCTGCTTTAAATATTACGCTCTCGTCTTGGTTTAGTGTATATTTTACACTAATCAAATATCAGAATTGTCCAGATATTAAGCAAATGGACCCGTTAATGTTTAACCGGATTTTCCTGACTAAATAACTTATTCAAAGCCAGTATTAATTAAAAACTTAAAATTAGTATTGGAACACTGAATGAGACACTGGATAAAAGAAAAAAGCTTTGCAGTGGCTCGCCATGAAATGATATTTATAATGCCGGAGGCATTGAATTTCAATAGCCACGGTAACATCCGTGGTTAGAAGTCACATTATCTATCAACCCCGGAGTGGGTTGAATAAGGAAAGGATTGCTTCGCTCGTGATCCTCAGGGAGATGCTTAACAAAGAAAAAGCCAGCCAAGCTATCGCATGGCATCGGTTTTTTTGTTTCTGTCCCTTCAGAAAGCAAGCTTTCTTCGCGCCATCAACAAAAAAGCCTGGTGCTTTCGCACCTGGCTTTTTCTTTGTAGACAAGAGATTTGAAATATCTAACCAAAGCTTAATCAGTGACATGGCAAGTATTATTAGGCTGGAGGGGGTTTTGCATATAATAAAGTAATTCTCCACATGACTCTTAGGCTGAGGAGTGCTGTTTCTATCACTGTTGGCTAACTTATTCAGGGATAGGACTGTCAATATTATTTGCAGGTATGAATAAAGTTTAGGAACTTCGTTAAAAGATATCATTTACTTAGAAACTTTTGATTAGAAATACCCTTCATGGCGAAACCCATTACCTCCGATCAAATATTTATCAGTAAGTTGACAGATATCATCCTGGAAAACCTTGGAAATGAAAACTTCGGGGTAAAGGAATTTACACTTGAATCTGGTATAAGTCGTACTGGTTTAAACAGGAAACTGCGCAAGATTTTAAACAAAAGTATTAACAGGTTTATCCATGAAGTACGTCTGAAGAAAGCTTTGGAGATGCTTAAGAATGGATCAGAAACTGCTTCTGAGGTAGCTTACAAAGTTGGATTCGCAAACCCTGCTTATTTCAATACCTGTTTTCATGAGTTTTTCGGTTATCCACCAGGAAAGGTCAAGAGAGGCGACTCTGGGAATTCTGATGAAAACTCGGGTGGTCAGGTTAGTTCCATCCCTGAGTCAAAAAAAAATATCTGGAAAATACTTGCTCTTTACCGATCATTGATCCTGTTTATATCTGCTATTATTGTTATAGTTACACTTCTTCTATATCCTAAAATTTTAAGTCGGAAGTCGTTAGATGATCTAATATCTTCGGACGGGAGAATTTCTGTTGCTGTAATGCCATTTCAGAATATGACTGATGACAAAATCTGGGACGGGATTCAGATTAATTTAATCAGCTACCTGTCAAACTATGAGGAATTAAAAGTGCGCCAAAATGAGGCAATCAGCAGTTTACTTGAAACCAAGGGGATTACAGATTATGCTTTAATCACACCTTCAGTTGCAGGTAGTATCTCACAGAAACTTGATGCGAATGTCTTTATTTATGGCATTATTAGCAAAGCAGATACTTTGATACGTGTAAATGCTCAATTAGTCAACTCTAAAACAAAAGAGGTTTTTAAATCCTTTCAAATAGATGGTACCTCGATGGGGGATAAGATCTTCTTAATATTCGATTCACTTTCAGTGTTGGTCAAGAATTTTCTTGTGAAATCTAAAATGGAAGAGGAAGTTTCTCCTGATCTTAAGCCGTATAAATATACCAACTCGCCAATAGCGTTTCGATATCTTGTAGAAGCTAAAGATGCTTTAAATAGATATGATGTGACATCAGCATTAAACTTATATTCCAGGGCAGTGGCGATCGACTCTAACTATATACCTGCAATTATTTTTCTTTCAATGCGATATGAAGATATGGGTAAGTATAAAGCTGCCAAACAGTGGTGTGATAAAGCTTATTCAAAAAGGGACAGAATGAACAAAAATGAAAGGATTATGGTTGACTGGTACCATGCCACATTATTTGAAACCCCAAACGAAGAAATCAAATATTTAAAACAATACCAGGATGCTGATGATCAGGTACCGGTAAGTTATTGGCAAATAGGGAATGCTTATCTTAAATTATTTCAATTCAATAAAGCAATACCTGAATTTGAAAAAACCCTGGATATCTACAAAAAATGGGGAGTAAAACCCATGATGGCAGAAAATTATACTCAGCTTGGGTTTGCATATCATCAGTCAGGTCAGTATAATAAAGAAAAAAAGCTTTACAGGAAAGCAATGCGCGATTTCCCTGATAATCATAATATAATCGATCGATATGCCATCCTGGCGTTATCTGAAGGAGATACATCTGATGCAAATGGATATATTGAAAAATACAGATCTGCGCTGAAAGATCTATCGTTTTCTGAGACAGACATAATCACAAATGTGGCTTCGATTTATTCAGAAGCAGATATCCTTAATAAGGCTGAAGAATTTTCCAGGGAGGCACTCTCTCTGGAATCCAATAATCCAGTGACGATGAATAACCTCGCTTATTTACTTATTGATAAGGATCTAAATCTTAATGAAGGTTTGGATCTTGTTGAAAAGGCTCTTAAATTAAAACCTGATAATAGTCGTTTTCTGCATACAAAAGGCTGGGGCTTGTATAAACAGGGGAACTCAAGGGAAGCATTAGAAATTCTCCAAAGAAGCTGGGATTTAAAGCCTGTCTATGACCACAGAATATTCCTTCATCTCCAGGAGGTGAAAGGGGCTGTTTTAAATATGAAATAGCCTGGCATTTTCAAAATCTGAAGAAAATGGTTCGCAATTGAAATCAAGTTTCAAAAATTGAAAGTTTTTGGGTCAATATTGATA
This sequence comes from uncultured Bacteroidales bacterium, assembly GCA_963831855.1. Taxonomy (GTDB): domain Bacteria; phylum Bacteroidota; class Bacteroidia; order Bacteroidales; family VadinHA17; genus LD21. The sequence goes on along the minus strand of CAWHSA010000005.1, from coordinate 876,601 downwards.
TGCACCCTGGTATAATTTATGCGAACTTCTCACTCTGGAATATTTCGCAGTTTAGACTTGATTAACTAACTAAATATGTTATTATGAAAACGCTGAAAAAATTATTGTTTTTCATTGCAGGTATTTGTCTGTTGATCGGCTGTTCAAAATCAGACCAGTTTTCTGGTAATGATTCGTTAGGAAATAGCTTTAAAAAAAGCCAAAATGAACCGATAGTTGATCTTAAGTACAGCCCTGGCACTGTATATAACTTATCCGGATTGGCATTGTACAAAACGTGGACAGTAAAAGAAGGAACAGTCATACAGGATAATAAATTGGATTGCACAGGCACACTTGAATTTCTTGAAGGAAGAAATTTCAAATTTGCCTTTGCCGAGATACGTCAGGGGGGGAATAGTATGGTATATTATGGAAAGATTTCCTCTTCGGGTGTTCTGACTTTCCAAGTTCCGTCACCTTTGTTTGTCGGTCCAACTGGGCCATTTTACATCACTGATGTTATTAAAAGTCACGGGTGCGTTATAGAAATTTGGGGACCAGGTATTAATCAGGGTACCCTCTTTTTCAATGGGAGATTTGACGGTGAACGATTTACTGCTGAAGCAAAATTCATGGCATTGGTCGATGAAAGTTGCCCGGATCTGTTTAATCCTACTTACAACGGTCAGGTTCATTGGATATTTGGTTATGACCTGAATGTAGTGAAAAACTAATCTTATTCTTATAAAAAGGATAAAAAACAATCAGCCCCCGGAAATCAACTCCGGGGGCCTTATTGTATTGGTTGCAACTTTAAGAAAAAGCCCTGCATCTGTTTGATTTATTTCAGAAATATTCTAAATGCCAGATATTCAAGTCCCTCTCACCCCGGGAGAGGGATTTAGGGTGAGGTAAAAAGGAGGATTAAGCCTCGTTTCACTCGGCTTTTTCCCCTGGGGGGTGCTTAACAAGGAAAAAGCCCTGCATCCGCCTTCGGCGTCTATGGGTCTTTTCATTTTTTAACAATTAGCAATTTTCTGTCAAACTTTAAATTGCCGTTGGCTTTAGCCAACGGTAAAAAGGATATTAAGAATCTTAAGTCCCTCTCCCCTGGGAGAGGGATTTAGGGTGAGGTCAGTGATCTGAGGATTACAGCTCGCTCCGCTCACTGTGATCCTCTTGGTAGTGCTTAACAAAGAAAAAGCCAGCCAAGCTATCGCATGGCATCGGTTTTTTTGTTTCTGTCCCTTCAGAAAGCAAGCTTTCTTCGCGCCATCAACAAAAAAGCCTGGTGCTTTCGCACCTGGCTTTTTCTTTGTAGCGGAGGGAGGATTCGAACCTCCGACCTTTGGGTTATGAGCCCAACGAGCTACCACTGCTCCACCCCGCAATATTTATGTGGGTGCAAATTTAATACTCTGGAACCAATAACCAAAAGAAATAAACATTTATTTAAATTATAAATTACTAAGTTTGCTCATTATTTCTCATTTCAACTTTTTTTAAATACATTCTTTATCTTATTAATTTAAAACTGATTACCATGCCTAGAGTTTTTAAAGCAACCGAGATAGAAAAAGAGGAAAAAGAGATAAAACGTGATTATCTCGACAGACATATGCCTCACGTTGTCTGCGCGGATGAAGTAAAACGAGGTGAGAAATTTGCCGTTAAAATAATTCTCGGCGATGAATATCCGCACCCCGATGAACACGATCATTTTATAAGCGTGATTCAGCTTTGGAACAGGGAGACTCTCCTCGCTGAAGCAAGGTATACAGCCGGCGTTTATGGCAACCTTCCCTCACATTTTGAAGTTGATTTTTATATTGTTGCTCCGGATGTTTCAATGAACCTGTCTGCAATGTCGGTTTGTACCAGACATGGACTCTGGCAGAGCGAAGATAAACCTGTTAAGGTCATATAAAACGATTACCGGCAACCGGTTACAGGCTACCGGCTCTTTATTTTACCTTCCGGTTGCCGGTCGCTGGATATTATTATATTTGCGGGCTTTTCAAAATTTAATTTATGGCAAAAAACGATAAGAAAAAACGCAACTGGCGCGATAAATACCGGTTTACCCTAATAAACGACACTACCTTTGAAGAGATCTGGAGAGTAAAGCTTACCCAGTACAATGCATTCCTTCTGATCACCTTCCTGGTGGTATTTATCGTCGGAGCAACAACTTGCATGATATCTTTCACAAACCTCAGAGAATTCATACCCGGATACCCGGATGTCACTACACGACGAAATATTCTTATGAATGCCATAAGACTTGATTCACTCGAGCGGGAACTCGCACTAAGGGATAAATATTTCTTAAACCTGAATGCTATAATTTCAGGCAAACAACCTGCCGAATTATTTCAGGTCCAGGATACATCAGGAAACTACAGGAAAATTAATTTCAGGAAGAGTCCGGAAGATTCTGTACTTCGTGCCCAGGTGGAAAGAGAGGAAAAGTTTAATCCGGCTCTGGGACCTGTATCAGCTGAAACTCTTACAAGCCTTGCCAGCCTCCATTTCTTTCCCCCGGTAAAAGGCATTGTTTCAGGAAAGTTTGATTTCAGAACCAGGCACTTTGGAACAGATATAGTCACAAAGGATAAATCAATAGTATCTGCTGCTCTTGACGGTACAGTAATATTTACCAGTTGGACCATGGAAACAGGATTTGTGATTGAAATCCAGCATCCAAATAATATAGTTTCCGTTTATAAACATAATTCAAGCCTGCTTAAAGAGACCGGTGATCTTGTCAGGGCTGGTGAAGCTATTTCAATCGTCGGAGATTCAGGTGAACTTTATACTTCCGGACCTCATCTTCATTTTGAGATCTGGTACAAGGGAAGCCCGCTTGATCCGGAAAAGCATATTCTGTTCTGAAAAATCTGAACCTGGCATGCCGGAAAAGATTGTATTATTAGGATCAACAGGATCCATCGGGAAGCAAACACTCGATGTCATCTCTAAATTTCCAGATGAATTTAAAATTGCCGTGCTTACGGCTTCCAATAATGTTGAGCTTCTGACAAGCCAGGCAGCGAGATACCTTCCTGAAACTGTAGTTATCAGAAACAGAGATCATTATGATCAGTTAAAATTCAATCTTCGTAATACCGGTATCAACGTTCTTGCCGGTGAAGAGGCTTTGGAACAGGTTGTTACTGAGACCGATGCAAATGTTGTGCTCTCTGCAATTGTAGGCTATTGCGGACTCAAACCTGTAATAGCTGCTATAAAATCCGGGAAAAAAATCGCCCTGGCGAATAAGGAAACGCTGGTTGTTGCGGGTGAAATAATCACCAGCCTCGCCTCAAAATCAGGAAGCCGTATTGTGCCTGTCGACTCTGAACATTCTGCTATCTTTCAGTGTCTTGAAGGTGAGGAGAAAAAGTCAGTTGAAAGAATAACGCTTACAGCATCCGGCGGTCCCTTTTTTAAAATGTCTTTAGCCGAGCTGAGACATGTCAGACCGAAGGACGCGCTAAAGCATCCAAACTGGCGTATGGGTGATAAGGTGACAATAGATTCTGCTTCGATGATGAACAAGGGACTCGAGGTAATAGAGGCAAAATGGCTGTTTGAACTGAGGCCGGACCAGATAAAAGTGACAATTCATCCCCAGTCAATTATTCATTCACTGGTCCATTTTACAGACGGTTCGGTGAAAGCCCAGTTAAGCCTTCCTGATATGCGGATTCCTATACTTTATGCCCTTGGTTATCCGAAAAGGCTCCATTCAGATCTTCCCCGCCTTGATCTGAACGAATCGCCGGCATTGACTTTTGCAGAGCCGGACCCGGAAAAATTCAGGAATCTCTCTCTGGCATATCAATCATTAAAAGAAGGCGGAAATATGCCATGTGTCCTGAATGCAGCCAATGAAATAGCAGTAACGGCATTCCTTTGCGGGAGAATAGAATTTATGCAAATTCCTGATGTTGTGGAACATACTCTTGAAAAATCTGATTATATTGCATCACCCGATCTCGGCTCGCTGGAAACTACTGATAAGCTTGCCAGGGAAAACGCAGAAAGCTTTGTAAACAAATTAGAAAATAAAAAATGACAATACTTATCAAAATACTACAGCTCCTGTTAAGCCTCTCAATTCTTGTTATAATACATGAGCTGGGACATTTCATAATGGCAAAGATCTTCAAGACAAGAGTTGAGAAGTTTTACCTTTTTTTCGATCCCTGGTTTTCATTGTTCAAATTCAAGAAAGGAGAAACAGAGTATGGAGTAGGATGGCTTCCGCTGGGAGGCTATGTGAAAATAGCCGGAATGATCGATGAATCGATGGACAAGGAACAGATGAAGCAGCCTGCTCAGCCCTGGGAGTTCAGATCAAAGAAAGCATGGCAGCGACTTGTGATCATGACCGGCGGTGTAGTGTTTAATTTTATTCTGGCATTGCTCATATATGTCCTTATACTGTTTGCCTGGGGCGAAACCTACCTTCCAACAGCAAATGTAAAATACGGGATTATCACTGATTCAACCGGCTATTCGATAGGACTGAGAAATGGTGATAAGATACTTTCAGTTGACAATCAGCGGATTGAAAACTTCAATGCGGTCATGAATGATATAATCCTTAATAACAGGAAAACTATTCAGGTTGACCGTGACGGGGAAAAGCTGGATATTCAGCTGACGCCCGAATACATTCCCGGCCTCCTCAAAGGGAGGGGAATGATTGACCTGAGGACGCCGTATGCTCCGTTTATTGTGCTTAAATGTGTAAAGGGTACACCTGCCGACTCGGCCGGTGTGCTTTCCGGTGACGAGGTGAAAGGTGTTGACGGCCTCACATTCACCTATTATGATGAATTTCAAAAATACATCTCAGGGCATAAAGGCAGAAGTGTTACTCTTAATATCGTGCGAAAGGGCGAAATGCTGAACCTTTCAATGATACCAAACAGTGACGGCAAGGTTGGCATTGCCCCTAAGAAAACCCTCGATATGTATTTTGAACTGAAAACGATCAGATACAGCTTTTTTGAATCCGTTCCTGCAGGAATTAATAAGGGTTTCAAAAAACTGTCCGACTACCTGAAACAGTTCAAACTCATATTTTCAAAGAAAGCCAAGGGTTATGAATCGTTAGGCGGTTTTATCACGATCGGAAGTATTTTCCCTGCAGAATGGGACTGGCCGACTTTCTGGGATGTAACAGCATTCCTTTCAATTATACTGGCTGTTATGAATATTCTCCCCATACCGGCCCTGGATGGCGGACATGTCATGTTCACACTGTTTGAGGTTATAACAGGAAGGAAACCCAGCGACAAGTTCATGGAATATGCACAAATTGCCGGTATGATATTTCTTTTTGCTCTTCTGATCTATGCGAACGGGAACGATATTATCAGGGCATTAAGAAAATAATGGTCGAAGTAAGGTTACTTGTTATTAATTAAAGTATTTTTACCTTTGTGTAATTATAAATATTTAATGAGATGGGAAAGATAGGTTTTACTGAGATTTTGCTGATCCTGCTTGTGGTTGTTCTTCTTTTTGGAGGACGTAAGATTCCTGAACTTATGAAGGGTATCGGTCAGGGGATGAAGGAATTCAAGAAAGCTTCAAAATTTGATCCCTCGGACGATGCCAGGGAAACTGCCGATAAGAATAAGTTTTAATAAGAAATATCAGCATATGAAACCTGCAGGAGATGCAGGTTTTTTTATGGCCCCAATTCTACCTGAAGGGGGATTATATTGATTCATATTTCTGATTTCTCCTGACAGGTATAAATCCAGCTTCTTTAATAACGGATTGAAGATCAGCGGCACTGAACCGGTTATTGGCTCCCGCCGCGCTAACCACATTCTCTTCAATCATTATGGATCCGAGATCATTTGCTCCGGCATGAAGCGACAGCATCCCGGTATCCCTTCCCACAGTCAGGATTGAGGCCTGAATATTCCTGATATTATGCAGCATGATCCTGCTTATGGCAATTAACCTTATATAGCCGGGACCGTTGTAACTGCTCATAATTCCAAGCTTTTCCCTTAGCACAGTTCCTTCATCCTGAAAGGGCCATGGGATAAAGGTTATGAATCCGTAATTGCCTTCATCCTTCTGAGACTGAAGATCCCTGATTCTGACGAGATGTTCAATTCTCTCCTGCTCAGTTTCAATATGCGCGTACATCATAGTAGCAGATGTCGGCAGGTTCATTTGGTGGGCAACTCTCATAACTTCCAGCCATTCCTCAGTTGTAGCTTTGGCAGGTGAAACAATCCTTCTCACGCGATCGGAGAGGATCTCAGCTCCGGCGCCGGGAAGTGAATCAAGACCTGCTGAAATAAGCCTGGTAAGAATTTCGCGGTATGAAGCTTTTGATTTTCTGGCCAGAAATACAATTTCGGGCGGACCAAGTGCATGAAGTTTAAGAGCCGGATAAAGCTCTTTAAGCCTGCGGAACAGGCTGTTATAAAAATCGATTCCAAGATCAGGATTCATTCCGCCCTGGAGCAGGATCTGATCACCACCAAGCGCAAACAGCTCATCAATTTTTTTTATATATTCTTCCTCAGAGGTGACATATCCATCCGGGGCGCCCTTTTTCCTGCAGAAATTGCAGAATGAACACTGTGAGAAGCAGATATTTGTGATATTCACATTCCTGTCGATCATCCACCCTACCTTTTTCCCGGGATTATGAATCTGCCTCAGCCTGTCGCCAAGAAACATCAGTTCATCAAGTGGCGCATATTTATAAAGTGTAAATCCCTCTTCGGTATCCAGGGGGACCAGATTTAAAGCTTTTTCATATAATTTCGCAAACTCCATACCCGATTTTTGTACGTTGCAAAGGTAACAGTTTGAAAACGAAACAATCAATAAATTGATTAACTTTACAACCTTCAAAATTGCAACTTAATATTATGAAACCCCAGATAAAAAAAATTGCACAAATATCTCCTGATCAGTCTGTTGTTTGTATTCTCGGGAAAGATAATATTCCGGAATTCCTCAGGCTGAACAAAACAGAAAAAGAGTATGCTCTCAAACAGCTCCGGCAGGACGAAGAATATGTATTTATCAATTCATACTATAAATGCACTTACCTTGTAAAACTGAAACAAAAGCCTGAGAATTTCAGGGTACGTGAGGAATTGCGTAAAACTGCATCGGGTCTTAAAAAGCTGATTAAATCCAATAATCATCAGGAGCTTGTGATCACTTCATCAGGAGCTTATGAAGGTGCAATTGAAGATTTTACCGAAGGTCTTATGCTGAGTGTTTATTCGTTCAGCAGGCATAAGACTAAAGATGATGAGGAGAAGAAACACTATCCTTCAAAACTGCTTTTGTACGGTGATGCCCGGAAGACGGAAATAAAATGGCTTACTGATATTACCGATGCTGTGTATTTTACACGGGACCTGATCAATGAGCCGGTAAATCATCTGAATGCCCTGGCTCTGGCTTCCGAGATAGAGAAGACCGGGAAAGCTGCAGGATTCAAGGTTGAGGTGCTCAATAAAGGGAAAATTGAAGCCCTTAAGATGGGTGGCCTCCTTGCTGTTAATAAGGGAAGCGTCGATCCTCCGGTCTTTTGCATCCTTGAATGGCATCCGGCAAAATGTGTGAATAAGAAGCCGGTTGTCCTGATTGGCAAGGGCATTGTTTATGATACCGGCGGCCTGAACATCAAGACCGGCGATTATATGACTAATATGAAAGGTGATATGGCAGGAGCTGCTACCATAACAGGCGTCCTTTATACTATCGCCAGGAATAATATCCCTCTGCATGTTATTGGATTGGTACCGGCAACAGATAACCGTCCCGGAGGAAATGCCTACACGCAGGGCGATATCATCACAATGCATAACAAAATGACTGTCGAGGTGGGAAATACTGATGCTGAAGGCCGGCTTATACTTGCAGACGCTCTTAGCTATGCATCGAAATATAAGCCTGAGCTTATTATCGACATTGCAACTCTTACCGGTTCAGCCGCTTTGACATTCAGCAATCAGGCGATTGCCATGATGACTAATGCTGACAGGAAATACATTTCCCTCCTGACAGAATGCGGACAACAGGTTTATGAAAGAATTGCCGAACTGCCGTTCTGGGAAGAATATGGTGAAATGCTTAAATCTGATAATGCAGATATAAAAAGCATCGGGGGACGCGAAGCCGGAGCTATTGTTGCCGGGAAATTCCTTGAAAAGTTTACTGAATATCCTCTCATTCATCTTGATATTGCAGGTACAGGATTGCTCAGGAAGGATGATTTTTACAGGATAAAGGACGGACCCGGGTCAGGTTTGAGACTGCTCGCAACATTTATCAGGAAACTTGCAGCCGGGTATCGGAAATTGAAATAGAAACTATGGAAACAAAAACAATAACAGCTGGTATATCGCACGGAGACATCAACGGAATAGGTTATGAGGTAATTATAAAATCCCTCATGGACGCTCAGATTAATGATTTATGTGTACCTATAGTGTACGGTTCTCCCAAGGTGGCTGCGTATCACAGAAAAGCTTTGAATATCAGCAATTTCAGCTTTAACAATATAAGGTCGGCTGAAGAGGCTAATCCGAAAAAAGCAAATATGATAAATTGTCTCGATGACAATATCAGGGTTGAGCTGGGGAAATCAACTACCCAGGGAGGAGAGGCTGCCCTTGCATCACTGGAACGTGCTGTGGACGACCTGAAGAACGGAAAGATCAATGTACTGATTACGGCACCAATTGACAAGAATAACATTCAGTCGGAGAAATTCAATTTCAAAGGACATACGGAATACCTCAGATCGAAAGCAGGAACAGAAGAGGTCCTGATGTTCATGATCAGCGAAAATATGAGGATTGGGTTTGCTACGGGCCACGTACCGCTTAGTAAAGTCACGGAAAATATCACTGCGGAATCAATTTTACGGAAGATAAGGTTAATAAATCATTCCCTGATGCTTGATTTTGCAATACGCAAACCTAAAATTGGTATTCTTGGTCTCAATCCTCATGCGGGTGACAATTCGCTGCTGGGGACAGAAGAAAGGGATATTATTATTCCTGCCATGAAACAGGCTGAAAAAGAGGGCATTATGGTATTCGGGCCATACCCTGCTGATGGTTTTTTCGGCTCAGACTCTTTCACAAAATTTGATGGGATACTTGCCATGTATCACGATCAGGGACTGGCACCTTTTAAAGCATTGTGCTTTGATTCGGGTGTCAATTTTACAGCCGGTTTACCTTTCATAAGGACATCACCGGTGCATGGGACAGCATTTTCGATTGCAGGTAAAGGTCTGGCATCGGAAAACTCTTTCAGGCAGGCAATATACCTGGCATGCAGTATTTTCAGGAACCGTATATTATATGAAGAGGTGTCTAAAAATCCGCTCAGGCACCAGGATATTGAAATACACACTGATAAAGTTGATGAACTTCCTCCGGATATTTATAATGCTGAACAACAGTTATGATTGATTATATCAAAGGAAATATAACACAGATCACACCTACCTGGCTCACCGTTGAGACTAACGGAATAGGCTATTTAGTAAATATTTCACTTTCCACATTTACTAAGCTTGATGGAAAGAACGACTTCAAAATACTGATACATGAAGTAATAAGGGAGGATAGTCAGCAACTCTTCGGATTTGCCGACAGGGAAGAAAGGGATATATTCAGGCTTCTCATTTCTGTATCCGGCGTGGGGGCAGCCACTGCAAGGATGATGCTCTCATCACTGGGTCCGGGCGAAATTGAAAGGGGAATACTTGGCGAAGATGTAAATCTGCTTAAAAGTGTTAAAGGTATCGGATTGAAGACTGCCCAGAGGATCATTGTCGATCTGAAGGACAAACTTGGCAAACAGGCCGCAACCGGTGAAATATTTACTTTTGCGGACAATACAAAACGCGAAGAGGCGTTATCTGCTTTAGTTATGCTTGGGTTTGCCAAAAGCGCTGTTTCAAAAGTTCTTGACAAAATATTAAATGAAGGTAAAAACCTGACTGTCGAGGAGCTGATAAAAAAAGCGCTTAAAAACTTGTAACACAGAATTTAAGCCAGGTTGGGATCAGGGAAATCAAATAGAAATCTGCTGCTATTCTTATATCCTGCACTCTTGGGTTCGTTATTTTATTTAACGGGAGAGGCAGATTGCCAGGTCAATACCCGTCCGGCAGGCGCAGCAGATACCAGCAGGAAATCGATCCTTAAGCTTGATGAAGCCACAGGCATACCGTGGGAAAAACCAAGGAAGGCTCCTCTCTTCCTCGACAACCCGTCAAACATAAAATCAAATGTTATCTATGATGCTGATAAGAATGAATACATAATTTATCAGAAAGTCGGGACATTTGATTACCGCCCTCCCGTTCATATGAGTCCTGAAGAATTCCGCAAGTATGAATACAGCAGGGCTATGCGTGATTACTGGCAGTCAAGGATCGCCGGTGAAGAATCCGGATTCAGGTCTACACTCATACCGCAGATTGAGATAGGAGGAGCTGCGTTCGATAAGATATTCGGCAGCAATACAATAAATATCATTCCCCAGGGATCAGCAGAGCTTGTATTTGGCATCAATATTTCACGTACTCAAAATCCCACACTGTCAGAGAAGCTCAGAACCATCCCGAATTTTGATTTCAAGGAGAAGATCCAGATGAATGTTACCGGAACAATTGGTGATAAAATGCAGCTGGGAGTCAATTACAATACTGATGCTATGTTTGAATTTGAGAACAGGACCAAGCTTCAGTATTCCGGAAAAGAAGATGAAATACTAAAAAAAGTTGAAGCAGGCGATGTCACCCTTCCGCTAACAGGGACCCTGATAACGGGAAGTTACAGTCTTTTCGGCCTTAAGACCGAAATGCAGTTTGGCAAACTCACAGTAACTACAGTTCTCTCACAGCAGAAGGGTGAATCGTCCGTTGTTGAAGTTAAAGGCGGCGCCCAACTCACCGACTTTGAGATATTTGCAGATGACTACGAATCGAACAGGCATTTCTTCCTTTCTCAATATTTCAGGGATATCTATGATGATGCCCTGAAGACAATGCCAGTCATAAGTTCCGGAATTAATATTGAAAGGATCGAGGTCTGGGTGACCAATAAGACCAGCCGTTATGAAAGCAACAGGAATATTGTGGCATTCATGGATCTGGCTGAGAACAAGAGTCATATCTTCAATACAGTGCCTGCTTTCCAGGTGACTCCCGGAGCACCTGCATATCCTGATAACACTGCAAACAGGATGTACGGGGAGATGAACTCAACATATGCTTCAGTAAGAAATGTGGACCAGGTGACAAATGCTCTCGAACCTTTATACCCTTCATTCCAGATCGGACGCGATTATGAAAAGATCGAAAATGCACGAAAGCTCACCGACCAGGAATTCTACTTCAATAAACAACTTGGTTATATATCACTGAATACCGCCCTTAATACAGACGAAGTTCTTGCAGTTGCTTATGAATATACCCTTAACGGCACGATCTATAAAGTAGGCGAATTTTCCACCGATGGCATTGCTGCTCCGCAAACCCTTATTCTTAAGCTTCTTAAAGGAACGACTCTTACCCCCAGGCTGCCCACATGGAACCTGATGATGAAGAACATCTATTCCCTCGGTTCAGGCAAGCTCGAGTCAAAGGATTTCCAGCTGAATGTTCTTTACCAGGATGATAAAACCGGCAACTCCATTAACTATCTCCCGGAAGGAAAGCTTCAGAACCAGGTACTTCTCCAGGTAATGGGTCTTGACAACCTTAATTCTCAGCTCGACCGGCAACCGGATGGTTATTTCGATTTCATACCCGATGTGACAGTTATAGTCGATCGTGGCAAAATAGTATTTCCTGTTATTGAACCCTTTGGCAGTCACCTCAGGAAGAAGATAAATGATGCCAGGATTGCTGATAAATTTGTTTTCCAGGAGCTATATGATTCAACACAAACTATTGCCCGTCAGATGGCCGAAAAGAATAAATTCATTATGGCGGGCCGGTACTCTTCAGAATCGGGCTCCGAGATTCAGCTTAACGCGTCAAACATTCCTCAGGGATCGGTAAAGGTTACTGCCGGCGGTGTCCCACTGACTGAAAATACAGATTATACAGTTGATTATAATATGGGAACTGTAAGAATTATCAATTCAGCGCTGATAGAATCACAGACACCCATCCAGGTCTCTCTGGAGAACAACCAGTTTTTTGGCTTCCAGACAAAGACACTTGTCGGAAGCCACCTTGACTACCGTTTCTCTGATAATTTCAATATTGGAGGAACCATCCTTCATCTTAATGAAAGACCTTATACCCAGAAAGTTAACTTTGGCGAGGAACCGATCTCAAATACTATCTGGGGCCTTAATACATCTTATAAAACTCAGTCGCTGGCCCTTACAAAATTAGTTGACAGGATCCCATTCCTTGAGACAAAAACCCCTTCAGCTTTATCATTCTTCGGTGAATTTGCAAACCTTATCCCCGGCCATTCAAGGGCAATTTCCAATGCAGGCAATTCATATATTGATGATTTTGAAGCCAGTGAAATTCCTCTCGACCTGAAAGCATTCAATGCCTGGACGCTGGCAAGCATTCCCCAGGGACAGGACGGTATGTTCCCTGAAGCAAGACTTAATAATAATGTATTCAGCGGTTTCAACAGGGCTAAAATTGCGTGGTATGTTATTGATCCTATCTTTCTGAGAAACGGATCTTCAACCCCCTCACATATAAAGCAGAATCCGGATTTACAATCAAGCCATTTCGTGAGAGAAATTTATGAGAACGAGATATTTCCTTATCGCGAAAGCCCAAGCGGTATCCCGACAAATATTACGGTACTTAACCTTGCGTTCTATCCTGACGAAAAAGGTCCTTACAACTATGATACCCAGGCCGGTCCTTATTCAGAGGGGATAAATACAGAAGGGAAACTTAATGATCCGGGATCGAGATGGGGCGGGATAATGAGGGAGGTCCTTACCAGCGATTTTGAAACAGCGAATATACAATATGTCAAATTCTGGGTCATGGATCCTTTTGTTGAGGATCCCGCTATGAAGGGTGGAGACCTGTATGTCGACCTTGGAAATATATCGGAAGATATACTGCGGGATTCAAGGAAAAGCTTTGAGAACGGGCTGCCAGGCACTCCGGATGTGAAAAACGTCGATACAACATCGTGGGGAAGAGTACCAACGGTTCAGGCCGTGGTAAATGCTTTTGATAATGCGCCGGAGTCACGCACATACCAGGATGTCGGATTTGACGGACTGAGGGATGCTGATGAAAGATCGTTCTTTGACAACTTCCTGCAGAAGGCCCTGGTCTCGGTAAATCCGGGAACATACCAGGATATTTTAAAAGACCCGTCGGGCGATGATTTTCATTATTTCCGCGGAACAGATTACGATAACGAGCAGCTTGGAATTCTTGAAAGGTACAAAAAATACAATGGACCGGAGGGCAACTCGCCGACATCGGAAATGTCGCCGGAATCATATCCAACCTCCGGGACCACCCTGCCGGATATGGAGGACATAAACCGCGACAATACACTGAGTGAAACGGAAAGCTATTATCAGTACAGGGTCAGCATGAGGCCGGAAGATATGAAGGTAGGTTCGAATTATATTGTTGATGAGATCGAATACGAGGCCACAATGGCAAATGGTACCAAATCGAGAGTCAAATGGTTCCAGTTCAAGATACCTGTAACCGATTATCAGAAGGTGGTAGGTACGATCAATGACTTCAAATCAATACGCTTCATGAGGATTTTCATGCGCGGTTTCCAGCAGCCTGTGATTATGCGGTTTGCAAAAATGGACCTGGTAAGGGCTGAATGGAGAAAATATAACATTTCATTTATGGAGGGTGGTGAAAGGATAACCCTCCCCGAAGCAACAGACGGTACTTTTGAGATAAGCTCTGTCAGTATTGAGGAGAACTCAGGCAAGCTGCCGGTAAATTATGTGCTTCCTCCCGGATTCGACAGGATAACTGATCCGAATAACCCTCAGCTCCGGCAGCTTAATGAGCAGTCGATGGTACTGAGAGTGCTCAACCTGGAAGACGGCGATGCCCGGGCTGCTTTCCGTAATGTAAATCTGGACATCCGGCAGTACCGCAGACTGCGTTTTGAGGTTCATGCTGAAGCAATGATAGGACAGCCTCTTAAGGACAATGACCTGACTGTTTTTATCAGGATAGGATCGGATTATAAAGGCAATTTCTATGAATATGAGATTCCGGTGAAACTTACGGCTCCCGGCCATTATGATACCAAGTCAGACAAAGACAGGGAACTGGTGTGGCCCGCGGAGAACAGTTTCAATATCAACCTGTCGGTCCTGCAGGATGCAAAGCAGGAACGGAACAGGCAGATGCAGCTTCCCGGGTCATCCCTGAGCATTTCTGACGTCTTTGTCTATACGAATGAAGGCCACAGGATACTGGTTTCGGGGAATCCCAACCTGAGTAATGTAAAAGTACTAATGATAGGGGTGAGGAACCCTATAAAAACAAGAAATCCTGCATTTGACGATGGAAGCCCAAAATGGGGTGAGGTGTGGGTGAATGAACTCAGACTAAATGATTTCATAGAGAATGGAGGATGGGCGGCAAATGCTCATCTGCAGGCAAGGCTTGCCGACCTGGGCACTATCGATATGGTCGGCCAGACAAGTACTCCCGGATGGGGAAGCATCGAAAAAAAGGTAAACGACAGGAGCAAGGAAGAAGTTCTGAAATATGACCTTTCATCCACAATAGAGCTGGGGAAATTCTTTCCCGAAAAAATCGGAGTCCGGCTCCCTGTATATGTTGGTTACTCAGAGACCAGGATAAGGCCGCAGTATAATCCGATTGACCCTGATATCCTTCTCAGTAATGCAATTAAAAATGCTGGAAACAAGGAGGTCAGAGATTCTATTATTGCCATTTCAGATGATCTGGCCCGACGGAAAACAATTACTATCAGTAATGCAGGAATTACCCAGAGGGGTGAAAAGCCCCATGCCTGGGACATCGCAAATCTCAGCGTAAATTATACCTATAATGAGATTTATAGCAGTAATACAAAAACAGAAATCAATCTGGAGAAAAATTACAGGGGAGGGCTGAACTATGATTTCCAGGCCCAGCCGGCTAATATTATGCCATTTAAGAATATCAGATTCCTGAATGCCCCTGTTTTCAGGCTTATAAAAGACTTTAACTTTTATGTCTTTCCCAAAAGTTTATCATTCCGTACTGACCTGAGCCGGTATTACAATGAGCTTAAATCACGTAATATTGATAATCCTTTCCTGCGGATCACACCAACTTTCAAAAAAGATTTTGAATGGACAAGGATGTATGATTTCAAGTATGATGTGACCCGACAGCTAAAAATAGATTTTACAGCAACCAATCTGGCACGGATCGATGAGCCTCCCGGAGGTGTCGACAGGCGAAGGTACAGCAATGAATATGAATTATGGCGCGATTCTGTAATAACGAATCTTAAGAATTTTGGAAGGACAACTTCCTATAACCATTTTATAAATGTCACTTATACCATACCTGTAAACAAGCTCCCGCTTCTTTCCTGGGTGAATGCCAATGCCCGCTATGGAGCAGATTATACCTGGCTTGCCGCTCCACTGTACCCCGACAGCATGAATATCAAAATAGGCAACTCAATAAAGAACCATAATGAGCTATCGCTTACTGCAATGGCAAATTTCGCCTCACTCTATACGAAGTCGAAGTTCCTTAAGAATATTGAAAACAATACACGGCCGGAATATGCAGCACGGATGAAGTCAGAAACCAGAACAGTAAAATATGCCAGAGAAAATGTCAGTTTCAGAGCTAATTCTGTCAGGGGGATTATCCATAACCTCAAAACAAGGGACGTAGTAGTTCGCATACTGAAGAAAACAGGTGAGGAGGTTAAGGGTAAAGTTGTGATAGTAAATGAAAACAGGGTAAATTTTACAGCTGCGGAGCAGATCGATGGCGCAAATATTGAGGTTGAAGGAAAAGTCCAGGTCAAACGAAATCCCCTTATCGTGACCGGCGAATACCTTGTAAGAGCCCTTATGGGAATAAGGTCGGCAAGCCTGACTTTTACTTCGGCACAAGGTCAGTTCCTGCCCGGATACCTTCCGGGAACAAAATATCTCGGCATGTCGGATTATCAGAATGTCCTTGCTCCCGGCTGGCCATTTATCCTGGGATATAATGACAAAAATTTCTTCAATAAAGCAATGACGAGCGGATGGCTCACTACTGATACACTGCTTAATATGCCCGCTACATATAACAACAAATACGACCTTTCTTTCAGGACAATGGTGGAGCCATTCCCGGGAATGCGTATCGATGTCAATGCCGACAGACGATTCCTTGAAAGTGTAAGCGCATATTATATCGCTGACAGAAATGGTATGTTTCCCGACAGCACACGTAACAGGATGGTCAACGGAAATTTCTCTATATCAGTAATTTCCTGGGGTACGGCATTTGAAAAGATCTCGAAGAAGAACGATTATATCTCCCCGACTTTCGAAGCATTTAAGGATAACCTTGTAATTATTTCGGGGCGCAGGGCAGATGAGAGACGAAAATATGATCCCGGCTACGATCCTGATATAGATCCGGTTACCGGAGACCCTGTAGAAGGTCCTTATAAAAGCGGATACGGAAGGACATCACGGGAAGTGATGATCCCTGCCTTCATTGCTGCATACACCAGGACAAACCCCAATAAGGTATCTCTGGCTACCTTCCCGTCGGCATTAAAAATGATGCCAAACTGGAGGATCACATTTGACGGTCTTTCAAAATTTGATTTTGTACAGAAAATGTTCAGATCAGTTTCCCTGACCCATCAGTACAGGAGCACTTATCAGATTGGAACCTATTCGACGAACCTTAACTATTTCACTGACGGGAACGGGATAAATACTATACGGGACCTGCAGAACAATTTTATCCAGCAGTATGAAATAAATGTTGTTACAATGAATGAACAGTTCAGTCCTCTTATTTACGTGGACCTGAACTGGAAAAACAGTCTTACAACCCGGTTTGAATGGAAAAAGTCACGCATCGTTTCCCTTAATCTTACGAGCAACCAGATTGCCGATGCAAGGATAAATGAACTGACAGTTGGCGCCGGTTACAGGTTTAATGACGTGCAGATAATAATCAGGACCGGCGGGGGCCAGAAAGCACTTAATAGCGACCTTAACCTCCGGTTCGACCTTTCGGTACGTGACAATAAAACACTTGCCAGAAAAATTATTGAGGATGTGAATCAGCCGGTCGTGGGACAAAAAGTATTTTCAGCAAGCCTCAGTGCCGATTATGTCTTAAGCGACAGGTTCAACCTCCAGATTTTTGCCGACCACACCATGAACAATCCATTTGTGGCAAATACGTTCCCTACTTCAAACACAAATTTCGGCTTTAGCCTTAAATTTACCCTGGTTCAGTAAAATTTTTCTTTTAAGGTTAATTTTCAGGAAAAGATGATGAATAAAATAAAAATTCATAATCCGCCGGAAATTAAAAATCAGATGAGATTATGAACAGATTGTATAAAATAGATAAGTGGCGGATTATTGAAGAGGGATTTCATCCTGAGAGGAACAGAGAATCCGAGAGCATTTTCTCCATCGGGAACGGCTATATGGGACAGCGGGCAAATTTCGAAGAAAAATACTCAGGTGACTCACTGACAGGAAATTATGTTGCCGGAGTCTATTATCCCGATAAAACACGTGTAGGATGGTGGAAAAACGGTTATCCTGAATATTTTGCCAGGGTGCTGAATGCTCCCAAATGGATCGGCATTGATGTTTCAGTAAACGGGAAACCTGTCGATCTGGCAACTGCTGAAATCAATTCCTTCAGCAGAACTCTGAACATGAAAGAAGGTTATCTCGACAGAAGCTTCACTATTACAGTATCAAGAAAAAAAACTATAGAGATCAGCTCAAGAAGATTCCTGAGCATGGCAGAACCTGATGCAGGAATTATCAGGTACTCTGTCAGATCAGCTGATTTTGAAGGCACTATAGGGTTTAATGTATACATCGACACTGATGTGAAGAATGAAGATGCAAATTACGGGAAAAAATTCTGGATCGAAGTCAGCAGGGAATCAGAAAATGGAACGGGAATAATTGTTGCACGCACCATGCGGACAGATTTCCATGTCGCCACCGGAATGTACTATCAGTTGCTTAAGGATAAAAAACCATTTGTGGTTAATCCCTCTGTTATTTCCCGCGATAAATATGTGGCTAATTCATTTCGGGTGAAGATCAGTCCCGGTGAGGTTTTTACGATGATTAAATATGTATCTGTACTTTCTTCACTTAATAATCCGAAAGAGCGGTTGTCAGAAGACGTGAGAAAGCGACTCGTAGAAATCAGCAGAAAAGGTTTCGAAAAGCTTTTTTCTGACCATAAGAAGCAATGGGACAATGTGTGGGCAGCTTCAGATGTCGTGATAGAAGGCGATGATGCGGCGCAGCAGGCGATAAGGTTTAACATTTTTCAGCTAAACCAGACCTATACCGGGAAGGATGAACGATTGAATATTGGTCCAAAAGGTTTTACTGGTGAAAAATATGGTGGAAGCACCTACTGGGATACTGAAGCCTTTGCCCTGCCCTTTTTTCTCAAATCCGCCGATCAGAAAGTAGCAAGAAATCTCCTTCTTTACAGGTATAAGCACCTGGGTGCCAGTATCCTGAATGCTGAAAAACTTGGATTCAGGAATGGGGCGGCTCTCTATCCGATGGTTACAATGAACGGAGAAGAGTGTCATAATGAATGGGAAATAACTTTTGAAGAGATCCACCGCAACGGTGCTATAGCATTCGCAATAAACAATTATATAAGACACACCGGCGACAGTGATTATCTGGCTGATTACGGGCTTGAAGTCCTTATCGGCATTTCACGCTTCTGGAGCCAGAGAGTATCCTGGTCAGAAAACCTTAAGAAGTTTGTAATGCTTGGTGTTACCGGGCCAAATGAATATGAAAATAATGTCAATAATAACTGGTATACCAATTCCCTTGCTGTCTGGACATTATCCTATACAATTTCCAGTCTGGAAAAAGTAAAAAAATCCTCTCCGGAGAAATACAAAAGAGTTATTGAAGCTACAGGTTTCAAGGCTGCGGCTGAAACTGCTCTATGGAAGAAGATCATCGGCAATATTCATCTTCCATATGACACCAAAAGGAAAGTGTTCCTTCAGCAGGACGGTTTTCTGGATAAAGTCATTGCGCCTGCATCTGAAATACCTGCAGAAGAGAGACCTATAAACCAGCACTGGTCGTGGGACAGGATATTGCGCTCCTGCTTCATAAAACAGGCGGATGTATTACAGGGGCTGTATCTGTTTGAAGATGTTTATGATATCGATACGGTAAAACGTAATTTCGATTTCTATGAACCTATGACTGTGCATGAATCTTCATTGTCGGCCAGTATTCATTCCATTCTCGCTTCAAGGATCGGGAATATTGAAAAAGCATATGAGCTTTACCTCCGGACTGCTCGTCTCGATCTGGATGATTATAACCATGAAGCTGAAGACGGGCTTCATATTACCGGCATGGCTGGTGCATGGCTGGCAATAGTTGAAGGATTCGGAGGTATGCGGATCCTTAATGACCGGGTCAGCATTTATCCCCTGATACCTGCTCAATGGAATTCATATTCATTCCATGCCCTTTTCCGCGGAGCGCAATTTTGGGTGAAGGTCACTCATAAGAATATAATTGTCAGAAACTTTTCAAATAATACATTTAAAATAATCCTCTTTGGAAAGGAGCGCACGATCCCCGGTTCAGGATCAGATACATTTACCCGGGATAAGAATTAATTTAATATGAGACTGAATTGGAAAGAATACCGATAAATCTGTTAATCCTTATAGTTATTGTTTCCATAGTGGTAACCACCTGTTCATTTTTTGGCAGGAAGAAGAAACTGAAGCCTTTTGTTTCAGAGGTTATTCATCCTGAATGGTCCAAAGATATTGTAATGTATGAGGTTAATATAAGACAGTACACGCCTGAAGGAACATTCAACGCTTTCGCTAAACATCTTCGCAGATTAAGAAATTTAGGCGTCGATGTCCTCTGGTTCATGCCAACATTCCCCATTGGTGTGGTGAACAGGAAAGGGGAGCTTGGAAGCTATTATTCAGTTAAGGATTTCACTGATGTCAATCCTGAATTCGGAACACTTGATGATTTTAAGGCTGTAATAAATAAAACCCATGAGCTCGGCATGTATGTCATGCTCGACTGGGTTCCGAACCACACATCCTGGGATAATCCAATGGCAAAAGATCACCCGGAATGGTACATGAAGGACTCAACAGGGAAGTTTACTCCGCCCATTGGAACTGACTGGACAGATGTGATACAGCTTGACTGGTCACAGAAAGGGCTGCAGGATTATATGATAAGTGCTTTGGCTTTCTGGGTAAAGCTGGGAGTCGATGGCTTCCGGGTAGACCACCCGCTTAACACTCCAAAAGAATTCTGGGAAAGAGCAAGGAGCGAGCTGAATTCAATAAGACCGGTCCTGATGCTTGCTGAGATCGAAGATCCGGTAACCTTTGTTGAAAAAGGTTTTGATATGAATTATGCATGGGAGATGCATCATCTGATGAACAGGATTGCCCGGGGCAAGGATAGCGCAAACGCCCTCCTGAAATACTATAATAAAGAGTGGGCAGTCTATCCGAATAATGTGTACAGGCTGCAGTTCCTCACAAATCATGATGAGAACTCCTGGGCCGGCACAATAGATTCACTTATGGGCAATGCCCAGAAGGTTTTTGCCACGCTGATTTTTACAGGTCAGGGAGTACCTTTATTATACTCCGGACAGGAAGCCTGTCTTAACAAGAAGCTTAAATTCTTTGTCAGGGATCCTATTAAATGGGATACCTGTGAACTTACAGGATTTTATAAAAACCTCATAAAGCTGAAAAAAAGCAATGAAGCTCTCTGGAACGGCGATTTTGGGGGCAGAATGCTGAAAATCAGGACGAATAAGAAAAGAAAGATATTTGCATTTTACAGGGAAAAGAATAATAACCGTGTTGTTATCTTCCTCAATCTTACAAAAAAGAATGTAGCATTTAAGCCGGTACTGAAGGGCCTTGAAGGGGAGTATACGGAATATTTTACCGGTCAGAAAGCTATATTCTTAAAAAGTGTAATAATTACACTTAATCCATGGGATTACAAGGTCTATATTAAATGACTTTTTAAGATTAACCCCAAACCGTGCAATGCTAATGTAAAAAGAGTTCTGAAGTTTTCGGGACACATCGGGATTTTTGAAAATTTCTGTATATTTACTAAAATTTCTAACTTCTGGAAAGATTCTGTATTAAAATTATAATATTATGAATGTACCGGTAAATCTATTGTATACTAAGGACCATGAATGGCTGCGTATTGAAGGCGATATGGGATATGTCGGAATTACTGACTTTGCACAGGGCGAACTTGGGGATGTGGTTTTTATTGAAATAGAAACAGCAGGAGAAATCCTTAAGCAAGGTGAAGTTTTTGGAACAATTGAAGCCGTCAAAACAGTATCCGATATGTTTATGCCGGTGGGCGGTGAAGTGCTGGAAATTAATCCTGATCTGGAAGGGTCGCCGCAAGCTGTAAATAAGGACCCTTATGGTAAAGGCTGGATGATCAGGATGAAAATTTCTGACCATGAAGAAATAAAAGGCCTTCTCTCAGCTGACCAGTATAAAGCTTTGTTATAGAGTTTTCTTTACCTCTACCTCCTGGTAACCTTCAATGACATCACCAATTTTTATGTCGTTGAAATTCTGGATGTTCAGTCCGCATTCGTAACCACCCACAACCTCCTTTACATCGTCTTTGAATCGTTTGAGCGATCCAAGCTCGCCGGTATAGACAACAATACCATCGCGTATGATCCTGACCCTGGTGTTCCTTGTTATTTTGCCTTCCTTTACATAGCATCCGGCAACAGTACCTACTTTGGTAACTTTGAATATCTCACGGATCTCAAGTGTTGCAACTATCTCTTCTTTCATTTCGGGTGAGAGCATACCTTCCATGGCAGCCCTGATCTCCTCAATGGCATTATAAATAATCGAATAGAGACGAATATCAATCTCTTCCTTTTCAGCAAGCTTTCTTGCTGCCAGGGAGGGCCTTACCTGGAAGCCTACAATTATGGCATTCGATGCTGCAGCCAGAAGTACATCTGATTCGGAAATCTGACCCACCGCTTTATGGATAATATTAAGCTGGATCTCCGGTGTTGAAAGTTTTATCAGAGAATCACCAAGTGCTTCGACTGAACCATCCACATCGCCTTTCACAATTATATTAAGCTCCTGGAAGTTGCCGATTGCAATCCTGCGTCCGATCTCATCAAGGGTGATATGCTTCTGCGTCCTGAGTCCCTGTTCCCTCTGAAGCTGGGCTCTTTTGGTAGCAATATCTTTGGCCTCCCTGTCGCTGTCCATAACATTGAATTTATCGCCGGCCTGAGGTGCACCGTTCATCCCAAGTATAAGCGCGGGAGTTGCCGGTCCGACAACATCAATCTTATTTCCTCTTTCGTTATACATGGCTTTGATATGACCAAAGCTTGCTCCGGCAATCATAATGTCGCCTACCCTTAGAGTTCCGGCTTTTACCAGGACCGTTGCGGTATAACCCCTTCCTTTATCGAGTGAAGATTCAACAACAGTACCGATAGCAGGCTTGTCAGGATTAGCTTTCAGATCAAGCATTTCAGCTTCAAGCAAAACCTTGTCGAGAAGCAGATCTATATTAAGGCCTGTTTTTGCCGAAATTTCCTGAGACTGGAATTTCCCTCCCCATTCTTCAATGAGGTAATTCATATTTGCAAGCGCCTCCTTGATCTTGTCGGGATTTGCAGTCGGCTTATCTATTTTATTTATGGCAAAAACAATAGGAACGCCGGCAGCTGAGGCATGGTTGATAGCTTCAATGGTCTGAGGCATAACACCGTCATCAGCAGCAACAACGATGATAGCAATATCTGTGACCTGCGCTCCCCGTGCCCGCATGGCAGTAAACGCTTCATGTCCCGGTGTGTCAAGGAATGTTATCTGGCGGCCGTCATCGAGACGTACTGCGTAAGCACCTATGTGCTGGGTTATCCCTCCTGCCTCTCCTGCAATCACGTTGGTTCTCCTGATATAGTCGAGGAGCTTTGTCTTCCCATGATCGACATGCCCCATTACAGTAACAATCGGGGGTCTGGGCTTAAGTTCTTCTGCGGTGTCCTCTTCCTCACGGACCGCTTCCTGGAGCTCCGCGCTCACAAATTCAACCTTGAATCCGAATTCATCCGCAAGAAGGGCCATTGTTTCCGCATCCAGTCTCTGGTTTATAGATACGAAAAGGCCCAGGTTCATACACGTCGAAATGATATCCGTTACAGGAATATTCATCATGAGGGCCAGCTCGTTGACTGAGACAAACTCTGTGACTTTAAGAATGTTCTTTTCCAGTTCGATCTTGTCTTCTACCTCACGATGTTTCTGGCTTATGAGCTCTCTTTTCTCCCTGCGGTAACGTGAACCTTTTGATTTTCCTTTGGTTGTGAGTCTTGCAAGTGTCTCCTTGATCTGCTTCTGAACTTCTTCCTCATCGACTTCAACCCTGACCGGCCTTTTCTTTATGATCTTTTTCCCGCCCTTATCTTTTTTATCTCCCTGATCAGGTTTAACAACCGATACATGTTCTTTATCCTTGGTAATTCTTTTCCTTCTTTTCTTCCTGCGGAAGTCATTTTCAGCCTCAACTTTCACAGGCTGAGATCCCGCGGGTTTCTTCTTCTCTTCAATAACAGGAAGATTGATCTTACCCACCACTGTAGGACCTGATAATTTCTTAAAATCGGGTCTGAAGAGTTTAATTACATCCTCCTCTTCTTCAGGAATTATGGCGTCTTCTATAATTTCCTCAAGTTCAGGTTCTTCTGTGATAAGACTTGAAACAGGTTCCCTGACCTGTTCAGCAGGTTTCTTTCCGGGAGTTTTTTCTTCTTCCCCGGCTGCTTTTTCTTTCTTCTTATCTGCAGGTCCCTCTTTTTCCAGGGGTTTTTCTTCTACTGCCTTAACCTCAGCTACTTCATCAGCATGAGGCTTCCCTTTTATTTCTTCAGTTTTGGCCTTTACTGTCCCGGTTTTTTCTGAACTCTTTTTCTTTTCAGTTTCATCGGATTTCCCGGATGGCTCTTTTTCAGCTTCTTTAGGAGGAACGACCTTTGGTTTTGCAGTTTTCTCAAGATCGATTTTCCCGACAAGTTTTATATCCGGTTTCTTTATATCCGTCTTGAGATCGACGGTCATCTTGGCCCCCGAGGAGTCTTTGACAAGGATCTCTTCATCACGCTCACCTTCTTCTGACAGCGGTTTCCCGGACATATCATCTATTGAAAGAGTCTCTTTTTTCCTGTGCAGATCCTTCAGGATCAGCTTCTCAGACTCCTTCTTAACGCTGATATCCGTGCTGTACTCTTTTACGAGCAAAAGATACGCTTCATGCGGAAGTTTTGTGTTTGGATTCGGATCGAGCTCAATACCCTTCTTATGAAGGAATTCCACAATTGTGGATATCCCCACATTAAATTCGTGGGCCGCCTTGCTTAATCTCGTTGCCTTTACGTCCTCTGTCATAAACCTGCCTCGACTTTAAATAACTTCAAAACGAAATTTCTTTTTTTATTATGATTATTCAAATTCTGCTTTTAATATATTCACAACTTCCCTGACTGTTTCCTCTTCAAGGTCAGTTCTCTTAACCAGGTCGCTGATCGAAAGATTCAATACACTTCTTGCCGTGTCGCATCCGATAGCTTTAAGCTCCTCGATTATCCAGTCTTCAATTTCATCGCTGAATTCTTCGAGTTTGACATCTTCTTCATCCTCGCCTCCCGGCTCCCTGTATACATCAATCTCATAACCTGTAAGCTGGCTGGCAAGCTTGATGTTAAGGCCCCCTTTGCCGATAGCAAGGGATACTTCAGTAGGCTTAAGATATATCTCGGCTCTTTTTGTCTCTTCGACGAGCTTTATTGTAGTGATCTTTGCAGGACTCAGCGCCCGTTGGATAAAGAGCTGATTATTTGTAGTAAAGTTGATTACGTCGATGTTTTCGTTCCGCAGCTCCCTGACAATGCCATGTATCCTTGAACCTTTCATCCCGACGCAGGCACCCACCGGATCTATCCTTTCATCATATGATTCGACAGCTACTTTTGCACGTTCCCCCGGAACCCTTACTATCTTTTTTATGGTTATGAGGCCATCAAAAATCTCAGGAACTTCCAGTTCAAAGAGCCTTTCAAGGAAGACAGGCGATGTACGGCTGAGAATGATGAACGGAGTATTGTTCCTCATTTCCACCTTTATTACCACTGCCCTGATTGAGTCGCCCTTACGGAAATGGTCAGAGGGTATCTGTTCGCTTTTGGGAAGTATAAGCTCATTGCCATCGTCGTCAAGGAAAAGAATTTCTCTCTTCCACACCTGGTAAACCTCGCCAGTCACGACCTCGCCGATCCTGTCTTTGTACTTCATGTAGATGTTGTTCTTCTCAAGATCGAGAATGCGCGCAGTAAGATTCTGCCGGAGCGATAAGATAGCCCTTCTTCCGAAATCAAGAAATTTAACTTCATCAGAGACCTCTTCGCCTACTTCATAATCGTCATCAATCTTTTTAGCCTCTGAAAGAGGTATCTGAGTTATGGGATCAGTAAGCTGATCATCATCTACCACCACCCTGTTCCGCCATATTTCGAAGTCACCTTTATCGATATTGACAATAATGTCAAAGTTTTCAGCCGAACCATATTTCTTGGCGAGCATACCCCTGAAAACATCCTCAAGGACACTCATCATTGTCGGGCGGTCAATATTCTTGAGCTCTTTAAATTCTGAAAAGGTGTCGATCAAATTAACATTTTCCATCTGGTGTAAACATCTTTTTATTTTATTGTTAAAACTATCCGTGTTGATTTTACCTGGTCAAAGTTATAAGAGAGTTCCTTAGCTTCTTTAACTTTCCCCTTGATTTTCAGCTCTGTTTCAAGTTCAAAGCCTCCTGATGTAACATTTTTAAGGTTCCCGGTCACTTTTGTTCCATCCATGCCGGTCACCTCAACTCTCTTACCTTCATTCTTATGATACTGCTCAATGACCCCAAAGGGCATATCCAGGCCGGGAGACGATACCTGCAATTCAAAGTCCCCATTATTGCGGTCAAGATTCTTCTCGAGGAAACGGTGAATGGCAGCACATTCATCAATAGTTATTCCTGTCATAGTCTCAGCAAGAACAGTTATTCTGTTCGAACTGCTTACTTTTACGGCGACAAGAAAAATACCTGTTCCCTTAATGAACTCATTAGCAAGCTTTTCTATTTTCTCTTTGTCGATCATTTGTAATTTTCAATAACAAAATAGGGGACTCTGGTCCCCTAGGTCAACTGCCCCTCAAATCGGTTGCAAAGATAAGTAATATATTGGGAATTGCAAAAAAATGATATTTATTATACATTAAGGGTCAGAGGCTCAGGGGCGCAACGGCACATTTGACTGAAGAGACAGGCACACAGGATGCAAATGTTCAATTTGTAAGAGGAATTTTAAATTTAAATACCTTTGCCCCCGGATTTAAATTCCGGGAATTTGGATTTAAAAGAAATATATAAAGAAGAGGAGATCAAACTGCTCTCATATTGTACTCTCTGTCCCAGGGAATGCGGAGTGAACAGGTTTGAAGGGGGGGATGGCTGGTGTAGTATGGATGCAGGAATGAACATCTCCTCAATCTGTATTCATCGCGGTGAAGAACCGCCGATCAGCGGCAGGGAAGGCATCTGCAACATTTTCTTTTCCGGGTGCAATCTCCGCTGTATTTATTGCCAGAATCATGAAATAAGCAGGCCTGACAGCACATGCCTCCCCCGCATGATATCATATGAAGAAACACTCGATGAAATTGAAAGAATGCTTTCAGCGGGCATCAGGGCTGTAGGTTTTGTTTCTCCATCACATGTCGTGCCTCAGGTTAAAGCTATAATCCGCGGACTGAATTCAAGAGGATTAAAACCGATAACGGTTTATAATACAAACAGCTATGACAAGGGTGAAATTATCGAAAGCCTGGATGGCCTGATCGATGTTTACCTTCCGGATCTGAAATATATAACACCGCGATTAGCTGACGAATATTCCGGGGCAGATGATTATCCTGAAGTTTCGATGAAAGCTCTTAAGAAAATGTATTACCAGAAAGGCTCAGCTTTTCATCTTGACACTGAAGGCCGGGCAGAGAACGGCATCCTGATCCGGCATCTTGTGCTTCCGGGTCATGTGGAAGAGAGCAAGAACGTTCTCAGAAAGATTGCTGAGGAGCTCTCAACAGGAGTTCATATTTCACTCATGTCGCAATACCATCCTGTCGCACCCGTTAAAAACCACCCGGTTCTGAACAGATCTCTTTATAAAGAGGAATACGATGCAGTGGCAGAATCAATGGAAAAACTCGGCTTCCGCAACGGCTGGATCCAGGACATGGACAGCAATCTAAACTACATGCCGGATTTCAAACGGGAAAATCCTTTTGAATAATCAGTCGTAATATGTTATTTCCCGGGATCTGTAAATAAAAGGTTTGCCATCTTTATGGAATATGATCGCTGTATAATTGCCGTTCCTGTCATATTCGTAGGTGAAGGTATAATCGATGACCCGCTTAATAGCAAAATCCTGCTGATGCTGACTGATCCTGTCACCTTTTTCATTATATGTAAAATCATATTGTGTTGCAGGCTCTCCTGCTTTGTTATATCCCTTGAATCCTGTAAGGTTACCCTTCTCATCATGGCCAAACAGAGTATAACCCTGTGGTTCATTTTTGTGATTAATAAGCTGGACTTTTATTAAGTTTCCTTTTTGATCATATTCATATGAAATACTCGCCGAGACAGTGTCAGTTTCAGCCTCATAACCTGTAAGGAATACTGGTCTCTCACCCTCATATTTATACTTGCCGTAAGCTTGTACAGTGTCGTTAGTTTTATATAAAGATCTGATGATCATTTTCCCATCAGTCGCAACCATAATGTCCTGCAATACTTTTCCGTTTTCATCAAAGATTGTATTCCTGGTGACAATTCCAGATGGATTGTATTCCTCTGAAAAATTATAGCCAAGAGGGGTCGTTTTTCTGTCTGCAACTGTAATAGGTTTCCCTTTGACAACTTTCCCGTTTTCCTCTGCAGCCCAGAAATGAGTCTGCTTTAACTCTTTGACCTTCCCTTTGATTTTTTCCTGTTGCGCATGTCCGAAAGTGCTGTACAACTGGCCCAAATAAACGAATTCTTTTGGCTTCTGGCTGCAGCCTGTCATTAAAACAATAGCTGCAAGTCCCATAATGAAAATAATCTTTTTCATGATTGTTTAGTTTTGGTTTAACCTGGGAAAAACAAAAATCAGAATAAAATTTATTGTAAGGTTTAATCGATTGTCTTATTACCTGATATTAAATTATATGCAAGTTATTCCGACAAAAGCCAAAAGTCAAATTTATTTTTCCCTGCAAATAGGGCAGCAGCAGATATTTCTTCAGCGCAATCAGCGGATATTACCCGGCAGAGAAAACTGTTTTAGTATCCGAGCAGTTTGAGGATTCCGATTATTACCGGCGTTTTGAAAAGATCCTTTTTGAATGCATTATCAATACTTTTTATTCTAAATCTATTCCAATAATCTCATAGTCAAGGATCTTCGGAACTGTCAGAATTACTTTATTATCCTGTATCCTGAACTTTGATTTTTGTCCGCTTACTAATAAGTGTACATCTGACACTTTTAAATTATCCGGTATTCTGATGGTTGCTTCTGCTGATATTGGAAGCAGCTCACGGAAAGGTCCTTTCATCATCATGGGATTGGTGAGATTCACGAGGTGGACAGACATAGAATCTTTTTGTCTCCATGCGGTTACATCAATAACACCTGTTCCCTTTATCTCTGCAAATGGCTCTTCATTAAGCGCCCATCTGACAGTGTTGCCGAGCAACCTTCCATGGTCGGCGCTCATGATCTGCCAGAAGGACCTGTCTATATCTCCCGGGAAGTAGGCAATTCTTCCGTTACCTTTATCGTTAAGATAAAGTTCACGGATATCGGTTTCGGGGATCCGCGGATATACATGCTCCATGGGCAGATCAGGATAGGAGGGGATCAGAGTTACAGGTGACGGAAATGAGCCGGCCGGAATGGTTTTCACCCTGTAGATCGTATTTATTATCCTGAAGGCATCTTCAAGTCCGGCAAGAACCGGGTGAAAGCTGCCTGTTGCAGGATCCCTCTTCAGGCGGAGATAGCTGTTCTGCATCGGACCTTCAATGCTGTTATCATAAGTGGCTCCAAAAAGATCAGCAAGACCAAAATCCGGTCTCCTGCTTCCTTCCCTGTCGTACAAAGATGTTTCGAATGTTGCCATCAGGCTGCCCCCGTTTTCGACAAACTTCCTCAGTTCCCCGCATTGTTCGTCAGAAAGAAGCGCTATATTGGGAAGGATCAGGAGTTTATAAGGTTTAAGATAATCCTGGCTGAGAAGCCGGTCATTTACCATTTCAAAAGGAATGCGGGCTTCGACGAGCGCATGGTACATGCCCGAACTATGATCACCGCTCCTTTGCTGCCACTTTTCTGCACCATAATTTCCTGACTGTTCAGTGAATACAAGCCCGACTCGTGCTACCGGTGCAATATTCCTCAGGTACTTCTCATTTTTGTAAAGGACCTGGTAGATTTTGTCAACCGTGTTAAGCCACCTTCGGTCATAAAGCACGCCGGAAAACTTTGTAAACCAGGGACGCATCCCGTTGGCGACACCCTCTGCAACCCAGATTCTGGTTTCAGCTTCCGTCTGGACGGAGTCTTTCCAGCGGTATTGCTCTTCAAAGCCAACGCTGAAAATCCCTCCCAGGGGTTTCATACCTATCGAAGCGCGCAGCTCTTTTGCAACCCTTCCGTTCGACCAGGGCATAGTATAGCCGCTCCGAGCCTGGTGATCTGTAAAAACTATATCCGACAGCTGACCGGTTACTACTTTGTCAGGAAAGCCGTTCGGGATAAATCGTGAAGAAGAATTCTTTTTGCGGATCACATCATCCCAGAGCAGCCATAATTCCTTGAGCCTTCCGGTGCTCCATTCCATATATTTCCTGTAAACAGGATTAAAACGGTCACTGTTTCCGGGAAGCTCCATTCCCGAGTATGCAGTGAAATTCTTTTTGCAGTGTTCGCAATAACATATACCGTGCCCTGCCCACCGGTTTGAAAATATACCATCAGGCTGATATCTTTCCATTATCTCGCCATGGACCAGGGTCATGAATTCAAAGTTATATGGTCCCAGTGCACACGTTACCCACATTTCAGGGTTTGCCCAGTGACGACGTTTTTGGCCGTTTGCAGTAACCGCGATCCAGTCCGGATGGGCATCATATACATTCTGCCAGGCAGCATGAGGATCAGTCCGTGCAATCACTGACATATTCATTTCACGGCATCCCTTTACAAGATATCCGAAAGGATCCATGTTTCCAAGCCAGCTGCTTCTGTGATGAAAAGGGATATCTGTGGGATAGTATGCGACTATTCCGCCTGCGCTCAAAGTGGTGCCGTCGGCATGGACGCGCCTGAAATAACTGAGCCAGAAATCAGGGTCGAAACGGCCGGGATCATTTTCAACAAGTGTAAGCTGGGCCCAGCGCATCGGCCGGCTGAACCATGTATCATCAGGAAGGATCATCACATTTTCAAATAATGATGAACTGCCAAGGGCATAGGCTCCGGCGAATGCCGAGGTCCGAACAAAATTTCTCCTGTCCATTTTCAAAGATTTATTCCGAAAAGATAGTAAATTAATCCTTCGACACGTTTCTGAAGTGAATATCCGTATTCATAAAGTATATTAGCAATAATTTAAAAGCTAAAATTCATGTCCGATATTGCCATTGTTCTTAAAGCTATGGAATTTGCAGCCGGGCGACACAGAAAACAATTCCGTAAAGGTGAAGACAGATCACCTTATATAAATCATCCGATCCAGGTAGCGAGCCTTCTGGCAAATGAAGCAGGAGAAGAGGACACTGTTCTGATCGCCGGTGCGGTTCTTCATGATGTAATTGAGGATACTGTTGAAACCGGGGAAGAAAAGGAAAAACTCATTGACCAGCTCAGAAATATTTTTGGCCAGGAGGTATTATACCTTACCCTTGAAGTGACGGATGACAGGAGCCTGGATAAAAAAGAGAGGAAGAGGCTGCAAATTGTTCATGCTCCCGACCTTTCAGTCAGGGCAAAAAAGCTGAAGATTGCCGACAAGATTATGAACGTGCGTGACATCACATCAAATCCGCCTCAATGGTGGACATTAAAAAGAATTCAGGATTATCTTGAATGGGCAGAAAAGGTAGTTTCAGGACTCAGGGGTGTGAACAGGAAGCTCGATGGTATTTTTGATGAAGCTCTGAAAGCCGCAAAGCAGAAATACAATTAACATTTGCTGATTTCAGAATTTTATTTTGATCGAAATTTTACCTGTATTTTTCAATGAACTGAACCACCTCATTGCGGAAAAGGACTTCATCCTGGAACATAAAATTGTGGCCGCTTACAGGAGAAATTACCATTTTCTTCTCAACTGAGCTTATTCCTGAGTAAAAATCATTTCCCAGTTCAGGAGGGCAAACAAAATCGTATTGCCCATAAAGCAAAAGGACAGGAATGGTAATTTTGTATAAAGAGGATGAAAATTCCTTTGTTGAAATCTCCTGAACTAGCCCTGATTGTTCTGATGACCAGTAGTTTATCAGCATTGAAGTAAGAGGTGCACGATCTCTGATTAACCTTCCGGCAAGCAATGTGATATAATTTACTTTTGTAACGCCTGCAATGTAACTCTCAGCTTTCCCAGCTAAATTTTCGAGCTCCAGGGATTCATCGAGAGTGAAACCTCCTGTATGTTCCTCACAAAAGCTGATTATCTTATTCCATTCTTTTGTATGATTATTACTGGCTACCTCCGATATACCGGTTTCCAGAAGTTTTTGCCTTGTCAGAGTATCATTCTTAGGGTAGTCATGACTACCGTCAGCATTTATATAACCCCTGACCATGTTCTGGTAATTGCCAGTAGTGAGGAAGCCCGAGGCGACAAGACCTCCGAAGCTGTGGGCCATCAGAAACACTTCTGTATCCTGGCCATATCTGTTTTTGATGACCAGGATAACCTTTCTCAGGTCCTCAATTATCTGGCTAAGTGTAAGATCAGACTCATTCTGGCTCCCTTGTGATGCTCCGGAGTTCCGCTGATCCCAGTACGCTATTGCAAATTTATTCTCGAGATTTTCGCTTATATAGTCGGTATTGTAAACGAATGAACCTTCTCCCGGCCCTCCGTGAACAGATAGAATAATAACTTTGCTGGCAATGTTTCCCTCGACAAGGATATGCATAGAAGCTCCCGCATTATCGACATAAAATGTGTCAGAAATAATATCAGCAGATTCTGTCAGCATCTTCTGACAGCCGGATATTAATAATAATGAAGTAATTATAATTGCCTTGTTCATCTTACCAGCTTAATTTTTATTCTTTTGCCTGATCTCAATATAACGGCTCAGGGAAAACCTTGTACCTGCTTCCATAACGGGACGGAAGTATATTACATTGTTATACGGGAACATTGCGATGATGTCCATTTTTGTGAATACCTGAAGTGGAACGCCTGTCCTGGCATATAAATCAAAACCGATTCCTGCGCCCGCTGTTATCAATGCATAATTGTACCCAATATGTTTGATTTCCGAAACGGTTCCATTATCCGCTACTTCATAAACAGGTGAATTCAGAAAAGTTCTGCTAAATCCTGCTCCTGCGGAATATTCCGGGAAAAAGCCTTTGGTTTTGATTTTCCTGTAAATCCATTCAGCTGTCAGATAAAGGTTATTATGAAAACCGCGATGATGATAATAATTCAGGTTTAATGCCAAAAGCTGATTTCCTGTTTGTGAATGTTTTGCAGCATTCCTTTTTGCCCCGGTAATTTCCGATGTTTTTAAAAGCACTTCAGCACCGATGCTGAAACCCGGATAAATCAATGAACCTGTATAAGCAATATTTATTCCGGGCAGATACCCTGATATCAAATTCACTGTATCCCGTTGCCCAAAACTTACAGCGGACATAGAAAGGATCGCAAGAAATAATACTGGCCTGGGCATTTCAATAAATCAGCATTTTCGGACTCTGTTATTAATAATTATTTAATTGTGGAACAAACTTCCCTCAAACTTGTTAACCCTCCAATGCTGGTTTTGAATTATTTATTTTAGGGAAACACTCCTGCATGTCTGGCATCTTATGTTGCAAAGGATCAATAATCCCGGTGGAAATAAGATTCATAATACTGAGCAATGCAAATTAATTATTCAAAAAATGAATTTGATAAAGAAACTATTACTGATATTCTTTACACAAGGCATGATCTTACACGGATACAGTCAGGACAATAAGGAAAATCTTAAGCTCTCAATCTCCGGGGCGCAGGAATATGCCCTTCAGAATAACCGGACAGTTAAGTCGGCAAAACTTGATATTAACCTGGCTGATAAAAAGATCTGGGAGAATCTGGCCCAGGGTTTACCGCAGTTAGGCCTGACTGCAAATTACCTGCATCAGTTCGTAGTTCCTGAAATCAGTATCGGGCCATATCTCGATATTAATTCTTTGCCCGACGGTACTCTTACAAAGCAGAACCTGAAAGATGCGTATAAAGACTCTCAGCCGATACCACTGGGAGTAATGAATAATACGACAATTGATCTCACTCTTTCCCAGCTGATTTACAGCGGACAGTATTTGGTCGGCCTCCAGGTGGTCAAAGTAGTGAAACAGATGTCGGAGAAGGCGCTTGAAAAAACTGAGGATCAAACCAGGGAATCAGTTGCCGGAACTTATTACCTTATTCTGGTCCTCAGGGAGAACATTAAATTGCTGAAGGAGAGTTACAAGGCACTGGATCAGATGTTCAACGAAATGGTGAGCCTGAACAAGCAGGGACTGAATGAGGAAACTGATGCGGACCAGGTGAAGATCACCAGGTCAAATATCCAGACCCTGATCACATCCATGGAGGCACAAAGGGAAACAGCCTTAAAGCTTCTTAAATATCAGCTGGGAATAGAGTTCGACAGGTCACTGGAACTGACTGACAGCCTTCCGGGGATAATTGAACAGGGAAACTTAAGATATCTCACCTCGCCCGATTTTAAGATTCAGAATAGTGTGGATTACCAGCTCATAAGCGGGCAGGAAATGATAGCAGAAGATATGCTCAGGCTTGAAAAATCTAAATATCTGCCCACTGTTACAGCATTTTACAGGCACGAAGAGCAGACAAACCAGCCCTCCTTCAATTTTGCTGTGAAAGATCTGGTTGGTGCAACTCTGAGCTTCCCTATCTTTTCAAGCGGGATGCGTACCTCAAGGGTCAACCAGGCCAGGTACGATCTTGAAAAGGCAAGGCTGAGCAAGACGGATGCTGAACAGGGGCTGACTATGGAGTTTGAAACAGCAAGGAACGACTACCAGTCGGCTTACAGCAACTTCACAACAAACCATGAGAGCATGACGCTGAGCAAAAAAGTTTATGACAAGACAGTTATAAAATATCGTGAAGGAGTATCCTCAAGCTTTGAACTGTCCCAGAATCAGAACCAGTTCCTGACAGCCGAATCAAATTATTACAACTCCCTGCTCTCCTTGCTGAACGCGAAAGCAAAACTGGACAGGATACTTAAAATAAACTGACGGGGCTGTGAGTAAAGTCAATTTTAAAATTTGTAAAATAAATCAATGTATGAGAACCATAAAATTATTATTAACCACACTGGTGATTGTCTTGACCTCAATATCATGCGGTGGTGATAAAAAGTCAGAGCTGGCAAAACTGAAAAAGCAGCAGACTCTGATTGATGAAAAGATTAAGGAGATAGAAAAAGCGGCTGATCCTCCCGGTGGTAAAATGCTGGATTCACTTAAATTCAGGTTTGTAGGTATATCACTGGTCAGGACCAACGCTTTTGATCATTATATAAGGGTCCAGGGAAAGCTTGACGGTGACCAGAATGCAGCTGTATTTGCAGATGTACCGGGCACGGTTACAGTAAGATATGCTGACGTTGGCCAGGTTGTTACAAAAGGCCAGGTTCTGGCTCAGATTGATGATCAGCAGTATCGCAGACAGCTTGAAAGCCTTGAAACCCAGCTTAAGCTCGCATCAGATCTTTTCGAAAAGCAGAAACGTCTCTGGGATCAAAAAATAGGCAGCGAGGTCCAGTACCTGCAGTCAAAGACCACCAGGGAATCGCTCGAACAGCAATTATCATCCCTTAAGGAACAGCTTGAAAAATTCAGGATCAAGTCACCGATAGACGGAACAATTGAAGAATGCAATATTAAGATCGGAAGCGTTGTATCACCGGACCCGCGATCAGCAGCCTTCAGGGTAGTTGCATTCAGAAATATGAGAGTCAGTGCTGAAGTATCGGAAGCATATGCTTCCAGGGTAGAGGAAGGAGATAAAGCAATCATACTCTTTCCTGATCTGAACAAACAAATTGAAGCAAAGGTCGATTTCGTCAGCAGGTACATTAACCCGGTAAACAGAACATTCTCAATTGAAAGCAGGATACAGGACAGGTTTACAGGCATGAAGGCCAATATGATAGCGATCATTCAGATAAACGATTATCATGCTGATAACTCCATCCAGGTACCTATGAATGTGATCCAGAAAGACCTCCAGGGAAACTATGTATATATAGTCAGGAAGAAGGATAACTATAACGAGGCATTAAAACAACCGGTCCGGATCGGGAATACTTACAACGGTGTTGCAGAAATTCTGAATGGTCTGGCAATCAATGACAAACTAGTTACTGCCGGATTCCAGGAGCTTGTTGACGGGGAATATGTGAGATTCGGAAAACCTTCAGAAGCTTATGGCAGCAGCAATTAATACTTAATCGGATGGACAAGAAACACAGGGAATTTTTCGCTACCAGCTGGGCAATAAACAATAAGATAAGTATCTATGTGCTGGTGTTCATGATATCTGTATTCGGAATTTTGAACTATTATACCATTCCAAAGGAGCAATTCCCTGAAATTGTCATCCCGCTTGTTGTTGTAAATTCTATTTACCCGGGTACTTCGCCCTCCGATATGGAGAACCTGGTGACACGTCCGCTGGAAAAGAACCTGAAATCAATCAGCGGAGTAAAAAAAATAACTTCGCGGTCAGTTCAGGATTTCTCGTCAATAATTGTGGAGTTCAATACCGGAATTGAGATAAGGGATGCAAAACAGAAGGTTACAGACGCAGTCGACAAAACAAAAAAGGATCTTCCCAATGATCCCTCTTTTAATCCTCCTGCAGTTATGGATATTGATTTGTCCGAAATCCCGATACAATATATAAACCTGTCGGGCGACATTCCCCTTGATCGCCTGAAAAAATATGCTGATGATATTCAGGACCGCATCGAAAGCCTTAAGGAGATCACCAGGGTTGAGATAGGAGGGGCTCTTGACAGGGAGATACAGATCGATATCGATATGTACAAAATGAGGGCTGCCAGTCTTACATTCAGGGATGTTGATCAGGCAGTAATGCTGAATAATATGACCGTCTCGGGCGGCAACATAGACCTTCAGGGGATGAGCCGTTCAATAAGCGTCATTGGTGAAGCACAGAATATCGACCAGATCAGAAATATTATTTTAAGTACCGCCAGCGGAGCTATTATTAAACTCGGTGATATTGCCACTGTGCGTGACAGTTACCATGAGCCTGAAAATTTCGCACGCTTCAACGGTAAAAACGTAATAACGCTTAATGTAATAAAGAAGAGCGGACAGAACCTTCTTGCAGCTTCAGATAAAATAAATGCCATACTTACTGAAATGCAGAAGACCAAGCTTCCTCCAAATCTCAATATCGAGATAACTGGCGATCAGTCGCATTTTACACGGAATACCGTCACTGAGCTGAACAACACCATTATTATCGGTTTTATTCTTGTCACAATTGTCCTTATGTTCTTCATGGGACTGGTCAATGCCCTGTTTGTAGCTTTTTCCATTCCCCTTTCAATGGCAATTGCATTCATAGTACTGCCGGTCATAGGTTTTTCAATGAATATGCTTGTGATGTTCGCATTCATTTTTGCGCTGGGTATAGTTGTGGATGATGCAATAGTTGTGATCGAGAATACCCACCGTATTTACAGGAAAACCAGGCTTCCGATAGCCACCTCGGCAAAATATGCAGCCGGCGAAGTATTTTTACCTATTCTTTCAGGCACTCTTACAACTCTTGCACCTTTCGTCCCCCTCGCATTCTGGCCCGGTGTTGTAGGCAAATTTATGGTGTTTATACCCATTACGCTTATTGTAACCCTCTTCGCTTCATTAATTGTTGCTTACATTATAAATCCGGTATTTGCTGTTGATTTTATGAAGCATGATGACGATGACCGGCCTCTGCCGAAGCTGCAGGTCTTTAAAAATACAGGATGGATAATACTGGCTGCCTTCCCTTTTTATTTACTCAGGAAAACCGGATTAGCGAATATTATTGTATTTGTAGCCCTTTCGTACCTTATTCACAATCTTTATGCCTATAAGTTGTTCAGGAGATTTCAAACCAGAGCGATACCTGCCATGATGAGGGGTTATGAAAATCTTCTCCAATGGGCGCTGAAAGGGAAGAGACCCGGCAAGCTGCTCTGGGGAATGATCGGTCTTTTCTTTATCACAATGGTTGCGTGGAATATTGTTAAACCTAAGGTAGTATTTTTCCCTGATAATGAGCCAAATACGATAAACGCCTATGTCAAGATGCCAGTTGGCACACAGATAGCAGTAACAGATTCAGTTACCCGGATTGTAGAGCGGAGGATAATGGGAGTGCTGGGTAAGGAGAATCCCATAGTTGAATCTGTTGTTACTAATGTTGCCTATCTGGCCTCAGATAATCAGTTCGATAACTCATCAAAATCGTCCAACCTGGCAAAGGTTGCCATTAACTTTGTGGAATATGATCATCGTAAAGGACAAAAAACCAGCATTTACCTTAATGAGCTAAGGTATGCCCTGAGGGATATCCCCGGTGCAGAGGTAGTGGTTGACAAGAATCAAATGGGACCGCCAACAGGTAAGCCTGTTAATATAGAGATTGCCGGGGATGATCTGAATGACCTGGTTTATAACAGCGGGAAGCTTATACGGTACCTCGATTCACTCCAGATAGGAGGCATCGAGGAGCTAAAATCGGATTTCGCTTCCACCAAGCCGGAAATCCTGGTTAATCTCGACCGGGAACGTGCTAATTATGAAGGCATTACTGCATCTGCGGTTGGCGATGCCATAAGGACGGGGCAACTTGGGAAGGAAGTTGCCAAGTACCGTGAAGGTGAGGATCAGTACCCGATAATGCTTCGTTTTAAGAGTGACCAGAGAAAGGATATAGAGCAATTGCTGAACCTTACCATTACTTATATGGATATGAATACCGGCACGCTGCGGAAAATACCGCTTTCTGCTGTAGCGCGTGTCGATTATATAAACAGTTACGGACAGATCAACAGACTAAACCTTAAAAGGGTGATAACATTATCGTCTAATGTGCTCGATGGCTATAATGCTAATGATATTAATAATCAGCTGAGAAAATTCCTTCCCGGGTTTACGGCCTCATCCGGAATTGATATCCGTCTGACAGGAGAGCAGGAAGATCAGCAGGAATCGATGGCATTCCTGATGAAAGCGATGATGCTTTCGCTGTTTCTGATAATGTTCATTCTGATTACACAGTTCAACTCAATGCCTAAAGCCCTTATAATCATCTCGGAAGTGATCTTTAGCCTGATTGGGGTATTCCTGGGTTATATGCTCTTTGGTATGACCGTTTCAATAATCATGACAGGCATGGGCATTGTAGCGCTGGCTGGAATCGTTGTGAGGAACGGAATTCTTCTTGTGGAGTTCACAGATGTGCTTAAAAGACAGGGTATGAAAACCCGTCAGGCAATCATTGAAGCGGGGAAAACAAGAATAACACCTGTTATACTTACTGCTTCTGCCACTATCCTCGGCCTGATCCCGCTGGCAATAGGGATGAACATAAACTTCGGGACACTTATCACCACCCTGAATCCTCATATATTTTTCGGAGGAGACAATGTGATGTTCTTCGGCCCGTTGTCGTGGACAATCATATTCGGGCTGAGCTTTGCAACCTTCATGACACTGGTAATGATACCTGTAATGTACCTGGTAATTTATTCACGCGGAATAAAAAGGCAAAGGAGAAAGTTGCATAAAAAACTTGTAACAATCTGAACCATTGAGCTTTTAAGCCACTGAGCCTACGTGTTACACCCCTGCTCCCCGAGTGGGGACATAACTCTACATTATTCCCAGCTTCTTCGCAATTTCTGACGGTATGGCCTTCTTATTCACCATGATATTTGTTGTTCGGAGAGCGACAAATGGTTTGGATACATAGATGAAGCCATCATATTTGCCGGTGATACCCCATGAATTCTTCACCCGGTAAAATGTACTTCCGGCCTGGTCGGTTGCAAAGCCCACGATATGCATTCCATGATCGTCTGTTGTTGAGTAATTATCAAACTCTTTTTGTCTCAGATCCTGGGTTATAATTTTTTCCGGATGAGGTCCGGTGAATATTTTTGCGACTTCGTCAGGAGTCATATCTGTCCAGTTTTTTTCAGGAATAATAGCAACACCTTCTTTCATTGAGAAGCCCCGGTCGCTTACATCGCTTGCCCATGCAACAGTATAGCCCGTTGTAATGGAATTATCAATGACCTGCATAAATTCGTCAAGAGGGAGGTTATAAAAGAAACCATTAGCCCAGTTGTCGGGCAGCTCCAGTATACATTGCTTATAAAAAGGATGGTGGGTGAATGAAGTCAGCGTGACATAATCATCGGGATTCAGGCCCAGATCTTTCATGAAGCCGGCCGGGGTATATGTCTTACCGGCATAGTTAAAAGTTGCCGGTATTTTCCCCAGGTATGCATCAAGAATTCCGTTCAGTCCTGCAAGCCATGCAGTTGTCAGCTTTGAGCTCTTGAGGACACCGTCCATATATCCCTTCAGACCGGCGTCCATCTCGCTGTGGTTATGTTTAGTCTCCCCGTAGTTCAGGCCCGGATAGGCGGCATCAGGAACCAACCCAATTTCACGGCTCCCGGTTATCACATCTCCATATTCACCTCCGGCTGCAAAAGGATAATTGCCATGCATCCTGGCATACATGTCTGCCTTTTTCTCATAAGTGTGCCTTACGATATACATTTCCGAAAGATCGTAAGTTCCTTTCCCCATGCGCAAAAGCTCTGATTCGAAAAGTGATATCCCGGAGAAGCACCAGCACGTTGATGTTGAACTCTGGTTTTTGACTGATGTGCACGGCAGGTCTTTCTTCAACGTAAAGACGTACCCGGTTTCCTGGCTATATGCTGCTGTGCCGGCCAGAAGGAGCAAAAGGGCAATTCTGAAAATTTTATTCATGGTTAACTTTTTATTTTAAAGGTAGCAAATGAAAAGCAAATAATGTCAGCCGGTGCTTAATCCGTTTAAATGATGATGCATCATCTGACTGATTGGTACCCTCCCGGTTTCCGGTTCGTGGACAGGATTATCTGCCATAGCTGATTTCTTCTTCCTGCCCTGAATCCGCCTGCAGCGGAGAGCAGGAAATATTTCCACATCCTGAAGAACCGTTCTGAGTATATATTCTTTATTTTGTCCCAGTTCCTTGTGAAATTATCATGCCATGCCATAAGGGTTTTATCGTAATATGTCCCAAAACTGTGCCAGTCTTCCATTACAAAGATGCCTTCAATAGCCTTACCAATCTGGGCAATTGATGGAAGCATTCCGTTTGGGAATATATATTTATTTGTCCACATGTCGAGTGATTTTTCTGTTCTGCTGCTACCTATTGAATGAAGAAGGAAAAGTCCGTCTTTGCCCAGGCACCTTCCGGCAGTTTTGAAAAAAGTCCTGTAGTTCTTATAACCCACATGTTCAAACATGCCTACGCTCACTATCCTGTCATACTTCTGGTTAAGATCACGGTAATCCATAAGCCGGATCTCAACCGGAAAGCCTGTGCAAAGACTTCTGCCAAGCTCTGCCTGTTTCTTTGAGACGGTAATCCCGGTAACTTCAACATTATACCGCTCGGCAGCATATTTCCCGAAAGCTCCCCAGCCACAGCCAATATCAAGCACGTGCATACCGGGCTCCAGGTAAAGCTTGCGGCATATAAGTTCGAGCTTATCTTCCTGGGCTTTATCCAGGGTGCCGGCATCCTTCCAGTAAGCACAGCTGTAATTCATTCGTTTATCCAGCATGTTAATGAAAAGATCATTCCCCAGGTCATAATGTTTTTCACCGACAATGAAAGCCCTGTGCCGGGACTGTAAATTAAACAGAAGTGCTGTTAATAATTTAACACTGATAGAAAATTTCCTTTTTATCTTCTCGTCAAGCCTTGCTGCTAAAATCCTGAATATCAGCTCGTCAATCTTCTCTGAATCCCACCAGCCGTCCATATAGGCTTCCCCGATACCTAATTCACCCTCAGTAACTGCCCTTTTATAAAATTCGTTATTGTGAACCTGAATATCCCATGGAGAGCTTCCATTGATTTTCACGCCGGCCAGTTCCAGTATCTCTCCGGCTAATTCTTTATATTTGTCTTTCATAATTCCGCGTGTTATATCTTTTAAAATATAACAATTCAGAGTTACTATGAGCCTTGGGACAAAGTTAGATTTTTTTCATAAAGCTGTTTCTATCGGATATATACCGGTGATGGCGGAAGGTAATATGATCTATGGCAACAAATGTTAATCATACTGAGGATTCCGGGAGAAAGCAAAGGATGATCTCTGCCTTTGAAAATGAGAGAACCGATGCTTCAAAACCAGGTTCATGGGATGATAAAAGCCCGGGAGGATCCTTTCTTGATAATATTGAGGAGCTGGCCATAAGGCAGAAAAGCGTTTCACCTGAAGGCAACTCCGCCAAAAATACGGATCTGGAAAACATTACCATTGATGACTACCCTGAAACAGATTCAACGGAAAAGACAGCGAGGAAGATAGATGAGCTGAACTCAATTATCCGGTCAATTGAAAGCCGGCCGCCAAACCAGTCTGAAATCTCGCTCAGCAAGGTATACCGTATTGATTACCAGGGAGAGCTGAATCGTGCTCAGCTTGAAGCTGTTACAACAATAAACGGCCCTGTGCTGGTAATTGCCGGAGCCGGGAGCGGGAAGACCAGGGTCATTGTGCACAGAGTTGCATTCATGCTGGAGAATGGTATTAATGCTGATGAGATCCTGCTTCTGACCTTTACACGGAAAGCAGCTGGCGAGATGCTGGGAAGAGTACAACGGCTGCTGAAAGACAATTCGGCTCAAAAAATATTTGGCGGAACCTTCCATTCATTTTCAAATTACATTTTGAGAAAATATTCCGGTCTGCTTAATATTCCGGCCAATTTCACCATAATTGATGAAGAAGATTCTGCAGACACCATCGACCTGATCAGGTCGGAACTTAAGATTGACAAAAAAGAAAAAGCGTTCCCGAGGAAGAACCGTATACAGGAAATAATATCATCTGCCCGGAACAGGAACCTGACAATCAGGGATGTTATTGAAAATGATTTTTCCGGACTTGACGGTTTCATAAAGGAGATAGAACTTATCAGCCTGGGCTATGAAAAGTATAAGAAGATCTGTAAAATTTTTGACTATGATGATCTTATGGATGTTCTCCGGGACTCCCTTCGCGACAATAAGGATTTCAGGAGAAGACTTGGTAACACCTTCAGGTTCATTATGGTTGATGAGTACCAGGATACCAATATTGTGCAAAAAGAGATAGTGGAATACCTGGCTGAGGGCCCGATGAACGTTCTGGTAGTGGGTGATGATTCACAGAGCATTTATTCTTTCAGGGGCGCCAATTATGAAAATATACTGAGGTTTCCCCAGAAATACCCTGATTGCAAAGTGATCAAGATTGAGGAAAACTATCGCAGCAATCAGAAGATACTGGATTTCACCAACGATATAATTCTAAATGCAAAGATAGGGTATAAGAAACGCCTTTTCTCCAGTATAACAAATGAAGCTTTTCCCGAGGTAAGAAAGCTTTATGATCAGGAAGCTGAGGCGGCTTTTGTTGTGGACAGAATACTTGAATACAGGGAGCAGGGCATTGATCTTAACCAGGTTGCAGTGCTTGTAAGGGCATTTTGGCACGCCAGGTATATTGAAGCTGAACTCAATAAAAGAAGCATTCCTTATGTTGCAGTCGGCGGGCTGAAATTCAACGAAAGGAAACATGTCAGGGATGTCATAGCATATCTCCGCATCATTCTGAACCCTTATGACGCTGTCGCCTGGCACAGAGTACTGAAATATATTCCCGGCGTGGGAGTTGTGACAGCTGCGAAAATCATTGAGAAGATCATCGCTGAAAAGGGCATGAATATAAATATCTATGAGAAAGGTAAATTCGCTGAAGGATTGAAGCGGCTTACAGTAATGATCGACAGAGCTAAAGGTGAGAAAGTTACTATCCCGCAAAAGATTGAATATATAAAAGAGTATTACGCACCGATACTTCAGGCCAGGGAGTACGATTACCAGGTAAGGCTTCTTGATATAAGTGTTCTTACAGATCTATCCTCAAAATATGATTCGCTTGAAAAGTTCCTGACAGATTTTGCACTCGACCCGCCTTCAAGGAACTTTGGAGATAAGACTGTACCGTTATTAGATGAATCAGAAGACAAGCCTCTGACCGTTTCAACGATCCATTCAGCAAAAGGTCTGGAATGGCACAGTGTTATAATTCCGCATGCGCTTGACGGGTTGATCCCGTCGGTAAGGGCTCTGAACAATATTGAAGAAATTGAAGAGGAACGGCGGCTTTTTTATGTAGCCTGCAGCAGGGCAAAACAGGATCTCCTTATAACAATGCCCTCATATGTTGCCAGCTACAATGCATTCCTTTCATACCCGAGCCGGTTCCTTGTCGAGATAAGTAAAGAAAAGTTCCATTACCGGTAGCAGAAGGATCTTTAAATAACCAATTAGTCGTTAGTCAATAATTAAAGCATTGAAAATATCAGTAAACAAATCACTTACCCTGATGGAATTCCTTTCGGAACAGTATCCGGATTCGCCACGGACCAGGATAAAAAAACTCCTTCAGAGCGGTTCCATTTTGATTAACAGCAAACCTGTAACATTACATTCATACAAGCTGATACCGGGTGATGTGATAGAGATCAATCGTAAGATGGTGAATGCGGCAAAAGCAGGTCTGCCTTTTCCGGTTTTATATGAAGATGAGGATGTGCTGGTTGTCGATAAACCTGCAGGTAAGCCAACCTCAAGCACCGATGGAAGCCTGAGCATAC
The DNA here is from genome assembly GCA_963831855.1 of uncultured Bacteroidales bacterium. Lineage (GTDB taxonomy): Bacteria > Bacteroidota > Bacteroidia > Bacteroidales > VadinHA17 > LD21. Next base: position 831,906 of record CAWHSA010000005.1, on the reverse strand, counting down.
AGGAGATAATTTCGGAGTTCCTGAAAAGGCAGAGCAAGGGTAAATTCAGGGCATTTGTTGTACACCGGCTTGATAAGGAGGTATCCGGGGTTCTGCTTTTTGCCAAGACCAGGGAAGCGATGGAGACTCTCAAAGAACACTGGGAGGAAACTGAAAAGCACTATTATGCACTCGTTGAAGGGATTCCTTCCAGACCTGAGGATACTGTCAAAAGCTGGCTCATTGAGGATAAATCACAGAAGGTACACTCTACTCAGGAAAGAGAAGGTGCAAAATTCTCTATTACAAATTACAGGACAATAAAGCTGTTAAAGGATCTTGCACTCCTGGATGTAAAGACCGATACCGGACGGAAAAACCAGATAAGGGTCCATCTTGCGGATATCGGTTGTCCGATAGTCGGTGACAGAAAGTACGGTGCTTCAGATGAATTCAGGCGCCGTGTGAGGCTGCATGCATTTTCTTTGTCTTTTCCCCATCCCGTGACCGGGAAAATGATCACTGTCACTTCTCCGATGCCTGAAGGATTTTTAACTCTGAAGCAGAAGGATGAACGTTATAAGTAAGGCGCAGAGGCCCAGGGGCGCAGAGGCTTCTCAGGCCGCAAGACAATATTTGGTGTTCTGATAAAATTTCACCTTATTTAAAGTCAATTTCTAAATAGTTAAAACAGTTTCTTATGATATCACGAGCTTCCCTTCTTGCATGTTTTTTTATAACTGCCTTGTTTATTGGCGTTGAAAATACCGGCGCCCAGGATATAAACTGGACACACTTCAGAGGTACAGATCTCAACGGTATATCCGAAAAGGACAATATCCCTCTTAAATGGGATGACTCAGCAATAAAATGGAAAACCGAAATTCATGACAAAGGTTATTCGTCACCTGTTGTTTTTGGTAACCAGGTATGGGTAACCACTGCCACTACCGACGGAAAAGAACTTTATGCTGTATGTCTCGATTTTCAGACTGGTAAAATAGTTCATGACATTAAGGTATTTACACCTGTGGAAGTACAGGGGAAGAATGCCCTGAATACTTATGCAACTCCAACGCCATGTATCGAGAAAGGCTATGTTTATGTTCATTACGGAAGCATGGGAACAGCCTGCATAAACAGTTCCAATGGTTCTATTGTATGGAAGAATACCGATTTCCAGTGCAAGCATGTTCAGGGTCCGGCTTCTTCGCCGGTGATCTATAAGAACAAGCTGATACTTCATTATGAGGGTACTGATGTAAGGTATATAGTGGCTCTCGATAAATCGACCGGGAAGCTCCTCTGGAGAACTGACCGTCCGGCAGAGCCTTATGAGGCGTTAGCTACAATCGGCAAAAAGGCCTACATAACGCCATTATTAATAAATGTAAAAGGGCGGGATCTGCTTATCTCGAATGGCTCGGCGATATGCTGTGCCTATGATCCTAATACAGGAGAGGAAGTATGGAGAGTGGTGGGAGGAGGCGAATCGACTATTGCCATGCCAATTACTGAAAAAGGAATTTTATTCTGGTATACCGGATTTGTCGTCGGCAGTGACGGACTAAAATATACTGATCTGATGGCTGTCAGTCCCGATGGAAAGGGAGACATTGCTGCTACGAATATTGTCTGGAAGAAACGGGATGAACTTTCCCAGAACCAGATGCTGACGCCTGTCATTAAAGACGGATTGATCTACACAGTCACAACCAAAAATAACCTTGAATGTATCGACGCTGCCACCGGAAAAGAAGTCTGGTCCACACGCCTGATGTCCAATCATAATGCCTCACCATTATATATTAATGGCAATATATGGTTCTTCTCCGTGAAAGGTGAAGTAATGACATTAAAAGCAGGAAGGAAATATGAACTGGTCGCCGAAAACAAACTGGATTCAGGTATATGGGCAACACCCGCAGTTCTCAGGAATTCAATGATAATCAGAACTCAAAATTATATTTATAGAATAGGTGGTTAATCGCAGAGGGTGTCAGAAGCTGTAATTTACCCCCAAACCCCCCACGGGGGGCTAAGCAAATATCTGTAAATCAAAAAGTCCTCCCCGGGGGATTCAGGGGTGTCAGATCAGGAAAGTGCTTTTGACAACCTCAACAAAATCAATTCTTTATTTACCGGACCATTTCTTCCACATATTCTTATCATCAAGCATTTTGATGAAGAATCCGCCGACAACACTACGTGCCTGGAACCCTCTTACCTGGGCGTTATCGACAATATACCAGTCTGATAACGGTACCCTGTTAGGGGTATTATTGGCGAAATTATAAATCGGATCAAAGAGAGTCATAAAATCATTTTTATTGTCAGCCAGCGTTGCTGTCCAGGTTATCCAGTCATTTTTGGTGTAACGTTCCCTGCTGTCAAGAGGAAGTCCGTATTCACCCTGAACTGTCTTGTAGAAGCTGATTTCCTTCTTTAAAATTTCTTTCGGAAAAAGGTTAAAACCCAGAAGCTTGTCCCAGACAAGATTATACTTCTGACTCCAGGTTCCCTTCTGGTCATAGGCAAGAAGAGTATGGTCACCTTCGGAGGCCAGTTTAATCCATTCCTTTGACATGTTTTTTGCCTGTTCAAGTGCATTAGCTGCTTTATCCTTGTATCCGTTCATTTCGCACAGCAAAGAAAATGATGCTACAGCTACTATCGCTTTTGCTGAAAGGTTTATATTATGGGCAAGGTGCCCTGCAAAATCGTCGGTACACAGCTGGTTTTCAGGATCAAATCCTTTAGACAAGAGATAATCGGCCCATTTTTCGATAACAGGCCAGAACTGTTTTGCAAAATCAGCATTGCCTTCAACTTTTGCCAGCGCTGCCAGCATGATTATCATATTACCGGTCTCTTCGACAGGCATCTGGTTTCTTTCATCCTTTTCACCTCCACCGTATACCTGGCCCGTTGCAAATGGGTACCGCCCGAGATCATGGGGTGCAAACGGAAATTTCCATCGTTCTGTTGAGGCATATTCAAGCACAGGCTGCAGCATGGCTTTGGTAAGTTCGGGGCTGAATAAAAGAGAAAAAGGAGAGAATGGATAAATTACATCGACAGTTGCAATACAACCATTGCTGAAATTTTCTTTCTCGAAGAAAAGTGGTCTTCCTTTGGTGTCTGCAACAAGTTTCTGGGCTGCAATGCATTGACGGTAGGCGAGGGCGCACATCCGGGCATAATATTTACCGCCTGCACTTTCGAGGTCTGTCATCAGGCTTTTATCAAAGGAGTTACAGGCAGTCATCAGTTTATCATAGTCCGATGAAGCAGCCATAAGCATTTTATCGAATGATAAACCGCTGCGACTCCACCAGGCAACCAGATCATTTTCAAAATACCTGATAGAGAAGATATCATCATAAGCAACCATTGCCCAGACTTTTGAACCGGTGGCTCCGGTTTTGCCGAGGTCCCACACAGCTGCCATAGAAATGTTACCGCTTCTTTGCTGTCTGGGCTCTGTAAAGGTTTCAGATTCAGGAAGTGTTCCGGTCTTAACAAATCCGTCGAAAAGGGAAGTTCTTCCGGCGACCGAAATAACCGGATTCTGGGTCCGGGGAACTGCAAGATATACATAACCCCAGTCTATGCGGATATTATCTCCTGATCTGTTGAGATATTTCTGGTCCGCCGAACCGATCTTTGCCGTTTTAAGCCCCTCTGTTTCAGGCTGTGTCCAGGTTATCATCTGATCTGTACTATTAATTGCAAGCTCCGAACCGCAGTCAAAATAGATCTTTACGTCATGAGACTGATTATCAACCGGAACAACGTTCCAGGTCACATAAGTCACCGGGCGCGACATTATATCAAGATCTTTGACAAGCAAAGGAGAAGTAAATGATAAGGTTACCCTGATATTTGCGTTTCCGAATTCATATACAGAATTAGTGGGCAGGACCGTGAGGGAAAGCTGCCTCATTGGTTCGACGTTGGTTGGCCGGGCTCCCATGAGGCGAAATGTCTTGCCATCTATCTTTATCATGCTGTGGACAGGATTATTTGTCCCGGTCCAGTGAACAGTTTCCATATCGGTTAACCTGTTGGAGGGCGACCAGATGGAGAAATATGGATCGTGTGTGATAAGTGGTACAGACGGAGGTCTGAACTGAGCAGGTTCCTTGACTGCTGACTGACTCTTAACCAGGGTGGCTGATGCAAGGATCATCAGAAATAGTGCTGCGGCTTTTTTCATAGTCGGATCATTTTAAATAATATCAGCTTAAAAGTAAAAGGAAATTCTTTAAAAAATTGTTAAAAAAACATAAGATTTCAACGAGTTAAATCTGATGCATAAAGTGACCGGTTGTCAGGAATATCTGGTCATGCCTTTTGTGTGATTACTCATCAGGGTATTAATTTTTGATTAATAATATTATAAGTGTAAATTTGATAATATATCAATATTAAATGAAGAGGATTGAGGTCCTTCTTAAAAGAGGACCGATACATATTGCAGGATTGTTATACCAGAGTTTAAGGAAAGTTGTTGTCTTAAGGGGCGTTTTAATGATTTTTGTTTCCCTTTTATCATTGCTTCTTTCCATTCAGACAATAGATGCTCAGAATCCTGCCAGGCTCAGATCCGTTTTAAGTACCGGCGGATCGTCGAAAACTGTCGCGTTACGTGGTCGTAACTTTTATTACCAGCAAAGTATAGGTCAGCCGGGTGTGACAGGTCCGGCCCGGTATAATAATATTCTTATCAGGCAGGGATTCATACAGCCCCTCGAAGGTTCACTCGCCGTAAACCTGATCGAAGCATTACCGGCAACAGTATCTCCTGACCCGTTCTCATCGAAGATCATTGTCTCCTTCTCCGAAGGAATATCTGATATTCTTTTTGTTACGATTTATGATCTTAATGGCAAAATAGTATATTTTAATAAGATTGGGGCTGCCAGGGAGTTGACCCTGGATGTCAGCTTTCTTCCTCCCGCCCTTTATATTTTAAGAGTAAGTACTGCTTCAAAAAGTTTCTACACAAAAATGATCAAGCTCCGGGAATGAGCTCTCTACCCCTGAAACGACCGCAACAGAGGTCTCCCGGGATTAATTGTCGGGAAATAAGCAGATTTAATAAAATGAACCTTTTAAATAACAAATTATAACGCATACTTATGAAAAAGATCTTTGGTTGTCTGCTTTTCCTTGCTTTTACATTAACAGCCAGGGGTCAGCAGGTTTATCTGGAAACAGGTATGGTTATATCATCGTTTGATTATAAAAACTCAAACGGTGATCGCCTCAGTAATTTGAAAGGAACTTACAGGAATACTCTTGGACTGGGGGCCAGAATGCCTTTGATGAAATCTCCATGGCATTTATCATTTGGGGTTTCCAACAATAAATATGGTGCCTCGGGCAGCGATCCGGTACTGGGAAATTATTCTGAATGGGATGTCTCGTATCTGGGTCTGAACCTTGGGGTGGATTATGAATTCTTCAAACCTATGGTACACAGTTCCACCCAGGAAAGATTTTCTTTCTATTTAAAAGGAATTATGGCAACTGAGTTTTTGATTAGCGGAAAACAGAAACTGAACAGCCAGGTTTTCGATTTATCCGGTGTGGAAGAATTTGACAAACCTTTTTATTTCGCAAAAGGAGGTATTGGCGTAAACTATTATTTAACAAATAATTACGTGGTGTTTGCTCAATATATGTTTGGCCGGAGTCTCCTGATTGGAAATTACAGCGGACAGGAGAAGCTTCATTACAACACCCATAGTGTCTCTCTGGGGTTTTCAGTCGATTTGATCCTTAAAAGAAATTGATATTCATAATATTAAAATATTACCATAATAATCTCATTTGATATGAAGAAATTAATTTTTATCGGATTATCATTTTTTATGATATTAAAGCTCTCCGGGCAGACGCAGGGGATAAACTATCAGGCTGTGATAATTGATAAGACTCCTCAGGAGATACCAGGAAGGGACATAACCGGGAACATAATGCCCAACCATCCCCTGATGATCAGGTTCTCGATTCTTGATGCTGCCGGAACAATTGAATACCAGGAAGAACATTCAACCACAACGGATATGTATGGAATGATCAACCTGGTTATCGGAAAAGGAACCCCGACTGCTATAAGCCCGGATGATTTTACCGGTATCGACTGGAACGGTACCCCGAAATCCCTTAAGGTTGATCTCAGCCTGGGTGTTACAGAGGTTTTTTATACAGATTTCAGCCTTGAGGAACTTACCTTCATCCCCTATGCATTTCATAAGAACATCACAGCAACAGGATCATTAATGGTTGACGGGAAGACAAGCCTGAAAAGCAGGGTGGATGTAACAGATGGGAGCCCGACTTTTCTGTCAGGCGACCTTAATGTAGAGGAGCAAACAATATTGCAGAATAATCTGACAGTAAATGCGCCAAGCAATCTGAAAGGCCAGGTTACTATAAATCCTGATTTTGCAGTACCCGGGTTAAAATCAGATTATGGAGCATACCCTCTCAGGGTTGAAGGAGCCAACCAGGGAATTGCTGTCAAAATAGATGGCACAAGAAACAGCAACAATTATTTTGTCACATTCTGGGATGATGTAAATATACAGGGACGAATTGAAGGTCAGACAGTTGATGAACTTATTAATGATCCCGAATACATCTTTGAGAATATCCTTCTCGGAAACGAAGTGATCGGGTCCACAATTGATGTAGGAAAAGCCGTAGCCGGGGTCGTGGCTGCTTCATCATCATCTACGGTCTGTGCAGGATTCGGAGCCTGTGTGACCGCTCCGGTGCCCTCACTGATAGTAGCTGCAGCAGCTGAGGTGGTTATAGAAACAGCTAACCTGGCAATGGCTGTCACAGAACAGGTTTTGTACAATATATCCAGGCAGGAAAATATCGGAGTGACTTATCAGTCGGGTGCAGGTGATTATGCAGAATGGCTTCCCAAATCAGCTTCAACCGAGAAATTCTCACCCGGTGACATAGTTGGTGTTAAAGGCGGGTTTATTTCCCGGACTACAGACAATGCAGATCATTTTATGGTTATATCACGTAATCCGATTGTATTAGGGAATATGCCGGAACAGAAAAAGGAGACTGATTATGAAAAAGTTGCATTTATGGGTCAGGTGCCTGTTAAAGTTCTGGGGAAAGTACAACCTGGTGATTTTATAATTCCGGACGGGAATAACAACGGAACTGGCAAAGCAGTGTCATCAGAAAACATTGAGCCTGATCAGTATCATAAGATCGTCGGAGTTGCCTGGTCAGGTTCAGATCAGTTTGGCTATGTAAATACTGTTGTCGGACTGAATTCAAATCTGATGGGACAGGTAGGCGCCAGACAGGAACAGAAGATAAGGGAACAGGAAGCTGAGATAAGCAGTCTTAAAAAACAGATTGACCAGATGAATAATGTCCTCGCACTGGCTATTCCAAATTATTCCGACATGATGAATAATAGTCAGCAGACAGTCAAATCATCGACCGCGCAGATGCCGGATCAGAATTTTCCACGTGAGGAGAGAACAGTTGTTTACCATGAAGTAACCAGGGGAGAGATTCTGGAAGGTATAAATATGGCGCGGAAAATCCTGAAGGATAAAGGAGTCGATCTGGAGAAACACCCTTTCTTCGCTAAAATGGATGCAGAACCTGATTATAAGGAATGTTTTGTAAATGATGCGCTGACTTCATTTAAAAATGAAATGGATAAATTCTACCTGGAAGATATTAAATCAGGAGCCAGGGTTATTAAAGTGCAATAAAATTCTGAATCAAAAGTCAAAAGCCAGTACAGACATGAAAAAGTTTAAATCAAGCTCAGTTATATTTCTGCTGACCTTCATTGCATTTCTCGCCTGCGACAAAAAAGAAAAGGTATTTCTTGCAAATGTCGACACAGCATCGGTTGATGAGATCTATAATACTTCTGCAAGGGTTGGCGGAAGGGTTACCGATAACGGAGGTGCCGAAATAACAGAGAGGGGTGTATACTGGGGCACTTCAGAAAAGCCTGAAAAAACAGGAACCAAACTTCAATCGGGAAGCGGGAACGGCATCTTTTATGAAGTTCTCTCAGAGCTTACGTCGGGTATGAAGTATTATGTTACTGCTTATGCTGTGAACAGTCTGGGAGCATCATATGGCAATGAAACATTTTTTACCACACAGATTAGCCTGCCGACTGTCACGACATCAGCTATTACCGAATACACCTCTACCTCAGCCAGGGTCGGCGGAGTTATCAGTGATAACGGCGGTTTTGAGATAACGCGGAGAGGGATATACTGGGGTACAGAGCCTGATCCCAGAAACACAGGAGCCAAAATTGAAATCGGAAGCGGAGACGGAGATTTTTCGGTTATGCTGACCGGGCTGAGCCGTGATTTAACCTATTATGTTATTGCATTCGCTGCTAACATAAAAGGTTCGTCATATGGAGTTGAAATAAATTTTGTAACCGGACCGGAGAAACCGGTGGTCTTTACATCAGCCATATCAGATATAACCGCATATTCGGCAAAAGCAGGAGGAGTTGTAAGCTCCGGAGGCGGAATGGATGTAACTGAACGTGGTATATTCCTGGGAACATCGGCAAACCAGGTAGCTAACAGAACGAAATTGGCAATGGGTTCAGGGACCGGCAGCTTTGCCGCAACACTTGACAATCTTAACCCGGCCGTAACATACTATATAACAGCATATGCTGTAAATAGTATAGGTACCTCGTACGGGGAAGAGAAAAGTTTTCTCACTGCCGGCAAGGAACCGACAGTTACTGCAAGTGCCATTACGAGCCTGACGTCTACCGGCGTTAAACTAAATGCTCTTGTCAATGCACATGATGTTACAACCAATGTAATCTTTGAATACGGGACAACCAGTTCATACGGCAGCATTGCCGATGCAGCCGGCAATCCCTTACCGGCAAAGGATACAATCAGGGAAGTAAGTGCAAATCTGACCGGTCTGGTTCCATTAACAATCTACCATTACCGGATAAAAGCATCCAATGTCCTTGGAACTGTCAATAGCGCCGATTCGACATTCAGAACAGTTATTACCGGAATAAAGGGTTCAGTAACTGATGCCCAGGGGAACACGTATGAGACCATCGGGATTGGATACCAGGAATGGATGACAGTGAATTTGAGATCCACTGTATTCAAAAATGGCGGAGGGACCATACCAATGGTAAAAAAAGATTCTTTATGGGAAAAATTAATTACTCCGGCATATTGCTGGTACGACAAAGACACACTGGGGAAATACATCCAGTATGGGATCCTTTATAACTGGTATACAGTTGAAACCGGCAATCTGTGCCCTGCCGGCTGGCGGGTACCGTCTAAGGATGATTTCTCACAACTGGTGGCTTACCTGGGAGGTTCAGTCGGAGCAGGGGCAAAACTGAAGGAAACCGGGACAGATTATTGGAAAAGCCCCAATTCAGGAGCCACTGATGAATATGGTTTCCATGCCCGCGCCGGGGGGAAACGGTCTGAAACGGGTATCTTTGATTTTTTGAAAGTGGAAGGGAACTGGTGGAGCTCTACAGAATACAGCACACTGAATGGTTCGAGCTTTAATATACTTTCTGATTATAATAATTCATTTCAGTCATATTACAGTAAGAAAAGCGGAATGTCTGTACGCTGTGTGAAGGATTAATATTATTTATGACAAGGAGAAAGGAGAAAGGAGAAAGGAGAAAGATAATTGTGGTTTTAGAAATGTAAGATTATGAAAGATAATGAATTACAGGAACGACTATTCCGGTTTGCGGTCGATGTTATTAAATTACTCAGAACTTTAGACAGGAGTAATGACATGAAGATTATAGGGAATCAACTGGGAAAATCATCGACATCATCCGGAGCTAACTATGAGGAAGCTCAGGCTGCAGTTTCAAGGGCTGATTTTGGTTTCAAGGTTGGAATATCTTTGAAAGAAATGCGTGAGTCAAATTATTGGTTACGAATACTGAAAAATCTTTATCCGGACAACAGTGAAATTTTAAGATTATCTGGCGAAAGTTTTGAACTTAAGAATATCCTGGGATCTATCAATTATAAAGTTTCTCCCCGGATAAAATAATCAAATCATTTTCTTATTAACTTTCTCCTTTAACCTTTCTCCTTTCTCTTTGCTTAAAATCAAATATCTTATGGATGTTCCAGTAATCGATATTACCAGTCTCTCAAAAACCTACGGCAAATCGCGTGGAATTGACCATGTGAACCTCGAAATCGGCGAAGGAGAGATTTTTGGTTTTATCGGACCAAACGGAGCAGGAAAGTCGACCACGATCCGTATACTTATGAATATGATCTTTCCCACAGGCGGAAGCGCCAGGATTATGGGGATGGATGTCATCAGGGAAACAAAAAAAATCAAAAGCCAGGTCGGCTACATCCCTTCAGATGCAAATGCATATTCGTCGATGGCTGTTCTTGAATTTCTCAGTTACTGCGCCCGCTTTTATAATGTAAAGAATGTTTCACAGCGGATAAAAGAGCTCTCAGACCTGTTTGAACTGGATCTGAAACGTAAGATTGCAGATCTTTCCATGGGTAACAGGAAAAAAGTCTCTATTGTCCAGAGTCTGCTTCACAATCCAAGGCTCCTGATACTCGATGAGCCGACAACAGGGCTCGACCCGCTGATGCAATCACTTTTTTTTGACTTGCTCCGTTCTGAGAACCGGAGAGGAATGACAGTCTTTTTCTCTTCACACATTCTTGGTGAAGTGCAGATGCTTTGCAAAAGAGTAGCTATCATAAAGGAAGGGAAGATAATCCAGGTGGAGGATATTGAGACCCTGAGAAAAAAACAATTAAAAAAGGTTTCCATTGAGTTTGAAGATAAAGGCAGCATGGAATTATCCGCATTACAGGGTGTTGAAAAGATAGCCTCTGGTGCGGGCAACCTGACAACATTTATGTACTCAGGGAATATGAATCTTCTTATAAACATGCTTTCAGGGAAGAAGGTAATAAACCTCATGATCGAAGAACCGTCACTCGACGAGATTTTTATGCACTATTACAAATTGTAAGGCTTATAAAAAATGAACAGGAATCTGTTTTTTAAGGAGCTGGGAAGAAATGCACTCAGCCTTATCATATGGACGGGAGTAATAACCCTGCTTATCTCGGTCACCATGGCTGTTTACCCGACATTTGTGGAAAACCAGTCAAAGATCACTGGTATGCTCAGCCTGATCCCAAAAGAAGTCCTGCAGTTCAAGGGAATCTCAAATATGAATGATTTTCTTTCAGTGCTGGGATTTTATGCTGTCAATAATATAATTTATATGATGGTCCTCGGGAGTATCTATGCCATTGTACTTTCTTCCGGGATTCTCCTTAAGGAAGAATATAATAAAACCGCCGAATACCTGCTCACCAGACCCCTTACCCGGAGTGAGATATTCATCAGCAAGGGAGCGGTATTAATAATTTATATATTTATACTGAATCTTGTCACAGCACTGGGAGGATTTATATCCCTGGAGCTTGTTAAGACCGGACCCTTCAGCATCAGGGCATTTTTAATTCTTTCACTCAATACACTCCTGCTTAACTTACTTTTTGCTGCGACCGGACTATTCCTGTCGACACTTGTTAAAAGAGCAAAGCCAATCACCACTTTCAGCATCGGACTTGTTCTTATTTTTTATTTTATTTTCACTCTTTCAAAGATCACCGAAGGAGCTTCAAAAATAGGTTATCTGAGTCCTTTCAGATTCGTCAATACTGATGCAACCAATCCCGCCTATGCAATTGATTCATGGCATCTTGCATATTTCATAGGAATATCATTTCTGTTAACAGGTGTTGCTTACAGGCTATATCAACGAAAAGATATTTATACTTAATAATCAGAGCCTGACGCCAGTGAAAACATTTACACAGACCGGAAGATTTTCAATCGTAGTACTATTGTCGGCTATTGCATTCTGCATAGTGATGCTTTTTGTCACAGGATTTGATGAACCCGTTCATATTGTTGTACTGGGTTTCGTTATTATTATAATGATCCTTTGTCTGCTGATCTTCTATAAGCTTACAATTACAGTTGACGATACACATCTGTCGTTCAAAATGGGAATCGGATTAATAAAGAAGAGTTATCCTCTTTCGGTAATTGAAAGCTGCACTCCTGTCAGGAATTCACCGCTGTGGGGAGTGGGTATACGGATGACTCCCGCTGGATGGCTTTATAATGTTTCGGGACTATCAGCAATAGAGCTCACATTCAGAAACAGCAGAAAGAAGGTAAGGATCGGTTCGGATAAGCCTGAAGAGATCGCCGGAATGGTAACCCAAAAAACAACCGGCGTACAGCCCGGATCATTTTATGAGAAGAGTGGAAATCAGGGAATATATATTACAGTAATAGTGGTTGCAGCAGCAATTGTTATCCCGTTTCTAATAGTCCTTTCCGGCAGGAGAGAAACCGGAATCTCTTTTTCAGATACTGCCATGACAATCAGTGGAATGTACGGACTTGCTGTCAGCCATGGTGATATCATTCATGCTGATACCCTGACAGTACTTCCGGAAATAAAAGCCAGGACCAACGGCTTTGCAGCAGGGAAGATCCTTAAGGGACATTTTAAACTGCGGGATGAATCGAAAGTCATGCTGTTCATTACAGAGGGGGTGCCTCCGTACATTCTTATAAAAACCAAAACCCTGGTGATTTACATGAACTTCGAAATCCCGGCAAAGACCAGGGAAGTTTTTAAGAAGATAAAAGATAAAAGATAAAAGATTGGATGACTCTGGTAAATATGAATTGATAGTACACATATAATGAGTTAATGTGGTGACAAAAAAGATACAGCAAGATCAGATCCATTCATATCTGGCTCTCCGCAAGGCTGTTGGATTGATCGGCATCCTTCTGCCATTTGTATTAATGCTGGGAGGATTTATCTGCTTTAAGGAAGAAGCTATTCTTAAAAATATAAGTCTTTATTATCACAGCGGGATGCGCGATATTTTCGTAGGTGCTATCTGCGCAATAGCTTTGTTCCTGTTTTTCTATAAGGGGTATGATAAATGGGATAACCTTGCGGCTAATCTGGCCGGGTTTTTTGCTCTTGGAATTGCATTTTTCCCGACCGTTGAAAATCCGCCGTACAACTTTGCAGCCATAGTACATTTTTTCTGTGCTGCTGCTTTCTTTATTATTCTTTCGGGATATTCCTTTTTTTTGTTTACCAGGCAAGAAGCTCATCCTACAAAACGAAAACTTGCCAGGAACTTAATTTACAGAATTTGCGGATCAGTTATGATTGTCTGCCTTGCTGCAATAATGATATTCTTTATCTTCTTCGAAACAAGGCATCCGAAATCCAGCTTTGTATTCTGGGCTGAAACTGTGGCCCTTATTGCATTCGGTATATCCTGGCTGACCAAGGGAGGAACGCTTTATCCGGATAAAAGACCAATTATAAAAGACCAGAGACTGTAAGACCTGCACGATTACATGGCTTCTTTAAGATTAATAGTAAATTTGATTGTAACTTTATTAATTATTTTAACAATCAAACCTGTGAAAAAGGAGTATAAGCGTCGTGAATTCATTTCCGGCTGCTTCAGAGCGGGAGTAGCATGCTGTGCTCTGTCATATGGAATAGAATTCGATAATCATGAAGAGCAGGTTTGGATGAATCCCTGATCTCATCATTAAATATTATTTTTTATGAAAGCAACAAACAAAAGTTCTCTGGTTATCAGGACATTATTAATATATCTTTTATCAGTAGTTCTTGTGGGGGTAATGATTTTCCTTCCTGCCGGTACCCTTAATTACTGGAATGGATGGTTGTTTATGGGTACATTATTCATTCCGATGTTTTTTGTTTTTATCTATCTTCTTGTTAATGATCCGGAACTGCTGGCAAAAAGGCTTAAGACTAAAGAAAAGGAGAAGCCCCAGAAAATATACCTGGTCTTATCAATAATTGTCTGCTTTGCTACCTTTATCGTCCCCGGATTTGATTTCAGATTTAAATGGTCGGAGGTCCCGGTTTCAGTTGTTTTAATTTCGACCTTCTTAATGATGTCAGGATATCTGATGTTCTTTATTGTAATGAGGCAGAATACTTATGCTTCAAGGGTGATAGAGATCCAGGATGAGCAAAAACTCATTGATACAGGGTTATATTCATTTGTCAGACATCCGATGTACCTTGCTGCCATAGGCTTATACGGATTTGCGCCTCTGGTTCTGGGTTCTTATTATGCCCTCATCCCCATGGTATTTCTCCCGGTACTGCTGATAATCAGGATCACAAATGAAGAAAAAGTTTTAATTAGCGGTTTGAAAGGATACGATGCATATATGAAGAAGGTGAGATACAGACTTCTCCCTTTCATCTGGTGAACAACTCACCTGTCACCGCAAACTTCACACCCCCGCCCGATTATTATGATAAGAGGTATTATCAAAAGAAACCTTGATCAGCCGGAGGAATTCATATTCGGCTTTGCGGATATGAAAGGAATGCTTGTAAAAAAGTTTGAAGGTTATCCGTTTGCCATCTCAATCGGTAAAAAGCTGGATGATAAGGTTGTTGATGGAATTAAAGATGGACCGACCATTGAATATTTCAATCATTATAAAAACATAAATTCAGAATTAGCATTGCTGACTGAAAGGATCCATTCTGATCTGGTTGATGCCGGAGTAGAGTCCCTGGTTATTGCGCCGACCATCTCGTTTGCTGCAAAAGGATATGAGAAATATCTGGAAAAGCTGACTTATGATCTTTCTCACAAGATGGTAGCAACCAGAGCAGGCCTCGGATGGATAGGGAAGACGGATCTTTTTATTTCAGACGCATTTGGTCCCAGGTTAAGGCTGGTGAGCATTCTCTTAAAGCAGGATCCCGGGATAGAATCTATTCCGGTTGAAGAAAGTAAATGCGGGAATTGCAATATCTGTGTTGTAAAATGTCCGGCGAAAGCTGCGAACGGGAAATTATGGACTTCTAAGATCCACCGCGATGAATTTTTTGATGCTTATAAATGCAGGGAGAAATGCGGCGAACTGGCCAGGAAAAGACTAATGGTTGAGGAGCGGATCTGCGGTCTGTGTGTTTGTGTATGTCCCAGATCTGCGGGCAAACCATCAGGGATTTAAATTCTGCGATTCTACCGGATATATTTCATAGCTGATCCCTTTATCTGATGCATTCATTATCAGTACTTTGAATATAATAAGATTTGCAAGAATAGATTCTGCCCTGTAAGACGAAATCCGTGCAATCTTTCTGAATTTTGACAATGTTATTGATCCGTTTTTTCCCAGGTAATCCATCAGGGAATTTTCAGCATTTCCAAACTTAACCAATACTCCACGTCCCTTTTTCTCTTTTCTCCAGATCTGGAGCAGTACTTTATTAGCCAGAAGGTTCTGATCAAGGTGTCTGAAGTATGACAGCCACCTTCCGTTCTCATCTTTAGCCTGGTATGGTCTTTTGTTACCTTTGGCCACCTCAACCTCAAGGATGGTTTTTCCTTCAGTTACATGTTGTTTTATGGTATAATTAATTTCAGGCCTGCAAAATAACACAGCAGCTGTATCTACCATATAGATTTCCTCATCAGATCTTATTCCTGCAATGCTTCCATTATCCCTGACCCCGATAAGCAATCTTCCGCCATTGCTGTTTGCAAAAGCCGACAATGTTCTGGCGATCTTCCTGCTGTCAGACACGCAGTATTTAAAATCAACCTGCTGGTTTTCACCACCTTCAATCAGCTCTTTCAGATACTTATCCATCTTTGAAATTCAGATTGTGAATTTCTAAATTAGTATTCGGTAATCCTAAAAATAGGCAATATTTATTACTTTTTACGGGATCTGATATCAACGGTTGTGCAAAGTTATATTGGAATTCGATATGAATGTTGAGACACAATAGAAACTGAGGGGGGGTGAAAGATCCAGAGCGGGAGAGGGAGAAGTCAAACCAGGTAAAATATAATGGCACAAAGCAAACCGGACAGTGTCCCAATCATGATCATCTGCCATGCTTTTTTATTTCCTCAGGTCCGATGTTGCATACTCCGGGGATGTACTCATCCCCGGTGAAAAGGGAATTTTCTTCCTGTGTTTCCATAACCGGAATTCTTTGTTATCATTAACGTATGATATATTGATTTGTTTGAATCAGGGCCGGACTGTATAGCAATCTTTACAGTTTTCGGAATGTCTTTAAGGCAGCTAAGCACAAATCGTTCGCTCTAAAACAGCAGAAAACTCACACTAAAATTCATGGGAAATGTTAAATAATGTTTAAATACCAGTTATATAACTGAACTTATGAACAGATTTTGGTTTCTATAGATACAGGTAGAAAAAATATTCATAAATTGTTGTCCTGTATAAAAACATTCCAGTAACAAACATTTTAAACGACATGAAAAAAAACGTATCAAAATTATTCCAGCTTTTGTCTTTGGTCATAGCACTGATGCTTATAGCACCGGTCATGACCAATGCACAGTCAGGGAAAGCTAATTTCGCCGGTACCTGGGCATTGAATGCAGAAAAGAGTACTATGCCCCAGCAGGGTGGCGGTGGCGGCGGCGGTGGTCAGAGAATGGGTGGCGGCAATTTTACGGTTACACAGGATGCCAATACTCTTACCCAGACACGTACCGGACAGGATGGTACAGCCAGATCGACTAAATATACTCTCGATGGAAAAGAAACCGTAAATACAATGGGTCAGGGTGAAAGCAAATCTACTGCCACATGGTCAGCAGATGGCAAGTCGCTCACACTTGTAACAAAAATGAACTTCAACGGAACTGAGAGAACAACAACCGCAGTCTGGAGTCTTACCGATGCAAATACTCTTTCAATTGCAAGTACAAGACAAGGCCAGGATGGTCCGGTGACAACCAAAATGGTTTATGATAAGAAGTAAAATTGTCAGAAAGATCTAATAAAAAGGCTCCGTATGGGGCCTTTTTTATTATTCATATTTTCTGAATGAATTTCCGCTTACCTCCCACGTCCCCGATTATAACGATTCTGGCTTCCCCGCACATTATTATGCGGACGTTTATGATTATGGTGCTGCCGTTCAGGCGGTTTTATGGATTTTTCATCAATCATCGGATAAGGATGATCATTAACGACCTCTATATGTTTTGTTATGAGCTTTTCAATGTCACTGAGATAGGCTTTTTCATCTGCATCACAGAATGAAATAGCAGTGCCGCCGGCCCCGGCTCTTCCGGTCCTGCCTATTCTGTGCACATAAGTTTCAGAAATATTTGGTATTTCGTAGTTGATAACAAATTCAAGATCATCAACATCAATGCCCCGGGCTGCAATATCGGTTGCTACCAGTACACGTGTTGTACGGTCCTTGAAATTTGAAAGTGCCCTCTGCCGGGCATTTTGTGCTTTATTTCCATGAATGGATTCGGCACTGATGTTTTTCTTCTTAAGCACTCTGGCAACTTTATCGGCACCAAATTTAGTGCGGGTGAAAACCAGTGCAGTTTTTATCTCTTCATTCTTCAATAACTCAAGCAGAAGAGCATTCTTATTCTTTTTGTCTGTAAAGTAGACGAACTGTTTTACTATATCGACTGTGGTTGCTGAAGGTGTAACCTCAACTTTTACAGGTTTGAAAACTATTGATCCTGCCAGCTTCACTATTTCAGGAGGCATGGTGGCTGAGAAAAAAAGTGATTGTCTCCTCTGAGGCAGAGCCGAAATGATCTTCCGCACATCATGTATGAATCCCATATCGAGCATCCTGTCTGCTTCGTCAAGAACAAAAATCTCAATATCCTTTAGAGAAATAAACCCCTGATTCATGAGATCAAGCAACCTCCCGGGAGTAGCAACAAGGATGTCAACGCCATTCCGCAGTGCATTTGTCTGGGGATTCTGATGCACCCCTCCGAAAACTACCGTACATGTCAGTCCTGTATACCTGCCATATGTTTTAAAACTCTCCTCGATCTGTATTGCAAGTTCCCTTGTGGGTGTGACGATAAGGCTTCTTATTTTTCTCTTCCGGTCAGATGACCTTGTTTTACCCAACAATTGCAGGATAGGTACAGCAAATGCTGCTGTTTTACCAGTTCCCGTTTGTGCACAGCCAATAAGATCGGTTCCCCTGAGGACGATTGGAATTGATTGTATCTGTATTGGTGTAGGTATTTTGTATCCCTCTTCTTTTAATGATTTAAGAATAGGGTCAATAATGTTCAATGATTCAAATTGCATAAAATTTCTGTAAATGTTTTGTGAAATAAAAACTGCCAGGGAATGGCCGGGATTATTCCGTTAATAATTGCCGGCGAAGATACTAATTATTAATAAGTGTCGGACATTAATGATCTTCAACACGTTTTATTCCCTCGCCAATGAATTTACCGGGTTTACATTAGCGGCTTTTACAGAAACCGAACTTATGGTAATGAGTGCAATGGTCACCGTGATCACAAGCGATACAATAAACGGAATGAGCGTAGCCCAGACAAAAGGCGATAATCCGAAATCCATCCGGTAGGCAAAACTCTGAAGCCACTTTTCCATAAGGTAATAAGCTACCGGCCATGAGATCAGATTGGAGAAAAGGACAAGAATAAGGAAATCCTTATTCAGCAGCCACACTACCTGACCTGTCCGGGCTCCCATGATCTTGCGCAGGCTGGTCTCTTTTGACCGTTGCTCCGTAACATAGGATGTAAGTCCTAGCAATCCGAGGCATGCGACAAATATTGTCATTAATGAAAAAATATTAAACAGCGCATTGAGCTTATTTTCAGCAGTGTACATTTCATTCAGCTTATCTGCAAAAAAGAAGTAGTTAAATGGCAGTGTATTCCCAAGGTCCTGCTGTAGTTTCCTGACGTTCTCAATGGTGGCAGGAATATTTTTGCCGCTTAGCCGGACATAAAAATATGTATTCGGATTATTGGTCACAACAAAAATGAATGGTTCGATGGGATTATGTATTGATGTAAAATGAAAGTCCTTCACCACACCGATAACAACCCCGTCTCTCTGAGCCTGCCCGGTAGCAGGGTTAAGTCCGAATCTGATCCTTTTCCCTATAGCATTATTACCCCATCCGAATGCTTTTACAGCTGTTTCATTTACAACAAAAGCCTGTGTCAGATCAGAGGTCCGCGACTTGTCGAAATTCCTGCCCTCAACGATCTTCATCT
This sequence comes from uncultured Bacteroidales bacterium, assembly GCA_963831855.1. GTDB lineage: Bacteria > Bacteroidota > Bacteroidia > Bacteroidales > VadinHA17 > LD21. Next base: position 812,707 of record CAWHSA010000005.1, on the reverse strand, counting down.
GCATAACATCAATGAATTCATGATCTGCAGCTGTAAAGCTTGTAGCCAGCTCCACCATATTACTGTCCTTTTCAATCTGGAACACGACTTTGCTTGCCATTAAAGGCGGGACAAGCACGGCTGATGCTACACCCTCTATATCGGGGAGCTTCACGAGTTCATCTTTAAACGATTGCAGCTTATGATTAATAAATGCGGTATCCCTTATTGGTATGATCATCAGATTTTCCTTATTTAAACCGAGATCCATTTTTCTGATGAATCTTTGCTGGCCTGAGACCACCATTGTACCGATTATTAAAGCACCTGAGATGGCAAACTGGAAAACAACAAGGATTTTTCTCAGCATCCCTTTCCCCTGCCGGGGACTTACATTACTCTTAAGTACATCCACCGGTGAAAAAGAGGAGAGATAAAAAGCAGGATAGCTTCCTGAGATAAGCCCGACAAAGAGGGTGATCAGTATTATTAAAAGGAAAGTTACCGGATCGAACAGGTTACCTATTTTTAAAGTTTTGTCGGTTAAAACATTGAAATATGGCAGGATAATTATTGTTGCGATCATTGCTATTATCAAAGCTATGATTACCAGCACCATCGATTCGCTTATGAATTGCCTGATGAGATTTCCTTTACCTGCACCTATCACTTTCCTCAACCCTACCTCCTTGGAACGGTTTATCGACCGGGCTGTTGCCATGTTCATATAATTAAGACTGGCTATCAGAAGCATGAAGACGCCCACCAGCGAGAATATAATGATATAGCTGAAGTTACCCACAGGAAGATCAAATTCCAGCCTGTTATTAAAATGGACTTTATCGATCCTGGTGGCTCTGAGCTGAAAAGTTGCATTAATCTGTTTCCCGAGCGAGCTCATATATTTTTCATAAAATGCCGGAAACTTGGAAAGAAGATCTTCAATTCTGGCATTACCGTCGAGCAGAATATAACCGAAAACAGAAATATTCCAGTATGCCGGTGTGCTCCTTGAATTGAACCTGTCAACTCCTGTAAGCTCAACCACTGTTGCCATTGAAAGAAGACAATCGAAACGAAGGTGTGAATTTGCCGGCACATCCTTAATGACACCCGTAATACGGAAATTCCCGAAATTGCTTGTGGTTAATACTTCACCCATTGGATTTTCCTTTCCAAAGTACTTTGATGCGAAACTTTCGGTTATGACAATTGTATTTGGCTCATTTAAAGCCTTATCCGGAGAACCTAATATAAATTTATAATTAAAAATCCTGAATACAGTTGAGTCTGCGAAGTAAATTTTGTCTTCAAAGAACTTGAGATCCTTGTACTGGAAAAGAATATCCTGGATCCCAAAACCGGCAAACCGGGTGAACTCTTTGATCTCAGGATATTCATCCTTAAGGGTTGGTGCCATCGGTACAGGAACAAGAGCTGCCAGGGTAGCTTTCCCTGAAATATTAAAGTCACTTTCGAGGCGGTAGGTATTAGCATAGTTTTTGCTATGCTTATCAAAGGTGAGCTCTTCCTTTACGTATAACAGGATCAGAATTGCACAGGTTATTCCTATTGCCGGTCCGAATATATTCAGAACAGAATAAAATTTATTCTTTAAAATACTCCTGTAAGCTGAGATGAAATAATTCTTAAACATGATTTTATTATTGATTATAAATTCACTTGTTTATGAAACACAATTTACGAAAAAACATTTAAAAGCCTGCCAAGCTCAGCCAGGTCAACGGAATTAGGGAAAAATTCACCAAACCAGCGAATACAGCGATTGGCATTTAACGGGATCCCGATGACCGGGATATTGTTTTTCCGGCAGTTTCGCATTCCCCACGTCAGTTCGGGTATGCAGGCTATCCCCAGGACTCCGAAAGACTTTCTTTCCTTAGTTGTGTACTTTGCCATCTGCTTCATATTTCCTCCCATCCATATATATGGTTCAATATGGTATTTTTTCAATATTATGCCGGCATGATTCTGAAAGCACTTTGGTGAACACTGCCTGCACTGATAATCAAAACCGTTCTTTTCTGATTTGCAGTTAACAGTAAAATCCCGGAGGCAGTAAGGCATTAAGGCTAACTTTTTATCGGCACGGGTGAACTCAGAAGCAAACAAACGGTTAGTAAGCTCAATCTCAAGCATGTAGAGGTGATATTGCTCCCTCGTGGTAGCAAGCCTGCGGTCCCAGAATTTTGAAAGCGGGAGGGTCTTTAAATGTTCTATGGTATTCCCGGTATATACCCTGAGCCAGGGATCTATAAGGTTTAATATAACTGTCATAAGATCACCGGAACTCTTAATAGCAAGAGTTTTCTTCAGGATCCTTTTATTTGAGGAGAACATCATCAGTTTTCCAATCATATCCCGGATGTCGGGATTCATAACCAGGACCTTATCAGTAAGCATCTTTATAGTATCGTAATATCCGGATGTCGAATCAGATTTTCCGAATAAGGAATAGGTTTTCCCGTTTACCGGTGGATATTCCGGAGTGACTGATCTCATATTTTGAAATCCATTCAATAAAAAAATGCAATTTAGAATTTTAATGGCTAATTATATATTTACATTTGATTATTGTTAAAGTAGTGGCAGCGGCCCATTCTTTGTGCCTGACGCCGGACCAGATGAAAGCACGATATCACGAATGCACGATTAAATGATACAAAAATTGCACTACTCAATTCTGAACCAACGGTGAACTATTTTGTTTCTACCATTCTATCTTAAGTATTAATGAAGGAATACAAGCTATTGTCGAAATACAGTATTGGGGATATCAGGTTGCAAAACCGTGTGGTCATGTCACCTATGACCAGATCAAGATGTACAGGGAACATACCAAATGATCTGGTGGCTGAGTATTATGGTCAGAGATCAGGAGCCGGACTGATTATAACAGAAGGTACTTCTCCGTCGCCGAACGGACTTGGATATGCCCGAATTCCAGGAATATTCAGCAAAGCACAGGTTGAAGGATGGAAGAAGGTTACTGAAGCAGTTCATACCGGCGGTGCCAGGATCTTTTTGCAGATTATGCATACCGGTCGTATTGCTCATCAATATAATCTTCCTGAAGGGGCAAGGATAATTGCACCTTCAGCAGTCAGGGCTCCCGGACAGATGAGGACAGATAAGGCCAATGCCCAGGATTTTCCAGTACCTGAAGAGATGTCGGGTGACGACATTAAAAGTACAGAGCAGGAATATGTAAATGGAGCCCTGAATGCTATCGAAGCGGGCTTTGACGGAATTGAGCTTCACTCTGCCAATGGCTACCTGCCTGAACAGTTCATTTCACCGGTAACCAACAAACGCGAAGATGACTTTGGCGGGTCTGTCGAAAACCGTTGTCGTTTTGTCCTTGGTGTTTCAGAAGCCGTATCATCGGCTATTGGTAAAGAAAAAACAGGAATACGGATATCTCCATATGGTGTTGGCGGCGGCATGGAGTACTATCCTGAAATATATGCTACCTATAGCTATCTCACAGAACAATTGAACAGGCTGGGAATTTCATATATTCATATTGTTGACCATTCATCCAGGGGAGCGCCTCCTGTTCCTGCTGAAATAAAGAATATGATACGGAAAATCTTCAGGAACACATTGATTCTTTCAGGTGGTTATGATCTGGAAAGGGCTGAGGCAGATCTGCAAAATAATCTTGGTGATCTTATTGCTTTCGGTCGCCCGTTTATAAGTAATCCCGATCTGGTCAGTAGATTCAGGAACAGATGGCCCCTGGCGCCAAATCCTGAGCCAGGGTATTTTTATACTCCCGGTGAAAAAGGTTATACAGATTATCCGGTTTACCAGTGATAAATTCAAAATGAGGTATATTGACGGGACAGGGAGAAGCGTATCTTTATTGGAAGGCAGATGCGAACCAGCTGGCTCTTGTTTTCAAGCAGAAATAATTTACATTTAACAGCTGATAAAAGACAAGTTTCAATGAAAAACCACATCCTTCTTACCCTTCTAATTACTGGTCTTCTCCATCTCACCAGCCTTGCCCAGGTCAATGATACAAAGCCGGCAGTGATTCAGCAGACACCGGTCGTTGTGCCGGTAATTGTCAATGGCGAAGCTCAGAAGATATCTGCATTTGAGAATCCCGAAATGTGGATTAAGCAGGATCTGTGGGTTGAAGCTGAATTCGATACTGACGGTGACGGGAAAAAAGACAGGATGCATGTCGATGTAACCCGTCCGGCACAAACGGAGACAGAAGGTTTAAAGCTGCCTGTTATTTATGAGTCGAGCCCCTATTTTGCAGGGACAGCATCCACTGATAAAAAATACAACTGGAATGTCAGGCAGGAGCTTAACAGCCCATCTCCCGAACGCCTGAAAGCTCCGGCTATAACAAGAAGAGGCAACCGCCCTGTAATTTCCAATTCCCAGACCAGGACGTGGATACCATACGGATTTATTGTCGTCCATTCATCCGCTCCCGGTACAGGATTTTCGCAGGGATGCCCAACCGTGGGATCAAGAATTGAAGCCCTGGCACCCAAAGCGGTCATTGACTGGCTCAACGGAAGGGCAAAAGGCTACACAACTCCTTATGGCAACGAGGAAGTAAAGGCTTACTGGACTACAGGTAAAGTAGGCATGACAGGCACATCATATAATGGTACTATTCCTTTTGCTGCAGCAACAACAGGTGTTGAAGGTCTGGAGGCAATAATTCCCATATCGCCGAATAATTCATATTACCATTATTACAGGTCTAACGGTCTTGTTCGCAGTCCGGGCGGTTATCTTGGAGAAGATGTTGATGTGCTTTATGACTTTATTTATTCCAATCCGGATAACTGTGCCTATTGTGACAGTGTATACAGGAAGAATACTATCCTGGCAAATATAGATCGCAAAACCGGCGATTATAATGATTTCTGGTCACAGCGCGACCTTATGAACTACATGAAGGATTTCCATGCTGCCACACTTATGGCCCATGGTTTCAACGACTGGAACGTAATGATCAGCCACAGCGCCCGTTTCATAAGGGTTTTAAAAGACAAAGGTGTTCCCGTTCAGGAGTATTTTCATCAGGGCGGTCATGGCGGGGCGCCTCCGTTCAGCATGATGAATAAATGGTTTACCAGGTACCTTTTCGGTATTCAGAACAATGTGGAAAATGACCCCAGGGCATGGATAGTCCGCGAGAATGACGACAACAGCAAGCCTACTCCATATGCCGGTTATCCTAATCCCGGCGCAAAACCGGTTAAGCTTTATCTTACAGCCGGAGGACAAAGAGCAGGGAAGCTTGTAACTGTTAGAGTACCAAAGCAGGGGAAGGAGACTCTCACGGATAATTTCTCGTTCAGTGGCGCAACACTGGCGCAGGCTGAATGGACAGATAACAGGCTGATTTATGTTTTGCCTCCCCTGAAAGAACCACTTCATATTTCTGGTATTCCTTCAATTACAATCAGGGCATCAAGTGACAAGCCGGCTGTCAATCTCTCTGTCTGGCTCATTGAATTGCCATGGAATCCGGATTCCAGAGCAAAGATCACAGATAACATCATAGACAGGGGATGGGCGGACCTTCAGAACTGGAAGTCGCTCACTGAGAGCAGGCCGCTTATTCCCGGCAGATTTTATGATATGACTTTTGACCTTGAACCTGACGATCAGATAATACCAGCGGGCAGACAAATTGCCCTGATGATATTCTCGACCGACAGGGAGTTCACACTCTGGCCCGATCCCGGAACAAAGCTTACCGTGGATCTGGACGCAACATCTATTACGATACCTTTAGTGAACGACGCAACAATCCTTGTACCATAAACTGGACCGACGAGCCTCAACATGTTAGTACCCTGATTTTCCCTGCTCTGTCATCATCTTGTCTCTGAGCGGTTTAAATGGGCTGCCGGGCGCCCAGTTTGGAAATTCCTTTGAAACGCTGAGATCAAAGCCGACTTCAAAATAGACCCTGAGATCGTCGATCATTCCATTAAAATCCCATTTGTCAGGTTCATAATTATCGGAGGGTTTATGATAATTTTCCATAGTCCATTTATTTTCCTGGTCCATTCCCCATTCCCTGCCATGTTCAACATTATCAACACCCTCCGAAAGATCCAGTGAAGGAACACCGGCTTTGGCAAAGCTGAAATGGTCAGAGCGGAAATAACCACCCTTTTCAGGGGAAGGATCAGGCCGCGCGTAACGGCCGTTCTTTTTGAGGACATCCACTACATAGTTATCGAGCTGTGAATATCCTTTTCCGGTAATTGTCATATCTTTTGTCTTTCCGAATATATTAAGGGCATCCATGTTTATATCGCAAACTGTTTTTGCAAGCGGGAATAACGGGTGTTTTACATAATATTCACTGCCCAGCAATCCCTGTTCTTCAGCTGTAACAGAAAGAAAAAGTATTGACCGGTGCTGTCTTTCAGGGAGACTGGTGAATGCTTTGGCAATTTCGAGCAGCGCTGCGGTACCTGTTGCATTGTCCACGGCGCCGTTGAAAATTGAATCTCCCTTAATTGCGGCATTGACCCCGAAATGGTCCCAGTGGGCAGTATAAATGATATATTCATCCGGCCTGTCCTTTCCGTTCCAGAGTGCAGCCACATTATTCGATTTGGTGAATTCCACCTTATTCTTAAAGTACACAGAGGCATTCAGTTTCATATCAACAGCTTTAAAGCCTCTTTTCGCTGCTGCGAGCAAAGACTGGTCATAGTCGAGGCCAGCCGCGTCAAATATCCTTTTTGCTGCATCTGTAGTTACCCAGGCTTTAAACTGAAGATCCGAACCTGAGAGACTGTTGTCTTCAAGGTAGAACTGGGATCCTGAAAAACTATTCTGGACCACTGCCCAGGGATATGCTGCCGCACCTGTCTCATGAATAATTATTGCTGCTCTGGCACCCTCACGTGCAGCTTCTTCATATTTATAAGTCCACCGGCCGTAATAAGTCATTGCTTTACCGGTAAATAGAGTGGTATCACCAGTGGCATATCCGGGATCATTTACCAGCATGAGGACTGTTTTCCCTTTCACATCAAGGCCGGCATAGTCATTCCAGCTATATTCCGGGGCATTTATTCCGTAGCCGACAAAAATAATATCGGACGTGTCAATTTTAATTATATCGGAAGTCATGGAAGTATTTCCAATAAAATCATCAGAGTATTTCAGGTTTAATTTGTTTTTCGCTCCGGTGATTTCGAGATTCATAGACTGGTCAGCCGTTATCTTTACCAGCGGCACCTCCTGAAAATAGCTTCCGTTATTTGCAGGCTTCAATCCCAGATCCTTAAATTGTTCAGAAAGATAGGCTATTGTCTTTTTTTCTCCGGTCGTTGCAGGAGCCCTTCCGCGGAAATCATCTGAAGCAATTATTGAAATATGTTTTTTCAGACCATCAGCAGTAATGCTGTCTATGGCTGTTTTGACTCCCCTGTATTCATCCTTGCAGCTGCTTAATCCTGAAATGATCAGAAGAATAAAAAGACTTTTAAATTTTGACATGGCGTTGTTTTAAAACTATGCAAATTAACAAAAAAATGTTGAAGATGTTCGAGGGTTTCTCACTGCTTCAGGACCGGAATACTGCAAGACCATAATTTTAAGGGCTAAATGACAGCACTTCAAACTAATCTTTATTTCGCTTGTTCTAAAATTAAACAAAAGTAAAAGGTATAATGCAAACAAAGAGAATGAGTCGCGTATTTTCAAGCTTTTTGATTGCAGTAATTATTTTGCTGTTTTATGGTTGCACTACCAGGAGATTAGCAAATGAATTTTCTGAAAATCTCAATGCAAATCTTGATACCCTTAAGCAAATATCCCCTGAAGCAGGAGGGAAGCCGATATATAATCCGGATATAATCACTCAATTGTATGAAAAAGGAGGTAATCTCCTTTCTGCAAAATGGGAGAGCAGGGATAAAATTGAACAGATGATGACTGCCATCCGGAATGCCTCACTTGATGGGCTTAATCCTGATGATTACCATCTCCCGGAAATAGAAAGGCTTACAAGGGAAATAGTTACATCTGATAAACCTGATGCTGAAGATATCAGCCACCTGGAGTTTTTGCTGACAGATGCATTTGTACTTTTAGCTTCACATCTTTCAGAAGGGAAAACAAATCCGGAAACAATTTACCCCGAATGGAACATTTCGAAGAGAACTCTGAGGCAGGATTGGAACAGCTTTATTGACAGCACTTTAAATAGCAAGAATATAATCGGGACACTCCAGAGCCTTACACCCCGGCACGCTGACTATAATAATCTGACAAAAGCCCTGGCAGAATACAGGCTGCTTGAAGAAAAAGGGGGCTGGGGCAGCTTCAGCACGAGCCTTCCGAAGCTTGAGTTGGGGATCAGACATCCTGATGTAGTTAAGCTGAGGAAAAGGCTTTCAGTAACCCAGGGAAATATTGACTTTGATCCTGATGACGAGAACTTGTTTGACAGGCATCTGTGCGACCAGGTGGTTATTTTTCAACAAAGGAACGGACTTGATCCTGATGGTGTGGCAGGGAAAGCCACTATTAAAGCATTGAATATTTCTGTCGGGGACAGGATAGAGACTATTGAAGCTAATCTTGAGCGCTGGAGATGGATCAGCGATAACCTGGGTCAGCGTTACATAAGGGTAAATATAGCCAACTTCGATCTGGCTGTGTTGGAAAACGATAAACAGGTATTCCAATCAAAGGCTATTGTCGGAAATCTTTACCTGCAAACTCCTGTATTCAGCTCGAACCTTAAATATCTTGTTCTGAATCCTGAATGGGTAATCCCACCTACTATTCTGAAAGAAGAAATTATCCCTGTGCTTGTAAAAAACCGGACCTACCTCGCTAAAAACAACATGAAGATACTTCGGTTGGACGGAACGGAGGCAGATACCTCTTCAGTCAGCTGGAACGGAATATCACCTGATAATTTCCCCTATATGATACGGCAGGATCCGGGACCATACAATCCTCTGGGAAGAATTAAATTTGTGTTCCCCAACCAGTACGATGTTTACATTCACGATACGCCTTCCCGCTCCCTGTTTTCACTAAGTAACCGTACCTTAAGCCATGGTTGTATACGTATTAACAAAGCATTTAAGCTGGCGGAGTATCTTCTTAAAGGAAGTCCTGGCTGGGATTCTGTCAGGATACAGAAAGCAATTGATGAGGGCATTGAAAAGATAATTGTTCTTCCAAAATCCCTGCCCGTCCATATTATGTATCTTACTGCCTGGGCAGATGATTCCGGCACAGCATATTTTACGAATGATGTATATGACCGTGACAGGATTTTGATTTCAGCACTTAAACAAATCGCTCCTGACAATATCAGTCGACAGACCGGGCTGAACTGAATACCGGAAGGATATCAGATTTCACCTGAGGCTCATTCAGAAAGGTCTGCATACCCTCAAGTGCAGATTCCGGATCGAACATTTTAGAATTTGCCTGGTATTCATTGTCCGGATAATAGATATAAAGGCAGGATCCGCCTGCCAGAGCATTAAGGATCTTTTCATGATCTTCAAGAGGTATTGAAGGGCACCCGAAGCTTCTCCCGAGCCGGCCATAATCACGGATAAAATCACGGCTTACATAATCTGCCCCATGCATTACTATTGCCCTTTGCCTGGCTTTATCGTTTATACCCGGTTCAATACCATCGAGGTACAGCGACAATCCATGTTTACCGGAATATGTTTTACCAGTCATATAAAATCCAAGACTGCTTTTACAGGAGGATGGAACATTGGAAAAATGACTCGCAAACTCTTCTCCGCTGCTCCGTCCGTGGGCAACAAGACAATGGTGTATCACTTCCATTTTATCCATATTTATGATCCACATACGGTCAAGCTTCGAGGAGAGGGAAAAATCGATAATTGCGAGAATATTTTTCTTTAATTCATTCCCGGCTTTAAGATTGAAGAAACCGGTAAGCGCTTTTTTAAAAACGTCAAATTCAGGTTTTGGAGCATCGCTTCTGAGATCCCTGAAAAAGAGTGAACAATAATTGTCCAGGCTTTCATTATCCGTAGAGGGTAGACAGCTAATCCGTTCTGAATCAGAAATATAACCGGAGCTTATCAGGACAATCGCAAATATCAGGACAAAAAGCCTGCTCAGGGTCATGGGTTTCAGGGTTATTGAAATCAATTCCGGTACAAAATAAGAATTATTATAAAACTATGAAATCGGGTTAACTATTATTCAAAGTATAATTTTCTTTATCACTTTAGACTGAATCTGAATTAAAACAGGTCGGTTCACGGTGAGGTCGAATAGATTTAAAAACTTTCATCATGACAACTTGTTTTAGTAATTTAGTTGAACATTAATGATTTAACAGCTATGATCCTTAAAAGCATAAATCCTTATACAAACGAGATAATAAGGGAATTTGAAGAGTTCTCGGAAGAGGCACTGGAAAAGATCCTGTCTGAATCTGCTGAAGCTTTTGTAAAGTGGAAAAAAACAGGCTTTGAATACAGGAGAACTCTGATGGAAAAAGCAGCCGCATTGCTGAGAAGTAATGTAAATGTATACGCCGGATCTATCACTGCCGAAATGGGGAAACCAGTTAAAGAGGCAAAAACCGAGGTTGAAAAATGCGCATGGGTTTGCGATTACTATGCCAAAAACAGTGAAGGTTTCCTGAAGACAGAAACTATTGATACTGATGCAGATTCAAGTTATGTGGTTTATGAGCCCCTGGGGACAATACTTGGAATAATGCCATGGAACTTCCCGTTCTGGCAGGTGTTCCGTTTTGCTGTTCCGACCCTAATGGCAGGGAACACAGTCGTACTTAAGCATGCTTCAAATGTACAGATATGCGCAGATAATATTGAAGGCATCTTCACGGGTGCAGGATTTCCTCCCGGCGTATTCCGGAATCTTGTCCTTGGATCCGCAAGGGTGGCCAATATTATTAGACATAGTGCTGTCAGGGCGGTATCTCTGACAGGAAGTGAACCGGCGGGACTGAAAGTGGCTGAGATTGCCGGCAGTGTGCTGAAGAAATCCCTTCTTGAACTTGGCGGAAGCAATGCTTTTGTTGTTCTGGCAGATGCTGATATTCCGAAAGCGGCTGAAGCCGGAATCAAAGCACGTTTCCAGAATGCAGGCCAGAGCTGTATTTCTGCAAAACGATTTATTATTGACAAAAAAGTAAGTGATAGATTTTTAGAATTGTTCCTTGGAGATATAAGGAAATTAAAAGCCGGTGACCCGGTAAAGATTGAAACCGATCTCGGACCTCTGGCCAGCATTCAGCAGGCGGAAAAAATAGTAGAGCAGGTCAGAAGATCTGTCGCTATGGGGGCAAAGGTTGTTGCCGGCGGTAACAGTGAAAAAGCATTTTACCAGCCCACAGTTGTTGTTGATGTGTTGCCCGGCATGCCGCTTTTTGATGAAGAGGTTTTTGGTCCGGTTGCGGCTATCACATTTGCTGAGAATACAGAAGAAGCTGTAGCTCTTGCCAATAAGACAAATTTTGGCCTCGGTGTATCATTATTTACAAATGATCTCAGGAAAGCCGGAGATCTTGTAAGTGAATTTCCTGATGGTGCTGTCTTTATAAATGGACTGGTAAAATCCGATCCGCGTCTTCCCTTCGGCGGTACAAGGCGCTCCGGATTCGGAAGAGAGCTGGCAATACAGGGAATTAAGGAGTTCGTTAATGTAAAAGCTGTATGGATCAGAAAGTTCTAGAGTCGAAAGCCCGTAATGTCGAAAGTCCGTAAAATCTGTAAAGTGGTATGAGATTATAAATTGCAGGATTGCAATGCCAACAGACTCCCTACCTTGAATGCTTTTTAAAAAAAGTCCAGATCACTTCATTGGCATCAATATCCCTGCTGGTTTTACCTATTACCCAGGCTGGCAGATACTGAAACCCGCCGGGCCAGGTATGACCTCCTCCATCTACAGTATATAGAATTACTTCAGTTCCGTCATTCTGGTTGATATATTCCTTCCTTGTCACTCTGGTACCATCCTTTGGATCCCTGTCTGGTTCTTCAGTCACGACCGGGGTGGTTGAACACTTGTTATGGTTTACCCAGAATCCGATAGATTCATTGACAGAAAGAACTTTCCCCAGCTTTACTCTGTGGAAATGACCGTAAATCTCACCTCCCTCAAACGGGACGAGCGGATCATTAACATTATTAATGGCAAGGAGTGAAACCGGTTTTGACGGGAGGCATCCGCTCACAAGAAGGTGGGGAATGTTTCCGTCGACCGGAGCAATTGCTGTTATTTTGTTGGATAATTCACATGCCAGCCGGTACGACATGATAGCACCATTAGATATTCCTGTAACATATACCCTGTTTGGATCTATGTTGTAATCTGTTATCATTAAGTCTATTAAAGCAGAAATGAATCCTACATCATCAATGTTCTCACTATGCGCGCGATCGTTTGCCTCTTCATCCATCCTCCCGTCATTCCAGTTAAGCTCTATCCCATCAGGATAAACCACAATAAATCTGTCAGTATCGGCAAGCCTGTCAAAACCTTTCCGTGTAACAAGGATCATGCTTTCTCCATTTCCTCCTCTTCCATGCAATGCGATGACCAGGGGTAGTTGTTCTTTTTTGTTGTATGAGGTTGGCAAGTGAATATGAAAAGTCCGTTCCAGATCGTCATGCCTGAGTGAAGCTCTCTGTTCATTTCCGGCAGGGGATGGGAAAGAAATAAGGTTAATCCCGGCAAGCAGTTTCATGAATGCAGATAATCCGGGCTTTATAAGTGATTTAAAAAGATTTATCATAATTATCTGCTCAGGAGGATTATTTGGCGTGCAAGGTAGCAAGAAAAGGCTTAACGGCGATAAGGATTCAGGGTTAATGGTTCAACGATAAAGAAGGTGTCAAAATCCCTTTCCAGATATGACACCTAAATCCTCCCGGAGGCGTGGGAGTAAAGTACAGCATTTGACACCCTCTTTGATTTTTAAAAATTTACTTTCTTCTTGAATTATTGTTATTATCTGAATTTTTAGTTTTATTATCTTTTTTTGAGGAAGATTTGCTTTCGGTACTTTTCCGTGTGGCAGAAGATGCTGCATTTTTTGAGGAGCCTGATGTCCTTGCATTTTCTCCTCTCTGTGCCGGCTGAGACCTGGGAGAAGGTTTCTGTGAAGTAGTTGTTGAGGGTCTGCGGGACACAGGTCTATTCTGGTCAGAAGATGATCTGGCATCTGTCTGGTTGGTTGCATTTGTTGTCTGCCTTTTGGGCGCATCTGCATTTTGACCGGAAGAGGGCTTTGTCACAGGTCTGTTATCATTGAAGGTGCCCTGCCTGCGTGGTGATTCAGCATTCTGACCATTTGAAGGTTTGGTGACTGGTCTGTTACTGTTGAATGTAGATGACCTGCCAGCGGAATTTGATTTTTGATCGCGGTTCCTGTTATTCCCTGAATTGCCTGTTGCAGCGCCCGTTGACTGCTGTGTCGTATTGGATCTGCTTCGTGAGGCAGCCTGTCCCCTGTTTGACTGCGATCCGGTGCTTCTTCTTTGTCCGCTGACAGAGGTATTGCCGGTCCTTCCCGTATTTGAATTCCTGTCTGAATGAACGCTGGTGTACAGGGCTTCGCCTTCCCTTCTCTGTTCGGGATGAGAATAGGTGGATCTGTATTGGCCATCCCTTATTCTGACAGCAACCTGAGGAGAGTGCGAACGGATGCCGCTGTAATAGAAGTCGTTATATCGCGAATACCTGTAATGCTGCCAGTGACGGTAGTGAGCGTAATAATCGTTGTAAAGGTTGTAGTGGTAACCGTAGTAAAAATCCCAGAAAAAGGGTCTCCACGGATGCCAGTAAGAAGGGTAATAACCCCAGTACCATGAAGAGTGCCATACTACGTAATTGGGCGCGTAAATGAATCTTACCAGAGGCCATGCTGCAACTTCAAAAGGAGTGGTCCGTATTACAGTCACATTCACCCTGTTTGCAGGCCTGCCTGTGTATCCCGGATTAGGGGTCTCTCCATAATTATCACCATAATTAGGCTCAATTATGTAATTCTTCCCGTATAATTGATCATCGCCGACAAGCTGTATCTGAACAGAACCATCACTGAACCTCTGAACCGTGAAGACAGCTACATCCTGGGTCTCGTTATGTCCCAGCTCTGCCCGCAACACTATTGTATGGACATCACCGTCGACATAATCAATTACATTTATATAATCAACAAGGCCATCGCCGTTCAGGTCGAGGTTATTGATCCTGGTGTTTTCATCATTCAGGTTTCTCTCAAACACTTCAAGGGTTTGGGATTCCTGAAACAGTTTCATAACTGCATAAAGGTTAAGGTTGTCTCCCGGCAGACCCAGATATTCATCAGGATAATCCTGTGCCATAACTGTGGTCCCAATTGTGACCAGGGCTGCGAGAATCGATGTGATTATAAGCTTTTTCATTTCAGTAAATATTAGAAGAATAATCTCTTCATAACAATAATATCAAAACGCGTACCAAGATTTCATGTCATACAGTCAGGTCGGTTACCACAGATTAAGCAAATTTAGCCCTGTCCTGCAATATGGCTCGTGCTTCATCTGTGGTACTCGCTGTCCATCAGAATGTTAGACCACAGGACAGCAGGACTGCAGGACAGCGGGACGTGTGGACATCACATAAAATGAAGGAGAGACTGACATGCAACTTTCCCTTCTTTTTACGAAATTTGTATTTATCCGAATGCCTTTATGATGATCTACCGGATCCTCGATATTTTCTTTGTGGTCTTTCACTCATCACTGATCCTCTTCAACCTTTTTGGCTGGATCTGGAAAAAAACAAGGATCATTAACCTGATCATACTTCTGCTTACCGGTTCCTCATGGCTTTTCCTGGGATTGATCGTCGGTGTACCTGGCTATTGCCCGCTGACAGACTGGCATTTTAAGGTTCTGGAAAGGCTTGGGAGAACAGATCTTCCTTCGTCATATGTAAAATACCTTGCTGACAGACTTACCGGCGTGAACTTTAACCCGGCTACTGTTGATATGGTTACATTGTATTTATTCGTTGCTGCCCTGTCATTCTCTATAATTCTGAATACCAGTGATATGCTAAAAAAAAGAAGGGATGAAAAGGAGAAGGAAAACAAGGGTCATCAATGAAAAATGAGTAAAATATTATATTTAAATGCTAAAAAAACAGAAAAATGGAAGACAATATAAAATCTGGTCAAAAGCGTAAAGTGGTGGTAGTTGGCGCCGGGTCAGTAGGGGCTACATATTGCTATGCTCTTGCACAGAGCGGACTTGCTGATGAAATAATAATAGTTGACAAAAACGAAGATCTTGTTCGGGGCCAGGTTCTGGACCTGGTCCACGGTCAACCTTTCTTTCCGCCTGTAATTATCCGTGCAGGTACAAAAAATGATTATTCTGATGCACAGCTAACTGTCATTACTGCAGGAGCAGCTCAACGTCCGGGAGAGACAAGACTGCAACTTGTAAAAAAGAATGCCGATATCGTGGGAAGTATAGCGGAGGATATATCGCTGCAGCAACCTGACAGCGTAATGCTGATAGTAAGCAACCCGGTGGATATTATGACTTATGTTGCTCTGAAAAGGTCGGGGTGGGACAGGAGTCGTGTCATCGGATCAGGGACCGTTCTTGATAGTGCAAGATTCCGTTATCTGCTTGGCAATTACTGTGGTGTCGACGTTCATAATGTCCATGCCTATATTCTGGGGGAACATGGCGACAGCGAATTTGCGGCCTGGTCTATGACACATGTTGCAGGAATAGTAATAGATGAGTATTGCCCTGTATGCGGCAAATGTTCCGACTGGAAAACGGAACGCAGGTTGATTGAACAACAGGTCAAGGACTCCGCATACCATATTATAAGTGCAAAGGGTTCCACCCATTTTGCAGTAGGATTAGCGCTTGTAAGGATCACAGCATCCGTTCTGCGGAAACAGAACAGTGTCCTTTCAGTTTCTACCTTCGTCACAGGAGAATTCGGGTTAAACGATGTATGCCTGAGTGTACCGTGTGTTGTATCCGACAAGGGAATTACCAGGATATTAACCGGTCCTCTGGCTGATGAAGAAATGGCATTACTTATCCGTTCAGCAGGTATATTGCGTGGAGTAATTGAATCGGTATCAGCAGGCTTGTAATCAGGTCTTATTTATTATGATCCGGATATGATTAAATAAAAGGTTCCAGGTTAAGGAACCAGGGTGCAGGGCTTTTACTTGAAGATACAGTCATCTGTTGTGATCTTTTTTCCCCGGAATTTGTTGAATTATATGTCAGTCTATAATAGTCTGAAATAGTATACCTGTGAAATTACTGATAATTGAAGATGAAAAACCTCTTAGCAGGTCCATTAGCGAATATCTGAGGACGGAAGGATATTTATGTGAAGAGGCTCCGAATTTCAAAGAAGCCATTAAAAAAACAGCCGATAACAATTACGACTGCATTATACTCGATATCGGATTGCCTGATGGGAACGGAATTGATATAATCCATGAGATGAAAGCAAACAAATCATCTGACAGGATACTTATACTGACAGCCAGAACCTCACTCGAAGACAAAGTTAAGGGATTGAAAGCCGGGGCCGATGATTACCTGACCAAGCCATTTCATATGGCTGAGCTAAGCGCCCGGATAAGTGCAATATGCAGGCGTGATAATTTCAAGGGCTTTAATGAGGTCAGTTTCAACGAGATAAAAATCCTTACCGACGAGAAACAGGTAATGATAAATGATCAGATACTCGGGCTTACACGCAAGGAATATGATCTGTTGTTGTTCTTCATCGTCAGCAGGGAAAAAGTTATCACCAAAGAATCGATCGTTGAGCACCTTTGGGGCGACAATGTGATCCTCACCGATTCTTTTGACTTTGTTTATACCCATGTCAAGAACCTCCGGAAAAAGCTGGTTGCTGCCGGTTCCAGGAATTATATAAAAGCGATATACGGATTTGGCTATAAATTCAGCGAATCATGAAGCTTCTCACCCGTAGTGCATACTATTTTACAATTTCGTCGATAGCAGCGCTATTTATTGCAGGAGTGGCATTCTTTTATACTATCCGGACAATTCTTTACAGGCAGATCGACAGCAGTCTGATCACTGAGAAAACCATTATCCAGCAACAGATTGAGGAGAAAGATTCAATTCCGGATTTCAATGCATATTTTGGCCACCAGATTGAAGTCAGCCTCCTGAAGACGCATGTGCCCTATGCCCAGACTATCAGAGATACTGACATTTATGACCCCGGGACTGATGCCTTCCTCCCTTACAGGCACCTGCATTTTACGGGCAGTGCAAAAGGCAAAACTGGTTATGTAATTGATATTTACCAGGCCCTGGATCAGAACCAGGAGCTCCTCGACAGTATTGGTCTGGGAATGTTCTTCCTGCTCCTCTCTCTACTTCTGGTGTCTGTCTTTGTTAGCTTCATTGTTTCAAAAAGAATATGGAGCCCGTTTTTCAATTCAGTTAATGAAGCTGTGAATTTTAATGTTCTCTCTGAGAAAGCATTGCAATTGCCGAAAACAAATATTGATGAGTTCAAACAACTTAACCGGGTCATAGAGCAAATGACCCGGAAAATGAGGATGGACTATCTTAACCTCAAGGAATACAATGAAAATTCATCGCACGAAATTAAGACGCCGCTGGCTGTAATACGGTCAAAGCTTGATATACTCATGCAGAACAAGAGCCTGAACAGGGAAAGCATAGATCTTATTAAATCAATTAATGAAGCTGTAACCAGGATTTTTAAGCTTAACCAGGGACTCCTGTTAATGTCGAAGATCGAAAATCTCCAGTTCCCGGAAACAGAAGAGATATCGCTTAAAGAACTGATTAATACGTGCCTTCAGAATTATGATGAGATAATGCAGCTTAAAAATATAAGGGTGGAAACTGATTTTACTGATCAGGGGATGGTAAGAATGAACGCCGACCTTGCCGATGTGATGGTTTCGAACCTGCTGGGGAATGCAGTAAGATACAATTCAGATGGCGGATATATTATTTGCCGGCTCGATGCCAGGGTCATAACGATCATAAACAATGGCCTGCCTCCGAAGGTTGAACCCGGACAACTGTTTGAAAGATTCTCCAGGGGAACTGATCACCCTGAAGCGATCGGACTGGGACTTTCAATAGTCAAAAAGATTTGCGATCATTACAACATGGAGATAAATTACAGTTTTAACGAGACGGTTCATGAAGTAAAGGTCAGATACCATAACAGTTCCTCTATATAATACCGGTCATCCCATGATCTTAAAGTTTTGTTAAATAATTTCATCTTCAGAATTACTTCAAAATCTGAAAATAGTTTTGCTTCCTGAACTAAAAAGATTTAAAAGTTATGAAAAAATTAGTACTTGTTATGATCATGGCCGTGGCAGCTATAGCTGTCAACGCCCAGCGCACGACCATTAAGGCCGGTGATCTTCCAAAGGGAGTTTCTGAATATCTCACAAAAGATTATCCCGGGTACATTATCAGGGATGCAAATAAGGAATCTGTAAACAAAATGATTACCTATGAAGTGACCGCAGTAAAAGGCTCATCGCAGGAAATGCTGGTTTTCAGCTCTGATGGTAAATTCCTGAAGAAAGAAAATGCAAAGATGGGAATGGCTGAAAAGAGGAGCTCAAATGCCTATTCCGGGAAAACTACAAGGTCAACAGGCACAGGGACCAAAAAATAATTTCCCTACCGATTTTCAATCAGGGGCTCTCTTAAAAGCCCCTTTTTTTTGTAATCCGGCGCCGGATACCTGAAGCCTGTTCCCGGAGTTACATAAACTTCTCCCTCTTCTGCAGATTATAAAGTGCGGCAAGGAGGAATATAATTGTTCCGGTAATAAGTGTAATCCGGTTCTTCAGGCTGATTATAGCCCATGTAGTTTCACTGACATCATACGCGGGGTTAAATGGATTAAGGAAAACATTCCACTGGCTTTTACGGAGAGCATCCTGCATGATCATAAAAATGATCCCGAAAATTATCATAACAACAGCTGTTCCGTTGCCGTTCCTTATAACTGTCGAAAGCATAAATGCCATCATCCCGAGGAAGATGACAGGCACCATAACCTGGGATGTCATTTTTACGATCTGGAATTTTACTATAAGAACGGAAGAAATCGAGGTAAACATCAGCATAATAAGGAATGCGATCACAAAGATGAGGATTATCCTGACAAGCCAGACCTTGTATCTGTAATTGGGTATGCCGAAAAGTATCTCTATAGTTCTAGCATCCTGATCGTTCTGTATTCCGAAAACAGATGGATAAAAAACAAGAAGTATCCCGGAGAAAATGAAGACGCCATACAGGTCATCCATTCTTGATACATCATTTGTAAAGACATATATCACTGATAATCCGAGGTAAAACAGAACTGATCCCGAAAGAAACCAGATGAATTTGTTTGCGAAGATGATCCGGAGGTTGTAAAGGATCATTTTCCGGATAAGGGTGAAATAATTATATACAGCGGTGGCTTTCATTTTTACAGAATCCTTTCATTTTAATTCAAATCTTTTTTTCTCAGCAGCCACAGATATGCATCCTCCAGGTTTGGTGTTGCTGCAGTGGCATTTCCCCATGGCATTGATTCAGAAATAACACGCACCCTGACACTGTTTCCTTCTGACATATGGTGCACAACAAGGTGACTCTCAACAAAATTATTGAATTCATCTGCTGGCAGATTAAACTGCCAGACATGTCCTTCAGCCTCTTTTGTCATGTCGATAGGTTTTCCCAGGTACCTGACCATTCCCTTGTTGAGAACGGCTACCTGGTTACATGAGCTTGAGATATCCTCTATTATATGCGTTGAGAATATTACGATCCTTTCACGGCTCAGCTCAACCAGCAGGTTCCTGAATCTGATCCTTTCCCTCGGGTCAAGGCCCGCCGTCGGTTCATCTACAACAAGGATCCTCGGCAGATGCAGAAGAATGAGGGCTATTCCCATTCTCTGCTTCATGCCTCCCGAGTAGGAGCCTATCTTCTCATTCCTCCGGTCGTCCATATGAACTGCCTTCAATACATAAGTCACCCGCTCTTCCCTTGTTTTTGAATCTATAATATTTTTAAGCATCGCCTGGTAATGAAGATATTCATGTGCCGTCATGTTCTCGTAGCTTCCGAATTCCTGTGGCAGATAGCCAATAAGTCCCTGCAGTTCCTCTCGCTTCTTCTGCGTATCCATTCCATTGATCCATACTTTCCCATAGCTCTGTTCGAGGATCCCGCATATTATTCTCATAAGAGTTGTTTTTCCTGCTCCGTTGGGCCCCAGAAGACCAAACATTCCATTGCCTATATTCATTGAAACACAGCTCAGGGCTTTAAACGGTTTTTTCTTCTTGCCGATAAGAGGCACAGCAGCAACAATCCTGTAAAACGTTTTGCGTATGCCTTTAAATCTTCCTTCGAGCCTGTAGATGTCAGTATTCTCCTTACTTAATCTGACACCGGTCCTGTATATTACCAGCCCTGTGAGCCACAGGAATCCAAGTATAAGTACTACTGCAAGGTTATCCCATTTCATCTGGAACAAAACAAGGTTCAGAAGGGGCACCAGCCAGAAGACCGCAAAATCAACAGCCGGGGAGATCTTCTTAAGTATTACTTTTCTGCCTTTTACGGAATTATTCGAAATCAGTTCCCTGAACGGATTCCAGACGGCCCAGAGGAAAAACCAGTCAAGTATGCTGAAAAAGAAAATCCAGAATCCCTTATCAAGGTAGAAATAAGTAAAATAGACAAGGAACCCAAACACCGGCACCTGCCAGACAAGCTGGTCCATATCTTTCCAGGACCTGTAAACTTTTTCAAGACCCAGCCGCTGCCTGACCCTTTTTCCAGCCTTCCATTCCCGGGCCCATCTGTTCTCCCGCTCATATATCTTTACAAGACTCTGGACATAAATATTGATGCCCTCATCGGGAGGGATCACCGTCTCTCTGGCTTTTCTGAGGCTGTTCATAACGAACCAGGTTGTAGCCGGAACCATTATGACAGCCAGGATGGTTGTTATCAGCTTCCAGATAAATTTATCAAGATAGGTGTAAATAAGAAATATGAGAATTGCAAAGATCACTAACTGAACGACCTTGTTTTTCCAGTTGAGTGAATTAAACCACTCAAGCGCATTTTCAAGTCCGGAATAAAAAGTGGGTATGAACACAAGCGTAAGGAGTGTGCTGAGTGTAAGTCCGCCTATTACCGTAATGGCAAATGATGCACCAATGGCAGACACGAATTCTGCCTGTCCCATTGCAAGTGGGAGCATGGCAATAACTGTTGTTGAAGCAGTTATAAGGATCGGTCTTATCCTTGCCGTGCCTGCTGTCATAAGTGCACGGGACCTCCTGTTGCCCCGATCCCTCAGGATATTTGTATAGTCAATAAGGATGATACCATTATTTACCACCACACCGAGCAGGATAAGGAATCCTGTAAGAGTATTGGCATTGAGGAGGGAGTTTCCGGTAAGGATAAGTGCAATAAGAGATCCCAGCGCAGCCAGAGGTATGCTGAAAAGAAGGACGAATGGTATAGCAAGCGATTCAAAGACAGCGGCAAGGATCATAAAGATAAGTATGAAGGCAATCCCGATAAGCATATAAAAATCCTTAAGCTGGTTCTCTTCATGAACAATTTCAACTGCGATGCCGGAAGGGATATTGAGAGCAGACACTATTGATTCAATTTCAGCCCTGGCCCCTTCAAGCAGGTCTTTTGATGAGGTGATCTCGTCTTTAAAGCTGTACGCAACTGTAATCCTCTTTTCCTGGTTTTCCCTGTGAATATTTCCCATCCCGTAGGAGAATACTATGTTGGCAAGCTCCTGCATTTCCATAATGCCTCCGCTTGCCGAACTGACTTCAAGGTTCTTAAGATCGTCAATTGTTTTGTCAGCGACAACCTTAGCGGTACTGTCTTCCCGGGCATACTTTATAATTATATCGTAGCTTTCAGTGCCCTGCCTGAATGTTGCACCAGATGAATATTCCCTTCCGAATGTCCCAAGCGCATTTGCTAAATTTGCCAGGGTATAATTGTTCCGGCCCAGGTAGTCCATATCGAAAAGGAGTTGCACCTCAGGTGAATTATCCTGGACATTGACATTTACATTATTGATGGTCTGAAGATTATCGACATAGGTTCTGATATCATCGGCAAGGTTTTTCATTTGCCCGAAATTCTCTCCTTTTATGATAACACTTTCCGATTTCGTCCCAATACCAAGCAAATTCATAAATCCCGAACCGGGATTAAATGTTTCGCCGGCTCCGCCTCCGCCGGTAAAACCTCCGGAGGTCGAGATCTCATCCATGGATATTTCTGCCGACGAAATATTTTTCGTTTTTTCCGAAATATCATTTTTGATTTCCGGAAGGCTTCTTCTGCTCTTCTTATACCATTCTTTCGTAAGATTGATTGTCACAGTAGCCTGCTCTTCCTCAATACGGCTTACAATGTCCTCTTTCTCGGGGAGTGAAGATAACCTTGATTCGACTTCCGCGACCACGGCATCAGTTTTTTCAAGCGTCGAACCTGAAGGCATTGATATGCTCAGCCTGAAATTCGGGGTCTCAATTTCCTGGTTTGTACTTATGCTCAGGGTCAGACTTATCAGAAGGGCAGCAAAAAAAACAACAAGTGTTCCGATTATCGTCGCTGCAGGTTTCCTCATGCTGGCTTTCAGGACCAGATGATAAGCCTGGATCAGGCGATTATGGATGGATAGCTTTTTAAATATCTCCGATTTCCCGCCTGAAGATTGGGATAAAATAAAATAGGTTGCCATCGGTATGAAAAGCAGGGCGACACATAATGAAACAAGCAGGGTGGAGACAATGGAAACCCCGATATTCTTTCCTATTATCCTGATTAAGAAGTTTGTCGAAAATATGAATGGAAAGAAGACGACAATTGTTGTAAGGGTAGATGCAAAAATAGATCTCCATACTTCGGTAGTTCCCTGTTTTACTGATGTTTCCGGGTCCCTGCCCGTGCCCGCAAGACGGTAGATGTTCTCAAGGACAACTACAGAATTATCGACCAGCATGCCCACTGCCAGAGCTATGCCTACAAGAGTCAGGCTGTTGATCGTAATATTAAAAGCATAGAAGAAGTTGAAAGCAGTATAAACTGAAAAAGGTATCGACACGGCGATAATAGTCACCAGCCGGACATTCCTGAGGAAGAACCACAGGATCATTATTGCCAGTAAACCACCTGTTATTGCCAGGTTTATAATCTGGTTTATATTCTTCTCCATAGTCTCGGCACTATTATTTTGAACCACAATCTGGACCCCTGAGGATGCCAGATCGGTGTTCAG
Organism: uncultured Bacteroidales bacterium; assembly: GCA_963831855.1. Taxonomy (GTDB): domain Bacteria; phylum Bacteroidota; class Bacteroidia; order Bacteroidales; family VadinHA17; genus LD21. Next base: position 789,313 of record CAWHSA010000005.1, on the reverse strand, counting down.
CTTTTTCACCTGGTCAGTTGCACTATGCGAAAGCTTTATCAGATTAGCCTGGTTGTCATTTACGAGATTTACTGTGACGGCATCCATGCCGTTGACCCTGCTGTAGGAAGTTTGCTCTTTAACACCATAAAAGATCTCTGCGATGTCGCGCAGCAATATAGGGCCATTCTGTTTTACAATGATCTTACCGATATCCGTGACGTCGGTATACTCTGAAGTTATATTTACGAAAAACTCATTGCTTCCGTCTATCACTTTTCCTGCAAAAGTCTTGTCACGTCCATTATTGTTCAGAAGCGTTCTTACCTGACCCATGGTTATGCCATTGGCTTTACAGGCTCTTTCGTTCAGTCTGACTTCAATGGAATTCTCCTGCCCTCCGTAAACCTGCACGCCGGCTACACCGTCAATATTTTCGAGCCTGGGTGTTATTTCCTTGTCGGTAATATTCCTGATCCTGTTTACGCCTCCTTCGCCTCTTACCTGAAGCGACATAAACTGGTTGGTCAGCTGTTCAAGGTCAATCTTTATGACATTAATTACAAACTCTGCCGGGATCGAACTTTTAACTGCATCAATCCTCTCCTGCAATTTCAGGTTAGCATATTTTAAATCAGCGCCCTGGTTATAATAGATCGTAATGGTACCGAACCTGGACGAAATATTGGATTCAATTTTTTCTATTCCTTCCAATGTGCCGATAGCACCCTCTACAGGTACAATAGCCTGAGTCTCAATATAAGACGGATCCATTTCAAGAGGGGTGCCCACCTGAACAATCAGAGCCGGGAGCTGGGCATTTGGAATCAATTCAACAGCCAGCTTCTTATAAGAAACATATCCGAGCATTGACAGCCCGAGGAACAGCATGCTGATCAGAATCCTTCTTTTTAAAATAAAATTCATCCGCTTCTTATAAGTAGTCCTGATGAGCGTCAACAGTTTTCTTGTTGCCTCTTATGAAATTGCTGAAACTATCCAACACCCAGTAAACGCATGGGATCACAATAAGTGTAAGCAGTGTTGACGAAACCATACCTCCTATAACTGCAAGCGCCATAGGCGACCTGAGTGAAGCACTTTGTCCGATGCCGATGGTAAGCGGAAGTAGTGCAAGAATTGTCGTCAGACTGGTCATTAAAATAGGACGAATCCTTTGTGATCCGGCAAGTATGATAGCTTCCTTTTTATTCATGCCACCTGCCCTGAGCTGGTTAATCCTGACAATAAGGATAATGGCATTATTGACAGCAATACCTCCCAGCATAATGATGCCAATATAAGCCATCATGTTAAGCGTTTTTCCCAGGACTATGAAAGTGAGCACTGTTCCGACCCCTGCAAGGGGAATTGTGAGCATTACGACAAGAGGCTGGATTATTGACTCAAACTCAGCCGCAAGTACCATGAAAACAAGTATCAGTGAAAGAATAAGGGCAAAAGAGAGATTGGACATCGATTCCTTCCTCTTCAGTTCCTCGCCTGTGAATTCCATCTTGTAATCGACAGGAAGGGCGACGGCTTTCAATGATGATCCGGCATCTCTGACAACCTTGTCAAACGCCATGCCCGGTTCAACCATCGCATAGATATAACATGTTCTGGACTGGTTTCTCCTTGTTATTTCTCTCGGACTTAAAACTGTATTAATTTTTGCCAGCTCGCTGAGCGGCACTTTGATGCTCCCGGCAGTTATCATAAGATCTTTCAGCTGGTTCAGCGATATGTCGCCAAGCTTGATTGTAATATCTTTCAGTTCGCCGTCTTTTTCGAAACTTCCTGCAGAAGCCCCTGACAGGTAGCTTTTTATCTGGCTGATCACATTATCAACGGTCACACTGTAATAGCTTGTTTTAAACCTGTCAATGGCAACTTCGACCTCCGGAGTGCCTTCATCGAGGGAGGTTGTCAGGTTATAAAGGCCGGGATTCGTTCCGAGGATCACTTTTGATTCATTAATAATCCTTTCAAGCTCACTGTAGTCTTTCCCTGATATCTCAAGAGCGAAAGGCGACTCGGATGTTCCCAGGGTGGTCTGAACCGCTGTCTCGTCCCTTGTGAAATTAACTTCAAGTCCGGGAATACTTTTCAGATAATTGTCTATGAGGCTGATGGCATTTTCAGATTCAGCTGCGTACTGATCAGCCATTATCACTTTCAGCGAAGCGGAATTTTCACCTTTCGCCTCCGTTGTCTGGTTTAGGGTAGAAGTGTTATCTTTACCTGACTGAGTGTAGATCATTTTTACTTTGTCGCCCAGCAGTTCCCTGGTTATCTTTTCTACCATTTCTGCAGTGCTGAATGTCCGTTCAAGGCTGGTGCCCTCGGGCAGTTTCAGATCAACTGTGAACCTGGCTGATTCCGACCGTGGCATGAATTCACTTCCTAACCCGGGGATGAGCAGGGCAGTGCCTCCAAGGAGTATGATCGAAAGAATAATAACCAGCTTACGCCTCTCAACAACCTTTCTGAGAAAATTTGAATAGCCTTTAAATTTCAGGGATGAACTTATTTCAGCCTCTTTTTTGTTATCACGGAAAAGAGTTGACATAAGCATGGGTATGACAAGCATTGCAACCACAAGAGAAGAGAGCAATGCAAATGCCACCGTCCAGGCCTGATCTTTGAACATCTGACTGGAAGCTCCATGCAGGTAGACAATAGGAAGGAAAACCACAATTGTTGTCACTGTTGATGCAGTTATAGCTCCGCCAACCTGCCCCGTACCATTAATTACTGCTTCTTTGAGGGGCATCCCTTCCTCCCGCAGCCTTGTAATATTTTCAAGTACGACTATAGCATTATCAACAAGCATTCCGGCCCCGAGGGCAAGGCCGCCCAGCGTCATAATGTTGAGAGTGAGGTGATTGAAATACATTAGATTGAAGGTGGCAATTATAGATATAGGAATTGCCACGCTTATGACAAGGGTAGTGCCTATCCTCCGGAGAAATATGTAAAGGATAAAAACTGCAAGAAGTATACCCACTAACAGGGTATTCTTTACTTCACCTATTGCATTATTAATATAATTGCCCTGATCGATCACCTTAATGAACTCATAGCCCGGAAGTGCCTTCCCCAGTACAATTATTGCCTTGTCAAGACTCTCTACCGCATCAACGGTATTAAATTTTGGCTCCTTGAATATTGAAAGGCCGAGACATCTTTCCCCATTTATTGTTACGATATTTTCCGGATCCTTGTTTGCAAAGGTGACTTTTGCTACATCCCTGAGATACACAGGAATCCTTGATGATACCGATGATGCAGTACTCTGTGATATTGAGCTTGCTGGTGAGGATTCCTGCTTGAAGCCTACAATAATATTCTCCAGATCATCAAGATTTTCAAGAACGCTCACACCTTTAACTACATATCGGGTACCCATATCAACTATTGACCCTCCCGAGACATTTCTGTTATAGTTACTAATCTGTGCGGCAATACCGTCAGAAGTCAGTCCGAATGACTCAAGCAGGTACTTGTCTGTTTCTATCAGCACCTCACTTTCTTCCTTACCTATAAGCCTGACATCTGCTATTCCTTCAATCCTGACCAGTTCGTTGCGGATATAATTTTCAGCGACCTTCCGGAGTTCATCCATATCGGTTATCCGCTCATTCTTTAACCCTACAATCATTACAGGAGCGGCGTTAGGATCATATTGGGAGATCGTAAAATTTTCAAGATCAGAGGACTGGCTGAATGAATTCAGCTCCTTCTGGAGATCCAGAAAAGCTTCATCCATATCCTTGTTCCAGTTGTATTCCACGGTAATTGTAGCGGAACCTACCTGCGAAACTGACGATACCTGTACAACATCGCTCTGCCTCATCGCACGGGATTCAATCTGGTCGACATAATTTTTTTCAATCTCCTCCGGAGGTTTTTCTCCGGCTGTGAGCTCAACGTATATTTTCGGATTGTTAAGGTCTGGAAAAAGGTCCGTTCCCAGCTTCCCGAACGAGATAAATCCTAGGAGGCCGATACCCAGCACAAGCATCAGCACTGTTACCGGGTACTTTACGGCAAATCGGGCAATTGCGTTCATACCGGCTATTTAATGATTTTCACCTTCGACTTGTTGCTGAGCGTTTCAAAGCCGCTGGTTACTACCCGTTCATTTTTTGCCAGGCCTCTTGTAATTTCAACATCTGAAACATTTTCCAGCCCTGTCTCAATGATCCGTTCAGCTACCACTCCACGGTCGACTATGAAGACAGTTTTGCCCCTCTGTCGCGAGAGAATGATGTTCTTAGGAATTACAATTACAGAATCCCGGTGGTCAATGACTATATCGGCTTTAACAAACATACCGGGGCGCAGAAGATAAGCCGGATTGTCTATCGAAATAGTGCCTTTAAAAGTTCTTGTATCGGCATTAATGGCGGGCGAAAGCTGAGTTACATTACCGATGATAGTATCATCAGGTAATGTGTAATTTGTAAGGCTGACCCTTTGCCCGGGCTTAATTACATTAATATATTTTTCAGGAAGGGAGACATCCATATACATCGTTCTGTAATCCATAATTTTAACCATGGTAAGGCCGGTTTCTATCTGTGTTCCCTGGGTATGATATGGCAGGTCGACTATAACTCCGTCAATGGGAGCAGTGATCTTCATTTTGTCAAGCTGAAGTTTTGAACTTTCAACGGTAGTTTTGGCATTTTCGTAGTTAATGCCGGCTGTTTTAAGCTCCCTGAGTGTTACTCCGCCTTTCTCATAAAGCGACTCCTGCTTCCTGAGCTCTGTTTCCATAAGCTCAAGGTTCAGCTTGTTGGTTTCCATCTTTACTGAATTGACATACTCCTCATCTTCCAGCCTTACAATCAGGCCCCCTGCCTTTACCTTGTCGCCGAGCTGCCACAATTTTCCGGTCTGGGGATTTTTTTCCAGAAAATAAGCTGCTGAAATCTTCGATTTAAGCTCTATTTCTCCCTTGGGGAAAGCAGTGCCGGTAGTATTTACGTACTCCTCAATCGGCTTCAGCTTAAGTTCTTCCACAGAAACCGGGATTTCCACATCGGCAGTCAGGCTTTGATCCTGATTCCTGCATGCCATCATTGCCATAATTAATGCCACTGATAAGATTATTTCCTTTTTCATTATATCTGGTTTATTCTATTTGTCTAATGTCTTTACCGGCGTTAACGGAACTTTTTTCTCGAAATCATATAGAGTCTGAATTTTGAGATTCAGAAGTTCAAGCTTGTATGAGATGAGCGAATTGGTATATGAAAGCTGTTTCTGGGAAAGCTGGTTCTGATAAATATTCAGATCCATACCTGTAAGATCGCCGTTTTTATATTTCTCGAGATTAAGGTCATAGGTAAGCTGCGCGTTCGTGACATTCTGTTTAGCGATATCGATCTGGTTCTGAAGGTTCAGTAGATTCCTGTAAACCTGGCGTATCCCAAGTATAATATTATTCTGTTCCTCTTCAAATGAAATATTTGCTGTCTCAATTGAAGCTTCACTGGCCTTTATCCTTGATTTCCTTTCACCCCAGTCCCATAGCGGAATTGTAAGGGATAAGGAGACACTTTCATTATCAGTAGGACTTTGGTAGACATTCCCGAATTTCTCATTATCGCCAAAAAGTCCGATTGACAGGCCAAGGCTTCCCCTGAACTCGTTCAGGGCTTTCGTCTGGATGAGGTCAAATTCTGATGTTTCAATGCTGATCTGGCTTTGCCTTAATTCCATCCTGTTTGCCAGTCCCTGGTCAATTGCAAAAGCAACGTCGACTCCGACCGTATCCACTGCAATGTTCGGAATTACAGCAATATCATCATATAAGCTCATGCCTATCAGGAGCTTAAACTCATCCTTGGCATTTTCAAAGGCTACCTGGCCGTTCTCAAAATCAGATTTGGAGGATGCGAGATTTAGTTCAGCCTGGAACATCTCTTCACGGGCCGAGATTCCGGCATCGACCTTGTTTTTGGATACTTCATAGCTTTTCTGCATGTTCTGGTATGCCTGGTTGGCAATATCAAGGCTCTGCTGCTGCTGATATACATAATAGAATGCCTGGGTGACACTCTTTTCAAGGGAGAGAAGCTGAATAGCATAGTTAAGCTTTGCATTTTCAAGAGCCAGCACAAGTTCCCTGAGCTGAAGCCTGGTTCTGTTATATGTAAAAAGAGGCTGGTCAAGGCTGAGAGAGAGATTATTGCTGAATCCTTTATTTGTTAAATTTGTGTATTCACTGTAAGAATCCTTATAACCGAACCTGTTTATCAGGGAGAGTCTCGCATCGGTAAAAACTATTGGCTGCGACACGGTGAATGTGCCATAGCTTTCTGTTGTTCTTGTTGTGTTCCATTGCGAGATCAGATCATTAAACGCCCTGTTCTGGCTATACCCGATGGGATTTATGGTAAGAGAGAAGCCTGACTTAAGACTTGCATTCTGGGCATTGAGATTCTCCTGGCTTTGTACGAGATTCAGTCTGGTTCTTTGCATTGCCGGGCTGTTGGTTTCTGCAACTTTAAGTGCTTCCTCAAGTGTCATGCCCTTCTGGGCCTTCATGGGTAATGTGCTGATAATGAGCAGTAAAAAACCATAAAGCCATCTGATGTTGTTTCGTTTTGGATCTTTCATTTTGTTCAGGATTCTATATCTTAATTCATAATGCCTTTAATCCGCCTTCACCCACTTTATTGCATCTCCAAGCACAATTCTTCCGGCTGACAGGTTTGTAAGTTCAACCTTTGCGCTGTCGGAAGAAAGGTAATAACGGCCCAGGATGTTCCACCCGGGATCAGCATTTTCAAAATCAACAGTAATTTCTTCCACTCCCTCATCATGATGGATTTTATAATGCATATCCTTGTAAGGCCCTTCAGCCTGCTGTCCTGCCATGGGTCCTGCCGGGCCACCGGATCCGCCCGGCCCTCCACCTGGTCCGCCTCTTTGTGAGGCACTACGTGTGCCCATCATTCCGCCTGCCTTACCGATATAGCAGTATATATCATAAAATCCGGGTTTATCTATTTTTGCTGTCCATGTTACTGCCTTGTTTCCAGTCCCTTTACGAGTAAAAACTGATGACAGAATATACTTGCCATAATAGGTTGATTGAATTGCATTCTGCCACCTTTCAGGAGCCCAGTACGTGTTTATCTCCTGGTAATCCTCACCCGAATTGGCTTTTATTCCGAGCAGTTTCTTAAGAGGGCTTACCGTCTCCCTGATGCCACGGTTAAAGCCACGGTCTTCATTATCAACGATAATTTCTCCGGGCTGCTCAAAACGCGGCAACGCCGGAAGTGTCACTTCTCCTTCCGACACCACATATCTGGTTTTTGATTTCCTGATATCATCTACAGGGATTGTTATTTCTCCAGGCAAGTTCTTCGCGACAAGCGTATTGATCATCAGGGTCCTTGGCTGGGCGTCAAGGATTATGCTGATTTTTTTAGCCTGTGCAGGACCCAGCAGTACGATCCGGGACAGGTCGGCAGCATCCATTCCGCGTCCCTGGCCTGATATTGAGATCATTACACTTCCCGGGCCGCTGCCCTGCATCACTGTTGTCATCATCTGTCCTCCGCCAGGGCCTCCCTGACCACCTGTTCTGAACGAAACATTAAAGATGCCGGCTACAGGCTCTGGATTTGAGGCCGTAAAAGTTACCAGATATCTGACCCTTTCACCCACGACTATTTCATCTGCCTGGATATCGGTAAAAAGAAATCCGGGCTCTTCTTTCCTGTTGAACCAGTCATCAAGGTAGGAATAGAACTCAAAACCGAATCTCGCATCAATGTCATTATTAAACTTTGAAATATCAACACTCCTGAATTTATTGTCATTGAGATAATTCTGAAACCAGGTCTTAAATTCATTAATGCCTGCCCTGGAACGCAACATATTTAACAGGTAATCTCCCTTGACCGTCACAATTGCCCTGATTGTATCAGAGCCCGGATTTTTTGACAGTATTTCCCTGAAGCTGGCATTTTTGAGTATCAGATTCGCCCTGTCGTTTTCTGATAATCCTCCCAAGGAAGACCTGATACCGCCCTGTATGGAACTGACCTTCTGCAGATGCGATTCTAATACAGCATTAATAACAGGATATTCCGATGAATAGAAATTGTTTTTAAAGAAGTAAAAGCTGGGGCCCAGCCTGTATCTTACAGGTTCATTAAGGACCACACCATTTACGAACCTGAAATTCTCCCCGCTGATAAAAGTGTTCCTGATAAAATTATTAAAAAGCCTTACCTGCAATTCCTTATCTGTTATTACCTGGTTATTCCTGATCATTCTTTTTTTCTGCCTGGTGAACTGCTTATAAAACCCTGCATTCTGAATTGTGGACAACCTCTCAGGCAGAAGTACCATGGAAGGTTGAAGTTCCGCCCTTGTCTGGGTGCTCATTTTCGGATAGGAATAAAACTGAACAGGGACTTCGACGAGGCTAAGGGTTCTGAAAGGATATTTTGTTGAAAAATTCGTCTCCAGCTCTCTCATAATCCCTGAAATTAATGACACAAGCGTATCTTTTATCTCTGAAAGATCCTTCTTATAATAATCGTTTCCAGGGAAATGGAACCCAATATATTTTATTGAATCAACCACCAGGGTATCGGAACTGTAATTTCCTATAGCAAGGGTCAATCCTGTCAGGGGCGATTCAGGAGTGAACAATGAAAATCCATTTTCGGATTTATAAATTCCCTGAGACACCGGAGTAAGTCCATCCTCATTCTTTACGCGCAGTGTGAAATTTGTAAAATCAACTTTTATCCTGGCAGGATTGGAGGGATAATAATTGAGCGCCGGAACCGGATACCAGTATGATTCCGGAGTAAGCAGAACATAATCTTCATTGAGGAAGGCCTGTCGTTTATGAATATTAAGAAATTCAATCCTGTAGGAGTTCTCCCTCAAATTGTCATTATAATTTGGATAGCAGAAAGACTCATCTATTGAGCCTGCATAGTAAATATCCAGGCTGTCGGATTGTCCGGGAGCAAGCATCCTGCCGGCATCAGCCTCAATAATACTATTAATCCTCTCAAACCTTATCTCTTTCCCGTCCGATGCAATCCTTGAAACATTAAGGTATGGATTCAGGGAAAAAAGGTACTTATCAACTGGCGACTTGTTATTGTTTATAAACTTAAGTTTTGCTGTTGCTTCAAATGATTTCCCGTTATGCCGGAAATCAATAAAGGCATCAGTCAGGCTTACAACATCCCTGTTTTCAAACTTTATATTGGTTTCAACTGCAAGCTTCTTTCCATTGAGGTCCCTTTTATATGACGACCAGGTGTTAAATGCACATACACAACCGGCACCAAAAGAGAGTACCATAATAATAACTGAGATATAGGAATGTGGCTTTGACTGAGGTAACCTTTTGAATAATAACACAGTGGCAAGGACCAGTGATATACCCAGGAAGAAATAAATTAATCTCTGGTTAAGGATCATCCCGGGATCATCAATCCCGATAATACCCGATTTAAAAACAGGAAGCCCGAAGGCCATATAATCGAAAACAGAACCTGCCCTGTACCAGAGCCAGAACATATTCAGCGCAGCTATACCAAGCAGGATGAGAAATGTAACTGCCTGGTTCTTAATAAGCGACATCAGCATGAAAGCAAGTCCGAGACTGAAAAGTATGGTAGGAACGCATAATATAAGAAGGTACCAGAAATAAGAAAGAATATCGATTGACATGCTCTTTGAAATAATATTCATAAGCAGTCCGATGCAAAGTATTATTATATCGAGCCCAAGGAAGAGCCTGAGTATGCCCCAGGATTTTCCGATAACATATTCAAGATTTGACATTGACCGGGTGTACAGAACCTCATTTGTGTCAACCTTTTTATCCCTTTTCAGGAAATCGGCAGCAAGGAAGATCACAACGATTGATTGCCCTATGTTGATAAGAAAAAGGTTGAAGAGGGGAATTGTAGAAGGTATTGAAACCATCTGCCAGTTTTCCTGACCGGCAGGGGAGAACATACCGATATTCATCAGAGTAAGAAAGAAGAGAGATCCGAGGGAAAAAAGCCTGAAGAACCAGCTCCTTCTCAGGGTCTTGGCTTCGTATTTTGCTACAGTTGCGATATTATGGATAAATTCCATCTGATTCTCAAATAAAATCATTCCGAAATGTCGGCCTTAAGTTTATGCTCCATATAATATACATATGCATGTTCAATATTCGGGATTATCGGACTTGAACTGAAATCGGGCGGGAAATCAGTTACGATCTGCACCTCCCATCCTGATTCGACGGGGATAGTAGAAATTACATTGTAGCGTTCCTTTACCATTTCATATTCATAAGGTGTAAGGTTAAGTCTGAAGACATGTCCATAGGCTTTTTTTACAAGGTTTTCCGGTGATCCGGAAAAGACAAGCTCACCACGGTTAAGCAAAGCCATTCCCTGGCATGTGGAAGAAATATCACCTACTATATGGGTTGAAAGGATGATAGTGACTTCATGCTGGCTTAACTGCGAAAGTATATTCCTGAACCTTATTCTTTCATCTGGATCAAGGCCTGTTGTCGGCTCATCTACGACGATTATTCTTGGAGAGCCGATCAGCGCCTGTGCAATGCCAAGCCGGCGCTTCATTCCTCCTGACAGCCTGTTAGCCTGCCTGTCACGGACCTCCAGGAGGCCCACCTGGTCAAGAAGCCTGTCAACCTCTGCTATCCTTTCTTTTTTATTTTTAAGCCCGGCAAGAGATCCCGAATAATCAAGGAATTCCCACGTTTTAAGCGATGTAAAAAACCTGAAATCCTGGGGGAGATAACCAAGTATCTTCCGAAGCTCTTTTCTTATTTTCTGAATATCTTTTCCATCTACAAGGACAACACCTGAAGTGGGTTTCATAAGCGTGACAATAATCCTCATGAGACTCGATTTCCCGGCTCCGTTTGGTCCCAGAAGACCGAACATTCCGGTTCCGAATTCAAGATTTATGTCTTTTAATGCCTGATTACCGTTAGGATATGTTTTGCTAAGTCCCTGAATTTCAATTTTCATAGGGTTAAGGTTCTAGGGCTGGTGGTTCAGGTTATTAGACACTATAAAGACGGTAATTATTTCAAATGTTGCACCAAATATCGTAAAATGAAAAGAATTTGCGTTTAAAACCAGTTATTACTTTGTATACCTTTGGGATCTCCTTAGTGATACTATTGGTAAAAAATATTTAACCACCAGGCTCTCGAAGGTTGCACAAAGTAACATAAAGGAATGCCATAAGGAGGTCATGTTAAAAACAAATTCCTAATTTTGTGCACAAAGTTTCAAAAAGTGGCCTGGAAAACAAATAAGAAAAAGATAATCAACGATCCGGTATACGGATTTATAAGCATACCCGGTGATTTCATCTTCGATCTTATTGAACATCAGTGGTTTCAACGGCTCAGAAACATAAAACAGCTGGGGCTTACGAGCTTTGTTTATCCCGGAGCTAACCACAGCAGGTTCCAGCACTGTCTAGGTGCATTATACCTTATGGAAACTGCAATCAGGACACTCAGGACCAAAGGAGTTACGATCTCCCCTGAAGAGGAGGAAGCTGTGTTCTCTGCAATTCTGCTCCACGATTCAGGTCATGGACCTTTTTCTCATGCTCTTGAAAATTCGATAATAACAGGTATTTCACACGAAGATCTTTCGCTTCTCCTGATGAGAAAGCTTAATGAGGAATTCAGGGGGAAGCTGGAATTGGCAATTAAGATTTTTAAAGGGACTTATCCAAGAAAGTTCCTGCATGAGCTTATTGCCGGCCAGATGGACATGGACCGTCTTGACTACCTGCGAAGAGATAGTTTCTTTACCGGGGTGATTGAAGGATCTGTGGGCTCTGACCGCATAATCCGAATGCTTAATGTTGTTAATGACAGTCTCGTTATTGACGAAAAAGGGATCTATTCACTTGAGAAATTCCTTATTGCCAGGCGCCTTATGTACTGGCAGGTTTATATGCATAAAACTGTCCTTTCTTCTGAAAGCCTCCTGGTAAATATACTTAAAAGGGCAAAAGAGCTTGCAGGGCAGGGGAGGGATGTGTATGCAACACCCGCTCTCAGATTTTTCCTGTACAACAGGATTGGACCTGATGATCTTCTGACTGAGGGTCAATTCACGCCGGGCCTCGTTGCTTCAAATTTTACAAAGCTTGATGATTCTGATATCCTCATATCTGCCAAGTACTGGGCCGATCACGATGACAGAATACTTTCGGACCTTTCGGCACGATTAATGAAAAGAGACCTTCTTGCAATAGAACTTCAGAATGAACCGTTTTTAAAGGAAAAAGTAAAGAACCTGAAAGCTATTGCCTCTGAAAGGCTTGCTATCAGCGGCAGCATGACGGATTATTATGTCTTCTCCAGCAGCATTTCAAACCTCGCATATACCCCGGATTCGCCGGAAGTTCAAATATTGCTCAAATCTGGTAAGACTGCCGGTATTTCATCAGTGTCGGATATGTTTGACCACAGGTTTCTTTCCGAAAGGATTACTAAATATTTTCTTTGTTATCCGAAGGAATGCAGATAATTAAAAAAATCGAATTATGGAATTTAGTGCCGCAACAATCGCCGGTTTCCTCAATGGAGAAATTGAGGGGAATCCGGACATCGTAGTCAATACTATTGCTAAAATTGAAGAAGGCCACAAAGGGGCTCTTTCATTCCTGGCAAATCCGAAATATGAGCAATATATCTACACTACCGGATCGTCTATAGTGCTTGTGAATAAAACTTTTATTCCATCGGCAAAAATCGATGCAACTCTTATAAGGGTTGAAAATGCCTATGAAGCATTTGCCTCATTGCTCCGGCTTGTCGACCAGGCAAGACCGAGAAAGAAAGGGATCCACCCTACTGCCGTGATTGAACCGACAGCTATTGTTGGTAAAGATGTCTATATCGGGGCGTATACTTATATCGGTGACAACTGCCAGATAGGTGATGAGTCATCGGTTTATCCTCATGTTTATATCGGCGATAATTCAAAATTAGGCAGGAAATGTACCCTTTATCCGGGTGTAAAAATTTATCATGAATGTATTCTTGGCGAGGAGTGCACCATTCATGCAGGTACAGTCATAGGAAGTGACGGATTCGGGTTTGCGCCCCAGTCAGAAACAGAATTTATGAAAATACCCCAGCTGGGAAATGTAATCATTGAAGATCATGTTGAGATCGGCGCAAACGTGGCAATTGACAGGGCTACAATGGGTTCAACATTGATACATAAGGGAGTGAAACTTGATAATCTAATCCAGATCGGCCATAATGTGGAGATAGGTGAGAACACAGTAATGGCAGGACAGACCGGAATCGCAGGTTCCTCAAAGATTGGCAGGAACTGCATGTTCGCTGGCCAGGTAGGTGTCGCGGGGCACCTCAAAATTGCAGACGGAACGAAGATAGGTGCACAATCCGGCATCCCCGGGGATATAAGAAAAGAAAATTCTGTTCTTCTTGGTTACCCTGCAATTGAACCCAGGGAATTTGCACGATCATCGGTAATTTTCAAGAAATTACCGGAACTAAGTTCGAAAGTCGACAGACTGGAAAAAGAGGTCGAATCCCTGAAAAAGAAATAGCATAAATTTCTGGTCTAATGTAAATTGACTGGTTTTAATGCAGTTAAAGGCTTTTTTCTTAGCTGGTTCGAAATATTTTTACTTTTTTTGTACACCTATTCAATATAAAATATTATCTGATGAGTGAAAAACAAAGGACACTGGCCAGGGAGATAAGTCTGAGTGGCAAGGGTCTTCATTCCGGAATTAGTGTAACTATCACATTTAAACCGGCACCTGCCAATTTCGGTTATAAGTTCTGCAGGATTGATCTGCCGGGTAAACCGGTTATTGAGGCCCTTGCAGAAAATGTAACCGATACATCCAGGGGAACAACTCTGGTTCAGAATAATGCTTCGGTGTCAACAATTGAACATGTGCTTTCTGCTTTTCACGGGCTGAGTGTCGATAATGCGCTTATAGAGATGGACGGGCCTGAAGCTCCCATTATGGGCGGAGCAGCCTGGACATTTGTAAAAGCAATCAAAGAGGCAGGGATCGTGGATCTGAAGGAAGAACGCAATTACTTTGTTGTCAAGCAAAAAATCGTTTATTCCGATGAGGAGCACGGGATCGACCTTATAGTTTATCCTGATGATCATTTCAGCATTAATGTGTTAATTGATTATAATTCAAAGATACTGGGCAACCAGTATGCAATCCTTGATTCAATTGATGATTTTGAACCAGAGATATGCAGGAGCCGTACTTTTGTGTTTTTCCACGAGCTTGAACCGCTTAATAAAATGGGCCTTATAAAAGGCGGAGATCTGGATAATGCAGTTGTCATTCTCGAAAAAGAGGTTGAACAGGAGGAAATTGACCGTATCGCCAGGCTTTTTAACCGCCCGGGGATTACCAAACATACTGCCGGAATACTGAATAATACCGAACTGCGGTATCCTAATGAGCCTGCCCGTCACAAACTTCTCGATATAATGGGTGACTTAGCTCTTGTAGGTCTCCCTATCAAAGGCAAGGTTGTTGCCACCCGGCCGGGACATTATGCCAACACCAGGCTGGCCAGGATGATGCGGCAGGAAATGAAAAAGTTGCTCTCTAAACGTGATATTCCTGTTTATGATCCATCCCAACCGCCGGTCTATACAATTGAAGATATTAAGAAACGGCTTCCCCACAGGGCTCCCTTTCTTATGGTTGATAAAATAATATCCCTTGACGAGACAACTGTTGTAGGTATTAAAAATGTTACTTTTAATGAACCGTTTTTCCAGGGACATTTTCCTGATGAACCGGTTATGCCGGGTGTTCTCCTGGTTGAAGCCCTGGCACAGGCAGGCGGACTTCTGATTTTAAGTGCGGTAGAGGAACCTGAAAAATATTCAACTTATTTTCTGAAAATCGACAAGCTGAAATTCAAGCATAAGGTCGTCCCTGGCGATACTGTAATTCTTAAAATGGAGCTAATTGAACCCATGCGAAGAGGTATTGTTGCAATGTATGGTCAGGCTTTTGTCGGTAATAATCTCGTGGTCGAGGGAGAAATGGTCGCTCAGGTTGTTAAAAATAAATAGTGTTCCCATGATCTCAAAATTAGCTTTTGTACATCCCGATGCCCGGATCGGCAAAAATGTTACAATCGACCCATTTGCATATATTTCCGGTAATGTGGTTATAGGAGATGAAACATGGGTAGGTCCCAGCTCTACCATTATGGATGGGGCGAGAATAGGAAAAAAATGCAGGATTTTCCCTACGGCAGTGATTTCCGCCATCCCCCAGGACCTGAAATTCAGGGGTGAGGAAACAATAGTCGAAATTGGCGACAGAACGACTGTAAGAGAAGGTGCCACCGTTAACAGGGGTACTGCTGCCCTGGGCAGAACTGTTGTCGGAAACGACTGTCTTCTGATGGCTTATACCCATATAGGGCATGATTGCGTAATAGGAAATAACTGTATTATTGGCAATTCGACAGGGCTCGCAGGCGAAGTCCGGGTGGATGACTGGGCAATTCTAAGTGGCGGAGTTCTTGTACATCAGTTCACCCATGTTGGCGCCCATGTTATTGTTGGGGGAGGCGGCCGCATTCGTATAGATGTTCCCCCTTTTATAAAAGCCGACAGGGATCCTCTGGCTTTCATGGGACTCAACACAGTAGGACTGACCCGTCGCGGATTTGAGAAGGAAAGAATTGATGAGATTCACAATATCTACAGAGTTCTTTACCAGAGTAAAATGAATGTTTCCCAGGCACTTGAACACATTGAGGCAGAATTCAAACCATCAGACGACAGAGACTATATCCTCGATTTTATCAGGAAATCGGAAAGAGGCATTATAAGGGGACCAAAATAGAGTCCTATACATTCACGATATCACGTCCAAATGGATTCAAAGCTATTGCTGTAAGCTTAAAATGCT
Organism: uncultured Bacteroidales bacterium; assembly: GCA_963831855.1. GTDB lineage: Bacteria > Bacteroidota > Bacteroidia > Bacteroidales > VadinHA17 > LD21. The sequence continues at coordinate 773,335 of CAWHSA010000005.1, read as the reverse complement.
GCAAGCCGAAAGGTATCCCTATTATCGTTAAACACAGGATCAATCCGAAGAGTGCATGAGTCAATGCAATCCAGATTCCCCCGCAAATAAGCCATAGTACATTCATTAATATGTAAAGGCATCCTGATGCTCTGGATTGAACCCGCGTATCGCGGCCGAAAGGCCAGATTGCGAGAGCTGCCATTTTAAGAGTCTGAATCCCGAAAGGAATACCTATTATTGTTATCATAAGTATAATGCTTCCGATGAAATACTCAACGGCAATAACAATGCCTCCGAAAACAAGCCAAACCAGATTTCCAAGTATTTTCATAATAAGGCTGTGTTACTCAAGGATAACTGTTTTATCTTTTGGATATTTAACCGAATATGTCAGAATAATCTGTTTTGTTTCCTGTGGTTTGATTTCGAGATCCCATCTGATTTCCCCGGTCTGTGAATTGAGCTTTCCACCCGAAAGTTCTGAGGCTTCAACTGTAATTCCGCTATTGGATGAAACCGGGATCTGATCATTAAGAGTAATCCTGACCAGGCTGGCCTTGCTGTTCCTTACAGTGATAAGAAATGAGAATGTCTCGGTTTTATTTGTACCGATGACTTTCCGGCTTGTAAAATCCTTCCGTTTCTCCCTTTTTACAAGGATACTGTTATCTGTACCCAGAGAAAGGACAAGCGTATCAGTCAGCTGGTTAACATTCAGATTCGATTTTCCTACAAAGGTATTTTCAAAATAAAGGGTAGCCTCTCCGGCCAGCAGGCTCTGTTTTTCCCAATCGGTGATATTGGCAGTAAGATAGACCAGGGGTGATATTTTGGGAACTGTAACATACTTGTAATCAGCAGCTGTCGAGGTGCGCTGAATCTCAATAGTCTGGACCTTTCCGTCAGAGGAAATGGAATAGGGAATCGCAACATCAAATGATACCGTTGTTTCCCCAACCTGTTTTTCGACAGCTACAGGCACAGCTTCAGCCGCCCTGGCAGATGTTGGCTGATCGGCGACCATTTCCATTATTGCGGGAGCTTCAGACTTTGGTGCTCCGGCAGCTCTCGACTTCATGGTAACAGGAACAGGATAGTAATAATCTATGAACCATGGATAAAGAAGCGGTACGTTCCCGGATACCCATGGCGTTGCATTTGAAAAGCTGAGCTTAACATCTTTCCATTCAACTCCGGTATTCTGATAAACATTTGCCTTATAAAAAATATTTACCGGCTTCGTTATATCATCGACCCTGATGTCATATGAAGGATACCAGCCGGCATTTGAAACTACATAGGCAAGGGTCAACTTCCCCGAAACTGGTTTGTCAGCATTGACCGAAACAGAAATTTCGCCCGACGGAAGCCTTTGTTTTCCGCTTTTATCAGCAATCTGCTGCTGAAGCGCTGCAATTTGTTTTTCATAATCTTTTATAAGCCTGTTCTTTTTAAGGATAGTGGTTGTTACAAGGTCCATATTACTGGTATACAGGTCCATAACTCCCTTAAGCTGTTCGAGGCTGAATGTTGTTTCCTTTACCAGGATGGCTCTGTTTGCAACTAAAAATTGCTGCTTCTCATTGAGAACACTTATCGCAGCTTTTTCATCCTCGATTTTCATCTGGAGAGCTTCTATCTGGCTTCTGATATTCCTGATCTCCGGAAGCTCTTCAAGATTCTCAAGGTAGTTATTCTGATGATTTACAGATAGTATGGTAAATTCTCCAAAACCTCTTACCTGGATACTCTGGGCATCAATATATGGCGAAAGAGTTCCCAGTTTTAATACAGTTTTCCCTGACGGAATATCAACAGTCGTCTCCTGGGTCATCTGTGCCCTGTCGGGATATACAGTAACATGCTTCAGAACGGCTTTTATATCTTTCTCAGAATCAGCTGAGGTATAAAGAATTGCAGTAAATAACAATATTGAAATAAAGAATAGCTTCTTCATAATTTTCAGATTAAGATTCGACTTTAAAGTTAAGACTTTATTCCATCCGGTTTGTATCAATTTTAAGATGGCATCAATTCAAAACTGTCTGTTACATATAAGACTACTGCTAATGTTAAAAATCGTGAATTCCGGAAGACCTTATGTGTTAAAAAATAGATTTTACCGATTAGATGCTTTTATTAACCTACATTTGACAAAATTTTTGAAAAGGAAAATGAAAGGATTAACAATAGGAAATCTGTCAATTGCTGTCCCGATTGTACAGGGAGGAATGGGAGTGGGGATATCCCTTTCAGGTCTCGCATCAGCAGTTGCCAATGAAGGTGGTGCGGGTGTAATTTCAAGTGCAGGTCTTGGGTTATTATACAAAGATTTATCGGATAACTTTCTGGAGGCAAGTATTCTGGGACTTAAGGAAGAGATACGAAAGGCCAGGGAAAAGACTCTTGGAGTAATCGGAGTAAATGTCATGGTCGCCATGACAAATTTTGCAGATATGATCAGGACATGCATTTCTGAAAAGGTGGATTTAATCATTGCAGGAGCAGGACTTCCTCTTGACTTACCATCCTTTTTAAAGAAAGGGAGTATTACAAAGCTGGTGCCCATTGTTTCATCAGCCAGAGCGGTAAAAATTATCTGTGAAAAATGGAAGACCAACTATGATTATCTTCCCGATGCTGTCATAGTCGAAGGACCGAAAGCGGGAGGACACCTTGGATTTAAAGAGGAACAGATAAATAACGGGGATTACTCCCTGGAAAAACTTGTTCCTGAGATTACCGGCGAGCTTAGTCATTTCGAAGAAAAATATAATACGAAGATCCCGCTTATAGCTGCAGGTGGCATATATACCGGAAAGGACATAAAAGAGATCATGGATCTTGGAGCTGCCGGAGTCCAGATGGCCACAAGATTCGTTACAACTTATGAATGCGATGCTTCACCTGCTTTCAAGCAGACATATATTGATGCTAAAGAGAAAGACATCGAGATCATTAAAAGCCCCGTTGGCATGCCGGGAAGGGCAATTATCAGCAGTTTTATAAATAAAGTAAGGGAGGGGAGGAAACAGCCCAGGAAATGTCCGTTCAAATGTATAAAAACATGCGATATTTCTAAAAGCCCCTATTGTATTATCATTGCATTAAAAAATGCTCTGGTCGGGAATTTTGAAAACGGTTTTGCCTTTGCCGGGTCAAATGCATTCAGAGCTACAAAAATTTCATCAGTAAAGGAGATATTCCAATCCCTTATAAAAGAATACAGGGAAAGCAAATCTATTTGAGAACATCAAAATAACCGGGACTTATTGCTTCAGATAATGGTTCTGACTTATTGCCCTTGGGGCATCCAGGAACCGGACAATTTATTATTTTATGTTCTTTATTATCAGCGGGTTCCCAGCCCATAAGCAGATATAATGTAAAGAAGCCGGTGATATAAGCTAATGCAATATGCCACGAATGATTTTATCGGGATTAACCCGGTAAATCCACAGCATTTATAAATATTTTCCTGACACAATCCTGATAAAGCAGCATCTTTTTCCCCGGAGATTTCTACAGAAACTTGTGATTATTTAGCGTCTTATAATTTTTCAGTTAATGATTATTTTATATTTTTGCATGTTTATTTAGATTAAATATAATTAACGGACAACAAACATCCACAATTGGTGTTGAATCCTATAGCATGGTTATCTCTTACAGGAAGTTTAAATGGCAAAAGATCAGGATAAAATAATAAATGATGTAGCTCTGAGTGAATATAAGTATGGCTTCTTTTCGGATATTGAGACTGATAGAATTCCCAAGGGGCTCAACGAAGATATCATACGTACCATATCGCTCAAAAAGAGTGAACCGGAGTGGCTTCTTGAATTCCGTCTTAAAGCTTTCCGGCACTGGCAGACAATGAAGATGCCCGGATGGGCAAACCTGAAGATCCCTGAGATTGATTTCCAGGAAATAATTTACTATGCTGCGCCGAGAAATAAAGCGTTAAATAACAGTAATGCGGAAATTGATCCTGAGCTTAAGAGAACTTTTGATAAGTTAGGGATTCCGCTTGAGGAACAGAAGCATCTGGCTGGCGTGGCAGTTGATGCAGTAATGGATTCTGTCTCGGTGAGAACGACTTTCAGGGAGACCCTCGCTGAATCCGGAATAATATTCTGCTCATTCAGCGATGCAGTTAAGGAATATCCTGAGCTGGTGAAAAGATATATGGGCACTGTGGTACCTTATACTGATAATTTTTTTGCTACTCTTAACTCGGCAGTATTCAGCGATGGTTCGTTCTGCTATATTCCTAAAGGTGTCCGCTGTCCGATGGAGCTTTCAACTTATTTCAGGATAAATTCTGCCCAGACCGGTCAGTTTGAAAGGACTCTTCTGGTTGCAGATGAAGAAGCATATGTGAGCTACCTTGAGGGGTGTACCGCCCCGATGAGAGACGAACATCAGCTCCATGCAGCTATAGTGGAAATAATTGCCGAAAAAAATGCTGAAGTCAAATATTCAACGGTACAGAACTGGTACCCTGGCGATAAGGATGGAAAGGGAGGGATCTTCAATTTTGTAACAAAAAGAGGTCTCTGCCGCGGTGAAAATTCAAAAATATCCTGGACCCAGATCGAAACCGGATCAGCTATAACCTGGAAATATCCTTCCTGCATTCTTAAGGGCGATAATTCAACCGGTGAATTCTACTCGGTTGCTGTTGTTAATAATCATCAACAGGCAGATACCGGCACCAAGATGACTCATATTGGTAAGAATACAAAAAGCACGATCGTATCAAAGGGCATTTCCGCGGGGCAGGGCCAGAACAGCTACAGGGGACTGGTAAAGGTGCTTAAAAATGCTGCAAACGCAAGAAACTTCTCCCAGTGCGATTCACTTCTGCTTGGCGACAAATGCGGTGCACATACATTTCCATATATAGAGGTCGATAACCATTCAGCAATTGTCGAGCATGAAGCAACTACTTCCAAGATCGGGGAAGACCAGATATTCTATTGCAACCAGAGAGGTATATCAACAGAAGATGCTATCGGGCTCATTGTAAACGGGTATGCCAGGGAAGTAATTAACAAGCTTCCCATGGAATTCGCTGTTGAAGCCCAGAAGTTGTTGCAAATCAGCCTGGAGGGAAGTGTAGGTTAGTAAAAAAGAAACAGACAGAAATAAATTGAAATAAAGTATCATGCTCATTATTAAAGATTTAAAGGTTGCAATTGACGGAAAGAATATCTTAAAAGGTATCAGCCTTGAAGTAAGAGAAGGTGAAATCCACGCAATTATGGGGCCTAACGGATCGGGGAAAAGCACCCTGGCTGCAGTATTGGCCGGGCGCGATTTTGCTGAGGTTACTGAAGGATCGGTCACCTATATGGGAAAAAACCTGCTTGAGATGGCACCGGAAGACCGCTCCAAAGAAGGAATTTTTCTCGGCTTCCAGTACCCTATCGAGATCCCGGGAGTGAGCATGGTTAACTTTATGAAGACTGCACTTAATGAGCATCGCAAGCATAAAGGCCTTGAGCCGCTTTCAGCTTCGGATTTTCTTAAGCTGATGAGGGAGAAAAAAGAGCTTGTCGAGATCGATTCAAAGCTGGCAAACAGATCTGTAAACGAAGGTTTTTCCGGAGGTGAAAAAAAGAAGAATGAAATTTTCCAGATGGCAATGCTCGAACCCAGGCTTGCAATCCTTGATGAAACCGATTCGGGCCTCGATATTGATGCTCTGAGGATTGTGGCCAATGGCGTTAACAGGCTCAAGCGTCCGGATAACTCAACAATTGTGATTACTCATTACCAGAGACTTCTCGATTACATTGTTCCCGATGCCGTTCATGTTCTTTATGACGGCAGAATTGTGAAAACAGCAGGCAAAGAGCTGGCTCTTGAGCTTGAGGCAAAAGGTTATGACTGGATCAAAAAAGAAGTCGAAAATAATGGAAACCATGAATAACCAGGCAGAAAGATCTGAAAGGTATTTAAACCTTTACAGGGATAATATCGGGAGAATCAGCGAAAATTCATCTCCTTATATAAACTCTTTTCGCGAGCCTGCAATCGGGAAATTCGCCCTGCTCGGAATTCCCACAAAGAAAAATGAAACATACCGCTATACAAACCTTGACACTTTCTTTAATAACGATTATAAATCTTATTTTATGCCTGGGGCCGCAGACTTTGTGAAAGCTGAAGAGTTCAGGTGTGATGTTACGGAGCTGGATGCTTATGGAATAGTACTTCTGAATGGGTTTTACCCCACAATCAAAGATAAGCTCCGGAAGCTACCCGGAGGGGTCTGGGTGGGAAGCCTCAGTGAAGCTTCTAGGAAATTCAGTGACGTGATTGAAAAACATTATGGCAAGTATGCAAATACTGATGACGACGGACTGGTACACCTGAACACTGCTATGGCATATGATGGCGTCTTTATTTATGTCCCGTCAGGCGTTGTTCTCAGGAAACCGATCCAGGTCGTAAATCTTGTTCAGTCCGATGAAGATATTTTCAACCAGCACCGCAACCTGATAATTGTAGAGGAAAATGCTGATATAACACTTATAGTATGCGACCATACTCTTTCGCCACAGAAATTCCTTACTAACGGGGTTACTGAGATATACGTTGGCGAGAATTCACATTTCGATATTATAAGGGTTCAGAACGAACATAATAATGCAGGGAAGATCACTCATACTTTCATTCACCAGGAGCGGAACAGTGTTACATCATCAAATAATATCACACTTCATGGAGGACTGGTAAGGAACAGCACCTATCATTACCTGGGGGGTGAAGGAGCTGAAACCAATTCATATGGCCTCTTCCTGTCAGACAAGTTCCAGCATATTGACAATTATGTAAATGTCGATCATGCATTTCCGAATTGCACAAGCAATCAGCTTTTCAAAGGTGTGCTCGATGATATGGCAACCGGTGCTTTTAACGGGAGGATCTATGTCCATAAAGATGCCCAGGGAACCATGGCATATCAGAAAAATAATAATATACTTCTCACTGATGATACCAGGATGGATACAAAGCCGCAGCTTGAGATCTATGCCGATGATGTAAAATGCAGCCATGGTGCTACTGTCGGCCAGCTCAACGAGGATGCATTGTTTTATATGCGTTCGCGCGGGATAAACAAACGTGAAGCCCGGCTCATGCTTATGTTTGGCTTCGCCCATGAAGTAATACGAAATATAAAAGTCGATGCTCTCCGTGACAGAATGGACAATCTGGTGATGCAGCGCCTTAAAGGCGAGCTTTCAAGATGTGCCAGCTGCATGGTCAGGTGCGGATAATTAACGATTATGATGGATATCTCCCGGATAAGATCCGAATTCCCAATTCTTGCAATGAAGGTTTACGACAGGCCGCTTGTTTATTTCGACAACGGTGCGACAACCCAGAAGCCAGGTTGCGTAATTGATAAGGTTGATGAGGTTCTGTCAACCTATAACGGTAATATTCACCGTGGTGTGCATGCCATAAGCGACAGAGCTTCAGAAGAATATGAAGCAGCCAGGGAAAAGGTCAGGTCATTTATCAATGCCGGGAAAAGGGAAGAAATTGTTTTTACCTCGGGAACTACGGGATCAATAAATGCAGTTGCATTCTCCTTTGGTGAAAGATACATTAAAAGCGGTGATGAGGTCATAATCAGCCAGCTTGAACACCATGCAAATATTGTTCCCTGGCAGATGATGTGCGATAGGAAAGGCGCACATCTTCGCATTATCCCTATAAATGAAAACGGGGAGATTATCTTTGACGAGTATCTTAAACTATTATCATCAAAAACAAAGCTCGTTGCTGTCGCCCAGGTTTCCAATGCGCTGGGCACAATATTGCCTGTAAAGGAAATAATAGAAGCTGCTCATTCCAGAAAAGTCCCGGTGCTTGTTGATGGAGCCCAGGGTGTACAACATGGAATCACGGATGTGAAGCAAATGGATTGCGATTTTTATGTATTCTCGGGGCATAAGATCTACGGACCGACAGGCATAGGAGTTCTTTATGGCAAGGAGAAATGGCTGCTGGAATTGCCTCCTTATCAGGGGGGAGGCGATATGGTCGACAAAGTAACTTTTGAAAAGACGACATATAATGAGCTTCCCTTCAAGTTCGAGGCCGGGACGATGAATTTCCCCGGAGCAATTGGTCTGGGGGCTTCGCTTGATTATGTCCTGTCTCTCGGCAGGGAAAATATTGTCGCAAGGGAAAATGAGCTGCTTTCATATGCAACTGAAAAATTGTCAGGTATTAAAGGACTTACAATGTATGGGAATTCGGCAAGAAAAATCTCAACAATATCTTTCCTTCTAGATGGCATACACCAGTACGATACCGGCATGATTCTGGATAAGCTTGGTATAGCTGTAAGGACGGGTACTCACTGTGCACAACCTGTTATGGACCGCTTCGGAATTGAAGGCACAGTCAGGGTGTCAATGTGCTTTTACAACACCAGGGAAGAGATCGATTTGCTTGGCACGGGAATTGAAAAGGTAAAAGAAATGTTTTCTTAGGAACCATATATGAATATCGAGCAGGTACAGGATTCAATTATAGAAGAGTTTTCGGTATTGGAAGACTGGATGGATAAGTACAATCTGCTTATTGATATGGGGAAGGACTTGCCTGTTGTTGATCCCAGATACAAAGTTAAGGATTTCCTGATCGAAGGTTGCCAGTCAAAGGTATGGCTTCATCCCGAATTTAATGGCAGTACAATAACTTTCAAAGCTGACAGCGATGCTATTATCACAAAGGGGATTGTCTCACTGCTGATAAGAGTTCTTTCCGACCGGACTCCTGAAGAGATCATTGCAGCGAATCTTTATTTCATTGATAAGATCGGCCTCAGGCAGCATTTATCTCCTACGCGGTCGAATGGCCTTCTGTCAATGGTCCGTCAGATGAAGCTTTATGCGCTTGCTTATAATGCAAAGCAGAAAACATAATATTATGGATGCTTCCGAACTGCTTGAAATAGAAACCCGGCTCGTCGGGGTGCTGAAAAGCATTTATGATCCCGAGATCCCGGTAAATATATATGACCTTGGCCTCATTTATAGTATCGACATTGATGATGATCATATTGCGCACATTACTATGACCCTGACAGCTCCCAATTGCCCGATGGCTGAAGATCTTATTGAAGAAGTAAAATACAAGGCAGCAGGTACCAGGGGTGTAAAAGATTGCGATCTTAAGCTTACCTTTACTCCCCGCTGGGATAAAAGCATGCTCAGCGAAGAGGCAAAACTTGAGCTTGGCTTCCTGTAAAAATCAATCATATGAATACTTCAGAAACTAAGGACCTTTCTTTCCTGATCAAGGAAAAGGCACATGAACTTGGTTTTGACTTGTGCGGTATTGCCGGAGCAAGGAAACTTTCTGAGAGGGAACCAGTCATTAAAGCATGGCTTGATGCCGGTATGAATGATAAAATGTTCTATCTGAAAAGAAATCTGGAAATGCGGCTCAATCCAAACCTTCTTTTCGATGAAGCCAGATCAATAGTAGTGACAGGCCTGAATTATTATTCTGAAAATGGCCAGAAGAGAAAAAATGTTCCTGTCTTATCGAGGTATGCATATGGTACTGATTACCACGATGTGATAATTCCCAAACTTGAGAAGCTGCTTCTTTTCCTGAAAGAAACGGATCCCACGATTGACGGCAAAGCTTTTTGCGATTCTGCCCCCATGCAGGAAAAAGGCTGGGCGGTGGAGGCAGGACTGGGATGGCAGGGTCGTCATTCAGTGGTGATTAACAGGGAAATAGGTTCATTCTTTTTTATAGGTGTTCTTATCCTTAATATAGGACTGGTTTATGACCATCCTCTTAATTCAGAATATTGCGGCAATTGCAGGATATGCATTGATGCCTGCCCGACAGCAGCAATAAATGATAACCGCACAATTGACACGAGGAAATGCATTGCCAATATAACTATTGAGAACAGAGGTCCCATTCCTCGGGAATTGATACCTCTTCTGGAAGGAAGGATTTATGGCTGTGACATTTGTCAGGAGGTGTGCCCGTGGAATAAACATGCCAAACCTGATACCACCCCTGAATTTGCAATAAATAAAGAGGTTGCGGAAATGAGCTCCGAAGAGTGGCGGTCCCTTTCAAGTGAAAATTTCGAAAGATTGTTCAGTGGCTCTGCAGTGGCAAGAGTAAAATATGAACAGTTTGTGCGGAATATCAATGATTTAACTGAATCCTGATCAATCACCCAAAACAGTCACAACAACCTCCCTTGTACTTCTGGGCCCGTCAAATTCACAGAAAAAAATGTTCTGCCATGTTGAAAGTCCGGGATTACCGTCAACAACCGGGATCGTTTGGGATACGCCTACCAGACCGGATTTAAGGTGTGCATCCCCGTTATTGTCCTGCCGGTCATGTTCCCATATACCGGGAGGTATAAGCCTGGTAAGCAATGTAACAACATCATTCTGAACTGATTCATCCCAGTTCTCCTGGATCATTATTGCTGCCGTAGACCCCCTTGCATATACAGAGGCAATACCCGTTATGATTTTACTTTCCTTGATAACCTCTGTTACCCTGGAGGTAATATCGTAGAGGCCGTTTTTCTTATCTGTTTTAAGTGTAATTATCTTTTGCATAGGAGTTTGTAATGAAATCTGCAATAAAATTACTTTATCTTTTTTACCTTTCTGTTAAAATTACGTCTTTATATCAGATGATACTGAATAATTTGATCAGCCGGGAGATAATAGAAGAGTGCCGGAACGGCAATATGAAAAGCTTCAGGGAGCTAGTCAGGGGAACCTCTCCATTTGCATTCTCTGTGGCTTTCAGAATGCTGGGCGATACCGAACAGGCAAAAGATGTGGTTCAGGAATCAATGATAACAGCCTGGGAAAGCCTCCGGACTTTAAAATCGGCTGACTGTTTTAAAACATGGTTGTACAGAATAGTTGTCAATAAGTGTTATGACTGTATGAGGATGATGAAAAGAAAGCCGGAGGTCAGGGCTGACGATAAGGTCTGGGCAGCACTGTCAAATCATATTTCTTCAGGTCAGGATTCAGAGCTTGAGAATAATGAAACAGCAGCAATAATCAAAAGGCTGACAGAAAAGCTTGGTCCCAGGCAAAAGGCAGTCTTTATACTTGGAGAACTGGAAGGGATGACCAATGAAGAGATCTCGGAAATTACAGGTATGAGCAGACTTAATGTAAAATCGAATCTGCACTATGCGAGAAAGAAAATTGGAGAAATGATCATTAAATTTTTCTGATATGAAAAGCAAGGAAGATAAATATGACAGAGTAATGGATATTCTCAGGAAGTCGAGGCCTTTTTTGCCGGAAACCGGGGACATTGAAGAAAATGTCATGGGAAGGATCAGGGAAACCTCAGAAAAGACCAGCCATCCGTTCAGAGTTTTTGAATATCTCTTCGGATGGGTTTATATCGGCTGGATCAGGACCGGGCTGATAACAGCATCAATAGTATTAATTTCCCTTTTTGCGTGGCAGCAGTCCGTTATACTGAAACGTATAAATTCCCTTGAAAGAAAGGCTATAATATCCGACGGCAGACTTTTTACCGTAACCCGGGATGAACTGGAGGGTAAAATCTTGTTGTATAAACTTACCGGGGCCAAACCTGCAGAATCATTAGCAATTCCGGAAGGACAGCTGAACAAGTTCATCAGATCTTACAGTGAACTGCAATCGAGGTATGGCGACCTCCTGAAGATGATTGAAGATGACCCTGTTCTGAAAAAGTATGTGGAGGGAAAGCTGAGCGAATCAAATAAAAAGAAATTTAAACTATAACATCATGAGAACCAAACAATTAAAACTGATCCTCTCTTTTGTCCTGGTAATGATAGCATCATGTGATGAGCCGGAAACAGTTGTTACGGATATAATCCATACAGACGGATCTGTGACCAGGGAGATAGAAATGAAAAATATTAAAAATAATTTCAAGATTTCTGACATCCAGGTCCCTTTTGACAGTACATGGGCCGTAAGGGACTCTCTTGAATTTTCAGAGAAAGGAGATACGGTATGGGTAAAACGGGCCCGGAAATTCTTTAATAACACTGATGAGATAAACCTGGCTTACAAGGCCGACAGCGGTGCTAATAATAAAATTTCCAGGAAAACTGAATTCCGGAAGAATTTCAGATGGTTTAATACCGAATACAGATTTGCAGAAAAAATTGATAAAAAACTGGCTTACGGGTATCCCGCATCTGATTTCCTTAATTCGGATGAAATGGCCTGGTTCTATTCTCCTGAAAATATTATAAATGAAAAAAAGAATGGCCCGGATAGTCTTAAATTCAGGGCGTTTGATGACTCTGTAAAAGTTAAAACCGGGAGATGGGGTTTCAGATGTCTGGTTTCAGAATGGATCGGTGAATTTTCAAGGCTTGCCGGAAACAGGGCAGGGAACGAAATGTCGTTCAATGCACTGAAGGAACGTGAACCTGAATTTGCAAGGATAGTGGAAGCCAATGGTGAAAAGACAGATAGCCTATGGAAAAACGGGATCCTGCTGGCAGAATTTATCGGGAAAGAAAATGCTGTAAAATTTAAGACAGAAGCCGATTCAGCCCTGAATATAGTAACCAATAACTTCTTTTTCAGCTTCAGCGAATATACGCAGAGAATAATCATGCCTGGCAAGGTGATCGGTACCGATGGATTTATAGATTCCTCAGGGATCCTTCTCTGGCCAGTCAAATCCGATTACTTCCTTGCTCAGAATTATGAGATGTGGGCTGAGTCAAAAATGCCGAATACATGGGCATGGATACTTTCAGGTGTTTTCCTGGTATTTGTTTTAACGGGAATTATCTTCAGGAAAATAAAAAAGGGGCAGTAAACAAATAAAAAGGGGCTTTTCAGACAGCCCCTTTCCCTAAAAACCAAACCTGAAATAAAAATGAGAAATTACCTGACGTAATCCTTTAAAATCAACATAAGCTTCTGTCGTGTAAAAAATATTCTGCTTTTAACCGTACCAATCTTTAATCCAAGTTCATCAGCAATCTCTTTATATTTGTACCCATCAATATGCATTCTGAACGGGATCCTGAATTCATCCTCAAGTGAGTCTATTGCCTTTTCAATCTCCCCTTCAGCATAATTTGATTCCGGTGAGATAAATCCTTTATCATGTGGCTGATTAAGGTAATAGAGATCCTGTGTTACATCTATAATGGTGTTTTCCTTAACATTCCGCCTGTAATTATTTATGAAAGTGTTTTTCATAATTGTAAATACCCAGGCTTTGAGATTTGTATAGTCTACAAACTTATCTTTGTAGGTAATTGCTTTCAGGTAAGTATCCTGAACGAGGTCAAGAGCTGTATCGCGATCAGATGTGAGGCTCATTGCAAACCTTTGGAGGTTTGGCCTCATTCCGATCAGACTGGTGTTAAATTCAAATGCTGTCATATCTCAAATATTTTATTTCAATTCAAAAGTAAACCATTAAATAAAGATAAACAAATCCGAATATCCGAATATCCTTATATTCTAAGAACATTATAAACGGGATCAACTATGAAATATCAGGTAATGAATTAATTAGCTATTAAAGACCGGGCTGATTATAAATTACATTTAAATAGAATTACCATCTGAAATAGTTGTTTAAAATTCTGGCAGGGGATTATTATCAGGGTCTTCTGTAAGATTATTTAGTCAACTTTTGTATTTTTAACAAAAAAAAGTAATGGACTACAGTATTAAGCTGAAGGATGGTAAAATATTGAGGGGATTATTGAAAAGTCCCGGAGATAAGGGGAGGGCTATAATTATTTTTGTACATGGACTGGGTGAGCATATTCAGCGTTATAGTATGTGGTCAGACCTGCTGGTCAGTGATGGCTTTGGATTTACGGGAGTAGATCTTCCCGGGCATGGCCGCTCGGACGGGAAACGCGGGAATATAAGAAGCTACCGTCAGACCGATGAAATGATTGACATTCTTCTGGAAAGTACTACTAATACGTTCCCCGGGATTCCGGTTTTTATTTATGGACAAAGTATGGGTGGCGGAATTGTCCTTGATTATCTTCTGAGGAAAAACCCCGGGATAAAAGGGGCAATTGTCACTTCCCCATGGCTTAAGCTTGCCTTTGAACCTGATAAATCCAAACTGGCCCTTGCATCGGTAATGAAAAGCATATTACCCGGCCTTATTCTGCCGTCGGGACTGGTTGTTGATCATATATCCCATGACAGGGAAGTTGTGGAAAATTATAGGACAGATTCTCTTGTCCATGGTAAAATTTCAGTCAGTCTCTTTTACAGTGCAATTAATGCAGCAAGATATTCTCTGGCTCATGCCACCGATCTGAAAATTCCCCTTCTCCTTATGCATGGAAGCGATGACCAGATATGCTCTCCGGATGGGAGCCGTGAATTTGCATCCAGGACACCTCTGGCAGGGCTCAAACTGTGGGAGGGAGGATACCATGAACTTCATAATGAACCGTTTAAGGCAGAGGTATATTCATATTTATTGAACTGGATAAACAGTAAGCTTATATGACTTTTATCTTACTGAAAAGATGGAATTCAGAACCACTTTTAGGATAGCACCCTCTTCGACTAAGATAACTCACAATGATCCTGTGATATTTATAGGGTCATGCTTTGCTACTTCAATTGGCATGCAGTTTGAAGCAGGTCATATGCCCGTTATGATCAATCCGTCAGGTACTGTTTATAATCCGGTATCTGTTTGCAACACTCTGGAAACGATTACTTCAGGAAGAAATTATATAATTGATGATCTGTATAATAATAATGGTACGTGGCTCAGCTTTAATCATTACACGGATTTTTCTTCCGAGGATCCTGAACAGGTTCTTTCAAGGATAAACAGCAGGATGGAATCAGCGGAACGATTTCTGGCCGGGGCGCATTTTATGTTCGTCACTTTTGGCACAGCGAAAGTTTACAGGTTGAAAAAAACCGGCAGAATCGTTTCAAACTGCCATAAAATACCCGGGAAGGAATTTGATCATGAGATTTTGACTGTAAGTGAAATAGTCAGATTGTGGGACAATCAGCTTGACAAGCTCCAATCTCATTTTCCTTCATTGAAGGTTATTTTCACCATTAGCCCGGTACGGCACTGGAAAGACGGGGCTCATTCCAACCAGGTCAGTAAATCAATACTTTTCCTTGCAGTTGAGGAATTAAGGAAACATCCTTCACAACCAGGCTATTTCCCTGCATATGAGCTTATGATGGATGATCTCCGTGATTACCGTTTTTATGATGATGATCTTCTCCATCCATCACAGGCAGCCACTGATTATATCTGGGAAGCATTTTCAGAGTGCTGGTTCGATAATAAAACCCGGGACCTCTGGAAAGAAGTTAATAAGATTACAAAAGCGGTTTCGCACAGAATTACCAACAGCGGGAGCAGGCAAACAAAAACTTTTGCGACCGGGATGATTTCTGAAATAAGCAGGCTCGAGGCAGAAAATTCCGGGCTGGATCTTGAGAAAGAGAAAAAATACTTCCTTGACCTTCTGCAGGGTATGGAGAATTTTAATCTGAAAAAAATCAGGTGATCAGTTTAAGGAGTCAACTAAACGGATAAATGATGATGGATCCCTGGTTGTGATCAGCTTATCCTGGTATTTTTTATCCCGCTCCTCGGGAGAGTCGGTAAGTATGATCTTTTTGATCATAAGAGATTTTCCCAGATTGCTGAAGTACCCGATTTTCTTCTTGGCAAAATCGAAGGCGCTTGAATTCACCACCAGATATTCGAATGGTTTGATCTTATATATCTCAATTACCTCTGATGCCGGAAGGATCCCTCCGGTAAATATCACGTCAAATCCCCTTTTTTTGAGAGCATATTTATAAAAAAGGAAATTGTTGTCGGTAAGATTATCCGAAGTGTTAATCATGGCAACAGCAGGACCAGGTTTCCCTGTGCGTGGCTTAAGAAGTGAATCTTCAACAATAATCATTTGCCTGAAGGTGTTTCTGATAAATTGTTCCTGTGCCCTGGATAGACTGCCGGTCTGCCAGAGTATCCGGGCCTTCTCAAGCAAAGGATAAAAATATCTGCAATAAGCCTCTTCAATACCTTTGTGTTTAATATAGGGAAGAAGTGATTCTTTAAACTGTTCTTCACTGAACCTGATGGCTGACATAAGGATTTTACCTGGCTGGAAATTCTGATCAAGGTCATCTTTGCTGCTGTTTACGGACATGACCTGCCTGGTGAGTTCATCATCATCAAGTCCGGCAATTTTGGATATCTTAAGCCCGTTTCTGTTCAGATAGGCCACATTCAGGATTTTCTTAAGCTCCGATTCATTATAAGTCCTGATATTAGATTCTGTCCTGTCCGGTTCCAGGATATGATAACGCTTTTCCCAAATCCTGATTGTGTGAGCTTTAATTCCTGAGAAATTCTCAAGGTCCCTTATTGAAAAAACATTTATTCCTTCTTCCATTGCCTGAATTTCATGGTTTAAAACTTACATCACACCTCTCTTGATAACAACAATACAATATTATTGTTTAACCTTTTCAGGTGATATTTATTATATTTTCCTTAATTGGTGGAATCTTTCGCTGTATTTAGCGTCAAAGCGATAAAATAAGAAAATTATTCATTTTGTTCAACCATAATTTTCTTAACTATTCTCAAACCGTCGGTGAATGTGATTGTAACAAGATACATCCCTCTGCGGGGATTCTCAAGTATTATTTTTGTAATATCCTGGGGATCACTATAGTGTGCTTTGAAAATGTCCTGTCCGATGATGTTAGTCACTTTAATATCAGAAATATCCTTATCACATTTTATGGAAAAAAAGTTATCCCTTACCGGAACAGGATAGATGCTAATATTAAGTGTTGATGCCTCTGCCGGGGTGATCTTTGTGATCCGGGCACCGGCAATGGAAACTGTATCCTTCTGTGCATGAAGGTAAAAGGAAAAAACCAGGGACATGATTAAGAGTAAACTCTTCTTCATAAATACCATTTTATATTCAATCTTCACATCTCCATCAAAAATTGTGCTAAAATTAATAAATTATCAGATAAAATTTTCAGGGTGTGCCAGAGCATGCTTTAAATCTTCCGGCGTGTCAATGCTGATACTTTCCCATCTTGTAATTGCGGTCCTTATTTTTATACCGTTTTCAAGCCACCGGTTTTGTTCAAGGGATTCAGCAATTTCGAGCGGGCTTCCGGGCAAAAGGGTAATCTTTTTAAGTGTTTCAGTTCTGTATGCATACAGTCCGAGATGCTTAAGAAAAGTATGTTTCAATGACCATTCTGAAGAATTTGAATCCCTGTAATAAGGTATAGCCGATCTGCTAAAATAAATAGCATTTCCTTCCGGATCAGTAACAACCTTAACATGATTCGGATTAAAAATATCCTCTCCGGGGACAGTTTTTCTTACCAGAGTAGCAATTTCAACATACCTGTCAGAGAAGCAGGCTTTAAGCTGATCCAGCTGTTCAGGCCTTATAAAAGGTTCGTCTCCCTGTATATTGAGAACAATATCAATCTTTTTTCCGGTTTCCGTGCCAATTATATCTGCTGCCTCCGCGCACCTGTCCGTTCCGCTCAGATGCCGGGTTGAGGTCATTACAGCATTGCCTCCAGATTTGTGCACTACTTCCAGAATCCTTTCATCATCGGTAGCCACATATACAATATCAAGTGATTTTAAAGCCTGCTCATAAACCCTCATGACCATGGTTTTGTCACCTATCATGACCAGTGGCTTCCCGGGAAATCTTGATGATGCATAACGGGCAGGTACTATGCCGGCAAACTGATATTCAGAGACATTTTTCATCCCCCGAATTTACGAAAAATGCATTTCCCAATGTTCTAAAATTATAGTAAATTCGCACCATTGTTTTAAGGGAATGAAAGATCTGCAAAATATTAAACAGAGATTTGGCATTATCGGTAATTATGAGGGACTTAACAGGGCGATTGATATAGCTGTCCAGGTTGCTCCGACAGATCTTTCTGTCCTCATTACCGGGGAAAGCGGTACGGGGAAAGAGGCTTTTCCCCAGGTAATCCACAATTACAGCGCCAGGAAACATGGCCCGTATATTGCTGTAAACTGTGGCGCCATACCGGAAGGAACAATAGATTCTGAATTATTCGGACATGAAAAGGGTTCATTTACCGGTGCAACTGACAGCAGAAAAGGATATTTCGAAGTGGCTGACGGCGGCACTATTTTCCTTGATGAAGTTGCCGAGCTTCCGTTATCAACACAGGTAAGATTATTAAGGGTACTTGAAACTGGCGAATTTATAAGGGTCGGCTCTTCCAAGAATGTTAAAACAAATGTCAGGGTAATTGCAGCCAGCAATGTCGATGTAACAAGGGCTATAGATATCGGTAAATTCAGGGAGGACCTTTTTTACAGGCTCAATACAGTTCCTATCAGGATTCCGTCGCTTAGGGAAAGAGGCGAAGATATAATTCTGCTCTTCAGAAAATTTGCAGTTGATTTTGCCGAAAAATACAGGATGCCCGGTATAAGACTCGATCAGGATGCCAGGAATATTCTTCTTAATTATTCATGGCCGGGAAATGTGAGACAGCTAAAGAATATAACCGAGCAGATCTCGATTATTGAAAGCGAGAGGGAGATCAGGGCGGTCACGCTAAAGGCCTATATACCTGATTACGACAGTAGTAAACTGCCAGCAGTCATCAACAGGCAGGAGGATAAATCATTCTCATCCGAAAGAGAGATCCTGTACAAGATCCTTTTCGATATGAAGAGTGATATGAACGATCTGAAAAAGCTGGTTTATGATCTGATTGAACATGGGCCAACCGATGTGCCATTTGATGAGACAAACTCAAGGGCAATCAAGAATCTTTTCAGGGAAGCAAAGGCAGAGGGGCGGGGACCTGATATTACAGAACCGGGACCAGTTGACTTTCAACAAAGACAGGGCAGGAATGATATTCAGGATACGGAAGAGATTGTGGAAGAATCATTATCTCTTGCAGATAAGGAGGTTGAGATGATTAAAAAAGCTCTTGAAAAGTTCAGCGGAAAGAGAAAACTTGCTGCACATGAGCTGGGTATTTCTGAACGTACACTTTACAGGAAAATAAAAGAGTATGGCATTGAAATGTAAAATAAAAAAGATATTTTCCGGAACGGTCATCCCGTTCATGATTTTTGCGGCAGGAACTATACTTTTTTTCGGATGTAAGATTACTTATTCATTTTCGGGAGCCAGCATATCACCGGCAGTAAAAACCATCAGTGTCCAGTATTTCCAGAACAGGGCTAACCTTGTTCAGGCAGGATTGAGCCAGTACATTACAGATGCATTGATCGACAAGTGCAAAGCGCAGACAAGTCTCAGTTTTATCAATGCATTGGGTGATGTTAATTTTGAAGGGGAAATTACTGATTACAATACCCGTCCGCTGACAGTAGCTGCAGATGCGCAGGCTGCCACTAACAGATTTACAATTACAGTAAAAGTAAAATTTACCAATGCTATTCAGCCTGATCTCAGCTATGATCAGTCATTCTCAAGATATGAGGATTATAACAGTAATCTCAACCTCAGTTCAGTCGAAAAGGATCTTTCAAACAAAATAGTCGACTTGCTGATAGAGGATATTTTCAATAAGGCTTTTGTGAACTGGTAAAGATTATGAACAGGAACGATTTTCTGAGTATGATAGAGAATTCAGGTCCATCAGATCGACAGACGATCGTTGAGGTGAATGAGCTAATAACCGTCTTTCCCTACTTTCAAAGCGCTTACCTTCTCCTTTTAAAAGGTCTCCGGAATACTGCTGATGTAAAATTCGAGAATCAGCTCAGGACATGCGCTATCCATATTGCTGACAGGGAAGTTCTGTATTATTTTCTAAAAAAGGAACCAGTAATCAAAGTAACGCCTGAAAATGAAGCTCCCGTCCGGATTCCGGGAGAAGAAACGTTTGCAGACACTCAGCAAACCGTAATTGATTCGGCAAGAAACAGCGAGGATTTTATTGAAGGTATAGAGAAAAACACCGGTGATAACAAGCAGGAGAGAGATGGAAAAGACCGGCAGGTATTCATTGCCACTGAGGCAGGCTCCGATGGTTCAGATGCAACAATACTTTTAATGGATGAGGAATCCGGGAATGTAGAGGAGCGCATTGTATATATGGACCCCGGGTTTTCAGTACCTGAGGAGCCTGACCTTCTTGAACTGGAATCTGATCTGAAGACGGTGACAAAGGATTTTGATGATTCAGCCGGAATCATCAAAGATTCAGCTGAATCTACTTTATCAGAAAAACAAAAACAGTCCGAACTTATTGATAAATTCATTACGGCAAATCCCAGAATCGAGCCTGCAAGAGAAAAAACAGACAAACCGGCAGAAGATATTTCAAAACATTTTACAGAGGAACGGGGCAGTTTTGTAACGGAAACACTGGCTAAGATTTATATTAACCAGGGATACTATTCAAAGGCGATGGATATTTACGAAAAATTGTGTTTGAAATTTCCGGAAAAAAGTAGTTACTTTGCGTCGCAAATTGAAAAGGTGAAAGATTTAATCAAAAAGTGACAAGATGGGAATCTATATTTTTGTATCGGTCTTAGTTATTATTGCCTGTGTTTTCCAGATAATGATAGTATTGGTTCAGAATTCCAAAGGTGGAGGTCTGGCTGCCAATTTTACTTCTGCAGGTCAGACTATGGGCATCAGGAAAACCGCAGATTTCCTGGAAAAATCAACCTGGACCCTTGCAGCTGCTATTCTTATTCTCTGTGTAGTCGCAACAGCCACAATACCCAGAGGTGCTGCGGCCAGTCAGTCGAGGATCAGCACACAGATTGACAATGCAGTTGATCCCAGTGCTATACCTACATTGCCGACAGCTGTTCCTCAGACATCACCAACTACAACAACTCCGTCGCCAAACACTACCACACCTCCATCAACTACCGGAAATCAACCAATTAAATAAAAGGTACAACCAATATATAAAAGTGTCAGAATGTCATATGCTGACACTTTTTTGTTTTAAAATGACACATTTCACCCTTTGGCATAAAATATGATCAAAATGGAATCCGGTGACGAATCATTAACTTTAAATCTAAATAACATGGCACAATTAAAAGGTAAAATTCTGGCAGGAAAGGTTCTTGTAAAACCCTATGAGGCTGAAGCCAAAACTGCCAGCGGGATTATTATTCCTGATTCCGCAAAAGAGAAACCCCGTCAGGGAAAAGTAATTCTTGTTGGCGCAGCCAAAAAAGATGAAGAAATGGAAGTAAAAAAAGGCGATGAAGTTCTTTATGGAAAATATTCAGGACAGGAACTGACCATTGAGGGGGAGGATTATCTGCTTATATCTCAAACAGATATTCTTTTTATCGCTTAAATTAATAACAATTAAAACTATTTAATATGGCAAAAGAGATTAAGTATAATATTGATGCACGTGCCCTTCTTAAGGAAGGTGTTGATCAATTGGCAGATGCAGTCAAAGTGACCCTCGGACCGAAAGGCCGGAATGTTGTCCTGGAAAAAAAATTCGGAGCTCCACAGGTTACAAAAGACGGGGTTACTGTTGCTAAAGATATCGAACTGTCAGATCCATATAAGAACATGGGTGCCCAGATGGTGAAAGAGGTTGCTTCCAAGACAGGTGATATTGCAGGTGATGGAACAACTACAGCTACAGTTCTGGCTCAGGCCATTATAACTGTAGGGTTGAAGAACATAACTGCAGGAGCTAATCCTATGGATGTTAAAAGAGGAATAGATAAGGCGGTTGAAATAGTCATTAAACATCTGAAATCACAGGCAACAGTTATTGGTGATGATCTTTCTAAAATTGAGCAGGTAGCACGAGTATCGGCAAACGATGACCAGGAAATAGGAAAACTTATTGCTGAAGCTATGAGCAAGGTCCATAAGGAAGGAGTCATTACTGTCGAAGAATCCAAAGGCACAACAACATCTGTTGAAGTTGTTGAAGGGATGCAATTCGACCGTGGATACATCTCAGCATATTTTGTGACAAATGCAGAGAAGATGGAAGCTGAACTCGAAAATCCATATATCCTTATTTATGATAAGAAAATATCTTCAATGAAAGATATGCTTCCTATCCTTGAATCATCTGCCCAGACCAGCAAACCTCTTCTTATTGTTGCTGAAGATGTTGAAGGCGAGGCACTTGCCACACTTGTTGTAAACCGTCTGCGTGGTTCTCTCAGGGTTTGTGCCGTCAAGGCTCCCGGGTTTGGCGACAGAAGGAAAGAGATGCTTGAAGATATTGCCATCCTTACAGGCGGAACAGTTATATCTGAAGAGAAAGGTCTTAAGCTCGAACATGCAACTCTTGATATGTTAGGTACCGCTGAGAAAGTGACTGTCAACAAGGAAAACACCACAATAGTTAATGGTTTCGGTGACAAGGAAATGATCAAAGCCCGCATAGGCCAGATCAAACAGCAGATGACAACCACCACTTCTGATTATGATAAAGAAAAGTTGCAGGAACGTCTTGCCAAGCTTGCAGGCGGTGTTGCAGTTCTTTATATTGGTGCTGCCTCAGAGGTCGAAATGAAAAACAAGAAAGACCGTGTTGATGACTCATTACATGCCACCCGTGCTGCAATTGAAGAGGGTATTGTTCCCGGAGGAGGCGTTGCCTACATCCGTGCAATTGCATCTCTTGATGGGGTGAAAGGTGAAAATGAAGATCAGACTACAGGAATTGAAATAATAAAACGCGCTATAGAAGAACCTTTACGTCAGATAGCTATCAATTCAGGTAAGGAAGGCGCTGTTGTTGTGCAGAATGTAAAATCAGGCAAAGGTGATTACGGTTACAATGCACAAACGGATAATTATGAAAAACTTAATAAATCCGGTGTTATTGATCCTGTTAAAGTTGTCCGGGTTGCTCTGGAAAATGCAGCATCTATTGCGGGAATGTTCCTGACTACTGAAGCTGTTGTTGTTGAGGAAAAAGAAGAGCATACTGCAATGCCACCACAGGGCATGGGCGGTGGAATGCCGGGTATGATGTAAAATTATTATTGCCCCTGCCCCAAAAGGGGTTTCAATATTTTTATTTAAAATCAGGGCCAGGTCCAAGACCTGGCTCTATTTGTTTAATTTCCGGTTAGCCCGCCTTCTGAGCCTGTCCCGTTAGCTTTAGCAAGGCGAAAGCGTATCGGGAGAGGTTGGGGGCAACAAAGATATTTATATATTTGCACCAGTTCAGATAGCCACAATATTAATGGACAACATCCGTAATTTCAGCATCATCGCGCATATCGACCATGGCAAAAGCACCCTGGCTGACAGACTCCTTGAAAAGACCAATACAATTACGGAAAGGGAATATCAGGATCAGGTTCTCGATGATATGGAACTTGAACGGGAAAGGGGTATAACCATCAAGAGCCATGCAATACAAATGGAGTATATACATGAGAACAGAAAATATTTTCTTAATCTTATTGATACTCCGGGGCATGTTGATTTTTCATACGAAGTATCAAGGTCAATAGCTGCATGCGAAGGCGCCCTCCTGGTAATTGATGCAACACAGGGAATACAGGCTCAGACTATCTCGAATCTTTATATGGCCATAGATCATAACCTCGAAATAATTCCGGTTCTGAATAAGATGGACATGGCAAATGCCATGCCGGAAGAAGTTAAGGATCAGATTGTCGACCTGGTAGGTTGTAACCGTGAGGATATCATAGAGGCCAGTGCAAAAACAGGTATGGGAATTGATCGCATACTCGATGACATTATCAGCCGGATACCACCTCCGAAGGGAAGTCCCGATGGTCCGTTGCAGGCTCTCATTTTTGACTCCATATTCAATTCATTCAGAGGAATTATTGCATATTTTAAAATCATTGACGGGACAATCAGAAAAGGCGACAGGGTTAAATTTGTCAGTACCGATCATGAATATTACGCTGAAGAGATTGGAGTGCTGAAGCTTAAACTCTCTCCCCGTGACGTTCTCGGACCTGGCGATGTCGGGTATATCATTTCAGGGATTAAAAACTCGGTCGAGGTAAGGGTTGGCGACACAATAACACATGTTAAGGATCCATGCGATAAGGCAATATCGGGTTTCGCGGAGGTGAAGCCGATGGTGTTCGCAGGTATGTACCCTGTTGATGCCGATGAATATGAAGATCTCAGAAGTTCTATAGAGAAGCTGCAGCTAAACGATGCTTCCCTGTCATTTGTGCCTGAATCCTCGGCTGCCCTTGGCTTTGGCTTCAGATGCGGATTCCTGGGGCTGCTGCATATGGAAATTATTCAGGAACGTCTTGACAGGGAATTCAATATGGATGTAATTACCACTGTTCCAAACGTTTCTTTTAAAGTTTATACAACAAGGGGAGAGGAGATCGATGTTCATAATCCCTCAGGGCTTCCCCCTGTAACGCATATTGAACGTATAGAAGAACCCTATATTATTGCACAGGTAATAACACTGGCAGATTATGTGGGATCAATTATGAACTTATGCATCGATAAAAGAGGGGTGCTTAAAAACCAGGTCTATCTTACAAGGGACAGGGTGGAGCTTACTTTCGAGATGCCTTTATCGGAAATTGTTTTTGATTTTTATGATAAGCTGAAGAGCATCTCTAAAGGGTATGCTTCATTCGATTATTATTATACTGATTACCAGAAAGCTGATCTTGTAAGGCTGGATATACTTCTCAATGGTGAAATGGTTGACGCTCTTTCAACACTTATATACCGGGGCCATGCATATGACTTCGGGCGCAGGATGTGCATCAAGCTTAAAGAGCTGATTCCCCGGCAACAGTTTGATATTGCCATCCAGGCGGCCATAGGGGCAAAGATAATTGCACGGGAAACAGTTAAGGCAGTGAGGAAGGATGTGACAGCTAAATGCTACGGCGGCGATATCACGAGAAAAAGGAAACTTCTTGAGAAGCAAAAGAAAGGCAAAAAAAGAATGCGTCAGATAGGAAATGTTGAAGTACCTCAGCAGGCTTTCCTTGCAGTATTAAAGCTCGATTAGAGGTTTTCTGTTGAATCCGGTTTAAAATGTTTTTTTTATTGATTAAGGTATTTTAAAAAAAATTATTACTTTAGCCGTAGATAACCATGGATAAAAAGATTAGATCAAAATATTTTAATCCTATTATCTAACCTAAGCAGAAGACCCTGGTGTTTAAAAACCAGGGTTTTTATTTAATCAGCTTGTAGCCTTTCCCGTGAACATTAAGGATTTTAACTGAGGGGTCACCCTTAAGATATTTTCTGAGCCTGGTTATGTAGACATCCATGCTTCTGGCATTAAAGTAATTATCGTCTATCCATATTGATTTCAGAGCGAAATTCCTTTCCATGATATCATTTCCGTAGCGGCAAAGAAGCTCCAGAAGCTCCGATTCCTTGGTTGTAAGCTTAACAGAATGATTGCCCCGTATAAGTATCTGGGTAAGAGGATCAAACGTATAGCTACCTATGACATACTTTTCTTCTTTCTTTGACCTTGAAGAGCCGGCAGATCTTTTTAGTATTGCCTGAATGCGGTAGAGAAGCTCTTCCATTGAAAATGGTTTTGTAATATAATCATCGGCGCCCGTGCGGAATCCCTCCAGAACATTTTCCTTCTGGCTTTTTGCAGTCAGGAAAAGAACTGGTATCTGAGGATTAATTTTCCTTATCTCCCTGGCCAGTGTAAGACCGTCCATCTCAGGCATCATTATATCCAGTATGCAGATGTCATATTCTTCCCTGCTGAATGCCTCAAGAGCAAGCATCCCGTTAATAAACAGGGCAGTTTCAAAATTCTTTGCATTGAGGTATTCCCTGAGAAGAACACCAAGATTACTATCATCTTCAGCAAGAAGAATTCTTGTAGCTTTCATTCGATATAATTTTGGTATGTTGTTTTATATTTATCTGTTCGAATGTAATCCTTATAATTTTTATTATTTCTGAGAGTAAGTCGGACATGAGGATTCATTTTTAAATAGTCTGCGGAATGAATATAGTGAATTTTGTTCCTTTATTTAATTGGCTTTCGGCCTTTATCGTCCCGTTATGATCTTCAATCACTTTCCTGACATAGCTCAAACCAAGGCCAAATCCTTTTACATTATGAATATCGCCGGAATGCACGCGGTAGAATTTATCGAAGATTCTCCTGATATTCTCCTTGCTGATTCCTATTCCCTTATCTTCAACAATAATAAGAATCCCATTTCTGGCATTTCTGGTTGTAATAGTTATCTCGGGAAGATTTGCTGAGTATTTTAACGCGTTGTCAATAAGATTTGAGATCGAATTCAGGAAGTGTACTTCATCAACCAGTGCAAAAGATGATTTAGCCTGAAAATCCTTTTTAATTTTACAGCCTGAAGAACCTGTCTGCAGTGCAAAGTTATCTATAGCTTTATTAAGGATGTCATGAATATCCATACTGGAAAAATTCAGTTTCATCCGGGCTTTTTCGAATATAGCCATGTGTAAAGCTTTTTCCACCTGGAACTTAAGACGGGTACTTTCGTCAGATATCACTTTTGCCAGCCTGTCAAAATGTTTCTTTTCATCAGGTATTGTCTTATCGGCCATCAACTGAGAGGCCAGGTAAATGGTAGATATGGGGGTCTTCAGTTCATGAGTCATGTTGTTTATGAAATCACTTCTTATTTCCGATATCTTTTTCTGACGGAAGATAACTATAAATGTTCCCGTTGCAAGGACAAGGAGCAGGGAAGTAAAGACAAGAGATAAAAATCCCAGGCTGCCTATCTTTTCAAATTTATACTGGTTTTCCTGCAGGCAGTACATAACCAGCTGGTTTTGACCGGGAATAGGATCGTTAGGGAAAAGCTGAATTATAAATTTGTTTGTACCAGGCTGGTCTGTATACCCGGGAGTCTTCCAGATAACTCCTGAACGGCCTGACTGAATGGAAAATTCAAAATTAAGATCTATGCCGACATTATTCAGGGATTTTCTGATCATACCCTTAAGCTGTTCAAAATCAATCCTTTCTTTGATATCCGGAATATTATTCAGAATCTTGTCCATAATCGTTTCCAGGAAGATGATTTTATTGGTAACACGACCCTTTAGTTCTGCACTTATTGACTGGGGTGAGGCATCAGATGTATCATCAGGCAGGTATGATGAAAAATCCCTGTCAGTAATAAATATCTTTTGACCGGAACTGGTGATAGCCACTGGCTCAGAAGGATCATTCATACCATACATTTCAAGGAGCTCCGAGTTAGGCTGGTATCCCCTTAATTTACGTACGAGAGGAGAATTTGACGGAACAACAGCTGTTACCGAATCTGAAGTTGATGCATCAGTTTCTTTCAGTATGGTGTTAATAAGTTCATTTTCTTCAAGATCGAGTACAACAGATTCAAGTGCCTTATTTGCAAGCGTTCTAAACTGCTGATCGGTAATATTTATTGCATTTTTTATCCAGTAAAGCTGAATAAAGATAAGCCCTGAAATAGCAAAGAAAAAGAAACTCGCCAGTAATACAATTGTCCTGCGTTTCATAGCCAGCAAAAGTACAATTATAAATAGTTCAAAAATTAACTTATTAACATTCTTTAACAATTGCCGGCTGAGCAGTTAGTGTATATTTGCTGCAAATGGTAATCTGCAGGATGCGATATTAACATTTTATTAAGGAAATGTTAATTTTCAGTTAATTGTTGTCAGGGATTTTTTTATTACCAAATCAATACATACCTTTGAATCGGATTTGGCACGATATTTGAATTAAAAAGCATAGAGGTTTTTTTCATAGGTTAGGTTAGTTTTAGGGTTATCAAAAACTGAGCCGTCTCGTTCTGAGGCGGCTCTTCTTTTTAAATCAGGTCAGGAATAATAATCTGGTTACTGTTGCAGAATCTCCGACTTTATTTTTTATGCGGCAGATGCATCACCTTTATGATTTTGATATTCTTCGCAAGTGCCGAATGGTAAAGGTGTTTCCTGATAAGGGTTGATTTCTTTCTTTGAAGCCAGGAGAGGTCTATTATAAAGCTGGATCCGTCATTCATGAACAGCCTTGCTTTTCTTTCCTTATGTGGCATTACAATCTCTTTCATACCTGACCATGGAAATGAATATTTTTTGGGTCTGAACAAACCATACCTGAATTCAATTTTATCATCGTCGATAAGAAAGAAGAGGTCTTTTCTCTTAATCGTGGCAAAGGAAGCAATAATGCCTACTACCAGACTTATTCCGAATGGGGCCAGGGAAAGGATTGGTTTAATATGGTGGATACCGAAAACCGGACTTGCAAGTAAGACATAAACTCCCCCGAGAAAGAATGCTGCAACAAAAATCCATAAAAGTATTTTTCTGCCTTTAGAGAACTCTTCTTCAGATAAATTATAAAACAGGGTTTCCATTTTCTACCGGGTTATGTATTGCAAGTTTTTGTCCTTTATAGAAACAGGATCAAGATTAAATACTGCTGTAACGCACTCACTCTCCCTGAGCGATGCAATTATCTGATCTGTGTCAGCTTCATTGTCAGGATTATAAATGCGAAATATGTAGTCCACATTCTGTAGTTTCTTAAGAAGGTAGTTTTTTCCAATGCGGTTTGAGATAAGCTCAAACATAAGACTGCGGGATGCATCGGCATCTGAAAACCGGCTGAATGTTAAATCAGGCCCTGATTGTGAAGGTAAACTTACAGGTAGGGTGGATTTAAGAGAAATCTTTAATTTTTTATTAAGGGAAAGTGATAGTTTATAATCCGGTTCTGAAGAAACAATGCCAATCAGTGCAGATTCATCATTCTGGTTTACTTTTAGTTGTACCCGAGTGATCTTAAGCGTGGTTTTCATAATTCAACACATGATATATAAAGATAGGAATAAATAGACGATTCTAGCCAAAATCAGCTGAAATATCATTTATCCTGTACCAGGCCCGGGAAGATGCTTCCTGTTCGGCTTCCTTCTTTGATATTCCCTGTCCTCTGCCATACTCCTCCTTATTGATTAAGAGGATTGTTGTGAATACCGAATTTTTGGATTCAAAATCATACTCTTCATTATAGGTAAAGATAAGGTTCGCCTTATGCTTCTGCACCCATTCGAACACCAGGCTCTTAAAGTCAGTATCGGTATTGACGATTTCCTCGAGGTCGAGATAGCCCTCCAGAACATTCTTTATAAAAAGTTTTTTTGTTTTCTTAAATCCCTTATCAAGGAAGACGGACCCGATTAAAGCTTCAAATGCATCACCATAAAGATTTTTTGTTGGGTGCAGGGGATTGACATTACTTACAAGTATTTTGTTGATGCCCATAGAAATGGCCAGCTGATTTAACACATCCCTGTTAACGATCCTCGAACGGATTTTTGTCATAAATCCTTCGCTGGCATCAGGGAACTTTTCAAAGAGGAAATCTGACAGGATTGCATCCAAAACGGCATCTCCAAGATACTCAAGCCGTTCATTATTTATTTTTTTACCATCGGGAAGCACATATGAAGCAGAACGGTGAATAAAAGCTACCTCATATAATCTAAGGTTTCCGGGTTTGAAACCCAATAATTTTCTCAGGCGGGAACCAAATTCCCGTTTATTAAGTATATATGTGCCATTTAGTTTTTTATCAAGAAACGACACTAAATCTCTGCTTTATTAATGACAACAGATGCATTATGGCCGCCAAAACCGAAAGTATTGCTGATAGCGACATTGATTGTCCTGGCCTGTGCTTTATTAAGCGTCATATTCAGCTTCTGATCAATTTCGGGATCAGGGACTTTAAAATTTATGGTAGGAGGGACTATATTATTGTAAACGGACATTATTGTTGCGATTGCTTCAATTGCGCCTGCTGCTCCGAGAAGGTGGCCTGTCATCGATTTGGTCGAACTTATATTGAGCTTATAGGCATGTTCGCCGAAGACGTCAATTATAGCTTTTATTTCAGAAATATCGCCGAGTGGTGTAGAGGTACCATGAACATTAATATAATCAATATCATCCAGTTTAAGACATGCGTCACCAACAGCAATTTTCATGACATTCCGAGCACCCAGACCATCAGGATGAGGGGCTGTGACGTGGTATGCATCGGCAGTCATTCCTGTTCCTGAGATCTCGGCGTAAATCCTTGCTCCTCTTGCCTTAGCATGTTCATACTCCTCGACAATTAAACCGCCGGCCCCTTCCCCCAGGACAAACCCATCCCGGGTTTTATCAAAAGGTCTGGAGGCGGTTTTATATTCCTGATTGTTTGTTGACAGAGCCTGAAGGGCGTTAAAACCTCCGATGCCCGGTTCGTTAATAGCGGCCTCTGATCCACCGGTCACAAAGATCTCGGCTTTTCCCCAGCGGATATAGTTTACAGCGTCAATAATTGCGTTTGTTGAGGAGGCGCAGGCAGATATCGTTGCAAAATTGGGACCCCTGAACCCATATTTAATTGAAATGGTTCCTGCAGCAATATCACCGATCATTTTGGGAATGAAGAATGGACTGAACCTGGGAGTCCCGTCTCCAAGAACGAATTGTTTGATGTTCTGGTAAAAGGTCTCAAGCCCGCCGATGCCTGATGCCCATATAACACCGACTCTGTCCTTATCGACCTTTTCAAGATCGAGTCCTGAGTCTGTAATGGCTTCTGCTGCCGCAACATGGGCATACTGGGAATAGAGATCAAGCTTATTGGCCTCTTTTCGGTCAAAAAAATTTGCAGAGTCGTATCCCTTTACTTCGCATGCAAACTTAGTTTTGAATTTTTCAGCGTTGAACCGGGTTATAAGTTCGGCTCCGCTTACACCATTCTTAAGTCCTTCCCAGAAATCATGCAAATTATTGCCTAAAGGAGTCAACGCTCCAAGGCCGGTAACTACAACTCTTCTCATAAGGGGGTATTGGCTATGCAAAATTATTTTGCATTTTCCTCGATGTACTTTATTGCATCCCCAACCGTGCTGATGGTCTCTGCCTGATCATCGGGAATTCCAATATTGAATTCTTTTTCGAATTCCATGATCAACTCAACAGTGTCAAGAGAGTCTGCACCCAGATCATTTGTAAAACTGGCTTCGGGGGTAACTTCCGATTCGTCAACTCCAAGTTTGTCAACAATAATCTCCTTTACTCTTGTGGCAATGTCAGACATAATGATAAATTTTAATTAATATTAATTTTAGAACCCTGCAAAGAAATATATTTGTACCTTATTTATCAAATGATTTATCGTTTTTTTATTGGACATACGTGTTAAAGTACAGATTATTAATAAAATATACTAAAAAATAAGACCTCTGCATCTTACCATACTTTTGGTGATAAGTATCACAAAATGATAAATATAGCAATTTTTGCCTCAGGTTCAGGAACAAATGCCGAGAATATTATAAAATACTTTTCGACCCACAAAACCGCCAGGGTCGATATGGTTTTGTCAAATCGTCGTGAAGCCTACGTATTAAACCGGGCTGCAGCGTTGAATGTCAAAACTATTTTTTTCGACCAGTATGATTTTTATACCTCAGGTAAAGTGCTGGAATACCTCCAGGAAAGGAATATAGATTTTGTGGTACTTGCCGGTTTCCTGTGGCTGGTTCCCGGGAACATTCTGGAAAAGTATGAAAAGCGGATTATAAATATTCATCCGGCCTTGCTGCCAGGCTATGGAGGTAAAGGAATGTATGGAGGGAAGGTACATGAAGCTGTGCTGGCAAATCATGAAAAGGAATCGGGAATTACTATCCATTATGTTAACAGGGTTTATGATTCGGGTGATATTATCTTCCAGACAAAATGCAAAATCGAAGCCTCGGACACGCCTGAATCTCTGGCATCAAAGGTTCACGCCCTTGAATACGAATATTACCCAAAGATCATTGAAGATCTGATAAAAAAGCTTCCCGGTAAAATCAAAAAGTAGAAAGAAGGCTCAGTACTACCTCCCTGTTTTTTGTAAATCTTACTATATTCTCAGGTAAAACAGGTTCAACGGGAGGAGCATCCACATTAAGGGGATCGACCGGAGATCCGTTCTGGTAAAACCTGAAATCGAGGTGCGGTCCCGTAGAAAGACCTGTGATCCCGACATAACCTATTATAGCACCCTGAACAACACTTGCACCTGCATATATCCCATCCCCGAAACGGCTCAGATGCAGGTAAGCAGTAGAATACACACTGTTATGTACGATTTTTACCATTTTCCCAGATCCGTTCTCTGTTCCGGCAAATGTAACCTTGCCATCACCTATAGCCAGCACCGGAGTACCTGCAGGTGCTGCGTAGTCGACTCCGAAATGAGGTCTGCGGATCCTTAATATCGGATGTAGCCTTGACGAAGAGAAGCGTGAGCTGATCCTCGAAAACTGCAGGGGAGCTTTCAGAAATGCTTTACGGAGACTGTTTCCATCAACATCGAAATAAGATTCCCTGCCATCCTGAATAAACGGTATTGCAACTATGGTCCTGGTTCCCCAGGTGAACTGAGCTCCGTATATTCTGCCGGCCCCCAGCGATTTGCCGTCAATATAGGACTCTTCATATATTACTTTAAAACTATCACCTTTCTGTAAACCGAAAAAATCAACTGTCCATGCAAAAATTTTCTCTACTTCTGCGGCCAGGTTAGGATGGAGCCCGTTATCGATCATTGACTCCCAAAGAGATGTCTCAATGGTTCCGGAGGAATACCTTATTACCCTGGCGATCTCCTTTTTATACCTTGTAATATTCAGCGAATCATTAAAACTGAAAACATAACAGGTCGTCGGATCGTGCTCATATAGAAGGTATTTTGCTTTTGAAGCTGAATCTGTATTACAGAATAGGGTATAACTATTCCCTGACCTTATATCCCTTACATCGAACACTGATCTGGAATTATTTACAAGCTGATCGATCTCGTTCATTGAGATTCCATGTTCAAGCAGGATCTGAGAGAGGAACCTGTTTGGCTTAAAACGACCGGTTATAAGGGTGAATGAATCAGCCGGAATGCCAAAAGTCAGGGCAGGGGGCTTTTCTTTCTGAATTATGGTTGTATCTGGTTCAGAAACAGACAAAACCAGATTTTCCACATTGAAGTTCTTACAACCTGCAAGAGATAATAGTAAAGTTGTGATTATCAGAATACAGCTCCTGGTAAACCTCATATCCCGTCCTTTAGTTTTTAATGACGATATTTACAATCCGGTTTGGCACTACAATAATATTTGAAAGTGTGCCTGTGCCGAGCCATTTTTTTGCCCTTTCGTCAGCCAGGACAGCTTTTATTATATTATCTTTTTCCATATCTGCAGGCAGCGGGATCTTAAACCTGAGCTTACCGTTGAATGAGACAGGATATTCGAAAACATCTTCTTTAAGATACTCTTCATTGACCTTCGGCCAGGACTCGTAGGCAAGGGTCTTTTTATTGCCCAGCAGACTCCACAACTCCTCGCCCATATGCGGTGCAAAAGGCGAAAGTATCCTTGCAAACAATAAAGCAGAATCTCTGGTCAGCTTTCCTTTTTTCATTGCAAGATTAAGGAAAATCATCAATGCAGAAATTGCCGTATTAAAATGAAGATTCTCAATATCGGTCTCTACTTTTTTTAAAGCCTGATGGAGTCCTTTAAGTACATCGGGATCCTCATCCCCATTAATAATATTTTCCGGATTTGTAAAAAACCTGTATGTCCTGCCCAGGAAATTAAAGACTCCCTTAACGCCTTTATCATCCCAGGGTTTGGTAATGTCCAGCGGGCCCATGAACATTTCATATAGCCTGAGGGAATCAGCACCATACTTTAAAACAACATCATCAGGATTAACTACATTCTTCAGCGATTTTGACATTTTAGCGACAATCTGCTTCACCGCGGTGCCTGTCCCGGCGATATAGTATTTACCGTCACGTTCTTCTACAGTATCTGCTGATACTTTTGCACCGGCCTCATTCTCGTAAGCGTATGCAAGGATCATTCCCTGGTTAAAAAGCCTGTGGTAAGGTTCGTCAGTCGATACTATTCCAAGATCGTAAAGAACTTTATGCCAGAAACGGCTGTAAAGAAGGTGAAGTACAGCATGCTCGGCGCCTCCGATATAGAGATCGACAGGCATCCAGTATTTTTCCCTGGCAGGATCAAAAATCTGGTTGTCATTTGAAGGGTCGATAAACCGGAGGTAGTACCAGCATGAACCGGCCCATTGAGGCATTGTGTTCGTCTCGCGTCTTCCTCTCCGGCCGGATTTATCAGTCACATTGAGCCAGTCTGTGGCATTTGCCAGAGGTGATTCGCCGGATTCGCCCGGAAGATATTTCTCCATCACCGGAAGTTCGAGTGGCAGCTGATCTTCATCTATAAGTTCAATCTCTCCATCTTCCCAGTGGATTACCGGGAATGGTTCTCCCCAGTATCTCTGCCTGCTGAAAAGCCAGTCGCGGAGCTTATAATTGATTTTTGCTTTTCCGATATTTTTTGATTCGAGCCAGGCTGTTATTCTGGAAATTCCATCTTCCTTGTTCAGACCATTAATATCAATGCCTGTGGTTTTATCAGAAGAATTTATGTACTTCCCGTCCTCGGTCCAGCATTCTTTTCCGGCAATAATCCGTTTTTTCTGACCCTGATCCTGTACATCAGGATCCTGGATGCAGAGAATCGGAAGGTTGAATTTTACTGCAAATTCAAAATCGCGGGTATCATGAGCAGGTACGGCCATGATGGCTCCGGTGCCATAACCGGTCAGTACATAATCGGCAACCCAGACAGGTATCTTTTTATGATTCACCGGATTTACAGCATATCGTCCCGTAAAAACCCCGGTTTTATCTTTGGCAAGGTCAGTGCGGTCAAGATCCGATTTCAGGGATGCCGCTTTTACATATTCATCTACGGTGTTTCTTCTGTCAGAGAGTGTTAAAGCCCTGGTAAGGGGATGTTCAGGCGCTATTACCATATATGTTGCACCGAACAAAGTGTCAGGTCTGGTAGTAAAGACTGTTAGTTTTTCTTTTAGTCCATCAATCAGGAAATCGACTTCCGCACCAGTTGAGCGTCCTATCCAGTTGCGTTGCATATCTTTTATTCCTTCAGGCCAGTTCAGGCTGTCGATGCCTTTAAGAAGTCTTTCAGCATAAAGGGGTATACGGAGCATCCACTGCAAAAGATTCCGTTTTTCAACCTTGTTACCGCATTTTTCATGAGAACCGTCGAACAGGACTTCTTCATTTGCACAGACTATACGACAGCTCGGGCACCACCATACCTGGGCATTATCATAATATGCCAGCCGTTTTGAATTTATATATTTCGTTACCTCCTTCTTCCCGAGCATACCGATTTCTTCCGGGACCGGTAAATCCGAGACAGGCCTTCCTTTCTGGAGCTTTTCATCGAACCAGGTGTTAAACAGCCGGATGAATATCCACTGAGTCCATCTAAAATACTTTGGATCGGTTGTATTTATTTCTCTTTCCCAGTCATAGCTTAATCCCAGCTCTTTGATCTGCCGTCTGAAAGTATCGCAATTGTCTTTAGTTGTCACTGAAGGGTGAGTTCCGGTCTGAATTGCATATTGTTCGGCAGGGAGACCGAAAGCATCCCATCCCATTGGATGAAGGACGTTGTATCCTTTCATTCTTTTATATCTGCTGTAGATGTCGGTTGCTGTATAGCCTTCAGGATGCCCGACATGAAGCCCTGCACCGGAAGGATAAGGGAACATATCAAGGATATAGCATTTTTTCGGATTGGTCAGATCTTCCGGTGTTTTGAAAGTTTTATTTTTCTCCCAGTATTTCTGCCACTTCTTTTCAATAGCTGTGAAATTGTATTCCATTTATATTGAAGATATCTTTAAGGTATGTTTATTAAAATTAATGGCGACCGGCTACCGGAAACCGGCAACCGGGAGCCGCTCTTCAGGAGTGCGAAAATATGAAATCTTTGGGAAATAGTTGTAAAACCGCCCCATTGATGTTAATTTTGGTGTGGAATTGGTCCCGTAGTTCAATGGATAGAATGACAGATTCCGGTTCTGTTGGTTGAGAGTTCGAGTCTCTCCGGGATCACAAAATTACTAAATAGCCTCTGATTATCAGGGGCTTTATATTTTTGGGGGACTTATTGGGAGCAAAATATCAGGGAATACTTGCATCTTTATCTTTTGATTTGATCAAATAAAAGGAGCGGGGTACAAAAAATTCGTGTTGGTGAGGAAATCCGTTTTCGCGCAACCACCACCGTAATGCTTTAGCAATCTTTCTTTGTCTTAAGAGAACCATTCCGGTTTCTTCAGAGCTGATTTGATAATGTACTTTCATCAGATTGATATTTTTAGGTGAAAGTGAACTATGTCCCTTCTAATAGCTGTGAATTTATATCAGTGTTTGTTTAATTAAACAGGTCACCTGAAATTTTGCTGTGAAAATATGTCACGCCATTCATCTCTTTCATATTAAGGGTCTTAAACCCCCTTTTACCTAATAGTTCAGAAACTTTATCCCTGCTCAAATTACAATCTGTTCTGGAATCAAGTAAATTAATGAATCTGTTAAATAACCGCGAAGGGTGGTAAAATGGGAAACCTCTCCGATTCATTCTATAGTTGTCTGAAAAGCATCCGATGAAATTGGTGTCCTGAGATAGATTCTGTACCAGACTGTATAAAAACGTATCGAGATGTTTTACAAGATTCAGCTTTCTAAGACTTATTAAAATCCTCACACTTTTTAATTCTTTGTTTTCATAATAATAATGGTTATTTGAAGGCAGAATTAGAATATCAGACTCCTGAGACAAATTGAGACTCTTTAGAAAACGAACAAAATCAGTACCTCCCTGGGCAATTAAAGTCATAATCGCAGGATCCGGATTTTTTCTCCTTTTGGATATGGTTTCCCAACTGACTTTAGTCCCATGATCTTTGTGACTACTAATATCAGTACTTTTTAAAATTGAAATATCTTCCATAAATTTTTGTAATTACCAGCCGTATAAAGATAAGACGACGGCAAGTTCGATCCAAATCGTAAATGCCCAGTACATGGGCAAAAGAGGATGATCTGGATGATGTTTGTCTGAAAAATTCAGATGATTACGATCTAAAGTAATCAGTTGACATGAACAGGAAGACTATTCGTCAAAAAAAACAGGATATTGACTGAATGTCAGCCTGGATTTTAGTTATATGTCTAAATTAAGAATCTCAAAACAATGATTATCCGAATGATACATAGTCTATTGATGTCAGTCAGGAAGTTTTTTTGAGGAAATAAGTATTTGACAAATGGTCTGATGAGATTGATAAATTTTTTGATCAGATGATATTCTTTTTGGTTTAATAAATAAATGTCAGCATCAGATTATCACGCATCTTATGTTTAAATTAAGAAAGTCATTTAAATTGAATGTCTAAAATAAATTTGACTTTAATGTTTTTCTGTCCTAACTTTGTCAAACAAACCATGAAATAGGACAAGGTTACATTCTGAAAATTAGCTTAAGCGGCATCCGATCGCCAATATCACCTTTCTAAAAGGTACGAAGTTTTAGGTTTTAAGTTAACAGATAATTCCTAACTTCTGACGATGCCGCTTATTTTATTTTTATATAATTCAATTTTATCACTTTCCGGGAGATGCCCTCATATATGGTTTCATGATCTCAATATATTTAGCCAGCATTTCCTTCAAAGCTTTCATGTCAACATTTCCCTGACGCATCATTTCAACCTCCCAGGTCGGAGGGATTCTCATTGCAGTAAGTTCACCTGATTCCATCAGGTTAGCGGCCGTTTCAGCAAGTTTCAGTCCTTCTTCCCAGCTGGCGTTGGGATCCTTTATCCATGCGTTACCCTGGTTCACAACCCTTGTCACCCATCCCTCATTATCGGCAATAGCCGGAAGAATGTCCGGGGTGCGCTTACGGAAGAATCCCATTATTGCAGCAGCGATTGAAGGATCACGTACAGAGCCGTCTTCGTAAAACACTCCATGAACGGTGCCCCAGCCTTTTCTCACTATCATTAGTTCCCATATATACCAGCCTACTTTAGCATTCATATGTTCCTGAAGAGTAATATCATAGGGATTGGCACGGGCAATACAACCTATCTCTCCATTAATTAAAGGTTTGTTTGTTTTTGAAGCAAAATCTTTTGCCCGGTTTATATTATTTCTTATTTGTTCGCGGGTCTGCATATAATCGTGGAACTGAAGTACGTCGACATAATCAGCCATTTCAATCATGCCATCGACAAAAGCCATTCCAATTGTCACAGGGGTGCCGGGATCCATTTGATGGAAACTTTTCGACATGAACCTGCAGTTCTCAAAATTTCTGATAACCCTTTCCCTGGGAGTTGATGGCCAGTCTGGTTCATTCATTACATCCCAGATGGCTAGTCCTGGTTCTGCCGAGATGGCATTTACAAGGAAATTGACCCATTCTTTGCCCTGAGCACGGAGAGACGTATCCCTTACCCATGGACCGCTGCCGACGACGGGCATTACCCCGATACCACGCTTGTAGCACGCACGGACAAAATGACGAAGTTTACGCGGAAGAGCCTCTTTATCCTCGATGTATACCTGGTAAGGAACGAAAATGCGTACCTGGTTCAGATTCAGGCGTTTTGCAAGATCGAGGTCGAATTCAATTTTCGTGGAATCATACAGTACCCAGCAATCTATATGATGCCTCGGTGCAGCAACAAAAGCGGGGGTATAGTTGAATCCTCTGATTAGCGATGGATCTTTGGGACCGGAAAAGTCGAATTTTGAAACTTTAGAATCAGGCCCGGAGCATCCTGTCAGAATGAGAATGAATATGAGCCCCGTAATGTAAAACAGTTTTTTCATAATCAGGAATTTTACTCAAATATATTGTTTTGTATTTTCAAATTCAATTATTTATGTAAGTAGAAAAGCAATTATGTTTTACACAAAGCTATTCCCTCAGCATTTCGATCATTTCTGTAATGGCTTCTGCTTCCGCCGTACCTTTGACAGGCGAAAGCCCCAGAAATGCACGGGCCCGGTTCAGATCATTGCGTGTAATGTAATCTTTGCCAATCAATATCTGGTAAAAAATAGCTGATTTCAGGGTATTTGCCTTAATCCGGAAGGAGAGGGGACTTGACCTGGCAGGGAAAATGTGAACATATCTTTTTCGATCGTTGTGGTACTTGAGTGTCCATTGAGATAAATCGGATATTGAGATCAACCTGAAATCATTGAAAGTTTTGCCTGCCCAGATTGAAAATGCTTTCTCATTATCAATACCTTCTGATTTAAGAAAAGCCAGCACTTCTGAACTTATTCCTTCAATAGAAAGTGTTCCGGTATAAATATCCATTACCGAGGTGCCGATATGTTTAAGTTCCTTAACCAGGGATTTTATATCAGGTATTTTTTCGCCCGCTGGCATAATAGTGGTCAAATGCCTGATAAACCCAAGATGATGTTTAAAAGGATTAAACACCAATGGTAACGTTATATCTGCGTTTTGGAGCATAATCCAATCGATGTTCAGCTGGCAAAAATCGATAATTAATAAATATTATCAATTTCTTATAATGAATAATCTCAGCAGGTTATCATCTGATATTACTCTGTTTTTAATATAATTACTCCTGTATTATTGGAGGCTTTATATTAAGATCAGTATTCCATTCTTCTGATCATTTTTTAGCTTTCTTCAGATCCATAACAAATATACCATAACCTATACCTGCCTGGTCAGTTGACTTTGCGAGCTGGAACGCCATAAATCTGCCATCATCACTGATAACCGGATTTGAGCCTTTATATCCTTTATAGTCACTGAAGAAAGTAAGTCTTTTAAGGTTCCCTGTTCCGTCAAGACTAAGCTTGTATATGTCAACAGCACCTGTCTCCCTGTCACATTCAACGCAGCAAGATTTGCCATCGGGAAAAATTCCTTCCGGTTCATCATACTGATTATCGGCATTTGACATATCTTTTACCTCCCCGGTTTTTAAGTCAAGCATCATTACCTCAGTCCCCCGGTACTGGTAACCTGAAAATGTCAGCATGTTTTCATCAGGCGGAACAAAACTCTGAACCTCCATATCCCTGAAAGGAGTGCCCGTATTATCAAAAATCACCTTTTTATTTGTGAGTTCCGGAATACCGTTACTATAGATTATGTCAGCCATCAGGAAGAGGTACTGTCCTTTTTTAAGGCTGTCGGGATACTGGTTGCTGACTATCGTCCAGGCGATCTTCATGTTTTTTCTGGAGACTGCCGGTCCTTCGGAACATTTTGTGCCCAGGCGGACAGGAGGTTTCCTGTAACTTTTATCCAGGATCCACAATTCGGCTTTCCGCTGGCGGTTTACCTGCGGATTAGCAGCATCAAAACTGGTGCAGCCTGAAAGCAGCACATCTCCGTTGGCCAGGTAAAGAGCCCTTGTAAAGCCTCCGTGGTAAAAATGTCCGGTTATAAGGGAGATTTTTCCGGTGGCAAGCTCAACCTCATAAACATCACCAAAGGTCTTTTCCACAAACAGGACTTTCTTACCATCATGAGACCAGTCTGCCCTTTCACCGAACTGTGTTACCCTTTTTATATATGATGGAAGATTATCAGCAGGATTACCATCCTTGAAATTATAACCCGGTCGTCCCTGTCCGGTGAGCGACATGGTGAAAGCAATCAAAATTACCGGGAATATGAGAAGAACCTTTCCCGGGCGGCATGATCTAATTATTATGTTGTCCATGTGAAAAATGAAAGATTGGTTTGAATTATTGCAATCAGGAAGAAAAAACGAATTAAAATAAATCCCAAGTCGGAAATAAAGTTAAAAATAATAATTGTATTTTTTACACATAAAAAAGCTATAATATATTGATATCTGATAAACAGTGATATAGATTCGATTATACATTGAAAGACAAAAAGATATATTGGATGACCCTGGAAGAAAAAAAGAGGGTGTCTCAAAAGGCACCACCTCCCCCTGGCCGCACAGCCAGGGTACTCCTCCTCCAAGAGGAGGAGAAAGTTAAATAATTATAATTCAATACTTTCCCCTCCTTTTGAAGGGGGCCGACCGTTAAGAAATTGCCCATGTGGAGGGCTGAGCGTTAATAAATCCCGCGGTGCGGGATTTTAGCGAAGAGCCAGGTTGCAGAGGTTGCAGGGAGGAGCCAGACTGCAGGGCTAATCCCGACCAAAGTGTCGGGACGGCGTGGTTAAAAGGACTTTTGAGACACCCTCCTTGAGAATATTTACAATTGTAAATTATTAGGGATTCCTAGTAAAAGTGAAAGGGAAAGTGCCAAATGCACCCTCATCGACTGAAATAGCGAAACTCATTGAATATGATCCGTCACAGGAGTTATATGATCCTGTACCTTCATATGCCAAGTTATGATAAGGCCCCCAGGATACACTTGAGACCAATGCCGTTTTAACGGCAGTCACCTTCAGGGTGACAGGATCGATATGCATAGGCAGCGGGCCAAGATCTTCCACATTTCCATCAATAGTTTCCAGTCCTGCCACATAGACAGTGTACGGATCTATCGGATCATTAGTTAAGGTAATATTACCATTAACGTTCCATTGATCTGCCGGGGAGACACAATGATAACTTCCTGCAGCCAGGGTTTTGTCATAATTACAAGCCACAGTTATTGCTTTATCACCATAGGATCGGGTGGTTACTCCGTTCTTTGTAGTAAGAACCTCAACATAAATGACATCACCGTTCTGAATATCACTCGCTTGAATTCCCAGTGCAGAAATAACCTCACCCAGTGTTATATCGACCGTTGCCGGGAATGTTGTAAGATCGGCTACCTTCGCTTCTCCCGGACTGCCCTGATGAATGACATTGACCTGGGTTTTATCTGCGCTTGTACCGCTGGGAAAACTAACGGTAAACTCAATATAGGAGTTATTATTACCATTAATAAAGAGCCCCGGATTTGGGTCCGATACTACAGGTACGACTCCTACATTACGCTGCCCGGCAGGATCTTTCAGCTTTTGGCAGGAGAAAACCACCATTATCAGCAGGAAGAATAAACCTGTTATTATATTTCTTTTCATTTTCGTATAAAGTTGAAATTTTTAAATAATCTTAGTTTAGCGTGTTCCACCGGCCCACCATACTTTTTCAGTATATACATATGTGCCATCGCCATACGCGGTCCTGACATTGCTGTTAGTGGTAACATCGGACGCACCATAAGTAAACCGTTGCGGAAAAAAAGACGGGTTTTTGGGATTTTCAAGCGCGATAACATGATTTCCCATTGCCTCCAGCCGCCTGTAGTCATTATAAGCTTCAAGAGATTCTTCCTCATAAAAAGCAATATATTTCTGATTCATGATCTCAGACAATGGATTTGCATTAAAGAGAGGGAGTACCTTACTGGTAAAATAACTATCTGCAGCAGCAGCAGTGAGTCCGATATTTACCTTCTGGAAAGCGGCTCTTAAAGCCTCCTGTAACGAAGCCTGGGCATTTGGCAGCTGATTCAGCCTGGCATAAGCCTCAGCCTTAAGGAACTCAAGCTCATGATAGCTCATCAGGTATGTCGGGACCGCAGGAGTGCTTAATGCAGAAATTGAGTACATTCCCTGTACCTGGATTGGATTTCCATTTGGGGCAAACAGGATATCAGCACCGGAGGCAGCCGGATTAACTATCCAGAATCTGGCATCCCTGGGATCATTCCTGGCAACCAGTTTATCATGCAGGCTCTGACTGGCTCCAAAATAATTTCTATCTTTCAGGAACCTGTAGTAAGGGCTGACAGTGCCTGATCCGTTGTAATTGAACTGAGCCTGTTCATCGCTTGAGGCAAATGACTGATTTGCAAACGTTATAACATCGGCGTAATCCGGACTTATTAAGGAAAGGCGCATTGTATACCTTGCCTTAAGACCGTAAGCAAATTTCTTCCATAGAGCCGTATTTCCTCCGTAAATAAGATCCTGGGATCCCAGTGAAGGAAATAATGTGGTTTTATTCAGATTTGCTATACCATCATCAAGGAACCCGAAGATTGCTGTATAGATATCCTGTTGTTTATCAAGGACTGGTGTGAAGATCACGCCTGGCTGGAGTGCCTGGGTCCATGGAGCATCACCCATCACATCGGTGAGTGTTGCGAGATTAAGGGCTGTAAGTATCTGTGCAATTCCCAAAGTCTGATAATTACCGTCTTCCGGGCCTCCCGCAGCGCATTTATCCCGTATAACCTTCAGATTAAAAAGATTATTGTACATAATTACCCAGTTATTATCATAAGTCGTTGCATTGGTGGGGTCACCGCTTCTTATTTCAGCATTATACAACTGTCCCCATATTCCGACATTATGTTCAATATAGACAGATGAATAAAATGCAAGATCACTGCCTATTACATTAAACGCGGTGCTTGTCATAGCATCAGTAATTACCAGTCTCGATGCAACCTGGGTCGGATTGTTGACGTCCTTGTTGATGTTATCCATGAGATCTTCTGAGCATGACCACAGGGCAGCAGACAATATTGCCGCAAGAAATATTTTAAATACTTTTTTCATTGTAACAGACATTAAAATGTTAAATCGACATTAAAACCGACACTATGTGTCTGAGGCATGGAAAATCTTTCAAAAGATCCTCCCATATTGGTATTACCCTGAGATGATTCCGGATCAAAATTCGGGAGAGCAGACCAGATAAGGAAATTACGTGCAAAAACTGTAATCCCTATATTAGTTTTCCCAAACAGCTTAATGGATGGTGCATATCTGAGAGCTAATTCGCGAAGCTTTACAAATGAGTTATTATATATATAAAACTCGTCTATATTTGTGAGAACATTTGTATATAAATCCTGAATTGCCTTGGGATCATTAGGTCCGCCGCGGACTATATCGTTAGGTGTTCCATCAGGTTTTACCCCGTCAAAAACAAATGACGAGGTGCGATCGGCTGTTTTTGCTTCAACACCGTAAAGGTACAGCAAGCCGTTGCTTCCTGAGTACATCTGCCCTCCATTTTTCCAGTCGAAGGTTGAGCTAAGTGACC
Organism: uncultured Bacteroidales bacterium; assembly: GCA_963831855.1. Lineage (GTDB taxonomy): Bacteria > Bacteroidota > Bacteroidia > Bacteroidales > VadinHA17 > LD21. The sequence continues at coordinate 729,246 of CAWHSA010000005.1, read as the reverse complement.
AGTGCTTATAAGAAAAGGTGTTGGTACCTCCAAGAATGAACTTGGGTGATACAACTCCGATCACTCCGGGAGGCCCAATCTTAGGCATCCCATAGTTGAATTCGCCCGGAATATCTTCTACTACAATTTTGCCATTTGCATCGCGGACAAAAGTACTTCCATAGATTACAGGATATGTCTCTCCGATGCTGGCACGGACCTGAGGTGTGGTAAATCCTCCAAGGAATATACTTTCCACCCCCGGAGCCAGCTCATCGACCATATTCCTGATATCTGAAAAGTTGATATTGAAATCCCAGTTAAAACCCCTGCCGGCGACAGGAGTCACATAAAGGACCAATTCATGAGAAATAGTATGGACTTTTCCCCCGTTCATAACCAGCTGACTTGCACCCGTAGATCCTGCCAGAGGTACTGCAAATATTTGGTTATTAACATTCTGACGTGAAAAAGTATAATCAAATCCTAAGCGGTTTTTAAAGAATTTAAGTTCAGCACCAGCCTCAAAGGACTTTGTATTCTGGGGTTTTAAATTAGGATCATACTGGACATTGTTCGGAATATAGGCATTGATTCCTGAGATAGGATATGAGATCGGCTGCCCCTGCCAGAATCCTCCACCATAGACTGGTTTTGTAAAGAAGTTCGGAATAAACTGCCCTGCCTGGCCAACCTGGGCATAAGAGAACCTGAATTTTGAATAAGATAACCAGTTGTTGTTTTTCATCGAATTGAATTCAGAAGGCACAAAACTGAGCGATACTGACGGATAAAAGAATGTACGGTTATCCCGTGGCATTTGTGAAACAATATCCCTTCTGCCTGTAGCATCAAAGAAGAGAATTGACTTCCAGCTTAAAGAAAGGCTGCCGAATAATCCAACGGTCCTGAACTGGTTTTTAGACTCATTTGCTGTTACAGTATTGGCATTCTGAATATGCGCCCAGCCCCCGAAATTGAAATTTTCACCATGTTCAGCATAAGTTTTGGTATTCTGGTGATTTATCTCGTTACCAAGAACAAGGCTTAAAAAATAATCACTTGAGATATTCCAGTTGTAGTTAATAGTGAGAAGTGAGTTTACAGTTCCTGATGTGACCCCGTAATTATCAATAATACCTGTCCCGCCTGCATGTCCGTATTCAAATATATCCTGGAAATGCGTCGAATATGTATCCATTCCCAGCTGGTACTTGGCCGTTAATTTCATACTTTCATTTATGGAAGCATTGAAGTTTAAATAGCCATTACCGAAAAACCTGTCGGTTTTTTCATTAAAGATATTATGTCGTGCGGCCCAGTATGGATTGTCAAATGTAAGCGACCGGAAATATATCTGGGTGTATGGATCACCCGGAAGTGCATAAGGCCAGTCTTTCAGATTATAATTTATAGGTGAGGCATAAGCGCCGTTCAGTGCAGCATCATTCGCTGAGGGAAGCTTGTCAATACCGGTCCTTGAAAAGTTGGAGTTAAATCCAGCATCGAAATTCTTGCCCATTTTTCTGTCGGCAGAAGCTTTCGCATTCCACCTCTTCATTCCTGTTGATGGTGCTATTCCGCTTTGTAATGTCTGACTGATACCCAGAACAAAATTTCCACCCTCTGATGCCTGGCTAACGTTCAGATTATTAGTCATTGAGTAGCCTGTCCTGAAGTAATCTTTCCAGCCATTATATACACCTGGAGTGACCCATGGATTTAGACCTCCCTGTGCCAGTTGGGGAATGCTGTCCTGTCCGGGATGTCCGTTGGAATTTCCTCCATACACCGGATCATTTGGGAGATCTGTTATTTTAGGACCCCATGAGAAGGAAGTGCGGGGGACATAGCTTCCATAGCTTCCCTGAGCATAAATTGTCTGATAGTCAGGAACTCGCGAAACATCCGAGAAAGCACTTGTATGAGAGAAAGATACTAACGGCTTTCCGAGAGCATTTCCTTTGGCACTCTTTGTCGTAATAACTATTACTCCATTAGATGCCCGGATTCCATACAGAGCAGCTGCTGCCTGTCCCTTGAGAACATTGATGCTTTCAATATCAGACGGATCAATGTCGATTGCACGGTTTGAAATATCGGAACCGGTAACACCGTCCCCGGTAGAAAAATCGGGTGTGGATGCAATCGGCATTCCATCAATAATATACAGAGGAGTGTTGTCACCAGTAAAGGATCTGGAACCACGTATGATAACCTGAGAAGAAGCTCCGGGCATGCCACTTGATGGTTTGATTTCGACCCCCGCCAGTTTTCCCTGGAGTGCACCTGAAAGATCAGGATTGGACGCCCGTTCGATCACATCATTTTTAACATCCTGGGTAGCGTATCCCAGAGCCTTTTTTTCGCGTGAAATACCAAGGGCTGTCACAACAACCTCATTCAGTCCGACGATGTCCGCTTCCAGAATACAATCAATTACCGAACGCCCTGAAATAGCAATTTCCTGTGTTTTCATCCCTAAAAATGAAAAAACGAGGGTTGTGGCATTTTCAGGCGCTGCAATGGAATATTTCCCGTTCACATCTGTATAGGTGCCGAGAGTCGTTCCCTTGACAGTTACAGCTGCTCCGGGAATTGCTCCTTCACCCTGGACTGAAGATGTAACAGTACCTGTAATTACTTTAGTTTGTGCAAAAAGGGATGACAATCCCGCTATCGCAAAAACTGCAATCACTGTGATTAATTTCTTCATTTTCTTATAATTAGAATTAACTTTTATTAGTCTCAAAAACAGTTACTTCTACAATCAATAAAATCAGTCTCGCAAGATCTTCAAGCTGGCAATCCCCCTGTTACTCAGACTTTCGGCACTCCGAAAACCGTTGCGGACCAATTACAATCCGTCCAATACATAATGTATCAACGTTTAATAGTATCGAAATGTTCTTACACAAGATATTTTTCAAAGATATTGGAAATTGATAATAAAATTTCAATATAATGAATATTTATTCTTTTCGTTTCTTTTTGAAGATTCAATCCTATTAACAGCAGGAGATATTTGAGAGGAGAATTAAAGAGGGTGTCTCAAAAAGCCTATCCTGATCTAAAACCCCTAAATCCCCCAGGGGGGACTTATTGATTTACAGATATTTACTAAGCCCCCTTGGGGGGTTTGGGGGTAAAGTTCAGCCTTTTGAGTCGTCCTCTTTGGAGGAACCGGCAAAGCCTTCATGAACCCTTATTGTAAATTCTAATGTGGTTAAAGTCCCTCCCACCCCGGGGGAGGGATTCAGGGAGAGGTTGTCCCGGGGGATTACCTTTGATGATCCCTTTTTGAGGAACCGGCAAAGCCTTCATGAACCCTTATTGTAAATTCTAATGTGATTAAAGTCCCTCCCACCCCGGGGGAGGGTCCCGATAGCTATCGGGATAGGGAGAGGTTGTCCCGGGGGATTACCTTCGGTGATCCCTATTTGAAGGAACCAGAAAAGCCTTCATGAACCCTTCGGGTATTATTTATTTTTTCTCTGTGTCTTATGAAAGCAAGCGCTTTGTCCGCCGTAGCTTCCTAAAATAAATTACCCCGTCGCCCGATTACTCAGGGCTCATGGAGGCGTTGCGGAGAGAGGGGGATTCGAACCCCCGGTACCCTTTTGAGGTACACACGCTTTCCAGGCGTGCCAGTTAAACCACTCCTGCATCTCTCCTTATTTAATGGGCCTCACCGTATAAGGCGGCACAAATTACAAAAATATTTCAAGAAAAACCCTGTCAGGAAATTTCCCCGGCAATGGATTTTGCCAGACATTTTACAATTTCCTCCCTGGAATGACATTTCCCCAGCAAAAGCATCAATTTGGTCACAGAAGCTTCCGAAGTTATATCCTTGCCGCTTACGACTCCGGCAGCCAGCATCTCCCGGCTGGTTTCATAAAGCCCCATCTCGACACTCCCGCCATGACACTGGGTCACGTTGAATATAATTCCTCCCTTGCCGATAAAACTCTTCAGGTCATCAAGGAACCATTTATAGGTAGGTGCATTTCCTGAACCGAAAGTCTCGATAATCAGCCCTTTTAATCCGCGAGTATTAATTATAGCCCTGACAAGGTTCCGGTTTATTCCCGGAAAGATCTTCAGGATAGCAACATTATTGTCAAATGATTTGTGGACAACCAGTTTTTTGTTTTTCCCGGGATATCGGATATGATCGAAATTGTATCTCAGATGGAGTCCCACCTCTGCAAGCGGCGGATAATTTGGTGAGTTGAATGCATCAAAATGCTCGGCGGAGAATTTTGTCGTCCTGTTGCCACGGGTGAGTTCATTGTCGAAATATATGCATACTTCCGGGACCAGCGATTTTCCATTTTCCCCGGCTGCTGCAATTTCAATCGAGGTTAGAAGGTTTTCACGTCCATCGGTCCGAAGCAATCCAATCGGAAGCTGGGAACCTGTAAATATTACCGGTTTGGCAAGGTTCTCAAGCATGAAGCTCAAAGCCGAAGCCGAATAAGCCATGGTATCGGTGCCATGCAGAACTACAAACCCATCAAAACGGTCGTAATTCTTCTCAATTGTTGCGGCCATTTTTACCCATACATCGGGATCAATATTTGAAGAGTCCTTTACAGGGTCGAAAGTAACGGACTGCAGGATAAAGCCGAATTTGCTCAGTTCAGGAACATGATTTGTTATATGCCTGAAGTCGATCGGAACAAGGGATCCAGTCTCTCGATCATGGACCATTCCTATTGTGCCTCCCGTATATATAATAAGTACAGAGGTCTCCTTCCTGCTTTTCATCATAATGCTAACAGATATTAAACAATCGGCATGAGTTTTGAAAAGTAATAGAAGCAACAGCTTCTTCATCCTTTCCGAAAATCTCTGCTAGCTTTTTGTTTATGATGCAAATATAAGAACTTTCATTTCTTTTACCTCTGAACGGGACAGGAGCAAGAAAAGGGGAATCAGTCTCAGTGACAAGATGCTCAATTCCGATTGAACTGACTATTAAGGGAAGAGCTGAATTCCTGAAAGTCAGAGGTCCTCCGATACCCAGCATAAAACCCATCCCGACAGCTTTTTCTGCATCCGCTATATTTCCGGAAAAAGCATGGAAAACGCCTTTAATATTTTCACCTTTAAATTCATCAAGAACTGAAAAGACTTCCGGGAAAGACTCGCGCGAATGAATAACTACCGGCAATCCTTTTCTTATAGCAAATCCTACTTGTCTCCGAAATGCTTCCTTTTGTTCATTTACGTAAGCTTTGTTCCAATAAAGATCTATTCCGATCTCCCCTACAGCAATAAATTTGTGCTCTGAGGCAATTTTTTCAAGCTCTCCGGTCTGAATGAGGAAATCATCTTTGACGGAGGTGGGATGGAGTCCGATCATCGGAAAGCAGATGTCTTTATATCTTTCAGCAGCAGAGAGCATTGGCCCGACTGAGTGAACATCTATATTAGGCATGAAAAGCTTTATCACACCGCTGCTGACAGATCTTTTGATCATATCATCCCTGTCGGAATCAAATTCCGGAAGATAAAGATGTGTATGTGAATCAATAAGCTGCATCAAACAACACCCTGTGCTACCATGGCATTGGCTACCTTTACAAAGCCGCCGATGTTTGCGCCGTCGACATAATTTATGAAACCGTCTTCCTTTGTTCCGTATTTGACACAGGTGCTATGGATATTCTTCATTATCATATGCAGCCTGTCATCAACCTCCTCACGCGACCATGGAAGTCTCATAGAGTTTTGAGTCATTTCAAGCCCTGAGGTTGCTACACCGCCGGCATTGGCAGCTTTTCCCGGGGCAAAAAGTATCCTGGCTTTCAGGAACACCTCAACAGCTTCAGGAGTGGAAGGCATATTTGCTCCTTCAGCCACGCACAAACAACCGTTTTTCACCAGGAGTTTTGCTTCATCAGCACTTATCTCATTCTGAGTGGCATTAGGCATAGCAATGTCGCATTTTATTATCCAGGGCCTTTTTCCATCGAAGTATTCAACCTGGTATTTATCTGCATATTCCTTTATCCTTCCTCTTCTTACATTTTTCAGATCCATAATATATTGCAGCTTCTCTTCATCAATGCCATTCGGGTCATAAATAAATCCATTTGAATCTGATGAGGTTACTACTTTCCCGCCAAGCTGGGTAACCTTTTCTGTGGCATACTGTGCAACATTGCCGGATCCCGAAATACAAACAGTTTTGCCTTTTATGCCCTCACCGCGGGTGGACAGCATCTCCTGGGCAAAATATGTGACACCATAACCTGTCGCCTCGGGACGTATAAGGGAACCACCCCATTCAATACCTTTACCTGTAAGGACACCTGTAAACTCATTTTTCAGGCGCTTATATTGTCCGAAAAGAAAGCCAATCTCACGTCCACCGACCCCGATATCGCCGGCGGGAACATCTGTATCGGCACCAATATGGCGAAAGAGCTCCGTCATAAAGCTCTGGCAGAATCTCATGACCTCATTATCGGATTTACCTTTCGGATCGAAATCGGAACCTCCTTTGCCGCCGCCCATAGGGAGAGTTGTGAGGCTGTTTTTAAAGACCTGTTCAAAAGCAAGGAATTTCAAGATTCCCAGGTTTACAGTCGGATGGAATCTGAGACCGCCCTTATAGGGGCCTATGGCACTATTCATTTCAATCCTGAATCCACGGTTGATCTGAACGTCCCCTTTATCGTCAAGCCAGGGAACCCTGAAGATTATAGTTCTTTCAGGTTCAGCGATCCTCTCAAGGATTTTTACATATTTAAATTTCGGATTTTCCTCGATAAAGGGTATAAGAGATTCGCTGACCTCCTGTACTGCCTGGTGAAATTCGTTTTCACCCGGATTTTTCGCCTTTATCATGGCCATAAATTGTTGAACTCTCTGATCCATATACAGTTTTTATTAAGTTAAAAAGTGACTAAAAGTATATAAAATGATAATTAAATATTCTTTTCAGAAATAATATTTAGAGTGCCACGAGAAGGCAGAAATTATAAATAGCAGAATGTCAGATATTAAGGAAATAAAATATTATTTTATAATTATTGGGGCCTCGGGGATAAATAATTATTACAAAGCTGGAATATATGGTTGATATTATTAAGCAGTCCGGTACAGATTACCCGGGTAGCATTTAATAAGACCTTTGAATTCCATCTGAAGGAGCATTGAAGAGAGTTTATGAACAGGGAGGCTGAGTGACCTGCAGATAGAATCAATGTTCAGTTCACTTTCTTTAAGAAGAAGCTCAAATATTATTTTTTCCTGATCTGTCAGGTCCGAAAAAAGTGTCCTTTGGACAGGCGGATTTGTTTTCTCAGGTTGCCAGTCAAGAAAATATTCAATATCATCAGAGCATTCTGCCATAGCGGCTTTATTGCTTTTAATAAGAGCGTTGCATCCGGCAGACCATTGATCTTCCGGTCTTCCCGGGACTGCAAAAACATCGCGGTTATATGAGCTGGCCATATCTGCAGTAATGAGCGCACCACCCTTTATCCCCGATTCAACAACCAGGGTTGCATCAGATAAACCGGCAATTATACGGTTACGTTTAATGAAGTTATTTCTTTCCGGCAATGCATCTGACTGGAAATCTGTCAGGAGTCCTCCGTTCTTTACAAGCGCTTCTGAAGTGGATCTGTGTATACCGGGGTATATTGTTTTCAATCCATGGGCCAGAACACCAACAGATGGAAGGTTGCCTGACAGGGCTGCTTTGTGTGATGCGATATCGATGCCATATGCGAGGCCGCTGACGATGACAAGATCCGGGTGGCCGGCTGCCAGCCCTCCGATGATCTTTTCACATAATACCTTTCCCCTTGGTGTGGCGCTCCTTGTCCCGACGACACTAAGGATTTTTGAAGCATCAAGATTACAGTTGCCTTTAAAGAAAAATACTACCGGTGAATCATCACACTGGCGCAATCTGTAAGGGTAATCGGAATCGAGGTAAAAGAAAGTTTTAATGCTATGTTTAGTTACATACTCCGCCTCTTTCTCTGCAATGTCAAGATATGTGCGGTTGCTGATGCTTTCTGCCAGGCCGGATCCAATACCCGGAATTCTTATCAGGTTTCTGTAAGGTTCCCTGAACAGGGCTTCCACACTGCCAAGGTGTGAAACCAGCTTCCGGGCGTTTATGTCACCTATCTTAGGAATAAGACCTAATGCAATTTTATGCTTTAGTGAAATGTCTTCCGCCATAGCACGAGGAGTTGAGACATGTAAATATAATAAAAAAAACAACCCCTCAATCCATCCCGCTTTGCCGGACAGGCGGATTTATATTACCCCCATATCCAGCATTGAATTGGCAACCTTAAGGAATCCGGCAATATTCGCGCCTTTCACATAATCAACAAAACCGTCTTCTCTCTTACCATGCTTAACACACTGCCCATGGATATTATGCATAATCTCATGAAGGCGTTCATCAACCTCCTGCCTGTTCCATCTTAATTTCATTGCATTCTGGGTCATCTCCAGTCCTGATGTTGCTACTCCGCCTGCATTGACTGCTTTTCCCGGAGCAAATAACATCTTATGTTTATTAAATAGCTCTACAGCTTCAGGCGTACATCCCATATTTGATATCTCAGCAACTAAAACAGCCCCGTTGTTTATAAGAGTTTTAGCATCTTCACCGTTAAGCTCGTTTTGCGTTGCACAGGGCAATGCGATATCAACCTTGACTTCCCATGGCCTTTTTCCTTCATGGAATTCAACTCCTTCGAATGCATAGGAATAAGGTTTAACAATATCTTCGTTTGATGCCCGAAGTTCCAGCATGAAATCAATCTTTTTACCGGAAATACCTTCAGGGTCGTACACATATCCATCGGGACCCGATATAGTAACAACTTTTCCGCCAAGTTCAGATGCTTTAAGAGCAGCTCCCCAGGCAACATTACCGAACCCTGATATGGAAATCGTTTTATTTTTTAAAGAATCATTCCTGGTAGCTAGCATCTCCTTTGCAAAATATATTCCTCCGAAGCCGGTTGCTTCAGGCCGTATAAGTGATCCGCCCCAATAGCTCCCTTTTCCTGTAATAACACCAGTATGATCACCCTTTAACCTTTTGTACATACCATACAGAAATCCTATTTCACGGCCGCCGACACCGATATCACCGGCAGGGACATCTGTTTCAGGTCCTATATATTTCCACAGTTCGAGCATGAATGACTGGCAGAACCTCATAACTTCTGCATTTGATTTTCCCTTAGGATCAAAGTCAGAACCGCCTTTAGCGCCGCCCATAGGAAGAGTGGTGAGTGCATTTTTAAATATCTGTTCAAATCCCAGGAATTTGAGGATAGAGAGGTTGACGCTCGGATGGAAACGCAGTCCTCCCTTATAGGGTCCGATAGCATTATTGAACTGAATGCGGTACCCGAGATTGACCCTGACATTACCTTCATCATCTACCCATGGAACCTTGAATGCTACTATCCGATCCGGTTCTATAAGGCGTTCAATTATGTTTGCAGAATCAAACTGTGGATTTTCATTGTAAACTTCTTCTATGGATTCAAGGACCTCCCTGACTGCCTGTAAATACTCAACCTCTCCGGGATGTTTCTTCTCGAGGTTGTTCATAATTTTATCTACGTTCATGATATAAATATTTTAAGTTAAGATTTAAAGTAAGGATGGCAAAGTTGGTTTGTACTTTGTTCATTAAAAATGATTTAACTCATACAATTGAGTTTTAGTAGCCGCTCTTTCCCGAATAATTATCAAGAGCATTAATAACCCTGGCTCTTTCTTCCCTGGTAAGTGCAGTTATATATAGCGGAGGAAATTTTGCAACTCCCTGTCCTATTTGCTGGTAAAGGATAATACTTCTTGAAAGGCCAAATAATTTAGTTTCGGTTTTATAACCAGCGAAAGCATTTTTGTTTATCTCAAGAGCATTCTTTTTGCCACCTACCAAACCGGCATTGAAGTATCTGAAGATGATGTTTTCGCCGTCATCTGAGAAATAAATGAACTGGTAGTTCCTGATCATCGGCATAAATGCAACAAGCACCCAGATTGCGATTACAAACATAGTCCAGATCCCGTCATCGATACCCAGAAGCGGGAATTTGATAAGCTTAATAATATATGCCAGAGCGATCCAGGCAAAGGCAATTAGAGTGACAAAGAAGAGCCTGATCCTGAAGCTGATGATTGTTTTGCTGTTATCGAAAGTCATAGCAGTAAATTTAAGTAAACTTAAGTTTTTTTTTCAGATTTTCCTCTTTCTCCTGAAGAACCTGACCATTATTGTCCTGCACTCTTGTTCCAGGGCGCCCTTTACCACTCTGGTCTTTGGGTGCAGGAGCTGACTTCTGATTTTTGTATATCCTTTCTGTTCATCATCTGTTCCATAAACCAATCCGGAAGCCTGGCTCCACCCGAGAGCTGCTGCACACATCGCACAGGGCTCGAGGGTAACATAAAGTGTGCAGCCGTTAAGATACTTACCTCCTAACCAGTTTGCTGCAGCTGTGATTGCCTGCATCTCAGCGTGAGCTGTGGGATCTTTCAGAGTTTCTGTGAGATTATATGCCCTTGCTATAATTATATCATCACAAACTACCACAGCACCGACCGGAACCTCCTGCCTTTCATATGCTTTTTGCGCTTCTGCAAGCGCGGCTTTCATATACTTTTCATCCCTTGTCTGAGCCATTCTAATGATTTAAATAACCAAAAGTAAGAAGATTTAGCGACAGGGAGCAATCTGATTATTTTCTTAATTTTGCTGAAATTAAAAAGAAAAACAATGTACAGAACACATACCTGCGGGGAGCTTACAATAATAGATCATGGGGAAGATGTCACACTATGCGGATGGGTTCAGAAATCAAGGGACCTGGGCGGAATGACTTTCGTCGATCTCCGTGACCGATACGGAATTACACAACTTGTTTTCAATATGGAAACAAATTCCGGACTCTGCAGCCAGGCACGAAAGCTGGGGCGGGAATTTGTGATCCAGGCCGCAGGCAGGGTAAGGGAACGAAGCAATAAAAATCCGAAAATGCCAACCGGGGAGATTGAAATAGAGGTGTCAGTACTCAATATTTTAAATCAAAGCGAACTGCCACCATTTACGATCGAAGAAGAGACCGATGGAGGTGAGGAGTTTAGAATGAAATACCGCTACCTCGATCTGCGCAGAAACCCGGTTAAGAACAATATTATTCTCAGGCACAGAGTAGCGCAGGAGGTACGTAAGTACATGGATTCCATTGGATTTGTGGAAGTCGAAACACCAGTCCTGATAAAATCTACTCCTGAAGGGGCGCGCGATTTTGTTGTTCCAAGCAGAATGCAACCCGGAACATTCTATGCATTGCCTCAGTCACCCCAAACGCTAAAGCAACTGCTTATGGTTGCCGGCTTTGACAGGTATTTCCAGCTTGTAAAATGCTTCCGCGATGAAGATCTCCGGGCAGACAGACAGCCCGAATTCACCCAGATCGATTGTGAAATGTCATTTGTGGAACGGGATGATGTACTTGATACTTTTGAAGGCCTGGCAAAATACCTGTTCAGGGTTGTCAGAGGAATTGATTTCACCGCACCATTTTGTAAAATGCCTTATTCTGAGGCATTGGAAACTTATGGCTCAGATAAACCTGACCTCCGTTTCGGGATGAAGATATCTGACTTTTCGGACCTTGTTAAAGGTCATAATTTTGCAGTATTCGACAACTCCGAATATGTCGGGGCAATTTGCGCAAAAGGGTGTTCAGAATATTCGAGGAAACAGCTTGATGAACTTACCGGATTTGTTAAAAAACCACAGATCGGCGCAAAAGGACTGGTATATGTAAAATATAATGACGATGGCATTAAATCAACTGTCGATAAGTTTTATTCACAGGAAGAACTGATTAAATGGGCAGTAACGCTTAATGCAGCTCCGGGAGACCTTATTCTTATACTTGCAGGGGAGAAAAAGAAAACTCTTAATGCCCTGTCGGAGCTTCGTCTTGAGATGGGCACAAGACTAGGATTAAGGACTAAAGATAAGTTCATCCCATTATGGGTTGTAGATTTCCCTCTCCTGGAATGGGATGAGGAGGAAAAAAGGTTTTTTGCAATGCACCACCCGTTCACATCGCCAAAGCCTGAAGACATTCATCTAATGGAAAAAGATCCCGGAAAAGTCAGGGCAAATGCATACGACCTGGTAATTAACGGTGTTGAAATAGGAGGAGGTTCAATCAGAATACACGATGCCTCAGTACAGAGGCTGATGTTCAAAGTGCTTGGCTTCACTGAAGAAGAGGCAAACAATCAATTCGGGTTCCTGCTTAACGCTTTTAAATATGGCGCACCACCACATGGAGGAATTGCATTCGGATTTGACAGATGGGTCGCAATGTTCGGGGGTCAGGATTCAATCCGCGATTTTATTGCGTTCCCGAAAAATAATTCCGGACGGGATGTCATGCTCGATACCCCGGCTCCTATTTCTGAAAAGCAGCTCGATGAGCTGCAGCTGAAAATTTCCGTGAAGAATAAGGAGTGACTACTTTCCAGGCCTTTCAGTTCCTTTCAGGCTTATCATAATGACACCATTTGAACCTCTTGAGCCATAAATGGCGGCTGACGAGTCTTTGAGGACTTCAATTGATCTTACCTCCTGGGGATTTATAAAATCCAGTGAATTCACAACTATTCCGTCAACAACAAATAAGGGGTCAGTGCTTCCCATGATAGTATTGACACCTCTTATGGTAATGCTTTTTCCGTTGACATTCACACCCGGACACTGGCCTCTGATCAGATCATAGATATTATTATAGCCTGCGAATCTGTTATTGGTGGCATCTATTTTGCTTACGCTTGATGTCAGGTTCTTTTTGCTTACTGTCCCGTATCCGATATTTACATCGTCTTCACTGACAGCTTTTTCCTGGGTTTGTGAAGGTGCAACAGACCCGGTAAGAACAATATCAACAATGGTTTTCCCTTCAATCAATGATATTCCCTTACCTCCTGAGACGGAAATTGCTGAGATATTCTTTGCATCCGGTTTGACTTTAACCCTGAATGATCCGCTATTATCAGTTGACACTCTGGTGTTTTTATTATCAATAAAGATCATCGCTCCATTGACCGGATTGCCTTTGATATCTTTGACATTCCCGGATAATACAATCTTTTTTCCGGCTTTTTGACCCGATATGCTATTGTAAGGCACAAAGCAAGCAAGCAGGATCAGAACTAAAATCTTCGTTTTCATTATAATAATTATTTATCTGCACCCGATTTAAGAATTATACTTATTACACCATTGGCACCTTCAATGCCATAGATATTTGCATTGGATCCTTTAAGCAACTGTATAGATTTGACTTCAAGAGGATTGATATAATCAATACTGGTTACCCTGACCCCATTTACAACAAACAAAGGCTGACTACTTCCCAGGAATGAATTCTGCTGCTGGACCACTATGCTTTTCCCGCTTACAACCACACCTGGTACTTCCTGCCGGATCATCTGGTAAATATCATTATATGCATTTATTTTCAGTGATTTGTTAGCCCTTCCCTGTGCTTTTTCACTTGTATTCCTTGCAATAAAAGCTGCAAGATTTTTTGTATCCCCGTTCAGGGTAATATTGACTGGTCTACTGAAATTTATATCAGCAACTCCATAGCCATGATCAGCTGAACCTGCTATAAGCTTTTTTGCGCCGGGATTAACTTTTATTTTATATTTTCCCAGTCCGTTTGTGAGAGTTCCTGTGTTCACGCTATCGACATATATCTGAGCACCGGATACCGGTTTGCCATCCTGACCTGTAATTATACCAGATACTGTTACTTTCTTTTCGGAGACATGTCCGGATTTCTGACCCGTCAGGCCAACCGGCATGAAGATAATAAATGTTACAATGATAACAGGAATAGAGCGTTTCATAATTATGGTCTTAAAAACTATACAAGTTACAATTAACAGAAATAAAGAGCAAACCTTTTAAGGGACAATAACTTTCCCGATCAGAGTAGCAGAAGTACTTTTTTCGATGATGACTTTTAAATAATCTCCTTTAATGAAATTGCTTCGCGGAAAAACCACAACCTTGTTCTGTGATGTGCGACCTGAAAGATGGTCAGCTGACCTTTTTGAAGGACCCTCAGCAAGAACCTCAAATACTTTTCCGATATCATTCTTCTTTGAAGCTGCTGAGATCCTGTTCTGAAGGGCAATTATCTCATTAAGCCTTCTGGTTTTAATTTCAAAGGGCACATCATCTGAATATTTTCTTGCTGCCTTTGTGCCGGGTCGTTCACTGTATTTGAACATGTAAGCAAAATCAAATCCGGCCCATTCCATCAGTGAAAGTGATGCCTGGTGGTCTTCCTCAGTCTCAGTACAGAATCCGGCTATCATATCAGTTGAAACAGAACAACCGGGTATGATGGTTTTAATAGCGCTTATCCTGTCCATATACCATTCGCGTGTATATTCCCGGTTCATGAGTTTCAGGATACGGCTGCTGCCGCTCTGGGCGGGAAGATGAATATGCCTGCATATATTTTCATGCCGTGCGATAGTTTTAAGCAGGTCCTCAGAAATATCTTTAGGATGTGAAGTTGAAAACCTGACCCTGAGCATACGATTAATACCAGCAACCATTTCAAGAAGCTCCGGGAATCCTGTCGACGTGCCTCCCTTTTTCCAGTTGTATGAATCTACGTTCTGCCCCAGGAGCGTGACTTCCCTGTAACCAGATTCGAAGAGGCTGTTCACTTCCGCTATTACGGATTCCGGATCGCGGCTTCTTTCAGCTCCTCTTACATATGGCACCACACAATAGGCGCACATATTATTGCATCCTCTCATTATGGAAACAAATGATGAGACTCCGTTTCTATCCATCCTTACAGGGGAAATATCAGCATAAGTCTCTTCCCTTGACAAAAGGACATTTACAGCTTTATGACCAGATGCAGCCTCTGTTACAAGGCCGGGAAGCTCACGGTAAGCATCCGGACCAACTACAATATCGACCAGATGGTCGGTTTCAAGAACTTTCTCCTTCAGCCTTTCGGCCATGCAGCCAATAACTCCCACCATAAGATCTTTATTCTTCTTTTTAAGGCTCCTGATATTCCTTAGCCTGCTCCAGATACGCTGCTCTGCATTTTCGCGGATAGAACACGTGTTGATCAGTATTAATTGCGCTTCATCAATATTTTCAGTCGGCTTAAATCCTTTATCCATGAGGATGGAAGCTACAACCTCGCTGTCAGCCACATTCATCTGGCAGCCATAAGTTTCTATGTATACCTTTTTAGACATTTCAATATGACGGGAAATACATTATGCAATCGCAAGTCTTCAGGCTGCTGGCTACAGGAATTTCAATCATAATTGACCCAAAACCTGTTGTCTGAAGCCTGTAACCTTATTATTAAGCCTACAAAAGTACATAAGTAGATTGATGTATTAAAGAAATATTTAATTTTGCATTCGTAATAATTAAAATACGTTGTATGTCAGGTCACAATAAATGGTCAACGATTAAAAGAAAGAAAGGTGCAACAGATGCCAAAAGAGGCAAGATATTCACCAAGATTATCAAGGAGATAATTATCGCTGCTAAGGAAGGTGGAGGAGATCCTGACACAAACTCAAGGCTAAGGCTGGCTATTCAGAATGCAAAGGGGGCTAATATGCCCAAAGATAATATTGAACGGGCGATAAAAAAAGCAACGGCCTCTGAAGCGGAAAGCTATATTGAGACGACGTTTGAAGGATATGCACCTCATGGTATTGCTATTATTGCAGAGTGCCTTACTGATAACAACAACAGAACTGTTGCCTCAGTCAGGTCGGCATTCAATAAATATGGAGGAAACCTCGGAACTAACGGATCTCTCAGTTTCCTGTTTGAACGGAAAGGTGTTTTTACTGTCAGAAATCAGGGGTTTAAGATTGATGAGCTCGAGCTTGAAATGATTGATGCAGGTGCAGAGGATTTTGATGTTAACGGCGATACCCTGACAATCACATGTGCAAAGGAGGATTTCAGGAATGTCAGCAAGAAACTTAATGAACTGGGCATAGAACCTGAGGAATCAGGTTTAAAAAGAGTACCTAATGACACCAAAAAGCTTGATGTTGAATCGGCCAAGAAAGTCCTTAAATTTATCGAAGTTCTTGAAGATGACGATGACATCCAGAATGTATACCATAACCTAGAAATGACGGACGACCTGGCGGCTGCCCTGGAATAGAAACCATGAAAAAGGTTCTCATCTTTGTCGCATTTCCCTTTTTGATATTTTCCTGCAAAAAGGAAAGAGACGAAATACTGTGGAACAGATCATTTGGTCCGGGTAATGCATATTTCATCAGTGCAACCGCTGATTCAGGAATATTTGCAGGCGGAGAGCTTAACGGCAACCCTTATCTCATAAAACTCTCATCTGATAAAAACATCATAATGGAATATGCCTCCGGGCTTGAAGGGCTTTACACTTCAGGCTGGAGCGACACATCATGCTATATCGCAGCGGGGAGCACCAACGGGAAACTCCTGATTACCAGGATAAACATGAGAGACAACAAAATCCGGGATACAACTCTGACTGCAGGTTTTATTATCGAAAGAGCCAGCCTGCTTTATTCAGGAAGTGGAAAATTCCTTGCAGTTGCAGGAGCTGATCCTGATGCTTCAGGAGACGGTGCAGGAGGATTACTGATAATAAGATTTGACACAGCCGGTCAGATACTCCTGAAAAAAGAGATACCGGATGTTGCCTTTATATCTGCCGGTGATGTGGCAGCTGATAATTCCGGAAATATATATCTTGCCCTGACAAGGAAAAATTCCGGAGCAAAGTCCAGGGCGGCAGTTGCAAAATACAACTCTGGCATTCAGAAGCTTTGGGAAACGGAACTCTATAATAACCCTGATGTTACATCAGCCTGCCATGGAATTATCATTGGCGGATCGGACAGCATTTATGTTTCCGGCATGACTGAAGTTGAACGTAAGGATGGAATTCTTGATAATTCTTTTATTGCATCGCTGGGCAAAACGGGGATAACGGGCAAAAAGAAATACCTTGAGAATTCAAATTCAGGAACCAAACTAGTCATAAACAGCGATAATCATATATTAATGCTGAATGAGAACTGTTATTTCATCAGCGTAATCGAACCTCTTAACGGATATGCAACTGAACTTGTAAGATTCTTTAATGCATGTGATGCTTACAATACTGATGCTATCGGAAAAGATCTTGATATTAACTACGACGGAAACATTATTGTAGCCGGGTCATTAAGCGATAATTTTTATCTTGGACTTAAGTCCGGGCAGCAATAACTGTTAATTTCGAACCATGATCAGACAGTCTGTATTTTCATTCTTAATAATTATTCTGACGACGGGGTTGTGCAGTTCACAAGCTTTCATAAAAACTGCTGATCTGTTTCAAAGGGATGGTGGATCAGGGAAGCTTACCATTTACCAGAGCCAGTCGGTGGATACTCTTATAAGCCGGTATATTCTCGCTCACAAAAAACTGAGGACACTGGAGGAGAATACTCAGGGTATGGAAGGATTCAGGATTCAGATATATTACAGTTCCGTAAGGAATGCGAAAGAGGAATCAGCCAAGGCAAGAGCAAGGTTTATAAACAAATTTCCGGATATTTTGTCTTATGCTGGATTTCAGGAACCGGGATACTTTGTTGTCCGGGCAGGGGACTTCAGGACTAAAACAGAAGCATATAAATATCTCGTTTTGATCAGGAATGAGTTTCCGAATGCCTACCCGGTACCGGCGATTATCAACTATCCGGACCTGATTAAAAATTAATTATGAGCGAAAGTATCAAACATGAATGTGGCATTGCACTGTTGAGATTGCGGAAGCCGCTGGAATACTATATTGAAAAGTATGGTACATGGGATTACGGGCTGCAGAAAATGTACCTCATGATGGAAAAGCAGCATAACAGGGGCCAGGATGGGGCAGGGATTGCAGGGATAAAGCTGGATGTAAAACCCGGAAACAGATATATCTTCAGACAAAGGTCGAACAAACCAAACCCCATCAAGGAAATATTCGGACCAATTTATGATGACATCGAGAGGATCAGAAGGACAAATAAAGATCAGTTATCGGATCCTGTTTTTATAAAAGAGAACATACCGTTTGCGTGTGACGTATACCTCGGACACCTGAGATATGGTACATACGGGAACTATAAGATCGATTATGTCCATCCTGTGAGCCGCGAGAATAACTGGAAATCCAGGAACCTTGTCATGGCAGGCAACTTCAACCTTACAAATGTCAGCGAAGTGTTCAGCCATCTTGTGGAGCTTGGCCAGAATCCTGTAGATTTCTCCGATACTGTTACTATTCTTGAAAATGTGGGTCACAGGCTTGATGAGGAAAATGAAAGGCTCTTCAGGCAATTCAAGGAGCAGGGATATTCAAAAAAGGAGATCTCCCCTCTTATCGAAAAGAACCTTGACCTCGTTACAGTACTGACTAAGGCCAGCCGTGAATGGGATGGTGGATATGCCATGGTTGGAATGGTAGGTCACGGTGATGCATTTGTGATGAGAGACCCTGCCGGGATCAGACCGGTCTTTTATTATAGTAATGATGAGGTGGTTGTAGCAGCATCCGAAAGACCTGTAATTCAGACAATCTTCAATGTGAGGACAATTGGCGTTGAAGAACTTCCGGCAGCTCATGCCTTAATAGTTAAAGCATCCGGGGAAATTTCAGTTGAAAAGATCCGGGAAGAAACGGAGCCGAGTAAATGCTCTTTTGAAAGGATTTATTTTTCCAGGGGAACGGATAAAGAAATTTACAAAGAGAGGAAAAAGCTTGGCGAACTTCTCGCTTACCCTGTACTTAAAGCAATTGATTATGATCTTGATCATACTGTATTTTCGTATATACCCAATACTGCTGAAAGTGCGTTCTACGGTCTGATTAAAGGTGTAGAGGATTATCTCAATAAATGGAAAGTCGATACAATTCTGCAAAAGGGGAATAAACTTTCAGGGGAAGAACTGGCTGGTATTATCAACAGAAGGCCCAGGGTTGAAAAAATTGCCGTCAAGGATGCAAAACTCAGGACTTTCATTACAGAGGATAAAAGCCGGGACGATCTGGTCGGACATATATATGATGTTACTTACGGAGTTATCAAAAGGGGGATTGATAATCTGGTTGTTATCGATGATTCAATCGTCAGGGGAACAACTCTTAAAAAGAGCATTATAAAGATACTCGACAGACTTGATCCGAAAAAGATTGTTGTCGTCTCTTCTTCTCCACAGTTAAGATACCCTGATTGCTATGGAATTGACATGGCAAAGCTTGGAGATCTTATAGCATTCAGGGCTGCAATTGAGTTATTAAATGATGCAGACCGGGAACCTTTTATAAAAGAGCTTTATAATAGAGCTCAGGAAGAGATCCAAAAGCCAGTAAATGATGTCAGCAACCTGGTTAAAGAAATTTATCAGCCGTTCACTGCTGAAGAGATATCGGGGAAAATCGCAGAGATGCTTAAAACAGTGGAGATTAATGCTCAGGTCGAAATAGTTTTTCAGTCAATAGAAGGGTTACATAAAGCTTGTCCGGGGCATACCGGCGACTGGTACTTTACAGGAAATTACCCTACCCCGGGAGGTAATAAAGTCTCCAATCAGTCATTTATAAATTATATTGAAGGGAGGAACGTCAGGGCTTACTGAGGCTCGTGGGAGAACCATGTTATCAGGAAGTCTTTTTTGTATGAAGACAGGTGCCTGTTGATCTTTTCAACATATATGTCCCTCAAAGTTATCATTATACCAGTCTCTTCAACGTTCCCGAACTTGTAATTTATAAAGGTGCCGAAAGTCCTCATTGTCGGGGAAAGGTTCATATACGCATTGATCAGGGGAGGGATGTTTTCTCCGAGCTTCCTGACTTCGGCAGAAAGGATCTTGTAGTTTTCCTTGTAACGCCAGCCTTTGAATAACTTTCTCATTTCATTATAAGGAATAACGATGTCCGCCGGATCTTTCGGTGTGACCATATTATCAGGATCTCCAAAATGTTTTTTAAGAAAATAGAGGATCATATTCCTTGCGTTCCTGTTAAAATGCGGATACATTGTCACTTTCCCGAAAAGATATTTCAAATGGTGATTATCAAGAATAATCGCTCCCAGTCCGTCCCAAAGATTATCGAGCGCAAAAAGACTTTTTCTTCCCCCTGACCGTGACTGGTAATCGGGATGGATAAATGACCGTCCCAGTTCCATCATGTGCGGGTAATATTTAGCGAGGAATTTTTCGGAAAAATTAAAATATGCTGATGATGCGAGTTTTGTTATATCACAATTTGTGCATCCTTTTGGAGGAAAATAAAAACGATATCCGCCTATGAGCTCCCTGTTATCCGGATCCCAGACAATAAGCTGCTGCTGCGGATCTTCCTTTGCAGTATCAAAGCTGTCAATATCAATGGAATGACCAGTTCCGCCTCCTGCGTGACGGAAAGTGATCTCCCTTACCCTGCCAACCTCATGCATAAGCGCAGGACAAGTGTTATTATCAAAAACATATACTTCGTTGTTGCCATTATTGGTATGCCTCAAAAGCTTATCCTTTGTTAATTCTGCCATTATCTGGTCTATCGGCTGTTGTAAAACAACAGGTTCGATCATTTCACTCATAATAAACAGTTTCGAATTTTTTTTTAAAAAAGTCCATGCAAGATAATATTTTATATCTCACAGTCTAGCAAATAATTGAAGATTCCAATTGGTAGCATCTTGATTTTACCCATTCTGCCCATTCAGGCGCAGATTTTGTCCGGTCAAAAGTCTGCCACGGAATTGGCTTTCCAAAAACGAGCGAGATCTTCTTACCCTTCTGGGTAAACATTTCATCCGGAAGATAAAGCATTTCAATGTTGGCTTTTATGCCGAGTAATGCCCTTACTCTTGCAAGGTTGTAAAAGAAGTCAGAATTCCTCCCTGAGAAAAACCCGGGGACGATATCCCTCTTATATTGTATGGCTTTGGAAATGAAGCTTTTATGCCATTCAAGATCCCGGATGATGCCTCCTTTCTTCCTGGAACAAAGACCTGCAGGAAAATAGAGTATCTGGCAGTCTGAAGCATAAGTCTCTTCAAGGACTTTTGCCGCTTCTCTTGCCTGCCCTCCATGTTTGTTAATCGGAAGAAATATCCCGGACAGATTGTCGATCTGGGTCAGGATATCATTTACCGGGAATTTAATGTTGCTGTAAAATTTTGCAATTTCATTGATGAAGACAAGCCCGTCCAGACCTCCGAGAGGGTGGTTTGAAACAAAGATAAATCGCCCGGAAGAGGGAAGGTTTTCCTGACCATAAGCACTATACCGGATCTTTAAATACTCAAGAGCGCCGGCGACAAACGCAGCATCCCTGCGATCGGCATAGATTGTAAGGATCTCATTTATCTCATCCTGGTGGATGATCCTTTTAAGATAATTAATAATAAAATCCGGAATGACTTTTGCGAGTGTCTTGTTCTTGGATGAGATGACTGCCTTTAAATCGATTGTCCGAATACCTTTCCGTTCAACAGAATCCTGCATTTGACTGTAGAATTATTGAGAATGAGGATGCAAATTTACCAAAAAATTGAATCACAGAAATTCAACATAACGCCACTTTCTGTTTCATATGACCTCACCCCAACCCCTCTGGTTTTTAACCGACCTCACCCCAACCCCTCTGGTTTTTAGCCGACCTCACCCCAACCCCTCTGGTTTTTAACCGACCTCACCCCAACCCCTCTGGTTTTTAGCCGACCTCACCCCAACCCCTCTGGTTTTTAGCCGACCTCACCCCAACCCCTCTGGTTTTTAACCGACCTCACCCCAACCCCTCTCCCAAGGGAGAGGGGCTAATACACACATGCACAATGTCTTACACCCCTTCTCCCCCCGGGAGAAGGGGCCGGGGGATGAGGTCAATGAACCAGCAGAAGGGGCCGGGGGATGAGGTCAATGAACCAGCAGAAGGGGCCGGGGGATGAGGTCAATGAACCAGCGGAAGGAGCCTGGGGATGAGGTCAGGGAACTAGCGGAAGGGGCCTGGGGATGAGGTTAACTGAAGCTGGGAGAGGGGGACCGAAGGGGAGAGGCAGAATCCCGGGAGATGTGATCCTGCGATTTGAAGATACATGCTGGTGATATTGTAAAAACCTGAAAGCCTGAAAAGGACTCTTTTTCCAATGCTAAAAGTTATCAACAATAAATTAAAAAGTGGGTGAAAGTGGGGGAAAGTGGATAATTTTTTCTTATTTTAGCAGTTTTATCACAATTAATGGTTTATGGCCACATTTATTGGGGATTATACATGCAAAGCTGATGTCAAGGGACGGATCATCCTTCCGATGGCATTCAAGAAGCAGATGCCTGATGGAGCACGTGACCAGTTTGTAGTAAGGAAAGATATATTCGAAAATTGCCTTGTGCTCTATTCAATTGAAGACTGGAACAGGCAGCTTGAGAAGATCAGGAAGAGAATAAATCCCTATAACAGGGAGCATAATACTTTCCTGAGAAATTTCTTCAAGGGAACTGCTGAGCTCTCTCTCGACAGCAACAACCGCATGCTTATACCTAAACGAATGCTTGAGATGATCGGCGCTGACAGGGATTTGGTACTTGCCGGGCAGGATGGCCGGATTGAAATATGGTCAGCAATTGTCTATGAAAAGATCGGCATACCTGCCGGCAATTTTGCCGACCTGGCTGAAAAGCTGATGGGTGGAACAACTAATGATCCTGATAAATAATGGATTATCATATACCCGCACTGCTGGATGAGAGTGTCATTGGTCTGAATATCCGTCCCGACGGGATATATGTTGACGTTACCTACGGAGGAGGAGGTCATTCAAAAGAGATACTGAAACACCTGACTACCGGCAGGCTGATAGCCTTTGATCAGGACGATGATGCCAGGCAGAACATAATTGATGATAAAAGGTTTCTCTTTCTGGATCAGAACTTCCGCTTCCTGAAAAACAACCTCAGATTCAATGGTATAACTTCAGTTGACGGACTTATTGCTGATCTCGGTGTTTCCTTTCACCAGTTCGATGAGATTGAAAGAGGATTCACTTTTCGTCATGATGCCCCGCTGGACATGAGGATGAACAGGAGTAATCCCATGACTGCAGCCATCATGATCAGGACGATCGATGAAGCACTGCTGGCAGACATATTTTATAATTACGGTGAGCTTACAAATTCGAGGAAGATTGCAAAAGAGATAGTCAGTGCGAGGTCCGGAAGACCGATTTCCACGGCAGGAGATCTGATCGCTGCAATCGGAAAACTGACGCCGTCAAGGCAGGAAAATAAATTTTATGCAAGGATTTTTCAGGCATTAAGGATTGCGGTAAACCATGAGATCGATTTTTTGAAGGAGATGCTTCTGCAAACCCTGGAGATACTCAACATAGGCGGACGGCTTGTTGTTATTACCTATCACTCTCTTGAGGACAGGATTGTGAAAAATTTTATGCGCACAGGAAATTTTGAAGGAATTGAAAAGAAAGATTTCTATGGCAATCCGGAAACTCCGTTCAGGGTGCTGACCAGGAAAGGGATCACACCTGCAAGCGAAGAAATAGCCAGGAACAGCAGATCGAGAAGTGCACGGTTAAGAATAGCTGAAAAAATAAAATAATGGCAGAGCCCGGTTCAGAGAAGAGGAAGCCAGGGAAGGCAAAGACAGGTAGCTTCCTTAAAGAACTACTTAGCGGAAGCATGGTCACTGAGAAGATAATTCTTAAGAACCTGTGGTATATACTGTTTATCACTCTGCTGGCGGCGATTTATATTGGTAACAGGTTTCACGCAGAGAAGGTTACACGCGAATCAACCCGGCTTCAGAGAGAAGTCAAGGAGCTCAGGGCTGAATCGTTATCGACCTCAGCCGACCTGATGTATTTAAGCAGACAGTCAGTAGTGTACAGGCTGGTGATGGAAAGGGGACTGGGTCTCGAGGAGTTGAAGACTCCGCCTTATAAATTACTTGTTGACAGAAAATAAAGAGATGTCTGTAAGGGATGAAATAGTGTGGCGCAGCGGCATTGTTTATTTTACAATGGCAATCCTGGCTTTGGCTATACTTATCCGCGTAGTGATCCTCCAGGTTGTTCAGCATGGGAAATGGACAGCTATGAGCGAAAAGTATGTTTACAAGACAGCCGAGATGCCTGCAAACAGAGGTGATATACTGGCGTATGACGGCAGGCTTCTGGCCAGCTCAGTCCCGTATTATACAATTTATATGGATACCCGTAGCTCAGGAATGTCGGCGGCTACATGGTCGAACGGTATTAACGGACTTTCTGCAGGTCTGGCTAAGATACTGGGAGATAGAACAGCAGCCGGATGGAAAACTGTAATAACCGAAGCAAGAAAAAGAGGCGACAGATATTTTCTCATTCAGAGGAAGGCAGATTATAAGACCCTCAGGAAGCTGAAAGATCTCCCTATTTTCCGCGAAGGACAATTCAAGGGGGGAATGGTGGCACAGGCTGAGAACAGGAGAATACTTCCAAACAATGAGCTGGCAGCAAGGACCATAGGGTATCTTAACCTGGGGGACGAGGGAACAGAGGTAGGGGTCGAAGGATCATTTAATAAAGATCTTGGCGGAAAAAACGGTGTTGTGATTAAACAACGTCTAACGGGCGGCGACTGGATCACAGTTGACGGGGCTGGCAGTGTTGAACCAAGAGATGGGAATGATGTGGTAACTACTATAGATATTGATCTTCAGGATGTTGCAACCTCTGCTCTGGTTAACCAGCTTAAAAAGCATGATGCTCATCATGGCTGCGCAGTTGTAATGGAGGTGGCAACAGGCGATATCAGGGCAATAGTAAACCTGGAACAGACCAGTGACGGCACATACCATGAAACTTATAATTATGCAATTGCTGAAAGCACGGAACCTGGCTCAACCTTCAAGCTGCCATCGTTAATGGCAGCAATTGAAGACGGAGTGATAGATACCGGAGATGTCGTAGATACTGGAACCGGTTCGGTAAGGTTCTATAATATGGTTGTCAGGGATACAAAGGAGGAAGGCTATGGCAGGCTTACAGTGAAACAGATATTTGAAAAATCATCCAATGTAGGAACATCAAAGCTGATATATGAGCATTATAAGGATAATCCGAGAGACTTTGTAAACCGCCTCTATGCCATGAAGCTGAATCAATCCCTCGATATCCAGATTAAAGGTGAAGGAATACCCCTGATAAGATACCCCGGTGATAAGCTCTGGTCGGGGCTGTCGCTGCCGATGATGTCGCACGGTTATGAGGTACAGCTCACCCCCCTTCAGATTCTTACATTTTATAATGCTGTTGCAAATGATGGCAGGATGATGAAACCAAGATTTGTTACAGCCGTCCTGCGGTCCGGTAATATTATAAAACGTTTTGAGCCTGATGTAATAATCAATTCCATCGCCTCACGGTCAACAATAAAAAAGGCAAAAAAAATGATGGAAGGAGTTGTAGAGTATGGTACCGCTACAAATCTGCAAAATCCGAATTACAGGATTGCCGGGAAAACAGGTACTGCGCAGATCGCAAGGGGGAAATCGGGTTACAAGTCGGGAGGAATCTCATATCAGGCTTCATTTGTCGGATATTTTCCTGCAGAAAATCCTCTTTACTCATGTATAGTTGTGGTTAATGCTCCTTCAAACGGAGTCTATTACGGAAACATTGTAGCAGGTTCGGTTTTTAAAGAAATATCCGACAAACTCTATGCAACAAATTTCTTCCGGGATTACAGGAATATAAACCAGGATAATAAAAATCCCATTGCGCCGGATGCCGGAAACGGGTACAGGGCAGATATAAACCAGGTACTAAGAGAGCTGGATGTAAGATATAAAAGAGGTTCAGATAAGGAGTGGGTGACAACCAGGGAGAGCGGCGACACTGTAAGGCTTGCAGGCCTGAATATAACAAAAGGACTGGTCCCTGATGTCCGCGGAATGAGCCTCAGAGATGCTGTTTACCTGCTCGAAAATTCAGGCTACAGGGTGAAATACAATGGCAGGGGAAAAGTGCGCAGACAGGCTCCTGAGCATGGTGCAAGATATTTCGAAGGTCAGGTGGTCTCTCTTGAAATGAATATGTGATACGATGAAGCTGGATAATATATTAAGGGGTATTAATATAATTTCCGTTTCGGGAAACAGGGAAACAGCTATTGAAAATATAATCTTTGATTCCCGGAATGCGACAGCGGGATCACTCTTTGTTGCAGTAAGGGGAACCAGGAACGATGGGCACGACTATATCACAAGCGCCCTTAAAGCTGGTGCTGTTGCAGTTATCTGTGAAAAGATTCCTGATAATCCTGATCCACAGGTTTGCTGGATTAAAACCGCTGATCCGGCAAAAGCGCTCGGACAGGCATCCTCCAATTTTTTTAATAATCCCTCTTCATCACTGAAGCTTGTTGGAGTGACCGGAACCAACGGCAAGACAACAATAGCTACTTTGCTTTACAAAATGTTCACAGGTCTCGGATATAAATGCGGACTCTTTTCAACGGTATGCAATTATGTTATAGATAAGGAGTTACCTGCAACCCATACAACCCCTGATCCTGTCCGGCTGAACAGCCTGATGCAGGAAATGGTTAAAGCAGGTTGCGATTATGCATTCATGGAAGTAAGTTCGCATTCTGCTGATCAGCAACGTATTGCCGGACTTGTCTTTGCCGGAGGCATCTTTACCAACCTGACCCATGACCATCTCGATTATCATAAGACTTTCGACAGATTACCTGGCAGCAAAGAAGAGCTTTTTCGATTCACTTCCGGAAAATGCTTTTGCACTCGTGAATGCTGATGACCGTAATGGCAAGGTGATGATCCAGAATTGCAGGGCACAGCAATATACTTTTTCAATCCGGGGAATGGCGGACTTTCGCGGAGGCATTATAGAGCAGAGCTTTGAGGGAATGGGTCTCAGGATGTTGGGGCAGGAAGTATGGACCAGGTTTATCGGAGATTTCAATGCTTCAAACCTGCTGGCTGTCTGTGCTGCTTCGTCGATCCTTGGCGCGGACACGAAAGAAATACTTAAAGTTCTCAGCACCCTTACGCCGGTTGCCGGCAGGCTTGAAATTGTGAGAACGGGAAACAGAATAACCGGAATAGTGGATTATGCTCATACACCGGATGCACTTCTTAATGTTCTGGAAACTCTCAATAAGATACGTGAAGGAGATATCCAGCTGATAACTGTTGTCGGAGCCGGCGGCGACCGCGACAGGACTAAACGACCGAAGATGGCAGCTATCTCTGCTGAAGGCAGCACTAAGCTGATCCTGACATCAGATAATCCGCGGACCGAAGATCCTGAGAAGATACTTGATGAAATGGAAGCAGGAATAACTCCGGAAATGAAAAAGAAGACCCTCAGGATTGCTGACCGCCGCGAAGCAATAAAAACAGCCGTTATTCTTGCCAGTCCTGGAGATGTGATCCTGGTTGCCGGAAAGGGCCATGAGCCTTACCAGGAGATCATGGGTATAAGGCATCATTTCGACGACAGGGAAGAGTTGAAAAAAGCATTATCACTAAAATAATTTAAGGAATGCTCTATTATCTGTTTGAATATCTTGATAAGCTTAATATCCCGGGAGCAGGAGTGTTCCGGTTCATCTCATTCAGGTCAGCGGCTGCAGTGATCACATCCCTCATCATTTCCCTGATGATTGGTAAAAGGATTATTCTATTCCTTCAGAGAAAGCAGGCAGGCGAAGTTGTAAGGAATCTGGGCCTTGAAGGTCAGTACCGCAAGGAAGGCACTCCTTCAATGGGAGGAATAATAATTCTTGCTTCCATAGTTGTCCCGGTGCTTCTTTTTGCAAAGCTTGATAACGTTTATGTGCTCCTGATGATACTTACCACACTGTGGCTGGGCCTTATAGGATTCCTGGATGATTATATTAAAATATTTAAGAAGAATAAGGAAGGGCTTGCAGGACGGTTCAAGATTATAGGACAGATAGTGCTCGGTCTGATAGTGGGGCTGGTACTCTTTCTAAGCAAGGAAGTAATTATAATTGAGAAGGTCAATGTTTCGGAGCTCTCCATAAAAGATAAAATGGAACTGCTCGATCAGCCAGTGACCATATCACCGGAGAATGAAATTTCGGTGGAAAGGAAATCTGCCAAGACAACAATCCCGTTTATCAAAAACAATGAGTTTGATTATTCATGGCTGGTATCATTTATCAATAAAGACCACCGGCAACCCTGGACGTGGTTCGTTTTTGTAGTTATTGTAATCTTTATTCTCACAGCTGTCTCAAACGGAGCAAATCTCACTGACGGACTTGACGGTCTGGCTACCGGAACATCAGCAATTATAGGTGCTGCGCTCGGAATTCTGGCTTATGTTTCAAGTAATGCCAATTACGCGAATTACCTTAATATAATGTTCATACCCGGTTCAGAAGAGCTTGTAATATTTGCGGCTGCCTTCATGGGGGCCACTATTGGATTCCTCTGGTATAATTCTTACCCTGCCCAGGTTTTCATGGGTGATACAGGGTCGCTGGCCCTGGGAGGGATAATTGCCGTATTCGCAATTATTATAAGGAAAGAGCTGCTGATCCCTATACTGTGCGGGATATTCCTTGTTGAAAATCTTTCTGTAGTCCTTCAGGTAGCCTGGTTCAAAAGAACAAAACGTAAATATGGGGCAGGGCGCCGTTTATTTCTGATGGCGCCGCTTCACCATCATTATCAGAAAAAAGGTTATCCGGAGCCTAAAATCGTCATAAGGTTCTGGATAGTGGCAATAATATTGGCAGTAATAAGTATAGTGACGCTTAAGATCAGATAGCGGTATGAAGAAGAGAGTTGTAATACTGGGAGCCGGGGAGAGCGGTGCAGGATCAGCGGTACTGGCACTGAAAAAAGGATTCGATGTTTTTGTTTCAGATAATGGTAAAGTAAAAGAGAAATACAGCAAGATCCTGAATGATAACAAAATCGTGTGGGAGCAGGGACAGCATACAGAAAGCGAGATACTAAATGCCGATGAAGTTATCAAAAGCCCCGGGATAAGGGAAGATTCGCCTGTAATATCAAAGATCAGAGGCAAAGGAATACCTGTGATCTCTGAGATTGAATTCGCCGGCCGCTTTGCCGGCGGTATCAAAATTTGCGTTACCGGAAGCAACGGGAAAACGACTGTCACTAACCTGCTTTTTCATATGCTTAAGAAAGCCGGAAAGGATGTTGTGATGACGGGCAATGTCGGAAGCAGCTTTGCCATGGCGGTCGCTGAAGGTTCCCATGACTATTATGTAATTGAACTGAGCAGCTTCCAGCTTGACGGGATGTACAGCTTCAGGGCAGAAGTTGCAATCCTTCTGAATATCACTCCGGATCATCTCGACAGGTATGGATATAAGTTCCAGAATTATATCGATTCAAAATTCAGAATCACACAGAATCAGACCAGATCTGATTTCCTGATCTACTGGTCCGGCGATCCTGTAATAAAAGCTGAGCTGGCAAAGAAAGAGTTCGCGATGACGCTTCTTCCCTTCTCGGATACAGAAAAAGATAATATGACAGCATATATAGAAAACGGGGAATTAGTAATTGATTACCTTAATAAAACCAACCTTATGACCATTCATGAACTTGCTCTCAAAGGCCGTCACAATACCTATAACTCGATGGCAGCAGCCATCGCAGGTAAAGTGCTCAACATCAGGAAAGATGTTATCAGGGAAAGTCTTGCTGATTTTCAGGGAGTGGAACACCGTCTTGAACCTGTGATAAAGGTCAGCGGAATAAGCTTCATCAATGATTCAAAGGCCACTAATGTCAACTCCACATGGTATGCGCTTGAGTGCATGGAGACTGATGTTGTCTGGATAGTGGGAGGCATCGATAAAGGGAATGATTATTCAGAGCTTTTCAATGTTGTAAAGCAAAAAGTAAAAGCTGTGGTTTGCCTTGGTAAGGATAACAGGAAGATCATGGAAGCTTTTAAGGACAAGGTCCCTACAATTGTTGAGACAACCTCCATCGAGGAAGCTGTGAGATCGGCATATTATCTTGCTAAAAAGGGAGATACGGTTTTACTTTCCCCGGCATGTGCAAGCTTCGACCTGTTCAATAACTATGAAGACCGGGGCAGAAAGTTCAAAGCCGCAGTCAGAAATCTCTAAGAATCAATATTATGCAGCAGGGCTGGCTTACGAAAACATTTAAAGGCGACAAGGCTATCTGGGGTCTTGTGGTGCTTTTTATGGTTTATTCCCTGCTGGCTGTTTACAGTTCCTCGGTGAGTATTGCTTTTAAAAATTATAGCGGCAATACGACATATTTTCTCAGGAGCCAGCTTTTCATGCTCCTGCTCAGCCTTGTTATTATTGTGGTTGTACATTACCTGCCTTACAGAATCTATTTCGCAATGGCGGGTGTGATGCTCATAGCTGCTGCAGGACTTCTTGTCCTTACATTTATTTTCGGCGCAAGGGTCAACGAAGCAACAAGGTGGCTTGTAATCCCCGGTACAGGCTTCCGGCTTCAGACATCCGATATTGCAAAAGTTGCGCTTGTCATCTACTTAGCCCGGACCCTGTCGAAATATCAGACTGAGCTTAACAACTTCATGCTGGTTACAAAATATTTTATGATCCCGATAGCCGTGATCTGTGCACTTATCATGCCTGAAAACCTGTCAACGGCCATGATGATCTTCGGAATAAGCATGATTATCCTTTTTATCGGAAGGGTGCCTTTTAAATTCCTGCTGGCATATGTTGGTATGGCTGTAGCGGGAGTCCTCCTTTTTGCAATGGTGCTGACCGTAGTGACAAAGGATAACAGGGTGCAGGTCTGGAAAGACAGGATCGGACATTACTTTTCCGGGAAGGTTGATGAGGATGGGGATTATCAGTCAAACCAGTCCAAGATAGCGATTTCCACGGGCGGACTTTTCGGAAAAGCTCCGGGAGGAAGCACACAGAGAAATATGCTTCCGCAGTCAAATTCAGATTTCATTTTTGCTATTATAATTGAAGAGTACGGGTTGTTCCTTGGGGCAATTCCCCTCATACTTGCCTATATGATATTGTTATTCAGAGGAATAACCATTGCCAAAAAATGTGAAACAGCCTTTCCTGTCTTCCTGGTTCTGGGATTGACTGTGATGATCGTAGTTCAGGCGATACTGAACATGCTTGTTGCTGTCGGCTTGTTTCCTGTTACCGGGCAGACACTGCCCATGGTAAGCTGGGGAAGGACCTCTGTGCTGGTGATGAGTTTTTCAATCGGGGCCATACTTAGTGTAAGCAGGGTCGCCAATGCAAGGATCAGGAAAGAAGAACTGCCTGAAGAAGAGATTTCTGATGAAGGAGATAAAATATATGAACCCGCAAAAGCATAAGAAGATCATTATCAGCGGCGGGGGTACCGGCGGTCATATTTTCCCTGCCATCTCTGTTGCAAATGCTCTGAGGAGAATGGATCCTGAGACAGAGATCCTTTTTGTAGGCGCGGAGGGAAGAATGGAGATGGAAAAAGTTCCGTCCGCAGGATACAAAATTGTCGGGCTGCCTGTCGCAGGTTTCCGGAGAAACCTCTCTCCTGAAAACATTTCAGTTCTCTATAAACTGGTAAAGAGTCTCTTCCTCGCAACTAAAATAATAAAAGAGTTTCAGCCTGATGTTGTTGTAGGTGTAGGAGGTTACGCCAGCGGACCCGTGCTCAGACAGGCAGGTAAGCTGGGTATACCGACACTTATACAGGAACAGAACAGTTATGCCGGAATTACCAACAAGTTACTTGCTAAAAAAGCGTCAGTTATATGTGTAGCTTACGATGGCATGGAAAAATATTTCCCCGAAAAGAAGATAATCAAAACAGGAAACCCTGTACGTCAGAGTTTTGATAATCTGGAGAATTACAAAGTTGAAGCCCTTTCTTTTTTCAGACTTAAAAAGGATAAGCCTGTTGTTTTGGTTCTTGGAGGATCGCTGGGCGCAGGCACTATCAACAGGAGTCTCTCTGAAAATATCGGGAAAATGCATGATTCGGGAATTCAATGGCTCTGGCAGACAGGGAAATACTATTTTGAAAATGTAAAAGCACTGATATCAGCCCATCCGATGGAAAGTATTGTGATCCATGATTTTATAAACAGAATGGATTATGCATTTGCTGCCGCTGACATAATTATCTCGCGGGCAGGTGCCGGAACAATTTCAGAGTTGTGCCTGGTTGGCAAACCGGCAATTCTGGTTCCCTCGCCAAATGTCGCCGAGGATCACCAGACAAAAAATGCCCTGGCACTGACTTATAAGAATGCCGCAATACTTGTCCGTGATGAAAAGGCAGTGAAACAGCTTGTGGATGAGGCAATAAAACTTATCAGGGATAAAAAGGAAAGAGAATCCCTGTCGGAGAATATAAAAAAGATGGCAGACAGGGATGCAGATATGAGGATTGCCGGGGAGGTATTAAAACTAGCAGGGAAATGATCGATCTGAAAAACACGGAAGCAATATGTTTTGTGGGTATCGGGGGTATCGGTATGAGTGCCCTCGCCAGATATTTTGCTAAGGGAGGATTCAGAATTGCAGGTTATGACAGAACAGAAACCGGAATAACTGATGATCTTGCCGGTGCCGGTTGTGAAATTATTTATGAAGATGATATTGCACTTTTCCCTTCACTGTTCAGAGATATCCCCCGGAAGAACAGTATTTTAATAATATATACACCGGCAATTACTGACGGAAACCGGATACTTTCGTTTTACAGGTCAAACGGATACAGGATATTCAAAAGGGCCGAAGTCCTTGGCAGCATCTCTGACCAAACCGAAACAATAGCAGTAGCAGGTACTCACGGAAAAACAACTGTCTCCACTATGACTGCACATCTGCTTAAGCAATCGCAGATAGATTGTTCGGCATTTCTGGGAGGAATCTCTAAAAACTACGGATCAAACCTTATTACAGGCGGAGGAAGGTTCACAGTAATGGAGGCCGATGAATATGACCGGTCTTTTCTCTGGCTCAGCCCTCTAATGGCGGTAATAACTGCAGTAGACCCTGATCATCTTGAGGTTTATGGATCCCACGAGGAGATGATCTCCGCCTATAATGAGTTCTGCAGAAGGATCCGTCCCGGCGGATTACTGATTGTCAATGACAGGATCAGAGATAAGATCACATGCCCGGCCGGCATTTTATGTTTTACCTACGGAACCAGCGCAAATGCCGATTACAGATATTTCAATATTGTCCGGCAGGGCGATTATTACAGCTTCGACTTTAAAACACCGGCAACAGGCTTTGAAGGTCTGAGATTCCCGTTCCCCGGGATCATAAACATTGAAAACCTTGCAGCCGCAATGGCAATCGCATTAAACTGCGGCGTTTCTGAAAATGAGATCAGGAAAGCTATTGTCATCTTCCAGGGCGTCAGGAGGAGATTCGATATCAGGGTGAACAGACCGGGCCTTGCTTATGTTGACGACTACGCTCATCATCCTGAAGAAATAAAAGCATGTATTGAGTCGCTGAGGGAATATTTTAAGGGCAGAAAAATAACCGGGATATTCCAGCCGCATCTTTTTACACGAACACGTGATCATGCAGAAGGATTTGCCAGAATACTTGACAAACTCGATGAGGTGATCCTTCTACCCATTTATCCTGCCAGAGAGAAACCTATAGCAGGTGTTTCATCACAACTTATTCTGGACAGGATGAAGCTCGCCGACAGGAGACTGATGCAGATGGAAGATCTGCCGGGTGCACTTGATCGCGGCAGACTGGATGTCCTTGTTACAATTGGCGCCGGTGATATCGACAAACTGGCAGATCCGATTGAAAGAAAGTTAAAAGAGGAGGGCAGGGGATGAGCAGATTTGCTAAGATATTGATAATGATCCCCGTACTATACCTGCTGATTATACCTGTCTACATGGCATCTTCATCAAATTCGAAGCCGTGCACCAGGATTATCATAAGTATTAGTGACTCTGCCGATTATCATTTTGTTACAAAGAGGCAATTACTGAACCTTGCCTATGGTGATGATGATAAGATACTCGGCAGGCTTGTCAGGGATGTCCCGGTACCTGAAATTGAGAAAAGAATTAATTTACTCAGGGAACTTAAGGAAGCTGAAGTTTACATGACAATTGACGGAGCGCTTCATGTTTTTGTTGATCAGCGCGATCCTGTCATGAGAGTGATGCCCGACGAGGGCGGGGATTATTTTGTCGATGAGGAGGGAGTGATCGTCCGAAGAAGGAACCTTTACACTCCGCGGCTGCATATCGTTGAGGGCAATGTTCATATAAGCAAACCAATGCTTGACGGGATAAGCGTTTTCGACACAAGCATAAAGAATTCAATTCTTCCTGATATCTGGCATTTTGTAAAATATATCGATAGCGACAGTTTCTGGTCGGCACAGATAGACCAGATTTATGTTGATGAAAGGGATGAGGTCGACCTGATTCCGAGGGCTGGCAGTCATCTTGTCCACCTCGGGACATTTGAAAACTTCAGGGGGAAGCTGAGAAATCTCTCGGCATTTTACGAAAAAGTCCTGCCGGTAGCCGGCTGGAATAAGTATTCGGTCATAAATCTTGAATATAAGGATCAGATTGTTTGCAAAAGGAGACAATAGAAAACCATATTTAAAATCATATGAGCAAAAAAGAACAGTATGTAGCAGCGATCGACATTGGAACCACAAAGATTGTGGCCATTGTCGGCAAGAAAAACGAGAATGGCAAAATTGAAATTCTCGGGTTGAGCAAAGCTCTGTCAAAAGGCGTCAAGAGAGGCGTTGTTTTGAATATTGAAGAAACAGTAAATGCAATCCAGACAACAGTCGATGATGTACAAAAAAGATCCGGAATAAAATTTTCGGAGGTTTTTGTAGGCATTGCCGGACAGCATATCAAAAGCATGAAGAACCGCGGATACATCATGCGCGACAATTATGAGGATGAGATAAAGAAGGAGGAGGTATTCAGACTTATTGAGGATATGCATAAGATACATATCGATATCGGGGAAGAGATAATCCATGTAATACCGCAAAACTTCATTGTTGATGCCGAAACAGGAGTCAAGAGCCCGATAGGCATGTGTGGAAGGCGGCTTGAAGCTAATTTCCACATTGTTATAGGACAGGTGGCTGCGGCTAAAAACATCGAAAAATGCGTGAGGAAAGCCAACCTCCTGGTTAAAGATATGATACTCGAACCGCTTGCTTCATCCGATGCAGTTCTTACCGATGATGAGAAAGAGGCCGGAGTTGTTCTTGTAGATATCGGCGGTGGCACAACAGACGTGGCTGTATACTATGATAACATAATCCGTCATACAGCTGTAATTCCGCTTGGCGGCAATGTTGTTACCAAGGATATCAAGGAAGGATGCGCAATTTTGCAACGTCATGCAGAACAGCTGAAATTGCAGTATGGCTCTGCATTGGGCGATATAGCGCCTGAGGACAAAGTGGTTTCAATACCCGGGATAAGCGGAAGGGAACCCAAGGAGATATCTTTCAGGAGCCTTGCTTACATTATCCAGTCAAGAATGGAGGAAATAATTGATTTTGTGAATTTTGAGATCCAGAATTCAGGATACGCTGATAAGCTGGCTGCAGGTGTGGTAATTACGGGCGGAGGAGCCATGCTTAAACACCTGCCTCAGCTCATGAAATTCAAAACGGCTATGGATGTCAGGATCGGAATTCCGAATGAACACCTCGCAGGTCCAGGACGGAATGAGATCAATCAGCCAATGTATGCCACCGCTGTCGGATTGATAATGCGTGGATTTGACTACCTCGAAATGTATAAAAAATCCTTCAATGCGGGAACACAGGAAGAATTTATCGCCCCTCCGAAGGTCAAAATCGAAGATAAAGAGGAAGCAGGCGTTGAATCAGGAAATACCATTTCTGAGGATCAGCCTGAACCCAAAACCTCATTGACCGACAAGATCAAAATTATGATGTCGCGGATGTTTGAGATTGAAGATCAGCCTATTGGCTGACAGGTTTTAAATATGGTTTTCAATTAACGAATGCTGTTCAGAAACATTTAATAAATAAAACACTATGTCGGACGATATAATGAATTTTGATCTGCCTGTTGAAAGATCATCAATAATTAAAGTCCTCGGTATCGGAGGTGGCGGCAATAATGCAGTGAATCACATGTTTGAAAAAGGTATCAGGGATGTGAATTTCATAGTATGCAACACTGACCACCAGGCACTGGTTAAAAGCCCTGTCCCGGTCAAGGTTCAGATCGGTGAGTCGCTGACCGAAGGGATGGGAGCTGGCAGCCAGCCTGAAAAAGGCAAAAGAGCTGCCCTGGAGAATATTGCCGATGTCATGAAAGCTGTGGGAGGTAATACAAGAATGGTGTTTGTGACAACAGGTATGGGAGGGGGAACCGGAACAGGTGCAATACCGGTGATCGCCAAGGCCTGCAGGGATTCGGGACTTCTCACAATTGCTGTAGTTACCATACCATTTAAATCTGAGGGAAAAGTCCGGATACGTTATGCAATAGACGGAATTACAGAGCTTAAGGATCATGTCGATTCACTGCTGGTAATTAACAATGAGAAACTCAGGGAGATCTACGGAAACCAGGGTGTATCGACAGCTTTTGCAAAAGCCGACGATGTCCTTACTACTGCTGTCAAGGGCATTGCTGAGATCATTACGGTGACGGGCTATATAAATGTCGATTTTGCTGATGTCGAGACAGTGATGAAGAACTCGGGAGTCGCAATTATGGGCATGGGAGCTGCAGCAGGCGGGAACAGGGCAATTAAAGCAATTGAAAATGCTCTCGCTTCGCCATTGCTCAATTCAAACGACATAACCGGCGCAAAAAGCATCCTGATCAATATCTCTTCAGGGACAGGAGAGCATGAAATCACTATGGATGAACTTGGGGAAATAACGGATTATATGTATGAAGCAGCATCTGAAGATGCTCTGATCATCAGGGGATTATCACAAGACTCGACGCTTGGTGAGAATATCAGTGTCACAGTAATTGCTACAGGTTTTGAGGCCAACAGCATTTTCCAGCCTTATAAGGCAAAAAAGCAAAAAAAGGTGGAACTGCTATCAAACAATAATATAACTCCCCCCAGGATCATTCCCGAGAAACATGAGGAGACATTTTCTGTGCATGACAGGGAACATAAACCGATAATAACCGATTTTGAAGAAGAATCGCAGGGTGAGCTTGATTTTGGATCCGGAGGAGCCGGCGATTTGGGCCATTCACGGGAAAGGGATGATGATGATGATGAACATAAAAAGCACGATGCGACTCTGAGGAAGGTAAAGCATATGCAGAATTTACTGAAAAAGGAAGGACTCTCAAATAAGACCGTAAAAGAGAATATTGATACTTTTGAGGATGTTCCTGCATATATAAGAAGGAATATGTCGCTTAATCCGCCTGAAAAAGCATCAGATAGCAAGTTATCAAAATTCACGCTCACTTCCGATGACCAGGAGGGTCCTGTGCTCCGCGAGAACAATGCCTATCTGAACGATAACGTGGATTGAAGAAACTATCTGCCCCGGGTTTTTTATCTCACGGAGGTCCACTCAGGTGCACATAATTCCACTGTGTTTTATCCCTGTGTATCCATGTGGTTCTCCTGATTTCCCCGGTGTAAGTTTTTAAAATTCCTATATTTGCGCTGATGATCAGATTTGTTTCAATATTTCTCCTGTTTTTTGTGTCAGCCGGCCTGTCTGCTCAAAAAACAGAACCGGCCAAACCCAGAATATTGAAACAATGGAATCTTTCTTCAGATTTTACGCGTGAGGTGCCAATACCCTTCGATACAGTATTCTCCCTTTTTCACCGTTACAGGCTGACCGACAGATACTCTCCGATAAATGCCACCCTGGGTAACTATGGTCTTCCATTTTACCAGATAAACTTTTTTGACCGGATCACTGATCCCGATAAATTTCTTTATACATATATTTATCCGATCATGCATTTACCGGAACGTGCGGTGTTTATGAATACACAGGTTCCTTTCACAGAGGCTGTCTGGACCTTTGCCGGGCCCAGGGAGACCTCGGAGCAGACATTCAGGATCCGTCACTCCCAGAATGTAAACAGGTTCCTGAATTTCGGACTTATATATGATATTATCTACAGTCTGGGCCAGTACAATTATCAGAGGGCAGAGGATAAGACATTCACATTTTATTCTTCTTACACCCGTGACAAATATAAAATGTATTTTTCTGCAGGAATTAATAACCTTATATCATATGAAAATGGCGGCATCACAGGAACAGACCAGCTTGCACTTTTCCCGACACCGCGGGATGTTCCTGTAAATCTGGGTGGACTGGATCTTGCAAAAAGTATCCTGAAGAACCGGAATCTGCTTCTGGTTCAGAGATTTACTTTAGGCAAGGGAACGGCTGTTAAAGATACTTCCACTAAAAAAACTGCCGTATCAGGTGGACTGAGCGGGACATTTTCGCATATTTTCATTCTGGAATCCGACAAGAGTACATATTCGGACAATAGACCGGCATCAGGATTTTATGATTCTATTTATATAAGAAAATCAAATACTTACGATTCCCTCTCAGCACGTTCAATCAATAACACCATCAGATTTGATTTTACCACCGATCAAACCAGGAAATTCAGGCTCGGAGGCGGTGTCGGCATAAGGAATGAACTTTTAAAATACAGCCAGATAATCCCCACACATGATACCACCCACGTGGCTGATACTGCCGTCTGGCGAAAGCATAATAATGTCCTTATCGGTAAATTATTCAATGACATAGGAGATAAGTTCATGTGGATTGCGAACGGAGAACTTTATCTCACGGGCTTCAGGGCAGGTGATTTTATTCTGGATGGTAAAATCTCAAAATCATTTATCCTGAAAAAAGGAATTGCCAGATGGGATATTACTGGCTCAGTAATGAACCGGCAGCCATCATTCTGGATGGACCGGTGGGGAAGTAATAATTTTGAATGGAATAAAAATCTTAAAAAAGAGTTCCGCATTGACATTGGAACCGAATTTTCATATCCTGCCGGGAACACACTGCTCAGATTCAATTATGCAATCATTGATAATTACACAGATTTCAATACTGGTGCCCTTCCCTCACAATTCGGAAGCGGGCTCTCTGTTGCTGCAATTACGGGAAGCAAGGAATTAAAAGCCTGGAAATTTCACCTGGCTGCTGATCTTGTTGTTCAGAGGAGCAGCAACCCTGATATTCTTAATCTCCCTTTGGTGGCAGTGAGATCATCAGGATTTTTTGAACACCTGTTCAGATTCAGGCAAACAAACGGAAAGCTGAATACCCAGGTAGGTGTCGATGTCCTGTACCATTCTCTTTATTATCCGTATTCCTGGATGCCAGCCACAGGAAGGTATTACAGGCAGAACCAGACCAGAACGGGAAATTATCCTTTTTTTAATGTTTTTCTTAATTTAAAGCTTCAGAGAACACGGATATTCTTAATGCTTGACCATGTCAACTCAGGATTGATGGGTTATAATTACTTTTTCATACCCTCTTATCCGATGAATATCAGAATGTTCAGATACGGAGTAGCCTGGACTTTCTATAATTAAAAAATTGTTGTACCTTTGCACCCGCTTTTTTAAACTGAAAGTATAAGTGTAATAAATACAATTATTTTGGGTAAAAGGTTTATCATTTTTATAACATTACTGTCAGCAGTTATATCCTCCTGTTCGACCAAATCTCATCTCCCTGAAAATCCAAAACAAATAAGTTTTGACCTGGATTCCATAATCAGGAGAGGTAAACTGGTAGCTGTAACTGATTTTAATTCAACAAATTATTTCATTTACAAGGGTGAACCTATGGGATTTCATTTCGAACTGCTCAGGGAATTCACAAACCATCTTGGGATCGACCTGGAACTTATTACAGAAAATCACCTTTCGGATGCATTCAGCCTCCTGAATTCCGGGGAAGCTGATGTGATCGCCATGGGGTTGACAGTGAGCTCATCAGGAAGCAAAAATATTTTGTTTACGGATCCTATCCTGGAAACCCGGCAGGTACTGGTACAGCATAAACCACGGAACTGGAGAAACATGACTGCAGATGCCATAAACAGGCAGCTGGTACGGAGTCAGCCCGACCTTGCGGGAAAATCAATTTATGTTCAGGAAGAATCTGCCCACCTTGAAAATCTCAGGACGCTGGAGAATGAAATTGGGGACACTATTGACATAATAGCAGTGCCATATGGATCCGAAGAGCTGATTAAGAACGTCGTGAAAGGCGACATTAATTACACTGTATGTGATGAGAATGTTGCACTCGTAAATTCTACTTATTATCCTGATATTGACATAAGTACCCCCGTAAGCTTTCTTCAGGACATTGCCTGGGGAATCAGGAAAGATAATTCGGAAAAACTACTTAATGAGCTCAACGGCTGGTTAAACAGTTACACGAAATCGAGGTCATATGCTTTACTATATGCCAAATATTTTAAAAATTCCCGTTCAGTCAATATTATCAACAGCGATTATTATTCGCTCAGCACAGGAAAAATATCTGTCTGGGATGAGATGATCAGGAAGGCAAGCCCCGGTATTGACTGGGACTGGCTGCTGCTGGCCTCGCTCATATACCAGGAATCTCATTTTGATCCGGATGTGGAATCATGGGCAGGTGCTGCAGGGTTAATGCAGGTTATGCCTCAAACGGGCGAAAGGTTTGGTATAGATGTCAAAGCATCGCCTGCAAATAATATCAGGGCAGGCACAATGTATATCAATAAGCTCCAGAAGATATTTGAGCTGAAAATATCTGACCCGCAGGAACGCCTGAAATTTGTTCTGGCTTCATACAATGCCGGGCCCGGACATATT
The DNA here is from genome assembly GCA_963831855.1 of uncultured Bacteroidales bacterium. Lineage (GTDB taxonomy): Bacteria > Bacteroidota > Bacteroidia > Bacteroidales > VadinHA17 > LD21. The sequence continues at coordinate 688,220 of CAWHSA010000005.1, read as the reverse complement.
TTTGATGCAATGAGGCTTGCCGGTAAAAATGGACTGGATCCCCAAAAATGGGATGGGAATGTTGCTGTTTACCTGCTGAAAAAATCAGAACCGCAGTATTTTAATGATACAGTTGTGAAAAACGGATATTTCAGGGGAACGGAATCAGTGAATTTTGTAACCGAGATTCTTAACCGGTATGATCATTACAGGAATATTATTCATAACGTGAACAATAATCTCAGCATGAATTCAGACCAGGATCAGAAATAAAATCCCGGAGCTGACTTTCAATCGTACCGTATTGCTTTTACCGGAGTAATACTGCTTATCAGTTTGGAAGGGACCAGCAGCATAACTATAATTGCAACCATAGAACCAATATTCAGAAGAAGGATATGGAGCAGTTCCAGGTTGATGGGTACAGTCTTAATATAATATGATGAAGGATCAAGAGTTATGATCCCGGTCTTAAGCTGAACAAAAGCAAGTCCGATACCGAACAGATTACCCCAGAATAATCCCTTGCCAATAAGGTAAGCAGCCTGGTAAAGGAAAACCCTGCGGATTGTTGCATCCTCAGAACCAAGAGCTTTCAATACTCCGATCATGTTGGTTTTTTCGAGAATAAGAATAAGCAGACCGGAGATCATATTAAATCCTGCAACCACAAGCATCAGGATTATAATTATAATTACGTTGATATCCTGAAAATTAAGCCAGTCAAAGATCTGGGGATACTTATACCTGATATTTGTAACCTTGAATTTTTCTTCATTTTCTGAGATCCTCAGCCCTAAGGAATCCAGAACCAGATCAGTCATCTCCTCGAGCCTGTCAAAATCATTTATAAATATTTCAAAACCACTTACCTGATCATCTTTCCAGCCATTAAGCCTTCTGATATGGGCTATGTCGCAGAAGACATACATTTTGTCAAACTCTTCAAGGCTGGTTTCATAGATGCCGCTTATCGTGAATTTTCTCTGGCGGGGCGGGTCCTGGATGAAGTGCATAACAAAAGAATCCCCGACATTGAGCCGTAGCATCTCTGAAATCTTTTTTGAAATTATTACCTTGTCGGTACGACCTGTATCAGTGACTGTGAAAACAGATCCTCCGACCATGCAGCTTTTGAAATAGCTCCAGTCGAAGTCGCTGCCCACGCCTTTCAGCACCACACCCTGAATATCTTCACCTGTATTTATAATCCCTGCTTTTGTTGCAAAAACCTGAACGTGTTTGATGCCGGGGATCTTTTTTATCTTGGGTATGAAATCCTGGTTCTCACTGATAGGGGTCGTTTCAAGTGAGATATTTGAGTCAAAATTCACGATCTGTATGTTCGATCCGAATCCGACCACTTTTTCCCTGATCTGCTGCTTGAATCCGGTCAGAATAGCAACAGCAAGAATCATCACTGCAAGTCCCATTGCAATGCCAATTACAGCAATGACATTTATCGGGCGGGAAAATGATGTCCCTTCGCTTCGCCCTTTAATGAGCCGCTGTGCTATGAAATAAGGCAGGTTCATTTTGATGTTGAAGACTCAAAGTTAAAAAATAACTAGATTTACAATATTAAATTGCATTCCGGTGAAAACATTAATATCGGCGTTAATACTGATTGCAACTGTCAACAGCTGCCACGGAGAAAAGAAAATCCCCATTCCCGGAGCAGCTCAGTATGAACAATACAGACATCTTATTGAGGGCAGAACGATAGCTGTTGTTGCTAACCAGACCTCCATGGCTGGCGATACTCATCTCGTTGATCTTCTTGTAAAACGGGGTATAGACGTTAAGGTTATTTTTGCTCCTGAACATGGTTTCCGCGACCTGGCAGGTGCCGGGGAGAACATAAAGGACGGACAGGATCCTGTTTCCGGTGTTCAGATAATCAGCCTGTACGGTTCACAAAACAAGCCGGCACCCGGAGATCTGCAGGGGATCAATACTGTGATCTTTGATATTCAGGATGTCGGGGTAAGGTATTATACATATCTCTCCACACTCCAGTATGTTATGGAAGCATGTGCGGAGCAGGGCATTAAATGCCTTGTTTTTGACAGACCCAATCCAAATGGATTCTACATTGACGGAAATATCCTTGATACTGCATATACATCATTCGTTGGCCTCAATCCTGTCCCTGTCGTTTATGGTATGACAATAGGGGAGTATGGCATGATGATCAACGGGGAAGGATGGCTGAAAAATAAGGTTAAATGTGATCTGACAGTTATAAGGTGTAAGAATTATACCCATAAGACTCTTTACGATCTTCCTGTGAAGCCTTCGCCAAACCTGCCCAACATGAATTCAGTTTATCTTTATCCGTCAGTCTGCTGGTTTGAAGGAACAAAAATATCACTTGGCAGAGGAACACCGTTCCCTTTTCAGGCATATGGATCACCGCTGTTGCCTGACCGTGGATTCAGCTTTACTCCTGAAAGTGTTCCTGAAGCAAGGAATCCATCAGGCCTTGGAGAAAAATGTTTCGGAACTGACCTGCGTAATGCATTGAATGATAAATTGGTGCCATTCCCGGCTATCAATCTGAAATGGCTTATTGATGCTTATACGGATTACCCGGAGAAGGATAAATTTTTCACTTCTTACTTTGATGTCCTCGCCGGGGGTCCTGTTTTGCGTGAGCAGATCCGGCAGGGGATGACCTCTGACCAGATCAGAAAAACGTGGGGCGAAGGTCTCAGGAAGTTCAGGGAAATAAGGGGAAAATATCTGCTTTATAAATAAAGGTCTGCCGAAGAGTTTACACCGCTCAAGCAAGAACTATGTCTTAACCCTCTCTGTTCAGGACCGCCAGCCTTCGCTAAAGCTTCGGCTGCCAAAGCAAGACTGCAAGTTGAGGAACGAAGTGACGAACCGAAGCTCGACGAAGCCAAATCCCGAGAGCGAAGCGAATCGGGAACTGCAAGACTGCAGGACAACATTTATCAGAACAAACCCTCCGTTGACAGGTATCTCTCTCCGGTATCATAGCAGAAGGTTATGATCCTTGAACCGGGAGCAAAATCCGCTGATAACCGGGCTACTGCTGCAAGCGCGGCTCCTGAGGAAATGCCGGCAAAGATACCTTCTTCCTTTGCAGCTCTCCTTGTATACAGAAAAGCTTCATCTTTACTTATTTTAAGAACACCATCCAGGAGCTCGGTCCTCAGGATTGAAGGAATAAATCCGGCGCCTAATCCCTGAATGGGATGAGGTCCGGGTGAACCGCCACTGAGAACAGGAGAGAGTTCAGGTTCAACTGCATAGACTTTGATGCCCGGGAATTTTTCTTTAAGCACTTCGGCACAGCCGGTAATATGTCCGCCTGTTCCGACACCGGTGACCAGGTAATCAATACCTTCCGGGAAATCATTAATTATTTCCCGGGCAGTGGTGTTCCTGTGTATGTCGGTGTTAGCAGGATTATCGAATTGCATGGGTATCCATGAATCCTTGATTTCAAGGTTTAATTCCTTTGCACGGGTTATTGAACCTTTCATACCTCCTTCACGCGGGGTAAGAACAAGACTGGCACCGTAAGCTTCCATTATCTTTCTTCTTTCAACCGACATCGATTCCGGCATCACCAGAATGAGCCTGTATCCCTTTACGGCTGCAACCATAGCAAGACCAATACCTGTATTCCCCGATGTGGGTTCAATTATAGTTGTATGCTGATTTATAATTCCTTTCTTTTCCGCATCAATTATCATCGAAAGTGCAATCCTGTCTTTTATACTTGCTCCGGGATTTGACCTTTCAAGCTTTACCCATACAAAGATATCAGACCTGAAAAGCCTGTTGATCCTTATGTGCGGGGTATTTCCAATTGTATCAAGTATTGAGTTTGCTTTCATTTTTATAGTATTACTGATTTTAAATGATAAAGTTTAAAGGTTCCTTAAAGTCAGATTGATCCCGTACAACTATTTCACTTTTATGATAGACAACGGAGAAAGGGGCAACACTTTCTGTAAGCCAGACATTTCCGCCAATAATGCTGTTTCTGCCCACTACGGTTTTACCCCCCAGTATGGTACAGCCTGAATACAGAATCACATTATCCTCTATTGTCGGATGCCTTTTTTTTGATGCCTTGCTTTTATCGACACTGAGGGCTCCGATCGTGACACCCTGGTACAACTTTACATAATTACCTATCTCTGCAGTTTCGCCAATCACAATACCGGTGCCATGGTCTATAGAAAAAGGGCTTCCGATTGTAGCAAGAGGATGAATATCTATTCCGGTGGTCCTGTGTGCATATTCGGTTATCATCCTGGGAAAGAGCCTTATCTGCTTGCGGGCCAGGAAATTAGCGGTCCTGTAACAGAAAATTGCAAAAAATCCCGGATAGATGGCAATTACTTCAGTGACCGTGGTGGCTGCAGGATCAGAGTCAAGAATATAATTTGCATCTTTCAGCAATTCCTGCCTTAATGTAGGAAGATTATCTGCAAATTGTCCGGAAACCACTTCTTCTTTAGCAGTAAGTCCGGAAATTATGTCAGGCAGTTCCTGTTGCAGAACTTTCTGATAATCGTTGAATTCAGCTTCCGAGAAGGGACCGGAAGCAGGGAACATCTTGGTAAAAAGCTTATACACAAATGTTTCAACAATCTCACGTTCGGGAATTTTAAGATATTTCATCTTTTCCAATAATTAAACAGGTGAAAGGATGTTAAACAGATGAATAACCTTTTGTGTTTAGAATAATCCTGATCTCAGGTCGGAATGCTAGAGTTTTCCAGGATAAACTTTCAATGCCTCAGCAAGGGTCGCAATCGCATTTCTAAGATCTCCGGTCTTCAGGACATAAGCAATCCTGACCTCATTCTTCCCGTAGCCCGGAGTAGAATAGAAGCCTGATGCCGGGGCAACCATGACGGTCTGGTTCTTATACTCGAATTCCTCAAGGAGCCATCTGGCAAATTTGTCGGAATCGTCAACCGGAAGCCTGACAACAGAATAGAATGCACCCTTTGGTTTAGGGCAGTAAACACCGGGGATCTGGTTGAGCGCTTCAACCATAAAATTACGGCGGGCAGTGTATTCCTTATTGACTTCCCGGAAATATTCCGGAGGAGTGTCAATTGAAGCCTCGCCTGCAATCTGACCGAGTCCGGGAGGGGAGAGACGAGCCTGTGCGAACTTGAGAGCGGTTGAAATAACTTCTTTATTTTTTGTTACCAGCGCACCTATCCTCACACCACATTCGCTGTATCTCTTTGATACTGAGTCAAGCAGGATTACATTCTGTTCAATACCCTCAAGCTTCATTGCTGAGAAATGTTCAGCCCCATCATAGCAAAATTCTCTGTAAGCCTCATCAGATAAAAGGTACAGATCATGCTCTTTTACTATTTCCCTTACCTCAAGGAGCTCCTTTTTTGAATAAAGATATCCGGTCGGATTATTGGGATTGCATACAATGATAGCCCTGGTCCTTGAAGTGATCTTTTTTTCAATTTCCGGGATAGGAGGAAGGGCAAAATCATTTTCAATGCTGGAAGTAACAGGAACGATCTTAACACCCGCAGTGGTTGCAAATCCGTTATAGTTGGCGTAAAATGGTTCGGGTGTAATTACTTCATCACCGGGATTCATACAGGTCATCAGGGTAAAGAGTATTGCCTCCGATCCGCCCGTGGTAACCAGCAGTTCCGTGTGATCAATATTTATTCCAATCCCGGAATAAAATAGAGCCAGCTTCCGGCGGTAAGATTCATTGCCTGCCGAATGACTGTATTCAATCACCTTAAGATCTATGTTCCTGATAGCATTAATGGCAACCTCGGGGGTTGGGATATCCGGCTGTCCGATATTAAGATGATAAACCTTAACTCCTTTCCTTTTTGCTTCTTCTGCGAAGGGAACAAGTTTCCTGATGGGTGAAGCGGGCATTGCTTTGCCCTTTTCGGATATTGATGGCATCCTGAAGAAATTATCAAATGACTAAATCAGGAACAAAAGTAAATAAAATGGCATAAATTAGCATGCTATTTTTTATTCTTATGAGGAAGCAATTAGAGATTATATTCTGGTTTACTGAAACCATTCTCTTATTTTCATTACCTGTTTCAGCCCAGATTTCCGGATTTAACAAAATACACTGGGAAAGGGAGAAAATCGCGCCGGGACTTATCTGGAAATCATCCCACACTGTTCTTAATGATTCAGTGCCACAGAATATCAATATTTTGATAGTTAATCTTCATAAGAGAAAAATCGGGATACAATATGATCCTGCAGCAAATAGCCCTGTAAGCAAGCAGGCGTCATCAGCAAGAGCCAGGGCTGCTGTTAACGGAGGCTTTTTTGACATTAAGAAAGGTGGATCAGTGACTTATATCAGGACCGGCGGGAAGATAACTGATTCGGACACGGCAAAGAAATGGCCGCCAAATGTCAACATGAACGGAGCTGTCCTGATAAGGCAGGGACAGGAAATGATAATTGACAAAGACGCTTTAAACAGCTGGTATGATTCTCATTCAGAGTATGAAGATATTCTTGTAACGGGTCCGTTACTTGTAAGAAACAGATCTTTTTCAAAATTACCCGGTACTTCACTTGTCATAAGCAGGCATCCGAGGACAGCATTAGGATTAAGGAATCCCCGGAAAGCTGTTCTTATCACTCTTGACGGCCGGACAGGCGAGGCTGCAGGGATGACTTTAACAGAGCTGGCACAGCTGATGATTTTGCTTCACTGTTGCGACGCGATCAATCTTGATGGCGGGGGATCAACAACCATGTGGATAAATGGGAAACCATTTAATGGTGTGGTTAATATGCCCTGTGACAATAAGAAATTCGATCATGAAGGGGAAAGAGCAGTATCAGATATTCTTATTATAAGATAAAAGTTAAAACCACTAGTTCTTACTTACAAGCAGAGCACATGCAAGCTTTGCTATTTCACTGCAGTAGTCAAAATTACAGTTCGCTGTTATATCGCTCAGGGTGTGATAGCCCGGATCAATCTCATCAGAGAGAAAATACAGAGCCCTGGTACCGGATACGAAAAATGGGTAACTGTCGCTTCTTTTATTATTGGTATTATCATTTTTATATTGAAGCCGGGTGTACCTGGTGCAGATCTCCTCGGCATCCTTCCTTAATCCATAGGAATTATCATAATCAATGATATTCACACGCCACATTGACTTGTTGGCGGAAGTTTCGGTAGCGATCATATCGAAATTAAGCATGAACCTGATCGCCTGCCCGGGATCATGCGGGTAAGATACGAAATCACTGCTTCCAAGCAAACCAAGTTCTTCAGCACCGAAAGCAACAAATTTAATTGTTGTTTCCGGGGTGAAGTCATTTTCCTTCATGGCCCTGGCAATTTCAAGTATACCTGCAACGCCGCTGGCATTATCATTGGCGCCACGGCCGTCAGTGAACGGATCACCTGAAGCCAGGACATCATCATAATGTGCCCCGATAATGCAAAGTGAATCAGGATATTTAGTCCCCTCAATGGTTGCAATGACATTATATTGCATTTGTTCATAAACTATGTTCCTGTAGGTTTTCGAGATATGGAATGAATCTATTTTTGCGTTTGTATAACCTATCCCTGCAAACCGGTCTTTAATATCCTTTGCGACCTTTTTATGGTTTTCCGCCAGCGCAAACCTTGTTCCCATATCCTGAAGCCAGATAATATTGTTTTCAATTGAACCGGCATTTATATCCGTCAGCAGGAGGTTTGTAAAATTCTCCCTGCGGATTTTTTCCGGATCTTCCTTTTTGCATTGCGTAAGGGAAAACAGCACGGCAACCGGAAGCAGGAATCTGAATATTATCCTTTGCAGCCTCATAATTTTAAAAGATAAATTTAATGACGTCCGTCTTGAATTCAAAACATCCCGGCCTTTTCCGGGATGCTTTCAGCGAATATAACTTATTTTTTTAATTTTGCCTTTCAATGATCAGCATATAACAATCAACCCATAATGGAAATTCCTTCAAAATACGAGCCGGGCAAGGCAGAGGACAAATGGTACGCCTACTGGATGAAACATGGCTTTTTCAGAAGCGTGCCCGATAAAAGGGAGCCTTATACAATTGTTATTCCTCCGCCTAATGTGACCGGCGTATTGCATATGGGCCATATGCTGAATAATACCATTCAGGATGTGCTGATCCGCAGAGCCAGGATGCTCGGGAAAAATGCATGCTGGGTACCCGGCACCGACCATGCCTCAATAGCCACCGAAGCAAAGGTTGTGGCCAAGCTGAAAAGCGAGGGTATTGAAAAGAGAAATATACCGAGGGAAGAATTCATTGAGCATGCCTGGGAGTGGACCCGCAAACATGGCGGGATCATACTTGAACAGCTTAAAAAGCTGGGCGCCTCGTGCGACTGGGATCGGACGCTTTTCACAATGGATAAGCCCAGGTACGACTCTGTAATTAAGGTATTTGTCGACCTTTATAATAAAGGTCTGATTTACAGGGGTGTCAGGATGGTAAACTGGGATCCCCAGGCAAGGACGGCTGTTTCAGATGAGGAGGTTTATTTTACCGAGGAGCAGTCAAAGCTCTATTATGTAAGGTACAAGATTGCCGGGTGGAATGATTATGTCTCCGTGGCTACAACGCGGCCGGAGACAATACTCGGCGATACGGCTGTATGTGCCAATCCTAATGATGAACGATACAAGCACCTTAAGGGAAGAAAGGTCATTGTGCCTATGACGAACAGGGAGGTCCCATTCATTTATGATGATTATGTCGATATGGAATTCGGCACCGGCTGCCTTAAGATCACGCCGGCTCATGATATTAATGATTATGAGATAGGCATAAGGCACGGTCTTGATTCAATTGATATCTTCAATGATGACGGAACTATCAATCCGGGGGCGGGAATGTTTGCCGGAGTTGACAGGTTTGCAGCAAGGGATCTTGCTGAGAAAGAAATGAAACGGACAGGAAACCTTATAAAAGTCGTTTCCTATAGTAATAAAATAGGCCGCTCTGAACGGACCCATGCAATTATTGAACCCAAGCTTTCAATGCAGTGGTTCCTTAAAATGAAGGATATCTCAAAGCCGGCGCTCGATGCCGTTATGTCGGGAGAGGTTCACCTGCATCCTTCAAAATACAGGAACCTTTACCGCCACTGGATGGAAAATGTCCACGACTGGTGTATAAGCCGCCAGCTGTGGTGGGGACACAGGATACCAGCATGGTATTATGACAACAGGGAGTTTGTTGTTGCTGAGAATGCCGGTGAAGCGCTGGATCTTGCCAGGCAAAAAAGCGGGAATCCAGATCTCAGCGAAAAAGCGCTGAAACAGGATGAGGACGTACTGGATACCTGGTTCTCATCATGGTTATGGCCTATAACTTCATTTGACGGTATCAACAAACCTGATAATCCTGATCTTAAATACTACTATCCGACCAACGATCTTATCACGGCTCCGGAGATACTTTTTTTCTGGGTTGCACGGATGATAATTGCCGGATATGAGTACCGGGGCCGGAAGCCTTTCAGCAATGTTTACCTTACCGGGCTTGTCCGCGATCAGCAGAGGAGAAAAATGTCCAAATCCCTGGGCAACTCGCCGGAGCCTCTGGAGCTTATTGAGAAGTACGGCGCCGATGGTGTCCGCGTAGGCATGCTTTTATGTTCACCGGCGGGCAATGACCTGCTTTACGATGACAATCTGCCTGAACAGGGCCGCAATTTTGCAAATAAGATATGGAATGCTTTCAGGCTGGTTAAGAGCTGGACCGTAAGTGAAAATATCATTCAGCCTGATTCATCGAAAGCCGCAATCATATGGATGGAAGAGGCGCTTAAGAAAGGTATTGCCGAAATAGATTCTGACTTCAGGCGGTTCAAAATTTCAGAAGCCCTTATGGCCGTTTACAAACTTTTCTGGGATGAATTTTCCGGATGGTATCTTGAAATTGTGAAGCCCGAGTATGAAAAACCGGTAGACAAGACCACCTTTGAAGCGACAATTGCCATTTTTGATAAACTGATGAGGCTGATACATCCGTTCATGCCTTTCATTTCAGAGGAGATATGGCAATTTCTGGCTGACAGGAAAGAGGGAGAAAGTCTGATGATCAGCAGAATGCCGGCTGCCAGAAAATACAATAAAGATATTGTTGTCAGGTTCGAAACGATCAGGGAAACGATAAGCGCTGTGCGGACAGTCAGAAAAGAAAAGGAGCTTCCTGCAAGGGAAAAGCTGACACTTTGTATCCGGGCAGAGGAAGAGGATTATGACATGGAATTCGTTCCTGTGATCGTTAAGCTTTGTTACTTAACGGAAGTCAGGTTTGTGAAAAATAAGCCGAAGGGCGCCGTTACATTCATGACCGGCACTACTGAGTTTTATATTCCCCTTGAGGGCAAGGTTGATGTTAAGGCAGAGCTGGGAAAGATAAAGGAAGAGCTTGAATACTACAGGGGATTCCTTAAATCGGTAATTAAAAGGCTTGATAATGAAAGGTTTGTCGCTAATGCTCCGGCAAATGTCACTGATCTGGAGAGAAAGAAGAAAAGCGACGCTGAAGCTAAAATTAAGGCTCTTGAGGAAAGACTGAAAGATATTAAACACTGAGAACCGGCCCGTCACGCAGGAGGCGTTGCGAGGTATTGTTTAATTAATCAACCGCTGTATTTCTGTGGTTACGGTTCCAGTCTCCTGGCAAAATAGTTTTGTTCGACAGGGACGAGTTCCCAGCCGTCATTCAGCTGAAGGTGCCATCCTTCGCCTTCAAACTTGTTTTCATCGGCTCTGAATCCTTTTGCTGTCATGCGCAGATATTTCAAATTTGATGACAGCAGGCAGCCTCCATTATCAACGGAAAGCTTGCCCCAGTTATCTGAAACGCGGATCTTTGAATAAAGCGTACCGAGCGTATCCATGGGATTGATATCCTCCGGCTCAAAATCGAAATAAGGACTTTCGAGTTCAAGGTAAACAACCGGTTTTTCTGTAAATTTGCTGATCTGTCTGTAAATTCTTTCTTTAATTCTCGCATCACGCTCCGCTTCTTCCTTGTGTATCTTATCAACATCATAGTTCAATGCAAGACTTCCGGCCACGTCGCGGCAAACTGCGGGAAGCTGAATCCCGTACAGCTCCCTGACTTTTTCCGCGAGATCAAAGTCTGCTGACGTTACGGAGGAAAAATCGAACCCCTTTTTGAATAGAAAAGTGGCATACAGGGCACCATGGATTGATCCGTATGACCTGGCATATGACTGCATCGAATAGATCCTGTCGAGATTTTCAAAAAGCCGCTTATTAAATTCTTCAGGCGAGCTGGTGGAAAGAAGAAGAAAAGTAAAGGTCGCCAGTCCCTCATAATTCTCAAATCTGGTTTCATCGGAAGCAAATTTTCCGTACAGTTCTTTGTTGGAACCTTTGAAAATCAGTGCATCCCGAAGGGCCAGCTTCTGTTCTGGTCCAACATTATTAATTGCTCTGCGGAGTGCATTCCATTCCAGTTTGATCCATAGCCTGGCATTTTTTTCATCCATGTTCATGGCATTGTAGCCCTGGGATATGTAACCTTCCGATTCCTGGAAACTGTGAAAAAGGCTGTGAATAGCCCTGGATATGGTCCTGTACTCATCTTCTTCAGCAGGAAGGGGTGCCATCGCATACAGAAGGTCGCCAAATAAAACAGGATTATTATTGATTACCAGCTCTTTAGGGAATGTACCTGTATAAATCCCATCTTTTCCCTTAAGAAGCGCTTCGTTATCCGGCCAATTGGCAATTATTTTCCTTGAAGTGCGGTCGACAAACATCAAAGGGCCATAAAGATTCTTTCCCCATAACTTCCCGTTGTCCCGGTCACACGCAGCTTTAATTTTTCCGAAATAAGCTGCAGCTTTTTCATTTGTAAGCCAGGGCTCCTCTTTGTTCCCATTACATCCAAATAGTAAAAGGAGAACTGCAATACTTATCCAACTCTTCATCAATGGCATTTTAAAAGTTTCAAAAATAGTGAAAAATTGTTAAAAAGTAAGTTAAGACTATCCCGTAATGAAGATTATGACTTTTAACATTTCCTTTTGTCATTTATGAACTAATATAGTCTGACTGTTAATCATTTAACAATAAAATGAAGAATAATGATATAATAATGAATCCCAATGCACTGGTGCAGTTCCTTCAGAAGCCGGCTCAATATTTTACACGCGAAGATATAATGAGATTTGTCAGAGCGTTTCTTTATTGTAAGTGAAAGATCTCTGCTTTTCAGAATATAGCTTACATGGCTTTCAGACTCATATCGAGGCTCCTGATATGATGAGTAAGGGCTCCGACAGAAACATAATCAACTCCACATTCAGCATAGGCTCTTACTGTCTCCAGCGTTATTCCACCGGATGATTCGGTTTCATATCTTCCGGCGATAAGATTTACTGCTGTGACGGTATCCCCGATACTGAAGTTATCAAGCATTATCCGGTTAACCCCGCCGGCTGCAATTATTTTATTAACGTCTCCGAGATTTCCGGCTTCTATTTCGATCTTTAGCTTCCTGTCATTTTTTTTCAGATATTCCCTCGTCTTTTCAATTGCTTTTTCAATTCCACCGGCATATACTATATGATTATCCTTAAGCATTATCATGTCAAATAATCCCATTCTGTGGTTCAATCCTCCCCCGATCCTTACAGCTTCTTTTTCAAGGAACCGTAATCCGGGTGTTGTTTTACGTGTATCAAGAACTTTTGTATTCAGGCCATGAAGACGGGTTACATACTGGTTCGTACTGGTAGCTATACCGCTCATTCTCTGCATTATATTCAGTACAAGGCGTTCCGATTTCAGGATTGACTGCTGACGTCCCGAAACATAAAAACCGGTGTCGCCCGGATTTACTCTTTGTCCGTCATCAATAAGGATTTCGCAGACGAGATCTGAATCTATAGCATTAAAAACCTCTTTTGCAGCTTTAACACCTGCAAGAATGCCTTCCTCCTTAATCAGCAGCCTTGCTTTTCCGGTAGCATCCCATGGGATACAGGCAAGAGATGAATGATCGCCATCACCAAGATCTTCTCCGATACTTCTTAAAACAAATTCCCTGAGAACACTATTCTCCATTTTCAGTCTCTATGCGAATTTTATGAATAAGCAGTTCCTGGTCAACTTTTTTAAGAAGAAAATAGATTCTGAAATCACCCTTCTCGGTCTTAAGATTGCCGATAGCATATTGGGCATCATTATTAGCCCCCTGGTGGCGGATGACGAAATCTTTTGTCGGATATGAAGCGAAGAAATCTTTAAGAATAGCCTCAGCAACATTCTTCTTATAGAAGTCCTCCTTGTCAAGGAGAAGCAGGTCAACTGTTGAATTCATATATTTCGCCAGCTCGGCTGCATTGCCAGCCTTGATAGCAATCGCAATTCCTCCCGGAATCCTTGTCTGCTCCTGCCCGCTCAGGACAAGAGTATTTGCTGTAAGGAAGATAACAGGTAAGATTTTCAAGAGTTCCATTCGCATCAATTTTGCCAGCTTCCAAAATTCAAATCATCACAAAATTAACTAATTTCTGTTATGAAAATCAGTTATATCCACTCAATATAATTATAAATGCTTAAGCATGTTTAATTATATTTGTGTTTTACCGGGCACATTCCGGACTTATGCACAAAAGTCGCGCCATATTTTATGAAGATCGCTTTACTGCTGACGGGTAAGACAAATGAAAAGCATATAAATGAAGGTGTTGAGATTTATTCGGCACGCATCAGAAAATATGCGGCATTTGAAATTATTACGATCCCTGATTTAAAAGATACCCGTAATATGCCTTCAGGCGAGCAGAAAAGAAAAGAGGGCAGAAAAATATGTGGTGCAATCGGTAAAGATGATTATGTAATATTGCTCGACGAGAGAGGAAAGGAGTTCAGGACCCGGGAGTTTGCCCGGTGGATGGAAAACCTGTCAATGATCCCCGGCAAAAGGATCGTCTTTGTGACCGGCGGCCCATGGGGATTCTCAGAGGAGGTACTTAAACTGGCTGATTTCCGGCTTTCATTATCAAAGATGACATTTCCCCATCAGCTGGTACGATTATTGTTCCTCGAACAGCTATACAGGGCATTCACAATAATAAAAGGAGAACCCTACCATCATGAATAGGGTTTAAACTGTTGTTTATGAAAGAGAACCGGCGTCTGTTATTTCTCATGGCTTCAACTGTTGTTGTCCTGGCATTGGCGATGATAGCGGATTCGGTTTATTTCAGCGATTTCGAATATCATTTCAGAACCAAAAGATTCAACAGGATACTGGCAGAAAAAGAAAAGGTTATGGATTACTGTGTTAACGGACTGAAGCTCATCTTAGCCGGGGGAGAACAGCATGGATCAGTCGCGGAGAAGGACCTTTTCTCGCTTGCCGACCAGAACAGAATATCCATCCTTGAATACTTCGATAATAAGCTTATCCACTGGTCAGACAACGATTTTGATGTGCCGGGACAAATCCAGAATGACACCATTTTCAAAAAACCAATTATTTTTCTTCAGAATGGCTGGTTCATCCCGGCTACTCTGCAGGCTGGTAATGAGGAGATAGTAGGATTGCTCAGGGTAAGAACGGATTACGGTTTTGAAAACGATATCGTAAGGAACGGATTTGAGAGTGATTTCCGGATTTCGCATGCTGTCGGCTTCAGTACGGTTAAGAATAAATCGGGATATAATATTTTTAAAACGGACGGCACATTTCTGTTTTCTCTTTCATTCCCGCAGGTTAAAGCCAATTCTCTGCTGATAATCTTCCCGTTGGTATTATGGACAGCCTTTTTATTTCTCATTATCATTTTAGTGCTTGAACTGGTAAGTCTGCTGGCTGCAAAAGGGATGAATATTCTTGCTATTAGTGCAGGTCTTGCGGCTTTCGTATTGCTGTATGCCTTTATACTTTTTGCAGGAAAACCTGAAGTAATATTCCGTACGGGATTGTTCTCGCCTTACGTATTCTCGCTGAATAGTTTTATTCCTACCCTTGGCAACCTTCTCCTTTTAAGTATCCTTGGGATTGTTCTTTCATATATTATCTATAAGCATTTGCACTTCCGGGAGATCAGCGGCAAAAACAAGGCAAAGGACTTCGTTGTAATCACCCTCCTCCTGTCTGCAGGGGCATTATCTGCCAGTCTCCTCCACATTCTGTTTAAGCAGTTAATAACGGACTCAAACATTAGCTTCGAAACATTCAAGGTACTGAAATTAAGCTTTTTCAGTATTGCTGGTTTCAGCAGTATTATACTATTATCCCTCATACCTGTTTCTTTTATTCTGAAAGCCTGCAGGACAAGCAGAGATTGTGAAAGCAGGAAATTGTTACTACCCTTTGTTACCTCTATGGCAGTACCGGTATTATTTTTCTACAATGATTTCCTGGCGCTGCTGATTGTTCTGGTTATTTATTCAGTACTGGTAGTTTTTACACGCCTGATAATCCGCAGAGAGACAGGTCTGTTTAATACTACAGTGATTTTTTCCGTGATTCTCGGATTATATTCGCTTTATATGATAACGGTTTTCTCAGAGAAGAAAACCACAGAGAACCTCAAGATCCAGGCGCTCTCATTTTCAACGGAGAATGACCCTGAAGCCGAACATCTCCTCCTTGATATCTGGCCGGAAATTTCAAGTGATTCAACGCTCACCGCAATGATGAATGTCAGCTTTTTTACACAGAGTGATTTCAATAACATATCGACATATCTTCATGATAATTATTTTACCGGGTACTGGGGAAATTTCAACATAAATATTGTCCGTTGCAGGAAAGAGGAACTTCTTAAAATCGGTTCCACCCAGGGAAATCAGGTTAACTGCTTTGACTTTTTCGATGAGCGGATTATGAAGAACGGACATCGGCTTACAGGTACTGATTTCTATTTTATGGATAACCAGGGAGGAAGAGCCTATTACCTGGGCAGGATAGAATTTAAAACCAGCCTGGAAATTACAAGTGGATTATTTATAGAGCTTTACAGTAATGTGAATATTTTCCAGCCGGGTTATTCCGAATTGCTTCTTGACAAGAAATTCAGAGGATATTCAAGTCTGAAGGATTACTCATTTGCCAAATACATTAACGGCAAGATTGTTATCAATTCAGGCGACTTCCCGTATAACAAGGATGATGATGAGTATATCGACAAGAACAATGATTACAGGATTTTCAATGCGGATTTTTATAAGCATATCCTGTTCAGGAACGGAAATACGACAGTTATAATTAGCAGGAAGAGACTGAATACAGGTGACATGATCATCTCCTTCGCATATCTGTTTGCATTTACCCTGCTATTTCTTAATTTACTTCTCATCCTTATCCATATGCCTGCCACAGGCAGCCTGAGAAATCTTAATTTCAGGCAGAAGCTTCAGCTTTCATTTATCGGGATACTGCTATTCTCATTCATTCTGATCGGTATAGTTGTCACATTACTGACAATCAGTGAATACAGGACAAAACACTTTGAGACAATAAAAGAGAAACTGAATTCAATTTATGTTGAGCTTGACAACAAGCTTTCCAATGAAAAACACCTTTCAAATGACTGGAGAAACGCAAATTATGCATCTTTGAATGATCTTCTTATTAACCTTTCAAATATATTCAATACCGATATAAATCTTTATGACCAGACGGGATTCCTTATGGCGACATCACGTGAGGAAGTGTTTTACAGGAATCTTACGAGCCACCGGATAAATATAATGGCGCTTATGAACCTGGCCGATCTTTCCAAAAGTGAGTACAGCCAGACTGAGATGGTGGGTAAAATGAAATATATCTCTGTTTATGTTCCATTTTACAACACCGATAATAACGTCGTGGCTTATATAAACCTTCCTTACTTCAGAATGCAGAGCATTCTTGCAAGGGAGATATCAAACATGGTGGTGGTTGTAATCAATTTCACCCTCCTTCTGATCCTTATCACGATGAGTGTTGCTGTTGTCCTGAGCGGCAGGCTGACCACACCACTTTCGATGCTCAGTAAAGGACTGGCTAATGTTGAACTCGGCAAGAAAATAGAGCGGCTTTCTTACAGCGGGACCGATGAGATCGGAGAACTTGTCAGGCAATATAACAGGATGGTTGATGAGCTCGAGGATAGCGCTCACAAGCTTGCCAACTCCGAAAGGGAACATGCCTGGCGCGAAATGGCAAAACAGATCGCCCACGAAATCAAGAATCCGCTCACACCAATGAAGCTTAATATACAACAGCTTGTTAAATCGTGGAGGGACAACCCTGCCAGATTTAAGGAAAGACTCGAAGAGTTTGCCCGGAATCAGGTGGAATACATTGATAACCTTTCGTCAATAGCTTCGGCATTTTCTTCATTTGCCAAGATGCCCGGGACAAATCCTGTTGATGTAAATCTCCTTGAACAGATCAGGACAACACTTGAGCTTTTCAGGAATACCGATAATGTTACATTCTGGGTAAGATGGCCCCATGAAAACAAGGTATTTATTTATGCCGATAAAGAGCATCTTAACGGAATTTTCTCAAATCTATTCAAGAACAGCATTCAGGCAATACCTGCAGGTAGAAAAGGTTTAATAAAAGTGAACCTTGAGATTGCCGGGGATAAGGTGATCACGACAGTATCAGATAACGGTTCCGGTATTCCGGGGGCGCTTCAGAAGAAGCTCTTTACGCCAAATTTTACTACCAAGTCTTCGGGCACAGGTCTGGGATTATCGATAGTTAAAAAATATGTTGAAGGAGCTGCCGGAAGGATTTGGTTCAAATCTGAAGCAGATAACGGTACAACCTTCTACATCGAATTTCCTTTAAAGTACACTGTGGAAAATCCTTCAGAGTCAAAGTCTGAGTGAAGTTAAAAGTATAAATAATACAATTATTTCTTTATATTAGCAGTTCATTAGGGCGATGAATGACTGGAAAGTTGTCTGGCAATATTAAGTATTTAGTATTAAGTCTGTTAGCTGTCTTGGTTTACTTCAGCCCCATATTTTCACAAACACATATCAGCGGAACAATTAATAAGTATGGCAGGGTTACCGGTATCAGTACTGACTATGTGGTAGTTGGCAACTCATCAGAATTCTCACAATTCCAGGCTGGAGATACCGTTCTCCTGATGCAGATGAAGGGAGTGAGAATCTATTCAAAGGAGGATGCATCTTACGGATCCTCCGGATTCTCGTACGGCAAAGCCGGGATGCATGAATTCCTGACTGTTCTTTCGGTCGAAGCAGGCAATATAATCAGGTTCAGAAATAATATTGTAAATACCTTGGACCTTACCGGAGATATTCAGATAGTTAAGGTGCCCTCTTATAACTTTGCACAGGTTGATCCTGCCGGCTTAACAAGCGCCGCATGGGACAGCACATCAAAGACCGGAGGAGTGCTGGCTGCTATTATAGGCCGGACCTTGACTTTAAACGGGAATATTGATGTAACTGGCAAGGGATTTAAAGGAGGGACAATAACAAACGGACTTGGAATTTGTGCAAATACCGATCTTCTCAAATGGAACAAGTTCGCATACTCCGCAACAACTGACAGCTCAGGATTTAAAGGTGAAGGACTGGCCATAAATGCTGACCCATCAGCTTCGAACATCCCGCCGTTCTATCCGATTTATCCTTTGTATGCCAAAGGGTATGGCAGGAACTTCAATGGCGGCGGCGGCGGCAATGGTAAATTCTCCGGAGGCGGTGGCGGTTCAAATTATGGCAAAGGAGGTCTGGGGGGCCGTGAAATAGCTACCTGTTCTCCTCAATCCAATGGAGGATTGGGTGGTATTCAGATAACAGGTACTGGGCTGGATGGGGGTTTGTTCCTTGGTGGGGGCGGCGGCGGATCAACAAACCAGGCAGGTTTGCCAACAGCGGGAGGCAACGGCGGTGGAATAATAATCCTTATTTGTGATACTTTAAAGGGAAATGGATATAAGGTCATTGCAGAGGGAGCCACACCCTCTGTGACAGCTTCCGGAAATGCAGGTGCCGGTGGTGGAGGAGGAGGGGGATCAATTGCCATATATCTCCAGAGTTATACTGCAGTCCCGGCTTCATCAGCATTAACAATTTCAGCCAGCGGAGGTAAAGGAGGTAATAATGCTGGAACATTTGGCGAAGGTGGAGGCGGTGGCGGCGGTTTCGTAAATACAACTAGTATTTTAATGCCCGGGAATGTAATAAAATCCGTAGCAGGTGGATTACCAGGCACTAAATCCCCACCCGGACCCTCTACGGCCATAGTTGGAGATCCGGGTAAAAATGTAACTACCTTTGTGCCAGTACTTAACGGTTTCCTTTTCAACTCAATTCGTTCTTCAGTGACTGGAGACCAGGTAGATTCAATATGTTCGAATGTTATTCCGAAACCAATTACAGGTACTACCCCTGTTGGAGGTACTTTACCATACAGCTTTACCTGGGAAAAAAGCCTTGATTTACTAGTGTGGAACCCTATTTCTGGGGCTACAGGCAAAGATTATACTCCGACTGCAACCGAACCGGTTACATTCTGGGTCAGAAGAATTGTTTCTGATGCCAGTTCGCTTATTGATATAAGTAAGTTTGTTAAAATTATTGTACAACCTGCAATAACAGGAAACCTGGTTGGAAAAGATACAACCATCTGCTATAATCAGAACCCTTTAAACTTAATTCCTCTTAATTCTGGACCATCGAACGGCAACGGACGTTATGCGTACCAGTGGATTCAGAATCTCGATAATCTTAATTGGTCATCATCTCCAAATGCCACCGGGACATCGAATTTGTCAGCCTTTGACCCACCGGTTCTTTCCAGTACTACTTTTTATCAACGCAAAATAACCTCAGGACGTTGTATCGATTACAGCGCCACAGTTACCATAACCGTGCTTCCCTCAATTACCGGCAACGTCACAACACGGCCCGACTCGGTTATCTGTGAGGGATCACTTTTTAATACTCTCGGAGCTTCTGCAGCCGGCGGAGGATCAGGGGCCTATCTCTACCAGTGGCAGGACAGTACAACCTCAGGATTATGGCTAGCAGCAGCCGGTACAAATTCAAATACCACGTACAACGCTGATACTTCTAAGTTTGCTGTTACGGAAAAAAGATTCTTCAGAAGGACAGTCTATTCCGGACCATATAATACCTGCCAGAACAAAAGCATCCCAATTCTGCTGACGAGGTATCACAAGATCAAAAACAATCTGATAGCCGCAGATAATATTATCTGTTCGGGGAGCGTTCCTGCAGGGCTTACAGGTTCAGATCCGGCCCAGGGTGATCTGACCTATGCATATCAGTGGCAGGACAGCACAAAGGGAATTCCATGGGCTACAAAGGGAACTCCCAAATCGCCATTTCTTCCTCCGGCCCTGACCGATACTACATGGTACAGGAGAATAGTAACTTCCTCAAAATGTACGAACACAAGCAACATAATCGTTATTAAGGTTCATCAACCGGTCCTGAATAATATCGCATCGCTCATCTCAGGTCCCGGACCAGATACAACGATTTGCAATGGTTCTGTTCCCAACAGGATCAAAGGAAGCACTCCTGCCGGAGGAACCGATACTCCGGGGGATTATGCGTTCCTGTGGCAATACTCGGTTGACAATTCAGCATATACCGATATTGCTCCAGCAACTCTTTCGAGCTATAATCCTTCTGCTTTGACAGCAACCACCTGGTTCAGGAGAAGGGTAATTTCAGGAATGTGCTCGTCAGTAAGCAACAGCATGAGAGTGATCGTTTTACCATCAATTACAAATAATGTTATTTCAGTAACAAAGCCCGCAGTATGTTATAATACTGTTCCTGGTCCTGTATCGGGAACTGTTCTTACCGGCGGTGCCGGGGGAACACCCACCTGGATATGGGAGCAGAGCACCAACGGAACAACATGGGCCGGTGCCGCAGGAACAGCAAATCAGCAGAATTATGCTCCACCCGCATTAACCGGCAAAACCTGGTACAGGCGCGTTTTAATTTCCGGTCCTTCGGATTGCTGCATCGATACTTCGAATGTAATAACACTGGATATAGTTCCGTTGCCCACAGGCTCATTTACATCAGTAACTGATACAACAATCTGCAATGGCAGTCAGGTCTTGCTGAAGGTCCATCTTACAGGAGCATCGCCATGGAAGGTAACTTATAATGAGAATACTACTGGTGTTGTTGTAAACGGAATAGGTTCAGCTGATTATGTAATCTCAAGGATACCTTCTGCAGCATCTTCCCTGTCAGTATTTAACTATTCGCTTGCTGCCGTGGAGGACCAGAATGCATGTCTTGCCACATCATTGACCGGAATTAGGAAGGCTAATGTATACAGGGTGCCTGTTGCAAACGCCGGACCTGATGATGCAGCTTGCGGACCGGGTTACACTCTTAAAGCGGTTCCGAGCGACGGAACCGGATTATGGCAATTTCCTCCCGAGGTATTGTCATCTGTTGCAAATGATCCTCATTCGATTATAAAAATTGATTCATCATTTACCGGCGCTAATGTTACGTATACATTTTCCTGGGAAGAAACCAATGGTATCTGTAAGAATAAGGATGATGTTTCGATCAGGTTTGATAAACGTATCGGTAGTGTCACGGCGGGTACAGGCGGGACAATTATGTCATTTGATAATATGACAAAAGTGGATGCCACTCCGCTTCAGCCATTTGAAACAGGCCTGTGGAGTGTCGTGACAGGATCCGGCGATTTTGACGATGATGCTGCGAACTCCACCTATATAAAGAATATTTCCCTTGGAATTAATACCTATAAATGGACAGTTACGAATGGAAAATGCAAGGTCGAATCGCTTGTCAGTTATGAGGTTTTAATTCCCGTAATTCCTGAAGGCATATCTCCTGATGGCGATCTTATAAATGATTCACTTAAAATATCGGGACTTGATCTTGTGAACCAGGAAATTGATCTTACCATTCTTAATGGCGCAGGATCATTGGTTTTCTCTGCCACCAACAGGAACGGAAATCCCTGGCAGGTATGGGATGGGAAAAGTGCAAAGGGAACGGAGCTTCCTGAGGGGACATATTATTATTTGCTTAAAGTATATTCAATCAGGACAGAGCACGTTTCCCAGAAGAGCGGATTCGTAATTCTAAAAAGGAATTAACCGGAAAAGAAAAGGAGAAATTAAGGAGGTTACGGACAATAACAATATGAAGAGAACGGGCATCTTATATACAGCATTGTTTGTTGCAATAAACTGCAATATTGCCGGGCAGTCTGCCCCGGATTCCGGGAGGATAATCCTGGGCTATCCGGTTTACAGCCAGTATCTCCATAACGGGCTTATGATAAATCCGGCATATGCGGGTTCGCGTGAAGCGCTCAGTGTTGCTCTTTCATACAGGATGCAATGGATGGGCATTGCGGATGCGCCCAGGCTGCAATCTGTTTCACTTCATACGCCGATGAAAAATGACAAGGTGGCCCTTGGCCTGAAAGCTCAGTTCATGCAATTCGGTGTGACCTCGTCGCAAAGTATTTACGGAATTTATGCATACCATATCAGGCTGGGTAAAGGCAAACTTTCATTTGGGCTTAAAGCCGGTGTCGATATGTCAAACACCAAATATTCAGGGCTGACCGGAATTACCCGACCCGACCCGGTATTCCCTGATAATAACAAACGGTATATATTCCCGAATGCAGGAGCTGGCGTTTACTATTTCAGCAAAGACTTCTTTGCCGGATTTGCAGTGCCGGCATTCCTCTTTTACCGGAGCATCGGTAACGGTAATACCCAGGCTTATCATTCCTTCAGTGAATATGATTTCATATTATCATCCGGGTTGCTTATCACAATTTCTCCTTCAATTAAATTCAAACCTTCACTGCTTCTTGATTATTCAATGCATGATACCAAAAAGATAAACCAGTTTGATATAAACGGGAATTTTATCATTGCCGACCTTATCTGGGTAGGCGGTTCATGGAGGACTTCGGAACAGGTTGCCGTTGGACTTATGCAAGTGCAGATCGGACCGCAGATAATGTTCGGTATTTCTTATGATTATCCTGCCGGAAGGATGAATTCCTATTCAAATGGATCCAGCGAATTTTTTATAAGATATGAGTTTGGTTCGAAGGTGAGTGCAGCAAATCCAAGGTATTTTTGAGCATATGACAACGAAAATCCGGAATATTTTTTTCTTGTTTATTGCTGCCTGTCTGGGTTGCAGTGCCCAGACAAAACCATCTTCCGGACAACCGAAGCCACCCTCAATCTACAGGATTACAAGAATGCCCTTCAATAAGGGAGACTTTAGTGAGATATCACCTGTTATGGTAAAAGACGGAATAGTTTTTTGTTCCGACAGGCGATTCAGTGCAATTAAGGACAGGACTACCTTTGAAGACAGGAGACTTTATAATATTTACATTGCAGAACGGAAAGACACCAGTGACTGGCTGGATCCCAAAGAGATCAGAAGTGAACGAAGCACACTCTTTAACAACGGGCCGTTAAGCATAGCGCCTGACGGGAAAACAGTTTATTTTACTAGTGAAGTGGAAACGGGAAAAGCAACCCGGAAAAGAAATTTTAAAAACCATAATGGTATCTTCATTGCAGAGCTTTCGGGAGAAACGCTCATTTCTCTCCGGCCTTTTGCTTATAACAATCCTCAATATGATGTCGGCCAGCCTTCAGTAAGCCGCGACGGTAAATATCTTTTTTTCGCATCCAACATGCCGGGGGGGCTGGGAAGTTCTGATCTGTATTACTGTGAATGGATCAACAATAACTGGAGCATACCGGTAAACCTTGGGCCGGTTGTCAACTCCCCCGGTAATGAAAATTACCCATTCATGCATCCTTCGGGAAAGCTTTATTTCTCATCAAACCGGCAGGGAGGAATGGGTGGAATGGATGTCTATTACACTATGCTGAGCATGGGGAAATGGGAAGCTCCGGCATTAATGCCTGACCCGGTCAATTCTTCATCTGACGATTTTGCATTTGTCGCGGATGATAATTCGGCATCCGGGTATTTCTCATCAAACAGGGAAAGGAGTGATGATATTTTCAGGTTTGCCTCGACCATAATAAGAAAAACCTCCTGCGATACGCTGGTGGAAAATAATTACTGTTACCAGATGATTGAGGAAAATGCCGTTAAGTTCAACCCTGATTCACTGCCTTTCAGGTTTGAATGGAAATTTGGTGACGGAGCCAAAGGCACCGGTTCTACTGTGGTGCATTGTTACCCCGGGCCGGGATCTTATCTTGTCCAGCTTGATGTAGTGAATCTTATCACCAACGAGGTTATCTACAATGAAAAAACTTATAACCTTGAGATAAAGGATGTTGAACAGCCTTATATTACCGGTCCTGATAATGGCGGACAAGGCGGACAACTGATGTTCAGTGGTGACAAAACAAATCTGCCCGGATGGAGCATAAACAGATATTACTGGAATTTCGGCGATGAAACAATAGCAATTGGCAAGGATGTTGATAAGACATACCTGAAGCCCGGAATTTTTAATATTCAGCTTATTGTGACTGCTGAGCCGGATCAGGACGGAGTGACCAGGGAAGCATGTGTTTGTAAAAATATTATCATATCACCGCAACCCTGACAATGAAATAACTAATTTTAGCTTCAGATGAAATTGTGCAGATCCATATTTAAAATAATAGTATCAGTTTGGCTAATCAGCCTTCAGGCTTTGCCGGATCTTTCTGCACAGGCAGTACCCTCGAAAGATGAAAATATTCCCTTTCTTGTGACTTTTGGGAAACAGGGTAAAACATCATGGGGAGATGATGATTTCTATGAAATATGGTTCTTTCTGATACCGGAGGATTTTAAGCAGCAGTTTTATATCAGGGTTTTTGATCCTGATTGCGGCGGTGAGTATGATGAGATACAGGGGGAATTCAATACCCGGACCCTTTTTTCAGTTTATGGTGGCAAGGGCGTTGATCCCGACAAGAACCTGGAGTCAAAGGGGGTGGATAAGGGAATGAATTACAAGGGCGGAACACTGCTTGGTTCAAAGGTTTTCGGGAAAGAAGCCAGATACGACAATAAATATTTTACTCTTGGACCATTCAATCCCACATCCGGTGATTTCAATGCCAAGTGGAACAAGTATGTTTTTAAAATTGTATGTGAAGGTATAAGCGGAGATGACGGAAACCTGTACAGGTATTTTCTCAGCAGCAAGCCTGATGATAATGTTCCCATTGAGGGCGCCAATGCCCTTACATATGTATATACATTCCGCATGTGGAACGATTTCAAAAGTGTGGCTCATATATATCCGTATGTAGATACCGGCGTGGTTTATGTCAGGCAGAGGAACTTCGACTGGGATGACGATGGCCATATAATTGTTGTTTCGAGATACAAGCAGGGGATTGAAGTATTACATTCCTATGAAGATGACTGGAATGAATCAAAAATACCTATCGAGGCCAATGAAATAGGATCATCTCTTGACTTTCAGTTCCATAAAAAACAAGGCGAACTGGTTAAAAATAATAATGTCGTGATGACTATAGAGAACCAGAGAGGTGATAATATGCCGTTTTACAGCTCGCCTATCGGCGGAGTCCCTGTCTATAATCCTGTACTGAAGGTTAATAAATATAAGCCTAACAAATAATCCGGGCTGAAATGAGGAAAGTCTTAATCCCTAAAATCCTTATCAGCACAATATTGTGCATATTCTTATTTCCGCACCAACTTACCGGACAGGTTTACAGGTTTAAGAATTACGGTCTTGAAAAAGGGATCCCCGATCTATTCATATATACTTTAAACCAGGACAGTAATGGTTATCTGTGGGTCGGAACCGGCAGCGGCCTGTCAAAATTTGACGGTTTCGATTTTTTCAGGGTTTCATTTCCGGACTCTGTAACCGGCCGGTATCCCACTGTCAGCATGAGGGACAAAAGCGGTAAAATATGGTTCGGCTTCGATGACGGATCAGTATTTTATTCTGAAGGGAATAACCTTAAACCCAGTGTTTTAAAAAATGCACGGCCAATAAGTGCGATTCTTGAAGGACCTGACGGATCAATATATGTCGTCCTCCAGACTAAATCAATATTCAGGATCAATCCTGAAGATCCTGAAATGGCAAAAGAATATTCCGTTGACGAAGATTTAACGATATTTTCGGCATGTTTTACACAATCCGGGAATCTTCTCCTTGGCACACAGGAGACAATCCGGGAATATGAAGTGGTGAAGGATTCCTTACTAAATGCCGGCTCGGTAAGTGGTTTTAAATATTCAAACGTGCTTGCATTGCACAGGATAAAAGATAAAAATATTTACCTGGCAGGCACAAACGGTAGCGGATTATTCCGGCTTGAAATCTCGGGGAAACAATATAACCTTACCCGTTTACCTGATCATGAAGAACTTGATTATGAGAGTATCCAGTCAATTACTGAAGATAATAAAGGAAACATCTGGTTATCGACTAATGAATCCGGGATCATAGAAATAAAACTTTCAGGGGATGGACAGACAGTTGAGACTACGAGAACCTTCAGTAAAGAGTCGGGCCTTCCGGGAAACCACGCAAAGCTTGTCTTCCAGGATTATGAGGGAAATTACTGGATCGGTTTGTTTGGTGATGGCCTTTCAATGCTTAATTCACTGGCATTCAGCTTTTATTCGCCCGGATCGACACCCGAAACGAATAATATCATTTACATCAATAAAATAAGTAATGATTATTTTCTGGGTACACCTTCGGGATTTTATCAGTTCGATGCAGAAAACACACGCACCAGATCATTCACTAACCTGAAACAGAAAACAGGAAACAACGAAATAGCATCATATTGTGTCGATGATAAAAATGATGTCTGGATCGGAACCAAGGGAGGAGGCCTTTATAAAAGGAGCGCCCGGGGGACGGTAATACGGTTTTTCCGTTCCGGGAATTCCGGGGAGGATTATATAAATGATATTAAAATTGATAATAAATATATCTGGCTCGGGACCCTTAACGGCGTGGTAATCCTTGACAGGTTCTCGGGTGATTCTATTTCGGGATATAATATTAATAACGGATTGCCCCATAACAGCATTAACCAGGTATTCTTAACATCCGGCGGTAAAGCAGCTGTTGCCACAAAAACTGACAGGCTCTATTTTATCGACCCAATAACAGGCGTTACATCTGGAAAAGCGATCATGTATGGTCCAACCATGAATGAGATATCATCATTCTGCCAGAGTAAGGAGGGCAGCCTGTGGGCATCAACAATGGGGAACGGTATCTTTAGATTCTCAGGGGATTCATTGAATTCTATAACAAAAAATGAAAAACTGATGTCCGATTACGGATACTCCATGCTGGCTGATTCTTCCGGCCAGATATGGATAGGGCATCAATCAGGTTTTTCAAGATATAACCCGGAAACAGGAATCATGAAAACGTTCGGGACCGAATTTACCGGCGTCGGTACCTGTAACCCGGCCGGGATGTTTGAATCATCTGACGGCAAAGTGTTCATCGGCACAAGTTCAGGATTAATAATATATGACAGGGCAAAGGACTTCAAGCCTCATCTGGCGCCCGTTAATAATATAAACAGCATCACGGTAAACGAAAAAGTTTATCCCTATTCTCCTTCTATAACACTGCCATATAATAAAAGGTATTCAATCCGGGTGGATTATGTAGGAATAAACCTCAGGGATGCTGATAAGGTATGGTACCAGACAAAACTCGATAACCTTGATGATACCTGGTCAAAGATGACAACCGAGAGGAGGGTGCTGTACTCACCCCGTGACGGGAAATACAAATTCAATATGAAATCTGTGAATGAGGACGGTCTCTCACAGGAAACGCCCGTTTCTTTTGACCTGATTATCAAAAAACCATTCTGGCGCATGGGATGGTTTATCCTTAGCGTTGCAGCATTGATTTCGGGAATCATAATAATCATTGTCTGGCAAAGGGAGAAAGAACAGAAAAAAATTCAGGAATATCTTGAAAAGGAGCTTGAAGCAAGAACAAGCGTGGTAATGAAGCAAAAGGGAGTGATAGAGCTTGCAAACCTTGAAATTACGGACAGTATAAACTATGCAAAGAGGATTCAGACCAGCATCCTTCCTGATTTCAACAGGCTCAGGGAGAGTTTCGCGGATACCTTTCTTATATTCCAGCCCCGCGATATTGTGAGCGGCGATTTTTACTGGTTCGACAAGCTGGATGAAGACAGGTTTATGATAGTCTGTGCCGATTCCACAGGGCATGGCGTTCCCGGAGCATTTATGTCGATGATCGGATCCACGCTCCTTCAGGATATAGTTACCAGGCAGCACATCTATAAGCCATCCGAGATTTTAAAATTGCTTGACAACCATATATTCTCGACTTTAAACCAGAACGTTGAGCTTGGGGTTTCCAACGATGGAATGGATATGGTTGTATGTGAAGTAAATGTTAAAACACGGTATATCAGGTTTGCATCAGCAATGAGGCCGGTGATACTTGTACTGGACGGCGAACCATATTATATAAAAGGTAACAGATCGTCCGTTGGCGGAGAGTCGGTTATAGAAAAGTACTTTGACGACCAGGAGTACTATCTTACCGAAGGTGATACCATTTATATGTTCTCAGACGGACTCCCGGATCAGTTTGGCGGCGCCGACGGCAAAAAGATGAAGATAGCAAGGCTAAAAAAACTTATAGAGGATGTTACCGCTCTGCCAATGTCCGGTCAGAAAGAAATCATAACAAAATTCTATGATGACTGGAAAGGAGATTATGAACAGGTTGATGATATCCTGATGATGGGTATCAGGCTCTGAATACCTAGGGTTTTACATAAAGTCCGTTGACGGAAAGAACAATATCTGCCGTTGATTCTGTATTGCTGTAATTACCGGCACGATCCTTTATTTCAAAATCATACCTGAGAGTATCGGTGTCAGCCGGTTCATAATTAAGATAAAGAAAGGTTACGGCAATGGTCCCTCTGAGGATTTTATTCTGACCAGTTCTTTCCATATATGGAATTCTGTATGATGATGGCTTCATGAGGTCGTTATCAGGGACCTGGACCATCACATTTTTTAAACTTCTGAAAAGGGTAAAAAAGAGATTTGTCGTATCTGTTGCACCTGATTCAGCCACCTGTAATCCGAGATCACCATCCCCATCCTGGAAACGGAATTTCAGCCTTCCCGCCTTATAGTAGTTTCCAAGGATATCAGTTGAATCAAAAACAGCAAAACTCTGAAATTCAATCTTAGGTTCAGGGGGCAATTGTGCTATTTTCCGGCATGATCCGGAGAAAACTGCGATGAGGGCTGTTATGAAAAGTAAAGCTGCTGATTTCATAGCTAAAGGGACAATATCCTTTAAATTAACAAAAACCACACCAGAATCTTTCATTTTTTTCTGAAAAATATTCTTAACGGAACCCCGGTAAATTCATATTTCTCTCTCATCCTGTTCTCAATGTACCTCTTATAAGGCTCTTTGACATACTGCGGCAGGTTACAGAAAAACGCAAATGATGGTGAATGTGTCGGGAGCTGTGTCACATATTTAATTTTCACATATTTGCCTTTTAACGAAGGCGGAGGATTCTGTTTTACGATCCCAAGCATAATTTCATTAAGTTCTGAGGTCGATATTTTCCTGTTAATATTGTTCTTAACAGTGTCTATTGCTTCAAGTATCTTATGTATTCTTTGTTTATTTGTTGCCGAGATAAAAAGTATCGGGTAATCAGTAAAGGGAGCTGTTTTATAACGGATCTCTTTTTCCAGGAACTTTGACGTGTTGCTTTCTTTCTCGACAAGGTCCCATTTATTAACGAGCACTATCATTCCTTTATTGTTCTTTAGAATGAGTGACATGATATTGAGATCCTGAGATTCCAGTCCCCTTGTTCCGTCAATTAACAGAAGGCATATATCGGAATTTTCAATTGTCCTGACCGCCCTCATTACAGAATAAAATTCAACATTCTCGCTTACTTTGCCTTTTTTTCTGAGGCCTGCAGTATCAACCAGAAGGAAGTCGTGCTGATATTTGTTATACCTTGTAAATATTGAATCGCGGGTGGTCCCGGGCAGGGGTGTGACGATATTTCTTTCTTCCCCCATGAGTGAGTTCACAAGGGACGATTTACCGACATTGGGTCTTCCGACAATTGCTACACGCGGCAGATCAGGTATTTCTTCCGGAAGCTGTTCAGGAAGGCTCTTTACTACCTTATCGAGAAGGTCACCGGTTCCGCTTCCGTTAATTGAGCTCAGGGTAAAGAAGTCTCCGAGCCCAAGGCTGTAAAATTCATTTGCGTCAATTATTCTTTCATTATTATCTACTTTATTTACTGCAAGGATCACAGTTTTATTTGTCTTCCTCAGCATGGAAGCGACCGAACTATCGAGCTCATGAATCCCCACAGTGACATCAACCATGAATATAATAGCATCGGATTCTTCAATTGCGAGCATCACCTGCTTATTGATTTCTTCTTCGAATATATCCTCTGAATTCTCTACATAACCTCCGGTGTCAATTACGGAAAAATCAATGCCGTTCCATGAACATATGCCATAATTCCGGTCGCGCGTCACACCGCTCAGTTCATCAACAATCGCATCTCTTGATCCGGTAAGTCTGTTGAAGAGAGTCGATTTCCCTACGTTGGGCCTGCCAACAATTGCAACTATTCTGCTCATAATGAAATTCTTGTTTGTTAACGGTACCCGAACCTTTTAAGCATTGCAGGCTTATCTCTCCACTCCTTTGTGACCTTAACATAAGTTTCAAGGAATACCTTCTTCCCGAAGAAATCTTCCATATCAGTTCTGGCTTCAGTGCCTACCTTTTTCAGCATTGAGCCCCTGTGGCCGATGATGATTCCTTTCTGGCTCTCACGGGCAACATGTATTAATGCCCTTATTTTAATTATAGACGGCTCATCCTTAAAACTTTCAATTTCAATCTCCACTGAATAGGGAATCTCCTGAGAGTAATTGACCAGTATTTTTTCACGCAGAATCTCCGATGCAAAAAATCTCTCATACCTGTCAGTAAGCTGATCTTTCGGGAAATAAGGTTCTCCTTCGGGAAGCCTGCTGAGAACTGCATCCAGAAGTGGCTCGAGATTGAACTTTTTAAGAGCCGAGACAGGGATTACTGGCGTTCCGGTGAACGCAGAGATCCATGACTCAACAATTTTCTCAAGATCTTCCTGGTTTGTCAGGTCAATTTTATTTACTGCAATTATAACAGGTATTCCGGATTTCCTTATTCTTTCAGTGTACTCTTTTTCTGCAAGAGGTTTTTCTGTGACATCGGTAACATAAAGTATTACATCGGCATCAGCAAGCGCCTTATTGACGAAGCTCATCATTGCTTCCTGCAACTTGTATACGGGTTTAAGGATACCCGGAGTATCGGAATATACTATCTGAAAATCATCGCCATTGAATATGCCCATTATCCGGTGCCTGGTTGTCTGTGCTTTCGATGTGATTATGGAAAGCTTTTCCCCGATCAGGTTGTTCATAATGGTAGATTTCCCGACATTGGGATTTCCAAGGATATTCACAAAACCAGATCTGTGTTTCATTCCGGGAAATTAAAAAATACCTCTTTTAAGCATGCTTATCTCCTTATCGTTGAGATATCTCCATTTTCCGCGCTGTACATTCTTCTTCGTAAGGCCCGCAAAATAAACCCTGTCGAGTTTTCTGACCCTGTAGCCAAGAGTCTCGAACAGTCTTCTTATCACCCTGTTCTGACCAGAATGAAGTTCGATCCCGATCTGTGTTTTATCAGCCTGATCAGCATAGGAGACCGCATCAGCCACAACAAGCTCGCCCTCGAGTTCTATCCCTTCTGTGAGCCTGAAGAGATCATTTTTTGTAACCGGGTTATCGAGGAAAACGTGATAAATTTTCTTCCTGTTGTACTTCGGGTGGGTCAGCCTGCCGGTCAGGTCACCGTCATTTGTCAGAAGGAGCACTCCGGTAGTTTCCTTGTCAAGACGGCCAACAGGATATACCCGTTCGGCAAATCCCTCCCCCAGAAGGTCAAGGACTGTCTTATCGGCATGCGGATCTTCGACTGTGGTTACATAACCTTTTGGTTTATTCATCAGGATATAAACCTTTTTTTCTGCTGTAAGTCTCCTGCCTTTGTACCTGATGTCGTCAGTACGGGAGACTTTTGTTCCCAGATCAGTGATCTTTTTCCCGTTTACAGATATCAGGCCTTTCTGAATTATTTCATCAGCTTCACGCCTTGAACATACTCCGCTGGCAGCAATATAACGGTTAAGCCTTAACTGTTCCGGCAGCTGTTCCTGGTGTCCTGTAACAGGCCGGTTGTGATTTCCGGATGGTTTTATCCGTTTTTTTCCCCCTGATAAATCAAACTTTTTTGGTCTCGCGGACCTCCCGGTACGGCGGTTTTCCATTTTGCCATTAATTCAGGCTGCAAAGGTACAATTATTTGGCAATTTATGGTTTACCGTTTTTTTTGCACCTTTGCGAAGATCAAAAACTGATCGTATGACCTTAATAAAATCAATATCCGGCATCAGGGGAACTATCGGCGGAAAACCCGGTGATGGACTTACTCCTCCTGACATAGTAAAATTTGCTTCTGCATACGGGGAATGGATTAAAAAGCAACATAAAGGTGATATCCATATTGTAGTCGGAAGAGACGCCCGTATATCCGGACCAATGGTGAGCAGCCTGGTTATCACTGCTTTAAGAAGCCTTGGAATTAATGTCACCGACCTGGGACTGGCAACAACACCAACTGTGGAGATCGCAGTGACAGGAACACTATCACAGGGAGGAATAATAGTAACAGCGAGCCATAATCCTGGTCAGTGGAATGCACTAAAACTTTTAAATGAGAAAGGTGAGTTCCTTTCTGCCCGCAATGGTGAAGAGGTACTTGAACTCGCATCATCTGAAAATTTCAATTTTGCCGCTGCCGGATCTGAGGGTTCTCTTGCAGAGGATCGCACATGGGGTGACAGGCACATTGAAAAAATATTGGAGCTTAAAGAAGTCGAAATTAATATAATAAGGAAGGCAGGACTCGAGGTAGCTGTCGATGGCATAAATTCAGTTGGGGGAGTGATAGTTCCACAATTACTTGAGTCGCTGGGCGTTAAAAAGATATCGTGTCTAAACTGTAATCCGGACGGGAATTTTGCCCATAATCCTGAACCATTGCCGGAAAACCTTAAAGGAATCTCTGAGCTTGTTCTCAGGGAGAAAGCTGACCTGGGGATAGTCGTGGATCCGGATGTTGATCGTCTGGCATTTATTTGTGAAGACGGATCTGTGTTTGGTGAGGAATATACCCTGGTCGCAGTCTCGGATTATATTCTTAAAACCAACCCGGGAGCCACTGTTTCAAATCTTTCATCATCCCTGGCATTGAAAGATATAACTGAAAGGTACGGTGGCAGGTATTATTCATCACCTGTCGGCGAGGTCAATGTTGTTGAAGAAATGAAGAAAAGGCATGCTGTCATAGGCGGTGAAGGTAACGGGGGAGTTATTTATCCTGTTTTGCATTACGGAAGGGACGCCCTGGCAGGAATTGCCTTGTTTCTCACTCACCTGGCAAAAAGCAGAATTAAATGTTCAGAGCTGCGCAGGAATTATCCCGATTATGTGATTGCAAAAAAAAGAATGGCTCTTCAGCAGGGTAATGATTTTAAAGAAATTCTTGCTGTGGTAAGGGAAGAATTCAGTGGCTTTTTGATTGATGAAAGGGATGGATTGAGGATAGATATTCCTGCGGGCTGGGTACAGATCCGCAAATCAAATACCGAGCCCATTCTTAGAATATATGCCGAATGTAAAACACTTGATGAAGCCGATTCCCTGGCCGATAAGGTTATTTCAATTGTTAAAAAACACTAATTTTTTTTCTCCGTAAGGAATAAAACCTGTGTTAAGAGTGTCTTAAAGTCATAAAAGCAAATAACAGGTGATGTTAAATATTGTTAATTAAAACCTTCCGGAATTTCCTTTTAAATACTTTTGTGGCAGTTTTTTTAAAATATAAACAAAAATTAAGAAACCCGGAATATCAGTTTCTGTCAGGTATTCAGGTTTCTGAAATACAGCAAAAATAAAATTTAATAATGATGAAAAAAACATGGATTATTACGGCAATTGTGGTAGTTGTGGCTGTCATAGCTTTGATTGTCTACAGTAAAGTTTCCTCCCGGAAAGATATTTCGAACCTTTACGCTGAAGCTCAGAAGGGTGAGTTCGATATTATAGTTACAACCACCGGCGAATTGC
The DNA here is from genome assembly GCA_963831855.1 of uncultured Bacteroidales bacterium. GTDB lineage: Bacteria > Bacteroidota > Bacteroidia > Bacteroidales > VadinHA17 > LD21. The sequence continues at coordinate 653,886 of CAWHSA010000005.1, read as the reverse complement.
AGGCAGAAAATTCAACCGATATTTTAGGCCCGGAATTAGCCCAGAGCAGAAATATTAGGGCAGCTGACATTAAGATCACTGACCTGGTACCTGAAGGTACTGAAGTTAAGGCTGGTGATTATGTGGCCACCCTTGACAGGACTTCATTCGACAACAGTCTGAAGGATGAGCTGGACAGGCTTACAACATATGAGACTAACCTTGAGGTTAAAATTCTCGATACTGCAGTAACTCTGAGTAACGCAAGGGACCAGATCAAGAACCAGAAATTCTCTGTTGAAGAAGCCCAGATAACTGTTGACCAGTCGAAGTGGGAACCTCCGGCTACCAAACGGCAGACTGAGATAGCCCTGGATAAGGCAAAACGGTCCCTCGAACAGTCGGTAAGAGGTTATGACCTGCAGGTTGAACGTGCAAGATCCGATATGCGTAATTTGAAAACACAGCTTTCCGAACAGCGTCAGAGAGTTGCAGATCTTCAGGCCGTACTTTCCAAGTTCATAATAAGTGCACCTTCAGCTGGAATGGTCATCTATAAAAGAGACAGGATGGGAGCAAAAAGAAAAGTAGGATCTTCTATAAGCACATGGGATAATGTTGTAGCCACTCTTCCTGATATGTCAAGCATGATCTCCAAGACTTATGTCAACGAAATTGATATAAGCAAGGTAAAAACAGGGCAAAAGGTTGACATTATTGTTGATGCATTTCCTGAAAAGAAATATACCGGCTCAGTTATCCAGGTTGCCAACATCGGAGAACAGCTGCCTAATGCTGACGCCAAGGTATTTGAAGTCCAGATAAAAGTGGACGGTTCGGACGCATTTCTAAAACCTTCGATGACGACTGGAAATAAAATAGTTACCAAGACCATTGATGATGTTACCTTCATACCTCTTGAAAGCGTTCATACCGGTGTAGACTCGATTCCATTTGTATATATGAAAAACGGTTCACGGCAGATTGTTGTGCTTGGTGAATCAAATGAAAACAATGTCGTGGTGGAGAAGGGTGTTAATCCCGGTGATGTGATCTATCTTAATTCACCTGAAGAACCGGAAAGATTTTCCAGGCTTCTTGGAGAAGACCTGGTATCTATAATCAAGGAAAAGGAAAAAGCCAGGAAAGAAGCTGAACGGCAGGCAAATGACCAGGCACAGCAGAGGGGAGGATTCGGAGGCAGAGGCCAGAGAGGACAGATGACACCCGAAATGATGCAGCAGTTCCAGAATATGAGGGGGAATATGCAGGGAGGCCAGGGGAGAACGATGGATACAGCAGCAATGCGGAGATTCAGGGAAATGCGTAATAACAACCCGGGCGGTGCCCGTGATACTTCAGCCAGACGCCGGTTCAATCAGGACGGAGCCCAGCAGGGTACCCGTCAGCAGGGCCAGAGGAATCAGCAAACCCAGCAGACTCAGGAATCAACTCAGACAAACAGGTAACAAAAAACAGTAAGCTATATGTTTAAATTCATATTCAGATATTTCCACGACATAGAAATTGCCGTAGAATCTATCATCTCCAACAAGCTAAAGTCAATGCTTACGGCACTTGGAATTATCTTCGGGGTTGCAGCTGTAATTGCCATGCTGGCAATTGGAAAAGGAGCCAAGCAGGAGATTATGGAACAGATGAAGATGGTAGGGGTTAATAATATTCTTGTCAACCCTATTGTACCGGATAAATCCAGTTCCACAGAGGAAGGCGAAAAACAGCAGAAGAAATTCTCAAGGGGACTTAGTTTGCTCGATGTTGATGCGATCCGTGAAACAGTTCCTTCTGTGAAGAGGATAAGCCCCGAAATCTCATTCAATTCAACAGCAATGATGAACGGGGTTAAATATACTGCCAAACTTGTTGGTGTATCAAACGATTATTTCTACCTGTATAACCTGCCGCTTATATCAGGAACTGTATTCAACAATTACCAGGAGGAAAACGGTATCCAGGTTTGTATCATCGGCGCCAATATCAGGGCAAAATTTTTCTCCAAAGTTGATCCGTTGGGCCAGTACATTAAATTTAACGGGATATGGCTGAAGGTAATAGGGGTACTCCAGAAGACCACTGTCAGTCTCACAGGCTTTGAAGAGAAAGGTGTTAATGTTTATAATGATAACATTTACATACCGATACAGACAATGCTTTTAAGGTATCAGAACCGGGCACTGGTGAACACAAAAACAGTATCAGAGGCTTCCTCCAATGTGATGATATTCGGAGGCGGTCCGGGTGGAGGCGGAGGCGGAATGGCAAGAGTCATAGTAAGCAGTTCTGACGCAAATACTCAGACCGAAACCAACTATAACCAGCTCGACAGAATAGTTGTACAGGTTACGGAAACCGAGCAGCTTAATCCCACCACTGAAATATTGAGCCGTATGCTTACACGCAGGCACACAGGCGTTAAGGATTTTGAAATAACTGTCCCGGAGCTACTGCTGAAGCAGCAGCAAAGGACAAAAGACATCTTTAATATTGTTCTGGGGGCAATTGCAAGCATCTCTCTTATTGTAGGAGGCATCGGCATCATGAATATTATGTTCGCCTCTGTTATGGAAAGAATAAAGGAGATCGGAACGAGGATGGCTATCGGGGCAAAGAAGATGGATATTGTTGTTCAGTTCCTGGCTGAAGCAGTTCTTATAAGTGTTTCCGGTGGTTTTATAGGGATTTTCTTCGGAGTGATAATGGCCAAGCTGATAGAACAGATTGCAGGGATAATGACTATCGTTTCATTCTTTTCAGTCTTTATTGCTTTCGGGGTATCAGCTGCTGTAGGAGTCATTTTCGGATATTCTCCGGCCAAACGAGCATCAGAAAGAGATCCAATAGAATCATTAAGATACGAATAAAATACTAACAATGAAGAAATTACTAACACTCCTGTTGATACCGGCCTCACTGCTTTCAGTACAAAGAATCGCAGCTCAGGAGGTCAAACGACTTACCTTCGAAGAAGTAATACAGCTTTCGGAAACGCAATCTCCCAATGCCCTGATGGCGCAGCACCGGTTTCGCTCCAGCTACTGGCAATACAGATCATTCCAGGCTCAGTACAGACCATCTCTGAGAATGACCGGTACTACCCCTGACTTCAACAATTCACTCCAGAGGCAGTTCAGACCCTCTGACAGTACATATTATTATGTGCAAACAAACACGGTCAACAACCTGGGATCCCTGGCTCTGGCACAAAATATTGGTATAACCGGGACAGTAATTTCCCTGAGATCTGACCTTACCCTGGAGAAAGACTTAGCGAGAAATAAACCGATCAATTATGTTACAACACCTGTAAGTATTAATATTACCCAGCCGATCAGGAGTTTCAATTCATTAAAGTGGGATAAAAAAATAGAACCAAAACGGTACGACCAGGCAAAAAAGACTTACCTGTCCGCAATTGAACAGGTACATATGACTGCTGTAATGTCGTTCTTCCGTCTTGCCAGCGCTCAGATAGGCAAGCAGATCGCTATTATGAACCTGGCAAATGCCGACACACTGTACGATATTGCCAATGGCCGGTATGAGCTTGGAACAATCGCAGAAGATGAGCTTTTACAGATGCAGCTTTCTTACCTGAATGCAGAGTCCGCCGGCAAGCAGACTGATATGGACCTGCGTGATGCTGAGATCAGGTTAAGGTCATTTCTCGGTTTTAACGACCAGGTAAGGCTGGAACTGATACTGCCTTCTGTAGTTCCTGATCTTCAGGTGGAGGTACAGCAGGTTCTTGAGCTTGCCATGGCAAATAATCCTGACATTCTGGGGTACGACCTGAATATACTTAATGCCGAGAGCAGCCTTGCACAGGCAAAAGCGAACAAAGGGCTCAATGCTTCACTTACAGCTTCGCTCGGCTTGAACCAGCAGAGTGTAGTAATCAGAGATGCATATCAGAATCTCAATAACTCACAGAGAGTAAGACTTCAGTTCTCATTGCCAATTCTTGACTGGGGAGAGGGCCGGGGAAGGTACCAGATGGCCAAGTCCAGCCTTGAACTGGCAGTGGTTACAGCAAATCAAAACCGGGTCGACTTTCAGCAAAACCTGTTTCTGGACGTGGAACAGTTCAACCTGCAGAGAAACCAGGTAGCCATAGCTGCAAAGTCAGATACTGTAGCTACGAGGATGTTTGAGGTAACAAAACAGAGGTTCCTTATCGGAAAGATAGCAATTCTGGATCTTAATAATGCTGATACCAGGAAGGACCAGAACAGGAGGGCTTATATTCAGGCTCTCCAGAACTACTGGAATTATTTTTACAATATCCGGAGCCTGACGTTGTATGATTTCATTAACAGGAAACCCCTTGAAACAAATTACGAAAAGCTTCTTGAATAAAAACAATAGTTTCTGAATTGAGGCTGCAGTTTTTAATTGCAGCCTTTTTTTGTTTTGTACGAAAGACACACAAATTAAAGATTTGTTCTTGATACCTCTGGTATTTGAGGCTGTCGCTCGGGATTGTAAATGTTCAGCGAGGGATCTCCTTCGTAAAACAGCAAGAATAGCTGATAGTATTATATCGATTCAGGTAAATTAAATTGAATCTTTTTGTAAAAAATTAATATATTTGCGCCTCGATAAATAAGAATCAGAAATAATTACAGAATAATTCAAAGCATAAACAAATGCAGAATAAAGCAGCTATAATCATCCTGGCGATTGCATTAGCAGTGGTATCTCTTTATCAGATTTCATTTACCGGCATGACCTGGAAAGTCAAAAAGGATGCACGGGAATTTGCAAAAGGCGACCTTGAAAAGGAGAATGCATACCTCGATTCAATGCAGACGCTCACAAAAACTCAGTGGAACTATATTGGCTATACCTTCAAGGAAGTTCAGAGAAAGGAGATGAACCTTGGGCTTGACCTTAAAGGAGGAATGAACGTAATCCTTGAAGTGTCGGTTCAGGATATTCTTAAGTCCCTTTCAAATTACAGCACTGACAAGACTTTTATTGCTGCACTGGCCCGCGCGAAAGAGCTTCAGACCCAAAGCCAGGCTGATTACCTGACACTTTTCGGCCGGGCATTCCAGGAAATTGATCCTAATGCAAGGCTGGCAGCTATCTTCGGTACCGTTGAGCTGAGAGATAAAATCAATTTCAATTCCACAAACGACCAGGTTCTGAAGGTTCTGGACGGTGAGGTGACATCAGCAATTGACAACGCATTCAATATTCTCCGCAACAGGATCGACCGTTTTGGAGTGGTCCAGCCAAATATAACAAGGATGGCAACCAAGGGAAGGATACTTATCGAACTTCCGGGACTAAAAGACCAGAAGCGTGTCCGTGAACTTCTCCAGGGAACGGCAAACCTTGAATTCTGGGAGACTTATGAGAACTCTGAAGTAATCGGTTATCTGTCTGCTGCCAATAACCTTCTGAAGCAGATCGATGCTACACAGATAAAGGCAGCGGAAGCAAAGGTTGAAACAGGAAACATACCTGCTCAGACTGCAGTGACAGACACAACGAAAACGGCGGACCAGGTTCTTGAACTGATAAAGAAAGACACTACTAAAGCTGCTGAGGCATCTACAAAGGAAGAATTCACACTACAGAATCCTCTGTTTGGACTCCTGAATCCAAGGGTAAATGAACAGGGGGAACCATTGCCTTCAAGTATGGTTGGGCTCGCCCTGGGAAGGGATACAGCCAAAGTTGACAAATATCTGAAAATGCCTCAGATAAAAGCGCTTTTCCCGCGCGATCTGAGATTTGCCTGGAGCCTAAATCCATATAAATATGATCCTACCAAAACATTGTATGAGCTGCATGCAATTAAAGTTACCACACGCGACGGACGTCCGCCTCTGACAGGCGATGTGATCACTTCTGCCAGACCCTCATCAGGTGTTACAGGATCCGAGGTACAGGTCAATTTCTCGATGAATTCAGAGGGAGCAAAGACGTGGCAGAGAATGACACGCGAAAATATTAACCGCTGCATCGTTGTACTTCTTGATGGCTATGTCCGGTCATACCCGAGGGTTGAAAACGAAATCTCAGGTGGAAATACCGAGATAACCGGAGACTTTACAATTGAAGAGGCAGATGACCTTGCCAACATACTGAAATCAGGTAAAATGCCTGCGCCGGCGCATATCGTTTCTGATACGATCATCGGACCGACACTTGGTAAGGAAGCTATCAATTCAGGACTTATCTCCTTTTTAATTTCCTTCTTCATTGTCCTGATGTACATGATATTTTACTACAGCAGGAGCGCAGGTACAATTGCAGACATCGGTCTTGTTGTAAACGTATTTCTGATGATTGGTGTTCTTGCGTCCCTGGGATCGATTATAACCCTTCCGGGTATTGCAGGTATCGTTCTTACAATGGCTATGTCGGTTGATGCGAACGTGCTTATATATGAAAGGATACGGGAGGAGCTCCGTGCCGGTAAAGGCATTAAGCTTGCAATTGCGGATGGTTATAAAGGATCCCTTCCTGCAATTATAGACTCTAACCTGACCACATTGCTTACAGGGGTTATCCTTTATATTTTTGGTACCGGTCCGATAAAAGGTTTTGCAACCACTCTTGTTATAGGTATTATAACATCACTTTTCAGTGCAATCTGGATCACCAGGTTAATCTATGAATCACTGCTGAAGAGAAATGTCAACCTTACGTTCTCAATTAAGCTTACTTCAAATATCCTGAAGAATACCACTGTTGACTTTATCGGTAAAAGAAGGATATTTTACGGAATTTCGATTGCCCTTACAGTAATGGGAATAGTTTCATTAATTGTCAGGGGGTTGAGCCCGGGCATTGATTTCTCCGGCGGACGTACCTATGTTGTCATGTTTGACGGGCCCGTTAAAACTGAAGAAGTAGCCAGAAACCTGGCACCCTATTTTGGAGGGGCACCCCAGGTAGTGACCTATGGAAATGATAAACAGGTACGTATTACAACAAAATACAGGATTAATGAAACCGGTGTTGATGATGATGTTGAAACTGCACTTTACAATGGTTTGAAAAGTATGGTCGGCCCCAATGTTTCAAAGGAACTGTTCCTTTCCACATACAGAAGAAGCTCCGAAACAGTAGGTCCGACAATAGCAAGCGATATAAAAATCAGAGCATACTGGGCAGTGGGACTGGCTGTTGTCCTGATGTTCCTGTACATTTTTCTTCGATTCAGGAACTGGCAATATGGAATGGGGGCCATTGCTGCATTGGTTCATGACACAACGATAGTAATCGGGATCTACTCGCTCCTCTGGGGATTGCTTCCTTTTTCCATGGAAATTGACCAGTCCTTCATAGCGGCGATCCTCACAGTGATAGGGTATTCGGTCAATGACACTGTGGTAGTGTTTGACCGTCTCAGGGAATTCCTGCCTTTGTACAGGAAACGACCTGTCAAAGAAGTCCTGAACATGGCGCTGAATGATACCCTTAGCCGTACCCTTAACACAGGTATGACGACGATCCTGGTTCTTATCGCAATGTTCTTTTTTGGTGGGGAAACTATAAGGGGATTCCTGTTTGCCATGCTGATGGGAATAGTTATAGGTACCTATTCATCAATATTTGTGGCTACGTCACTTCTGTACGATACAACAAAGAAGACAGGTATAAAATCCTGATTTCAGATACAATTTTAGGAGGGCGTCAAAAGGCACCACCTCCGGGGCTGTAGAAAAAGTTCTTTGTGTGCCTTAGTGCAAACCTTTGTGCCCTTTGTGTTTAATCCTAAGATATTGAAACACAAAGGATCACAAAGTACATCACAAAGGATCACAAAGGGAAGATCACAATTTCCACGACTTTTTCAACACCCCCTACTCCAAAGTTAAATAAGTATAATTCAATACTTTCCCCTACTTTTGAAGGGGGCCGACCGTTAAGAAATTGCCCAGGTGGAGGGCTGAGCGTTAATAAATCCCGCGGTGCGGGATTTTAGCGAAGAGCCAGGTTGCAGAGGTTGCAGGGAGGAGCCAGACTGCAGGGCTGATCCCGACCAAAGCGTCGGGACGGGGTGGTTAAAATGACTTTTAAGATACCCCCTTATGTTTTCCGCGGAAATCCCCTATCCGGACTATTCTTATTTAACCGGATTTGACTTTCTGGTCAGGTTTGAAGATGCAAGAAATAATGTTTGCGTTAGGCGAAAAATTCATTTCCTGTCAAACATTGCAAACTTTAATAATATCATTAAACTTTTCTAACTTTGCATCCTGGATTTATAAATAATACGGGAGGGTATTATGAGCGGTCAGGAGATATTGGTAATAATAATTGTCGCCCTTCTTCTTTTTGGAGCCGATAAGCTGCCCGATATAGCAAAAAGCCTTGGAAAGGGGATGCGGGATTTCAAAAAGGCGACTGATGATATAAGACAGGAACTGGAGTCAAGTACACGGGAGATCAGGAATGATTTAAATGATGTTACAACTTCCATACAAAGGGATGTAACTGATATTTCTGATAATATTAAAAAGGATGTAAATGACGTCTCGGGTGAAATAAAAAGTAACCTCGAGAAGGTGTCAGACGAAATAAAGAAGGACGTTAATGAAGTCACGGGTGAGCCTGAAAAGAAATCAGGTGAATCTTCCGATTCATACAGGTACGATTACAGTGATTAACAGAATTTAACTTCATCATTACCTTTTAAAAAAGCTTATTTTGCCATCGCAGGGTAACATGATCAGAACTTCCGGGATTACCAAATCCTTTGGCGACCTCAGGGTTCTGAAGGGGATTGATATAGAAATCAGGGCACAGGAAGTAGTATCAATTGTAGGTGCAAGTGGCGCCGGTAAAACAACATTACTCCAGATCATCGGCACCCTTGACAGACCTGATGGCGGGACAATTTTTTACAATGGTACTGACATAAGCAGGCTCAGGGGGAAACCGCTCGCCTCATTCCGCAATAATAATATTGGTTTTGTCTTCCAGTTCCACCAGCTTCTGCCTGAATTTACTGCGCTTGAAAATGTCTGTATTCCCGCATATATTGCCGGGAAAACCAAAATCGAAGCAGAAGCAAGAGCTGCAGAATTGCTTGGTTTTCTGAATCTTACCGACCGTCTGGAACATAAGCCATCAGAGCTGAGCGGAGGCGAACAGCAGCGTGTTGCTGTAGCCCGCGCCCTGGTAAATAATCCTTCGGTTATCCTTGCTGATGAGCCATCCGGCAATCTTGATACTGAAAACAAAAATGAACTTCATAAGCTTTTTTTCAAGCTCAGGGACACATTCGGCCAGACTATAATAATTGTAACACACGACAGGCAACTGGCAAACATGTCGGACCGTATACTGCAGATCAGGGACGGACTTATTGTTAACGAATCATAAAGATTTTTTTTTATCATTACCCCGGCTTTTTTGCAAGCCTTTTTTAGGACCAGATTAAACAAACAGTTACCTGTTTTGTTGAATTATTAGCCAGTCAATTTAACCCCGGGTATTTTATTTAATGAACAAAGATGGCCTGGTTTTTTGAAAGAAAATCTGAGATAAGGAGGAAAGAATTAGAATCCCTTGTCCTGAAAAGCGCTGAGGAGTGCCTTATCAGAATTAATAATAATCCCAGGAGAGTTTTATTACTGCCGCCGGATATTACCCGTGCCCACAGCAGGGCCGGATGGATCACGGAATTGCTCTATAATTATTTCGTAAGGGGAGCAGATGTTTATGTCATTCCGGCTCTGGGGCAGCACCAGGCTCACACCAGAGAGCAGAACAAATGGATGTTTGGCAATATTCCTGAGAGCAGAATAATCAAACACAACTGGAAAGAAGATGGGAAACTGATCGGCACAATTCCTGCAGATTATGTGAGAAAAAGTACAGCAGGAAAAGCAGACTGGGATATCCCGGTCTCAGTCAACCGGTTTGTTCTTGAGGGGGATTTTGATATTATTATAAATATCGGACATACCGTTCCCCATGAGGTTCTTGGTTTTGCCGGCCACAACAAAAACTATTTTATCGGACTCGGAGGCAAGGATACTATATGCGATTCGCACATGGCTGCAGCTTGCTATGGAATAGAAAATAACCTTGGATCGCTCATCACGCCTCTGCGGCATTGCTTTAATAAGGCTGAAAATGAGTTTCTTACCGGTTTGCCGGATGTTTACATTCAACTGGTAATGGCATATAACAGTGAGAACCGGCTGGTTCATACCGGATTCTATTGCGGTGACGACCTGGATACTTACCTTCTTGCGGCAAAGCAATCTATGGCTGAAAATATTACTGTCGTTCCTCCTTTAAAAAAAGTAGTGGCTTTTATGCAGGGTGATGAATTTTTCAGCACATGGGTTGCAAATAAAGCTATTTATCGCACAAGAATGGCTATGGCTGATGGCGGTGAGCTTATTATTATTGCCCCGGGACTGGTAAGATTCGGCGAACAGGATGAAGTTGACAGGATAATAAGAAAATATGGTTATGCAGGGACAGCAAGGGTAATGAATCTCTGGAAGGAAAGGGAAGATCTGCAGGACATGGCACATGCAGCTGCCCATCTGATTCATGGTTCCTCAGAGGGCAGGTTTAAAATAACTTATGCTCCCGGATATCTCACCCGTGATGAGATTAAGTCAGTCAATTATTCTTACCTTGATTATAATGAAGCCGTCGGGAAATATGCTCCCGGTAAGCTTAAGAACGGATTTAACAAACTTGCAGACGGGGAGGAGATATTTTTTATTAGCACTCCTTCAGCAGGCCTGTGGACAACGATGGAAAAAATAAATCATTAATGATGAAAGCTTCTGCCAGACTAACTGAACTGGTCTTTAAAACCATAAATGATAACAGGGGAGTTATCGCAAGGCTGATTGTAGGCCTGATATTTTTATCGGAAGGAGTTCAGAAATTCCTTCTTCCCGATCTTCTCGGCCCCGGACGGTTCGAAAAGATCGGCTTCACCAACCCGGAATTCTGGGCTTACTTTACTGCGGCATTTGAAATCAGCTGCAGTACATTTATTTTAGCCGGATTATTCACCCGTCTTGCGTCAATTCCTCTTCTGGCTGTTATGGGAACTGCATTTGTTACAACAAAATGGCCCTTGCTCATTGATAAAGGATTCTGGAATTTTGCCCATGAATACAGGACCGATTTTGCGATGACACTTCTTCTTCTGTACCTTCTTATATATGGTGCCGGGAAATGGTCTCTCGACTGGAAGATATATAGCTCGTCAAAGATCTTAATCATGGAAGTTTTCAGCAAGAAAAGCCATCTGAAAGGCGGAATTGATCAAAGCAGGAGCCAGTAATTTCTTAAAAAAGCTTTTTACCCGGTCATAATTAAGTTTCCAGATAAAGATTTTACAGGTCAAGGATTTTTTTACAGAGTTCAATTTCTGCCGGGTCGCCGGTATATTTTCCCGGATCATCAGAAAGTTTGACAGCAGGATGATATGCATACTTTTTCCCTGGTTTTGCAGCTGTTAGCTTTATCACTATGTTTAATGGTGTGACACCCACATCATTGGAAAGGTATGTACCGATCCCGTATACATCATGGATCCTGCCGTCCACAAATTCTTTTATTTTCCGGATTTTATCGTGATCAAGGGCATCACTGAATACAATAGTTTTAGTGGAAGGGTCGATCCGCATGCTTTTATAAAAACCCACTGCCTTGTTGGTGAAAGAAAGAGGATCACCGCTGTCATGCCTTATACCATCAAACAATTTCGCATGAAGTAAAGAAAAGCTTTTAAAAAAATTATCTGAAGTAAAAGTATCACTAAGAGCTGTTCCGAGATCTCCTTTGTATACGTCCACCCATGCATCAAGCGCCCTGGCATTGGCAGAGCGGTACCCATAATGTGAAGCGTGGTACATGAACCATTCATGCGGATGTGTGCCTATGGGGGTAAGGTTATGCTTCCTTGCAAGGTAAACGTTGCTGGTACCTTTGAAAAACTTTCCTGAATGATCCCTGAGAGTTTTAATAACCCTGTCGTGAACATCAAGGGAAAAGCGTCTCCGTGTCCCGAAATCGGAGTATTCTGCCTTTATCTCTTTCAGTATAAGCGCTTTGCCGGCAGCACGACTTTCTATTTTTTCAGGTTTTTCTCCTTTTGTTAAAAAGAATAGCTCCGATATCAGAGCAAGCAGCGGAACCTCCCATAAAACAGTTCGGTACCATAATCCTTCAATTTCGACACTGAGGATCCCGTTCTTCTGCTTGATCTTAACTTCCCCCGGGTCGTAATTGTATCCTTTCAGAAGATCAATGAACACAGGATCAAAATAATAGCATCTGGAGATAATGAATTTTTCTTCATCCCTGCTAAGGGAAAGGTTCGCAAAGCTGTCTACCTCTTTTCTTAGCAAACTGGCAAATCCGTCGGGGAAAGGAGTTAGTCCCCGGTTTATAAAGCTGTACCTGACCATTGCTTCAGGGTACAGTTTCTGGATAGCATTCATGGTGGTAAACTTGTACAGATCGTTGTCAGTGAAATATTTAATAATCATTAGTGGAAAATTAGAAACTGTATATCCGGATCTTTCTTATGACCAGAGAGTACTCAGGGTAAATCTGGCGCCTTCATTTTTCGCTTTCCTGTAGATTGGCAATGCCGGGGATTCAAAACCGGGAATATCCGACATGCAATCCTCCAGTATTATGAGTTTTTGGGCAATACCCTCAATTTCAAGCATCTGTTTGATTGTCGTCGCCACGCAATGGCTTCTTGCTTCACCTGCTACCAGGATATTGTCATAATGCTGAAGCTTTCCTGCCAGCTCTGTGTTCAGCTGTGTTTCAGGGCTGCCTTCAACCGGAACATTTGCCTTAAGGGCGCCGAAATGTTCCGTAAGCGGGTTGGTCCCTTTAATGACAAGATCATAATAATTGCCCTTTCTGGCCCAGACTTTGACCGGCTCCATGATTTCATTCACAATTGCCGCACCCCATGAGCCGATTATGCAATGTTCCGGCCATATTATATGGGGGAATTCACCCTGTTCCTCCAATTTCCTGATGTATTCTGCAGCTTTTTCTTTTTCGAACCGTGGTCTCCAGATACCTTTATTTAAGGCGGCTGAGTTGATTTCTGTAAAGGACGCCGGTGGATTTCCATACTTGTCTTCCCAGAAAACAGGATGGGAAATATCCACAACATGATGATTATCCTGTGTAATTATAATATGATCGATCTTGCCGGCAGAAGCACTTATGAATTCTCCAAGTCTCATAATATCTTTTTCAGCTCCCTTTACATAAAGACTACCTTCGGGCTTGCAGAAGTCATTTTGCATATCTATAACTAAAATGAGTGTTTTCTTATTCATTGCCGGCAGAATATCTTATATCATTAACAATTGGAATCAGGTGATGTTTATCATTTATGGCCCGGATGCAGCTGCACCGGAGGCAGTTTTGGACCGGATTTATTGTTAATTGTTTAACAATAGGTGGTGAATCTTAATCTTATCTTAATAGACATTTAATACGGTTCTAATCACCCCTGTTACTTTATAGTTGAAATTTGTTCTGTACCAAATACCATGAAAAGATGACAACAAGGGAATTTAACAGCAGCCTTCTCGAACTCAGACCAAAACTCCACAGATTTGCCATGAGTTTGACATCAGACAGGAACAAAGCCCCTGATCTTGTTCAGGATACTTATTTAAAAGCGCTGACTTCGAGGGATCAGTTTGTTGATTATACCAACTTCAGGGCCTGGGTATTTACTATAATGAAGAATACATTCATCAATAACTACAGGCGTGATGTCAAGAAGAACAAGATAATCGACAGTACCCAGGATTTATACAATCTTAATCAGCCGGCACATGCAGAATATGTTTCACAGGAATCTGATTTTGCCGAGGATGAAATCGAAATGACAATTAATTCGCTTGGTGACGATTTTAAGATACCATTCAGAATGCATATCGACGGCTATAAATACAAGGAGATTGCCGATGAACTGGGATTGAAAATGGGGACAGTAAAAAGCAGGATATTCTTATCGCGCAAAAAGCTTATGCCAAAATTAAAAGATTTCAAAAGATAGGTTCAGGTGTTAGTTGGTTTCGGATTTTAGGGCAAAGGGGCTGCGATGGAAAATGCAGCCCCTTTTGTTTTGGAAGACTGAAGGGCCTATTTATTCAGTCTTCACAAATCTATAAGGATTTTTTCAGGGGTATAGTGAATTTAAATTCGCTCCCCTTATTTACTGTACTTTCAACCCAGATCTTTCCCCCCTGCATTTCCACAAATTCCCTGCTTAGTTTAAGGCCTAGTCCGGTGCCTTGTTCCAGCTCAGTACCGGGTCTTGTGTATTTGGTCTCAATCCTGAACAACTTGTCAAGGTGCTCTTCGGGTATTCCGATCCCGGTATCTTTAACCGAAACAGTTACCTTATTTTCTTTAATTGAGGCAGTGATTTTAACAGTTCCGCATCTATGGGTGAATTTTACAGCATTGCCCAGTAAGTTACGCAGCACCGTATTAATCATATTCCTGTCGGCAACAATGTACATGTGTTCCTTAACCCCGGAAACCAAATTAATTTCTTTTTTTGCGGAAGAAAACTTATGATCTGAGACATTTTCATCGATAATTTTTTTAAGATCAATCTTTTCAGGCTTGAATGATATTAATCCCGTCTGGGACCGCGACCAGTCAAGCAGGTTCAGGAGTATAGAGTACCCGCTTTTAGCCGAATCGTTCAATATCTGTACGAGCTTCCTGATATTTTCTGTATCCATCTGTCCGATATTCTCGTTCAGCAATTCTGTAGAACCCAGGAGACAGGTAAAAGGATTTTTCAGATCATGAGCGATAATATTGAAAAATTTATCCTTTGTTGCATTCAGCTCTTTCAGACGGGCTTCGCTTTTTTTGAGCGCCTCTTCAGCCTGATGACGTTCAATCAGCTCCTGGCTGAGCTGGTAATTAAGCATTTCAAGGTCGCGGGTCCTCTCCATTACTTTCATTTCAAGCTCCCTGCTTAATTTCTGGTATTTGTCCTTGCTGTTCTTAAGATCCAGCTCAATTACTTTTCTGTTCAGTGAAAGGGATACCTGGTTGCATACGGCTTCTATGACATCGATATCATCAGTACCCAAAATCTCAAGTGCAAATATCAGGGCTCCGCCGTAAACTATTCTGCTCCTGACAAATCCGATTGCGTAGATGTTTATGTCCGGAAGAGTTTCATATCTTGTCTGACTCCTGCTCCTGACATTCGCTTTTGAGGAGTCAGTAACAGAATTCACTTTATGAAGTTTTCCGTCACTGAACAGATCCGTGAAATCTTTTCTCAGATCATTTACGTGTAAAACCGGGTTGTTGAGGTTAAATCCTGTATTTATTTTTACCTGGTTATACCAGGGTTTAATATTTTCCGTACCTGATATATAAACCTTGCCGGCATCTGTCATATTTACCGCTATTGTTCCGGCTTTTTCAAGCAGCATAGAGATGTTCCGGCATGTGATGGTAAAGATCGGGGATATTTCCTCACATTCATTTAAAGCGGTTGTGGTAGAAGAGAGAAGAGAAAATTGCCTTGCATTTTTTTTCAGCAGATCCTGAATTTTTTTTCTTTCGATTCCGTACTTTATTGCACGAACAATATTGTCAGCATCAAGCCGGCTTTTTACCAGGTAATCCTGGGCTCCTTCCCTTAATGATTCAAGGGCAATATCTTCATCGTCCAGTCCGGTCATAACCACCACCGGGGATTTCACATTGAACAGCTGTATCTTTTTGAGAGTTTCCAGACCCATACTGTCTGAAAGCCCCAGATCGAGGAGAATGACATCGAAATTACTTTCAACGCAAAGCACAAGTGTCTCCTTCAGGGTGGTGACATGTTTCAGGGAGAAATCAATCCCTGTTGTCTTCAATATTTCCCTTATCAGGACGACATCCCCAGGATTATCTTCAACAAGAAGGATTGTAACTGAGGTATCCCTTTGTGAAAGCTCTTCAAGGAGGATTTCTTTATTCGGCTCCTGTTCCATGGAAAGCAATCTTATTTATTAAAGAAACAATTCTTAGCATTTGCCCTCTATACTGTCAAGCGTGTAGGTCAGCGAGGTCGATTTCGGAGGTAGTTTTACGATCGAAAACCAGAAATCCTCTATGGATTTAACAACCTTAACGAACTGATTAAGGTCAATAGGTTTGGTTATAAAACAGTTGGCATGGAGGTTATAAGATTTCAGAATATCTTCCTCGGCCTGAGATATGGTCATAATCACGATAGGGATATGTTTCAGATTTTCATCTGATTTTATTTCAGCAAGGACCTCGCGGCCGTCTTTCCTCGGAAGGTTAAGATCGAGGATAATAAGGTCGGGCTTTGGAGTAGTTTTGAATTTTCCCTTATTATAAAGGAAATCCATAACTTCAACTCCATCCTTTACCATGTGGAGGGTGCTGTACAGCTTGTTATCGTTGAGAACCTCCCTGATGAGCCTGGCATCTCCTGCATTGTCCTCAACAACCAGGATATCAATAACTTTAACAAGTGGATTTTTCATAATTTCAGATTTTTATCTTTTTAATATTGTAAAATAGAATATTGATCCTTTTCCTTTCTTTGATTCGACCCAGATATTTCCTCCGTGCCGTTCAACAATCCGCTTACTTATTGCGAGCCCGATGCCCGTACCGCCGAATTCATCCCTCGGATGCAGCCGCTGGAAAATCTGGAAGATCTTTTCGTAATACTGCGGTTCGATACCGATCCCGTTATCCCTGACAGAAAACAGGTAATGATCAGCATAAACCTTTGATGAAACATGTATCTTTGGTGATTCCCTGCAGAACTTAAGTGAATTGCCGATAATATTTTGCATCAGCTGTACCATCTGTCCTTCGTCAGCTTTAATTATTGGAATCTTATCATTGGTAATTATTGCAGATTTTTCATTTATAATGATCTTCAGGTTATTTACCACCTGCCCCAGTACAGTATGCATATCTATGGATGAGAACTCTTTACCTCTTGTTCCAATCCTTGAATAATCAAGAAGATCATTTATCAAAACCTGCATACGTACGGCACCATCCACAGCAAACTTGATAAAATCACGTGCATCCCGGTCAAGTTTATCCTTATACCGCTGTTCGAGAAGCTGTGTAAAGCTTGATACCATGCGAAGGGGTTCCTGGAGGTCATGAGAAGCTACATAGGCAAACTGCTCGAGCTCCTTATTTGACCGGAGTAATTCCTCATTAAGCCTGAACAGTACTTTCTCTGCTCCTTGTTTCATTTCTGTTATATCGAAGCATACACCTGACATCTTTATGGCACTGCCATTTTCGTCTCTCTCTACCAATGCTTTGGTGCTGATATAGTTGATAACATCATTTAAATGTTTTATCCTGTAGATAGTATCAAGGGGTATATTTTCATCAAGGGCTTTCCTGAAAGCATTCCTTGTGTTTGATACATCATCTTCGTGAATACTTTTTTCAAAGGCATCATATGTTCCTTCAAATGAACCTGGTTTCCTTCCGAACATTTTTTCCATCCTTTCATCCCATCTGAAACTGTTGGTCATGATATCCCATTCCCAGGTACCGATATTCCCGTTTTCAAGTGCTATTTCAAGCTTTTCCTTTGACTCTTTAAATGCCCTTTCCGCATTTATCCTTTCCGTAATGTCATTGCCCTGGGCGATGGTCGAATAGGTTTTCCCGCCTTTGTCCAGGATCTTTGCTGAATTCCATAGGACTGTCCTGACATCATTTTTTTGTGTAAGGATTGGTATTTCTATCGTTACCCAGTTCTCGGTAAGCGCCCGTTTAATTTTTGCCATAGATTCTTTCAGGGAGCTCTTTGGGAACAGGAGATCGAGCTTCCTTCCTTCCACTTCTGCAGATGTATAACCGGTCAGATGTTCAAAAGCATGGTTAAACAGCCTTATCTTGTTTTCGTGATCCCATACAATGATCGGGGCGTTTGCATAGTCAATAAGATTCTGCAGATAGTTCTTTGTGTCTGATAACTCTCTTTCGGCTTTTTTCCTTTCGGTGATATCGCTCATTATCACCTGGATAGCGGGTCCTTCCGAATCGGTAATACCGGCTGCCACAACTTCAACATCACGTACTGATCCGTCAACCCTGATAATTTGCTCCTCAGTCATTGGTACGGTTCTCCCTTTCATTATACTTTCAATCCGTGATCTGACGACATCGTGATAATCGGGATGGAAAATGTCGAATGGCGATTTGCCGAGGATCTCATCTGTTGATCTGGCTCCAAGAAGTTTCCTGGCAGCGGAATTGAGCATTACAATCTGGTCATTCCTGTTTACAAAGCTGGCCCCCGGAGAAAGTTCCATTAGACTCCTGTACCGTTCTTCACTTTTACGAAGCATTTCAATATCTCTGACACGTGTCATTGCAATGGCTACCTGATCACTGATTATCTTCATCAGTGAGAGGTCATCCTCGCTGAACGTTGTCCGGGTCTTTGTGCCGAATGAAAGGGTGCCGATTACCTTGTCATGTGAAAGCAGAGGGTGGCATGCATAAGCCTGAATTCCAAATGATTTTACAAAATCAGTTCTTGGATCAGGTGTTTCAAAGATATTTTCGGCAACTATCAGTTCACCATCCCTTGCCACACAACCGCATATTGCACCTCCAAGATCAAGCCATTCAATTTTTTTAGCCGTTGAGGCAGGTACACCGGTATATGAGTTAAGATGAAGTCTTCCTGTGGCTTCATCCATAAGGAAGTTGAAGAATACATGGCAATTAAGGAACTTCATGACCTGGTTGCAAAGATCCCTTGTCATCTCCTGTTGATTTCCTCCCTCCAGAAGTCTTCTGGAAGTGTCCGAAATTATCAGGAGCCGCTGGTTGAGTTTTTCCATTTCTATCCCTGTCTTTTTCAGATCGGTAACATCCCTGGCAACATGGACAGACCCTATATATTTACCGGTTCCGTCAAACATGGGAGTGTCGCTGACAATAAAATCGCCACCCAGCTTTTCCTCATGGATCTCTGCAATATGCTGTTTGCCGTCGATAAGAGCTTTTGAATGAGGACAATCTGAAGGTGGCATGGATGAACCATGGACGCAATGGAAACAATGACTGCCTTCAACCGGGCCTTTGATTCCATTAAGCTTCTCGATCATTGACCTGTTAGCCCGCAGGATCCGGTGATCCTTATCAATAATAGCAATCAGATCAGGAATCTTGTCAAAAGTTTCAACCCATTCCTGCTTTGAGCGGAACAGCTCATTCTCGATCTTTTTACGTTCTGTGATATCAATATGGTACCAGAGTCTGCCGCGCATTTTCCCATCTGTTATTATTGGTATAAAATCGCGCAGACAAGTTCTTCCGTCATGCATGGGAACCTCTTCACCCAATACCTTCTTTCCCTCCTTTATAATTTCCTTTATACGTCTTACCTGTTTTTCCGGATTAAGGTAAGCCTGCTTTATCATATCAATCATTTCGGCAATGCCAATGCCTGTCAATTCGTCCGGTGATTCTTTAAGCCCGAAATACTCACAGAAACTCTGATTAACAAGGTCGATCCTGTCTTCTCGAACAAGAAGAATACTGCCATAGATACTGGAGACAACAGTATTGAACCGCCCCAGGATTGTCTGAAGTTTTTGCTCTGATTTCTTCCGGCCGGTTATATTAGTCGAAATTACCAGCCCTGAATTAATATTCCCTTCCTTATCAAAAACGGGTATAATCTGTTGTAAGTAATGGTATTCCTTATAATCATGCTCAAAAGTGGTCGCTTTCCCGTCAAATGCATTATCATATAATGGAGCAAATAATTTGACCACTTCAGGTGGATATGCCTCCTCCAAAGTCATGCCTTCAATTTTTGATTTGTTGAATCCCGACTTTTCTAATTCCCCTCCCCCAGCTACCTTAATCCTGTGATCTTTATCAAAAAGTAAAATTGATGTTTCAGGAATGGAGTCGACAAGCAGTCTGTATCTTTTTTCACTTTCAATGAGACGACTGCTGCGTTCAAGCACTCTCAGTTCAAGATCAGCATTAAGGCTTTTAAGCTCGGCTTCAGCATTTTTGAGGCTTGTAACATCAATACCCATCTCCATAATAAGAGGAGAACCATCAGAATCGGTATAGGGAAAGTCAAAAATAGAATATTTTCGACCGTCGGGCCCGGTCCATTCCCAGGTAAGCGGCCTGTTTACCTGTAAAGTCTTAAAGGTTTCACATACCTCACACGGCTCTGAACGTCCGAAAAGAAACTCAAAACAACGTTTACCATTGGATTCACCGAACCGTTCCCTGAAATAGCGGTTTGCGTAAGCAACATGATAGTCCGGAGTAAGAAGGATAAGATATGCCGGCATAAGTTCAAGGAGCCCGTTGAATCTTTTACGTTCAGCCTCTACAAGTGCCTCGACATTAATTCGTTCTGAGATTTCCTGATCCAGAAGTTTGTTTAGCCTGGTAAGTTCAGCGGTTCTTTCCCCGACCCTTATTTCCAGATCTTCATGTGACCTTTTTAAAGCCTGGTCAGCGATATGCCGTTTTGTGTCAATAAGGTTTACCGACCTGCCCGTGAACCAGATCAACAGTACAAAACAAAAGGTATAGGTTATTGCAACCAGTAATACACCGACCTCTGAGATAAAAAATCCGGAATGTTCCCCGAAGATCCTGAGCCACCCTATCACTACCGGGATTATTAACATCCAGGGTATCAGCCGGCGCGCCATGAATCCTCCTGAATGCTTACTGATAAACACCCTCATGAGCCAGGTATCCGGTCTCATGATAAAAATTGACAGGAAAACTGCACAGAATGCAAATCCCGAGTTTAATGCCACGGGAGTTTCAAGAAACTGGTGGAAAGAATATGCATTTAAAAGATAGCTGACAGGAATTAAATAACCGGCTGTAGCAGTGGGAAAGGATAAAATATGGGCAATATTTCCCGCAACCCGTGATGATGATGTCAATAAGATCAGTATTACTCCTGTAAAAATAAAAATGGAAGCCGTTAACAGGGCCATTCTGTGCCCGGAAGTCAGGAACAAACTGAAAACTCTGAAAGTGGATATAGAAGCCTCATTTCCTGTAGCTTTAAAATGAAACCAGCAGATTGTAGTGAGGAGACTTACTGTTATCAGGATTATTCCTATAGCAACTGGCAGAATTAAAATTCGCCTGGAATTTGGTTTCATGAAAATGACTGCGAGCGCAACTGTTGTAAGGATAAAGCATACTGCAGTAGTTACTTTCATGGCGATCCAGTTAGGGCCCATACTTTTAAGGAAGGTGATATCAAATAACCACCCCAAAAGATCAAGTAAACTTAAAATAAGTATCAGACCGATTGATATCCAGAACGTAATTCGTAATTTATCAGGTAACTTCACGGATCCCGCCTTTGTTTCTATCATACGGTTCGCATTTGTTGCTGACATAATATTATTTGATGTTTCAAAAATAGTAATAGTTAATCATAAAGAAGAAAATTTGCCAGATGATTTTTCCAATGTTACTTCCCTTAATAATTTGTTTTAATAGTATGATATTTAATGTTTTGTAAAAATTAAATCTCTTCATTATTTTGGGATAGTGAAATAGAATGTTGAACCTTTTCCTGGTTCTGATTCAACCCAAATTTTACCTTCATGCCGTTCTACGATCCGTCTGCAGATTGCCAGACCAATACCCGTGCCCTCAAAATCTTCCTTTGGCATCAGCCTCTGGAAAATTTTAAAGATCCTTTCAAAATACTGGGGATCTATTCCCATTCCTTCATCCTTAACGGAAAAAAGAAACTGATTGTTCTCGGCCCCGGAAGAAAGTTGGATCTTAGGATTTCCCTGGCTGAATTTGATACCGTTCTCGAAGAGATTTTGGAGGAGCTGTATCATCTGGTTTTCATCTGCAAAAATCACAGGCAGGCTACTTTTGGTAATGATCGCATTCTTCTCCTGGATCCTAAGGCTCAGGTTATTTATAACTTTCTCAAAAACTTCCGACATGTTAACTTTTACAAACTTGTGCCCTTTGGTCTGGATCCTTGAATAGGCAAGCAATCCGTTCAGCAGGTCGTACATCCGTTTGGCCCCATCTACCGCAAACCTGATATATTCCCGGGCATCTTTGTCAAGCTTATCTCCATAGCGTTGTTCAAGCATCTGGGTGAAGCTTGATACCATACGTAATGGTTCCTGAAGATCGTGCGAGGCGATATAAGCGAAATTTTCGAGCTCCTTATTTGAGCGGAGAAGCTCTTCATTGAGCCTGACTATCGCATTTTCTGCTCCTTTCTTCATCCCCGTCACATCAAAGCAGATGCCTGTAATACTTACGGGTGTGCCGGCAGAATCTTTGTTAACTACGGCTTGGGTAGAAATATATTTGGAATTGTCCTTTTCAGATCTTGTCCTGAAGACGGTTTCCGCAAGGGATCCTGTCTCAAGAGACTGATCTATAGCCTTCCTGAAATGAGCAAGGTCCTCTTCATCAATAAGATCTTCGAACGCTTCATTATTACCACCGAATGTTCCGCGATCAATTCCGAAGATTCTTTCCATTCTCTCATCCCAGGAAACTTCATCATTTTGCAGGTTTCTTTCCCAGATGCCTATATGGCCGCTTTCCAGGGCGATCTCCAGTTTTTCTTCACTATCTTTAAGTGATTTTTCAGCCCTTATGCGATCCGTGATATCAATGCCGATTGCAATATGTCCGGTCCGGTTCCCTTCCTTGTCAAAAGTTGCCTTGTTATGCCATTCAACCCATATGCGGTCACCATTCTTTTTAATATTTTCATTGATATTTACCTTAAATTTATCCGGGTCAGCATAAATATCACTCAACATTTGATCCAGCTTACGGCCCGTTGATTCAATTTCAGGGACAATGGTCCCAATCGGGGATTTACCTGTTAGTTCATCTTCAGTGTAGCCGAATATCTCCTGAGCATATTCGTTAAAGAAAACAATTTTTCCCAAAGGATCCTGTCTTATTATCATGCTTCGGGAATTCTCAACCAGTTCCTTGTATTTCGCTTCGGCTTCCCGCATTTTGATGTAAAGGAGCCGGTACTTTTTTGAGCTGAGCTCAAGGGCTTTTCTGTTATTTTCGAGCTTTGCAAGATCCCCGGATAGTTGTTTGTTTGCCGCCCTTAGCTCACAGGTCCGTTTATCCACCAGTTTCTCAAGATTTTCCTGCTGTTCCCTGATTGTGGTAAGGTCTGATGCAATAATGCAGATGTCCCCGGAAACATCAGGCGTAAGGGCAACAAATGAGAGTTGCAGATGCATTCGCTCTCCATTACCGGTGATAGCTGAGACAATCCCTCTCGACCGCACTTTCTGACCAGATTGTAAAAGTTTCCGGAATTGAACTTTGTCTGCATCAGCAATAAAACGTTTGATGTTTGAGCCGGTAACCTTCTCCGGCGGGGTAGCTAACAGCTCTGAGAAACGGAGATTGGAATAAAGTATCAGTCCTTTTCCGGTAACTACAACTGCCCCCTCATCCATATTTTCCAGGATGATCCGGTAAGGTGTTTCGGCAGAGGTGAGTGAAAAGATTTTATCCCCATTGATGCCGGATACGACAATGGCATCAGCTTCCCCGTTTTTTATGGCATTCAGAGTCTCTTCAGCTTCTCTCAGCTGTGACCGTAATTCCTCATTTTCAAGTATAAGCTGCCCGGCCTTCTGTTTGAATCGTCGT
Source organism: uncultured Bacteroidales bacterium (assembly GCA_963831855.1). Lineage (GTDB taxonomy): Bacteria > Bacteroidota > Bacteroidia > Bacteroidales > VadinHA17 > LD21. The sequence continues at coordinate 630,183 of CAWHSA010000005.1, read as the reverse complement.
GGTTCTGTCATATAATTGATTAATTAACAGCAGTAAAATGAAGCAACTGACAATCTGTATATTACCTGTTTCAGAGAGTCTTCAAATCAAGACCAAAAAGTACACGTTCTGTATTTGACATATCGCCAATCAGCCTCCGGAGCGGGAAAGGAAGCTTTTTAATAAGGGTTGGTGCCGCAATGATCTGTTCCCCCCTGGCAAGTTCAGGTTTCTGATACAGATCTATTACCTCCAGCTCATATCTGCCTGCCAGATGCTCCTCGCATATTTCCTTAATATTGGATATGGCCCTGACGGATTTGGGAGTGGTGCCGGTTACATAGAGTCTTAACAGGTATTTTTCCCTTTTTGATTTTTTAATTTCGTCAGTAAGGTTTTTAGTGCCCGGTTTTTTAATTTCCTTTTTCCCCATTTTTATTTTGTTTTAAGGTTTTGATATTATATCAAGGCCTATAAGGACCTTCTCGGTATCGGAGAGATCGCCGATGATCTTACGTACAGGGACCGGCAGTTTTCTGACAAGCGTAGGTATTGCCAGAATCTGGTGTTCACGGCTGAGCTTTGGGTTTACCAGAAGGTCGATAACCTCAATCTCATACTTGCCTTTCAACTGATCCTCACAGATCTTTTGCAGGTTTATAAAAGCTGTCCGGCATTTTGGTGTCTGACCTGCCACATATAAGCGTAAAGTCCATTTGCCGGCAACTTTCTTAACCGGTTTTTTTTCAGGAATTTCAGTCTTTGTTCGGGTGGTTCTGGTTATCATCGGGACATATTTTAAGGGGTTATTTTTTCCTTTTGCCGACTCCTGCCTTACGGCTTATCGCCATCTCAGTCTGTTCATGATCAAAATTATAAAGCCGGCCCTGTTCAGTACCTATGATCTCGGTCGATTCGGCCCGTTCAGCTTCAAATTCAGCCTTCAGGGATGCTATTTTTGCTTCAACTACCCTGCGTTTACGTTCAAGGGCAAGCTTCTTGCTCTGGATTTCGCGTTGTTGTGAAAGTCTTTTTTCTTTCTCCTTCGCTTCCTGAGCTAATCTTGCCGATCCTGTAAGGACACCTTCCATTCCTATGTAGACATCACGAAGCCTGATTCCTGCATCTGTAAGAAGGAACTCCCGTATCTGATTGGAATGTCCCATTCCGCGGGATTTCAGGATATATATTCCGCGGTTTCGTTCTCCCCCGATTTCAATGTCCCGAAGCAGGATCCAGGTATCCATCAGCGAGGAAATAAAGATTTCTGTGCGCTCAAGCTCTGTACCGCTGCGTGTAAGGCTTGTAAAGAAAGCTGTAATCCGGTTAAGCTTCAGATAGTCTATCAATCTCATTGATAGTGATTTGGCTTCCAGCTCATTATCGCCGGAAACAAAACTGTTTATGGGGTCAACTATCACAATGGCAGGCTTGAAATTATCTATTTGCTTATGCATTGTTGCCAGATGCATTTCCAGTCCGGAAAATGTTGGCCGCATAGCATGAAAAAGCAACAAGCCTTTTTTAACATGCTGTTCCAGATTTATGCCTATGGATCGCATATTGCGGATGACCTGTTCCGGGGACTCTTCAAGAGAAAAATAGATGACTTTTTCTCCCCGTCTGCAGGCAGCTTCCGTAAAGTGGGCTGCAAGGCTGCTTTTACCGGTACCTGCTGTTCCTGATGCCAGAATGCTGCTCCCCCGGAAATAACCTTTATTGCCCAGCATTCTGTCGAGTTCCGGGATGCCGGAAGAAACTCTTTCTGAGGTAACTTTATGGGATAAGCCAAGGGAAGTAATCGGCAATACCGAAAACCCTTTTTCATCAATAAGGAAAGGATATTCATTGGTGCCGTGGGTCGACCCGCGGTATTTGACAATCCTGATTCTCCGTGTGGAAGTCTGTTCAGTAACCCGGTGGTCAAGGACTATAACGCAGTCAGAGACATACTCTTCCAGTCCCTGGCGGGTAAGCATATTGTCACCTCGTTCACCGGTAATTACAGATGTTACACCTTTGTCTTTCAGCCACCTGAACAGTCTCCGGAGCTCTGCACGCAGAAGGAGAGGATTCATAAATCCTGAAAAGAGAGACTCGATGGTATCCAGTACAACCCTTTTTGCTCCGATAGTATCAATAGCATCATTAATCCTTATAAAGAGGCCCTCAAGGTCATATTCACCTGTCTCTTCAATTTCGCTTCTTTCAAGGTGAACATGATCAAGAATTATCTTTTTTTGTCTTGCCAGCTCATTGAGGTCAAATCCGAGTGAGGTGACGTTTTCAGCAAGTTCTTTATTTGTCTCCTCGAAGGCCAGAAAGGCACCCGGTTCATTGAATTCCGTGGCTCCCCGTATAAGAAACTCCATAGCCAGCAGAGTTTTTCCGCAGCCTGCGGAGCCGCATATCAGAGTCGTTCTTCCTGTCGGGAATCCGCCGAATGTTATTTCATCAAGTCCTTTAATCCCTGTCGGTGTTTTAGACAGTTGAAGATTTTTAATGTCTGAACCAGTCTTTTTCATTACAATACCCCTTTAATTATAATTGGAACAAATATACTTTGAAGCATCACTTTAATACCAGTTTAAAACCGGTTGAGTTTGTCCTATAAAAAAATCAGGTCCAAAGCAAGCCCCTGGCACCAGAATTCAGTAAGATTCCGGTATTTTCCAGGGTATTTATCAATTCATTTGATGATTAATTAGTAAATGTATAATTTTTTTGATTATTTTGTTTCAGGTAAAGGCCTATTAAAATATGAAAATACTACTGGTTGAGGATGATCCGAAGATTTCGTCATTTGTGAAAATCGGACTTGAAAGCAATCATTTTACAGTTGATGTGGCATATGACAGTGCGATGGGAGAAAAGCTTGCATTTTCAAAGAAGTATGATGTAATGATTCTGGATGTTGTAATACCCGGTATATCAGGATTCGAGCTGTGTAAAAACATCAGGAATAAAAATATCCTTACTCCCGTCATAATGCTGACTTCCCTTGATACGGTGGACGATAAGCTGCAGGGCTTTGACAGTGGAGCAGATGATTACCTTGTCAAACCTTTCAGCTTCCAGGAACTTATGGCCAGGATAAAAGCTTTGAACAGGAGGAGCAAGGATTCAATCGTTAAGCCTGTACTTCAGATTGCCGACCTTGAACTGGACACTATCACCCGTAAGGTAGTAAGAGCAGGTAAGGAAATTAATCTCACTGCCACTGAGTATAAGATCCTTGAACTCATGCTGGAAAACAAAGAAAAAGTATTTGACAGGATCCTTATTGCTGAAAAAGTATGGGGTTTTTCTTTTAATTCCGGAACAAACATTATTGATGTCCACATTAATTCCCTGAGAAAGAAGATAGATAAAGATTTCGAAACGAAGCTCATCCATACCAGAAAGGGTTTTGGTTATGTTCTGAGCGAGAAGGAATAAAGGTTTATTACCGGATTAAACAGAGACTCCACTCAGTCACCAAACCTGTAACCGATACCCGATTCGGTTATTATTAGCTTTGGTTTTGACGGGTTCTCTTCTATCTTTTTACGCAACTGGGCAATAAATACCCTCAGGTACTGGGTCTGGTCCGTGAAGCTGTAGCCCCAGATGGTTTTCAATATAGACTGGTGAGTCAATACCCTGCCTTCATTTTTAGCCAGGAGAGCAAGAAGAGAGAATTCTGTCGAAGTCAGCCTTACAATAATGTTATCCTTTCGAACTATATGACCTGTGAGATCAATTAATAGTGAGCCGAATTTCAGGACAGGAGTATCGGCAATATTCTGATTCTGGCGGATTGCAACCCGGATACGAGCCAGCAGCTCTTTTGTCCGGAAAGGTTTTATAAGATAATCATTGGCGCCATTATCAAGGGATTGAACAATATCATCCTCTGAATTACGGACAGATAATACAATTACCGGCTTTTGGTACCATTCACGCAGTTTCTTCAGTAATTCATGGCCGTCAATATCAGGCAGTCCTAAATCGAGGATCACCAGATCGGGTTGCAATGAGGCTGCCAGTGACAATCCTTCAGTTCCGGAGGAAGCAGAGACCGCTTTAAAACCGCTGGCAGTAAGAGTTATATCAAGCAACCGGCGGATCTGAGGTTCATCATCAACAATCAATATTGAATAAATATCTTTCATTTAACTTTCAAGATTTTTAACAGAATCCATATCAGGTATGGCGCTCGGGATCTTAATGGTTATTTTTGCGCCCCCGTTCTGCCGGTTTTCAGCTATTACAGTACCCTTATGAGCTTCAACAAAGCCCCTGACTATTGAAAGCCCCAGTCCCGTACCACCTGCTGTAGCGTTTTTTCCTCTGTAAAATTTATCAAACACTGATGTCAGTTCCGTGCCGGTGAAACCTTTCCCCCTGTCCATAACCTGGATTACAAGAAACCCGCTGTCGTAAAAGAATTTCAGCCTGATACGGCTTCCTTCGGGCGCATGTTGCGTGGCATTTAAAACCAGGTTATGTATTGCCTGTTCCATGAGCCCGAAATCAATATAAACGAGTGGCATATCTTCGGGTATTATAACAGCCAGTTTGAAGGGTTGGAGCTCATTACGCAACGAAACTTCCACGCTGTTGGCAAGGTCATGGATATCACACCAGTCAGGCTGCGGCGATAACCTGCCTGATTCGAGGCGTGACATATTAAGTAAATTCTCAATCAGGCGGTTAAGCCTGATTGAAGCAATATTTATCTCGTAGTCCAGTTTTTTCCTGGTTTCTTCAGGATATTCCGAAGCGATGAGAGTTTCGGAAGCAGCCATAATGGTTGTTACCGGGATCCTTAACTCATGCGAGATTGAATTAAAAAGTGTTTTATACAATTTTTCCGACTCGCCTATGATATATGCCCTTTTAGCCTCCTCGCGATAAAATTCACGTTCGAATTTCCCTGAAATCTGGGATAATACAGCTTCCCAGAACTGCACTTCGCCATAGGTCAGCGATCTGAAATGCTGAACTATAATGACCCCCATGTTACCGCTTGTGCCCAGCATCGGGTAGAATGTATTTTTGCTGGATGGGAGAGTATCAGAATATTTGCCTGCTTTCTGCGAATTTTTAAATGCCCATTCCGCTATGCTTCTGTCATTTTCGGAAAGTGAGTCCAGAGAGGCAAATGGCGGGAAACTTTTCAGCTGATTCTGCTCATTCTTCAGAAAAAACATACAGTTGAGCTGGAAATACTTTTGAATATACGATTTTGCAATACGGATAACATCTTCATACCCCGATACGGAATTGAGGTCCTTGGTGAGCTGGTATAATGCCTGTGTCCTTTCTTCCCTTACCCTGATCTTTTTCTCCTGACGTCTGATTCTTGAGGTTAGGATCCCGTTCAGAAGTGCTATAATAAAAAACATGACCAGCATCAGCATATCGAGAGGCTTGCCGATATGCAGCGTAAACTGGGGCGGAATAAAAAAATAGTCCCAGATAAATGCGCAGGATGTGGCTGCAACCAGTATCGGGCCGATTCCATAGAAAAGTGCGAGGATTGAAACAAGAAATAACAAAATGAAGGAGATTGCCTGGTATCCGATAATATCTTTTAAAGAATAGGAAAGAAATGAGGTTAGAATTACAAAAGAAAAAACTGTCAGATACTGACGAAGAGTTGAGGTAAAAGACGGAATTGAAACTCTTTCCTTAAATCTGTCCTTTACATTTCTGTCAGCGCTCAGGATATAAACATCAATATTCCCGCTGTAGCGGATAAGACGATTCACAAAATTTCCAAGTCGCAGTAATGATATCAGGCTCCTTGAACGGGGTTTCCCCACAATAATATGAGTGATATTTTCTTTCTGGGCAAAATTCAATATTCCTTTTACCCTGTTCAGGTCTGAAATAATACTTAATTTAATGCCCAGCTTGTTGGCCAGATTTATATTTTTATCGAGTTGATTTTGCTGGAATCTGGTCATGGTTTTTGATGATTCAACAAAAACTGCCTGGATTGTGGCGCCCATGGAATATGAAAGTATTTTTGCCCACCTTAATAAGCGCCCGGAATGCGGACTTGGTCCTATAGACACCAGCAGATGAAGACCTGATTTCCATGGTCCCTTGATATGTTTATCTTTCAGATAATCCTGTAGCTGTTTATCTACTCTTTCAGCAACAATTCTCAATGCCATTTCCCTGAGGGCAGTAATGTTCCCTTTTTTAAAGAAATTATGTATGGCATCTGTGGATTGTTCGGGCGAATAAACCTTGCCTTCCGAGAGTCTCTGAAGTAATTCCTCAGGTGTAAGGTCAACCAGTTCAACTTCATCGGCTTTTTCAAAAATATCATCCGGAACAGTTTCGCGTACCGCGATTCCCGTTATCTGGGTGACAATATCGGACCTGCTTTCGAGATGCTGAACATTCAATGTGGTATAAACACTGATCCCGTTATCAAGAAGCTCCAGAACGTCCTGCATTCGTTTTGCATGACGGCTTCCCGGCACATTGGTATGGGCGAGTTCATCGACAAGGACAAGCCGTGGTCCCCTGGCAATTATAGCATCGATATCCATTTCGGTTAAGGAAACGGATTTATAATTAACAGATTTACGGGGGATCAATTCAAATCCTCTTGCCAGGGATTCCGTTTCCTTCCGGTTATGTGTCTCAACATATCCGATTATTACATCGAGGCCTTTTAGTTTTTCAGCATGTGCTGTCTCGAGCATCGTATATGTTTTCCCGACGCCTGCGCACATCCCGAAAAATATCTTCAGCTTTCCTCTTTTACTTTTGTCTTCTTCGTTTTTAAGGGAAGCAAGGAGATGGTCAGGATCCGGCCGGTCATAACTGAGATCGCTCATTTTATTTTATCCAGATCTAAATTTAATAATAAAACATTAATCCTTTCCTCTCCGAGAATATGGAATTGAGGATTTTCAGTGTCTTTTTTAATAAGTTGGATTAATTTTTGTTTCTGAGTGTCATTGAAATGACGTGCCCCGGCAATACGATCAACCTGAAGGAGCGCTGCCCGGACAGAAATATGAGGATCAAGTCCGCTTGCTGATGCGAAAAGCATTTCGGAGGGGATTTCAGTTTTGGAATACAATTGATTGAATGTGATGAAATGATTTTTCCTTTCGTCAGCCAGTTTTTTAAGCTTTGCATTTGTCGGCCCGTAATTTGATCCGCCTGAAGGCAAAGGATTGTAATCTGTAGCAGAAGGACGGGATGTAAAATATATTATTGTATCGAACTTCTGGCCTATAAGTTTGCTCCCGACAGGGTTGTTATCCCTGTAAATAATGCTTCCGTTTGCTTTTACCGGAAAAAGTACCTGAGCTATGCCGGTAACAAAAAGAGGGTAAACAACACCGGTAAGAATTGTAAGAAGAATAAAAAATTTAATCGATACTATGAGCGTTTTCATTCCTGCCGGTTCAAAGATTTATTAAAATATCAATGAGCTTAATCCCGACAAAAGGAGCGATGACACCACCTATGCCGTAAATAAGCAGATTGCGGATCAGTGCATTATTGGCAGATACCGGACGATAACGTACTCCTTTCAGGGCAAGAGGTATAAGCAGTATTATTATCAAAGCATTAAATATTACTGCACTCAGGATTGCGCTCTGGGGGGAGCTTAGTCTCATGATATTAAGGGCCGAAAGGGGGCCTGGTCCGTTTTGTATCGGGTAAAGTGAGATAGTAATTGCGGGAATAATCGCAAAATATTTTGCGATATCATTCGCAATGCTGAAGGTTGTAAGCGATCCGCGAGTCATGAGCAATTGTTTCCCTACTTCAACAACTTCAATCAGTTTAGTCGGATTACTGTCCAGATCGACCATATTACCTGCCTCCCGTGCAGCCTGGGTTCCGGAGTTCATTGCAATACCCACATCAGCCTGTGCAAGAGCGGGCGCATCATTGGTTCCATCGCCGATCATACCTACAAGGTGGCCATTTGCCTGTTCCTCGCGTATCCTGAGAAGCTTATCTTCGGGTTTTGCTTCAGCCATGAAATCATCTACCCCGGCTTCAGCTGCAATTGCGGCTGCAGTCAACGGATTATCGCCGGTGATCATAATTGTTCGGATGCCCATTTTACGAAGCTCGGCAAAACGCTGCTTTATTCCGCCCTTTACAATATCCTTAAGATGTATTACCCCAAGGATTTTTTCATTTGCCGAAACAACAAGAGGAGTTGCGCCCTGTGCTGACAGGTAAGATACAGTATCTTCAACTTTCTGGGGGAAAAAGCCATTATTATTCTGGACAAATGTTTTAATGGCTCCTGAAGAACCTTTCCGTATCCTGATCATCTCGCCGTTTTCTTTTCTAAGATCAACGCCGCTCATCCGGGTTTCAGCGCTGAAGGGGATGAATGAAGCATTAAGGTCCTTTACATTCCGGCCCCGTATATTATATTTTTCTTTAGCCAGGATAACAATCGACCTGCCTTCGGGGGTTTCATCTGACAGCGATGATAACTGGGCCGAGTCTGCCAGCTCTTCAAGAGTAACACCATCGGCAGGTATAAATTCGGATGCCATCCTGTTTCCCAGAGTTATAGTACCGGTTTTATCAAGGAGGAGAACATCAACATCCCCGGCAGCTTCGATTGCCCGGCCGCTTGTTGCAATTACATTTCGTCTCAGGAGTCTGTCCATGCCGCTTATCCCGATCGCGCTCAGCAAACCTCCGATGGTTGTCGGAATAAGGCAAACCAGCAAGGCTATGAGAACGGGAATTGATAAGTTATGAGATGCGGGGAGGCCGGAAGATGAAAGACTATATCCGAAAAATGCAGGAAGCGTGACCACCACCAGAAGAAAAATAATTGTCAGGCCCGCCAGAAGTATCATGAGGGCTATTTCATTTGGAGTTTTATTCCGTTTAGCACTTTCGACCAGTGTGATCATGTGATCTATGAAAGTATTGCCCGGCTCGCTTGTTATACGGATAATTATACGGTCGCTGATAACTTTAGTGCCTCCCGTTACAGCGGAACGGTCGCCTCCGCTCTCCCTGATGACCGGGGCCGATTCCCCTGTGATAGCTGATTCGTCGACACTGGCAATACCCTCAACCACCTCGCCGTCTGACGGAATTACATCTCCTGTTTCACAAACAACCATATCGCCTTTCCGCAGATCGGTTGCGAAAACCGGAGCTTCCTGCTTCCCGTTTAATTTTCTTGCCTTAGCCTGTTTACGGTCTTTACGTAAGCTTTCAGCCTGTGCTTTCCCCCTTCCTTCTGCTATTGCCTCGTCAAAATTTGCAAACAGAACTGTAAACCAGAGCCAGATTGCAATCTGGAGGTTGAAGGGTGAAAAACTACCTCTTAAAATACCTGCAGCCGCAATAATTGTAGTTATGGTTGATCCTATTGCAACGATAAAAATGACAGGATTTTTCATCAGTAAAACAGGGTTCAGTTTTATAAAACTGTCTTTTAATGCCTGTAAAACAATCCTCTTATTAAAAAGGCCCATATTTTGCTTCGGGTTCATGATCTTAAAAGACTAAAATGTTATTCCGGTTTTCATAAGTAAATGCTCCACAACAGGGCCGAATGCAAGGGAAGTAAAGTGTGTCAGCCCGCCTACAATCAGGATAACCCCGATCAACAGGACTATAAATAACCAGTTGTCCGTACGAAAAGTACCTGATGAGGGTGGGGTGATCTTCTTTCCGGCCAGACTTCCTGCGATAGCAAGAACCGGAACGATAACCCCAAAACGACCCACAAGCATATCGATGCCAAGGGTAAGGTTATAAAATACAGTATTGACGTTAAGTCCGGCAAACGCGCTTCCATTATTCCCGGCTGCCGAGGTGTAAGCATACAGGATCTCAGAGAAGCCATGCGGCCCGGTATTATTAATACCTGCAAGTCCGGGGCTGCTTACAGATGCCCAGGCCGTAAAAACCTGAATTAATATGTTTGACGCAAAAATCGCCAGTAGTACCATCTGAATTTCAAAGGAACCGATTTTTTTCCCGAGATATTCAGGAGTTCTGCCCACCATTAAGCCAGCAATAAAAACTGTCAGGATAATAAATATTACCATGCCATACATGCCTGCTCCGACACCTCCGAAAATAATTTCTCCAAGCATTATATTAAATAAAGCTATCATACCTGATACCGGCGAAAGGCTGTCATGCATGGCATTAACCGAACCATTTGAGGCTGCAGAAGTGGATACTGACCAGAGAACACTGTTTGTGATCCCGAAGCGGGTTTCTTTTCCTTCCATATGGGAGAGCTGGCCGAAAACCGGATTTGATGAATATTCTGCCAATAACGAGATGCATAATCCGGCAACCAGCAATATCAGCATTACTGTAAATATTGTCCAGCCCTGTCGGGCGGAACCGACCATTTTGCCATAGGTATATGTAAGCGATGCCGGTATGATCAATATCGCGAGCATCTCAAGGAAGTTACTTAAGGGTGTCGGATTTTCGAAAGGGTGAGAGCTATTGGCATTGAAAAAGCCGCCTCCATTTGTACCCAGCTGTTTAATAGCTATTTGGGAAGCTGCAGGCCCCATCGGAATAACCTGTTGTGCTCCCTGAAGGGTTTGAACTGTTTCGTATGTTTTAAAATTTTGAATGACCCCCTGTCCGACCAGAACGACTGACATCAAAATTGAAAGTGGCAGAAGTACATAAATTACAGAACGGGTCATATCAACCCAGAAATTTCCAAGTTTATCAGTCGTCTTCCTGGAGATGCCCCGTATGAGCGCAAGCATTACAGCTATTCCGGTTGCAGCACTTAAAAAGTTCTGGACTGCGAGCCCGGTCATTTGTACCAGGTAGCTCAGTGTAGTCTCTCCGCTGTAGCCCTGCCAGTTGGTATTGGTCATGAAGCTGACTGCTGTATTAAATGCTGAGTGCCAGGAAACTTCTGAAAGATGAGCAGGATTTAAAGGTAAATGAGCCTGGGTAAGCTGTAAAAGGAAAACAAATGCAAAACCAATCACATTGAAAAGCAGCAACCCGGAAGTGTAACTTTTCCAGTCAGATTCCTCATCGGGATTAATACTGATTAACTTATAAGTCAGCTTTTCAAGCCAGCCAAATACAGGCAACATGAAGTGACGACTACCGTTGAATACCCTGAACATGTAAATGCCGAGAAGCGGAGTCAGTCCCGCCAGTAATCCAATATAGATTACTACCTGTAATATCTCATCAGAGGGAACCATAAATATTTCCGGCTTTTACTTATTCGCCGTCTGTGTTTTTTATCCTGTTAATATCCGATAACTCAGACCTGTTATTCTGCATCTCATCAGAAAAAGAATCCAGCCTGAACAGATGTGATATCAATCTTCCCACTGCAAAGATCAGGATCACGAATACCATAAACTTAAATATAAAAAATATCATTTTCATAGCTGTAAATAATCAGAATTTTTCCGGTTTTATAAGGACATAAATTAAATAGCCCAGGATGAGAAGGGCAATTATTCCGCCTGTCAGGTAACCTGATGAATAAGATCCGCGGGTCAGGGCAATTAAGATCAAAGCATTCATACCCTTTCAGAATTATAACAGCACAAAATTGCAGTGAATACTGTAAAGATTTTATAAAAGCTTGCTGGCCGGGTATAAGGATTTCATTAATTATGAAATCCTGACCAATCGCTGGCTGTTCTGACTCAATAAGAATCTTTATAAAATCTTTATGCGGATCATGTTCTTCTTAATAACTTCTTTACAAAACTGTATCTATTTTTGCACCGCTTTTTTATTGAACGCAGTTAAAAGCCTCCGGTTTAATTAAAGATTATGTGATTATCAGATGCGGATCATAAAGTCGGGATCAGGCGTTTTGTAGTTTATTTAACTAACAGATATATGAACGGACCGGGCAGGCAATTAGACATAAAGAAACTTACATTAGCCGGAGTCATCATTACATTTGGTATCGTCTTTGGCGATATCGGGACAAGCCCTTTGTATGTAATGAGAGCCATCCTCACGGGTAGTAAGGAAATCAATGAATTGCTTGTTTATGGTTCATTATCATGTATTTTCTGGACCCTGACCCTACAGACCACAATAAAGTATATATTGATCACCCTGAGGGCAGACAATAAAGGAGAAGGTGGAATCTTTGCTCTTTTTGCTCTTTTAAGAAGAAAATCCACTCTGGCGGCAATACTGACTATGGCCGGTGCGAGCGCTCTTCTGGCCGATGGTGTAATTACTCCTGCCATTACGGTGACATCATCCATAGAGGGCCTTCGCCTTTTTAATCCTGATATCCCGGTAATTGCAATTGTGCTTCTGATTTTTGCGGTTCTTTTCTTTATGCAGAAATTCGGAACGAACATAGTAGGAGGGGCTTTCGGACCCATAATGGTAATATGGTTTTCAATGATGGCTATCCTGGGACTGGCACAGCTTGTGCATAATCCGGGAGTATTAAAAGCACTGAATCCTTATTTTGCTGTCGTTTTCCTGACCAGGTACCCGGGAGGATTTATTCTGCTCGGAGCTGTATTCCTGGCTACTACCGGAGCAGAGGCTTTATATTCTGATCTGGGTCATTGCGGGATGAAAAACATCAGGGTATCATGGATCTTCGTAAAATCAGCCTTGTTACTGAATTATTTTGGCCAGGGTGCATGGATTACCGGCATGACCGGACTTTCGGGAGAGGTTAATCCGTTTTATGCAATAATGCCGGAATGGTTCCTTATACCCGGAATAATAATTGCCACAGCGGCAGCTATTATTGCAAGCCAGGCGCTGATTTCCGGATCATATACCCTTATAAGTGAAGCAATATCGCTTAACTTCTGGCCAAAAGTCAAAGTATTGAATCCTACTTTTTTGAAAGGACAGGTATATGTGCCATCGGTAAACTGGTTTCTCTGGCTGGCCTGCAGTTTTGTCGTGATCTTTTTCGGGGAGTCTGAGAATATGGAAGCTGCTTACGGGCTGGCAATCACAATAACAATGATTATGACAACTCTTCTCCTGTCAGATTATTTTCTTCAGAAGAAATTATCCTTAAGCCTGAGACTACTGTTCATTTTAACCTTTCTGACAATAGAAGTCAGTTTCTTAATTGCAAATCTCCACAAATTCAGTAATGGCGGGTGGTTTACCCTGCTTCTGGCTTCTGTGTTCCTTTTGATAATGTACGGATGGTATTTTGGGAGAAAACTTAAAAACAGATATGTAACATTTGCAAAACTGGACAGTTATAAAGAGATGTTTACAGAGCTTTCAAAAGACACCTCAGTTCCCAGGACCGCAACTAACCTTGTCTATATCATTAAAGCAAATAAACCTGATGAGGTAGAATCGAAGGTCATTTATTCGATATTCAGGAAACAGCCAAAACGGGCAAATACTTACTGGTTCATTCATGTTGATATAAAAGACGATCCCGATACATTTGAGTATAAGGTAACACATATTGTACCGGGAATTTTAATAAGAGTCGATTTTTATCTCGGATTTAAAGTTGAGCCAAAGATCAACCTCTATTTTAAAGAGGTACTTGAGGACCTTAAAAATTCCGGTGAAATTGATCTTGACAGCAGTTATAATTCAATCAGGAAGCATCTTCTTACTACGGATTTCCAGTACATCCTGATTGACAGGGTCATGACACGCGATTTTAAACTTAAAAAGATTGAAAACCTTACTCTTCTCCTTCACAGCATTTCAAGACTGCTGAGCATTTCGGACGTTAATGCCCTGAATCTTGATCCGGGGAATACCATTGAGGAAAAGGTACCGATAATCATCAGGCAACAGAATTATGAGAAAATCCAAAGGTTAAAAAACCAGGCAAGTCTGTTATAAAAAAAGAGGTTGACCTTTCGGACAACCTCTTTTACTAAGCTATTAAGAATTATTTCTTAATCAGAATTCGTGGTCCTTACCAGGTTAGTGGTGCCGCTCTTCAGTGTTATCCTGAGGTAATATATACCGCTTCGAAGCGAACTTACATCAGTATTTAGAGAGTAATCACCAGCTAGCTGGGATAAGTTGGGTATGAGAGTTTTAACCTTGTTACCAAGTACATTGTAGATACCCAGATTTACTATTCCGGGCAGTGGCAATCTGTACGATATGGTAGTCATGGTCGTTGCAGGATTGGGATAAGCATAAAGCTTGAGAGGATTCGGTATCCCGAGTGCATTGACCTCAACTGCATCAACTTTCAGATCAGCATTCATTATCGGAACAAAGTTGCCATCAGCAAGTTCATTAAGATAGCTGGCAACTAATCCGGCATTGAGTATTTGCATGTCATTGAAAGCCAGTGTTGGTAACAGGCTCAGCTCGACAAGATTTCCGCCGGCGGATACATTTACCGGGGTGGTTGAACTCCAGGCGATCCTGAGTTCATCACCATTGACATTAAAGTTCACTGCACCGGTACTTCCGGGTACCCTGACTCCCATTACCCTGACAAGGTCATATGGAACATTAAGGATAAGGGAAATGGCTCCTACCTTCATTGATGAAACTGCCTTGACCGGTAAAGTGAATATTCTCAGCAACGGGAAAGTAAGTGTGTTCCCGGTTGGAGAAAGAGTGACATTCGAATTCTCACCCATACCATTAAGGTCGAAGCTGCTGTTGAAGTCACCTGTGCACATTCCAAGGATATCAAATCCTGTGACACTAGTGCCGGTTACTGATACATTAAGAGCAGGAGGATAAGTCGTACCTGAAACGCCTGCCTTCCAGAATGCCCACGGGTTGATGAAGGCTTTCTGTCTTACAAAGCTTGTCTGTATACCTGATGGATCCAGCAGGCTGATCAGCTTATCATTATTGACATCACCCGACAGGATCCTGACATTCGGAACAGGTGTCCTGTTTGCGGCCCATGCCCTTAAGCTTCCGGCATCAGTTGCATTTATACCGCCGGTTGCAAAGCCATTATCTTTCACAATAACAGGATAAGTACCTGATTTCATTCCATTTATAATGAATCCTCCGGAGGCATTGGTTGTGGCGGACAATCCATTGACCGTAACTGTGAATCCTGCAAGCGGATCCGAGGCAGCATTATTGTAGCGAACAGTACCGCTTAATGAACAATTATTGACTGTCATCAGGACTTCATTTGAGAAAGCTATACCATCAATATTTGTCAGAATACACCTGTACATTTTGCCTGTCAGTGATAGATCTGCAGGGCTGATGCTCAACGATGAAGTCAGCGCCCCGGAATATGGAGCTCCGTTAACGATATTTGTCCAGGTAACTCCTGCATCGCCGCTAATCTGCCACTGGTATGTAATCGGGGTTGCACTTGTAGCTGTTACTGAATATGCGACAGCATCTCCTGTGCATGCTATCACAGGAAGCGGCTGAACCGTTATCTGCGGGAATCTGAGCGGCGAGGGCTGGATCATAAGCGGACGCATCATGTCCATATCCTCATGATCGATGATATGGCAGTGCCATACATAACCCGGACCAAGACTTGGATCGAATGAATACAGAAGCTGTGATGGAGTCGCATTTATAGGCCTGTCGGTAGGGGCATACCTTACAATATATGTTGCCACCTCACCGGGAATTGCCTTGACATCATCCTTCCAGACTCTTTCCCAGGGATCAGCGGGTCTGAGCGTTCCATCAACGAGGAAAGGAGTGATGGCAGGATTGCCTCCCACAGCGCCATCATCGTTGGGGGTATCATATGGCATAGGAGAACCACCACCACCGGGATATCCCTGACCGGCAGGAAATTCCGGAACATTTCTCGATGCCCAGGCTGTGGAGTATGCAGCCATATATGCGTTCACATCAAATGCCTGGCGGCTTACGAGCTGCCACTGGGTAAGATGGACATGGATAGGATGGCCGTCAACAGTAGTGTTGATTATTGAGATCAGCTCTGTTGTTCCTTCCGTGGGAGTTTCAGTAGGACCTCCGAATTCCAGAGGGGCTCCCGCTATTATAGAACTGGCATCGAAATGGGAGTTGTTAAAGAGTACCTGTACGGGGCCGCCCGGACCTGACACCTCATTAAGTATTATCTGTCTCTTTACATCCGGAACAACTCCTGCAGTTAAATTACCTGCAAAATCAGTAAGCTTGACCATTGCATTTACAGGTCTGGCATTTACCGGTAAAACGCTTTTATCAATGCCCGGAAGGGAAGTGTCTGCAGCCGATTTCATTATCCCGTTAACGACAAATTGCATTATCCTGTCAGTAAGACCAATTACTACAGGATCTCCGGTTGGATAAGGTGCATTCGCGTCATTCATAAGGGTAAAGGTTGTACCTGCCGGCACACCTGAAAAGTCGATAATAACATCATATCTTTCTCCCGGCGCCATGAAAAGTGTACCCCCGGAAGCAAAATCCAGAACAACAGGGGTATCGAGGAAAGCACCATCAGATCCGATTACAGTTATTGCAGGGGCTGTGGTCCCTGATGACAGATCCTGCAACCACATATTTAAGAATCTTGCATTGCATCCGTCAAGCATCCGGAAGCGGTATTTGCGGGGAGCAACACTCAGGTATGGCCAGGTCTTACCATTAACTACCATTACATCGCCGAAGAATTCGGGAGTCCAGAAAGGATGTTTGTCGGCATTTGTCGGATTAACGGGCCAGTATAATTCGCCATTCGTATTGAACATCCGGTCCTGTATGCCAATTTCAATTTCAGGAAGATACGTATTGGCGCCATTGAATGTAGGTGATTTGCCTGCAGGCGTAACTTCGCGGACCTTATCGTCACCTGACCATCCTGGCACCTTAGCAGCCTCTTCATCTGCGCCTCTGAGGAAATAGAATCCGGCGAGGCCGGTATATACATTTATGCGGGTAAGACCCTGATCATGAGGATGATACCAGAGAGTTCCCGACTCCTGCTGGTTGGGATAAGTAGCAAGGGTTGATGCATTAAACTGGAATCCGGGGCCTACAAGTGGATTTGGTCCCGGCATAAACCAGGCTGTCGGGCCCCCGTCAGAGTTGGAGGGCATCTCGCCGCCATGAAGGTGAGTAACCATAGGAATCGGCCCCGTGTAAGGATCGGTGTATATATTGCCATTCTGAGGATAACCGTTCATCAAAAGGGTCTGGTCAGCAAGAATATTGTATTTATCGTATGTCATTCCAATAAGATCGTTCTGGTACTGAACTGTCAGCTGATGACCAACCGATGCTTCGATTGTCTGTGCGGGCCACATGGCAGGACCGAATTTAGCCCCGTTATCAGTGGAAATTGCATAGGCAGAATAAGTGCCTTTACCGATATCAGGTGCAGAACCGACAATCCCTGTTGCAAGAGGAGTACCTGTAGAAACAGCTATCTGCTGAACAGGGACCGCCTTGATAAGAAGGTTACCTCCGGCTTTTGCATTGACTCTCAATCCGGCAGCAAAATGAGGTAACGGATCAACAAACTGCAGGAATGGTAGTCGGATCAATCTCTGCAGCGAAAGGATAATAATTGATTATCATTACCGTGGCAGCTGATGGTGTACATCCGTCCGGGCCGGTATAATTGACACTTACCGACTGCTGGGATGTCACGCCAGCCCAGTCAACAGTAATTGTTTCACTTCCCTGGCCTGAAACAATACTACCGGCAGGTGAGACTGCCCATACATAATTGGTCATTCCCGACTCGGTGGAGTAAACCTGTCCGGTGGTGATCCCATTGGGAAGCGTGGCCGGCAATCCTCCCACCAGTGGCCCTGTAATTGTAGGACCGACAGTTACATCGAGAGGCAGGGGAGTGATGAGCCCGTTTACCGGATCAACATAGGTCACGGTGACTGACCATATACCAGGTGTATCCCAGGTTACAACAATGGTTTCCGGGGTTGGGTTTGAGGTAATTGTACCTCCTCCCGTCAACGCCCAGGTATATGTAGAAAAACCGGCTGGGGCTGTGTAAACATTGCCTGCCGAACCAACGCATACCGGACTGGGTCCGGTGATCTGCGCTAACATGTTTGAGGCTGCCAATAGAAAGACAGCCAAAACCAGTAAGCATTTTGAGTAAACTTTTTTCTTCATCTGCAAGGTGAATTTAATTTATAAATAAAAAAACCAGAACTCTACGATTAGTATATAATCCGTTCAGGAGAAGTTAAACCTGTTCAGGTAAATTACCACAGGCCGGTTCTAAAAGTCAGTGAATTATAAGGCTGATGTAAAATTAATTCAGTGAATCCTGCTTTGAATTAATTACCGATTAAACTTAAATTAATTTAGGATTAAGATGAAGCGAACTGGTTTATCCCCGGATGGAATAATTTCAATATACTATATCATTCAGTATGAGTATTTAATAAACAAGGTGAGGCATCTCCCTGGTCTGGGAACATGTCCCCAGTCGAGATGCTCATAATAATTCACATCGAAAATATTTGTAATACCTGCGCTGCAATCAAGCATTGATCCCTTCAACATAAAATGACGGCTGGCTTTTATATTGAACAATGTATATGAAGGCGATTCGGTTTCACCATACCCCGGATTGATGCGTGTCTGCCTGAATGCCGTTTCGTTGTCTGCCTGAAAGGTCCAATTCCTTACTTCATAAGTTACAGAAAGGATGTTTTTAAGGGGAGGAATTAATGGCATTGGAATCCCGTCATTCATCTGGCCCCTTGTATATTTCGCAAGCAGGAAAAATGTGAATCCGCCGGCAGGTTTGTACATCACCTGCAGATCGGTGCTGTATAATTTTGCGCCAGGAACGTTATTATAAACCCTCAATCCATTGGTGTAGAAATTCAGCGAAGGGATCACTGTATCGGTTATACCCATTATATAATCATGAAGGTAACTGAGCGACTGAGCCAGATTTATTTTCAGTCCATGCTTGAAATATGTCAGCATGAATCTTCCCGAAAATGATTTTTCAGTTTTCAGAAAAGGATTGCCTATATAATCGTATCCGTCATAGGCATTGAAAAGATAAAATCCGAAACGTTCCGTAATCGTAGGCATCCTTTCTGAAAAGCCTGTCTGGAGAGAGAATGCGACAGGTTTAAAGAGCTGATACTGAAACATAAAATTCAATCCTTTGGTAATCTGAGTATATTTCGGGGCAACCTTATAATTGAATACCGAGAACTGTTCTGCCCCCAGTGAGGAACGCAGCCTGTCGGTATTGTAATCAAGCCGGCCATTTACATTCAGAGATAACCTGCTGCTGAATGTTGTGGTATTGCTTATGTAAAGACCTGTCACGGTTCTCAGAAGATCGGGCCACGTCTGGAGATACATCGGAGGTTCAGGCGGCTGCCCCTTGAAATGCATATGCATTGTCATCTCAGCGAGCGAAGCATTTACAAAGTTATCAGCCTTAAGAGTAAGCTTGTTGTAAGGGTTCAGGCTCACAACCGCCTGAACATAGCTTCCGAAGGTATTGCTCCTTCCCGGCATGTCCATCCGCATTATAACTGAATCACGGGCGCCGCTAACCGGATTTTCAGGGAAATAAAGGCTGTCACGGTGGGAATCATCCATTACATGAAAGACAGAATTGTAATAGGTCTTGGCTTTAATATTGTATCCCTGTTTATTCCTCTGGTATTCGAGAGCAAATAGTGTTGCCCGGGCGCTGCTGACATCCATCGGCAAAGCAGGATATCCGACATTTTTTGCAAGATCCCACAGGACATCGGCCCTGAAGGCGGATACCGTGTCAGCAGTAAATTTCAGCACTGAATGAAGATTGTATTTTTCAAACTGCGAATAATTTATTTTCAATCCGTTGCCCGCCCTGTAAAGATCGTTTTTCCTGTAAACGCCGTTGAAACCCCAGGCCCATCTGTTTTTGAAATATCCCGTTGAAACCAGCAGGTTCCGTCCTGTGGAAGCGGTTTCATAACCGCCGGATAAAGAAGCACAGAAAGGTCCTGTCCCAAGGTTAAGAGGTTCCTGTAAAGCAAGATCAATGGATCCTCCGATATTATTCCCGTGAAGAGCTCCGTTTGTTCCATGCCCGAGAGTAATACTCTTCAGGTTGGCAGGTTCAAGGTAGGATGTAACCGGATCCATTTTATCTGTACATGCTCCAAACATTTTCATCCCGTCAATTGTAATATTCAGCTGACCACCGGAGAAACCGTTCATTTGCGGCTCCATTGCATATTCACCTCGCTTAATGAGAGAAACGCCATCGAGATGCGATGTGAGATTATCTATGGTCGAGAAGTAGTTTGTTCTGTAAAATTTCTCTACCTGGCTGTCATTCAGAGGAATAGTATATGAGACAGTGACATCTTTCAGAATTATGGTATCGAGCGTCAGCTTATACTTTATCTGATCCTGCTGCCCGGAAAGGGCGTATGAAATAAGAAGAATAAATAAAAGTATACTGATGCGTTTCATTTCCCTGCATATTGACAGAATCGACAGGCCTGTTGCCCGGATTCAATTGATGATGTCTGATTAATTCCGAATGTTTCCATCCAGGCTGCCGTCAGAAGCTTATGTCGAAATACGCTTTCTTCCCGATAATCCTGTCTCCCTTTTTGAAGGTCATATTCACCCGCCATGCACCTGTCATTGTAAAATTTACAATTCCTGCATAGTGTCCGTTGCTTGTCATTACCGGATTCACATTGTTCGGAGAACCATGGCCCATAGAGGGCATTTCGGGTGTTATTTCAACGGTCATATCGCTGCAGCACGGAAAGCTCATCATTGATGCCATTTTGTGAACAGTAATTTCAAACTTATTCTGACCAACTTTCCAGATATCAGGTTCAATCAGTGAAACAGGATATTTGGTAATGGTCCATGACCCGGGCCCGTTGCTCAGACTGTCGATAACCACGATCTTTTTGGCCGGATTTGTTGCAACGACATTAGGAATATAGAATTTGGCAGTATCCTTTACCCCGTTCGCATCAATATGGATCGTAAGCGACCAGGAGTTGTTGGATCCGGCCATTGAGAACAGCACCGCCCCTGCAAAATAACCGTCTGTATCAGCATATTCGGCCGGATCTTCGCTGGGACAGGCATGCTTCATGGTCCCCATGTCCATCAGAGGATTCAGTTTTATAGTTGCTTTATTAAGTGGCAGACCGGAATTCTTGTCATTTAACCTGAAATATACAAGGTTATAGCCTACAAAAAGCGAATCGGTTGAAAAGAACTGAACATCAAACATTGAATGGTTGGAAACAATCTCGCCAACCTTTACGTTTTCTTTGGGATTTTTCAGACTGGTATCAATCTTGCTGCAGGAAACTACCGTAAGCAGCAAGAAAATGACGAACGGATATTTTATATGATTAAGTGTCATCTTTACACTAATTTAGGTGATAAGAAATAATTGTATTGAGTAACTGGCATTGGCCGGACAAACAAACTCATTACCGGCAATAACAATTCTTCTGAAATAGAAAACTGATAAAATCAGCTGAATTATGCTGATTAATTTTTAGGCGGGACAAAGATCTGTGATATGAACCCCGATGTTTCAGGAATAGAATAGAAGAACGGCAGTATCGTTTCATTCTTGATTAATCCCGGAATTTTTTGAGATGCTTGCAGATGATCGTCTATTTTTTTATCCGGGACGATCTTGCTGTCGTCATTTTTTTCTGCATCCGGGGGTTCACTCTGCTTGTTCAGCTGTTCATGGAGATAGCATTTACCCTGACAGCTGTTTTCAGGGTTGTCCTTTTGAACACAAAGGTGTTTTGCAATATAATCTTTGTTTATAACGTATTCGAAATATGGCAATGAGGGCCTTAGGAGATAGAAGACAATTACTACCAGGTTTAATATGCCCAGATATCTGTGTCTCATAGCCGGGAATGAAAATTCTTCGATATTATCATCTTAATTGCCTTTTCTTCCGGTTATTCGCAGGCTTCAATATACCCGGAAGTACTTTGGCAAGTTATTATGATTTAATACGATGATGATTAAATTGGGATTAATCCCTGATTAAGGAATGATTAAGAATAAATCACCTCCTCCGGATCAGAGTGTCAGGAGGAGGTGGCTTATGTAAAGCTTATTTAATTCCGGTCAGTCTTTTTCACATCTGACAGAATAACCTGCACCCTTCTCTGACTGGTAATATTTTGCCTCTACGGTATTATCGTCAAGCATCAATGAAAAAATCTTATTCGTGGGCTTGACAGCAACAGGCACTGAATTAGACCAGAACTGGCATGCCATACCGAGGTTCCTGAACTTCCCGTCAGGATCACGGAAGCCGGAGGGTAATGCATTGAATCCTATATCATTTGTACCTTTTTTGCTCTTCCATACAGCTGCACTTTTGAGCTTGGTCCCGGCAATATCCACACCTTTAAGATTTTTGATCAGGGCGCTCCAGTCGGAATTGGCAGAAATATGCCAGCCTTCCGGGGCTAATCCCCTCTTATCATTTACAGCAAACCAGTTATATAATTTACCGTACATTTTCCCATTATCGGGATTGTTCTCATAGTGGCACCATGCAGGATTGCCCGTCTTTCCTGCATTAATCCATTCTTCTTCGGTTTTAGCCTCCTTGATTGCATCGCCGTTTCGGAAATGCGCCACATTAAGATTACTGGCGGTCCATGTTTGCATTCCATAACTTATTATCTTGTAAATGTTGCCGTCAAAATCCTTAAGACTCTGGGCATTCACCGTAACACCGGAAATAATGAGGACCAGTCCCCCGGTTAAAAACAGATTTTTGATTGCTGATGATTTCATAATATGCAGATTTTAAATTAATAATCGATGTTCATATATTTATACAGCCGGGTTCAGATTTCCACCCGGTTTAATTTGTTCTCTGTTAATTGTGCAGGTTCTGCGGAGCCATTACCCTGCCGGAGGATAAATTCGCTGTTCAGAAGGTATACACCTGAGGTGACCACAGCATCGGAAGCAGTGAGACCTGAAAGTACCAGGACTGAATCGTGCGATTGCAAACCTGTCGTAACCGTTCTGCAGGTAAAACTACCGTCCGTTTCCCTGACCCATGCACGGTTACCACCGGAGCCGGTTAAAACTGCAGAAGAAGGAACAACTATTCCTCCGGTGGTCTGAATTTCAACCTCAAGTATGGCAAACATGCCGGGGTGAAGTCTGCCTTCCGGATTATTGATGACTGCCCTGACCAGAGTTACATTTCTGCCCGACTCAAATGAAGGATTTATGAAGCTTACATTGGACTTAACTGGGAGCGTACCTGCAGCCGGGACCATTACCATTGCCGGCATACCTGTTTTAAGGAACTGAATATCGTCAGGATACACCTGTGCTTCAACCCACAATTTATTGTCCTCCGCGAGCTCGAACATTGACTGGCCTTCCTCAAGGTACTGGCCTTCAGAGACATTGATCGCCCTTATTTTCCCTGAGACCGGACTATAAATGGTTATGCTGAACAAAATCTTTCCATCCTTGCCCATCTGTTTGATCTGCTCAGGCATGAGTCCCAGTACCAATAATTTATCCTCGAGGATAAGGCTTGGTTCATATCTGCCTGAAAAGTTCCAGTTGTTGCTCTGAAGTGTATAATATTCCCTTTGAGCTTTTGCCAGTTCCTCGCTGAAGTATTCATAAAGTTTATCTCCTTTATTAACCGTTTCACCGGTATTCCTGAAATAGAGTTTTTCTATCCTTCCCGGTACCCTGGCGCTTACAGTCACTGCGGTCTGTTCATTTACCTTAAGTACTCCTGTGAGTGATAGTTTACGTCCAATTGTTCCTTCTCTCACTTCAGCCGTATTTATGTTGGCGAGCTTTATCTGGGCTTCGCTCAGCATAATGGAATTATTAGCGGGTGGATTATCAGCAATTTTTTCTTCATGCTTCATCTTGCATGACAGCATAAGGATCAAAAATCCTGCCGGAAGCAAAAATGTAACTGTTTTTACCATGTGGGTTGTCATAATAGTGCTGTTTAACAGGCTTTTATTAATGATCATCTCTGTACCTCATCTGATTTCTTCCTGATCCGGGTTAATTTGTGCTTATAAAGCCATCACTGTCAGTCAATAACAATGCCTTCTCGGCAATTTTTGAATCCCTGGTTATTCCGGACAGGATCTCGATTTTATCTTCTGCCCTTACGCCGGTCCTTACTTCAGTAGCAACGAACCTGTTCTGGTCAAGGACAAAAACTAACCAGCTGCGGCCAAGGGCAACAACTGCGGAAGCCGGTACCCATAATCCTTCACGCGTACCTGCCATTATCTGTGCCTCTATCTGCCTTCCGGGCAATAAAAGTCTTTCGTTGTCGGTAATATAAACCTTTACGGTCTGAAATAATCCACCATTGAGAGGTTCTATCTGGCTTATAATTCCATAATATTGTTTTCCCGGGTTTGCGGCATCAGTAACTACCACTTTTTGTCCGTTTTTCAATAATGCCCCATCTGCTGTTTTAACTTTAAGATCCACCCTGAGTGCCCTGACATCTATCAGCTTGAACAATGGCGCTCCGGTTGTAACTGCAATACCATCATTGAGCCCGATTTTGCCGGCGCCGGCCAGCGAGATCTCCGGATTATCTTCTGCCCTTGTCCCGGTGAAGAAAAAATTCTCAGGATCAAAATCGCTGCTCACCGCATAACCCTCTGCATAGCTGTAGACTGCCAGATGGTAATCAGGTTTTGTTGAAGATCGCTTTAATGAATCAATCTGTCCCTTTGAGAGGCCAAGCAGGTTGAACCATTCAAGCGCCTCCCGTGTAAGGTCATCCCTGTCGGGATATGCCTGGATAAGCTTTACATAATTCCAGCGATCTGTATACATATCGGGACTGTAAATCTCATAGATTTTCTGGCCTTTGCGGATATGCTGAAATTGATACTTAACATATGACTTCTCAATCACACCCCCGAAACGCGCGCTTAATGTCTGAATTTTCCTGGGATCATAGTTTATGATTCCCGTTGCTTCAATCACCAGCGGATATGCAGCATACCCGGGTGTTACACTTCTGACTGAAGCCAGCACCGATTCATTGACCGGGTGCACTACGTTGATCAGGGAAGTATCAAAGCTGTTCTTATCTGCTGCAATTTTTTCAATAAGGAACATCCCGCAGATAGGGCAGTCGCCCGGTTCGTCACGGATAACCTGCGGATGCATGGAACAGACATATTGTTTCCTGGCATCAGCATCCCTCTGGCCAGCTAAAGCTTCACTTCTTTTTTGGCTGGAGCACGATACAGCTGACAGCAGAGATAATAGTATTACTGCTGCCAGGATAATGAAGATCGTAATGCTTTTTGTTTTCATCGACGGTTATTAGTTTTTTGATCTCAGGAATTCTTTGTATTTATGATCCTGATCTTACCATATTTTGCCAGTTCATGTTCCTTTGACATCTCGAATATAACAGGAGTCACCAGTAGAACATAGACTGTTGATGTGATAAGGCCACCTATAAGAGGAAGAGTAATGGGAAGCATTACATCGCTGCCTGCACCTGTTGCCCAAAGAACCGGGAAGAGCCCGAACAATGACACGGAAACCGTCATGATCTTCGGACGTAAACGTTTCACGGCTCCCCTGATTACTGCCTGGCGGATATCAGCAGAACCAATTGTTTCCCGGGAATTACCCTTCAGGGCAACCATGTCTTCCATAGCTTCATTAAGATAAATTGTCATAAGCATGGCAGTTTCAATGGCCATTCCGAAGAGGGCAATAAATCCCACAGCTACGGCAACAGACATATTGACATGATAGAAGTAGACGATATAAACACCTCCGATTAACGCAAAAGGAACTGTGATAAGAGTTATCAATGCTTCTTTAAGGGAACGGTAAGTAAAATAGACAACCAGGAGGATGATCAGAACCACTATTGGAATGATAATCATCAATTTATGGTTTGCACGGATCTGGTTCTCATACTGGCCGCTCCATTCAAGGTAATATCCTTTTGGAAGGGATTGCACCATTTTTTCAAGCCGCTGCTTGCATTCCTTCACGGTGCTTCCAAGGTCGCGGTCACGGACATTGAACAGAACAGCTCCGCGGAGCATTGCATTTTCCGAAGAGACCATGGCCGGACCATCTGTGACTTTAATCGTTGCAACTGCCGAAAGAGGTATGGGCCCCGATTCAGGGCTTTGTACCAGTATCCTGTTTATCTCTTCAAGATTATTCCGGTAATCCTGAGCAAAACGGACATTTACATTAAATCTCCTCCTTCCCTCTATTGTTGTCGTGACATTTACGCCTCCGAGGGCTGATTCAATGACTCTGTTTACATCATCAACGCTGAGTCCGTATCTTCCAATTTCATCGCGGCGAATGGAAATATCTATGAATTTTCCCCCTGTAACCGGGTCAACATAAAGATCATTCACACCCCGGATATCTGCAAGATGGGCTTTCAGCATATTTGAAAGCGCCCATATTGAATCAAGGTTCTGACCATAGACTTTTAATCCTACATCTGTCCGCACACCTGTTGACAGCATGTTTATACGGTTTATAATCGGCTGGGTCCAACCGTTAACCACTCCCGGGATCTGAAGCCGCGAATTCATTTCGAGGAGAAGATCTTCTTTCGTTATGCCGGGCCTCCATTCACCTGCTGGTTTCAGGAGGATGATTGTTTCGATCATGCTTATGGGCGAATTATCCGTCGCAGTACTTGCCCTTCCTGCCTTGCCAAGAACATTTTCAACCTCAGGAAAAGATTTGATAATTTTATCCTGTACCTGAAGTATCCTCTTGATCTCACTGTTAGAGACATCGGGAAGGGTTACCGGCATAAACAGGAGGGAACCTTCATCGAGAGGAGGGATGAATTCAGTCCCGGTTTTCAGGAACATCGGAATTGTAACAAGCAGGGCTAAAATATTTATTGCCAGGGTAGTCTTGCGCCATTTAAGACATAACCTGAGAACAGGATTATAGAGACGTTCGGTAAACCGCGTAACCGGATTTGCGCTTTCAGGCTTCAGCTTTCCTTTGAGAAGAAAGCTTATCAGAACCGGGGTAAGGGTAATTGCCAGGAAAGCATCAATCAGAAGGATAAAAGTCTTGGTATATGCCAGAGGATGGAACATTTTCCCTTCCATGCCTGTAAGCATAAATACCGGAAGAAATGAGGCGATGACCACAATGGTTGAGTAAAAAACACCGGGTCCCACCTGTCTGGT
Source organism: uncultured Bacteroidales bacterium (assembly GCA_963831855.1). GTDB lineage: Bacteria > Bacteroidota > Bacteroidia > Bacteroidales > VadinHA17 > LD21. Next base: position 603,088 of record CAWHSA010000005.1, on the reverse strand, counting down.
AGCTTTTTCGATAATCGATTCTTTACTTCCCTTTTTCATTTACAAAAGTTCTCGTCAGGCTTTGGTTAAATTTTCGTTGCTGTAATTTTCATCAGCAAGATGACGGTATGAATTTTCCACCATTACTATCGTATCATCTACGATAACTCCGATGGCAAGGATTATTCCTGTAAGCGACATGATGTTGGATGAGATGCCAAGTGCGTTAAGTAAAATAAATGCAACGGCAATTGATATAGGCATCTGGATCAAAATGATAAGCGCACTTCGCCAGTGGAAAAGAAAAAAGATAACAACCAGCGATACCGCCAGCATCTCTTCGAATAATGTGCCTTTTACCGATTTTACCGCTTCCTTTATCAGTATACTCCGGTCATAGGAAGTCTTAAAGGTAACTCCTTCAGGAAGCCCCTTTGCGACCTCGGTCATCTTTTCCTTAACAGCTTTTATAACCTTATCGGCATTCTGGTTATATCGCATTACGATTATTCCGCCGACAGCCTCGCCTTCTCCGTTTTCATCGAATATTCCGAGCCTGAGATCGCCGCCCTCTCCAACAGTACCTATATCACGTATATAAACAGGTACACTGTTAAATACACCTACAGGGATCTTTTCGATATCAGAAGGTTCCCTGATATAACCGAGTCCCCTGATTATATATCCGATATCAGTTTTCTCAAGTTTTCTGCCGCTGACATCATTATTATTTTCCCGGGTAGCATCCAGGACATCGGCGAGGGAAATATTATAATAGGTAAGCTTGTGGGGGTCGACGGATATCTGGTACTGTTTCTGGAATCCTCCAAATGAGGCTACCTCGCTGACACCTGAAACTGACTGCAGGGCAAATTTAACATACCAGTCCTGCAGGGCACGCAGCTCTCCCAGGTCAAATCCTTTTCCATCAAGTGTATACCAGAAAATATGACCCACTCCGGTACCGTCCGGACCCAATGTGGGAGTAACACCATCCGGAAGAAGCTGCTGGGCTGAGTTGAGCCTTTCGAGAACCCTGGTCCGGGCCCAGTAAATATCAGTCCTGTCTTCGAAAATCAGATAGATGAAGCTCATTCCAAACATGGAAGTTCCTCTTACATTCTTAACTTCGGGTATTCCCTGGAGATTGGATACAAGTGGAAATGTCACCTGATCTTCAATAACCTGCGGGCTCCGGCCGGCCCATTCGGTAAAAACAATAACCTGATTTTCAGAAATATCAGGTATTGCATCAATTGGATTTTTACCAACAGAAATAATTCCCCAGACGAACAAACCGGCTGCAATTACCAACACAGCTAATTTGTTCCGTAATGAAAATGAGATCAGCTTTTCTACCATTACGGTATATATGAATTGCTAACTTTTGCCGGATGCCGGTTTCGATGCCGGTTCCTTCCTGACCAGGTTCATGCCGCATTTCGGGCATTTCCCGGGCTTATCAGATATGACATCAGGATGCATCGGACAAGTGTAAATATCCTTTGCTGCTTCTTTGGCTACAAGATTCATTCCGCATTTCGGGCATTTGCCGGGTTTAGCCTGCACTATCTCCGGATGCATGGGGCACGTATACACAACCTTTACCGTAGTATCTTTTTTCTGCTGCTGATCAGTCAGGTTCGTCTGCTTTTGGCCTGGAAATTCTGCGTTCCGGGCAGAACGCATGCTGCTACCTGCAACTATCAGAGCAGTGCTGATACAAATGAACATAAACAAAGTTAATTTTCTCATAATGATCAAGATAGAAGTGTTAAAGTTGATTCGAACTGTAATGTTTAATATACTTCTTTAAAAGTAGATCATACAAAGGAATACCAGGTTAATCTAAAATTAAATTAACATTAATAAAAGATTAAGATGTTCCCTGATCCCTGTTAGTTTGAATTATTCCAGGTATAAGCATGAGGCCAGTCGGCAGTATTTGAAGGAACTGCAGTATGGCATGCCCTGCAACCAATTACCTTCTCGGGTTTTGTCCCGCCATGGGCTTCGGCAAATTCGCTTATATTGCTTTGGCCCCTTGAATTGTCATGACAAACGCCGCAACTACCAATAGTTTTAATTCTGGAGGTGAATCCCTGGTATTGTTTTGACTGGTAGTTATCAGAATCTTCTCTTGATGGTACCATTGCATGCGGGCTCCCGTGGCATGCTGAACAGAACATGTTACCGTGGCCCTCTGAATTTCTGTAAAGGACATTACCGGTACTGACACCGTTAACGCCGGTATGGCATGTGGCGCAGGCAGGTTCACTTGCCCACGGAACCCTTCCCGCTGCAATTGTGTTTGCTACATTTGCCATATCACCATGGCAGGTCACACAATTGCCATTATCGGAAGTGTGCCTTAAGCTCCTGCTGCACTTTGTCGTTGCACCAGGATGACAATCATAACATGTGATACCTGTCCTCGAAGCATGAGATCCGTGAATTGCACGCGAAAGGTACATCTGGGAACCGGTATTGATTCCAAGAGCCGGACTGGGATGACAGGAAGCACAAAGAACCGGTTCATGGCTCGCCAAACTTGTTCCGAATTCAGAATCATGTGATGCTATTACATCATCGAAAGCATTTGTTCCATGGCACTTTGCACAGTTTATCTCATCGGAAGTAGGGACTGTGGCACGGGTCTGAGCCAATAAATTGCCACCTGCATCCTTTACTGTGATCTCTGCCACCTGGTAAGGATTCCAGGTGCCGGCATCATCTACCGGAACAACCGGGACCCCCTCAGCAATAAAATAATTTGATGTTGCTTTCATCTCGCCCGTCAGTCCGTTCCCCTTCAGTCCGATATCGTGTGCCAGGGTCACTCCAAAGAGCTTGGCGGCATTGTCCCAGAAACCGCCATAGGTTCTTTTTCCATATGAATAGCTGTTATTAATCAGCTTATAAGACACTGTTACACCTGATGTTACAACCTCGGGAGGATTTCCTCTTTTAACAACCTGCACCATTACATTATTATAAGGGGGGAGGATTACGAGCTTGTCGTAGCTGGGATTCAGGCAATGCATCCCAAGGTCATTCCAGGCGAACACCGAATAGTCTCCCGTCACCGTTGGATTATAGGTTGCTTTTGAACAGGAAATGATTCCCGCGGCGAGTGTAATCAGCAGAACAAAAAGAATTTTTACAGGTGGTTTCATGGTTTTCATACTATTATTTTGATCCGGACTTTCGCTTCCCAATATAAGGATTATTCTCAGTATCCGCATTAAAATGATATGATACAATATAATGTGTGATCAGATCATATTTTATAACGGATAAAGTTATCCTTGTATTATGACTGCAAGGTTAAGATTGGATTAAGATAGTATTATTTTAGAATTAAGACAATAACCTGTCCCGCAGTAAACCAATTGCAGATTTACAGCATAATTACCTGAATTTTACCTGCGTCAGGCTTTATGAAATTAGAATAACTGATGAAATTATTTATTCAGGAACTTGAATGCATGATTCCAGTCATCTTTTTGTATTCCCGGAATGCAGAAGAGCATGCATAGCGGTTCTATTGCCCTTGCAGCCTCTACAGAACCCAGGTCCTCAACTTCCCAGCCCACCTCCTGAAGAAGGGAAGAAACATCTTTTTTGGCTGACAAATTATTGCCGCAAATGAACATTGTAGGCTTTACACTAAAAGAAGGATCAATCATTGATCCGCTTCCTACGCTGTTAAACGCTTTTACAAGGTTAGCCTTTGGTACGACCTTCTGAAGCCTTTCCAGAAGCGATTCATCAAAAGTTGTGAAGAAGTGAAGAACTCCGTTCACCGGTGGTTTTTCTGCAATCGGATTTGTTGTGTCTATCACCGTTTTACCGGATAATTTATCTTTCAGAGATTCAATTGTTTTTTCAGCAGCAACTCCTCTTACAGAAAATATCACGATATCGCCATAAGACGCTGCGTCTTCAAATGTTCCCGTCAATGCACCGGTCTCTTTCTGAAGTTTTTCACGTTTTGCTTTATCGCGCGAGCCCACCATAACCTGGTATTTGTGCTTAATAAGTCCGGAAGCAAGAGAACTTCCGACATAACCTGATCCAATAATTCCAATTTTCTTCATATTGCTTTTTTGAGATTAAACAACCTTCGGATAAATAAGTTCTTTCATTCACTAATTCATTTGCCCGGTGGCGTATACAGGCATTGTAGTCTGAACCCGGGGAGTGAATGGTTAATTTATTACAGAAAAAGAATTTAAGAGCTCTGTCAGGAATGAGGGCAGAATTCCGATAAAAAGGATTCCCGCCACAACTATCAGCATTACTAGTCTTGCGGTAAGAGAAACTTCAATTTTCCTTTGAGTCTCAGTTGGCGTAAACATAGTCTTTATAACCCTTAAATAGTAGTATAAGCTTATCACGCTGTTGATTATAAGACTGAATGCCAATATCCATAAACCTGATTTAAGACCTGCAAGGACAAGAAAAAACTTGGACATAAACCCCGCAGTAAGCGGTATGCCGGCAAGAGAGAGCATAGAAAGGCTGAGTACAACCGCCATCCACGGATTACGCCAGAAGAGCCCCTTCATATCTTCTATGCTGGCTGCATCTCTTTCACATTCTGATAGAATTGAAATAACTCCAAATGCCCCGAGTGTTGTAATTATGTATGCAACAAGGTAGAATAATGCAGCTTCAGTTCCGCTTTTAGTACCTGTCAGGAGGATTATCATCAGGTAACCGAGGTGAGCTATGGAAGAATAAGCCAGAAGTCTTTTTAAGTTAGTCTGCATTAGTGCGAGCAGGTTTCCTGTGAACATGGATAATATTGAAATGGCGGAAATGATTATTATAAGTGTGCTGTTCCTGTGACCTCCAAGGTCAATAAAAAATCTCAAAGCCAGGGCCATCACTGCTCCTTTTGAGATAGTTGCAATAAAGGTTGTAACAGGTGCAGGAGCTCCCTGGTAAATATCAGGGGTCCACATGTGAAAAGGAACAAGTGCCAGTTTGAATCCTATACCGGCAATCATTAATCCGATTCCGGTAAGGACCAGTGGCGACAGCAAACCTGCATTTTTCAATGCCGGAGCGATATTCCTGAAGCTCATTGTCCCTGTTTCGGCATAGATAAGCCCCATGCCAAAAAGAAGGAAAGCTGTTGCAACTGATGCAATTACAAGAAATTTTACACCTGCTTCAATGCAATAGTCACGCGATTTCAGGTAGGCTATAAGAACATAAAGCGAAATGCTCAGGGTCTCCAGTCCGAGGAAGAAAGAAATAAAATGATTGGCAACCACAAGTATTGAAGCTCCGAGGACAGCTACAAAAAGTATTATGAAATATTCTTCCCTTTCACCTCCATGCTTATTCAGATAATCATAAGAAAGCATAACAATCAGGAAACTTGCGAAATAAATGATACCAAGTAATATGATCGCAAAACTGTCAATTACCAACAGCGGATCAATATCATGAGTTGTATAAGGCATTATCAGGAAAAGTGAAATAAAGGCAGCCAGGAAAAAGAAAAGCGAGAGGCTGTATATGACTTTAAAATTCCTGGAAATGGTTATCAGAAGCATAATTACAACCGGAGCGCCAGCAATAATAATAAAGGGAACAAGACACAGAAAATCCAGTTTTGACATAACCCGGTTATATTATTTGTATTCTTTTATCAATTCAGGAAGGGTGATCATATTCCTGATTTCATTTTGTAGTTTCCCGTTTTCACTGTTGAAAAGGTGTTCTTCGGTATTTAAAGTTTTAAAGATTGCAGGCCCGGCAGTGTCGATCAAACGCTGTGGGAACAATCCTGTAAATACGATTGCTATTACCATAACCCCAAGAACTACCGATTCGCGGACCGAAAGATCCTTCATCAGATGCTGCTCATTATTCTTTCCAAAGAATACTTTCTGGACGATCCTTAATGAATAAATTGTTGCGGCGATAAGTCCGAGACTGGCGAGAGATGAGAACAGGATGCTTGCTTTAAATGTTCCCATAAGGGTGAGGAATTCCGCAATAAAATTGCCAAGCCCGGGAAGACCGAGCGAGGCCATTGAAAACAGAAGTCCCATTGCACCCAATGCCGGCATCTGTTTCCATAAGCCACCCATTTTATTAAGGTCGTGGGTATGCATCCGTTCATAGATCTGTCCGACAAGTATGAATAATGCCCCTGTGCTTATGCCATGAGCAATCATCTGCATGACCACTCCCTGGAATGCCATTTCATTGAAAGCGTAAACTCCGAGGATCACAAAACCCATATGGCTCACGCTGGTATATGCGACAAGACGTTTCAGGTCTGTCTGGGCGAAGGCCAGCTTTGCTCCGTAAAGGATCCCGGCAATCCCTAATATCATGCCTGCGGGCGCGAAAATCTCTGATGCATGAGGGAACAACGGTATTGAGAAACGAATAAGGCCGTAGGCCCCGGTTTTAAGCATCAGTGATGCGAGGATAAGACTGCCCGCTGTCGGAGCTTCCGTATGTGCATCGGGCAGCCAGTTGTGGAAAGGAACTGCAGGCAGCTTTACCAGAAAGGCAATAAGGAAACCGCTCATAAGAAGCAGTTCCATCGACGGGGGGATACTCGTACCCAAAAGCTGCTGATAATCAAAGGTATAAATACCGGTGTTATTTCCATGTACCAGGTAAAGTCCCAGGATTGCAAGAAACATAAGCAATCCGCTGGCCTGGGTAAAAATGAAGAATTTGAATGAGGCATAAATTCGATTTTCATGACCCCATATCCCGATGAGAAAATACATGGGCACCAGCATCACCTCCCAGAAGAAATAAAAGAGAAACAGATCCATTGAAAGAAATACCCCTGTGAGGCCTGATAAGATCCATAATATATTGAAATGGAAAAATCCGACATTCAGGGTAATTTCCTTCCAGGAAACCAGGACAGCGAGTATTCCTATAAGAAATGTAAGTGCCAGCATCAGAAGGCTTAATCCATCCAGTGCCAGATGGATTCCGATCCCAAACCTGGAAACCCAGCCGGCTGTGAATTCCATTATCCACGGTTTCGCGGCTGAAGTCACCGGCTGAAGAAATATGAGGCTCACAATAATGAAATCAATACTGATAGCCAGGAGAGAGATCAATCGGGAAGCCAGCGGACTCCACTTACCGGCAATCCAGGCTATTACTCCGCCGCTCATCAGTATCAATATTAACCAGACAAGTATCATAAAGCAACTATGAATGTTATTATTATAACAAGTCCGATAGTAAGTGCAAGCGCATACCATCTAAGCTTCCCGTTCTGGGTCCTGCTCAGGAGAGAATTGAAATAACCGGCTATCGACCCTATAAAAGTGTAGATCCTGTCAATAAAGTCTTTTTTATCAATCTCTGATAACCATACTGTGGGTCTCACGAATAAAAAATCGTAAACCCTGTCGAAGCCCCAGCCTGAAAGGAAGAATTTGTTTATACGGCTCCCCCTGAATCGCGGGATCAGAGATGACTTTTTATAGAAAAGCTCGTATGCCATCCATACTCCGCCAATTGAGATTACGGCCGACATGATCTGAAATAAAAATTCCATATGTGGCAGCCGGGTCAGTCTGACAGGAGGAAGAATACCATCGAACAACCGGCTGAACAGCTGTACGGGACCCATATTTTCAGGAAGTTCAATAAAACCGCCGGTAAGTGACAAAACAGCCAGGACGACCAGAGGTATTGATATCAACCTCCCTGCTTTATGTGCCGGGGCAGTTTTAGTCTCACCAAAAAAGACAACAAATATCAGGCGGAAAGTGTATAATGAGGTCAGCAATGCTCCCGTAATTCCTGCAAGCCAGAGCCAGTGGCTGCTGAAAGCTGAAGACCATCCAAACCACAGGATCTGGTCCTTGCTGTAAAACCCTGCTGTAACCAGGGGCAGGGCAGAAAGGGATGCTCCTCCGATCAGCAAGGTAATAAAGACGAGAGGCATCTTTTTCCTTAATCCTCCCATTTTGAATATATCGTGTTCATCATTCAGAAGATGAATTACAGCTCCGCCGGAGAGGAATAAAAGAGCCTTGAAAAATGCGTGTATCATAAAATGAAAAACTGCCGCCGACCAGGCGCCAATACCCATTGCAAGGAACATATATCCTATCTGGCTGATTGTTGAATATGCCAGTATCCGCTTCAGATCAGTCTGAGCCAGGGCGCTGAATCCCGCAATCAGAAGAGTAATTGCACCTATAACAGCAATTGCTGTCATCAGGGCAGGGGTAAGGGCAAAAAGAACATGTATTCTGGTAATAAGGTATACACCGGCAGTTACCATAGTTGCAGCATGTATCAGAGCGCTGACTGGTGACGGTCCCGCCATTGCATCGGGAAGCCAGGTTTGAAGGGGGAGCTGGGCCGATTTGCCGAGAGCTCCGCCAAGCAATAGAACAGCAGATATTGCCGCCAGCGGAGTTCCCGGGATCCATTTTGAGGAGGCCTGTTTCATCAGATCCTGAATATCAAGCGTTCCGAAGCTGATGAACAGCAGGAATAATCCGATGATCATGGCAGTGTCGCCTATTCTTGTGACTATGAATGCTTTCCGGGCGGCATAACCATTAGCAGGTTCCTTATACCAGAATCCTATAAGCAGGTAGCTGCAGAGACCCACGCCTTCCCATCCCAGGTAAAGCAGAAGAAGATTATCTGCCAGAACCAGGATGAGCATCGAGCCCACAAAAAGATTCATATAAGCAAAGAAGCGGGCAAATCCATCATCGTCGCTCATAAACTCCACTGAGTAAAGATGAATCAGAGCACCCACGAAAGTGATGACGAAACAAAAGACAAGCGACAACGGATCAAGCAAAAATGATATCCTTGCAGTGAAGCCGTCTGTACTGATCCATGTATAAATTGTTGAGGTTATCGCATTTCTTTCAGGCGGAGAAGACAAAAAGCCGATACCGGCAATTATTGTAATAGCTGCTGACAGCGTTACGGAACCCACGCCCAGAGCGGCAACTGCTTTTTTAGGCAGGAACCTTCCGAAAAGAGCAATTACCAGAAAGCTCAGTAACGGAATGGATGGTATCAGTCCTGTAAGTATTGCCATAAGTTATTCTTTTTCAGTAACTTTGGTATCAAGGAGCTTGTTCAGAGCATCAGCATCGAGAGTTTTATAATGATGGTACATCTGGAGTATCAGGGCGAGCCCGACCGAAACCTCAGCAGCCGAAACGGTAAGAATGAATATGAACATTACCTGTCCGTCAGCCTGCATCCAGTGTGATCCTGCAATCACAAATACCAGTGCGGCGCTGTTCAGCATAATCTCTATGGACATCAGCATGAATATTATATTCCTTCGTACAAGAAAACCGACCAGCCCTGTGAGAAAGAGCAGACCGGCAAAAAGTATCTGGATTTCCATTGAGACTGTCACCATTTCCTTCAGTTCTTTTATGTGATCTTTTTCAGTTTGTCTGTTCTAATTTTATTTATTCGTTTCTTTCAGGAACCGGTGTATCACCTTTTTCTTCTGTTTTCCGATGTGATAGGCTCCGACAATCCCTGCCAGAAGAAGAACAGCAGCTAGTTCCACAGCTATCAGATATGTTGTGAAGAGAGTCACTCCGACCTCTTTCGGACTGATTGTTTCACTGGATGTCCCTTCAAAACGGAATGCCTTAAGAACAAAAATAAATACTCCCAGGAGTATTGCTGCGAGCACAGAAGGGAGGATCCACATTCCCGGTGTGAGCCATTGTTTTTCAGTTTCCTCCTCCATACCTATATTCAGCATCATAACGACAAATATGAAGAGGACCATGATTGCCCCGGCATAAACAATAACTTCAAGGGCTGCGATAAGCGGTGATCCGAGTATATAAAAAACCACTGAAATTGAAAGCAGGGAGATAATAAGATATAGAAGTGCATGTATTGCGTTACGGTTCCTGATCGCCAGGACTGAAGAGATAATTGCGATTGCACCTGCTATGTAAAAGATTGTATTCATTTCAGTGAATTAAGTTTTTAAGATCAACAGGCGGTTCCTCATTATCACCCTGACCTGTTTTTTTCACCCCCATATCCACTCCCGCAATCTTATAAAAATTATAGTCATGATATTTGCCCTCGCCGCTGATAAGAAGGTTTTCCTTTTCATAAACCATATTCTGCCTGTCGTATTCACCCATCTCAAAATCAGGGACAAGTTGAATTGCATATGTCGGGCATGCCTCTTCACAATAGCCGCAGAAAATACATCTTGAAAAATTGATCCTGAAAAATTCCGGATACCGCCTCTCATTGTCTCCTGTTGCCGCCTGGAGGGAAATACAGTCAACAGGGCAGGCGGCAGCACACAGGTAGCAGGCAACACATCTTTCATTTCCCTCAGCATCGCGCGATAAGATGATCCGGCCACGGTAACGGGGCGGGAGGTAAGGCTTTTTCTCAGGATAGCCTTCTGTTTCACGCCGGTGAAATGCATGAAGAAATGTGATCCATATGCTTCTTATGATGCTGAACATTATTGAAGTGTTTTCTTAAAGTTCATTGATAATGATCTTATTACATTATAAAGAGTGTATATAAATCAGGATAGCACCGGTAACCAGGATATTAAGCAAGACCAGGGGCAGCAATATCTTCCATCCGGCTTCCATAAGCTGATCGTAGCGTGGACGGGGCAGTGAAGCCCGGATAAGAATGAACAGGAAAATAAAGAATGCCGTTTTGAAGAAGAACCAGAATGCCGGAGGAAGAAATGACGGGCCAAGCCATCCGCCGAAAAACAGGGTGACAATAAGCGCTGAAATAAGAGTAACTCCAAGATATTCCCCGACGAAGAACATTCCGAATTTCATCCCCGAGTATTCAGAGTGATATCCGGCAACCAGCTCTCCATCAGCCTCAGGGATATCAAATGGAGTTCTGTGAGTCTCGGCAATGCCGGCAATAATGAAGATGACAAATCCCACGAACTGGGGAATGAAAAACCAGCCCTTACGCTGTGCCTCAACTATCTCACGAAGGCTGAAGCTGTCGGCCATCATCACAACCCCTACCAGCGACAAGCCCATGAATACCTCATAGGTAAGCATTTGTGCTGAAGCCCTGATAGACCCCAGCAGTGAATATTTGTTATTTGAAGCCCAGCCACCGAGTACGACGCTGTAAACTCCAAGTGATGAGTTTCCCAGGAAAAACAGCAATGCAATGTTTGAATCGAGGACAAGAAAATTTCCGGTAAAAGGTATAACTGCAAAGGTGAGCATGATTGTGGTTATAAGTATCCCCGGAGCCATTACAAAAACCGCTTTATCAGCAAACGGAGGAACCCAGTCTTCCTTAAAGAAAATTTTAATTACATCAGCAAGTACCTGGATGAGGCCGAATGGACCGACCCGGTTAGGCCCGTACCTGTCCTGGAAAAGGGCAAGCAATCTCCTTTCCGCCCATATAAGTCCGGCTGCAATTGTAAGAGGAATAAGCAAACATCCTGCAATTATGAATAGATACTTCATTTTTCTGCGTTACCGGTTTTACCATTAATAAGGAGCACTCCCGGATTGCCGTCTTTTAATTTTCCATCAGGCTCATCCATATATTTGTTCATTGCCTGGACAGAATTCCAGCCCGGCGACCAGTAGTAGGGAGTAAAGTAAGAAGGAGTTATTCCCTTATATCCTTCCATGCTGAAAGCAAGAGAAGAATCAGGATCATCCGGAGGTCGCGGTTCGCTTACCTCAATATTGGCATTCATTGCAGTCCTCCCGCTGAACCTTGCTGTCTGTCTTGCTATTTTCTCATTATATAATCTGAATTTTGAGTCAGGCATTATCTCCCTGATATTTGAAAAGAAAGGATAAGAATCAATAAAAGAACTGACCACATCATCAAAATGTTCCCAGTCCGGGAACTTGCCTGTTCCTGAAATCTTAATCATTTCAGATAAATACTTCCAGCTGTCCCTGATTTCTGAGCTTTCCGGCAATACACGGTAATACCTCTGTGCCCGTCCTTCATTATTTACGATAGTTCCAGTAGATTCCGCAAATGTTGCGGCCGGAAAAAGAATATCGGCCCGTTTGGATGTGTCATCCATCATACTGGCAAGAACAACCACCTGGCTGCACTTGTTGAAAATAAGATCAGTTTTTTCTTTGTCTGCCCCTGAGTACAAATCATTTTCAAGAACAATTAATGAATCGACGTTCCCCTTATTGATCACTTCAATTAATTTATCAAGCGGCTTCCCATCCATAAGAGCAAGTCCGCAGCTATTGAATTCAGGAAAGACAAAGGAGAGAGATGGCTTCTTCCCTTTTCCGGAAAGAGCCTTTGCAATATTTGAAGCCGCAACCATTATCTCTTCTTCATCACATGACAATCCTGTTACGATCAGCGGATTGTCGGCAGACATCAGGGAAGCGGCTATTTTTTGTGCAGAGCCATTCAGGGACTTCTCCGGGATACCCGAAAAAGCAGTTATATTATCAAGTGCAAATACAATTGCTGCACCTACTCTGGCAATTTCAGAAGCAGGAGTCTGATAACTCAGCTCTGCTATGTCGTCAAGGTTGGTGGGTGAGGGGGTTACAATAAATACAGGACTCTTTATTTGCTGAGCCATTTCCCTTACGGCAGAATCATTCCAGTATGCTATTCCGGATTTTTCGGCAACCCCGATTGATTTGTTTCGTGCTGCCTGTCTCACTGCAAGCGCCATCATCGGAGCGCTATTTATAAGATCCTCCCCAAGAACAAGAATAGTATCTGATTTTTCAATATCTTTCAGCGAAGCGGAATGAGCAAATCCTGATTTCAAAATTTCAACAGCGGATTTCATGAGGCTGAATTCTTTACCGGCGATACCATGATAAAAGTTTTCCCTGCCAACCAGAGTTTCCAATGCAAAGTTAGATTCCAGTGAGGCCCGTGGTGACCCGATACCCGCAATCTTCTTCCCTTTAATTGCAGCCAGTATCTCTGAGCGCCAGCCTTCTTCTGAAATTTTCTCCAGGTTACTGCTTTTTGCCGGTCTGGCCAGGACTTCCCTTATCCTCTCCGGACCATTTAAATATTCGTAACCGAACCGTCCGCGGTCGCAGATAAAGTAACCATTTACAGCACCATTATACCTGCTTAAAATACGTCTTACCGAGCTATACCTTTCCCCAATGATTATATTGCAGCCGAGGCTGCAGTTGATACAAATGGACGGCGCGTTTGTCAGATCCCACTTACGGGTATAATGTTCGCGAAGCTTCTTATCAGTGAAGACGCCTGTAGGGCAAACCTCCACAAGGTTCCCGCTGAATACACTTTCAAGAGGGCCTTCCTTTTGTCTGCCGAAATAAATTCTGGAGGCAGAACCGAAGACATCAAAATCCTTACCGCCGGCATAATCCCTGTAGAATCTTACGCACCGGTAGCATTGTATGCACCGGTTCATTTCATGCTGAATATAAGGACCGAGATATTGATTGTTATATGTTCTTTTTTTGAATACAAAACGCCTGTAATTGTGCCCTGTCATAACAGTCATATCCTGGAGATGGCATTCACCGCCTTCATCGCAGACAGGACAATCGTGCGGGTGATTGGTCATAAGACTCTCAATAACAGCAGCTCTGAAAGCTTTTACTTCAGGGTCATTCGTTAAGATTCTGAGACCTTCGACGACAGGCTCCATACATGACATTATAATTTTTCCTTCCTTATCGTCAGGGCCGGCAAATTTCTTAACTGCGCATTGCCTGCAGGCTCCCACTGATCCCATTGCAGGATGATAACAGAAATAGGGGATATCAAAGCCCAGCGCAAGACAAGTGTGAAGCAGGTTTTTACCTGGGTCAGCATCATAATCTTTTCCGTCAATATGAATCTTTACCATATTCATTTCCAGGGGCAACGTTTCTCATTTATGTGCCGTAAAAAGTCTTCACGGAAATATTTCAGCCCGCTCTGAAGAGGCTCAATGGCTCCGGGTGCATGTGCACAGTATGTATTGCCGGGCGCCATGTAACGGGTCTGAAATTCGAGGATTTCCATATCATCTTCTTTTGAAGTACCCTCTTCAAAGGAGGCAAGGATCTTCTGGGTCCAGGGTAGTCCTTCACGGCATGGAGTGCACCATCCGCAACTCTCCTCAGCAAAGAATTTTATCATATTATGAATAAAGGCAACCGGGCAGGTTTTGTCATCGAGAATAATGATTGTTCCTGTTCCCAGCCTGCTGCCGGTTTTTACCACTGAGGCAAAATCCATTTTTGTATCGAGATGCGAAACAGTCATAAAGTCAGTAGATGCCCCTCCGGGGATTATGCCTCTCAGTTTATAGCCGTCCTGCATTCCTCCGGCATGGTCGTAAATGATCTCCCGGAGAGAGGTGCCCATCGGCAGTTCCCAGAGGCCGGGCTTTTTAACCCTGCCGCTCACTCCATATAGTTTGGTTCCACCCTCGGCAGTCAGACTCAGAGACTTAAACCATGCAACACCTTTTTCGACAATGTGGGGTATCCAGCAAAGAGTTTCCACGTTATTTACCACAGTAGGCTGCCCGAATAATCCGCTTACAGCCGGGAATGGTGGTTTTGCCCTCGGTATTCCTCTTTTCCCTTCAAGCGAATTGAGCAGGGCCGTCTCTTCACCGCAGATATACCTGCCGGCGCTGCTGTGCACATGGATATCCAGGTCAAAACCTGTTCCCAGAATATTTTTCCCAAGATACCCGGCTTCATATGCTTCTGAAATGGCTTTGCGAAGTAATGTCTCTGCTTTTTTATATGCCCACCGGATGAAGATATAGGCTTTATGTGCCCTGATCGCATATGAGGCAAGGATCATTCCCGCGATCAGCTGATGGGGATTTCCTTCCATCAGATACCTGTCCTTGAAAGTGCCCGGTTCCATTTCATCGGCATTTGCAACCAGATATCTTATTCCCGAACCATTTGTTGCCTGGGGAACAAAGCTCCATTTTAGTCCTGTCGGGAAACCGGCTCCTCCTCTTCCGGAGAGTCCTGATTCTTTTACAAGTCTAATTATCTCACCAGGCTCCATCTCCTTAAGGGCTTTCTCCACACCGATATATCCACCGGCCCTCAGATACTCTTTCATCGAAGGCGGAGTCTTCAGGGCTTTAATATATTGTGTCAGAGGAGTCTCCATGCATATCTATCGGTATTTTCCAAGTATTTCATCAATTCTGGCAATATCCAGGTCATTATAGTGGTCATCATTTATCATCATAGCCGGTGAATGGTCACAATCACCCAGGCATGAAACGGGAAGCAGAGTAAACTTTCCGTCAGGAGTCGTCTCCCCGGGCTTTATATTCAGCTTTTTTGAGATGTATTCATAAACCGGTTCGGAACCCATTATCATACAGCTTATTCCATCACATACAAGGATTATATTCCTCCCTACCGGCTTCCGGTAGATCCGGGTGTAGAATGTTGCAACACCGTCTACTTCATCAGCAGATAAACCGAGCTCGGATGCGATATCCGTAACTGCCTCATCAGAAATCCATGCCCTGTGTTTCTGAACAATTTTCAGAGCATCAATGCATGCAGCTCCCGGGTAAGGGTAAAGCTTCATCTCCTCATGAATTTCTTCCTTTTCTTTTTCGCTCAGCATTTTTAATTACATGTTATAGTAGTTGTAATTAATCTTTATTATCTGTCGAGATCTGCAAGAACAAAATCCATAGCTCCGAGAACAGACAGGAGGTCAGGTATAGTGTAACCTCTTGATATAAGCGGTACCATCTGGATATGCGGGAATGAAGGCGTCCTGATCCTTGAACGGTAAGAAGATGTTCCTCCGTCGCTTACCAGGTAATAGCTGTTACATCCCTTGGAGGCTTCGACAGGAACCATTGCTTCCCCGGCAGGAATTACAGGGCCCCAGGAGACTGCAAGAAAATGAGTGATAAGAGTTTCAATATCCAGCATAGTCCTCTCTTTCAGGGGCGGGGTTGCCAGGGGATGATCAGATTTATAGGAGCCCTCAGGCATATTGTTTATACACTGCTGCACTATTCTGAGGCTCTGACGCATCTCCTCAACGCGGATCAGGGATCTGTCGAAACAGTCGCCATTCGTTCCCAGAGGGATATCAAATTCAAAGTTCTCGTATCCCGAATATGGACGTTTTTTCCGGTAGTCCCAGTCGAATCCCGTGGCGCGCAAGCCCGGACCGGTCACACCCCATTCAACAGCTTCTTCTTTAGTATAAGCGCCAATGCCAATGGTTCTTGCTTTAAAGATCCTGTTCCTGATGACCACCTTTTCCATTTCCAGCAGACTTTTCGGGAAATAATTTACAAAATTCTGTACCAGGTTGTTCCATCCCTGAGGAAGGTCATGAGCCACACCACCGATCCTGAACCATGAAGGATGCATACGCCCGCCGGTTATCGCTTCAACAATATCAAAAATTTTTTCCCTGTCGTTAAATGCATAAAATACAGGTGACATCTGACCGACATCCTGGGCGTAAGTACCGAGCCAGACCAGGTGACTTATGATCCGGAATAATTCAGTCAGCATAACCCGGATCACTGTTACCCTGGCGGGTACAGTTATCCCGGCTATCTTTTCTACCGAAAGAACATAGGCCAGGTTGTTGATCACTCCGCCCAGGTAGTCTATGCGGTCAGTATAAGGAATAAATGTATGCCATGATTGCCGTTCACCCATCTTTTCAGCACCACGATGATGGAACCCGATATCAGGAACAACTTCAACTATATCCTCTCCGTTGAGCTGAACTACCAGCCTGAGCAGTCCATGTGTCCCCGGATGCTGCGGCCCGATATTGAGGAACATGAAATCGGCATCATCAGCCTGAAGCTTAAGACCAAACTCTTCAGGATTGAATTTCAGATCGTTGTCCGCAATTTCCCTCATCTGTTCTTCCAGCTCAAAAGGTCCCATTTCTGTTGCTCTGGCAGGATATTCCTTTCTGAGGGGATAGCCTTTCCATGATTTTGGCATTAATATCCTGCGAAGGTCAGGATGCCCTTCAAATCTGATCCCGAACATATCAAAGACCTCCCGCTCGTACCAGTTAGCTGAAGGCCAGATATCCGTTATGCTCCGCGCTGAAGGAAAATCACCATTTAGGGCCACTTTGAGCCTTATGTCTTCATTCCTCTCAAAAGAGGTAAGCTGGTAAACAACTGTAAAATCGCTTCCATTCTGATCCTGCCTGTCTGACCTTCTTCTTTCATCAATGGCGGTAAGATCATAAAGCATAGTGAAGGGCCCTTCAATTCCGGATTTCAGGAATTTCAACAGCTCTGCAATACTATCCCTGCCGGCCCATAATGTCACAATGCCATCAGCGGCAGGAGTTCCGGTAATAATTGCCATTTCACCGTACTTTTCTTTTATTAATGACAGAAGCGACAGATCCGCGGTCATAAGAATTGAGTTATAGTAAAACCGGAAACTTATCTTTAAATTTCGTCCATAGTTCTGATCCTTCCCATCTTCATGCGTTCCTCGTTTTTCAAATCCCTGACGGATATCTTTTCAGGGCGTGAGATGCCTTGTGGCCCCAAAACCCAGCTCAGGGGACGTTTTTCTTTTCCGATTGATTCGCGTAAAAGGAGCAGACCTTCCAGGAATGCATCAGGGCGCGGAGGACATCCGGAAACATAGACATCGACAGGCAGAAATTTATCGACACCCTGGACAACGCTGTAAATGTCATACATCCCTCCCGAGTTGGCGCAGGATCCCATCGAAATTACCCACCTGGGTTCCATCATCTGTTCATGCAGGCGTTTTATGATAGGAGCCATTTTAATAAATACAGTACCGGCAATGACCATCATATCAGCTTCCCTTGGCGTACCCCGGATAACCTCACCTCCAAACCTGGCAATATCATAGCGGCTGGTTATTGCAGTTGCCATTTCAACAAAACAGCATGAAAGGCCGAAATTGAATGGCCATATTGAGTTCTTTCTTCCCCAGGAGACCATATCTTCAAGCCTGGTAAGGAGAAAAGATCCGTTCCCGGTTGAAGTGATGTCAGGCTTGTTTACTGTCCGGATCATTTTGAAAGACGGTTTTTACTCTTAAGGATTAGTTTTCCTTTGGGCCCGAAATCGAGGGCTTTAATTCCAATTTCATAAATAAGCACTGTAATAAGTATCCCTATAAATACAACAATGCCTATGTATCCGGCTATTCCCAGCTCACGGAACGCAGCTGCCCAGACAAGTATAAAAACAGCATCGAGGTCAAAAATCACAAAAAATATGGCAATAAGGTAGAAATGTGAAGAGAACCGCAGGCGGGCGCTTCCTGTCGGTGGAATACCGGATTCAAATGGCTCGTCGGTCAGCTTTTCCTTATGCCTTTCTCCAAGAATGTGGCTGAGACCTATCATAATGCAGACAACCAAAAGGACGGCTGACGCATAGATCAGAAAAGGCCAGAATTTTAAAATGTGAAATGTCAACATGTTTGTTTAGAGTGAAACACCGGTTATGTCTGATTTGTTTTCTGAACCCTGATTTAAAAGCCTGTTACCGGGGCCCGCAGCATCTTTCCGGCCCGGAATAAAAATACTGATTGTTTTGGCACAATTCAGCTTCTTTCTCTTATATTGTACTATTAATTATTAACAATTTTCAAACGTTGAATGTTTCAATATTTAAAAAGATCTTAACCAATTTTTAATGATTAATTAATCCGGGGAATAATTCTGATTTTTAATTTTCGCGCTGTTTAACCTAATGTCTGAATTATGAAAACTAAAACTCTATGGATCGGCTTTGCAGTTATAACGCTTATTTGCTTTTCGGTTCTTATATTCTTCGGGCACGAGATTTATCGTCAAAAGCCCCCGATACCGGAAAAGGTTGTTAGTGAAAACGGTGAAATTCTTTTCACAGCTCAGAATATAAAGGATGGGCAGAATGTCTGGCAGTCAATAGGCGGACAGGAAAT
The DNA here is from genome assembly GCA_963831855.1 of uncultured Bacteroidales bacterium. Taxonomy (GTDB): domain Bacteria; phylum Bacteroidota; class Bacteroidia; order Bacteroidales; family VadinHA17; genus LD21. Next base: position 584,168 of record CAWHSA010000005.1, on the reverse strand, counting down.
CGGTACGGTTTGGGGCCATGGGGCATATGTTGCTCCGGACTGGTCGGCTGACTGGCTTCATAAGGAGACAGTTTACATTCTCGACCATTGGTCCCGGAAAGAATTTGGTAGCACGTATTCTGCTCTGGAGGAAGAAAAGCAGGCGATGCTTAAGACGAGGCTTCAGAAGACATTACGGAAAAATACATACGACGCTGCCACAGGCATCCTTACTGTCTCTGATGAAAGAGCCGCTGCGATAAGAAATAACAGCAATCATTACAAGGGACTCTTTATGGATGATCCTTCGCTCGATAAAGAAAGGAGTGCCTATGCAATACCTGTGAACTCAATAAAAGACCCGGAACGGATGCACTTAATGAATGCATTTTTCTTCTGGGCCGCATGGGCATGTACCACGAACAGGCCCGGTTCTGAAATTACTTATACCAACAACTGGCCTCCTGACCAGGTCATAGGAAATATACCATCGCCCGGTATCATTCTCTGGACGGGGTTCAGTGTAATAATGCTGCTTGTCGGGATAGGTCTGCTTGCATACTATAACGCCAGGAACCGTTCAGATGTCCTTGACAAAGCACTTCTTCCACAAAATGACCCGCTTGGAGGACTTAATCCTACGGCATCTATGAAGGCAACCCTGAAATATTTCTGGGTAGTAGTCGGATTGATACTTGTCCAGATCCTGTTCGGGGTTATTTCAGCTCATTATGGAGTTGAAGGTAAGGGATTTTATGGGCTGAAGCTCGATACTATCCTGCCATATTCGGTATCAAGGACCTGGCACGTTCAGCTGGCTCTCTTCTGGATAGCGACCTCCTGGCTGGCAGCAGGTCTATATATTGCCCCGGCGGTTTCGGGATATGAGCCAAAGTACCAGCGGCTGGGAGTAAATGTATTATTTGTTGCGCTTTTAATAATAGTAGTTGGCTCAATATTGGGTGAATGGATGGGTGTAATGCAGAAACTCGGACTGGTTCAGAATTTCTGGTTCGGTCACCAGGGGTACGAGTATGTCGATCTGGGCAGATTCTGGCAGATATTCCTTTTTGCCGGATTCTTCATCTGGCTCTTCCTGATGTTACGCGCCTTATGGCCAGCACTTTCCAAACCCTCTGAGAGTCGCCAGTTGCTGATAATGTTTGTAATTGCTTCAGTAGCGATAGCAGGCTTCTACGGGGCAGGACTGATGTGGGGAAGACAAACCCATTTGTCAATAGCCGAATACTGGCGCTGGTGGGTGGTCCATCTGTGGGTCGAGGGATTCTTCGAAGTATTTGCCACAGTCATGGCTGCATTCCTGTTTGTCAGAATGGGATTGCTGAATTTGAAATATGCCACTACAGGCGTACTGTTTGCAACAATTGTATATATGAGTGGCGGTGTTATAGGAACATTTCATCATCTCTATTTTGCCGGAACTCCGACTGCAATTATAGCTTTGGGAGCATCATTCAGCGCCCTTGAAGTTGTCCCGCTGGTTTTCATGGGATTTGAAGCATATCATAATCTCCAGCTCAGCAAGGCAACCCCCTGGGTAAAATCCTATAAATGGCCCATTTATTTTATAATCTCGGTAAGTTTCTGGAATCTTGTCGGCGCAGGTATATTCGGATTCCTTATAAATCCTCCGATTGCATTATACTATATGCAGGGTCTTAATACAACCCCGGTTCATGGTCATGCTGCCCTTTTTGGTGTGTTCGGCATGCTTGGGATCGGGCTGATGCTCTTCGTTCTGAAAGGGCTTACAATCAAATATGTCTGGAAAACCAGGCTCCTGTCAATTGCATTCTGGTCAATAAATGCGGGATTGATGGTAATGATTATTATCAGCCTTCTTCCTGTAGGCGTTGCACAAACCATTGCAAGCATCAGGCACGGGATGTGGTTTGCACGTTCCTGGGAATTCATGCAGGATCCGGCATTACAGACATTACGCTGGATGAGGGTAATTGGCGATACAATATTTGCCCTGGGTTCAGTATCCCTTGCGTTGTTCGTTGTGGGGCTGAAAACAGGCTGGTCAATAGACAGGACAAAAAAATTATACCAGGAGAATTAGCTAAACCTGCAGTTTGTCTCAGGCATTTGAACTCTGAATTGGAATCTTGGATCCCGTATGGCTGAAATCCCTATTCTGGGTCCATATAGTTATTTATTTCTTCTCAATTCATGTAATACCTTTTTTCCACATTCAATTCCTGCTGTGGACTTATTCTTAATCTTAATTACCCCCTTCCCAGCCTTCCCCCAGGTGGGAAGGAGCCAAATTATTCTTTCCCCCCTGGGGGAAAATAAAAGGGGGTGAGAGTCATTAGAAACAAATTTTTCTATTACGAGAATTATGAAGTATTAAATAGCAATTGGTTTGGTGCTCCCGGCCGGAACAATATCTTTCATTTTTTGTTTAAGCTGAAGGTCATTTTAGAAAAACAATCACATTTTAATGTGCATGTATCTGAAATGCCGGTTAAAAATAAAATTATGAAAGATCTTGAAAATAAAGTATCGATAGTAACCGGAGCAGGTTCAGGGATCGGAAGAGCGATCGCTTTGCTTTATGCAGCTGAAGGCTCAAAAGTAATAGTATCAGATATTAACGAAAAAGGAGGCAATGATACCGTCTCACAAATTAAGCGACTTGGGGGAGAAGCACTTTTCATAGCCGCAGATACCTCACAGCCTGCCGATAATGAAAATCTGGTTGAGAAAGCCGTGGAAAATTATGGAGGATTACATGTCGCATGTAACAATGCCGGCATCGGAGGTCCTTTAAGCCCCACCGGCGAATATCCTGTCGAAGGCTGGAATGAAGTGATCAGCACTAACCTTTCCGGGGTGTTTTACGGTATGCGCTATCAGATCCCGGCAATGCTTGGATCAGGAGGAGGAAGTATAGTTAATATGTCATCTATCCTGGGAATGGTAGGAACGAAAAATTCACCTGCCTATGTAGCTTCAAAGCACGGAATGATCGGACTTACAAAAAGCGCTGCACTGGAATACGCACGGGAAAATATCCGAATAAATTCCGTTGGCCCCGGATACATAGTTACTCCCTTGATTACAAACACATTAAGTGAGGTAACCCTGAAAGCACTTGCCGGCCTTCACCCTGTAGGCAGACTGGGAACTTCTGAGGAGGTGGCTGAACTGGTGCTCTGGCTGAGCTCTTCCCGTTCCTCATTTGTAACAGGTTCTTACTATACTATTGACGGAGGCTATACGGCACAATAATTTTAAATACCTGCCTAAAATCAGGACCAGTCATTAGAATAAAGGAATTTATGCCTTTCATCTTAATGAGCACATAATCAGAAAGATCTGGCTTCAGCATTTTCTATTCTCAATTTCTGATAAACTAATAATGATATAAAATGTTTAATAAAGTATACACTGAATTATATGGAAGAGCATATTGTTAAGATCAGGAAAACCGAATGGGTTACGCATGATGTAAGGAGATTTCAGATAGAGAAACCTGAAGGATATTCATTTACCCCGGGCCAGGCCACCGATGTGTCGGTCAATAAGCCGGGATTCAGGGACAGGAAGAATCCGTTTACCTTCACATGCCTGAATTCTGCACCTTATCTCGAATTTACAATCAAGATATATCCCGAACGTAAAGCAGTTACGAATGAACTTGGGACCCTGAACACAGGTGACGAGCTAATAATCAGGGATGTCTGGGGCGCAATCAATTTTAAAGGAAAGGGCGTCTTCATAGCCGGGGGAGCCGGAATTACACCTTTTATTGCAATATTAAGGGATCTGCAGTCCAAAAATACAATCAAAGGTAACAAGCTGCTTTTTGCAAATAAATCTAAAGCTGACATAATACTTGAGAAAGATTTCAGGGATATGCTTGGAAAGGATTTCATAAATATTTTGTCTGATGAGAAGGCTGCTGGTTATTTCAACGGGTTTATAAATGAGGATTTCCTGAAAGCAAATATCCCCGATTTTAATACTGATTTCTATGTCTGCGGTCCGCCACCCATGATGGATGCAGTACTGGCTCAGCTTGAAAAACTGGGAGTCGGTAAAAATTCTATTACGCTGGAATTATAATTTTAATAATTCTATTTCAGAGTTGGCCGGTAATTTCCGAATGTTAATTCAGGAGAGCCTCTTTTTTCTGATTTAACCCTGGCTGAGGTTGTTAATACGAATTCCTTTTGCTGCAGGGATTTCATTTTACTTCTTGTTATTTTATAGTTGTTTTATTTTAAATTTTGAAAGATTATTGAACGCTTTCTTAAATCCGTCCTGCAATTAACAGGAATATATCAAAATTTTTTGTTTCTGTCTCCGATATTTTCCTTTGGATAGTATAGCATCTGGTGTGTTTTAAATTCACAAAGCCCAGTTTCCTGATCTGATCTGATAATACTTCAACTTCGAAACCATTATGACCTGTAAAATTCTTATCATGAAATGAACCATCTTCAGAATAGAGATCAGCAATCGCCAGATAACCTCCCGGATTCAGCAGATAATAAAACCTTTTTATAATATTCTCAATATCTGTTACATGATGAAGTACCATCAGGGTAAATATAAGATCAAAACGTACCCTTTTATAATCAGCCAGCTCAAGATCGAAGTTCAAAGTTTTTAGATTTTTTACTTTTTCTGCTTTTATCTTTTCATTCATTATCTTAACCATTTCAGATGAGGTGTCCATCAAAGTGATCTCTTTCAGAGAATCCTTAAGCAGGAAACTTGCAATTCCGGTTCCGGCGCCATATTCAAGAGCAACCATTTGTTTATTTAATGGTATGAGTTTCTTTATCTGATTTGTAACAGCCACTGAACGATCCCAATGCATTTTATTTTGGTCCCATTCTGCTGCTTTTATATCAAATTCGTTTATTTTGGTTTTCATAAAATAACTTAATTCAGAAGATAATTCTTTATGGGTTTATATCGAACCATAAAGAACAATCCGCATTTGTATTTTCAGGGGACTTACTGCCCCTGTTTTTGATCAGACATAATTATACCCTGAAATATACTACTTCTTTACAGGTGTTTCACGGGAATCACATATACCATTATTATTTGCATCTGTGAAGTTTCTCTGGTTGCCACTTCCTTGTCTCATACCCCGTTGTCCTGAACCTTGCCCCTGACCTTGTTTCAGTCCGCGTCCGCATCCCTGGCAATTGGCATACCCTGTAGCCGTTGCTGAATTTGCTGTACGATTCTCGTAATTATCGCATATCCCGTTTTTGTTGGCATCCACGATAGTTAGACCTTTTCCGTTCATCTGTCTTTGACCTGCTCCCTGATTCTGAGCGCTTACCAGCGTCGTCATAGCCATAAAGGCCAGTGCTGTAATTAAAAGTCTTGTTTTCATTTCCATAAAAATTTTAAAAGTTTTAAAATTATCAATTATTAAATTGTCTGCCGCGACGTCTGCCTTGCTGGCCACCTTTACCATATTGTCCCATCCGGCCGTCGCTTGCAAACATTCCACCGAACAACTGTTCGAGCTTTTCCTGTTGCTGCTGATTGCAGATATTTTTTATCTCGAGATAATATTTATATGTTACTTTTTTAAGATCCGCATGCAGATATCCTATTGAATCAGAAAGAGTGTTAAGCCAGATTGTATCATATTTTTCTGAAGCCATTTCAGAAAGCATTTTCTGTCTCAAAAGATTCAGATCCATATTAATATTCCTTACATTTTCCCTGAACAAAGGATTGAATTCGACAAACCTTGACATTTGCTCCCTGTTGAAATTTAACTGATCGCGGAACCAGCGGCCACTGTATTTCATTGAACCAGCCTCAGTCATTGACTGTTCACCCTCAGGAAAAGCTGCCTCATTTGCAGCCTGATTTCTGTTGTAGATTATGGTTAATATTGTTGTAATATTCAATACAGCAAGAATAACTATTGCCAAAATCATCCATCCGTATTTATTTTCAGTTTTCATTGTGATTTGCTATTCGATTGAAAGAATGTTGACTGATTCAATATTTGCATCATCAATTAGTGCAAGTTCAACCGGGATTGGCATTCTGCTAATAGCCGTACGAGACAGATCTCCCATCATAATACCGAAGAAAATTGCCGCTGCCACAGATATTGTTACAAGGATAGGGTTTAACACCCGTTTAAATACCCGATCAGATTTGTAATCTGAATTTTCAAGGCTTTCAATATTTGCCATAATCCGTAATGCAAGGAAAGGATCAGTCTGTAACTCTTTTTCCTGATTTATGACTTTTTCTGCGAGTATCTGCAATCTGTAAATCTCTGAACAAGTTTCACATTCTTTTAAATGAGACTCAACCTGAGTCTTCATATCGCGGGTAAGTTTCCCATCGCGATAGGAATCCATTTCTTTCTGACATAACTGACAATTCATTTTAATGGGTTTTATGGTTAGAAACAAAACTTATTTTTTTCCTGCGGTAATCTTTATTTATTTTTTCTGTATGCTGATAATTTTTCACGGAGGTTCTTCTTTGCACGCTGTAAAAGGGCCTCCACAGCTCCTTCAGTAGTTTTCATTATCCCTGCAATTTCTTTTTGTGAAAGATCATCGTACTTGCTGAGCACAATTGCGGTTCGTTGTTTTTCCGGCAGTCTGTCGAGCGCCCGCCGGACCCATTCAATTTGTTCCTGTCTGATTAAAATGTTCTCCGGATCTTCTTCATCGGGAACAGGCGTGTATATTTCTTTTTCATCTCTACTTCCTGCAATGTTTTCAAACCGTCGAAACATGACCTTCAGCGGAGATTTCCTGATCTTATTAAGTGACGCGTTGACCGTAATCCTGTAGATCCAGGTTGAAAAAGCTGAATCACCTTTAAAGCGTGGCAATGATTGATAAGCCTGAATAAAAACATCCTGAGTCAGATCATCAGCATCGTCTTTATTGTGTAAGAATCCCATACAAGTTCTGAAGACCATCTGCTGATATTGTTCCACCAGCATCCGGAACTTCTGTTTGTCACCCTGCAGGACCAGTTTTATTATTTCACTTTCAGTCATTTCGACTTATCCACGGAAGAGTGCAAATAAATTAACCCCTCCTGCTTATTTCAGTCAGCACATTATGTTTCAACAGTCTTATATCCTTTTCATGTAATTCAATTATTCCCTCTTTTTCAAAGGTTTTAAGCAGTTTTACAGCGCTTTCGGTCGAAATCCCGGCAAAATCAGCCAGATCTTTGCGCGAAAGAAGCTGAAAAATTTCTGCTTCTCTCATTTTTTAAGCTGTCCAAATATAGTAATGTATCTGCCAGGCGTCCGTTCATCTGTTTGTACATAAGATTACGAACTGTATTCAGCAGGTTTGTGTTCTGTTCACAATACCTTTTAATTATGCTGAACCCGAATTGTCCATTTTGCCTTACTACTTTGGCTATTGCTTCTTTTTCAATGAGATATACCTGACAATCTGTAAGCGCTATGGTGGAATAATTAAATATATTTTCATAAAACACTGCCGAAAGCCCCACAAATTCGCCTGGTTTTATGATACGCAGATTATAATTCCTGGTTCCATCTCCTTCAATATATTGCTTTACAAGTCCATTAATAATAAACAAAATGTATGAGGCAAATGCACCTTGTTTGGTAAGATTATCATCCTTCCTGAAAAGCACCTGGGTTTTGCTTGCCCTTACCAGTTCAGCCTCCTCCCGCGAAAGATTCTGAAAGCAGGGTGCCTGGATATCACATATAAAATCTTTGTCTGTTTCCAGTATGGTTTTCATGCACTTTGGTTTAATAGAAGAAGACAAAGTTAACCTAAATCAATAAAAAAGTTGTCCGGATTCAACCCGTAAGTTGTCCCGCCAAACCTTCATTTCTTTTATTTATAACATATTGCGCAGTAATTTTGTACCGTAATTTTAAATATTAAAATCATGTTATACACTAATTTAAAACACCTGGAATCAATTGCTGATTATAATAAAGCAATTCATGAAAATGATAACGTTATGGTAATCTGCGGACGCATGGGCCCCATGTGCATACCTGTTTATGGAATAGCCGAGGAACTTGAATCTGAATACGGGCATGTTAAGTTTTACGATATGGAGTTTGACAATCCTGTATCGGACGTCATCCGTATCCTGCCTGAAGTTCGTGGCTTTATGGGAATCCCCTTTACACTTTATTATAAAAATGGCAGAGTTGTTAAAGCAACTTCCGGTATTCAGTCAAAGGACCAGGTAAAAGCAATACTGAACAATGAATTTTCTGTATCGGTAAAAGCCTGAACAGATGAATTAATCAGGGATGTTCGTCCGGTTATTGTCGATTTTCACGCACTATGGAGTGCTCACTGTAAATTAAATATAAACAGGTCGGGGTACATGCCAGACCGCAATTTTTTAATATGTTATTAATAAAACTTTTAAAATGAAAAAAAACATGGGTGTTAATGACAGGATAGTCAGGATACTGGTTGCTGTCGTTCTTGCAGTGTTGTATTTTACTCACGTAATTTCAGGTACACTGGGAATTATTCTGCTGATTGTGGCAGGAATATTTGTTCTGACCAGTCTGTTGGGTTTGTGTCCGCTTTACCTGCCATTCGGTTTTAATACCGGTAAAAAATAGTATAAGGCAGGATGATCAGACTGTATGACAATTGTCGAATGTATTAAAGGTTCGCTTTTATCTTTACCCAGTCGTTTATAAATAAACTGCTGAAGTCAAAATATAATAAACTGCTACAAGTTATAAAGAACGGCAAAGTAGTATTTTGCGGTAATCCTGCTCTGCCGGCAATGTTGTTTAATTTGACAACTTTATAATACATTATTTAAAACTTACCTTGATCTTAACAGTACATTATATTAACTTGCATTTTTAGCACACTGCAAACCACTCACCAGATTTTCAAATTAATTAGCATAAATTATATAATCAATGAGGAAAATTGTTGGTTCGCTTTTAATAATACTTTTCACTCAAAGTGTTTTGTCACAACCCTTACCGGTTAAATTAAAACACACTATCATTATTGATACTGATTGCGGGATTGACGATATGCGTGCGATAAGTTTATTGCTGTCCCGGCCTGAGATTACCATAAAAGCAATATTATCTTCGGATGGCTCTTTATCTCCCGGGGAGGGTGTCGAAAAGATTAGGTCGTTACTTAATGAATTTAAAAGGGATAATATTCCTGTTGCCTGTGGTGATGTTGTAACCGGGGTCAATCCTCCATGGCGTGAATTTAACAGGAATATTAGCTGGGGCAGCCAGACTGATGGTCAGGTAACAGATTTAAATGCTGCAGATTTCCTTTCACAAGTTATGCGGAGTGAAAATGAAAAAATCATCCTGGTTTGTCTCGGTCCGTTGACGAATGTCACAAAAGCGATAAAAGAAGATGCAACCCTGGTGTCTGAGATTGAACGAATTATCTGGTATAACGAATCTGCAAATCCTTTACAGGGATTTAACTATGAATCCGACAAGGAAAGTGCAGATGTACTTTTCAAATCCAGTGTCAGGATTGATGTCATTTCAAACCGGAATAAGGATGGCGCATTGTTTGATTCATCAATGTACGATGTTTGCAGACAGTCGAATACGCAACTTGCAACGACCTTATACAATGTGCACAGTCAGCAGGTGGTTTTTGAAAAATTGAAACAAGATCATTTCAGGTTATGTGATGACCTGGTGGCACTATACCTGGCAAATCCCGAATTGTTTGACATCAATATAATTAAAGACAAGCTAAATGTCAGATATAACCAGGATTATGATGTTCCTGGAGTTAAAGAGGCCTTTTGCGATATGATAAATGGTATTTATGTTCCGGAGCGTAACATAGTATTTAACAGGTTTCCTGATCAGAGGGAAATGTTTAACTATGATGTCCGTCCTATTATGGATTCTGCAATTGCCCGGTATGGATCTGAAGAATGGAAGGCAAATGTAATGACTGATGAGTTTCACGGACACCTGGGAGTATTCTCAATAGTTGGTGCCAAAATGGGAATCAGGGCACGTGAATTGTTTGGCGTTGGCGCTGACATGCTCGAAGTGACAACATATGCCGGAACCAAACCACCATATAGCTGTTTGAACGACGGTATTCAGGTAAGTACAGGTGCAACTTTAGGAATGGGGACTATTCACCTGGCTACCCGCAGCAAAGTAAAACCATCGGCTGTTTTTACATATCAAAACCGGTCTGTCAGAATTAGTCTCAGGAAGGAATACCTTGAACAGGTAGATGCGGATATTAATGAAGGGATTTCGAAATTTGGATTAATGGACGATGGCTATTGGAAACTTATCCGTCATAATGCATTAAAATACTGGATTGGATGGGACAGAAATAAAATCTTTGATATTGAAGAAATTAATCAAAAGAAATTAATTTCAATAGCAAATAATGTTAAAAATCTTAATTCTCCCGATACTGCTGATTTTCCACCCGGTTCATGTAACACTTACAAGCATTGACCAGGATCAAGGTTCGGATTCTCTGAAAGTTTTTTTCAGAATGTATTATGATGATTTTTTACGGGATTACAAATTGTACGACCCGGATTGTGATATCGGGAAGATATCCGGAGATCAGTCTTTTCCCGCTGACCTGGCGAACAAGTATTTCAATGACAGAGTAAAAATTTATTTGAACCATAAGCTATTGACCGGGAATTTATTGTCCATGATTATTTTTGAGAATGAAATCTGCCTGAACCTGCTTTACCGGTCAGATATTAAACCGGAGAAATTCAAAATCAGTAATCGGATTTCAACCGGATTATACAGCGATCAGGAAAATATGATCTTTATTAATATAAACAAAAATCAGGTAGCAATGAGACTAACCAATGAACACCATAAAGAAGCCCGCAGTCTGAAATAGAAGAAGCAGGAAAGGTGGAAAGTCATTGGTTCTGACCATTCAGAAACCTTCAAAAACTCCCAGCCCGAAAAGAGCAAAATCATATCTGACAGGATCCTCCATGTCGAATTCCCTTAGTCTTTTGTCGAGCTCCGAAACGGCTTTGGAGTCGTTCATTTTCCGTGTAAGCAGCCCAAGCTTTCTGGCCACATTTCCCGAGTGAACGTCGAGGGGACAGGAAAGGATTGATGGAGAAATGGATTTCCAGATTCCAAAATCAACACCTTTGTCATCTTTTCGCACCATCCACCTCAGGAACATGTTGATCTTTTTAGCTGCCGACCCTTTGAAAGGATCTGAAATATGTTTCACAATTCTCCGGTCATGGGGCAGTTCAAAGAAATGACAACTGAGCTCGTGAATGGCAGGCTGAAGGGAATCAGTGGTCTGGTATTCATTAAAAATGCCTTCCAGCCCATTTCCGGTTTCGTAAATATTCCGGAGCGCCTTAATGAAATAGATGAGGTCATCGGAATTGAATGTCCTGTGAATGACACCATTTATTCCCGTCAAATCGCCTTGCTCATAGTTCATAATAAAATCTCCTGGTGAATCATCCAGAAATGCCATCATTCTTCTGGCATCTCTCAGGATCGAGATACGGTTTCCCCAGGCGATTGTAGCTGTGAGGAATGCAGAAATCTCAATATCCTCCTTTGACGTATAACCATGAGGAATGCTTACCGGATCCTGTTCAATAAATTCCAGCCTGTTGTATTTTTCCACTTTCCCGTCGAGGAATTCCTTAAGCTCTTCCCTGTTTAACATAATCTCCCTGACACTCACAGGGCAAAAATAAGTAATAATGGTGGAAAATCAAGAAAGTATGAGGGGATCAGAAGTATGTAAATATCCTGTCTGTCTCTTCGTAACCTGCTCTGACGCCTTTCCCGGAGAATATTACCTTGCCGCCATCCTTCACTTCAAGGAAAACTTCCGAGTTAAGGCTCTCCTTGATAAAATTCTCCATGAGCCCTTTTGAAGGAGCTTTTAAAGTGCCGGCGCCTTTTTTTGTGATGGTTGCCAAAAGTTGTACTGATCCCTTTTTCAGAATGACCTCAGTGTTGAAATTATCAATTCTTTTCAACCTTTCCACCTTTGCGCCGTTATAGGTGGCAAATATTATTACTTTGCTGCCTAATGAGAAAAATGAAATGAATCCCATAAAGTAACTACCCCTCCAGGGGATCTTTGCCACAGAGATCATAACCGAGGCAGTGTTTTTCACTGAAGTTATTGCACTGCAACCATAGCCATGACTCAGGAAATGAGGTCCCCCAGTCCTTTTCAATATAACCGGTCCCCCCGCTGTAATCAGTCACCTGTTCATTTACATTTACTGCACCTGAAATATTATGTCCCAATGTGACCACTCCATGATTGCACTCCATTGAGGGGACGAATGAATACCAGCCCATTATCCCTGGCATCAGCAGGCTTTTTGGCAGTTTCCGGAGGTCGGTATATATGATCCTGCCTTTAACCGATATATCAACATTCTCAAGTTCAAGATCAATTCCCTTTTCAGAAAAAAACGACTTCCCGATATGGATCTCCAGCCTTTTCCTGTTGAAAATAAATTCATTTGTCCTGTATCTGAAGTAGGAGGTTTTACCTGTATTGCCATCAATAAACTGGACAAAAGAATGACTGTCGCCCGAAATGGATATTCCGGGAATAACTGCAAATGCAGTACCCGTATCTGCCGAAACATGCTTAAAGAACCAACCTTCAAAGTAATTTTTCTTTTTAAGTGATCCCTGAAAAACCTCCGGATGATATAGCCTGTGAAACGGATTCATCATTTGTATAATAACCCAATATACAACCAAATGTTCCCGTATTATCTGATATTGTGTATTTTTAAGCTTGCGGAACCGGATATATTATAAAAAAATGGCTAATAACTATTTCAGTTTCAAGCAATTTACTATTTATCAGGATATGTGCGCTTTTAAGGTTGGCACAGACGGTGTCCTGCTGGGCGCTTCCGCAGATGTTACCGGGGCAAAGAAAATACTTGATATCGGGACAGGAACAGGACTGATAGCCCTGATGCTGGCCCAGCGTACTGATGCCCTGATTACTGCAATTGAACCTGATCATGATTCCTTTGAGCAGGCGCTGGACAATGTCAGTAAAAGCAAATGGAAGGAGAGGATCAAAGTGGTGAACACTGACCTCCGGAATTTTGATCCTGACGAAATTAAATTCGATCTCCTTGTGACCAATCCACCTTATTTTAAAGATTCTCTGAAGAATCCCGATCCGTTGAAAGCGGCTGCCAGGCATGACGTGACGCTTGATACAGGTGAAATGCTGAAGGGTGTTTCAAGACTTCTGGCAGAAGGCGGCAAGTTCCAGTTAATTATGCCTTATGCCGAGGGGAATATATTTATAGCTGAGGCGGCGGAGTACGGATTGTATTGTCATAACATTCTTAAAATAAGGCCATTGCCGACTTCTGAAATAAGAAGAATGATAATGACATTTTCAAGGGCACGGCAGATGGTTTCTGAAAAATTTCTTACGATCGAACGGGGCAGAAGGCATGATTTTACTGAAGAGTATAAGGACCTGACGAAAGATTTTTATCTGAAATTTTAAGCTTGACCGCTGGCACGGATTACAAATCCGCGCCAGCGGCTGCAACGGTCATTGGTGACATGAGGCACGGATTACAAATCCGCGCCAGCGTGGTTGGTGATATGAGGCACGGATTTGGCTTCGCCGAACTCACGGGTGCTAGCGCGGATTTGCAATCCGTGCTTCCTGCTCCGTTCGGTTGCAATCCGTGACTTTATCTTATTTGTCATATTATAATTGTAATTTAGTTTTTTTAATCCTCGTGCTATGTCAGAAAAATATAAAATATTTGACCAGGTGAAACCCTATTTCCTTACTTTGACCGTCGTAGGCTGGGTAGATCTTTTTACCAGGAAGAGCCACAAAATGACAATTATTGATTCACTAAGTTATTGTCAGAAAGAAAAAGGTTTGGAAATCTATGGTTTTTGTATTATGTCCAGTCATATTCATATGATTGCCCGGGCATCAGGTGATTTTACTCTATCTGAAATTTTACGGGACCTGAAAAAATTTACATCAAAATTGCTGGTTAAAAATATAATCAACGAAAATGAAAGCAGAAAAAACTGGATGCTCGAGTTGTTCAGAAATGCCAGTAAAAAGCAGAAAGGAAAAACTATATATAAAGTCTGGCAGGATGGAAACCATCCTGAAGAGATAAGTTCAAATAAGTTCTTTGATGAAAAGCTGGATTATATTCATAATAATCCAGTCAAAGAACTGATTGTGGAAAAGCCGGAAGATTATTTTTTTAGCTCGGCAAGGAATTATGCCGGACTTGATAATTATCTGGACGTGGTCCTGGAATCCGTGAAGCAGAGTACATATAAGTAGTTTGATATGGGGAATTACAGGCACGGATTACAAATCCGCGCCAGCGTGGTTGGTGATATGAGGCACGGATTACAAATCCGCGCCAGCGGCTGCAACGGTCATTTGTGACATGAGGCACGGATTACAAATCCGCGCCAGCGTGGTTGGTGATATGAGGCACGGATTACAAATCCGCGCCAGCGGCTGCAACGGTCATTTGTGACATGAGGCACGGATTGCAAATCCGCGCCAGCGGCTGCAACGGTCATTTGTGACATGAGGCACGGATTGCAAATCCGCGCCAGCGTGGTTGGTGATATGAGGCACGGATTACAAATCCGCGCCAGCGGCTGCAACGGTCATTTGTGACATGAGGCACGGATTGCAAATCCGCGCCAGCGATAAGGATGTGAGGATTGCACGGATTGCAAATCCGCGTCAGCGATAATGTTGTAAGGATTGCACGGATTGCAAATCCGCACCAGCGATAAGGATGTGAGGATTGCACGGATTACAAATCCGCGCCAGCGATAAGGATGTGAGGATTGCACGGATTGCAAATCCGCGCCAGCGGCTACAGAATCATTTCACTTTCATGTAGCCCGTATTCTTCCTTCATTTCAATTCCCAGAGTTTTTAATTCGTTGAGGATTGGATCATAAATCTCGGGCAAAACTGGCCTGTGAACGCCTGTAAGAGTGATTTTATTTGCAAGGATCATTCTCACGGCAATTGCAGCCGGCAGCGCAACTGTCCTGGCAATTGCAGTATTTGTAGCCGGCGTCCCGAAATCGAGCAGCGATGATTTTATGACCTCTTTCCTTCCGTCAGGCCATGAAACAAGGAATATGTGTTGCATAATTACTGTATCACGCTCATTATCAGATAATGACATTCTGCTGATCATCCTGTCAGATGTAATCTCAAATGGCGTTGTTACTGAATAGCCGAGCTTCTCATTGCTGAAAAATCCAAGCCATTCCAGCGACTTCATTGCCGGCGATCCATAATCTTTCCCAAGCCTGACGGATAAGTCTTTTTTCAGATCGTTTCCGGACAGGCCTGCTCTTTCAGCAATGAATCCGACACAAGAATAACCACTGTAATCCCTCATGGTATCGTCAAGCATCCGTAATGATTTCATTGCATCCAGGGTTTCGCACCAACCCTTATACCTGAATGTCCCCCGGTACATTGTCCTCGTTTCAGGGATTCTGTAAATATCAATATAACTCATGGAGTCTCTGTTCGGATAAACTTCAAGCTCACCGATTCCCGGAAATTCAAACCTGAAAATATCCCTGAACAGATTAACCGGTTCGATAAATACTTTTTTTTCTTTTTTCAGGTAAATAGCGCTGTTCAGCGATGCCAGGATAACACCTTTGGGACTCCATGTGAATTTATAACCTAATGGATTGTCCGCGACCTCGGGAGCCGGCAGGGCACCGCACAGGGAATAGAACTCCTCAACCTTTCCGCCTTTCCCATGTATGAAATCAATGATCCTCATGGCCGACATATGATCAATTCCCGGATCGAGGCCAACCTCATTCAGGAAAATGATCCCTGCTTTTTTTGCGTCATAATCCATATCCATTATTTCCTTCTGAACATATGAAGTCGTTACGAGGGGCTTCTTATGCTTCAGGCAGAACCTGGCAACAGAGGCATGGAACTTATAGGGAAGAAGCGAAACCGTGATATCATGCTCCGACACAAGCCTGTCGAGTGTTTGCGGATCATCCATCGACCACAGTAACGAAGATCCGTTGGGATTTCCCCTGATCATATCATCAGCCCTCTCTTTCATTGGCGAAGCAACCATAAGGCTGAAATCTTTTTCAAGAAGATATTCAATAATCGGTCTGGCTACAAGCCCGGCACCAAGGATAAGGACTTTCTTCATGTATTTCAGCTAATGAGATGACCAAGATACCAAATTTCTGTATGTAATGAATTCATCGACCTCATCCCCCAGCCCCTTCTGCTGATTCATCGACCTCATCCCCCAGCCCCTTCTGCTGATTCATCGACCTCATCCCCCAGCCCCTTCTGCTGATTCATCGACCTCATCCCCCGGCCCCTTCTGCTGATTCATCGACCTCATCCCCCGGCCCCTTCTGCTGATTCATCGACCTCATCCCCCAGCCCCTTCTGCTGATTCATCGACCTCATCCCCCGGCCCCTTCTGCTGATTCATCGACCTCATCCCCCAGCCCCTTCTGCTGATTCATCGACCTCATCCCCCGGCCCCTTCTGCTGATTCATCGACCTCATCCCCCAGCCCCTTCTGCTGATTCATCGACCTCATCCCCCAGCCCCTTCTGCTGATTCATCGACCTCATCCCCCAGCCCCTTCTGCTGATTCATCGACCTCATCCCCCGGCCCCTTCTGCTGATTCATCGACCTCATCCCCCAGCCCCTTCTGCTGATTCATCGACCTCATCCCCCAGCCCCTTCTCCCGGTGGGAGAAGGGGTGTAAGGCAATGAGCATTAGCGTATTAGACCCTATCACTTGGTTCATCGGCCTCATCCCAGGGCCATTTCTGCTGATTCATCGACCTCATCCCCCAGCCCCTTCTGCTGATTCATCGACCTCATCCCCCAGCCCCTTCTCCCGGGGGGAGAAGGGGTGTAAAATATTGTTTATGAGAGTATTAGCCCCTCTCCCCTGGGAGAGGGGTTGGGGTGAGGTCGGTTGAAAACCAGAGGGGTTGGGGTGAGGTCGGTTGAAAACCAGAGGGGTTGGGGTGAGGTCGGTTGAAAACCAGAGGGGTTGGGGTGAGGTCGGTTGAAAACCAGAGGGGTTGGGGTGAGGTCGGTTGAAAACCAGAGGGGTTGGGGTGAGGTCGGTTGAAAACCAGAGGGGTTGGGGTGAGGTCTGTTGAAAACCAGAGGGGTTGGGGTGAGGTCTGTTGAAAACCAGAGGGGTTGGGGTGAGGTCGGTTGAAAACCAGAGGGGTTGGGGTGAGGTCGGTTGAAAACCAGAGGGGTTAGGGTGAGGTCAATTGAAAACAATAGGGGTTGGGGTGAGGTCGGGGCAATAAGTACTCCCGGGTTTCAAAATATAACCTGAACAAATATGTGCAGAACTGGCTTGAGAAAATATTTTATCTTTGTTAACAGCCAACACCAGTTAATTGTCTTCGCAACCAGCAAGCTATGCCGGAAAATCAAAAATATGCCGAAACTCCGCTGATGAAGCAGTATTATAGCGTCAAGGCAAAACACCCTGATGCTATCCTGCTTTTCAGGGTGGGCGATTTCTATGAAACTTTTGGCGAGGATGCGATAAAGGCCTCAGAGATACTGGGTATAACCCTTACACGAAGGGCTAACGGCTCGGCACAATTTGTCGAGCTTGCCGGATTTCCTTACCATGCACTGGATACTTACCTTCCGAGGCTCGTAAGGGCTGGGCAGCGTGTGGCAATCTGCGAGCAGCTTGAAGATCCGAAGCTCGCAAAAAAGATTGTCAAAAGAGGGATAATCGAGCTCGTCACGCCGGGGGTTTCACTTAATGAGAATGTTCTGGGCCATAAGGAGAATAATTTTCTTGCAGCTGTTCATATCGATAAAAAAATTGCAGGCGTTGCTTTCCTGGATATATCCACCGGCGAGTACCTTGTCTCGGAAGGTACTATAGAATATATAGATCAGATGCTGAATAACTTCCAGCCAAAAGAGGTCCTTTATGAGAAAAATAAGAAAGATCTCTTTATGGAGAGTTTCGGGACAAAATTTTATACGTACAAGCTTGATGACTGGATCTTTACTCCTGAAGCTGCAAATGACCGCCTTCTTAAACAGTTTGAAACCAGCTCATTAAAGGGTTTCGGGATTCAAAACCTTTCATGCGGGATAATTTCAGCTGGAGCAATACTATATTACCTCGATATTACGAGCCATGAACAGCTTGGTCATATTACAAACATCTCCAGGATCGAAGAGAACAGATATGTCTGGCTCGACAAATTCACCGTAAAGAACCTTGAACTTTTCTCTTCTCCATATGAAGGCGCCAAAACCCTGATTGATGTGATGGACAGGACCATATCACCTATGGGAGGAAGGATGCTGAAGCGATGGATCTCATTACCGCTGAAGGATATTCAGCCGGTAAATGAAAGGCTCGATATTGTTCAGTACCTGGTTGAAAATGAGGGTGTCAGGGAGGAGGTAGCCGGACTGATACGACAGATAGGTGACCTGGAAAGGCTTTTGTCAAAAGTTGCTGTCAACAGGATTAATCCCCGGGAAGTAGTTCACCTTAAAAAAGCGCTCAGGGCTATTGAACCTCTTATCGGTTATCTGCATGGGGAGCGGATGCAAACCGCTGGTGCAGCTGGCCGAACAGTTAAATCCCTGTAAAACACTGGCAGACAGAATCGAACACGACCTCAATAAGGAACCTCCTGTTCAGATAAACAGAGGTGGTATAATTGCCAAAGGAGTATCTGCAGAGCTCGATGAGCTTCGTATCATACTTTACAGCGGCAAGGATTATCTCGCCGGTCTTCAGTCAAGAGAGAGTGTCCGCACAGGAATTACTTCCCTGAAGATAAGCTACAATAATGTTTTCGGATATTATATTGAGGTGCGGAACACGCATAAGGATAAAGTGCCTCAGGAATGGATAAGGAAACAGACTCTGGTTAATGCCGAAAGGTATATTACCGAAGAGTTGAAGGAATATGAAAGCAAGATCCTTGGGGCTGAGGAAAAAATACTGAGCCTCGAAACCAGTCTTTTCAACGATGTGGTTCTTGCAATCCTTGAATACATTACGCCCATACAGCTGAATGCATCAGTAATCGGCAGGCTTGACTGTCTCCAGTCGTTTGCGGTTATTTCAGCGGAGAATAATTATGTGAGACCTTCTCTGGATGATTCAAAAGTGCTGGATATCTCCGAAGGCCGTCATCCGGTTATTGAGAAGCAGCTGCCGCCGGGAGAGCCTTTCATCCCTAATGATCTTATCCTTGATACAGAGGATCAGCAGATAATTATCCTTACCGGCCCGAACATGTCAGGAAAATCAGCGTTGCTGAGACAGACCGCACTCATTGTACTGATGGCACAGACAGGTTGTTTTGTGCCGGCAAAATCTGCAAAAATTGGCGTAATTGATAAAATATTTACAAGAGTCGGGGCATCAGATAATATAAGCCTGGGTGAATCGACATTCATGGTTGAGATGAATGAGACGGCGAGCATTCTTAACAATCTTTCAGACCGGAGCCTTATCCTCCTTGACGAGATCGGGCGCGGAACCAGCACATATGACGGGATATCAATTGCCTGGGCCATAGTGGAATACCTGCACGAAAGCAAAATGAGGGCCAAAACGCTTTTTGCCACTCATTATCATGAGCTTAATGAAATGGAGAATTCTTTTTCGAGAGTCAGGAATTATAATGTCTCTATCAAGGAATTGAACAACAAGGTTATCTTCCTGCGTAAGCTTAAGAGGGGAGGCAGCGAACACAGCTTCGGGATACATGTGGCAAAGATGGCAGGAATGCCCAGGAGTGTTGTAAGCCGGGCCGATGAAATACTTAAAGAGCTTGAACAGGGACATGAGAAGCAGGAGCTGGCAAAACCGGTTGCAGATATTGCCGGACACAGGGAAGGCCTGCAACTCAGTATCTTCCAGCTTGATGACCCGGTGCTTAAGCAGATCCGCGATGAAATACTGGAACTGGATATAGATAATCTTACTCCAGTTGAAGCCCTGAATAAGCTTTACAATATCAAGAAATACCTTAAATAAAATAAACCTGCCGATCAGATCAGTCAGAACTTCTTTGTACCACTTTTTAATTTTCACTTTATGAATTCAGGCATTAAAACTTTCCTGGCTTCTTTGTTCAGCTTCATGGTTTCTGTTGCTTGTTTCTCCCAGTCCGGACCTGTAAAACAGATAAGGCTGAGTAATTTTGAGCTGCAGTCCTCTTCTCTTATCAGTGAAACAGGCGAAGTGTTATCAACAATTAAGTACAGATCAGACGTTTACTGGTTTCCGGTGAAAGTGCCCTCGACGGTATTAACCGGTCTGGTTGCCAATAATGTTTATCCTGATCCTTATTCCGGGCTTAACAACATGCTTATCCCTGATGCTTCGGATGAGTTCAATAAAAAGTACGATCTTGAACAATTCAGCCATCTGCCAAATGATCCCAATCCATGGAGGAAACCTTACTGGTACCGCACAACCTTCGATGTAGCGGCAGCAGATAACGGCCGTCATTTTCAGCTTATTTTCAAAGGGATAAACTACAGAGCTGCAGTTTGGGTGAATGGGAAACAGATTGCCGATTCGACTGAAATGGCAGGCATGTTTGCAGAATACAGCTTTGATATAACAGGAATAATAAAAGCAGGAAGCAGGAATGCACTTGCAGTTAAAATTTATCCTCTGGATTATCCGGGTCTTCCATCTGCCGAGCAGCTGGAGGCGCTCGGTGATTTTTATGCCAATGGCGGCCCCACTGGCGATATCGGGAAAAATGTCACAATGCTTTGTTCGGTAGGCTGGGACTGGATGCCGCCTGTCCGGGACCGTAATATGGGAATATGGCTCCCCGTTTATCTCCGTATTTCAGGAGGAACTGTTATCAGCAGGCCAAAGCTTATTACGGACCTTCCGGATCTTCCGGATACCAGCACTGCCACATTATCATTGTCACTGACTTTAAATAATCACAGCAATATAGATGAGCAGGGCACATTTACAGTTTCTATTCTGCCGGAAAACTTCAAAGGGAAGGCGGTTAAAATAAGCAGGGTCATTTCTGTTCCGGCCGGAAAATCCGCAACGGTCAGCCTGAATGCTTCGAACACTAAAGAATTTACACTGACAAAGCCATTGATCTGGTGGCCAAACGGATCCGGTAAGCCTAATCTTTACAGGATGAGGCTCACGGTATCCTGACCCCTGACGGAATATCCGACGATACATCATTTGTCTTCGGGATCAGGACAGTATCAACAAAGTCGGCAAATATAAATGGTTCCTGGCGCCGTGATTTTTATGTCAACGGAAGGAGAGTGCATCTGACCGGAGGGGCCTGGGTACCGGATATGATGCTCAACCGTGACTCAGCGCGGTATGATCATGAAATGCATCTTTGCAGAAATGCTAACATTAATCTGGTAAGGATATGGGGTGGCGGAGTTACCCCCTGCGATGAGTTTTTTGATGCCGCTGACCGTTATGGCCTGCTTGTCTGGTCTGACTTCTGGATTACCGGCGACACACAGGGTGAGTTCAAGGGCTCTCCGGACTGGCCCCTGGAAGGAGAGGTGTTCAAACGGAATGTGATAAGCACTATCTTACGTGTCCGGAACCATCCCAGTCTGCTTGTATGGACAGGCGGAAATGAGGGACATGCACGTAAGGAGCTTTATGACTTCATGAGGAACAGCATAATTGAGCTCGATGGTACACGTCCTTTTATTCCAAGCTCTTCAGGGTTTGCAAAGCTTCCTGATGGATGGCCGGCTTCATGGCCGGATAATAATCCCGGTGGAGTTTATAGCGGTGGGCCTTACACCTGGCAGCCTCCGGAGAGCTACTATAACAGAGCTATTGCAGGAAAGGACTGGGTGTTCAAGGACGAGACCGGAATTCCGTCAATGGTTACATGGGACATTCTTCCAAAGATAATCCCGGACCTGGTATGGGATAAATCTCTGCCATTTCCATTAAACAATATGTGGGGCTATCACGACGCGGCAACAGGTAACGGAAAGTGGGATCAGTATTATAAGGAAACGGTCAGAAGATACGGTGAGCCCTCATCCATGGAAGATTTTTGCAATAAGATGCAGCTGATGAATGCGACCGGTTACCAGGGCATATTCGAAGCTGCCGGCCATAAATTGAATGATATCGGAGGTGTGATGCTGTGGAAGCTCAATGCCGCTTTCCCCAGTGTGGTCTGGCAGGTTTATGACTGGTTCCTTCAGACAAATGCCGGATATTATTTTATGCAGAATGCCTGCGAACCTCTTCATATTCAGCTTAATTTGTCCAGTCATAAGGTTACTGTAGTGAACCGGAAATACAGACCGGAACCTGACCTGAGTGCAATTGTAGAAGTATATGATACTGATTCAAAACCAGTTTTCAGCGAGGAGGCTTATTTCAGCCTGGGACCTTCGGAAGTCAGGCAGGCAACGGATCTTACGGAAATTATAAAAAAAGCAAAAGGAGTTTCTTTTGTCGTGTTGAACCTGAAGAATTCATCCGGGAAAATTGTATCACACAATGTCTACTGGCTTTCGGCTACCAATGATTTCAAAGTGCTGAATAATCTTCCGGAAGCTACCATAACTGCCATACTTTCAAAATCGGAAAAGCTGAAGGCAGAATGCAAATGGACCGTGAAGATCACTAATAATTCTTCAAAGATTGCTTTTTTCATCCGTCCGCGCCTGATGTCTGGCGGAACTGAGGTTTTGCCATCGTTCTGGACAGGCAGCTATTTCACCCTGGCGCCGGGTGAAAGTACTGCTGTTACTGTCAGCTGCCCGCGGGCAGGATTAAATGGCAATAAGTATTCTGTCACTGTATCGGGTTGGAATGTTGCAGAGCAGGTAGCCGGACTTAAGTTTAACTATTAAAGTTTATACTTTCTTCAGAAGTTCCATCCCGAAACCGGGTTTGGAGGAGGGAACAAGCCTTCCTTTTTTGAGCTTATAGTCCGTCAGGTCCACGTCGTCTGATGTGCATGTGACACCTTCGATGGTTGCAGTTGTTCCGAAAGCTCCGCAAAGATGTGAGATGTAATTTGTTTTTATTGCCGAACCCCATGCATGTGGTGATGCAAGAATTCCACGGAGCTTTAACTGCTTTATCAGTGGGATCCATTTTGAAAAGCCATAACCCGAGATATCCTGCAGGCAGACTTTAAGTATCTTCTGTGACCACAGCTGTTTCAGTACCTCGTCATCGGGATTCGCTTCACCGTCGGCAAGCAGGGTACTGAAGTTATGGGTGTTCATCCATGAATAGAGTTTTGCATAATCCACAACAGTTTCATGGAAGGGCTCCTCTATCCAGAAAAGCCGGGTCCCCTGAATCCCTTCGAGATAGCTCAGCAATTCATCTATGGTAAATCCATTATTACCGTCGACCAGGATATCACAATCAGGGAAGTTTTTGCTGACCAGCTTTGTGATCTCAATATCCCTCTGCAGCCCTTTTTCTTTAGGCATCCACTTATTGCCGCGGCCGATCTTAAGCTTTAACTGGCGGTAGCCGTAATTATAATCCCAGCGGCACTCTTCAAGTATCTTATCCGGACCGGCCGGCTTGTCAGCCGGTTCAAGGTCGTCGAAATAGAGCATCCCGCTGTAGCAGAGCTGTCTTTCCGGTCTTCTTTTGCCAAGCAGCCTGTAAACCGGCTTGTTCAGGATCTTTCCGGCAAGGTCATAAAGAGAAAAATCCAATCCCTCAAACTGAGGATCTTTAACCCCTGTCTCAGGAGCAATCAGTTCCGAAACGGTTTTTCCTTTAATCATCTCAAACTTGCCCGCAAGTATTTTTTGAGACTCCCTGTTCAGGCCCCAGCCTGAAGCACCCTTATCGGTATATAAAATATGCATGCCTGATTCCGGTCCGTAGCCGTGAACATCGAGCCTTGAGTTTTTACCCACTAGTCGGGGATACCGTAATTTTACCGTATCGAATTTAATATCCGTGATCTTATGATAACTGAGATCAGAAGAACCCTTAATTGCCGGAATGCCGGATATGCCACTGCCAAAATAGCCTGCCATGGCGCCTGCGCCGGCAAGCTTTATAAATTTTCGCCTTTCCATAAGTAATTCCGGGAAATGAATATAATCAAATGTATATTTAATATTAATAAGGAGTGAGCCTTAAAAATACTTCCTGAATTTATCCCCAATTTTAAAATAAGTATATCTGCCGGCGTCTTCACCTGTCATATGAACAGAATCATCCTTGGTTTCATAAGTACTGTGTTCACCGGCTATCTGTGAGAAAAAAACATCATAGCTTTTCCCGGCTTCATCATTCATGATTATATGAGCAAGGTTGGGGTGGATATCAGATTTAAGCGGATTGTTGCAGAGAGGACAATAAAAGTCGAGGGACTCCCCATGCTTTATTTCAAATGTTGGATGCTTCACACTTGAATAATTGCCTATATGCGGGCTAAGTAAGAGAAGGCCGGATTGTTTCCCGGGGTTTTTAACCTTTAAGATTAAATGCTCACCGATTCTGATATGTCCACTGCATTTAGGGCATAAAAAATCGTTCATAATTAACTCCTTTTAAATTTGTTGACAACAAATCATCATAAAAGTATGAAAAATAATCCTTCCTGGTTGTTTTAATTAACACCCGGATTTATTGTATTGTTTAAATAATGAAGCGTGTTGACGGATACTTTGCCGGAATGGCTCTGTACTTACTTTTAACGAGCCATGTCAGATTCGGTCATTAATGACTTTTTCTTAAGCGTTAAGACAAGTCTTTTATCTTAATTTTCCGAAGTCAATGCTCAGACCAATGAACAAACGTCTTCCGGGAGAGATAAAATCCAGATTTTGTGGAATGATCACATTGAATATATTATCCAGTCCCGTTGAAATCCGCAACCATTTATATTCCTGGGAAATCGTAAAACGCCAGGAATTGTAAGGTTTGTCAATGGATGTCCCGTCGGTGGTAATCTCATAGAACTTGTTACCCATCAGCTTGCCATAAAGCTGGGCTGTGAATGAATAATCTCCTATCCTTAAATTGTAATCTAAAGCAATATTCCCTGAATGTCTGGTTGTTCCATATAATTGAAGACCTGTTTGATTATCATAGGAGTGGACATAACTATAACCTGCGCTTATCCACAATCCTTTGATAATCTTCTGTTTGGAAAGGAAATCAACGCCATAAACAGATGCGCTGGCAACATTCTGGTACTGACGTGTCAGCTGAACAGAATCGGTTAACCACCTGTCAGTAATCATATTGGTCAGTGTATTCCTGTAGACGGTAACAGAAGAATTGTTCCGGGGCTTTGAAAATTCAACAGATCCTGAGATATATCGGGAGGACTCCGGTTTTAAATCTTTATTACCTATTATATACCATTCACCGAAATGGTCAAAATTCATATATAATTCTTTTAAAGAGGGAGAGCGGAAACCGGTCCCTGCCGACATCCTGAAATTCAGGAATCCCGGTTTGAACATCACTGAGATTTTTGGAGCTGCATTAAATCCGTAACTGCTGTTGTGGCTGGTCCTGATGCCTGCCACAATATTCCATCTCTCTCCAAGGCCAATATCTTCCTGAGCATAAAGAACCGCTTCTCCCACACCTTTAAGCCCTCCTTCATTCCTTACTGAAAAAAGACTTTCATAATTATATTCCAGTCCTGCAGTTAAATTGTTTTTATCCGAGAGATGAATATTGCTCTGGGTTCTAAGAGTCTGAATAATATCAAAGGATACTTTATCCTTTTTATTATTAAGAAGTTCAAGTACATCGAAGGTATTGTAACGGTCGCGGTAATATGAAAAATCAAAGGAATGCTGCCCGATATAATAATAACCTTTCAATCCCGCATTGAAATCCTGATACAGGTCATGAGCAGGCCGGGCGCTTACATTTCCTCTCTCAAACTGGTAATATCCGAAGTATGGAATAAGCGAAAAATGTGAAGATGGGGTAATTTCAATTTTCTGATTTATGCTGAATGAACCAAAAGGATTCTGACTCCAGTCATGGGGTGTTTCCGGAGTGATGTCGTAACCATCGGTCCGGCTGAAATTCATGCTGGTCCGGGAACCGATAATTCCCTGCTTCAGGCTGATGCCGACCCCGGAATTCAGCTCGTTGAATTTTGAATATCTTGAATAGAAATTCCCGTCGAAAGATTGTGTTATTCTTTTAGTTATGATGTTAACTACACCACCAATTGCATTTGAACCGTAAAGTGAAGATGAGGCTCCTTTGACAACTTCAATTCTGTCAATGTTCTCCATGTTTAGCATTGAATAATCAATATCACCGTTTACCTCACCGGCAATTCTTTCACCATCAACAAGAAACAAAACATACTTTGCATCCATGCCCTGAAGTGAAATTGAGGTCCTCGTTCCGAACTGGCTCACATCAATACCCGGAACCATATTTTGCAGAGCATCAGAGACATTGGTGATCCCCAGACTGATCATCCTTCGGCCGCTGATAACCTGTGTCAGTACCGGAACATTTTTTAAAGTCTTTTCTGACCTTGTTCCTGTCACCACAACTTCGTTCAGATTGATATTAGATTCGTTCAGGGTGAAATCTGAATGATTTTCACCTTTTACGACAGTGACAATTCTCTCCCGGGTCTCATATCCAAGCTGGGATACCCTCAATGTATATGTTCCCGGAATTATTTTGTTTAAAGAATAATAACCTTTGGCATCAGCAACTGTTCCAAGGGAAGTGCCTTTTAATATTATTGTTGCCCCGGCAATAGAACTGCTGTCAATTCCATCAATATGACCTGATATTCTGGTTTCCTGGGAATATAATAAACCTGGAAGCAGAAGAAAAATTAAGAAAAAAAAACGTTTCATTATGCAGACGACCTCCGTTTCCTGAATGGTTAT
Source organism: uncultured Bacteroidales bacterium (assembly GCA_963831855.1). Classification (GTDB taxonomy): domain Bacteria; phylum Bacteroidota; class Bacteroidia; order Bacteroidales; family VadinHA17; genus LD21. The sequence goes on along the minus strand of CAWHSA010000005.1, from coordinate 557,209 downwards.
GGTTGAAATCTTTAAGTCAGGCCCTTACTTTTCCCTGTCTTCTCTGTTTATTCAAGATTTTTTGATCCGTCCGGCTGATATTTAACTTGAAAAGTAACATAACCGGAGAGATTGGCAGCACTGTAATAGCTTTTGAACCAAACCTTTGCATATTTGCCATCAGCTGTTTTTACTATATAAATATAATCCGATGGTACAATCTGGGTACCCTGAGTGGCCAGTTCAATTGTAAACCATGTATACAATTCAGGATTAACAATATAAGTTGCATAACCTTGCTGGATGGCAATATTAATTGAATCATCCACTGAAAAAGTTGTTGTATCAGGGACAAACGTCAAGGCATCAAATCCGGCCTGACCTTTCTTATATGAGTTCGCTGCACTTCCCAGACCGCTGCCCGATCTTCCGCCATTGGTTTTGATCCTGTAACGCTGAAAAGCAAGATCCCAGGCCTGGGAATTAAGAGGGTCAGATACTGTGATCGTGTCATTCTTTGCGATACTGAAATATTTCCAGGTGGTTGATTTAGTGGAGTTTATTTCGAATGTACTGGATTGGATGACCATCCTCGTATCTTCTTTTTTACAACCGGCTGACAGCGCGATTACAACCGTGGATATTAAGACAATATTTTTCATGCTCTGTGTGATTTTTTTCACACAAAAGTAAAATCACACCAGAACAGTAAATGGTAAAATTCAGAGGTTTTATGGTACTAATTTTTTATGAATATCGCGGAATCCTTTTGGAGTAAGGCCGGAATCCTTTTTGAAAACCTTATTAAAATATGAATTATCATCAAAATTCAGTTTATAGGAAATCTCTGAAACTGAGAGTTCTGAGTACAATAGGAGTTTCCTGGCTTCCTGCATGAGCCTCTCCTTTAAGATTTTTTTCAACCCGCAATTAAAACTCTTATGACAGATATCGTTTAATTGTTTTTCAGAGACATTAAATGCAGATGTATAAAATCCTATGTTGTGTTCATTTATAAAATAAGAATCTACCAGCCTGGATAGTTCGTGAATAAAAATGCTGTCGCTTTTATCCGGATTTTCAGATTTTGCATCATACGATTCAGAAAGTCTCAAAAGCATGATATTCAAAAGGGAACGTATTACGATTGAAGAATTATTTGATGAGATATGGGAGTCGTATTCGTACCCGATTAACTTTAAAAGATCAATGATCCGGTCATGATCAATTCCGGACAAATTAACGCAATGATTTGAGACTTTTCCGGCAATCTGGGTGGTACATGAAAAAACATTCAGCAATCGTATATAGCTGAATTCCTCCACATAAAAATCCTGACAGAAAAACAGGACAATTCCCTTAATTCCCTCAAGACCTTCAAATGAATGTATCTGGCAGGGTGCAATAAGACATACACTTTGAGGTTGAATTGCATATGTATTATTATTCACCAGGATAGTGCCATTTCCTTCTGTAAACAAGAGTATTGTATAAAAATCGTGATAATGTTCTTTCCTGATGAATGGATAAAGTTCCAGATACTTTTCAAAGGAATTGTAATAAACACCATGAACCTTAATATCCCGTAAGAAACTAAAGTGATAAAGTGATTTGTCAATATGTTGATGCAGAAGCAAGTCCAGTTTTAATTGGCGCCAAATATATTAAATGTACTATATGGCCCTTATGAATTGTAACAAATATCACTTTAATAAAGTTAATGCCTTTTCTATCTCCCGGTGAAAGAATAAAAGTAATAAGGCACTCTATGCTATGATTTTATTAAATTTGCCGGCATTGTCTGAAAAAGGCTCATAGGGTAAAATCAAAAGCTTAATTATTCCGAAAGAGAACTCGTTTCTGATTTGTTTTAAATATTATTCTGAGTTATAATTAAATTTCATATTCAATGGGACATACAAAAAGGATTATGATGTACATATTATCAGGTTTGATGATGATATTTCTGGCATCATGCATAAATTTTAAAAAATATGAGCAGGAAGAAGCTGCTGAGATACAGAAATACCTGAATGATAATCCCAACCTTAATTTCGAACTTAAAGCAAGCGGATTATACTACCTGGAAGTTACACCGGGTACCGGTCTGCCTCCAGGAACCCATGATACTGCCTTTGTATTTTTTTCAGAAAAACTTCTTGACGGTACCGTTATTTTTACAACTTTAGGTACGCAGGATACTTTGGCTTTCCCTGTAAATGAAGGTAATCTTATCCCGGGATTTGATGAAGGCATAACATATATGAAGGCGGGAGGGGAATCATTGTTTCTTGTTCCCTCCGCACTTGCATACGGAATAACAGGAGATTATGGTACCATCCCGGGTTATGCTCCTCTTCTTTTTGATGTTAAGCTTATGCGGATTAAAAGGGGTCCGGGGGCAAAATAAATATGTTTGACTGAGGATAAAACTATTTACGAAATAATCTGTCTTATTTATATGAATTATCATCCGCGGCTGATACCTGAGAAAACCGTACTATGCTAGCTTAACATTATGAAGAGGATTCTCCTGTTCTCAATTATCTGCTTCTTCTCGCTTTCTGTATTATCCCAGAAAGCGTCTGTTCAGATGGTGAAAACATTAAATGTTGCTGAATCGGAATGGCAGATCCTGGATGAACAATTTCTGCCTGTCTTTAAGGGCTGCGAGTATTTCCGCGACGATTCCATCTCTTTTTTTCTCGGGGCAAATCAAAGATATCAGCTTGAAATATCAGTTTCTGCTGTTCACAGATCTGACACTTCACTTTACAGACTATACATCAATGGAGAACCTGTCCTTCTCATCAACTCGGATATTGATCCCGGGGATCATTTCTTTTATTTTTATACCGGAATACGCCAGGAAGAAAGTAAAATTACAGGGGGAGCCAGTGCCGATATTTCCAATTTCCCCTGGCAGGTCTACCTGGAATCCGGAAATTTCAGATGCGGAGGGACAATCATTAGCGGTAACTGGGTACTGACCGCCGCTCATTGCACAATAGATGATTTGGGAAATGCGATACCTGCTGCAAGCATGGATGTAATTGTCGGTGCAAATAGTCCGGCCAGCGGGTTACAGGGTAAAAAATATTTTGTAAGCCAGGTAATCGCTAATGAGAATTTCAACCACAATACGCTGGTGAATGATATTGCGCTTCTGAAAATATCACAAACCATTAATTATCCGAATGCTGCACCCATAAAGCTTGTATCTGCCCTTGACGCAGCTGCAGGACTTACAGCTCCTGGCGTTTTGGCCTGGATTACGGGCTACGGACTGATTGTTGCTAATCCTCCCGTTTTTCCCACAACCCTTCAGAAAGTTCAGTTGCCAATAGTTTCCAACACCCAGGCATCGGTTGTTTGGCCCGTTATTCCCTCAACTGACCTGATGGCAGGCTACCTGAACGGTGGAAAGGATGCTTGCAGCGGTGACAGCGGAGGTCCTCTGGTGGTACCTTATTTTAACGGATTTAAACTGGGAGGCATAGTAAGCTGGGGGAGCGGCAATTGCAACACCTACGGGGCTTATACAAGAGTTTCGCTTTTTGAATCGTGGATCAGTTCCAACACCGGGATTGAAATATCATTCACGCCTCCGGTCCCTGCCGGCGACTCAATTATCTGCCCGGGAATTGCCACAAGCAATTATAGTGTCGGCACAGTGGCCGGGGCTACTTCTTATGAATGGCAGCTTTTGCCGGCTGAGGCAGGAACTGTTTCCGCTAATTCCGGACAGGCCACTGTTAGCTGGAACCCATCGTTCTCCGGCAAAGTTATTGTAATGCTGAGAGTTAACCACAATAATTCGCTCTCAGACTGGTCAGTCCTTAATGTTCACCTGGCCAGACAAACAAAGATCCTTGGTCAGACAAAGGATACGATATTATGTGCAAAACAGCCAGTGATGCTTAAGGTCACTTCGGATGGCTATAATCTCATTTACTCATGGTTCAGGAATGATACGCTTGCACAATCAGGAATTTCAAATGAGCTGATTTTTAATAATGCAACTGTAAATAATTCAGGAAGATACATATGCAAAATAAATGGATCGTGCGGTTCAGCAATTTCCCCGGCTGTGAATCTTACTGTCATTCCCCTGACCGGGATTACATTTTTAACTCCTGATTCAGAGGTCTCTTTTGGAGAGGGAATTAATCTGGATGTCACGGCTGTCGGACACAATTTAACCTATCAGTGGGTAAAAGATAATATTCAGCTCAGTAACGGAACCGGCCCTGAATTTGTCCTGCAGAATTCAGATGCCCGCAAAACCGGATTATATCAGGTGACGGTAAAGGGAACCTGCGGAACGGCGAAGAGCGATAATATTTATATTTATGTTAAAAAGAAAGATTATTCCGGTGAGCCGGAAGTTTACGTCTGGCCAACACTTGTAGGCGACCAGTTTAATGTAGCCTTAAGCAATGAAGATTTTTATAACCTGTCAGTATTTTCCACCAGCGGTAAATTGCTGAAATATAAAACCAGCTGCAGATACAAAACAGTTATTGAAGCTGCAGATATTCCTCCGGGTGTTTATATTTTAAATGTATTCAACAATAATTTCCGGAAATCAGTAAAGCTGGTTAAAAAGTGAAATATCCGGTGCCGGTTCACGGGAAAAGCCGTGGACCTTTATGGTTAAAAAAAAGTTAATGTAACCTGTATAAAAAAAATAATCAGACTTTTAATTTATATTTGGCCTGATTATGGATAATGTCAAACATGTTCTGATAAGCCTGGCAGTTATTTTTATCTCATTACTTTTCATTGATGAGGGTAAGACAATATTGCTGGTTGCTGATAATATACAAATCCATCTGAATCATAATCGGGTTAGTGACCTTGAAATACCTCATCAGCATAACCATAACAAATTACATAATGATGAAACATGGATGACTTCAGATTCATTTGAACTCTCATGTTCATCTGAAAGGCTTTTTATATTTTCCTGTTATGGTAACCTGAAGACGGTAGACTATACATCCATAATCTGGCAACCTCCCAAATCTGCATAGAAAGATCCTCTTTCCTGAAATTTTGGTGCCAGGCACCTTTTTATTTCACGTAACATTGATTCTGCCTTATATACAGTTGAGTATTTCTCATTGTTCTGTTATTCTGCTTAAATAAATCTGATCATTATGTATCATCCTTTTCAGACAGATGATCTTAAAGGGCTTTCACAAAAAGAGGCTTCAGCCATGCTTCAGAAAGAGGGGTATAACGAACTCCCTTCTTCAAAACCAAAAAGTGTATTAACGATCGCTTTTGGTGTGGTTAAAGAACCAATGTTCCTGCTTCTTGTGGCATGCGGAACCTTGTACCTGATACTTGGCGATTTACAGGAAGGATTGATGCTTCTCAGCTTTGTCTTTGTTGTTATGGGTATCGAGTTTTATCAGGAGAAAAAGACCGAAAAAGCACTGGACGCGCTGAAAGATCTTGCAAGTCCGAGGGCGCTGGTTATCCGTGACGGAGAAACTATCAGAATACCGGGAAGAGAGGTTGTAACCGGAGATATAGTGGTTTTACAGGAAGGAGACAGGGTCCCGGCTGATGCTTTGGTTCTGAAGAATAACAACCTTCTTGCCGATGAATCCCTTTTGACCGGAGAATCAGTACCTGTGAGAAAAAGGGAGTTGACTGACGAGGATGGCATATTCATACCTGGAGGTGATGATCTTCCGGTAGTATATTCCGGATCAATGATTGTCCAGGGAAATGGATTGGTAAAAGTTAAAGCAACTGGATTAAATACTGAAATCGGTAAAATAGGAAAAGCGCTCGAATCAGTTAAAGAGGAACCTACCCGGTTAAAAAAGGAGATGGGGATTTTAGTCAAACGCCTTGCCATAATCGGAGTTCTATTATGTTTCCTGGTAATTGGCCTCTATTCAGTTACACGGGGTGATATAATTAAGGGATTTCTGGCAGGGATTACCCTTGCAATGGCTATGCTGCCGGAGGAATTTCCTGTTGTCTTAACCGTTTTCCTTGCTCTTGGGGCATGGAGAATGTCGAAAAAATCAGTATTAACACGCAAGCCTGCTGCCATTGAAACTCTTGGCTCAGCAACAGTTCTGTGTACCGACAAAACAGGTACATTGACTCATAACAGAATGACAGTTACACAACTGTATAATGGTACTGATTTTTCAGGGATAGTATCAGGCGATACTTTTCCGGAGCCCTTCCATGAAATTATTGAATATGGAATTCTGGCGAGCCAGGTGAATCCTTTTGATCCTATGGAAAAGGCTATAATAAATATCGGGGATAGGTTTCTTCAGAATTCTGAACATTTGCATACAGACTGGATAATGGAAAAAGAGTATCCACTGTCTAAAGACCTGCTGGCAATGTCAAGAGTTTTTTCCAATACAGGTACCAAAGAGCAGGTAATTGCAGTAAAAGGCGCACCTGAAGCAATCTTTGACCTTTGCCACCTGGATGGTGAAAAAATATCTTATTATGAAAAAGCCGTAACCAGAATGGCCTCTGAAGGATTAAGAGTTATTGGGGTAGCCAGAGCCAGTTTAATTTCCGGGGAGCTTCCTTCAATCCAACACGATTTCGATCTTGCGTTTGTAGGATTAATAGGATTGTCGGACCCGATCAGGAAGAATGTACCGGACGCTGTAAAGGAATGCTATAATGCTGGTATCAGGGTAATTATGATCACTGGCGACTACCCTGTAACTGCAATCAATATTGGGAAGGAGATCGGGATCAAAAATCCGGAACACTTCATTACAGGTTCAGATTTAAATGAGATGACTGAGAATGAACTTTGTGAACGCATCAGGGTGGTGAATATTTTTGCCCGCGTGATTCCGGAACAGAAACTGAAAATAGTCAATGCCTTTAAAAAGAATAACGAAATAGTGGCTATGACCGGGGACGGGATCAATGATGCTCCTGCCCTCAAAGCTTCCAATATCGGAATTGCCATGGGTGAAAAGGGTACCGATGTGGCAAGAGAGGCATCTTCACTTGTATTAATGGACGACAATTTTGCATCTATTGTAGGTGCTGTGAAAATGGGACGGAAAATATTCGATAACCTTCAAAAGGCACTGGGATATATTTTTGCTATTCATGTTCCAATTGCCGGATTATCTTTGATCCCGGTATTATTCGCTCACTTACCTCTGGTACTGTGGCCTGTTCATATAGTTTTCCTTGAACTGATCATTGATCCTGCCTGTACAATGATCTTCGAAGCAGAGAAAGAGGAAAAAAACGTGATGTCCAGACCTCCGAAAGATATTAATGAGCCATTTTTTGGTGCAAAAAAAATACTATTCAGCTGTCTGCAGGGCGTAGGAATCCTGGTTATTACTTTGCTGGTATATTTTATCGGATCAAAAATGGGATATTCCGAGAATGCTGTAAGAACGCTTACATTCGTTACGCTAATTGTTTCAAATATATCGGTAATACTTTCAAACCGCTCATGGACATCCGGCATTTTTAAAATTCTTGCAACTCCGAATAAAGCGGTTTTGTGGATTATTGGCGGAGCAACAATATTCCTGATAATGATACTTCACATTCCATTTCTGCTAAATCTGTTCCAATTTGAGAAAATTGGTTATCTCGAATTATTAGTGTGCATGATAGCTGGTTTTTTCAGCATTACATGGTTCGAAATCTATAAAAAAGTGAAGAAAATCTGAATTTTAAAGCATATTTATTTTACCCGGTAGAATCGAAAAGTATTAATATCATAAATAAAACTATCCATTATGAAATCAATTATTTCAAAATTATTTTTAACACTCTTTTTGTACACAATTTATGTAACTATTTGTTCTTGTCAGCTATATGAATGGCGGGGACCCGGCCGAAGTGGTATTTATAACGAATCGGGATTGCTTAAAACATGGCCGGCGGAGGGTCCTGAACTTTTATGGGAAGCATGGAACATGGGGGATGGTTATTCTTCAGCAACAGTAACTGATGATGCCGTTTATGTAACCGGAAGAAAAGACAGTTCTGATGTCCTGACGGCTCTGACTCTTGACGGTAAAAAAAAGTGGGAAACAGCTTACGGAAAAGCCTGGATGGCAAACCATACCGGGACACGATGTATCCCTACATATTATAACGGGAATATTTTCCTTATAAGCGGAAGCGGTGATATTGTATGTGTAAGACAGGATGGCAAAATAAAATGGTCCAGGAACCATTATAATTTATATGAAGGGAAGCCTAATCAATTCGGAATTTCAGAATCACCGCTGGTTGTTGATAATATGGTTATTGCATCTCCCGGCGGAAAGAAGGCATCGATGGTCGCTTTTAATATTGCTGACGGCAAGACTGTCTGGGAAGCAGAGCCCATAGACCAGGAACCACAATATGTAAATCCGAAGCTTATCGAATATGCCGGGAAGAAAATAATTGTCACGGTTATGGGGACTTACATCTTTGCAGTCAATGCCAGAGACGGTAAAATAATGTGGAAAATGAACTATTCCGATATTAATGCAGCAACAGGCAGGGTAATGAAAAATCATGCGATGACGCCTCTTTTCAGGGATGGGTATATTCTTATTGCCAACGGCTATAACTGGGTGGCATTGAAGCTTAAACTCTCAACAGACGGGAATGCAGTTAGTGTTGTCTGGGAAAACAGAAATTTTGATCCCCAGCTGGGGGGAGTTGTCCTTCTTGGAAATTATATTTACGGGTCAACACATATGTCAAAACCCGGTGATATGTGGGCATGCGTTGACTGGACAACCGGTAAAACCCTGTGGACTGCAAAATGGTTTGCCAGGGGATCTGTAATTTCTGCCGATGGTTTGCTGTACATCTTTGAAGAAAAGTCGGGCCATATAGCCCTGGTAAAGCCCGATGCTTCAAAACTTGATATATTAAGTGAGTTTCAGATCACAAAAGGGGAAGGCCCTTTCTGGGCTCACCCTGTAATAAACAAAGGGAGGCTATATATCAGACACGGTGATGTATTAATGGTTTACCGTGTAAAATAAAAATTGAGAAACCAGTTAATTAAGATTAAAACAATAGCTGCCTGACCGGAAATGCTGAACTGTCAGGGCAGCATCTTGCCTATAACTCAAGCTGATAATGAAGGATGTATTTAAAAGATTGAATAACTGGATCCTGAAATGGGCCAATACAAAATGGGGGGCATGGGCACTGTTTCTGTGTGCTTTTGCAGATTCATCATTCTTTGGATTACCTACACCGGTGCTTTTCTTTGCTCTGGCGCTGCTCGATACAAAAAAAATATTTAAGTACGTATTATTTGGAATTTTGGGAACATTGTCCGGCTCTTTGGCAGGTTATTCAATCGGACATTTTGCATGGCTTGATATGAACGGAGATTTTACTGGACTTGCACAATTTCTGTTTAATAATATTCCGGGTTTTTCTGAAGATGGTTATAATAAGATCCATATTCTTTTTGCAAAATGGGACTTTTGGATTTTGTTTATTGCTGCAGCTCTTCCTCTTCCCTATAAGATATTTTCAATTTCGTCAGGGGTGTTTGACATCAACATATTTATTTTTTGTATCGCCACCTTTATCAGCCAGGGAATTAAATTCTTAGTCCTGGCCCTGCTGACATTGAAGTTAGGACCGGAAGTCAAAAGATTACTTGAATTTAACTGGAAGCCGATTGCACTTATAGTCACAGTATGCGGTGCTATAGCTTTTGTAATAATTAAGTTATTTTGAGACAAATGATTAAATGGTTTAAATGAGTCTCGGGCCGGAGTTGAAATTTAACAATCAAATTTATTTTCTTAATTATCGGATTTCGCATAACTTTATAATTACCAGAACATGTTTGTAACCAATAAAAAGTTTTCCGCTATGAAAAGACTAATTATCATTGTATCTGCCGTTGTGGTGACAGGAATTGCCGGCTCTGTACTTTTCTATAATTGTTCTTCCGGATCGGGATCATCATCACGTCAGGCTGAAAAGTCAGTCGATTTATCCACCAGCCAGGCAATAAGTGAATGGAGGGAAGAAGAGAGAACAGGGGTTTCTTCTGAAACAGGATTAATGAAATCCTGGCCTGAGTCCGGTCCTGCACTTATCTGGATGAATAAGGATCTCCCTAATGGATATTCATCACTGACATTCGGCAATGGTCTGATATACCTTACCGGGCAGGATGGGCAAAATGATGTCCTGGTAGCTGTGGATGGGATCGGAAAGATTAAATGGCAGACACCCTACGGCCGCTCCTGGAACGGGGCCAGCCCCGAAACCAGGTGTACACCGACAGTCGAGGGAGATAAAGTTTATCTGAGCAGCGGATTTGGGGATATTGCCTGTGTCAACGGAATATCAGGGGAGATCATCTGGTCTGCTAAAGCCAGTGAATTATATAAAGGTACCTATGGTGAATGGGGTATTGCGGAATCTCTGTTAATCGACGGGCAAAAGCTTTATTTTTCCCCGGGAGGTCCGGAAACAATGACAATTGCCCTTGACAAAACCAATGGGAACCTGGTATGGAAATCCAGAAGTCTCAATGATGCTCCTGCATATGTTTCACCTGTCCTAATAGATTATGCCGGCAAAAAGATGATTGTAAATGTTTCCCTTCATAATATTTATTCCGTTGACGCTTCTGACGGTACTATTCTCTGGAAGATAAATCATACAGAAGCTCTTGACAGCAGGAAATCAGTAGCTGTATGGCCGGATGCTCCGCTTATCAAGTGCGTCTCCCCGGTTTATCATGAAGGCAATATATATGTCACCGGGGGATATGATCACGGGAGCATTATGCTCAGCCTGAATCCTGACGGAACAGGTGTATCTGTTAAATGGACGGACACTGAACTGGATGTTCATCATGGTGGTGTTGTGCTGGCAGATGGTTATATTTATGGCTCAAACTGGTTAAGTAACAGCGATGGAAACTGGTGCTGTCTTGAATGGAATTCCGGAAAGAAAATGTATGAACAGAGCTGGAAGTGCAAAGGATCAATCATTGCTGCAGACGGGATGCTTTATATCTATGATGAGAAAAGCGGGTTCGTAGGACTTGTAAAACCCGATCCGGCGAAATTTAACCTGGTCAGCAGTTTTAAAGTCGGAGAGGGAACAGGACCCTACTGGGCACATCCTGTGGTACATAATGGCAACCTTTTCATAAGGCACGGCAAGGTGCTGATGGTTTACAATATAAAAGCGTGATCATATTCTAATTGTTTTTCTCCTTGTTAAGAGTATAATTTGCCAAAAGCATAGCGGGCTTCATCATTCCGGAGACAGATCTGGTTGTCAACCATTGGCAGGACAATAATCCGCCATATCTTGTTGTGTCAGCATGCTCACTATTTTAAAGAGGTGATGTCCTTGATATAAAAGCTGTGCCGGCGACTGATTTGATTCCGGTCAGTAAAAACAAGAATATATCATATTCAAAAAAAATTATTTTAAAATATTGTATATTAATCATTTATAAAAAAAGATAAAGATGGGCTAATTGTAAATGTTTGGGTGATTAAAAAAAAGTAGTTAGTTTTAGAGCTTTATTGAAATCGGTTGCATGCATACCGGAAATACTTTTAGAAATAAAATTTGAAATGAGCAATTTACCTCACGAAAAGAAATTGACCGTGGCTATAGGATGTGATCCTAATGCGGCAGCCCTGAAGGAGTTGATAAAAGTCCAGCTAAAGGATATGGGATATGATGTAAAGGATTTTGGCAGTGATGATCCCATTTATGCCAGAGTAGCTTTTTCTGTTGGTGAGGCGGTTGCAGCCAATAAATATGACAGGGGAATTCTTCTTTGCGGAACAGGGATCGGTATGAGTATTGCCGCAAATAAAGTGCCCGGTATCTATGCGGCCCTTTGCGCGGATACATACTCTGCCGAAAGAGCCATAAAAAGCAACAACTCAAATATATTGACTATCGGTGCATTTACAACCGGGACCGAAGTAGCCAAACAGATCATAAAGACCTGGATGGAGGCAAGATGGCAAACGGGTACCAGCTCCGAGCCAAAAGTTGCCTCCTATGTGGAATATGCAAAGAAGCATCATTTATAACCGGAAGGATTTATTTCTTTATTCTGATGAACAGTAAAGAGCTTTTTGAACTGGAAAGTACAGCACTCAGTATCAGGCGTAATATTTTACGTCTGATCAGGGCAGGAAAGGCAGGTCACGCAGGTGGTGCCCTCTCTTCTGTCGAAATAGTAACAGCCCTTTATTTTAAATTACTCCATATCGATCCGGAAAATCCGGCCTGGACAACAGCGCGACCGTTTTGTTTTGTCAGCCGGACATAAATGTCTGGTTCTTTATTCTGCTCTGGCAGAACGGGGATTTTTCGATAAGTGTATTCTTGACACTTATGGAGCCCTTGATTCCCGGATCCCGGGACACCCTAATATGCACGAGCTTCCCGGCGTTGAATCAAATACGGGAGCTCTGGGTCACGGCTTGTCAATAGCCGGAGGAATGGCGCTTGGGTTGCGGCTCGATAAATCTTCTTCAAGGGTATATGTTTTGATGGGCGATGGAGAACTGGCCGAAGGCTCCAACTGGGAGGCTGCCTCCGCTGCCTCAATGCATAAGCTTGATAATCTGCTTGTATTTGTCGACAGGAACAAGCTGCAGATAAGCGGACCGACCATTGAGGTTATGAGCTATGAGCCCCTGGATGAAAGATGGAGATCTTTCGGCTGGAGCGTCAGGACAATTGACGGCCACAACATGGAAGCGATTATCGCTAATGCGTTGCAGGCTCCTTTTGAGAAAGGTAAGCCTTCTGTGATAATTGCTGATACTTTAAAATCCAAAGGGCTCAGTTTTGCTGAAGGGAAGGTAAACTACCATTACTGGAAGGCCACACCGGATGAAATGGAACAGGCTGAACGTGATATGGATCTGATTGAAAAAAAGCTGAAAGATAAAATGGCTAAGGAGCATCAGTTATGAACGAACTTATAGATCCCCGTAAAGCCTTCGGTGATGCCGTCATTGAGGCTGCAGAGAAAAATCCGGATATAGTTGTCCTTTCTGCTGACAGCAGCTCTGGATCAGGTCTGGCAAATTTTCCAAAGCTTTTTCCTGAAAGACATTTTGAATTTGGGATAATGGAGCAGGGTGTGATCGGCTACGCTTCAGGACTGGCTACCACAGGAAAAATTCCTGTGTTTGCTGCAATAGCGCCCTTTGTGACTGCACGACCCTTCGAGATGTTCAAGAATGACCTTGGCTATATGAATCAGAATGTAAAGGTAGTTGGTCGTTGCGCCGGCCTTACTTATGATCAGCTTGGGGCAACCCATCATTCTATTGACGATGTGGCGCTGATCCGGACAATTCCCGGGGTTATGATTATCAATCCGGGTGATCCTGTAACCATTAAAAAAGCAGTTCACGCTATGATTCGTCATGTCGGTCCATGCTATCTTAAAATCGGAAATCCGAAAATGCCGGTTCTCTATCAGGAAGATGTTGATTTCAAACTGGGAAAAGGTATTGTGATGCAGGAAGGCACGGATGTGGCACTGATTGGTACAGGGACTGTTCTGTCAAAAGCCGCTGGTGCGGCAAAGCTGCTTGAAAAGTCGGGGATAAGCGTCCGCCTGATAGATATGCATACGCTCAAACCGATAGACCGGGAACTCATTCTGTCAGCAGCAAGGGAAATTGGGAAAATAGTGACGGTAGAGGAACACTTTTTAGCAGGTGGCCTGGGAAGTATCGTCTCAGAAATATGCAGCCAGGAGTTCCCGGTAAAAATTAAGATGATAGGCATCGGCGATAATTTTGCCAGCAATGGACCTTATGAAGAATTGCTTGGAAAATATGGACTTCAGCCTGATCAGATCTGCGAAACGGTTACTAAATTCCTTAATACTAAATAACCTGATATCCAAAAATGAAAAACTCTGATACGATGAAAATTTATCTTGCTCTGGCAATTTTGCTGGCCATTGCTGAGATACTGATACTGGTACTTGGAAAAGGGGGTCATCCTGCCTCCGGATTGATTCTTTTTGCCATGTTTTATGCACTTTCCTTTACTGTTCGTAAAACGGAAAAATTAAAAGGATTATCGTTCACCTGTCAGATCTTTGCATTTGTTTCATTCACACTATATTTTCCTCAATTATTTACAAACTGGGGTTTTGATACTAATAAGCTCATCGTGCCATCCATTCAGGTAATCATGTTTGGCATGGGGACGAAACTTAGTTTTGCTGATTTTGCGAAGGAATTATCAAAACCTTTGAAAGTGATTGTTGCCAGTGTCATGTGCTATACTTTAATGCCTCTCTTTGCGCTTCTTATCATAAAAGTATATCATTTTCCCCCTGAAGTAGCTGCAGGAATAATATTACTGGGCGTTGGACCCGCAGGTGCTGCATCGAATGTTATGACATACCTGGCTAAAGGAAATCTGGCTCTCTCCATGACCGTTACCACTTTAACTACTTTAGTTGCACCTGTCGCAACACCTTTCCTGATGAAGATATTTGCCGGTCAGCTGATTGAGGTCGACGCCATCGGTATGATGATAAGTATTCTCAATATGCTTTTCATCCCGGTATTTGCAGGTATCATTATCAATAAGATCCTTTATGGAAACTTAACATGGACAAAGAAGGATATGAATATCGGCATCATGGCTGTCATCAGTTTTCTTGTCGGATTTGTTCTGCTTTTCATCCCTTTCCCGGCAATTTTAAAGTCTTTGAAAACAGGTCTCATCCTGATAGCCTGGTCAATTACTATTGTGTCTGCCACTATTATAGTCATTCGCCGGACCAATGGACCTGCAAACTGGATGGATATTGTACTTCCAAAACTCTCACTGGGAGCCATTATGTTGTATATTGTAATTGTGGCCGCACATAACAAAGCCACTTTACTGACCATAGGCCCGGCACTTTTTATCGCCACAATAGTTCATAATCTCCTTGGATATATTTCCGGATATTCCTTATCCAAAGCTTTTGGCTTCAGTGAAGCAGATGCAAGGGCCATAACCATGGAGGTTGGCACCAAAAATGCTGGTCTTGCCGTGGGATTGGCCTATGATGTTCTTAAAAGCACGGCTGCTGCTCTGGCACCTCTGATTTTCGGTACCTGGATGAATATATCTGCCTCCTCGCTTGCCACTTTCTGGAGCCAGCGTGAACCTAAGCAAAAACAGGTCAGTGCGAATACATCATCATAAATGAAGCTGTTAAAATTAATTCAATAATTTTCTCAGAATAGGAATTGTTATTTGACCATTATAATTAAATTCGAATCAAATTGTCCGTCTTTTATGGATGGTAACAACTGATCATCACCTTTCAGATCAGGACCACGGGACGGCAGGTATAGTTTTTAAATTTTATCTATTTTGGAGGTAATATTATGAAAATCAGTAAACTATTTTATTCAATCTGCCTTTCCTTAGTGGCAGGGATCTTTTTGTATTCTTCCGTCAGTGCCCAGCCAACATCCCTGACAAAAGATGAAATGCTGTATTACACATCGCTCTGGAAAGGAGACAGGTTTCCCGACGGGAGGCCGAAAGTTTCCGACGATATTGTTCAGAGAATGAGGTATGTTACTGTTACCGAAGCCTGGCAGACACTGAACGGTCTCAGTGATGCTACTGAGGGTCAGGGAGGCGCTATGGGTATGGGTATGACTATGAGGTCTACCTATTCCAATCAGTACTATGGAGGGTTTAAAATGATGAGAGAAGATAAGGTTATTTGCGGCAGGGCATCTACAATTCATTTCCTTCCATATCGTCCGGACTTAAATGGTCTTGTTCAACAGCAGGGAACAAAAGACGGGAGAGGAAGAGGACAATATACATGGGGTATTGACCAGTTGCAAAAGGGCGATGTGTATGTTGCAGATGTATGTGAAGCAATCCTTGACGCATCGCATGTAGGCGACAACCTTGGTACAACCATATGGACCAAAACAGGTAATGGTGCAGTTATAAAGGGAACTCTGCGCGATCTGTACGGAAACCTGGCTGTCAATCCTGACTGGAACGTAATGGTACGTGACTTCAGGCCCCAGGCCAATAGCTCAAATCTCGTGATAGGGGTAAACTGCCCCATCCAGATCGGGTATGTAACCGTTATGCCGGGCGATATAGTCCTGGGTACACGTGAAGGAGTAGTTTTTATTCCGCCTCAGCTTGCTCAGAGAGTTGTTGAAACGTCTGAAAGGACACGTATGCAGGATGTTTTTGCACATGAAGGTGTGGTTGCGGGAAAGTTTACCGCACAGCAGGCTGATGGAGGTTTTACTCCTGAAATGAATTCCCAATTCAACAAATGGCTTCTGGATAATGCCGAAACTATGGGAAAATTTTTCAAAGATCCCTAAAGCAGCCCCTTCTGCCGAATTCATAAGAGCATTTGTAAAAGAACGTGAAGCAAGAACAGCTCCTCCGAGATAATTGACCGGTATAATTTCAAGCCGCACTCAATGCTGGCTGAACCATACGGATTAGTCTAGATTTGATTAAATTACCGGTTACCGGTATTAACTTTTTACCGGATGATTTTAAAAGCCGCTGATTGTATTGTTAAAAAAACTTAAATCTGAGATACCTGCATTATAAATATAAAAAATTGCGGTACAAATAAATTATTTTAGCCCGGAGAACCTGGGTCGGAATCTAAATTATAATTAGTAAATAAATAAATTGAAATCATAAAATTATGAAATCAAAAGAAAATCAGTTAGTTATGGGGCGTCGTAACGCCCTCAAAATGCTTGGTCTCAGTTCGGCAGCGATGCTTACGACTGGTTTTAGCGATGTCATGGCAGCTGAATCAAAGGAAAACGGGCCGAAACTAAAACAGCTGGCTGTTGAGAGCCGCAGTTCCGTGGCTTTTACAACAGGAACAGAACGCAGGCAGATGTTATATGAGGTTATGAAACCGTTCCAGAACGAGATTAAAGCCGCGCTTAAAAAGAAACAACTTATTATCAAACCGAATATGGTGGTAACCAGCATACCTCTCTGTGCAACACACGTTGATGCTATGAGAGCTCTTCTGGAATTCTTAAAACCTATTTATAAAGGTCAGATATTAATAGCCGAATCAAGTTCCTCCGTTAATTCATCTGACGGTTTTAAGAACTACGGGTATCTTGACCTCGCGAAAGATTTCAATGTGAAATTCGTCGACATCAACGCATCAAGCACCGGAACACCCGTATGTATTATGGACAGAAACCTGCACGTGGATAAAATACAGGTATCTGATTTACTGACAAGTCCTGATAACTTTGTTATTTCAATTTCGAGGCTTAAGACACATAACTCTGTTGTCATGACCGGTGCTGTAAAGAACCTTGCAATGGGTGCTCCCCTGAATCCGGGGGCTGTCAATGGTGCCAAACCTATAAGTTATAAGCGCAATATGCATTCCGGCGGTTCCCGCTTCCTTCACTACAATATTTTCCTGGAAGCTCCGTATATTTTGCCCGATTTCTCAATAATTGATGGTCTGGAAGGTATGGAAGGTAACGGACCTATTAACGGCACACCAGTTGATCACAAAATAGCTTTGGCCAGTTTTGATGCTGTTGCCATGGATAGTATGGCTACAAGGCTCATGGGAATACCGCTTGAAGATGTCGGTTACCTGAATTACTGCGCAGCAGGAGGATTGGGGAACGTTGACAGGGACAAAATTGATATCATCGGAGGGCAGGATCCTGAAAAGAGCATAATAACCTATAAGCTGGGATCTAATATTAAGATGCAGCTTGAATGGAAAGATCCGTTGAATCTGCCTCAGCCGAACCGTCCTAATACACCGCCTCCTTCAACACCCGGTGGTCCCACGCAGCAGCAAACACCTCCGCCCACGTCGAAATAACAGTTTGTGGCGTTATAAATATAGCCGGTTAGCCGGAATAATGGAAGGATTCACAACCACTCCAATTGTGATTTCATACCCGGAAGTGTTAATTTCACTTTCCGGGATGGACATATATATATACATATGATATTTCAAGTATTCAAATATTAATCAAAAAAGTAAACCAATGGAAAAAAAGTTAATGGGAGTTTTCGCACCGATCACAACTCCTTTTGATGACAAAGGAGAGGTCGCTTATGATAAGCTCAAAGACAATATGGGATTTTATGCAAAGTCCGGTCTGAAAGGTTATCTTGCCCTTGGCTCCAACGGAGAGAACAAAAGTCTTTCAAACAGTGAAAAGGAAAAGGTTCTTGCAACAATCATAAAGAATAAGGGTTCAGACCAGGTTGTTATGGCCGGATGTATTTTTGAATCAACAAAGGAAACAATTGAATTTGCCAGGGTAGCCCAGGGACTGGGAACTGATTTTATTACACTTCTGCCGCCATCATACTTTAAAAAGGAGATGACCGACCCGGTGCTTCTCAGATATTTTTCTGATGTTGCCGGCAGCGTTACAACTCCGTGCCTTGTATATAATGCACCTCAGTTTACCGGAGGAACCACTCTTTCGGTAAGCCTGGTTAAGGAGATAGCCAAAGCATCCGAATATTGTCGGGGTTGAAGGATTCCTCGACAGGGAATATCGAAAGTTTTCTCCTGGCAGTAAGAGATACCTTCAATGTGATGCCTGGTTCAGCAAATTTCTTTGTGAACGGTCTTATAATGGGGGCACCCGGAGGTGTTATTTCTCTGGCTAATGTGTTTCCTGAGATCACCTGTAAGCTCTATAACCTGACGGTAAGTAAGAAATATGAAGAAGCCTTTAAGCTGAATGAAAAGGTCATCCAGCTGAACAAATCCGTATCCGGAAGCGGAGGTGTTGCTGCTGTAAAATATGCAATGGATCTGGCAGGCCTTTACGGAGGAAATCCCAGGCTTCCACTCCTGCCGCTAAGTGATGATTTAAGAAAGAAAATTGAAGATTATCTTAAAAAAGAAGGATTAATATGAAAAAAGTACTTGTAAATGAGAAAGTAAGCCCTGATGCCCTCAACATACTTAAAAAGGCTGCAGAGGTCGTATATATACCATCAGGGGATCATGCAGAGATTATTAGCATGCTTAAGGATATCACAGGCATTATGCTTGATACCACAATTAAGTTCACAGGTGAGCTTATGGACTCTGCTCCTGATCTGAAAGTAATAAGCCGGACCGGCACCGGAGTTGATAACGTGGATGTTGAAGCTGCCACAAAAAGAGGAATAATGGTTTTGCATACCCCTGATGCAAATACAGTTACAGTGGCAGAACATACTGTTGCTTTTATCGGGGCTCTCACGAAACACCTGGTCTTCCTTGATTCTGAAACCCGTCAGGGAAAGTTCAAGATAGCCAGAAGGTATTATCTCCCTGTTGACCTGGATGGAAAAACCCTGGGGATAATTGGTTACGGAAGAATAGGGAAACAGGTCGCAAAAAAATGTATGGCCGCCTTTAATATGAAAGTCATAATTTATGACCCTTATATTAAAGACGATGTTGTCGCACCCGGCATTGTCCGCTACACTGATGAAAAGAAGGTATATAAGGAAGCCGACGTTCTGTCACTTCATGTTCCAATGACAACCGAAACAAGAAATCACGTCGGAGAGGATCTGCTCTCCTTGATGAAGCCTTCAGCATACCTTGTAAATACAGCCAGAGGATTGATCGTTGATGAAGCTTATGTTTGCAAGATGCTTGATGAAGGAAAACTTGCAGGTGCCGGTTTCGACGTGTTGGCCAACGAACCGCCTGTCGAAGGTGAATTATTCCTCAAAAATCCTAAAACCATTGTGAGCCCGCACAGTGCAGCTCTTACAACCGAATGTACTGTAAGGGTTGCATGTGAAGCTGCATCAGGAATTGTGGATTTCCTCGAGGGAAGGAAGCCCAGATCAATTTTTAACCGGAAGGGGCTGAATTTATAGAACAGAAATTAACATAACACAGAAATAATGAGCACAGAAAAAAAATACGATATCATCGGTTTTGGTGAGGCAATGATAAGGTTCACCGCACCCGATCACGGACGGCTTGAACAATCATCTCATCTGCTTATCGCTATAGCTGCCGCTGAACTTAATGTTACTGTTAACGCTGCAAGGCTCGGGCATAAGACCGCATGGTACTCCAAGCTGGTTGACATATGGTCGGGACAATATATAATAAATAAAGCCAGGGAACATGGAGTTGATATGTCAGGCGTGATACTCTTACCTTTTGATGGCAAGGGTACCGTACGAAATGGCTTGTGTTATCTTGAAGTCGGGATTGGCCCCAGGGCCAGTAAACAGATGTACGACAGGGCACATTCTGCCATCAGTCTGATCAAACCGGGAGATATTGACTGGGAAAAAGTCCTTCAACAGACAAAGTGGTTTCATACAACAGGCATAACTACTGCCATTTCTGATAATGCTGCTGCTGAGGCAATTACATCACTGAAGATGGCCAAAAAACTCGGAGTAACAACCAGTTTCGACCTGAACTTCAGGTCCACTTTATGGAGTTCCGAGAAGGCAAAAGAGGTGATGAAAAAAGTGATGCCTTATGTGGATGTGATAATAGGGAACGAAGAAGACTTTGAAAAAATGCTTGGAATAAAAGCAGAAGGCGGAACTGAATCCTATTCTGAGCTTGATCCGGAAAACTATAAGGCAGTTGCCAAAAAGGTTGTTAAAGAGTACCCGAATGTTCAGGTTGTGGGAACAACTTTGCGACATGTGAAAACTGCTATGCTGAATGACTGGCAGACTGTAATGCTTTACAAGGGAGAATTTTATGCTTCAAGGAAATATGAAAATCTTGAGATTCTCGACAGGACAGGCGGAGGTGACAGCTTTGCTTCAGCACTTATATGCAGTATGCTTGAAGGAAGGGATCCCAAGGAATCGATTGAGTTCTCTGCAGCTTACTCAGCGCTTTGTCATGGATTCATGGGTGACTGGAACTGGGCTACCAGGGCTGAAGCTGAAAAAGTAATGAAAGGCGGAAGCGCCAGGGTCGTTCGTTAGAATGATTGAAATTTTAAAATTTATGACTGATATTTTAATGATTGCATGGCAGGGAAATACATACTTTTGAAGAAATTGAGAGTTTGAACCAATATTTTTTGCTTAATTTTATTTACAAATCCTAATTATTAACCTAACCTATTTTATTATGAGAAAATTGACAATCCTTTTTGTACTCCTGTTGTTCGCAGGTTTACAGGTTGCTTTTGCTCAACGGACAGTTACAGGAAGGGTAACCGCCGCTGCGGACAATACCCCTCTTGCAGGTGTTACTGTCCTGGTCAAAGGGACTACTTCCGGAGTTGTTACTGATATCGACGGAAGGTTTTCTATCCCTGTACCAAACGACCAGGCAGTTTTACAATTTTCCTTCATCGGTTTTACGACTAAGGAAATGCCTGTTGGAACACAATCCAGCATAGCCATTACCTTGGAAGAATCAATTATAGGATTGGAGGAAGTCGTGGTTACTGCACTTGGTATTTCAAGAGAATCAAAGAGTCTTGGTTATGCGGTAGCAACTGTAGACAGTAAGGTTTTAATGGAAAACAGGGCACTTAATGTAGCGCAATCGCTCGATGGCAGGGTTGCAGGGTTGAACATCAATGTACCTACCTCCGGAGCTGGCGCTAGTGTGGCTATTAATTTGCGCGGAAGTGGTAGTCCACTTCTTGTCATTGACGGTCTTCCTATGGGTACGGCAGGCGGAGGTAATAGTGGCATTGGCCGCGACGGAGGTAATGATTTGAACCGCATTAATCCTGATGACATTGAAGAGATGGTAGTATTAAGGGGGGCTACTGCAGCAGCTCTTTACGGTTCGCGTGCGTCAAACGGTGCTATTCTTATTACTACAAAATCGGGGGCAGGACAGGGAATCGGTCTTGAGTATACTTCAAACTTTCAGGCACAAAAAATGCTGGATTACTACGAATACCAGGATTTATTTGGACAGGGAACTGCAGGAAAAAGACCTGTTACTAAGGGAGATGCAGTAAATAGCGGTGGTTTGTCATGGGGTGCTCCGTATGATGGAAATCCATTTTTTACTTTTGATGGAACCGAAATTCCTTATTCATTTATTGGACCAAGGATTAAGGAGTACTACAGAACAGGGACAACGCTTACGAATACCATAGCATTTTCGGGTGGCAATTCCCCGGAAAACGCGTTCAGGTTTTCTTATTCGAATGCTACTGACAAAGGTCTTGAACCGGACAACGAGTACTCGAGACACATCGTGAACCTTAATCTTAATCGTCAAATTTTACCAAAACTCAAGTTTTCTTTGATTGCTAACTATTCTAAAGAAAATCGCATTAATCCACCGGCTACAGGGGGACAGGGCAGTGGTTCAATGAACTTCCTTACCCGTATGTCCATGGCTATTCCGATAGAAAAATTCAGAAATCCAGAAAGTGCAATCGACCCAGCAACAGGTACCGAAAGGGTATCTTCGGGTTTTCAGGGTACGCTTCTGAACCCATATTATGCTGTGTTAGCAGGTTATAGTGATATTCGTAAAGACAATAATTTAATGGCAACCGGCACATTACGCTACGATATAGCTGACTGGCTGTATATTCAGGGCAGGTACAACTACGCCACTTCATCTTCCTCTTCCGAAAATAAAAATCCGGGAGGTATAGGTACAAGCAACCCATTGAATACTGACGGCACATATAAGGGAAGCTACAACTTCGGCAGCAATTGGTCACAAAACATAAATGCCGAATTCCTTTTGGGCTATAACAAACGGTTCGGTAAATTTACGACACTTGCAAACTTTGGTGGAAACACTCGCAGGGATGAGAACAATGGGGTAAGCTTAAGCGGTTCGAGTTTTGTTGTCCGTGATTTTTACTCGATAGCTAATGCTACAAGCAAAACTCCGGGTAATCCTTCTTATAGCAATAGCAGGACGAATTCGCTTTACGGAATGGCAGAAGTTTCGTATAACTCTACTTTTTATCTTAATGCTACGGGAAGGACCGACTGGTTCTCGAATCTGGTAAGAGTCAAGAGAACCTATCAATTCTATCCTTCGGTATCGGGCAGTATTGTATTTTCCCAATTTATAAAACAGAACTGGCTTGATTTTGGTAAAGTAAGAGGTTCGTGGACCCAGGTAGGCAACGCAGGCGGCATTTTTGGAAACTATGGTCTTATTTCATACAGTCTTGCCGCCAACCAGTTTAACGGAATTCCAACTGGTAGCCTTTCAGCTCCGGTAGTTAATTATAATCTTACGCCTTATAATATTTCCGAAAAGGAAATAGGATTAGAAATGAGGATGTTTAAAAACAGACTTCATGCTGACCTTGCACTATATGAAAAGCGTATGGATAAACAAATATATGGCGTTCAAATTTCCAACTTGTCGGGAACCGGTTCTATCAGTGACAATGTCGGTTCGAGAAAATACTTTGGTTTTGAATCGTTAATTGAATATGAGCCGGTTGTTACTAAAAATTTTACATGGACTACTTCATGGAACAATACCTGGCAGTCAAGTAAAGTACTTTCTTTAGGTGTTGATGAAGCAGGAAATCCAATTACGATGGTACAAACAGAAGACTGGTGGGCTAACGGTGGTGCCAACACTTTTGCAGGAATGTCGTATGATGTAGTAGGGCAGAGGGAAGGTCAAATATTCATAGGGACTTATATGAGAGATGCCAACGGTAATAAATTGGTAACAAACGCCGGAAGGTTGGTTTCAACATACAATAATGCAAATGCTCCTAAGGAGGGAAATAATGGTAACGGGATGTACAGTGTTGGTTCCGGAAATCCGAAACAATTAGGAGGATGGAACAATGAATTCAGGTATAAAAATATTACAGCCAGCATATTTATGGCTTACAGATTTGGAGGCAAGGTAATTTCATCAACAAACCTTAATATGACGAGGCAAGGGTACTCGAAGATGTCCCTCGTAGGCCGTGTTGATGAAAACGGCAATCCAATGGTAAACGCTGACGGAAGTACAAATCAAAATCTCGTAGTGGATGGCGTTTATGCTTATAATGGAACGCATAAGGATCCTGTTTCTGGTGCAACGGTATCACACATAGCAGGAGATAAAAATGTATCAGTAGTTACCGACTTACAAAGCTTTTATACTGACTACCGAAGCCTTCAAATCGGGGATCCATTTATATTTTCGACAGATTATGTTAAGATAAGGAACATTTCGTTGAGCTATAACCTGACAAAGGCGGTTAGTAAAGTCGATTTTCTTAAATTTGTTAAGGGTGTAACACTCACAGCATCAGTTAGGAACGTGGCAACTCTTTACAAAGTAATACCCAATGTTGACCCTGAACAAATATCAACAACAGGAGACAATGGCTATGAAGGCGCGACATTACCAGTAACCCGTGATTATTCTTTTGGGTTAAATGTGAGATTTTAATACTTAAATACTAAGTGAAAAATACTATGAAAAAGTTTAAACTAATAACATTAATAGGTGCTTTCCTGCTTTTATTTGTGGGATGCGACCAGGATTTTAAAGAATTAGCACTCCAAGGTTCAAAATATACACTATTGGATTTGGATCCCGGAATGGTTTTTGCCGGATCGCAACGTATTGGGCAAGGTGGCTCTTGGGAATCTGAAGCTACTGTAGCTCAATATTTTGAGAACGCATATAATTTGGGCGCTACAGCAGGGTTTAATTTTAATTACGATGTCCAGGCGCAACAAAATTCGGAATGGGGTAATTATACAGGTGCTCTTCTGACATATAAAAAACTTCTAGTAATAATAGATGAAAAATATCCTGCAAAAACAAACCTGAAAAGCGTTATCCGTATGTGGAAAGCCTTTGTGTTTATGAACATAGTTGACAAACATGGCGATGTTCCCTACTTTGATGCATTAAGAGCCGATGAAGGCCCGGAATATTACAGGCCCAAATATGACGATGCTCAGGCAATTTACACCGACCTTGAAAAAGAAATCAGGGAAGCAGTAGCAGCGTTAGATCCAACTAAAGATTTCATGGATTATGATGTTTTCTTTGGACCAAAAGGTTATAATAAAACAACGAATGCTGCAGGACAGGTTGATAAGTGGAAAAAGGTTGGCAATTCTCTGTTGTTGCGCATGGCCCTGCGTTATTCCAAGTTGAATCCGACAAAAGGTGCCGCACTTGCGACTGAAGCGTTTAATGGCGGAGTAATGGTGTCTAACAATGATAATGTAATGGTAATTTTCACGCCACCAAATTTTTCAAACGGAAGACACGCTAATCTTATAAATGCGGCAACCAATCCGTACTATTATTATGCAGCCGAGCCGTTTGTAAATCAGTTAAAAAATACCGAAGATCCGAGGAGCAAGTATATTATTGCAAAATTTGATGACGCTGTTAACCCTCAGAAAGCAACCGGAAGTCTTGCCTGGGCTGATCAGTTTGGAGTACCTGTAGGAATACCGGCTGATGTGATTGTGGATCCTACACAAGGATACAGAGGGAAGCATCCCAAAACCAACGGGCTGAATTATTCTCAGATTAATGTACAGGCAGGTGCATCGACGTTAACGCCGCAGTACTGGCTTACGTATGCGCAAACTTCGCTGTATCTTGCCGAAGCTGCCCATTTAGGATGGATACCTGGAGGCGATGCGCAAGCTCAGGTATATTACGAAAATGGCATAAAAGCAGATATGGACAGGTATGAATTAATGGCAACTACTGCGGCGACAAATCCGGCAAATGGAATAACATATCCTCTCAAAATTACTGATGCCGAAAAAGCTACTTATCTTGCTCACCCATTAGTAGCATGGAATACTGCCGATGCGCTTAAACTTATAAATATTCAATATTGGGTTGTCAATATATGGGACGCCAGGGAAGGCTTGTTTAACCTTATAAGAAGCGGTTATCCTCAGTTAGAGCGCAATAAATATAACGATAATCTGCTGCTAAACGGAGGGGATGGATTTGTTCACAGATATCGTTATTCTGATGAAGAATATAGAAGAAATATAGAAAATGTTGAAGCTGCTGCTGCCAAAATAGGTGGAGATTTTTTGACTACCAGGGTTTTCTGGGATAAAAACTGATCAAACTGATTATACATACAGCATTATGTAGCTATGTTTAATTCAGAATAATATTTCGACAAGGAGTCAGCTTTTGCCGGCTCCTTGTTTTTTTTATACCACTCTCAATTAATTTCCTTTTAACCATACATATGAAAACCACACTTAAATTAATCGCCGAAAATGCCCGGCAGAGGGAGGAGGCAGAAAGAGAAGCCACAAAAGCCGAAATCGCCAATCCAGCAACAACCAGCGATCGACGCAATTTTCTTAAAAAGGCAGCGCTTGGAGGCATCGCGCTTGGAGGCTTAATGCATCTTTCTGTCGAAGACACCATAGCCTGCACAACCCAGAATGTTTCCCGGTCATCCAGCCCTTCCGACCTGAAGATAACCGACCTGCGTGTAGCTCAGAAAGGCTACGGAAGTTTCCCAACCCGTATCATTAAGATCTATACAAACCAGGGACTTACAGGAATAGGAGACATCAGGGATGGAACCGACCAGCGCTATGCTCTGTTCCTGAAAAGCAAAATAGTAGGCCTGAATCCCTGTAATGTCGAAATGATTTTCAAGGTCATCAGGCAGTTCGGCTTTCATGGCCGCCAGGGAGGCGGTGTAAGCGCTGTTGAGATGGCATGCTGGGATCTTTGCGGAAAAGCCCTGGGTGTACCGGTATGGCAGCTGCTGGGAGGCAGATACCGCGATAAAATGAGGTTATATGCCGATACTCCCGGGGGAAGGGATGAAGCTGATCAGGAGGCAAGACTGAAAAACAGGCTTGAAGTTGAAGGATTTACCTGGCTTAAAATGGACCTGAGCGTGGCTTCACTTAATGCTACCGATCCGGGTATGATGACTAATAATGAATACTGGGGTGTGGGAATGCCAAGACCTCAACGTCCTCCGCAACAGGGTGCGCCTGCGCAGAGACCCACCGGTCCGATGCCTGTGCCGCAGGCAAGCATACAGCAATATATGAGCTATAATAATACTGAGGCTCCTTTCACACAGATGCAGATAACTGACAAAGGATTGGAAGCTATTGCCGGATACATTAAGAAGATCAGGGATATGGTTGGTATGGAAATACCATTGTCTGCCGACCATTTCGGTTACATGGATGAGAACCAGTTTATCCGTATGGCCAAAGCCGTTGAGCCTTTCAGGCTTAGCTGGCTGGAAGATACCGTTCCCTGGTTCTACCATGAAAGGCTGAAAGCATTAAAGGATGCTTCAACAACTCCGATTTGCACAGGTGAGGATATTTATATGCTTGGCGGTATGCTCGGAGGATTCAAACCATTGATTGATGCGCAATGTGTCGATATTATTCATCCCGACCTGGTAAGTGCTGGCGGTATCCTTGAGACCAAGAAGATAGGTGATTATGCTGAAGAGGCAGGCATCCCGATGGCTATGCACCATAACAGCAGTCCTGTTGCATTCATGGCTAATATTCATTGTGCCGCAGCTACAGAGAATGCCCTGGTACTGGAGTTTCATGGAGGTGACATGCTTCAGGAGTGGGAGAATATGGTAATCAAAACCGATGGCATACCTCTGATGGAAAAAGGTTATGGCAATATCCCGCTGACTGCACCAGGGTTAGGCATCGAACTTAATGATGAGAATCTTAAGGGTCGTATGCCGAAAGATGCTAAATATTTTGAAGCAACTCCTGAATGGGACAGCACAGGCAGAACCTACGATAAACTGTGGATATAGTCGTACTCTGGATCTGAATAGAAGTGTTATTAAGAGGATGTCTCGAAAGGCATTTTAACCACCCCGTCCCGACACTTTGGTCGGGACAGGAGCTGTAGAAAAAGTTCTTTGTGTGCCTTAGTGCAAACCTTTGTGCCCTTCGTGTTTAATTCTAAAATATTGAAACACAAAGGATCACAAAGTACATCACAAAGGAACACAAAGGGAAGATCACAATTTCCACGACTTTTTCTACATCCCCAAAGTATTGAATTATACTTATTTAACTTTCTCCTCCTCCTGGAGGAGGAGTACCATGGCCGCGAGGCCATGGGGAGGTGGTGCCTTTTGAGGCACTTTCTTTTTCTACAATGTGCTCTGTCCGGACTATTTGTAACTATCCAGGTTCTCAATATTCAGATTGTCAGGTAATACGCCGATCGTGATTATAAAGAAAGTCAGTGCTTTGGTACCCGGCTCCAGGTGCCCGCCTACAACACTGTTTTCATCTGATAATGCTATGTGGGTGTGCACCCTCCCGTTTAATATATATCCCTGAACAGAAACAAGATCCATTGCAACGGAAGCCTGAGGATCCTCCTGTGCCGGAGGTAAATTCTTATCGGAAACAACATGATAATGATAGTCCGTTACCGAGCCGATACCGGCAAGGATGACAGCATTTTTTATTTTCCTCTCTTTGACGACCTGGTTCAGTCCATCCAGCATATCAGTGCCCGGAGTCATTTTTATTATTTCAATCCGTTCAAAATTAGTTGTTAAACTTTGTATTGTCGGAACCTTCTCCTGGGCTTCAAGTATAAAGCTAAAGGAGAGCAGTAATAATGTCATAATATTTTTCATATCTGGTAGTATTATTTATTTCAGGCTTCTCTGAATGACCACGAAAAAACAGATCAAAATTTCTTAACCGGATTACAGGTTTAATAAAGTTATGATTTTTCACTTAAAGTACACCGGATTTTCAGGAAATCCACAATTCAGACCAGCTCATCAGGATATATTCACTGATTAGTGGAAATAAATTACAGGAAATATTTCACAAATCTTCCCTGTTTGTATAGATTTGTATATACTGTTATTAACTGATCCCTTTGTTAGGAAAGTATCCTTATCAAATTTTATATATTGGAACTTAGTAAAATAATTAACTGGAAATAAATTGATTATGAAAAGGAATGAAACCTTCTCAGATTTCTTGATGAGATTCAAAAAGCTGAGGATCGCCTTGGCAATCCCGGCATCGACGGTTGTGTTGATGTGGATTTTAAGCTCTTTAATTACTGTTAAGCGGGCAGACCGGGGTTCTGGTCAGGAAAAGCCTAAAATTATTCCTCTTGCACAGCGCATCGGGCACACTGATAAATCCAAAGCTATGGCAGGAAAGAATGTCCATCAGGGTACCGGGACATTAGGCATGCAGACACTTCTGGGAAGGGGCGCTATTAAGGATTTAGCTTTTATGCATCATGGACCGCTTGGTCCGAAAAGTTCAATTGGTCATCATTTTCATACTAATTCAGATGAAATGTTCCTTATCCTTGATGGTGATTGTCAGTTTACCGTAAACGGACAGACTGCATTAATTAAAGGACCTGTTGGTGTTCCCTGTAAATCAGGTAATTCACATGCAGTGTACAATCCTTCTGATAAGCCGGTAGACTGGGTGAATTTCAACGTGGTAATCCCTAATCCTGCCGGCAGCGGCCCTGCTGCGGGAGGCGGAGGTATGCAGCGAAGGGGTTCGTACAATTATTCTGCAGATCCGACAGGACTTTTTGAGACTGCTGATGACCGTTCCAAAGTGACGCTTGAAAAAAATCCGACATTTATTCATACCCGGCAGCTGACAAAAGATTTACAACGTCCGGTGCTAAACATGAATGGCGGCAAGGATACGGTATTTTACCGGAGGGCCCTGGGTCCGGGAGCCTTTGCTTCTAACTGGGCTTTTGTGGATCATCTTCTGATCCCTGCAGGATCGTCTGTCGGCAGGCACTTTCACTCAGGCGTTGAAGAAGTGTACCTCGTGATCAAAGGCAAAGGCACAGTTCATGTAAATGACGAGGTTGCGGAAATTACCTATGGTGATGCCGTACCGGTACGTGCCGGGGAAATACATTCACTGGAGAGCACTGACACTGATCCTCTTGAAATGGTTGTTTATGGTGTGGCTCTGGAAAAGGGAAAACTCGATGTGACAGATGTGCCCCTGACTATGGCAAAACTTCAGATGTTTTTTGAGGTGGAACCTGATAAATTTGAAGATTTCGAAAAGAATTATATCGATGTTTATATACCTGCTCTCAGAAAACAGATCGGATATATGGGATCAAAACTTCTTAGACGCTTTCCTGATGATTTCTCTAAAAAAATCGGATCACCTGATACAAAATTCAATTTTGAAATGGAGCTTATGTTCGATACCGAAGAACACCGTCAGATGTGGACCAAAACTGCAGAACATGACTATGCCTGGCCGAAAACTGCAGCATTATCGAAATCATATCAATGGCTTGGCTACGATATAGTAGGAATGGATCAGGTATCAGATCCGCTGGGCATTAGAAATATGACTACAGAAAAGAAATAAACAACCAAATCAAACATAACCACATAAAAAATGACGATATCAATGAAAACTAAATCGATGAAAAAATTATTTTTTTCCGGACTGTTACTGGTTTTACCTGTTTTGATGCTGAACCAGTGCACCCAGGTACCTGAATGGCAAAAGAAAAATACTGAACTGATCAGGCAGTATGCCCTCACCGGACGGGAGCTTCCGGGTTTGCCAAAGACTAAAGTGGCATCAAACCTTGAAGCAGGGAAAGTGACAAGTATTGACGCAATCGCGGCTGTAAACCTGTACCCCGGGGTAAATGCCAGGCTTTACTGGGGAACGGGAACCCTTGCAGGTGTTCTTCAATTTGAACCCAATGCACAAATCCCCAGGGAAGTGCTTTCATCCGACAGATTTGCTTTTGTTATGGAAGGATCTGTCAGTCAGCTGATAAACGGATCATTTGTAACGATGGTTTCAAGAAAAAGGGAAGAACCTGACGGTACCCATAGCGCTACCCCAAGGGTCGACTTTGTATATCTGGAAAAGGGCAGCGAAAATGCTGTCACTGCAGGACCTGAAGGCGCCAGGCTTCTTGAAGTTTACAGCCCGGTACGCCTTGACTACCTTCAGAAGGCCGGCGTAAGCAACATTCCTTCAAAGAATATCGACGTCAATGCACCGATGACTCCGAATGTTGAACCAAACAAAGTATATGACATTTATGATCTTCAGTATACTGAACTCACCAAAGGCGCATTCTCAAAGTTAATCACCGGTAAAAACACACAGGTCAGCTTCATTTCAATGGAACCTAATTCAGTGTTCGAGCGTCACATTCATCCTGAAGAGCAGACAATGTTTGTTCTCCGTGGCGGTTGCAACGAGATCCTTCTTGATGGGGAACAGACCATGAAAAAGAATGATGTGGTTTTAATCCCGGCAAATATGGTTCATGGCGCTAATGTAAGTGATCTTGGTTGCGATGCGATCGATATTTTCTGGCCGGCAAGATCCGATTATAATGAAAAAGAAAAAGCCGCATTGGCTGAATTGCATGCTATTATTCCGGAAGGCGCAAAACCTGAGCTTCTTGTTGATGGAACAAAATCAACCCCTGCACTCATCTTTGCTGAAGGTCCGAAATGGATGAACGGCAAAGTTTATTTCTCAAATATGGGATTCGATCAGCAATGGAATGCACATCCTGACAGGAGTTCTATAGTTGAACTATCACCTGATGGATCGATGAAAAATATTACCGAAGGCAAAATGCAGACTAATGGCCTTTATCCTTATAAAAACGGGAACCTGGTGGTTTGTGATATGATAGGTCACAGAGTAATTGAGATGACAACCACAGGGAAAGTTGTCAGGGTTATTGCGGACAAATATGAAGGCAAGCCGATCGATGGGCCGAATGACATTATTACCGACACAAAAGGCGGGATCTATTTTACCGATCCGCAGTTTACTCCCGAGGCTGTTAAGAATCAGCCGGGTCGTGCTATTTATTATCTGTCGCCGGAAGGCAAGCTCACGCGTCTTTTCCCGCCAAACGAATTCGCAATGCCAAACGGGATCGTAATGTCGCCCGATGGAAAGACATTATATATATGTAATACTTATGATGACGAATCTTGGTATCCTGTAAACAGCAACAAGGAAAATTTCATTTGGGCTTACGATATTAAAGATGACGGAACTGTTGCCAATGGCCGTCAGTTTGCAAAACTCTTCCTTCCTGAAAATGTTCTTGACAGGAAAGGTAAATCTTCAAGCGCTGATGGTATGGCCGTCGATAAAGCCGGAAACGTATATGTGGGTACATATGTAGGTGTTCAGATCATCAACCCGCAAGGGAAAGTTATCGGTATTATCAACCTGCCTACGTTCCCTGTGAGCCTCTGTTTCGGCGATAATGATATGAAGACTCTTTACATTGTAAGCTATAGCTGGGTTTACAAGATCCGCACCAACATGGAGGGCTATGTAAATTATTTAAAATAGCTTTTAAAGATTGAATCTGCTTTAGACAACTGAGGGCGACTCAAAAGGCTGTTCTTTACCCCCAAACCCCCCAAGGGGGGCTTAGTAAATATCTGTAAACCAATAAGTCCCCCCTGGGGGATTTAGGGGTTTTAGATCAGGATAGGCCATTTGAGACACCCTCTGTTGTTATTTTATTCTGACTTCTGCTTATTTCCGGTGATCATTTCTTGATCTGTTCCTCTGTTGCAATATTTTTCACCGCTTCCATACTCAGCCGTTCTTTCAGCTGGGTAAGATAAAGGCTTCTGGGGGTTACATGCCTGTCCATCGATTCAACATGCCCCCTGGGTCTGGTAAGATCCTGGAAAAAAGTATTGAATATCACTGCATTTATTCCTATGTGGCCGAAAGAATAATTTTGAGCAGTTGGCGGACTCTGAATCAGATAATCACCCTCGCAGTTCCAGAATACAATATTTGCACCTGCCCAGCCGATACTGATATCCTTCCAGTATCTTGCCGAAAGAGGAGCCTTGATATTATCATAAAGCAGCCCGGTTATCCAGTTGGCATGCGGTTCGCTTGTTGAGAATGGATTAACGGCTTCACAATCAAGAAATACGTTACCTGTAGATCCTGTACCTCCAACAAAGGAGTGTCTTCCTTTTTGCGAAAAGCACCTTTGAACCAGAGATAACTGCCCGCCTAACATATAAGTAAATCGTCTTGCACCGGCCCTTATAGAAACGGGTTCTCTTGATTCGCAATCCTGTATAGTTATCCATTTTGTTCCATTTGCGGCATTTACCAGGCTGCTGGCAAAGTGAAGGGCGCTGATATTACGTACCCAGCTGTTTTTTGTATTGGTTATATTAATAAAGTTGAAATAGTGGTTTTCGTCAGAATAATATTCGTCCCCTTCGTAATGAGGTCTGGTCCGGTCATCAAAATTTCCACGATCCATATTACCATAGGATGTCATACGCACGGAAGGATCATATTCTGATATTCCCCTGAGATTTTCTATCCCCACCTGTTCGATTCGTCCCTGATCGTCGCACCTGACTATTTCTCCTCCTCCCCAGCGTGTCTCAATTGCACAGAAAATCGGAGCATCTATTGATATAACATTACCTTTTATTTCTACAATAATACGGTCCCAGGTTATATTAAAAGGTCTCCAGCGGTATCTTCCGGCGCCAGTTGAGTCTTCTCCTATTTCCTTTATCCATGCCTGATTACCGATTCGCCTTACGAGCACTTTATCACCAACTTTGAATGCTTTGGCCGATGCAACTGTGAAACTCCTCGAGCCTACCGGCACATATTTATCAAGGATCGTCTGTTTGGTTTCTTCGATTGCTGAAATACCGGAAGCACCAATTATATTGATCAGGGCTTGTCTTTGTCCTCTTGCACCCGCCGTTGACTTCGGTATCTTGCCCACAAGGATTGTTCCTATATCACTCATGCCTTCTCCGCGCAATACAACACCTGAGGCCCTGATGAATAACGGTGTCTCAAGCGGATACAATCCCATTTTCAGCAATACGGCGCCCCTGAAACCGGATGGATCCGGTAGGCAATGCAGAAATACGGTCAATTGCTGCCTGGATGCTGGCTGAATTGTCACCCGGAACCGGCCATACGGTTTCTTTGTTAGCTACAAACGGGATAGGAACTCCTCCGCCTTTGTATCCCGCATAAGAAAAATCAGGAATCTTATTGCCCAGGCTATCAGGGACATACACCAGCCTGCCATCGGTTCCCGGATATACCAGGGATGTTGTGGGTGGAAGATCCTGATTTGCTGTAAGATCGCTTTTTGAAGCTTCCTGAATGGAAGGTAAGGACATCGGAATATCAGGATTGTACGATAATGTACTGATATAGATTATCAAAGAGTTTAAGAAAAATGTAATATTTTTCATAGTTTATCTTCTTCCCTGGGGTGGTGTGTAATTAATTTTTCTGTTAGCCCATTCAATAAAGTATTTCATATTTGGAGCATCGGTATGCCCCCCATCATGTTGTCGCCAGGCAAGTTCTCCATCCAGCATGCTTGTATTCATGGGCGGCATTACTTCTGTCTTATAATTATTTGATACGCCGATATCTTTGACACCCAGGAGCTTAAATACAGCTCCGGCCGCAACCGTTGCCATATAACTGCCCTTCTGGTCGAGCCATTTTGCATCACCCTTTTCTGGTATACCATAGCTGATGAAAGTAAGCCTTGGTGCACACATGGCAATAAGGCTATGAGAATCAACAGGCAGCTGACCTGCATTGCCTGGTCCGGTTTTTGATTCAGAGGCGCCGTATTTCAGGTAGTTACCGGCCATCCAGTGATACTCACCGCTTCCTGTAAGACTTTCAACAGCTTCACCAAAATTACGCCGATGGAGTGTGGCGCCACCTTTACCTGAAGAACCAACAAGTGCAAGAGCAAATCTTTCCTCAAAGGCAAGTGTTACCAGTGCTGCCTTCCCGTAGCGTGAAACACCTTCAATACCGACATGTTTAGCATCAACTGCCGGATCAGTCTCGAGATAATCAAGACCTCTGGCTGCACCCCATGCCCATGCCCTGAGAGAACCCCAGTCATCGGGTTTACGTGGCTGTCCTTTATTCACCAGTCCAATTATTCCTCTGGTGAGCCCGGCGCCATTGTCAGCCTGGATGCTGCCCGGATTGATCATTGCATAACCCCAACCTGCGGTAAGAAGCTGCTGTGTTGAGGGTGGATCGGCATTCGGATTGGTCTGCTGACCCATTGCGCCAAAAGGAGAGGCTGTTGTCGCCCTGGTAATTGGAGTATATGCGCGGTATTTTTCGAATATTGCCTTTACCTCAGGATTACCTTCAGAAAGCAACTTCCTGATAGCTTCATTAAGGATTTTCAGCTCATCCTGATCAGGCTGTGCAGGAGCCGGCAGATTTGCCTGCCCGAACATCATCAGTACAGGAACAGGGCCTGTAACATTTGCAGGAGTAACAAGCACCATTGATATGTTCACGTCTATCAATGGGTAAGAAGAATTGTCGACATGCCCGACTAGCAGCTTGGCATTAACAGGAATAAAACCGACTGATTCTCTTTCAGATACAAGCACGGTCCAGGTAACTGGCGGAATATTCTTTGGAAGACGCCCATATACTTCTCTTTCCATATCTTCCACTATTTCAGGGCGACGCTGTTTAAACCATATATCGGGAGTAGTAACCTTCTTACCGTTTTTCAGGGTTAACAAATCAGGCAGATCGGGATATGGTGTCGCAACCGATTCATCATAATTGGCATGATTAGGCGCAGATTCATTACCGCTTGGCCCGGGACGGAGACTTTTTATCCCAAGCTGATCCATCATATTCTGATGATCCTGCTGAGCAGTAAACTGAACAGGAGCAGGATTTTGCGACGGAACACCTGCCTGGTTTTGTGCAGCCAGCCGGCCACATGCTAATACCATAAGAAACAGAATAACTTTTTTCATTTTCAACACAAATTAGATTGTTTATTGAGATCGAAATTTAGCTCAATTTAATTAATAAAAGTAATCTTTGATGAAAATCAATCTGAGGTGTTCAACCGGTGAAATAACGGTCATGTGGCTATTTATGGGATCAATTTTGAAACAGGTAAGTCAGATATTAATGAACAATCCGCTGAGGCAATCTCCCAGATATCTATACTTCTTAAGAACAATGGAACATTAAAACTTTATGTTGTCGGTCATACCGATAATGTCGGGACAATTGATACCAACCTGAAACTCTCGAAGGAAAGAGCAGATGCAGTTGTCAATTCCCTTGTCGCAAACTATGGAATTTCAGCAGACCGTCTGAAACCTTATGGTGTCGCTTCCCTTGCACCAGTCGCATCAAACGATACAGAGGAAGGCAGGGCTAAAAACAGGAGGGTGGAACTGGTAAAGCAATAGCACGATGGAAGTGCTGGAGCAAAGATAATTTGCAAAGCCCTTCCGGGTAGTGTCAGTACCGGGGTAAATCAATTAATCGTCTGAAAATTCAGGGAATCAGATTGCAGGTTTTGTTGTTTAAAAGCAGGTTTATGAATGTCCTGAGACCTGGTGAGGGCTATAGAGTTCTTCCAGTTGATGTATCTCATCCGAAGTTAGTTTTACTGATAAAGCCCCTACGGCATCTTCCAGATGTCCCGGCTTACTGGCTCCGATAATTGGAGCAGTGATATAGGGTTTGCTCATCAGCCAGGCAAGTGCTACCTGAACATCAGGAAGCTCTTTTCTTTTTGCAACTTCAGACAACCGGTTTATGATAATCCCAGCGGTGGATCTGGTATAAATCCACATAATCTGTTTTTAGTCGTTTTAAACTGAGATCGATCGATTTCATGATGTGTTTACGGGAAAGACCCTGGTCATTGGGATCTTTGCTCATCGGATTAAAGACTTTAGTGGCAATCACCACTTCATCACGTCTGGCAAAATCCCTGAGAGCAGAACCAACTACTTCTTCGCTGGCGCCAGTTGAATAAATATCTGCAGTGTCAAAGAAATTTATCCCGAGTTCCAGCGCTTTTTTGATGACAATTTAGAAGAGTCGAATGTATCGGCACCGAAGTTACCCTGAATGATGTATCTGTTGCCATAGTTGTAGATTAAACTTCCAAAGTAGGATATGGCAGTTGATTTGCTGGGCGCATTGTTGAAAGTCTTAATGGTCTTTTCAGTTCCACTGACCACATTACTTTTTACATAATCGAGATAGCGGAAGTTCGGGTCGTATCCTGTCAGAATATCGGGTCCGGTGGCGCTGCCACTGACGTTGTCCACATTGTTCTCGGTGTAGGACATACCCGCCATCGCTGTGACGTTATGCTTGCCGAGGACAAGATTATAGTTGGCGAAGTTTTCCCATTGATAATAGTAGTTTGTATTGGCATTGGCAGAGATGTTGTAATCATATGACGATGCCTGAGGTGTGGCAAAGTATGGAGTGTTGTAACTGTGAGAAGTGCTCTGCGCCACAGTGTAACCGAAACGGGAGGTAACCACAAGTCCTTTTACAGGTTTCAGGTTTCCATAGACTATACCACGAAGGTTGATCCCTTTGTTTTCCGAGTCAACACGGTCTCTCTGCAGCAGAGGGTTCCCGCTGTCGTCCGTTATATACTTCGATGTAGCATAGTAGAGACCATTGGTCGGATCTTTGAATATAGGTCTGCCTGCATCATAAGCCTGCTTCATGGCTGAGGAAAACTGATCGGGCCTCTCATAGTAAACAGGGTTAAAGGGTCGAGCGTCCTGACTTCTGACGTTTAGTGCGGTAACAAATTCCACTCGGATATAAGTCCTGCAAGATTGCTCTGTAATATATCATTCATTGGAGATCGGAAAACAAACACTTCTTTTGTCAAGTTATCCCGGATGTGTGTTTCGGTTATGTTCCATATCAGGAACCGGATCTCTCTTAATGATAATTTAGTGGTTAATTCCAGATATTTTTCAGCCATCAACGCTACAAAGCAAATCAATACATGTGCTTTAATCGCATCATGTTTCTGATGATAAATCGGGCGGGCTTGTAAACAAAAAATTATGGGGACACTCAGAGAATGCAGTGAACATCCATATCTGGGTTGCCATTTACACTTATCTCATTGTCGCTTATGTCAAACACGCAATTAATAGCTCATTGACAATTTATGAAATAATGCAGATTCTGGGGATATCTTCCTTCGATAAATCGTCTATAAAAGAACTATTGACAGAACCACAGGTCATCCAAGATGTCAAAGAACAATATGAGTTATTTAGTTTTTAAAAATTAACGCATCAGCAGTAATTTACAATTTTAAAATTTGGATAAATGTGGACAAGACATAAACGCAATGCATAATATCAGAAAAGCCGCCTCATTTCTGAAACGGCTTCACTCTTAATTAACATAAAACCTTTGGTTATCGCGGCATTAACGGGTTTCTATCCAATTCTTGTTGCGGAACAGGAAGAATAAGCGACTGCCAGCCTGTATATCCCGGTTTGCCTTTTACAAAACTGGCACCTTTTTCCCAGCGTTTCAGGTCTTCGCGTCTCCATCCTTCACCATAACCTTCAACATAGCGTTCGTGTTCGATTGCCTGCATTAAAGTCCATCCTTTTGCACTCATTAATGTTAACACTGGTGGCAATTGACCGGGAACACCCGAACGGGCGCTATACAAATGCGACTGGTCGCCGGTCATAACATTATTAGCCCTGTTACGAACCTGGTCAACCCAGTAAACACCACTGTTTGGATCGGTTGCAGTAAGGTTGGTAGGATTAATATTTGCAAGACATTCGGCATAATTCAACATAATATCAGATAGACGAATAAGTCTTAAGTTAGTTACTGTAGCCGTAGCATCATTGTTTGGCAAACCTACATTGCTTTCATTCGACCTTTTGCGAATTCCAAAAGAACCGTATGAGTCTAAACCGCCAATTATATAAAATGTTGCAGCAGAAAAATCCTTATCATTCCCAGTTTTTAGTCCGGTTATGTCAATTCCATTAGCCGCATACCAATCTTTTATGAACCATCCCTGTTCAATCCAGTTCACAGTTCTTGTGCCAAGTGTAAGATTTATACCGTTAGGTACACCCAAAAACGAGGCATAAACTCTGTAGTCATATACCTTTGTAGGTTGCCCGGCAATGGTTTCAGTCCAGCTTTCAAAATCGTCGAGTTTATATGTAGGAACTGCAAAGTTCCACCCTAGCATAGCACTCCATGCATTATGATCGTTAAATGACCAGTTCTGAACCCCTCCACCGCGTTGGCCTGATGGTGTGGTTACGTCGGCAAACTGAACTTCGAAAAGCGATTCGCTGTTATTTTTTCCGGCGATGGTAAAATTGGCCCTGTAATCGCCAAGGGTATAAGTACCATACGTAGCGTCGCCTACTCCGGGAAGGATTTTTTTAAATTCGGCGGCAGCTTTTGCATAGTCTTTTTTATTCAAATACAATTTGCCCAACAATGCTGTAGCTGCTCCACGGCTTGCTCTCCATTTATCATAACCAGCAGTGGTATTGGTGCCTTTAACCAAAAGATCCTGTGCCTTTTTCAAATCGGCTTCAATAAACGCAAATGTTTCTGCTTCGGTTGACGGAGCCTTAATAAAGCTTTCACCGGGAGTTAAGACCTGTGTACTTCTCAGAATAATTTTGTCTTTTGGGTAATAATCGAATAAACTGTAATAGTAGAATGCCCTGAGACAATAAGCCTGCCCCTCCATAACATCTAACTGGTCTTTAGTAAAGGCAGGGTCGGCTGCCTGGGCAAGTTTCATATTATCCAAAGCAGTATTTACACGTTGTATAGCGGCATACCATGAGTTCCATACACTGCTAACGTCGTTGGCGTTGATATAAAAATTATTTATAGTGCCCCATGGAGCAAAACCTGCTGCTTTAGGAGTTTCATAAAGGTCGTCACTGAGAACCATGTGCATAACGTGGACGCCTCCCCATGTTTGTCCATATTGATCCCGAAGGGATGTATAAGCTCCGACAAGCGCCTGATCAGCCTTGGCTTTAGTAGTGAAAAAAGTAGCGGGATCATAGCTCGACTTATCTAAATCCTTTGTTATAAAGGTTTCCGTACAGGACACAAAAAACAGTAATCCTGCGATGAATAAAAATATTTTGGTTTTCATCTTCATAATGTCTTTATGTTAAAAATCAATTTGAATACCCATAATATAAGCACGAGCCTGCGGATAATACCCATTATCGATACCCCTGGCTGTACTTGAGTTACCACTCGATGACAGACCAACATATCCTGATCCGATTTCAGGATCGTAGAACGGATATTTGGTAAAGGTTAACAGGTTACGCCCTGTGGCATACACTCTAACTTTGCTAAGTTTAACGTAATTTACCCATGCTTTGGGCAGGGTATAACCCAACGTAAGGTTTTTCAATCGTAAATACGAACCATCGTAAATATACCTGTCCGAAATGTTAGTATTTTTATTGGGGTCACCCCGAACAGCCCTTGGTACTGTTGTATTTGTATTTGTGGGCGTCCAGCGGTTAAGTGCGTTTTTGCCCAAGTTAAAGTTGTTGTGCATACCTTCAGTCCATGCTGTTAAAATTCCTTCAAGGTCGTTACCCTGTACGCCCTGGAAGAATACTGTAAGGTCTAATCCTTTATAATCGGCTGATAAGTTGATCCCATACGTAAAATCAGGATTAGGGTCGCCAATGTAAACCATATCGTTGGCACCGATTACCCCAACCAATTGTCCTTCGGCGTTTGGTTTTTTATAAAATTTTATATCACCGGGAGCTGCATTGGGTTGCATTTTAACTCCATTCGCATCAACATAGGCATCAATTTCGGCCTGAGTCTGGAATAAGCCCATTGTTTTATAGCCATAGAACATACCAATAGGATGGCCGGCTTCTGTACGAGTTGATGAAGAAGCAAATTCAGAACCACCAGCGGAAATAACCTGACCGTCCAAATCGAGTACTTCGTTACGATTGGTTGATAAGTTCGCGCCAATTGAGTAATGGAAATCGCCGGTGCTTTTACGGTAGGTAGCCAAAAATTCCCAACCCCTGTTTAAAATAGATCCTACGTTTTGGAGAATAGAAGCACTTGAACCGCTTGATCCGGGAATCGGAATTGCTACAAGCATGTCTTTGGTCTTTTTATTGTAATAGTCAACTTCAACCGTCAAAGCATTTCTAAAGAAACCTAATTCGGCACCCAGGTCAAGCTGCTCAGATTTCTCCCATTTTAAGTTGGGGTTTTTCGTTAAATTTGAAACGGTTTGCCCAACAAGGCCAGCGGAACCAGTATTATAATTCGATGCACTCAAAGCAGCTACGTAACTGTAAGGACCAATTGGCCCGTCGTTACCTACCACACCAAAGCTACCCCTGAGTTTCATACGGCTTAATCGAGCCCGTTCTTTTATACCATCCATAAACGACTCTTCGCTGATATTCCATGCAACCGAAGCCGATGGGAAGGTACCCCATTTGTTGCCCTTGTTGAATTTAGAAGAACCGTCGCGGCGAATGTTGGCAACCAAAATATATTTACCTGCATAGGAATAGGTTAAACGGCCAAGGTATGATAGACGGCTTTGTTCGGTTTCGCCTCCGCCAACGCTAAAGTTGCTTTCAACTTTACCAAGCACATCATGTATTTCAGTTTGAATGGTCTGACCACCAGCACTAAAATAGTGATTTTTCGAATATTCCGAAGAATAAGTCCCCATAAGACTAAAATCGTGCTTGCCAATTTGTTTACTATAGGTAAGGGTTTGATCCCAAATCCAGTTGTACGTCCAACTGTGATTTTCATTAAGCGTTGTATTTGGAAGTCTTTGTCCTTGGGTAGCCAATGTAAAGTTGCGGCCTTCATTATCCGAACTGGTAATCCCAAATGTACTTCTGAAAGTAAGTCCTGCCATTATTTGATACTCACCATAAGCGTTTGCCATAAACCTTTTGCCGTAGTTCATGTTTCTTATACGTTCAAGATATGCTACAACATTGCCAGCGTCGTGTCCCGAGAGAGCAGGAGAGTAATCTGGGTTCGTCCAATTGAAGTTTGCATATCCGCCCGGCTGCTGTGTAACGTCATACACAGGAATATTCGGTGTCATATTTATTGCCTGTTGAATAGCCGAGCGACCGTCAGGTACTGTTTCACTTCTTGATTTAGAATACGTAAAAGAAACATTTTCTCCAAAACTGAATTTTTTGGATTTCCAGTTTGAATTCATCCGAACTGAATATCTATTATACGGTGTTGTAATGAGAATGCCTTCCTGTTTGTACTGCTCTGCCGAGAAAAAATAGTTACCAGCGTTAGTACCCCCCGAAATGTCAATTCCGTTTTGGATAAGTGCGCCTGTCTGGAAAATTTGTTTTTGCCAATCCGTTTCCGGCCCGTTGAATTTACCGCCGTTATCTTCTATTATCCATTTTGCAAGCGCCGGAAGAGTACTACTGCCTTGGCCACCATTACTGGCATAAACAACCGATGCCCATTCAGCAGTGGTTGTCAAATCGAGCAATTTCCATGGTTGTTCAACGCCATAATAGCTTCTTAAGCTTACCTTTGGTTGGCCGTTATTTGCGTTTTTACCGCTTTTGGTGGTAATAAGAATCACACCGTTTGCACCGCGCGAACCGTAAATAGCTGCCGATGCAGCATCCTTCAGGACCTGCATGGTTTCAATATCCGAAGGGTTAACATACAAACCGGATTGAGGAATACCATCAATAACATATAAAGGGCTGTTGGTACCTTGGGTAGTACCCAAGCCACGAATTACAATATCAGGATTTCCACTGTTTCGTGTGGCTGTTACCTGAATTCCCGGGACAAGCCCCTGAAGCGCGGTTGCAGCGTTAGACACAGGCTGTTTTGCAATTTCTTCGGTGCTAACAACCGTAATAGCCGAAGCAAGGTCCTTCTTTTTTTGCGTGCCGTATCCCACAACAACTACCTCATCAAGAGCTTCTGTGGATCCTTCCAGCGTGACATCAATAACCGTCCTGCCATTTACCGGTTCTTTTACATCTGTAAAGCCAATAAAAGTAAATACCAGTACAGCATTAGTCCTTGGCACTGATAAAGAATATTTACCGTTGGCATCAGTAAGTGCTCCGACTATGGTGCCTTCTACCGTGACATTTACGCCCGTTAAAGGTTGGCCGTCTCTGTCTTTCACAACACCTGTTACTGTCAGCTGCTGCTGTGAATTATCTGCTTTAATTT
Source organism: uncultured Bacteroidales bacterium (assembly GCA_963831855.1). Classification (GTDB taxonomy): domain Bacteria; phylum Bacteroidota; class Bacteroidia; order Bacteroidales; family VadinHA17; genus LD21. The sequence goes on along the minus strand of CAWHSA010000005.1, from coordinate 514,114 downwards.
TCAGATTATCTGCAGCCCTCAGGTTAACTGCATTTATTTGCAGTATGCTGAATAAAAATATGAACAATGCTAATTTCGCAATTAGCAAAGGTCTTCTTATCCCGGATATATAATCCGGAATGGGGTTAATTAGGTTTTGTTTCATAGTTTAAAATGGTTAACAAAAACAATTTCTTTTTAAAATAGAACAGATTTAAGTTTGTTTAGGACGAAACGCAGATAAATAATATCCGGAGGTTTCCAGGTTAATAGTATGTTTTCTTCATAGGCAATCCGATTTGAGGTTAGTTTAGGGTTTGTGAGTTATCTTATATTCTTAGTACTTTTGTTTATATACATTTCAGATTCCCCGAGTTATTATCGCAAACAATTGTAATACAGCGAAGTCAAAAACTGGCTATCTGATATGAAATACATTGGGCGATTAAAAATCATATTCGGTTTTACAGAGGCATCTTATGGAAATGGTGGTTTATATAACTCCTTCAATCATTGTGTATTTAAATCCGATTTACAAATGTCTTTTCAGAGGTTTCATCTGAATCTTTCCTGACTTATGGAGACATTTCAGACAGATTTTAACTTATTTTAACATTTATTGATTAACAAAATTAAAGTAATAAATTAAAGTAACGTCCATCAGCGGATAAAAAGAATCAATCAAATGCTTTCAATATTCAGTCAAGGGCTAATTTGTTTAACTTTCTCAGCTGTTTTTAAACTATTTGAAAAATCAAATAGAAGAAATTTAAGAAGTTGATTTTTTATCATCGGATCTCTCAGGAATGAACCTGAGCGAATATAACTCCTTGTACCAGGAGAAACGATGTTTCTTTATGGAAGACCTTTAACCCTCAAATATGAAAAAGGATCTTCCTGAAGATATTATGACCGTTGTTTAAGACGATAATAAGATTACTGGCAAAGACCTGTTGCGTAAAGTGTATTTCCGTACATAAGTTCAGTAATCATACCGTTATCCTGACGCATGTTTATCCTGAACTCGTATATAGTGCCATCCCGGTAATATAATGTAACGGTCCCATCTCCGACTTTATATGTTCCTGTCTGAATATTAGGATTTCCTCCATAAGCAATACCGGCATCACTGCTGAAGCTGCTCTCACTGCCAACCTGGAAATTTCCCTGGCCGTCAAAAACAATTTTTTGCGTCCTTGAGTAGCCGCTGCTGCTATTTGATGAGCCTGACCATGAGCAGAGCGTCCCCATAATTTTTTGATCGTCAGATTCTGTTTTATCCATTTGAATACATTATGGAAAGCTTTGCATAATGTATTTCGAATGAGCAAGTTCGATTTACAAGCCCGCCCGATTTATCATCAGAAACATGATGCGATTAAAGCACATGTATTGATTTGCTTTGTAGCGTTGATGGCTGAAAAATATCTGGAATTAACCACTAAATTATCATTAAGAGAGATCCGGTTCCTGATATGGAACATAACCGAAACACACATCCGGGATAACTTGACAAAAGAAGTGTTTGTTTTCCGATCTCCAATGAATGATATATTACAGAGCAATCTTGCAGGACTTATATCCGAGTGGAATTTGTTACCGCACTAAACGTCAGAAGTCAGGACGCTCGACCCTTTAACCCTGTTTACTATGAGAGGCCCGATCAGTTTTCCTCAGCCATGAAGCAGGTTTATGAATGTCCTGAGACCTGGTGAGGGCTATAGAGTTCTTCCAGTTGATGTATCTCATACGAAGTTAGTTTTACTGATAAAGCCGCTACAGCATCCTCCAGATGACCCGGTTTACTGGCTCCGATAATAGGAGCTGTAATATACGGTTTGCTCAGCAACCAGGCAAGTGCTACCTGGGCATTTGGAAGCTCTTTTCTTTTTGGCAACTTCTGTCAACCGGTTTATGATTTCGAAATCGGAATCCGATTTATATAAACTCTTTCCGAATTCATCGGTTCTTGCGCGCAGGGTTTCATTTCTTTCCCTTGACCGGTTCCCTGTCAACAATCCGCGGGCCAGAGGAGACCACGGGATTACTGCAATTTTCTGATCCTTGCATAATGGGATCATTTCCCGCTCCTCCTCTCTGTAAATCAGGTTATAATGGGGCTGCATGCAAACAAACCTTGTCCAGCCATGAAGGTCAGCAGTAAATAGCGCTTTTGCAAATTGCCAGCTGTACATTGAAGATGCCCCGATATACAGGACCTTACCAGCTTTAACTATATCATGCAAGGCCTCCAGAGTCTCTTCAACCGGAGTATTATAATCCCAGCGATGGATCTGGTACAAATCCACATAATCTGTTTTTAGTCGTTTTAAACTGAGATCGATCGATTTCATGATGTGTTTACGGGAAAGACCCTGGTCATTGGGATCTTTGCTCATCGGATTAAAGACTTTAGTGGCAATCACCACTTCATCACGTCTGGCAAAATCCCTGAGAGCAGAACCAACTACTTCTTCACTGGCGCCAGTTGAATAAATATCTGCAGTGTCAAAGAAATTTATCCCGAGTTCCAGCGCTTTTTTGATGAAAGGTCTGCTTTCTTCTTCATTCAGTGCCCATTTCCAGCGTTCATTCGGCTTGCCATATGTCATAGTTCCGAGACATAATCTTGATACCTTCAATCCCGTGTTGCCAAGTCTGATGTATTCCATATCTACTAATAATTAATATTTTATGTATTTATCTGATTCTGTTAATTATACTCCATTCTTTCCAATATAATTCAGCTTCAGGGACAATATACAAACAAAAATCAGGAGATAAAGGCTAAGATGTAAGCCTGGTTTATATAAATTTCCTGATATAAAACTTTTAATATCAGCTAATCATTCTGACTGAATCCAGCTATCAGATCATTCTTGTCATAACAATATCATCCTGTGAATCAAATTCATAGCCGGAGCAAGTATAAATGAGGATGTGAATCTTATAAGTTTTGCCAATATTATAAAGGGATTTAATTTCAATTTTGTACATTTCGACAGCATCGAAACATAAACTTGATTTCCGGATATGAAAAGATTTACAATTTTCCTTGGTGTGGCAGCTTTAGTTTTAACAGGCTGCAAAAAAGAAATAAAAAGCGATAATCCTTTTTTAAATAAATGGGAAACACCATTTGAAGTGCCTCCATTCGAACAGATAATGGCAAAGCACTATATGCCTGCCTATTTAAAAGCATTTGAAGAAGAGAATAATGAAATCAGGAAAATTATTACAAATCCGAAAGAACCAGATTTTGACAATACTATAAAAATGCTGGCCTACAGCGGTGATCTCCTGAATAAAGTGAGCAGGGTTTTTGGAGCCCTGAACTCTGCCAATACAAACGATTCACTGCAGGCAATAAGCCGGGAACTTGCTCCCTTATCCTCGAGACACAGAGATGATATAATGCTCAACGACACGCTTTTCAGAAAGGTTAAATCAGTATTCGATAACAGGGAGAAATTCAAGCTGACCAATGAGGAAAAAAAGCTTCTTGAGGATACATATAAGGATTTTGTAAGGAGCGGGGCAGCTCTGTCACCCGGAGATAAGGAAAAATTACGCGGTATCAATGAGGAGCTTTCACTGCTTCAGGTAAAGTTCGGACAGAACCTTCTTGCTGAAACCAACGGCTTCAGGCTTGTAATTGATAATAAAGAAGACCTTTCCGGTTTGCCTGAAAGTGCTATTGCTCAGGCAGCTACAATGGCCAAATCACTTAACCTCGAAGGGAAGTGGGTTTTCACCCTCCAGGTTCCAAGTATGACGCCATTCCTTCAATATTCTGACCACCGCGACCTGAGGGAAAAGCTGTTCACAGGATATTTCATGAAAGGGGACAATGATAATGAATATGATAACAAGTCAATAATTGCGAGGATTTCAAGCCTGCGGACCGAAAGAGCGCAACTACTTGGTTATAATAGTTTTGCAGATTTTGCACTGGAAAGAAACATGGCTAAAACCCCGGAAAGAGTATTTGATTTCCTCAAAGAGGTGTGGAATGCATCTATTCCCGTCGCAAAAGCAGAAGCTTCTGCCCAGCAGGAATTGATAGATAAGGAAGGCGGCAAGTTCAAACTTGAGCCCTGGGACTGGTGGTATTACACCGAAAAAATCAAAAAGGAAAAATATGAACTTGACGATGAGATCACACGGCCATATTTCAGGGTTGATAATGTTATGGAAGGGATGTTCTATGTTGCCAACAGGCTTTACGGGCTCACGTTCACCAAAAGGAACGACATACCTAAATACCATCCTGATGTAAATACTTTTGAAGTAAGACGCGATGGAAAGCATGTTGGAATACTGATGATAGATAATTACCCAAGGCCCTCAAAACGTGGCGGTGCATGGTGTGGAACTTACAGGAGCCAGAAACGCGATATTAATGGTAAAATGATTTACCCGATTGTGACAATGGTCACAAATTCAACACCCCCTTCAGGTGATAAACCGTCTCTTTTAACAGCATATGAAGCAGAAACCCTGTTCCATGAGTTCGGGCATGCGCTTAACAACCTTCTTTCAAACATTACGTGCCCGGGAGGTTCCGTTCCACGCGATTTTGTGGAATTGCCTTCACAGATTATGGAGCACTGGGTTCTTGAACCGGAAGTCCTGAAGGAATATGCGAAACACTATCTTACTGGCGAGGTGATCCCCCTTGAGATCGTTGAGAAACTCGACAAGGCAGGTAAGTTCAATACCGGTTTCACCACTACAGAGTTCCTTGCCGCGGCACTGCTGGATATGGAATACCATTCATTGACAGGTCCCACAAACCCGGATATCAGAGCTTTTGAAAAGGAAGCGATGGATAAATGGGGATTAATTCCCGAAATCAAGCCAAGGTACAGATCTACATACTTTAATCATATATGGTCGGGAGGATATTCTGCCGGATATTACAGTTATTTCTGGTGCGAAATGCTGGATGCAGACGCATTCCAGGCTTTTAAGGAAACCGGGGATATTTTCAACAGGGAAGTCGCAGCCAGGTTTGAAAAGGAGATACTCTCAAAGGGTGGAACCAAAGATCCGCTTGAGATGTATATTGCTTTCAGGGGAAAAGAACCCGGAGTAGATGCTCTGCTTATAAACAGGGGACTTAAATAGAGCTAATATTTGATTCCTCAGTAATTGTGCATTAAATCGAATAAATTATAACTCCCTGATTATTACCCGAATAATTAAGAAGTTGGCTCAAAAGTTTTACTTTACCCCCAACCCCCCAGGGTGGCCTAATAATGTTCTTGATAATCAGTAAGTCCCCCTCGGGGGATTTAGGGGTGAAGAAATAAGAAAGTGCTTTTGACAACCTCTGGGGGTATTTGTACCCTGAACGATCGAAAGTCTCAACCAGTTAACGGGTCTTCATTGTCAGAAGTGATCTGACTGCAATTCGAAAAAGAATAAAGGTGATTCATCGTGTCCGCACAGATACTCCATTTGTAAGCAGGGGGAATCAGAATAAAATAAAATTGACTTTGATCAAAACAGGATTTAACTTTGAAAGTCGAGGTTAATTAACTTATAATCAGTAGAGATGAAAACTATAGTAGAGTTACTTGAAAACAGTGCACAAAAGTATTCGAACAACCCCTATCTTCTGGAGAAAAAGAGTGACCGCTACGAAGCGATTACATACAAAGAGACTAAAGAGCAAGCCTGCATAGTTGCAGCCGGCTTTCTCTCTCTTGGGATAAAGAAGGGAGACCGTATCGCATTATTATCAGAATCCCGTACTGACTGGGTTATAAGTGAACTGGGGATATTGCACGCCGGGGCTATAAATGTACCTCTTTCAATTCTGCTAAAAGAAGGCGCTGATCTGAAATTCAGGCTGGATCATTCGGAATCAAAATGGATAATAGTATCAGGTAACCAGATTGAAAAAATAAATTCAATAAAACATGATCTTAAGAATCTCGAAAAAGTTATTCTTCTGGATTCAAAAGACAGTTATTCCCGGGATGAGATATATATGGGAGAGATCAGGAAAATGGGGGAGGAATATCTGAGCAATAACTATGATAAATTCATGGATGTGATAAAATCGATAAGCCCGGATGATTATGTAAATATTAGTTATACCTCAGGGACTACGGCTGATCCAAAAGCAATAATCCTGTCTCACAGGAATTATACGGCCAATATTGAACAGACACTTACTCTTATGGATGTTCCGGAATGGTGGACGACACTTCTTATTCTGCCATGGGACCACTCATTCGCCCATACAGTTGGAATATATATTATGATGGCAACAGGAGCCAGCCTGGCCGCTGTTCAATCCGGTAAATCTTATCTTGACAGTCTCAAGCATATTCCGGAAAATATCAGGGAAATTAAACCTGTCTTTCTATTGAGTGCACCGGCCCTGGCAAAGAACTTCCGCAAAGGGATTGAAAAGGGCATTAAAGACAAGGGTAAATTAATTGAAAAGTTATTCAGGCATGCTTTAAAGATTGCATATGTCTATAATGGCATTGGATGGGATAAGGGGAAAGGATCCAGGATCTTTCTTAAACCTTTATACAAATTATACGATGTTATTATTTTTAGAAAAATCAGGGCGGGCTTTGGCGGAAGACTAAAGTTCTTCTTTGGCGGAGCAGCGTTACTTGACATCGAACTTCAGAAATTCTTTTCTGCCATTGGAATACCGATGTTGCAGGGATATGGCCTGTCCGAAGCATCTCCGGTAATTTCAGGGAATGTTGAAAAAAGGTATAAGCTTGGATCATCAGGTTTCCTGGTTAAAAATCTCGATCTTAAAATCTGTGATGAGGATGGAAAGGAACTGCCTGTTGGTAAAAAAGGTGAGATTGTAATCCGCGGAGAAAATGTCATGAAGGGATACTGGAAAAACGAAAGAGCCACAAGTGAAACCCTCCGTGAGGGATGGTTATATACAGGGGATATGGGATACATGGATGAAGACGGATTCCTTTTTGTTCTTGGAAGGTTCAAGAGCCTACTCATCTCAGACGATGGTGAGAAGTACAGTCCTGAAGGAATAGAAGAAACCATAACTGACAGGTCCCCGTTCATTGATCAGATGATGCTATACAATAATCAAAACAAATATACATCTGCATTGCTTGTGCCAAACGGAGATGCTCTGGTAAGGTGGGCAAAGGATAAAAATATCGATCTTACCGGTTCAAAAGGTCTTGAAGCCGTTTTGACCGAACTGGATTCAGTGATCAACCAGTACAGGGCGGGAGGTTTATATGACGACCTCTTCCCTTCAAGGTGGCTGCCTGCGGCTGTTGCAGTACTCGATGAACCTTTCAGTTCGGATAATAAACTTCTAAATAGTCTCGGGAAAATGGTCAGGTCCAGGATTGTGGAACATTACAGGGAGAAAATAGACTACTTATATACTCCCGAAGCGAAAAATATATTGAATCCGGGAAATATTGCTGCATTAAAAAAGGTACTGGGGATTAATTAGCTTAGCTCCTGTCCTGGCTACCTCAATTCTTACCGTTCATAGACCAGAACCGACGTTTCGTTGACCAGGACTGGTCATCCGTTTATTTTTTCCCCTGAGGTAAATACAATAGCCTAATTTTGGTACGCCATGATGATTCCCATTCAGGGACAGTATAACATGAATGGGATCATTACTAAATTTTAGTATTAAAATAATCTCTAACCTATGAAGAAATTTTTATTTCTCTCTGGTGCGTTTTTGATGATTTGTATTTCATCGCTTTTCGCACAAACAAAAGTCGTTACCGGCACAGTGAGATCTTCTGTTGAATCAGAAGGCCCGATCGCCGGTGCATCAGTATTTATAAAAGGTACTACCACTGGCATTAATACAGGAATTGATGGAAAATACTCCCTGTCAGTTCCCCAGAATGCCACAACTCTTGTCTTCTCATTTATTGGAATGAAGAAACAGGAAGTGGAGATTTCAGGCCGTAATATTATTGACGTGGTTATGGAACCTGAGGTATTAAGTCTTGATGAAGTTGTTGTAACAGCCCTCGGTATCTCACGCGAAAGAAAATCCTTAGGGTATGCTACGCAGGAAGTTAAAGGGGAAGTAGTTTCCAAAGTTACAACAGCCAACTTCATGAACAACCTTTCAGGTAAAGTCTCAGGTGTGCAGATTCAAAAGAACCAAAACATGGGTGGCTCTACCAACGTTATTGTTCGTGGTAGCAAATCATTGGTAAACAGCAACCAGGTTCTTTATGTTGTTGATGGAGTGCCAATCAATAATAACATTGGAAAATACACTGATGTCGGAGTAACCTCAGGCCAGGCTGCCACTGGTGCCGGATATGATTATGGGAATGCTGCAGCTGATATTGACCCTGCAAACATTGAATCCATCAATGTTTTGAAAGGTTCAGCGGCGACAGCACTGTATGGCTCACGTGCATCGGCTGGTGTTATCATGATCACCACCAAAAGAGGAACAATACTAAAAGAAGGAGAGAAAGCTCCTATAGGAGTTTCCATGAGTTCAGGCTTTACTTTCAGCAAAATTGATAAATCAACTTTCCCTGTCTATCAGGATCAATATGGTGCCGGCTATGGTTACGGAGACCCTCCTGCTTTTGCCACGAGAACCTCAACAGGAAAACTTTCAACGAGTGATCCGATAAATGATCCTTTAGTCAGGTGGGTACAAACAACCGAAGACGCATCATTCGGCCCTAAATTCGATGGACAACCAGTATGGGGCTGGTATTCAGTTGACCCTGAATCACCATGGTACAAACAGTCGAAACCATGGGAATTTTCAAAAAACGGCCCTCTCACTTTCTTTGAGACGCCATTAACTTATACGAATACAATAGCAATTGATAAAGCTACTGATTTTAGTACTGTAAGACTGTCTTATACCAATTACAATGCCAAGGGGTTGCAGCCTAATAGCTCATTAAAAAGAAATAATATGACACTAAGCGGACAGTGGAATATCAATAAAAGGCTTACAGTTACCGGTATAGCCACTTACATTAAACAAAATGGCATAGGCCGTAATGGAACCGGATATAATGGCAATATTATATCCAATTTCCGCCAGTGGCAACAAGTGAACCTCGATTTTAAAGACTTAAAAACTGCTTATGAACTTACCAAAAGAAATTTAACATGGAATTATAATTCTTCTTTAACTGGTCCAATTTATTCTAATAACCCCTACTGGGATGCATACGAGAACTATGAAACTGATAGCAGAGACAGGTTTATCGGAAACACCTCGGTTAATTATAAAGTTTTCAACTGGTTAGATCTTTTTAGCCGCATTTCAGTAGATTCATATTATGAACTGCAGGAAGAAAGAAGAGCAGTGGGTAGTAGTTCTATCCGTTTTGGACTTGCTAACGTTCCTGACAGAGTCACATCTGGTTATATTCGGAGGGATAATACTTTCAGCGAGTACAATTTTGACTTAATGTTGAAATTCAAGAAACAACTTGGTCAGTTTATCAGCCTTAACGGAATATTAGGATTTAATGAACGGAGAACTAATAATACATACTTCTATAACGCTACCAATGGTGGATTGCTTAATGCCGGGATCTATTCCCTACAAAACACTGCAAGCCCATTACCTTTGCCTACTGAAGTTAATCAGCGAGTAGGTGTCAGGAGCGAGTATGCCAGCGTATCATTAGGGTATAAGGATTTCTTGTTCCTCGATGGAACTTACCGTCTGGATTATGCTTCTACTTTACCTGTAGATAATAATAAATATCAGTATCCTTCTGTAACCGGAGCATTTCTTTTTTCCAATGTTATCAAGGCGGATTGGCTGTCACTAGGTAAATTTCGTTTAAATTATGCCCAGGTAGGCAATCTTGCAGGATTTGATCAACTTTTTGATGTTTACCTGGTTAATCCCCCTATGAATGGTGCCAATAATCAACTTGCTCCTGCAAAAAGGAACCCAAATCTGAAGAATGAACGTACCAATAGCCTTGAAGCTGGCCTCGAAATGTCGTTCTTTAAAAGTCGTATGGGTTTCGACTTAGCACTTTATAAGACAAATTCACTGGATCAGATCATCCCTCTTACTATAAGTCAGACTGCCGGCTATTCAAATTTAATGATTAATGCAGGAGAAATTCAAAATAAAGGGATTGAAGTTACATTAATGGCCATTCCGGTTACTACACCATCTTTCAGTTGGAATATCATTATAAACTGGTCTAAAAATAGGAACAAAGTAATTTCCTTATATCCCGGAATTTCGAATTATCGCTTGAATTCAGTCAATTTGCAAGGTGGTGTTACCATGAATGCAGAAGTTGGACAGCCATATGGCGTAATTAAGGGTAAGGATTATACGTATGATGTTAACGGAAATAAAATTATAGATGCGGATAATGGCTATCCAATTTTAACCTCTACGGCCGACATTCCTATTGGAAACTTTACCCCCGATTGGATAGGTGGTATCAATAACTCATTTAGTTATAAAAATTTATCCTTTAGCTTCCTAATAGATATGCAAAAAGGCGGGGATATTTTTTCACTAGATATGTTTTATGGCTTGTCTAGCGGATTGTATCCAGAGACTGCTTTTACCAATGATTTAGGTAATCCTGTAAGGGATCCGATTGTTGGCGATGCAACCACAGGCTATGGTGCTAATAGTGGTGGGTACATTATTGAAGGTGTAAATGTTGTTGATGGAATAAGCACCCCTAATAAAACCCGCATAGATGCTACTAATGCCGATGCTTTTGGAACCGGTTGTTTACCCCATTCAGCCTTTGTATATGATGCTGGCTTTGTTAAGTTGAGAGAAGTAACACTTACCTATAGCCTTCCTTCCCAATTGCTTAATAAAACTTTTATCAAAGGGGCTTCAATAAGTGCAATTGCTTCGAACCTTTGGATTATTCATAAAAGTCTACCATATGCCGATCCCGAATCAGGAATGACAGCTGGTAATATTCAAGGTTACTCAACTGGATCACTTCCCACTACCCGTGATTTTAGTTTCAATTTAAGACTTAACTTTTAAACGAAAAAACTATGAAAAAATTATTTATAATTATTTCGGTTTTCCTGGTGTTTTCTGCTTGCAGTAAATTGGAAGACTTAAATGTAAATGTAAAAGATTTTGCTGTGGTGTCTGGAGAATCGCTGTATAATGGAGCGACCCGGCAGTTTATGCTTCAGATGTCCTCAGAAAGTGTAAACTTAAATGTTACGTTGATGTGGATGCAACATTTTGCAAATACTACCTATTATGACGAGAGCAGGTACGACATGACTACCCGTGGTATACCCGTTGCTACTTCAAATGCAATTTACAGACTTGTCCTGATGAATTATAAAGAAGCTGCAAAGGTATTGGAAACTCAATCTCTTATTGCTGATGGTATATCACAGACTCGTCGTGATAATCAAATTGCTATCGTCGAAATAATGACAGTATTTGCCTGGAGTTATATCGTAGAAAATTTTGGAGATATGCCGTATTCGCAAGCTCTCGATTATAATTTTCCATCCCCTGTTTATGATGATGCCTTGACCATTTATAAAGACCTGATCAGCCGTTTGACGTCAGCAATGGAGAAGCTGACTCTTACTGAAGGTGGTATGCCTTCAGGGTATGATAATATCTTCGGGGGTACAGCAGCAGGAACTGTGATGTGGTATAAATTTGCAAACACTTTAATGCTCAGGATGGGTTTAATGCTTGCCGATGTAGATGCCGGTTATTCAAAAACCGTTGTTGAAGCAGCCGCTTCGAACGTTTTTGCTGAAGGTGATGTTATGACGATGAACTGGCTGTCAGCATCTCCCAACCAAAATCAGCAGTATGTTGATTTTGTAGCATCAGGACGTGATGACTATGTTGTAACTTCCAATATAATTGATGCTATGCAGCCAACGACTCCTGCTCCTGCACATAGTATTTTAAGTGTTACGGTTACTGATCCACGACTTGAATTTTATGCCATACCTGTTGTTGGCAGTGAACCTCCTGTATATTTAGGTGGAGCACAGGGTCAGTCAAATGGATATACGTCATTTTCCCACGTGAATCCGATTCACCTTGCGGCGAACAGGCCCTGGATAATAATGGATTACACTGAAGCTGAATTCTTGTTAGCTGAAGCTGTTGAAAGAGGGTTTTCTGTAGGTGGAACTGCTGAAGGACACTATAATAATGCAGTCAAAGCATCGATTGAATACTGGGGAGGAACGACTGCGGAAACTGATGCATATTTAGCTCAACCTTCGGTAGCATACGCTACTGCTTTCAGCAACTGGAAACAGAAAATTGGCACCCAGGCATGGTTAGCCTACTGGCTTCGTGGAAATACTTTATGGGATTCTTACAGGAGATTGGATTATCCAAGGCTTTTTGCTCCACCTAATTACAAACAACAAATTAACAAAGTGCCTGTACGTATGTTTTATCCAGTTTCCGAGCAGACCTTAAATGCAGCTAATTACCAGGCTGCTTCTGACAAAATTGGCGGTGATTCACCATTGACCAGGCTCTTCTTTGATAAAGAGATTTATTAAGTCCCGGGAAATTATTCGATTTTGGCTCGGCACTAATCATTTAAATGGAAATAGTATTCAAATTCGGGTAAATCCTCCCTTTAAATAGCATGAACGAATTAAGCCCTCTGAATGTACATATATTCAGAGGGCTTTTTGTTTAAGTGTTTCTCCAAAACTAATAAGTTGGAGACAGTTCTTCAAATTCTCTTCTTTACTGCATTTTAATATATGTAAAAGGTTGAGACAAAAATTTTTATGTATTTTTAATCTTTTAAGGAGGTTATAACATGAATCACAGACTTACAACGATTTTACTGGCCACCATAATGACAGGAGGAATTTGTCTGGCTCAGACAAGTCAACAGCCGGTATTTACCATGGTGGACGACAGCCAATGGCAGAAAGCAAGCACTACTCACCGGCTGGCTCAGTTCCCGAAGATACATAAAGACGGCAGGGTCTGGTTCCAGTTCAAGGCACCGGCAACTGCACAATCGGTAAGGCTGCATATGGGATCTGCCGACTATGAAATGCAGAAAGATTCAAAGGGTCTCTGGAACGTGGTCATTCCGGGTCCCAGGGTTGGATACCAGGTTTACTGGATGATTGTTGACGGTACCGAAGTGGAAGATCCTGGCAGCGATATATTCTACTCGAATGGCTATCGCAGTGTACTGGAGGTCCCCTCACCGGGTGAGGAGTTCTACCTGGCCAGACGTGTACCCCACGGCGATGTACGTGAACACTGGTTCTACTCCCAGGTGACAGGGTCATTCCGGCGCATGTTCGTTTACACGCCTCCGGATTACGATAAGAATGCTGCCGCACGCTATCCGGTGCTGTATCTTCAGCATGGTGCTGGTGAACTCGAAATGGAATGGACTCATTCCGGCAAGGCTAATTTCATTCTTGATAATCTCATAGCCGAGAGAAAGGCCCTTCCCATGATCATTGTTATGAACAACGGATTTGCAACACGGCCCGACGAGGCCGGTCAGAAGCCGACCGGCAATGCGAGATGGTCTGCATTCGAGGAAATGCTAATCAAAGAGGTCATTCCGGATATCGATTCGGCCTACCGCACCGTCGCGGACCGTGAACATCGCGCTATGGCCGGTCTTTCCATGGGTGGCATGCAAACTTTTACTATCGGTCTGAACCGGCTGGATACCTTCTCCCATCTTGGAATTTTCAGCGGCATACCCACCAATTATGCAGACCTGATCAAGGGTGCAGTCGGACTGGGGCCTGCTTTCAATGAGCGGGTCAAACTGCTCTGGTTTGGCGCAGGAACTGATGAAGCCTCATTCTACAACCGCCAGAAAGAGCTGCAGGATATAATCATGAAAGCTGGTATCAAGGCACAATTCTACGTATCTAACGGTACTGCACACGAGTTTCAGACATGGCGGAGGTGCCTGTATACGTTCGCTCAGCTTCTATTCAGGGATTAAAGAGGAATTACCTTTATATCGGACCAGGAAAATGCATCCTCATTACACACCTGAAGAAACAGGAAGGACTTAAATTATTGTCTAAAAAACATTAAAATAAAATAATCGGTAATATCTTTCTATTAAATTATTTTTATTCCAGCAAAATTATTAAGTAACTAATATTTTAATCAGAAAAAAATGAAACGTTTTCTTGTTATTTTATTAACAATCTCGACTTTCGCATCAATCGATGCTGCCATAATCGATACCATCCATGTATTCAGTGAGTCTATGCAGAAGAATATTCCGGTAATAATAATTAAGCCCGGTAATTATACCTCCTTAAATGAATTGCCAGCAGTCTATTTATTGCATGGATACAGTGGAAATCAGCTCGACTGGATTAATAAAGCAAAAGGTTTTGAGAAAGCTGCCGATCAGTATAACCTTATTATTGTTTGTCCGGATGGTGGTTACAACAGCTGGTATTGGAATAGTCCGGCAGACCCGAAATCACAGTATGAAACTTTTATATCAGATGAACTGGTAAAATCAGTTGATGCAAAGTATACCACTATTAAGAACCGTACTGGCCGGGCAATCACTGGTCTGAGCATGGGCGGTCATGGCGCCCTGTATCTGGCTTTCAAACATCAGGATGTTTTTGGTGCTGCCGGAAGTATGAGCGGTGGCGTTGATATCAGGCCATTCCCGAATAATTGGGATATGGCCAGACAGCTGGGATCATACGCGGAACAACCAGAGAATTGGGAAAAAAACACTGTGATAAACTTGCTGAATCTTCTTACACCTAATTCATTGGCTATTATTATAGATTGTGGGACAGATGATTTCTTCTTTAAAGTAAACGAAAACCTGCATGAGCAGTTAATTTACCGTAATATTCCTCACGATTTTATAACCCGTCCGGGTGCACACACCTGGACCTATTGGACAAACGCTGTAAAATATCAGTTGCTTTTCATGAAGAACTATTTTGAAAGCTCCAATAAATAATACTTCGGTTTTCATAGAAAGGTTTTATAACAGGGATGAGTTGCATACACAAATCTAAGGTCAGCCTGCAGAAGAGGATTACCTGCTATTTTTTGTCAAAGACTTGGGTTATAGTCTTTACATCAGGTTTTATATCCGAAGTTTTTACAGTTAAGGTGAGGCCATTTTCGGAAAGATTATAAGCTGCTGTAACGCCGACAATATCACCGCCATAGTCTTTCGTATCCGAGGTCATAAGAGTTTTTTTGTCCGGCGACCATTTTGCAGATTTCTTTCCTCCCTCGCTATCGGTTGTTTCTTTTCCGTCAAGGCTGAAAGTGCTTTCACGTGTTACAATTTCGCTACCGCTTTTATCTGAAAAAGTGGTTTTAACCGTAATTGTTTGTTTGGTCTGTATGATGGTACATTTCACAATGAAATCCTTATAGAAATCGTCGCTTTTGTTTTTATCCTCTGTCCATACCCCTGAAAAATCTGTCAGTGGCTGGGCTGACAAGCTTAAAGCGGAGAACACCATAAATATGCAGGCAAGTAATTTTGTGATAAGATTTTTCCGGGAATTTAAAAGAGCACTTTGTGTCATAATTGCCAATGATTAGATAATGAAAGTAAAGTCTTTGATTGTGAAGAGTTTTTAAAGAATTGTGGTTCAGTGTATTTTACATTTTAAATATCTGAATGTAGCGCTGTTTAATACAAGCTTATCGGGTTTCCCTTGCTTGTCTTTTACGAACCTGATCTCAGCTATTGCAGTTTTTCTGGGGCTCACAGCTTCTTTTGAGAAATGTGTATGGAACACATAAAGCAAATGTCTGTTTCCGGTTGTAAGGATATCTCCGTGACCGGTGCCGTTTACACCGACAATTCCTCTGGTTATAAAAGGAGTGTCAGCGGATTTAATCCACGGTCCCAGCGGGCTGGTACTGGTGGCATAACCAACAGCATAATCGGGATTTCTAAAATCGTTTGCGGAGTATAGGAGGTAATAGAGATTCCGGTGTTTGATAACCGTGGGTCCTTCGGTAACAGGCCATTCAGCACCGGCAGTATTTTCCCATTTGGCACTGGCAGAAATACACTCCCTCAGAGTTTCCGGCTTAATGCTCATAAGGTCATCATTCAGCTCTGCCACAAAGATCCTGTTCCCATTGATCAGCCGGACATGATATAAGTATTTCTTCCCATCCCCGTCGATGAAAATGAATGGATCAATCTGTTTTACAGATTCATCAATTGCTTTGAGGGACATATTGACAAATGGTCCGGCGGGATTGTCAGCAGCAGCTATGCCGATTTGCTCATTAGCCGTATAGGCCATATAGAATCTTTTATTATATCTGATAACCTGCGGCGCCCAGAATCCCTTTGAACCAAAAGCATCACCACGTTTTAGGACCAGTCCGTTGTTTGCACCTGCCGGACCATCCCAGGTTATCAGGTCCGGGGAAGTATAAACGACAAAACCGCTTCCGGTATTAGCAGCACCTCCCGACCCGGTTCCATAGAGATAATAAGTTTTATTATAGTAAAAGATTGTCGGATCAGCAAGAGTAATAATCCTGAAACCGGTCGAATCACCTTTCTGACAATAGCTTACCACGCCAATGTAAAAGATGAAGAACCACTAAATACCACCTTAAGTAAAACATCAAACAATAAATTTATTACGGTTTCGGGCTTAAGGTATAAATTTCCGTGAGACGATCATTAGTTCCATGAACTATTTCAGGTGAAAAATTAAAAGTCGGAGCTCATGATTATCATAAATTTTTCTCCTTAGGGAAGGACAAAAGTGATTTTCCTGAATGAAGGATCAACCTGTGTTCAAATTGAATTATTTCTGCTTGGTGAGAAAAGCAAGAACTTCCTGTGAATCCTTTTCAGGATTGACTGCCTCATTTATGTAAATGATCTTTCCGTCTTTTCCTGCTATAAAAGTCCACCTTCTTATGGTTATATCACGAATAAGTTCATGCTCAATACCTCCGACAGTAGTTTTAAATGAGGCACCTTCACCGATAGGAACGCCGAAACTTTTGGCTATGTTACCCTTTTCATCTGACAAAAGCGGAAAGTTCAGGTTCTCTGCCTGTCTGAACAGTTTAAGGTTCCCGATTTTATCCCCGCTGATTCCAACGACTATGGCATTAGTTGCTGTCAGATCAACCAGGTGATCCCGGTAGGAACAAGCCTCCTTAGTACATCCGCTGGTCAATGCGCCCGGGAAAAAGTATATTATAATGTAATCTTTACCAATATACTTACTGATATCCCAGGTTGAGCCGTCATCTGCAGTTGCTTTGAAAAGGGGAATATTATCTCCGATTGAAAGGGATTTTTGACCGTACACTGACAATGATACTACCATAAATATTGAGATTAAATAAATCAGTTTTTTCATAATAAAGATTTTAATTTATCATTCAAACAAAGTTAAGGTCAAAATGTTGTTGCACGACCTGCACGACCTGCACGACCTGCACGACCTGCACGACCTGCACGACCTAATGTGGGAGTATGAGAGAGAAAGCGGGGAAATTACAACAGTCTGAAAACTATAAATTTTTACCGGCGGAAAGTGATCAACGCTGTCAGCTTTTCCAAAATAAGAACTATTTTAGTAAAAAATACTCTGTTCAATAAAACCAACTATTATGTATAGAAACAAGTATTTAAGATCTCTGTATTCGTACTCAATTGTATTGTTATCGTGCATATTATTGAATACGTTGGATCTTTCGGGTCAGTCGGGTAGGGGAACGGGGAAAAAATGGGTAGGGACCTGGAGCACCGGTGTGCAGCTGGTGGAAACTCGTAATAATCCGCCCTTACCTGGTTTGACGGGTAATTCATTGCGGCAGGTAGTACGTGTATCAATAGGTGGAAAGGTCCTGCGGGTAAAATTTTCAAATGAATTCAGCAAAAGTCCGGTTACCATGCATTCTGTTCAAATTGCTGCGTCAGCCGGAGGGAGCCTTATTAACCAGGCAACAAGTGTAATAATGACATTTAATGGTAGTAAGGAAGTTTTAATAGATCCTGGTACTTCAATTACTTCAGATCCATTTGCGTTCAATCTGCATCAAAGGATGGATGTGGCAATAACAATATACTTTGGAAGCGCACCTCCTGATATAACAGGGCACCCCGGGTCTCGCACCGCCTCCTACCTGCTGCCCGGGGATAATGCTTCTGAGACGGATTTTTCAGGTTCTGTCCCCACAGAACACTGGTATGTCATTAACGGTATAGATGTACAGGCACCGTCAAAAGCATCCTGTATTGCAATCCTTGGCAACTCAATTACAGATGGACGTGGTTCAACGACAAACCTGCAAAACAGATGGCCTGATCTGTTGTCGGAACGGCTTCTTGCAAACCGGAGTACAAGACAGGTAGGAGTTCTCAATCTTGGCATAGGGGGGAACTGCATACTCAAAGATTGCCTTGGAGCTGCCGGCATGAGCCGGTATGAAAGGGACATTCTCAGCAAGCCCGGAGTAAAATTTGTAATTATATTTGAAGGTGTCAACGATATTGGGGGGGTCAGATCTTCAGATGCTGCAGCTTCGGTTGCCAGCGGGCTCATTGCTGCATACAAAATGATGATTGACTCTGCACATTCAAGAGGTTTGAAGATTTACGGGGCAACAATCACTCCCTTTAAAGGTAATGGCTACTATAATCAATATAGTGAAGAGTGCAGGAATGAGGTTAACGAATGGATCCGGAGCAGCGGCCGGTTTGATGCTGTTCTTGACTTTGATTATGTGGTGAGGAATCCGGTGGATACCATAAGCCTTACGTCATCATTTCAGAATGATGGATTGCATCCTGACTTGCCGGGATTCAAAAAAATGGCTGATTGCATTGACCTGAAACTGTTTTAGTACCTGAAGTGGATTCAACCTGATTTTGCAGCAATAAAATTGCTCATTTTTATTTCCGGAAATAATTCCGGTTAAAAAAATCAAGTCAGATATTTTTGTTATACATTTATCGATAATATTAATAAGACCTAAAACAACTATGAAACCAACAAGAAGAGATTTTATTAAATCAGCAGGTGCATTTACGGCAGGTGCATTTTTTATTCCCAACCTTATAAGTTGTTCACCGTCGAACAGATTGAATATTGCAGTTATTGGCGTTGGCGGACAAGGCGGCGCCAACTGGAGCAGACTGATTAATCAGAAAGATCCGAAATGGAACGAAAATATTGTCGCATTATGCGATGTTGATAACAACAGGGCTGCAAATGGTTTTAAAGCTATGCCAGATGCCAGGCGCTTTAAAGATTTCAGGGTGATGTTTGACCAGATGCACAAGAAAATTGATGCAGTGATGGTCTGTACACCTGACCATGTTCATTTCCCGGCAGCTATGGCTGCAATGGAGCTTGGCAAACATGTTATTGTTGAAAAACCACTTGCACACAATGTATGGCAACTAAGAACCCTTCAGAAAGCAGCCAGGCACTATAAAGTAATTACCCAACTGGCTAACCAGGGGCATGCCACCAACGGTATCCGTCAGGTGAAAGAATGGTATGAAGCCGGGATACTGGGCAATGTTACCGAAGTAATAGCCTGGTTTGATGGACCAGCCTTTGGTAAAGGACTCTATTTCCAAAAGCCCGAAAGTTTTCCGCCGTCTGAACAGCCTGTTCCTGAATATTTCGATTGGGATCTGTGGTTAGGACCAGCAGCTTACCGGCCATACAATAGTGTTTATGCCCCGAAAACCTGGCGTGGCTGGTTTGATTTCGGCAATGGTGAACTGGGAGACTGGTGCTGTCACACGCTCGATGCTCCTTTCTGGTCGTTGGATCTGGGTATGCCTGATGTCGTTGAAACCGAGTTTAAGTCACCCGTTCCCGATACCGGATTTGTTTCAGACCAGGCCATTATACGCTGGGATTTTCCGGCACGGGGAGATAAAGTTCCTGTTACCTTGCGCTGGTATGAAGGAGGATTGAAACCCGATAATCGTCCGGAATGGAACCTTGGAGAGTTGCCCGGAAGCGGCATGATTATGGTAGGTGATAAGCATTGCCTTATGACAGGCGGTCGTCCAAACAATCCTAAAATTTTACTACCTGGCGAAGAATGGGTTGAGTTTCAGAAAAATCTGCCAGCTCAAACAATACCGAGAGTCTTTGAAGAAAATCCTCAGCGCGAATGGATTGAAGCCATCAAAAACAATACATTGCCGGGTTCGAATTTCGATTATTCTACAAAATTGGTGGAGATGTCCATCACAGGAGTATTGGCTCAAAGATTCAACACCCGCATCGAATATGATGCTGCAAATATGAAAGTTAGCAATCATCCTGAATTGGATGTTTATATTAAGGAGCCTGTTCGTAAAGGATGGGAATACGGGGAAAACCTTTGGAAAAGCTGATTTAATTTGAATCCGGAACATTAGGGGTGAGGTTTTGGGAAGTTCCAAAAAAGAGCAATCATAATCGCTCTCGCCCTCACTCTCGCTCTTTTTTCAGTACCCCTAACGGACAAAAGTTGCAACCTGTCATTAGCTTTTAAACATAGGACCAGGGTTTGGCAACATTTGTATTGGCCTATTCCGATGAGCTGATATACGAAGATACCTGATCCTGCTGTCCTCCTGTATACTTTGGATAGTTCGGATATGAGCAAAGAATATATCCTTTACCTTCAGGTTTCACTCCAATACGTCCCTCGGTGTTGATAACAATTGTTTTAGCAGGAGCGTTGCCTTCTTCAACCCATGATATTATCATATCCATTTTGTCGTTGGTGTTTGGTGCCGGAATATTTTTTACCGCAATAGTTTCTCCATCACCGTTCACCTTATAGCTTCTGCCAGATAATCCATGGCCTCCCTGTGGAACAACATATAACCGCGCAAACATATCCAGCTTTTTCTGTCCCATCTTATTTATCATAGACTGATAGTAATCCAGCTGTGCACCCGAAGAAGCAATAAAATCCTGTGTGCCGACCGTAATTATTATCTTCCCTCCATGTTTGTAAAATGCACTTAGATCCGGATCTGTCGCATCAAGCCATCCGGATATCTGTTTCCGGCGCTTATTCATAGCTTTTTCTTCGGTATAGTCCAGTGGATTAGCTGACAGATTCTGCATCAGAAATCCGGTTACTCCCAGGACTCCGAGTGATGAATGTACCGGAGCGTTAGCAGGTGCGCCTTCCTGTCCCCTGTACCGGGTAGGGGTAATCGTCCCAAAAGATTCAGGATCGGTAGTCGGAAGCCACATACCGAACGATTTAACACCATTTGCAAGAGGATATGGGAACTTAAGCCGGCTGTAAACAAATTCAAGTGTCTTAATCTGTTCACTGGTTAGCCTGGCCGATGTAGAATTATCTTCTGGTTTTGGATCCTTTCCGTTCGGCTCTCGCAGGGCTGCCCATGGATCAACAGGGCCGGAACCGTCTGTTACATCAAAGATAGCACGTGACGCCATATAGTTATTGATTATCCCATCAGACAATCCGTCAAGTTTGTCACATTGTCTCAGAAACTCAGCCCTGATTGCATTAACTTTGGCAGGCGTCACCCAGCTTGCCAATGGTTTTTCCTGTATCCTTATCAGTTCAGGAGCGAGCATAAGTGTTGAAAAGCTGACTATCGGAACATCAGATATTATACCGTCGTAATCAGCAGGATATCTTTGTGCAACCATAAGTCCTTCACGCCCGCCCTGTGAACCTCCAACATAATAGTTGAAACGGGGCCGTTCTTTATAAATTCTTTCAATTATTACCATTGCGGCATCGTGAGTCTTCTTCATTTGCATATAACCAAGATTGCGTATCGCCTCTTCGTTGAGAGCCCAATCATCAGGTTTAGCTCCTGAAGGACCTGAAGCCAGAGCTGTGCCTCCGCCACCCATTCCTCCCTGGTGGCCCGAGTCGCTGCCATATATTACAAATCCCTTACTGATCATCGGATTTCTGCCTTCCCTGACAGTGATCGATCCATTCATACCGCCACCACCGGCTTGCATGGCGCGGTATGACCAGCTTGCCGGAAGAAGAACGCGGAAATTAATGGGCCAGCCATCAGGATCCACAGGGAAAATCGAACCTTCAACAATAGCGTATGCAGGAGTGGCATCAGTTGCTTCGACCCAACGCGGAACATAGAGTTTAACCGAGCTAACCGGTTCTCCGATAGCTGATACCGGGATTGATGTACCCACCTTTTCAATATCGGTTTTGGTAATTATTATATTTTTGGAAGAAGAACCCTGACCGGTAGCTGCTAATTCCGCCAAAATCACGGTTGCAATGATTAAGAAAAAGAGTCTTTTCATAATTTCTTTTATCTTATCTGAAGTTTTTTATTTCATTTCTATAGCCCGGGCAGGGGCACAGGCGGCATTTATTTCCCCGGAATTTCCCATCTATGTCCTTTGAGTCTTTGAAGTTCATCTCTTATGCCGTTACCCTGGTCAGCTAAAATTACATAAACTTTTACTTCTCACCTTATTGTAAATCGTCAGCATAATGTTTACCAGTAAAGATATAAATTTAAGGTGTGGTATTAAAATAAATGGCTAACACTAACCGGGAGGAAGACAAAGGCTGTACTTAAAGAGCTTAAGGAGTGCGCCGACGTTATCGCTGATACAGATAACAGGATGCAAAATCTTTATAAAAATATTGCGAACCCTGGAGAATTACGATAAAGCTGCAACCGACTTATGCAGACTATTAATTAAATTGCCTGAAAACGGACCAGTATTTTTATAAAAATTGCCAGAAATATTCTTAGTTTTATTAATTAGGGATATATTTTGATTTATTTCTATTGTTCACATCGTGAGTTTAATCAAAGAGCATATCGTTTCACATATAAATATTAACATCGATGTCACAAAGATGTATCTTGTTGAAGGAGAAAAGTGGCGGGGATAAAAAAATCAAAATGTCTTTCAGGTATTATCAGAATTTTTAATAATTTGTCAGACAACCGAACTATAACTAATCTGTAAAAATGAAGAGAAGAAATTTTATCAGAAATGCAGCTGTCACAGTTCCTTTGATGGCCTTTTTACCCTATTTTGACCTTTTTGCAAATCCTCTGAAAGGGAAAGTAAAGATCACTGATGTGCAATGTGTCCGAACCAGAATAGGTATGCGGGTAAGCCCCCTTGTCAAAATAACCACCGATTCCGGGTTAACAGGGATTGGAGAATGTCATCACGACGAGAATGGCCTTGGTGCTAAAGATATCGTATTAAATGTCTGTAAGCCCATTTTAATGGGAAAGGACCCTCTTGATCTCGATTTTCTTGTCTTCAAGATGAGCACCCGTACTTCATATTACGGGGGAAATCATGGAATTGCAACACATGCAATAACAGGAGTGGAAATGGCCTTGTGGGATCTGATCGGAAAAATTACCGAACAACCTGTTCGCAAGATTTTATCGGGTGGCAGTCATGTCAGCGAAGTAAGGGCCTATGCATCCTCCCGTCCTCGAAATATGCTGGATATGGATTCATGCAAAGAATTTGCAGCATTGATGTTAGGTCAGGGCTGGACAGCATGCAAGAGTGATATCAACAGGAATCAGTCATGGAACAGGCTTGACAACCGCAGGCTCTCAAACACTGAAGTAGACAAAATTGCAAAAGGCTTTTCTAATATGAGGGAAGCATTAGGGCCGGAATTTGATATAGCTGTTCATTGCCACTGGGAGTTTGATTTTGACAGTGCATTACGTGTTGCAAATGCTGTTGCCCCTATGCGTCCCATCTGGCTGGAAGATCCCTTGCCGATCGCCTATAATGAACAGTGGGTCAATCTGACCGGGAAATCACCGGTTCCCATACTCACGGGAGAGAATTTATATACAAGGGATGACTTCCGTCCTTTTATTGTAAATCAGGGTGTTAATATGATCGAAATTGATGTATCAATGGCTGGAGGACTTCTGGAAGCTAAGAAAATTGCCGACCTTGCTGAGACATACTACATGCCGGTCTGTACCCATAATGTTGCCAGCCCGATTGCCACTATTGCATCAGCTAATTTTGCAGCAACCGTTCGTGAATTTGTAGCACATGAAGCTTTTATAAACAATCCTGTGAACCGTGCCGGGAAAGGGATTAACGGCGATCCTGATGTTCTTGGTTACGATAAAGAAATGATCGTAAAAGGGCACATTCAGTTGAGTGACAGGCCCGGATTTGGTATTGAATTAAATGAAAAACTGATCAAAGAAAAATATTTGGTTGAGGGAGAAACATGGTGGAAATAGCAGCATGAAAATCGCTACTTCTTCCAGGGCATCTCATGATCAGAATGTCATTCCTGACGAAATGAGGATTCTTTTAAAATTGTCATAAAGGATAATTTATTCATCGTTATCAGTACTCAAATTACAAAAGCCGGTGCCCCTGACTACTTCCCGCCGGTATAAATTGACCATTTATAACCGGAGTTAATTCTGTGATCTATAGGTAAATATAAAAATGTTAATCTTACCGGCGGAATGTGGTCAAGGTGACCGGCTTATGCAGTGAGTGCGAGTTTTGATCCTTTATGACAATTTTAAAAGAAAAAGGTGGAAAATGTCTGAGGTTAAGACAAAAACACAATCATTTCTCTCCAAGTACGGGCACAATAACTTCATTTCCCTTAACGCTGAACTTATAAATGCCATTTTCAGAATCCCACTCTTTTTTTAATGGTACTATACGTGTCCTTCTTGGACTCACCTGATCTTGATTGAAATGAACATGGTACACATAATACAGTTGGCCATCCAGCCCTTCAAAAATATCTCCATGTCCGGTACCATTTTCACCAACGATCGAACGATGAATAATCGGGCTGCCTTTTTGCTTGATCCAGGGTCCGAAAGGAGAATCGGAAACCGCATAACCAACAGCATAGTCGATATTCATGAAGTGGTTGGCTGAATAAAACAGGTAGTATTTGTCCTTTAATTTCATAACGGTAGGCCCTTCCATGATTGGAGCCGATTTATAATTAGGAGTGGCTTCCCATGGCTCAGTCTGGTCAAAGCATTTCTTTAATGTTTCGGGCCTGATCTTCCCCTTTTTCAGATCAAACTCGGTTACCCACAGGTAATTGCCTTTGTTGAACCGGACATGGTACAGATAATACTTACCATCATTATCTTTGAAAATGAATGGGTCAATATTTTTCTCAGAGCTATCAATGGGGGCAATTTCCTGTTGTCTAAATGGCCCCAATAAAGACTTTGACTGGGCCAGTACAGTTTGTTCATCGGCCGTATAGGTCAGGTAATAAGTATCGCCAGCTTTGAATATTTGCGGTGCCCAGAATCCCTTCGTGCCATAGGTATTATCGCCCTTGGTCAGGATCATGCCAAGAGAATCCCTGGAGTCTTTCACATTCATATGCACTTCCTCTGGCAACTACAAAAAAGTTTTTCTCATTATCCTGCCCATGGATGTGTTAGCTTCCTTGTGCATAAAGGTATTCGTGGATGAAAACACCATTACGATATTATCCTCTCCAGCAATCTTTGCGACAGACGGACTGGCATAAGTCTCATTTCCGATAGCTTCTGTCTTCCATATGATGTTTCCTGTCAGTTTGTTAAAAGCAACCAACCCGGCGTCAGGATCCTGTGAGTAAGACACGATAAGCAAGTCGCCGTATATAAGCGGACATTGGGTTATCGCCCATACGGGTATTTTGATTCCACCGAAATCTTTCATGATATTCTTGTTCCATATCGGTTTATGGGTGTTGATATCAATGCAATACAGGTCTCCGTAAGGGCCGGTGGAATAGACCCTGTTGCCATCGATAGCCGGAACACTTCTTGAACCCGGACTCGGAACAGATCCAGGTGCATCATAACTGTAGCTCCATAATTCCTTCCCATTGCTAAAGTCAAAACACCGCATGATGTCACCGGTTTTATCATCCCTCAAAGGTGAAGTATAAGATGGCTCTGGACGTATACAGAATCCTGTTTTTTGTACCCGGATTACTGATTCTGTTTTTCAGACGTAACTGAATATTAAATATGCTATAAATTTGCATCAAAACAGAATAACAATGGATGATATACTGATAATTGAGAATTTTTCTCAATTCAACACCCTCAGAGGATATAAAACAATTCATCCCCTGGCAAATGTTGTGGATCTATCAAAATCAAAGCCGATTCAAAATGCCAGGGTGTATATTGATACATATTTTGTCGCCTTAAAAGAGGCGGTTTGCGGAGATTTAAAATATGGATGTAATTATTACGATTACCAGGAAGGTACACTTGTTTTTATGGCTCCCGGGCAGGTAGTAGGTATAAACAATGATATTGATAATTTTCATCCCAAAGGCTGGGGCTTGTTCTTTCATCCTGATTTGATGCGTGGAACATCGCTTGGGCGTAATATTAAAGAGTATACATTCTTTTCATACAGTTCAAATGAAGCATTACATATATCGGAGAGGGAGAAGCAGATCATAACAGACTGCATAAAAAAGATTGGGTATGAATTGAAGCAATCTATTGATAAGCATAGTAAGAAACTGATTGTCAATAATATCGAACTGCTTCTCAATTGCTGTATGAGATTCTACGACAGGCAATTTTTAACCCGCAGCGATATAAATAAAGATATTCTTGCAAGGTTTGAAAATTTGCTAGATGATTATCTTAAATCTGAAATGACTCAGATATTGGGCTTACCAACAGTAACGTACTGTGCTGACAAGCTCCACCTTTCTCCCAATTATTTCGGAGATCTTATCAAAAAAGAAACTGGAAAGACAGCTCTTGATCATATACCGTTAAAACTGATAGAGATTGCCAAAGAAAGGGTATTTGACACAAGTAAATCGATCAGCGAGATAGCTTACGAATTAGGATTTAAGCATCCTCAGCACTTCAGTCGTATGTTCAAAAATGCAACCGGACAAACCCCGAATGAAATCGGTCTTTAAACTAAAAATCAATTGCGTGAGTGTGAGTGCGAGTTTTGAGGAAAAGAGATGAGAGTGCTCGCGACTGCTCTCGCATTCGCTCTCACTCTCACTCTTTTTCAGTACCCGGAGCGGGACTTGAACCCGCACAGCCGTTATGGCCACAGGATTTTAAGTCCTGCGTGTCTACCATTCCACCATCCGGGCTAATTATAAGGTTGGTGTTGATTGATAATATTTGTGCTATTTAAAAGAACACTGCCAGATCGAATGGGATGGTGGAATGGTCCACCCCTGCAAGCTGGCCCCTCCCTAAAATTGCCCACAGGGCAATTTCTTCACGGTCGGTCCTACCATCCGGGCTAATAATAGTCATGCAGTCATGCAGTCTTAAAGTCATGCAAGTCCTCCAGTCCAAAGTGTAGCTGCAAATTTACTAATATAAATCTTAATAAAAAGTCCCTCTCCCCTGGGAGAGGGTCCCGATAGCTATCGGGACAGGGTGAGGATCTTTCTTCACAAGTATCGGTTTGCCAAGTCCGACTTTCTCAAGATCTTTTAGCTGCGTTTTTGCATCACCTACAACGACATAGTACATTTTTGACGGATCGATATATTTCTTTGCCATCTCAAGGACCTTTTCCGGAGTAAGTCCCTGTACATAAGCTTCTTCCTGTTTAATGTAATCTGGTGGAAGATTGTATGATGTCATCGTACTGAGCATGCCAAGCAGGTTGCCAATGGTTTCGAACCTCAGGGCATTGCTTTTCAGAAGTGCATCTTTTGTAAAATCGACATACTCCTGGGGCATCTTCTCACGATACTTTTCCATTTCGGTTTTGAAGATGGTAACCGATTCAAGAGTTGAGTTCGTCCTTACCCTTGATGATGCAGTGAAGATTCCATAATCTCTTGATCCCGAGATACTTGAACGTGCTCCGTAAGTGAAACCTTTTTCTTCCCTGAGAATAAGGTTGAATAATCCATTGAATGAACCACCAAGCTTATAGTTTGCAACATATGCAGGATAAAAATCAGGATTTGTTCTTGGTAACGATGGCGCACCAATAGAAATAATTGATTGTTTGGCGCCGGGTACATCAACAAAATAAATTGCTGATTTTTCAGGTGAAACAGGTACTATTACCTTTGGGATTGTGACCTCTTTAGGTTTCCAGTTATTGCTTAATCCGGCAAATGCTTTTTCAACTCTTGCCTGGTCAATATCCCCTACAACGAGAAGCCTGGCATCTGAAGGTGATAAGTATTTGTTATAGAAAGATTTCAGGTCGTCAATAGTAATTGATGAAACGGAAGCTTCAGTTCCTGAGGATTCCACTCCGAGAATATTATTTTCACCGAAAATAAGCTTGTTCAGTGTTGTGGAAGCCAGATAATCCGGGCTTGCCTGGTTACGTTTAAGGGTATTTATTATCCTGCTTTTAGCCAGACCAAACTGTACTGAATCCCACCTGGGTTCAAGAAGCATTTCTTCTGCAAGGGCAATTGTTTTTTCAAAATTCTTTGCCAGTGTGCTCACACTGATCGATATATCATCATCGCCGGAAGAGATTCTTATTGAAGCACCCAGGAGACCTATTGCATCTTCAAGCTGTTCAGGAGTCTTATTTTTTGTGCCTTCATTCATAAGGGATGCAACCAGGTTTGAAAGACCTGCTTTGGATATTTCTTCAGCATCATGGCCTCCTTCAATAACAACGGAATACTGGATCAGCGGGAGTTCATTCTGGACGATACCCCGGACCTTAATGCCATCGCCGAGTGATGAAGACCATATCTGAGGAATAGTAACCGTCGGATCCGGACCAAGGGGTGGTTTTAAAGTTCTGTCTAACGTGGTAGGTGTCTTGACAATTGGCTCTTCAGCAATGTTTTCAGCTTTAACTTCAGCAGCTTTTGTAACATCTTCCTCAACAATATTTGCATTTGTAGAGCCTTCAGCAATCAGGTTCACCTCGCCTTTTGGAACAAAGCTGGTCTCGACGAAATTCTTTCCTTTTATATATTTTTCATATACATTTTTGATATCCTGCATTGTAACTGCCTGGACTGCTGTAAGTTCCTTTTTGAAATATTCAGGATCACCAGTATACATCTGATATTCAGCCATCTGGAAAGCTTTCCCCTGAACACTGGCAAACGAATTATAAAAACGCGTTTCATATTGTGCTTTAAGCCTGGTAAGGTCCTCCTCTGAGAATCCTTCTTTTTCAAATTTGGCGAATCCTTCAAAGATCGCTTTTTCAACCTCGGTAAGATTTACACCCGGATTTGCCCCTACAGATATGGTGAAAGATCCTGCAAGTTCCTGGGAACCGTTCCTTGTCATCACGCGGGAAGTGAGCTTCTTATCTTTCACAAGGACTACATACAACGGAGCTTTACGGGTTCCTGAAAGTAATTCTCCCAGGAAGTTGAGGGCATATGAATCTTTTGAATACCTCTCAACAGTGGGGAATACCATTGTAAGCTGCGGAGCTTTTGCAAAATTATCTTCATGATACAGTTTTGTTGTTTGTGTAAGTGTTGCAGGCATGGGGCCTCTTTTTTCGATGGGTTCACCTGCCGGTATTTCACCAAAATATTTTTCCAGCCATGCTTTGACCTGCACTTTGTCAAAATCGCCGGAAATTACAAGGGTGGCATTGTTTGGGGAATAGAATTTCTTATGGAACGCCCTGACATCGGACACAGAGGCATTAGCGAGGTCCTGCATTTCGCCGATAACTGTCCAGCTATACGGATGTCCGACAGGGTACAGATATTTTGAGATAAGCCCTGAATTAAAACCATATGCAGCATTATCAACACTTTCCCGTTTTTCATTCTGCACAACATTTTGCTGATTTACCAGAGCTGATTTTGTAACGGTGTTTTCAAGATATCCCATCCTGTCAGATTCCAGCCAGAGTGCCATTTCAAGGGCATTTTTAGGAATCACTTCAAAATAATTTGTCCGGTCCTGGCTGGTGCTGCCGTTCAAAGTGCCGCCTGCACCCTGAATGTCCCTGAAAAGCTCATCTTCACCTACGTTTTCCGATTTCTGGAACATCATATGTTCGAAAAGATGCGCAAATCCGGTTTTACCCGGTACCTCCCTGCTTGAACCTACATGATAATAGATTGCAAGACATGCTATAGGATCTGATTTGTCTTCATTCAGAACGACCGTCAGTCCATTAGGGAGAGTATATTTCTCAAATGGGATGGAAAAGGAAGTTTCCTTAGTTTCTGTTTTACAGGAATAGAGAGTTGCCATTAAAAGAATTACAAGGAATTGATACGATTTTCTCATGGATTTAAGTGTAAAAGTTATGACTTGATATTCTGAGCTCCGAAAATAGTAATAAAAACTTTAGGAGACCCTCTTTGCATATAAAAAAAAGATTCTTATTTTTGACCCGGATTTTGCGGGAGTAGCTCAGTTGGTAGAGCATAACCTTGCCAAGGTTAGGGTCGCGGGTTCGAGTCCCGTCTCCCGCTCAAACAAAAAAGGCTGCGAAAGCAGCATTTTTTATTTTTATGAATGCGATGGGATGCTTGCATCCCGGAGCAATGAATAAAAAATAAAATGAGCCACGCCAGTGGTTTTTTTGTTTGACGGCATCTCCAAACCGGGTCCGTTGAGCCGCAGGGGAGACAGTCCCGTCTCCCGCTCAAACAAAAAAAGCTGCGAAAGCAGCATTTTTTATTTTTATTAATAGATTAAAGATGCAAGCCTACTTTATCGGACCCCAGTCCACAAGTACATCATCCTGGATAAAAAGCCAGGTATCTCTATAATACCATTGCTCCTTAATTATGTTTCCGCTGATTACCCTGTTTATCTTCTGCGGGGTACCCCAGCTGTCGCTGACCATTTCAGATGTCATGCCTTTCCAGATTTTGCCTGAGATCATCCTGTCGGCCAGGTTTGAACCATACTTATTCTCAAGACGGGTATAACGGCTTTCCTGTCTCTGCACAGCAACCTGCTGTTCACGGGGAGCTTCTTCCTGCCTGACAGCAGGTCTTTGTTCTTCCGGGGGTTGATTAATAACTGCCTGACGCTTATATATATATCCTTCATTGTTGTCATATGCTACCTGCAGATATGTACTGTCGGAACCTAATACATCAACAACTGATCCTGAAGGTATTACAAGTATTACAGATGTAAGGTCATTCTTTTCCCCGAAAAGCCGGCTGGCTGACTTCAATGTAGCTGTAAGTGATGTTACCTGCCGGGCGATCTGATTTTTCTCAAGATCCTGCAGGACACCGGCCTTTTCGTTCTGGGCAAGGATCGTAATAAGCGGGAACAGGAATAGAATTGCAATTATGAGCTTTTTCATATATGAGTATTGTTTTTCTGAAGTGTTCAAAAAGTGTACCATACTCATCCGGAATCATTCAGATGGAGAGTCTGGTCATAGTTTTCTTATAAGCATTAATCCATCCCGGACCGGAAGGATCAGCTTTTCGATATCTTTCCGCTTCCGTATCATTTCATTAAATTCAATTATCCCTCTGCCCTGTTGATCTTTGATGTTTTTATCAAGCACACTTCCTCCCCAGAGTACGTTATCGGCAATTAAAAACCCGCCGGGCCTGACCTTGCCTATGACCGCATTAAAATAATCCGTATATTCCCTTTTGTCAGCGTCAATAAATACCAGGTCGAACATGTGATCCAGATCCGGGATTATATCCAGGGCTCTGCCGGTCATCTGTATGATGCACGATTCAATTCCGGCTTTCCGGAAGTAAGTCCCGCTGAACTGGGTCAGCTCATCATTCAGCTCAATAGTGATGAGCCTGCCTCCCTGCCTCAGTCCTCTGGCAAGACAGATGGCAGAGTAACCGGTAAATGTTCCAATCTCCAGGATCATTTCAGGATTAACCATCCGGGAGATGAATTCCAGCAACTTTCCCTGCAGATGACCTGAAACCATATTGGGGTTTACGAACCTGACATATGTCTGCCTGTAAAGATCTTCAAGCACGGGATCTTCCGGTGACGAGTGGTCATGAAGGTATCTATCAAGTTTTTTATCCATAATTATTTATAAATCAAGGTGGAGAGCATGGAAGGATCCAGGACCTCATTTGCAATGAACAGCAGATCTGAAGATGTAATGTTTTCTGTCTTTTTACAGATTTCCTCGAGAGTTTCAATTTTGTTGTAAACCAGGAGACTCTTCCCGAAGCTCAGCATAAGATTTTCATGGTTTTCGTAACCTCTTGCAAGATATCCTCTTATCTGGTTTTTTGCTTTGCTCAGCTGCAGGTATCCAAGCTTTGCAATTCGTAGTTTATTAAGCTCTGACATTACCAGGGCGGTGCATTTATCAAGGTGCTGGCTTTCAGTGCCGAAGTAAATCGAAAAAAGACCTGTATCGCAATACGGATTGTAACCTGATTCTACATTATATGCAAGCCCGTTTTTCTCGCGTAGTGATAAGTTAAGCCGCGAATTGAGCCCCTGTCCCCCTATAATATTGTTTAGAAGAACCATTCCCAGTCTATGCTTATCCTGAAGATTAAATGCAATATTTCCGATTATGCAATGATTCTGGTAAGTATCCTTTTTCCTGGTTATCGTATCCAGGTTTATATTTCCATTTGAGTTTATTTCTTTTACCGGATTTTTTAACCTTTGCGCTTCCGAAGTATTTTTCAGCCAGTCTGAGCAGTGTCTGATCCTCTATATTTCCAACTGAGCAGAAGACCATATCACCGGTATTATAATTCCTTGCAAAAAACTCACCAAGGTTCTTTTGTGAGAATGACCTGACTGACGAGGGAGTTCCCAGTATATTACGGCCCAGGGGCTGACCTGCAAAGACCAGCTCTTCGAACTCGTCGAATATGAGCTCTCCGGGATTATCGAGGCAGGAGTTGATCTCTTCGATAACGACATCCTTCTCTTTTTCAATTTCTTTTACAGGGAAGGTTGAGTTGAATGTTATATCGCTTATCAGATCAAGAGCTCTTTCAAAATCTTCCTTTAAGAATGAAGCGTGGACCGTTGTGTCTTCCTTGGTTGTATAGGCATTCAGCTCGCCACCCACATCATCAAGCCTGCTGAGTATATGGTATGACTTACGCTTTATGGTTCCCTTGAAGAGCATATGTTCGATGAAATGAGTCATCCCATGCTCACAGGAATCCTCATCACGGGATCCTGTTTCGATAACTAATCCGCAATGTGCCACCATGCCGTTTGTACGGTGATGGGCTATTCTGATCCCGTTGCCGAGGGTGTGAAGGAGAAGGTGCATTTTAAGGCATTTATAAGGGTGCAAAGGTATCATTAAGCCAAAATGATTCCAAATTGATTTTTTTCAGTCAAAGTTTTGGTTACTCGGATTTGAGATTTATATTTGCAGTCCGAAAAGGAGGTGCCATAGCTCATCCCGATTCCCGATAGCTATCGGGATATCGGGAGGTAGAGCAACGTTCCGATAGCTATCGGAATGAAAATCCGTGTGTCCCCGTCCCGATGGCTATCGGGACGATTCCGGGTGCTAAAAGAGAATCAATTTCTATTGTGTGAAATAATTTTTAATGGTTTTTTTCTGCTATATAATTTACAGCAAATCTATTAACCAATATTATGTTGGTTATACCTCTGATATAATTGAAAGATTGAAGCTTCATAATGAAGGTTATTTTGGAAGCAAATCATTTACCAGTAGATCTTCAGACTGGGAGGTATATCTATTAATACAATGTGAAAGCATTGAGCAGGCAGTTTTTGTAGAGTCAGGAATAAAAAAGATGAAGAGCAGACGATATATTGAAAACCTGAGAAGGTATCCGGCACTAATTGAAAAGATCATGAGCGATTTTAAAACTTATAGGAAAATGTGAGTTATGGTTTAATTTTAAATATAAAGTTTTGCTTACTCAAAATTGAAATATATATTTGCAGTCCGAAAAGGAGGTGCCATAGCTCATCCCGATTCCCGATAGCTATCGGGATATCGGGAGGTAGAGAAACGGATTGTAAACTTTCTTTTTTGGTGTTGAAAAAATGGTGCCATAGCTCAGTCGGTAGAGCAACGGACTGAAAATCCGTGTGTCCCCGGTTCGATTCCTGGTGGCACCACTTCTTTAAATCGCAAAACCCGTAAGATCAACGTCTTGCGGGTTTTTGTTTGAAGGATGGTGACGAAATTGGTGACGGGTTTTGTAATAAGGTGAAATCCAACATAATTACTAATAAACATAATAAAATGCTTTGCTTTCCAAATTGTCATGATCTTAGTAATTTTTAAATCATGTTTAAGCCATTAGAAATAACCTTTATACATTGTTGGGACAGATTTGCAGATAGTATTCAAGGCACCATTTTTTTGAAACAGCTTAACATCATTTTCTGCATTGAATAATCTATATAAGTGATAAAACGAATCTTTATTAATAGAAAACTGAAGTTCGTTTGATGAAAAAAAGAAAGGTGTTTCCTTTCCCAGTCTTGTCGTCTTTACTTCTATATATTTATCTGTCCCATTAAGATTTTTTGAAAGAATGTCAAATCCGGCCCCATCTCCAACCTCTTTTGATATCCATTCAATTTTATTGGCTAGGTTATCTTTACCTAATCTGATAAGATTCCATTTTTCATACTCTATAACTATTTCTTCTCCATAGAGCCCAAGGGCTTTATTTGATTGTTCTTTCTCTAAGTAATTAATTTTAATTGGTTTATGTTGATAAAGTGCTTTTGGTTCAGCAACGGAGATCGTCTCAGGAGGTGAAACAATAATTCTATTAAAGTCAAGTGTGGTTTGTGGTTTGATAATATCCTTTTCTACAAACAGTTGGAAATAAGATTCAATTTCAGAATGATTTATTAGATAGTTAATTACTTCGTCT
This sequence comes from uncultured Bacteroidales bacterium, assembly GCA_963831855.1. Lineage (GTDB taxonomy): Bacteria > Bacteroidota > Bacteroidia > Bacteroidales > VadinHA17 > LD21. The sequence continues at coordinate 479,337 of CAWHSA010000005.1, read as the reverse complement.
TCTAGAAGGTTTTGGTAATTATATCTTGGAAGATACCCATTGATATATGGTCTGCCATGATTTATCAGTATTGCACTGATATTTTGATGCTTAAATTCGATTGATCCTTCTGATCTGTTATGAAGAAAAGGTAATATTTGCCTTCTATGCTCAGTTTTATTACAAGGGATCCTGTTAAGCTCTTTAATGAGCATATCAAAATAGTCAGCGACAATTAATGCTACCTCTATTTTTGACCACGAATCTGTCATATTACAAAAAAGGATCTTTTAAAGTAACCTATTATTGTCAAGTCCAAGTGAACACAACCTTACACATAACTAAATAGTGTTTTATACACAGTCTTAATACAGTTTACCCTTAAAGGTAGGAATTAATAATTAATGAAGTATATGGAATGGTTGAGTTAGCACCAGAGCCTTAAATTGCAGAGCATTAAATATCAATATTCTACATATCAATATTTAGTAATTGTTGATGGATTTGATGATAAAATCAAGGATTTTGTGACTTTATTAGTTATCCCAAGTCTTACCTGAGAATTATGGGATGGGGTAATATTTGAATAACAATAGACCAACAGGGGATTGTTGGTCCAATAATAAGAAATAAGTGTCTCTAGAGGCCTAAAAGTGGTCTTAAATCAGAGATTCTTGTTACAAGTCTTTTTTATTTTAAAATGAACTCGACTGCTTTTTCTAAAAGTTCATCTTGATTTCTTTTCAAGCCTTGAATTGTTGGCTTTATTTCTATATCTGGAATAATTCCAACTCTTTGAGTTTCTCTGCCATCGGGATAATACACACCTATTCCTGTTATCATAGTACTAACCCCGCCAGGCAAGGAAAATGGAGAAACATTTCCATCTGCTCCGGCAGTGGTTGATCCGATAACAATGGCTTTCGGAGCCACTCTTAAAGCCATCGCTGTATATTCTGCCTGACTAATTGTAGTTTCATTGACCAGAATTACTACTTTCCCTTTATAGAAATTTCTATTATTCCCTCCAACATTAAGAATTTCCTTATCCATTACAAAAAGTCCGGGATTTTCTATACTCCCTCTTGAAAATTGGACAAAAGGAGTTTTTTGAGGCAGAAGGAAAGAACTTAATGTAAATACTATAAATTCAGAAGGGTAGCATCTTAAATCAATAATAAGTCCTTTTGAGTCTTGGACTTTACTCATTATTGCAGGTAAATATTTATTTTTAACAGATCCAGGGTATAAATAGGTAATATCAGGTTGAATAAACTTGAAACAAGTGTCCTTTTTCTGTGTCATATTGATCTTTTCCTGAGGAAATGTTCTCACAATTTTTTGCTGAGAGATATCACCTCTTTTAAATTCAATATTTAATGTAGAGTCATTTGTCCTGAGTAAGTTCCTAGCAATATATCTGAGTTTAGTTGGATAATTTGATGCAGGACTGATTTCTAACCTGTCAGAAAGGATTTTATCAATAGGCTTCTTGTTTATACTTAAGATAATATCGCCTTTTTGAAGTTGTGGACTGAAATTGGATCGGACCTCATAACAATTACTTATAACAGGGACTCCTTCAATAAATTGAATTTCATATGGAGCATAATTAAGTCCTAGATATCTGGAAAGAATATTATCACTCCAGATATTTGCATGAGTATCATTTACTCTTGCTATTAATTCCAACACTGTAAGTCGATATTGTGTTTCATCTGAAGCATTAATGAATTTTTGTATAAATTCTCCCAAAACATCTTCCCAATTCTCTTCAATTAAGTATTTATATGGTGAGTAATATTGAATAATATTCCAATATCGGTATAATGACAATAATCTAAATCCAACATCAGGATATCTCATCCAGCTATAAGCATTTTCATTTAAAAAAACAGGATTTCTAACATTCTCAGCTAAAGAGATATAATAGTTTTTTTCTGTTCTTTTGGCATTTTTAACCTTTAATAATAATGTAGAAAGTTCTTTTGATAAATTTGATTTCGAGGTCCACTCCAAGTCAGGCGTAATTTTTATTTCAGAATCTGCTTTAAATGATTTTCCATTATTATCAAAAGTTCCAAGAGATGTTATCCAGTTGCACAAAATATTATCCCGTTCTTTTGGACTTTTGGTTTTTATAATTTGTGGAAGAATTCGGAACAATTCATAATCCCAATTGAAATTTCCTGCTGCAATGTTAGGATGATAATACTTCAAAAAGCCCCATACCAATCCCAGTACCTTTAAATCCTCAAGCTTTTGTCTATTTATTTCAATAATCTGAATTCCTGACCCTTTATCGAATTCCCTGTCTAAGTCGGCTTTTATTTCTTCTGATTTAACCTTTTTTACTTTTTCTATACTTACTCCATCAATTAAAAGCTCAAAATCATCGACCCAAAGTTGTCCTTTGCCGGAAAGTATAGCACCAATATAAATTGTTTTAGCCCCTTGAGGGTAAGGCAACTTTACTGAATATGATGTCCAATCTGATGTTCCCATTATATTCTTTCGTTGCATATTATCAAATTGTAATGAGCCTGACGATCCATCAATCCTAAGCATTAGACCAATTGGACCTTCAGAGACGTCTAAAAGTTTCATAAAAGCTTTTAATTCGATTTCCTTGCCCTCATATTGGGCTGGGATTGAATATGCTACACATCCAAATGAATTTGCTGTTCTTCCTTCTGATGGTTGAATAATTATAGAATTATTTCCACTATGTTTAATCGTGGTATCAATTCTTATCAAATAATTACTTCCCCATTGAAACCATTTGTCTGGAAGCTTCTGTGTTACGGAAGTATTCTCAAAACCGAAATTAAATTCGGTCGTAACCACATTACTTTGGCTAAATGCATTAGTTGTTAAAATAGTTAATGTAATTGCTAAGAGAGTCTTATTCATCGAAGTAGTATTAAATGTCGAAGTTGTATTAAATAGCTTGTAACCAGATAGTGTTTTGTTCACAGTCTTATTACAGTTTATCCTTTAAAGGTAGGCATAAAATATTAACGGAGTAAATTGAATGGTGTACATAGCACCCGAACCTCTTATTGTAAAACATTAATAATCAGCCCTCCAGATAAGAATATTTTAAATTTGTTGATGGATTTGATAACAAAATGATCATTCTGTCAGGAGGGGTAGTTAGAAAATATACAGGTTTGAGACCTTGTCCACATTTGGCCTTTCTGATTACACTGAGCCTGCATAATTAAAAAACAAGTATTTATCTTCGATTTTAGTCGCCAAATTAATCCTGTCAACTTTGGTCTAAGACATTTTTCCCAACTTTTTCTGAAAATATTTTCAAAATTATTTGGATATTATTTAAAGAACATATAAATATGTATTTATATAAATATGTTTTTATATGGGTGACCTTAAAAAACTTCAGCTGATCTTTCAGACATTGTCTGACTATAACAGATTGGGAATGATAAGATTCATATGTGAAAAAGAAAGATCAGTCGGTGAAATTGTAAAAGAGACAAAACTATCGCAACCGCTTGTTTCACATCACCTGAGAGTCCTTAAAGAGAATGGTATTCTTGAAACCAAACGAAACGGGCCTTTCATATTTTATTTTATAAGAGATAAAAAAATCCTTGATGCCATTAATCTGGTTTTAGAAATCTTCAGGGATTCTGATATAAAAGACGACACCGGCTCCAAATTCTGTTCTGGCTGGATAAGTGGTAATTACAATACTAAAAGATAGGAGGAAAAAACAATGAGTATCAAAGAAAAGTTCATGAACGACATGATGGGAAATCAGTTTAAAAGCATGACTGCCGTTTCAGAAGCCAACTCCTCTCTGTTTAATGATCATTTCGGCCTGCCTGGCTACTTTTTCCGCTATTATCTTACAGGCGGTTAATGAACCATTCTCGATATAGCGGTGTACATCCCCTGAAGAAGAAAAGTTACACTGTGTGACTTCACTGCATAAGGTGCTTCCGAATTCTTCCCTGAACCATTTCGACATTCTATGTCCGATGTTCATAAGCCTGTTGAACTTGTTCATGTGGTCGGCAAATGCATTGCCGCCAACAATCATAATCGTTAACATCCGGATGACCCTTGGGAAACTGTCTTCAATCTCACCAAGCTTCAGGCCGACAGCCATCAGTCCGGCGGTAAAAGCACTGCAGGTCAGCCCTTTGAACGCTGTCCCTCCGATAAAACCGCTGGTTCCATCCAGAAGCTCCCGGGTTACTGGAATAGTGTCACCCAGATGCTTCAGGACGGCATGAGCACAGTGAAAATCACTGGCTGACAGGTGAGAATACAAAAGGCGAAAGGCTTCCCTGGTCTCGCCTGAAACAGCCCCGGTATTTTCTTTGCAGTCGGTTTGCCTGTAAAGCTCCGGGGCATGACGGACCACCTTAATACATGGCAACGGGACTCGTCTTTTCCCGAGGATATCCTGACACAAGAGTGAGTTGTTACACTTTCGAAAGAGCTGATTATAATTGTGCCCGGCATAAATTACCGTTGGCAGTCCATCATCCTTTGCACTTAAACCATACTCCAACCCAAATTGAATCAGCGGAGAGGTTATCCCGCCACATTCGAATCCTGTACTGGCGATTCCACCTGGCAGTCCGGCAGTCATCCTGACCAGCCAATCTTCTTTCCTGTTTCCCAGATCCAGAAGAGTCTGCATGACAGCCGGAGCGCAATGACCCATCTTCAATAAGTTGGACAGGCCGCGACGGCGATATATCCTTTTGGTCCTATTACTCAGGATTGGGGCAACCGGTCCGGATTTCCCATTGCTTACCTGTGATGTTGTTCCTGTCATTCTCACGACTAATTCCTCCATCAGGATTATTTGTTTAATAATTGATTCATTGCCATGCACCCAGGATAAAACCAGAAATACCCATTCCAATGAATTGATTCCCGATTCGGATCAGGAATAATCTGAAGGGTATTTTTTCCCAGATTAATTCCCCTGTTTCCAGTGGAACAACAAAACCTGTCCAGCCAAGGAGTCCGACAAGCAAACCACCCGGGCCGTTGTCTATATTTGCCATTTTAATGATAATGACTAATACGAAAACCATTGCCAGATGGCCAATAAGTCCAGGAATAAGCCATTTTTTAGCAGGTTTGAGTTCTTTTCCTGTCAGTTTTGACCATTCATTTCCAAACAGCTTAGGCTGGAACCATAATAATCCTGACGCGGTATGTATTATCCATGCAACAAATACCGCATAAAAGTTAATGTCTGTAAAATGAAAATTATTCATAATCTTATAAGTTTTTACCTTTTAAATAAGCGATTTCAAGATACTTTTTGCGTGTGTCATTATCCACTGACAGTATAGAATGGAAGTAGATATGGTCGACAGTTTGAATTCCGGGGTATTTCAGGCTCCAGTTATCAATAATTTTTTCCATGGACTCTTTGAATCCCTTATCCCTGTACACTTTTTCGTTGAAGAAAGTAGGATGCATTATTATAGCTTTCTTTATTTTTAATAAAGGAATTCTGCCATCCGGATCACCATGCCATCCGCTTTCATTCAAGCTGTATGCAAATCCGTAAGAAAAAACCCGTTCCAGCCACCCCTTAATTATCGCAGGGAAATGCATCCAGATCACCTGAGTTATAAATACCAGCACATCTGCTTCTGCTACTTTCTTTTGCTGTACCAGCACATCACTGGGCTTTTGAGAACCAATAAGCTTGCGTAGATCATCATCACTCTTGTTCCGAATATACAATTTTGCAATCAACCTCCTTATAGGCCCACCCGCAAGTTCGACTATCATCTTCCTCATGTCCATCTGCCTGAAAACCCATTCGGGCAAATCTTTATCCACAAAAAAGGCAAAATCCTTATCCTGTAATACCGGGTTAAACTTTATTTTATACAAATCGACAATCTCATATTGATGTCCAGCCTCCTCAAGACCCCTGACAAAATTGTCAAGAATTGCATGAGTAAATGACATCGGATTAGGATGAGCATAAATGATTAATACTTTCATAGTTATTTAGTTTAAAAGTTATCTGAAGTCAATTAATTTTATATATACCATTCTTACAATTTACTAAATTTTAGGGAATTAAATCAAATTGAGATTAAAAATCCGAAATTGGTTCCTATAGCAGGTTTGGTAGATATGCTTGCTTTAAGAAAGGTGATATAATCCAAGCTCCCGGCATTCCAATTAAATATCAGCATAAATATCGTACTTACCAGGACACCTTAAAATTACCGTTGTTGACGTTATCGTTGACTCTTTTTCCCCGCTCGCGCACACACACTCACACTCACACTGAAAAATATTCCATAAGATCAACGTCTTGCGGGTCTTTGTTTTTGTAAGGATGACGGAATTGGTGATGGATTTTGTATCGTACGCTTTATCAAGCAAATACGTGGTCGTTTGCACATTCCATATAAAATAGATTCTAATTTATTTGTAAGCTATTATTAAAATAAATTATATTATATTATACAATATGTAAAGTTATATATACATTTGTATAATAATTTTAAATTTTAATAGTATGGCACGATTTACTTCATTGGCAGATCACAAATTCAGAATCTTTGGTCTTATAATATCTATAATGGCAATTATTCTGCTTGTTACTTTGCACATACTCAATTATCAATATGAAGAGGAATGGCATGACAGGATTTTCATTATCAACCATTTAATTATTGTATTCGGACTATACATGATAATGTTCAGTAAAGAAATTCATGACGATGAACGGGTTCAGCGAATCCGTTATAATCTTTTAAAAGTAAATTATACTTTGACCATTTGTGGAATTTTGGGTTATATATCTGTTACTACTCTGGACAGAGTGGAGTTTTCCATTTATATTGTCTTTTATATTATAGAGAGTGCACTGATTGTTTATCATCTCCTTTTCAGATACTGTCTTGCTACGAATCCTGACTGGATATTTAAAGAAACAACAAGAAATAAGTATGCTGTTTACTATGTGTTTTTTTCCTTACTATTCCTGGTCGGCTGGATTATTTATGTTGTAATTCACTATAAAATATAAGAGCATCCTTATGCGAAATACAATAAAAGTTGAACGGGCAAAAAAGAACATTACCCAGGCTGATTTAGCTGAAGCTATTGATGTTTCAAGATTAACAATCCACTCTATTGAAACCGGTAAATTCAATCCGTCAATATTGATTGCACTTAAAATAGCACGCTATTTTGATATTTCGGTTGATGAATTATTTATGCTTGAAGAAACCGACTGAGTAAAAATAATGATAACAAACATAAACTTAATATTATGAAAAAAAAGAAAGGTATACTACCAGCATTAATTGCAATATTTGCCGGAGTAATTACTGTGTTTATTGCTAAATCTAATGAAGAGCCCTCCGATTGTTTTACATGGAAAGTAAAAATAAATGAATCTACTTTTTATTTAGCAGGATCTATTCACGCGGCCAGTGAAGGGAATTACCCGCTTCCTGAAACATATCTTAAAAGTTATAAAAAAGCAGATAAGGTTATTTTTGAATTAGAAGATGATTTTGAAACACTGGAAAATAGAATCTTTTTGTATGCAGAAAAAGATAAATTACCTGACGGATTGAATCTGGGAGATTCTCTAAATTCTGAGAGTATTTATAAATTAAGAGAAATTATCGGGAATGATAAATTGGATAAGTCTTTAGGATATGAAGCATGGTTACTTAACATGTTTATTGCAGGAAATAAATCCAAACTATGCGGGTATGATCCAAAACTTGCCATTGATAAATATTTCCATGACCTGGCAACCAAAGATAAAAAAGAGATCATAGGTTTAGATGAGATTCAAACCCAATTAGCTCTGTTTGATTTTGACTTGCCATTTAAAATTCAAATTCAAATTCTTGAAAAAGCAATTTCTGAAATGGCGATGAAAGCAAAAGGCGAAGAAGAATTATTTAAGGCATACTTTGAGAATGATCTGGTAAAATTTGAGAAAGAGTTCTTAAAGACTTATGATTTTGAAAATCCACAAATGAAAAAAATGTATGATAAAGTATTCACAAAAAGAAATACCAGCTGGGTTGAAAAATTGATAGAATTATCCAGGGAAAATCCAGGTTCATATTTTGTTTTAGTAGGATCAGGTCATTATTTTGGGCCAGATAATATTCTGGAATTACTGGAAAGCAGAGGATACACTATTGAAAAGATATAAGCCAGGATATCCTGGTGAATCTGACAGAAAGATTACTCATAAGATAAAAGAGGCCGGCAAGTAAAAAGTTTTGCTTTAATAGAAAGCAGGAATACCATTCATCGGATTATTTATACTATTCGGGATTAATTTAAGCAAATAGTATAATATTATTTCACATTAATCAAATCCTTCTTAAGTTTATTTCTTCCCATGCTACATTGAGGTAAGACAGGGGTTGAAAAATATAATCAGGGATACTAAAATTAGAAGGTGTTTAGCAATGGATACAGTCAACGACGAATGAATCTGTGAGTTTCCGGATTGCAAATTATTAGTCATTTTCATATATTAAACCAAATACAATAATAGATGACAAAAGTATTTCAGAACCTGGAAGAATCTATCAAAAGACATCCGGTTGAAGCTTTCTTTATTGTTGCAACAGGAATAATGTTTGGATTTCTCTTTCCGGCTGTTTATCTGATCCCAGGAGATACAACTATCGGACAGATATCCGGTTACTATTTTTCAAGGATAAGTGTTTATAGTCCGGCTATTTCTGGTATCATTGTTACCAGAATTTTATTTTTACGAAAGGGTAACAATTTATTCTTCCGGAAAATAAAATTCATTGTTCCTGTGTGGCTTGTCGCTTTGATAATCCAGGTGGCAGATCTTAAGCTTACTGCACCTTCAGGTGTTTCATTGACAGGTCTGGTTTTATTAGCTATGCCGGTGTCTTTTCTGCCTGCCTGGGTCATATCATCTGCTATTAGTGGTCCAGAAAGTATAAGAAAATTGTTAGCGACACTGATCAGACCTGGAGGTGGTATAGTTTATTATCTGGTCGCTTTGTTAACTTTCCCGTTCATAACGGTTGCCGGGTCTGTCATTTCAAATTACATTAATGATAGGGCTTTGTTTCCTGCAATAAGTCAGTTAATGAACCTGTCATATACGGTTCTTATATCATTCCTGTCAGTGCTTTTTTACGCGGGAGGAATAAATGAAGAGGCGGGATGGCGTGGTTTTGCTCAAAAGAGGTTACAGTCGAAATATAGCCCTATAGTCACAGTCTTAATACTTTGGATTTTTATGGTGATCTGGCATATTCCAAATGATCTTATTCAATACAGGAATGGAGGATATTTAATTGTTCGAATAATGACCTATCCCTTTATTACAATTCTGTTTTCGTGGATTTTTAACCGGACAGGAGGAAGCATTCTTGCTGTGGCTATATTTCATGCCTCAATGAACTCAATGAATCCGTTGATGGGCATATTACCTATTACAACAGCTGGCAATATTATACTTATACTCTTCGCAGTTTTAGTGGTATTTGCCGAAAAGATGTGGCATAAGCTTCCTGAAGATCATCCGGCTATAGAACCAAAGATCAGCAGTACATCTGATTGATTAATCCTGACATTATATTAGCTACAATCGTGATTAATTGTATATTTAATGTTAGATTTTGGCTGGTAAAGCAATCTTTATTATTATTCTCATTGAAAGAGTCTGTTTTTGCAGGTCCTGGAGATAGAAAGAAAATCAAAATATTGAATCCCGGGACATTGACTTAAATGTTTCAATACCTGAGTAATTGCGGTTGTTTTGATGGATACAGGTACTTTTATGACAGGATTGGTTTAAAATTGCTTCTCATCTTAAATAATCCAATAAATAGGGATGAGATTTCTTTTTAGAGAAAATAGTACTGTTCCTTATTTTTGGCCAATTCATATTCTGACCTGGTCCGGGTATTCAATAATAGATCTGAGTATCAATCTTTATCGATTCAGTGATTTTACAGATTATCTTGTCTGGTGCGACAGTACCCTGATGGGCTTTATTGTTGTAACAGCTCTGAGATATATTTATCAGAAGTTATTTGCGTCGGATACAGTATATTTCAAGCAGATTGGCATAGTACTGTTGTTATCATTGACAGGTGGTTGCATCTGGTTTTTCCTGAGGGGATTTTCACACGTTCTCTTATTCCCGGATAAAGCGATTTCATTCAATAATTATTACCAGAATTTTGCAGTCCCTTTTGGCCTGGCCGGATCTGTTTTTTGGTTAGTGGGGCCCATTTTTGGCTGGAGCCTGGGATATTTAAGTATTAAATATTATTTCTTTCTGGCAGAAGAAAAAAGCAGAAACCAGAAGATGCAGATCCTGGCCAAGAACGCAGAATTGCAGATGCTCAGATATCAGATCAATCCTCACTTCCTGTTTAATTCGTTGAATTCAATTAGAGCGCTAATTGGTGAAAATCAAGAAGTTGCAGAGAACACTGTTACTGCATTATCAGAATTTCTACAGGCCACTCTGAAGTATAATAACAGGCTGATGATCTCAGTTAAAGAGGAGATGGATATTATTATAAAATATCTGTCTGTTGAAAAGATCAGATATGAAGAACGACTTGATTATTCTGTTGAGGCCGATAATGATATTTTAAAATATGAAGTGCCATGTTTTATAACTCAGCCCCTTGTTGAAAATTCTATAAAACATGGATTATTTGACAATCCTGAAGGGATAAAGCTTGCCGTGAAATATCGTGAAGAGAAAGATAATTCAATTCTTCTCGAAGTTGTCAATACGGGGAGGCTTAAGGAATCCTGGTCATTTGGTGTTGGATTGGGCAATATGCTTGAAAGACTTGAGAACTGTTACCCAAACAGGTTTCACTTTTCACTGAATCAGATTGATAATGATGTTGTAGCCAGAATAAGTATAAAATCAGAATAATGAAAAGACTAACTTCTCTTATTGTTGATGACGAGCGATTGGCAAGGGTTTCACTTAAAAAGGAGCTTTCAAAGTTCCCGGAATTTGAAATTGTTGGAGAAGCCTCGAGTATTAAAACTGCTATTCCGGCAATTCAGAAGCTTAATCCCGACCTACTCTTTCTGGATATACAATTATCGGATGGTACAGGTTTTGACTTGCTTGACCAGGTTGAATTTAAGGGAAAGATAATTTTTGTGACAGCATATTACGATTATGCAACCAGAGCCTTTGAAATAAATGCTCAGGATTATCTGATAAAACCGGTTTCAAAGGAAAGAATAAATAATGTCCTGAAAAAAATAGTTGATAAAAACAAAGATTTTGACCACGACGGGTTGATAATGTTTAATTATGAAGACCGCATAATGGTAGAACAAAAGAAAAGTATTCATTTCTTAAAGCTTAATACTCTTGTTTGTATAAGGGCTGAAAAGGATTATACCTCGCTGATAGATTGTACCGGAAAAGTATACCTTGTCCTGGAATCAATAAGCAACTGGCAAAAGAAGCTCCCCGAGGATCATTTTGCCAGAGTCCACAGGAATTCTATAATTAATTTTAATTTCGTCGAAAAGGCTGAAAAGACAGGAAATACCGCATTTCTTTTTCTTAAAGGCGTTTCTGCACCGGTCACTGTTAGCAGAGGCTATTATAAAATGTTAAAAACAAAATATTTTTATAAGTAGAAATTTTGAGTAGCTCCTATATCACCTGGATCTATATTACTCAAAGACAATAATTTTGATCGGGTCACTAATGATCAATTACGCAGAGCATCTTTCAGTTTATGCAGAATATTACCGAGGGATCATCACGCTTCAGCAACAAGGATCGAAAGAATTTCCTGATAATTGCCAGAGGGAGTGCATTTGAATGTGCAGGAATATTGAGATCATTAAAATCCCGCAAGATCAATGATCTGCGGGATTTTGTTTTGCAGGAGGGTGACGGAATTGTTGACGGATTTTGTAAGATGCATATTTTAAGTTTTCTAGACTGGTAAAACCAGGTTATGCACTTTTTGTTATGAGTCTGTAGTATTCAGCCAGCCATAATGTAATTATATTTATTAGCCTGCAATGAGATTAATTTCAAGTTTAAAATAAGCCTGCCAACCTGCAAAAGCCTGACACCCTGACCATATCTGGCCGGTTCCGGTGCAATTATCCTGAATAATTTAACAACCAGCAATTAATTACAGCAGAGATGGTCAATTTACTCCGGCGAAAGGTGGTCAGAGCACTGGCTCTTTCAGATTATAGTTAAGCATTTGTTTTAACAGATACTGGGGACCGGATTGCCTTCAATTTCTCTTATTTTATTTAACTTTAGTATGAAAAGGGGGAAGGCAGTCCGAAGGGAGATTGCCAATATGTCTTAAAATGCATCGATCATATGAATATGTGACTGACGGGGCTGTGCTGTAACAGGATTTTACAAAGACAGATGAATTAATAAAATAATAGATAACCCTTTTCAGCGGTTCGGTTCGTCGCAATGCCTCTCAACTTTTGCTCCTGCACCCGGGACAAATTTGTAATGGTCACCGGATTAAGAGAAAATTAATATTCTTAAAATACTAATGCAGCAATGTGTTAATTTGTATGTCTATAACTTAATAGAAAATAAAAATACATTTATTGCATGAATCCATTTAAATCAGCATTTCGCCACTTATTCCGGAAGGGAGAAAATACTACTACCCGCATCATTTCCTTAGCTACCGGACTGGCTTTTGGCATATTGCTTTTAGCGGAAGTATTTTACTATTATAGTTACGACAGTTTTTATCCTGATGCCGGTCGAATTTATGTCGTTCACGAAAACTTCAGGCAGGATAAGTCAGTGGAAAAGCTCAGGAGCTATCCAAGAGTTAGTGGCGCAATTGCACCGGGTCTGAAGTCAGAAGTTCCCGGTATTGAAGCGGCTTGTCGGCTGAACTCTATTGGGAAAAATGTTTTTTATACCGAAAATCTGAATAGCTATGAAGCCGAATTCTCCCTGAGCGATGAATATCTTTTTGATGTTCTCCCTCATCCAATGGTTAGCGGAAATCCAAAAGAGATATTAATAACGCCTATGTCCTGCATGATTTCAGCTAAGATTGCTAAAGCGATTGGTGGAGAAGTAATCGGAAAGGTGATTACATTAAAGAGATTTCCTGACAAAAAACTAACCATAGCCGGGGTATTTGAAGATCTTCCTGAAAATACTAACTATGAATACGATATACTCATTTCGATGGTTTCTACAAAGCAGTTTACATGGGATGGAACGGCTAATTGGATGGGTAACGATCGGTATTATTCATGTGTAAAGCTGGAACCGGGAGTCAGTCCTGAAAGTCTTGCTCCGGCTGTACGGAAAATGCAGGAGATACACCAGGACATTTCGAAATTGGAAAAGGAACAGGGAGGCCCCGTTTTAAAATACTCGTTTTTGCCAATCAGGAAAATACATGCCGATAATGTTAAGGACATGATTCTCATTCTCAGCACTATTGCATTTGCAGTACTCTTTGTTTCGCTTATGAACTATATTCTGCTAACGTTGAGCGCACTTGTAAATCGTGCAAAATCATCGGCCATATATAAAACCTTCGGTGCCCAAACTGAGAATTTACAGCAATTGATATTTATCGAAACCTTTCTGCTATTCTTCATTTCAATTATTGGAGCTGTTCTTATCATTGCAGCATCGAAACCAATCATTGAATCACAACTGCAACATAGTATCCGTGCAGTATTAAACCCTTATGTTATCTGGCCATTGCTGGCAATAGTTGTTGTATTGGTAATTGTCACAAGTTATCTGCCGGGACGGTTTTTTTCGCGCATCCCGGTGGCAACAGTTTTTCGATCTTACAAGTTGAAAAATAACACATGGAAATTGGTACTACTCTCCGTTCAGTTTATTGGTGCCTCGTTTATCCTTACGATGATGATTATTGTAACAATGCAATACAGCAGAATGAAGAACGCAGATCACGGATACCGGATAAAGGGAGTTTATTATGGATCGACGGTCGGCATGGAGGGCAGCAAACTTTCTGTCGTACTTAACGAATTAAGGGCGATGCCTGAAGTGGAAAAGGTTGGATTGGGTTTTGATTTACCAATGCATGGCGCCTCTGGAAATAACGTCTCTTCACAGGATAGAAAAAGCGATTTGTTCAATGTTGCTGATTTTTACCAGGTTGATGAGAATTACCTCTCAATTTTAAATATTCAGGTATCGGTTGGGCATAATTTTTCGCCCGGGGACGCTGCTCCTAACGATGTGCTGATCAGTAAAAAGGGAGCAGACCTGCTGAAATTAAATAACGGCTGGACGGATGGGGTCGTTGGAAAACAACTCGAGATAAGTGAGCATGGTTCAACAACTGTATGTGGTGTTTTCCCTGATTTCATTATTAATTCTATGGCGGATCCGGATTTGCGACCTTCTGTGTTTTTCTATTTGCCTGAAGAAAAATTTGAACAATTGAAAACTGAACGACCTGCAGCTTCATTTATAATTCTGATAAAAGTTCATGAAGGGGCAGGAATTAGTATGATAAAGAAAATTACAGATGTTTTTAATCTGGGTATGCCGCAAAAAGATGCTTCTGTCGGCAGCCTCGAAGACGAGCTTCGGAATAAGTATAGTACTCAAAAGGGATTTCGAAACGCATTGATGGCCGGGAATGTAGTTATTTTAGTCATTTCCATTATTGGCTTGTTGGGTTATACTACAAATGAGGCCAACAGGCACCAGAAAGAAGTGGCCATACGAAAAATCAATGGCGCTGCTCTGTCAGATATACTGAGGGTTTTTGTTTTAGAGTTGGAATACATTGCCATTCCTTCTGTTCTTGCAGGTTTGACTGGTGCATGGTTTACAGTAAATAAATGGATGCAAAATTTTGCTGTAAAAGTACCACTTCACTGGGAAATATTTGTTCTCTGCAGCTTTTCTGTCCTGCTTTTAGTTGCACTGATTGCTGCTTTAAACTATTACCGGACTGCAAATAGAAACCCGATCGAAGCATTAAGATATGAGTAGTGGCAATAAGAAATAACAACGATGTGATTTAAATGAACAATCAGAACAACAATAGTAAGACCTGCGCTGCAAAACACAACTTGTCCCGACCCACGGGATGCTTTTTTGCCTTTTCCCTGGGTATTTAGCGCTCCCTGATACCTAAATCATGTTACTATAAAAATCCGGTTATAGTACAGTTAGTAATTCTAAAAACAAGTTAGCGGTAAGGCTATAAGAACTACTAACGTACAAGCGAGAGTATGGCAGCCCATCCCTGTAACCATCCTGTCGCTGCCAAACACATGCTTTTTTGCCAACCCGGGACTATTACATTACAACGATCCTGTAATTTTAACATTTAATACTGACTAGTTAATTAAAGAAATGTTTTTACCTATGATAACTCCTAATCTAAATGGAAAAGATGTGTATTAATAGTACCTTCCCAATCAAGTCGTACAAAATTTTTACAGAGAGTGTAAAAATTCTTTTAATATCTGCATTCGGAAAATTTTATAACATGTTAATAAACAGATTAATACAAAAATGGTATGTTTATTGTATATGAGTTTTTAACTCATAATTATTATACCAATGCTTCGCTGGAGTATTTTGCTTTTCTATAGGAATATCAAAAGAAATAAAACTTCATTTTTCATAAACCTGGTCGGGCTTTCAACTGGTCTGGCCTGCGCTTTATTGATTTACCTGTGGGTGAACGATGAAATTCATTTTGACAAATTTCACAAAAATGATAGCCGGCTTTTTCAGGTGATGCAACATTTTCAAAATGGACAAACAATAGAGCCCACACCCGGACCTTTGGCAGATGTATTAATCGCTGAAATGCCTGAGGTTGAATATTCAGTTCCTGTTATGGATCTGGCTTTCCTGGGAAAATCAACGCTGTCGAATGACGATGATATAAACATCAAAGCTGACTTTGTATATGCCGGTGAAGATTTTTTTAATATGTTCTCCTTCCAACTTATTGAGGGAAAGGCAAACCAGGTTCTGTTAGATAAAAGCTCTATTGTACTTTCTGAAGAGCTGGCAATAAAATTATTTAACACAACTAGCAACATCACCGGCCGGACTTTAATAATGAAACACCAGTTATTTCCCGGTACATACCAGGTTTCCGGAATTTTTAAAAACGTACCCCTCAATTCATCATTGAAGTTTGGTTTTGTGTTGACTTACAGAGCTATTTATGAGCAGATGCCAAATTGGTCTGATTGGAGAAACAATAATCCCAGTACATATGTCCTTTTAAAGCAAGGCGCAAATGTCGGGCAATTTAATGATAAAATTGCCCATCTTATTGAACGCAAATGCCAAGATTCCTCCCGCACGTTATTCCTGCGGCCATACGCAGATAAATATCTTTACGGCAGTTACGAAAATGGGAGACAAACAGGAGATAGAATAGAGAATGTTAAACTCTTTTCTCTAATCGCAGTTTTCATATTAATCATAGCCTGCATCAATTTTATGAATTTATCGACCGCAAAGGCATCAGGCAGGATGCTGGAAATCGGGATAAAAAAAGCGGTGGGAGCTGGCAGGAAATCACTTATTATTCAGTATCTCGGCGAATCGGTTCTGATGGCTGTTTTATCCCTGATCATAGCCATCTTCTTGGTTGATCTTCTCCTTCCTGAGTTCAACGAATTAACAGGAAAGCATATAGTATTAACTATGAACACTGATGTTGTTTTAGCCGTTCTGAGTATTACACTGTTTACCGGTTTTGTTGCCGGGATCTATCCTGCATTATATCTTTCAGGATTTCATCCGATACTTATATTGAAAGGGATGCTTCATAGTTCCGGCGTTGAATTATGGACACGAAAAGGATTGGTCATTTTCCAATTTGCCATTTCGGGTATTTTAATTGTATCTGTTCTCGTGATTAATAAACAAATTGAATTTATTCAAATTAAAAAATTAGGCTTTAATAAAGACAATATTATCTATTTTGACAAGGAAGGCAAAGCAGGAGAAAACCTGGATGCTTTTCTTGCTGAACTGAAAAATATCCCGGGGGTCGTCAATGTATCCAGCTCCGCATTTCCAATTATCGATACCAAAAGCAGTACTACGGATATAACCTGGGAAGGAAAGGCCCCGGATGTGACCGGCCAGTTTAAGATTCAGTCCACCAACTATGACTTTATTGAAATGCATGGTATAGAAATGGTGGAAGGGCGGTCCTTTTCCAGGGATTATAGTTCTGATGATTCAAAGATCATCTTCAACGAAGCTGCTATTAAAATGATGGGATTGGAAGATCCAGTTGGAAAAACTGTAAATATGTGGGGTGTGGAAAGGCAGATAATCGGCATCACCAAAGATTTTAATTTTGAATCTTTACATGAGCGGGTGAAACCTATATTGTTCATTTTATCTTCTTCTGCTCAGAATTTGAGAATAATGGTCAAAATAAAAGACAGCAATGAAAAAGAAACGATCGACAGACTTCAGCAGTTTTACGAAAATTATATTCCCGGATATGCTTTCGAATATAAATTTTTAGATGAAGACTATCAGGCTCAGTATGTCTCGGAAAAGCGCATTGCCGTTTTATCCAGGTATTTTGCCGGAATGGCCATCATTATTTCCTGTCTGGGACTGTTCGGACTGGCAGCCTTTTCAGCCGAAAGAAGAAGAAAAGAAATAGGCATCCGGAAAGTATTTGGCTCCACCAGGCTTGGCATCATCACTCTTTTAACAAACGAATTTACCAAGATAGTTCTAGTATCACTGTTGATTTCTTTTCCTATAAGCTATTTAATCACCAAACACTGGCTGGACACTTTTGCATACAAAGTTGACTTGAATCCCTGGTATTATTTTGCAGCAGGAATTATTATTTTGTTCATTGCATGGTTTACTGTAGGGATCCAGGCAATGAAAACAGCAACAGCAAATCCTGCTGAGAATTTGAAGTATGAATAAAGAAATGGATCCACTTACACGATTTGCATGACTTAATACATATTTTTCAACGGTAAGGCTACGGTGAAGAAGCAGGCGCTCGAAGAATTTGACCTTGGTATTTATCAGTCATGAAAAGTGACATTACTAACGAATTCAGAAAATACAGGAGTTAGAAGACCTTTCTGATCCTAAAACTGCTTCTTAACATACCTTGTACAATGACACACTTATCGCATGACATCTTGTATCCATGAAATAAAAAAATTTAGCGTTACTATCCCTATCGGACTTACAATAAATTGACAGTAAAAAGAGCCCTAACCGCTAACACGGACAATAAACGGCATTTGTTTGTCATGGTTTTTGAAACTACTGATTATTATACCGCTTTTAATACGTAGTTGTACCTGGACTCCGCACCAGTGCCGGCAATATAGCTTTGTGTAACTTGACAATTTCATAACTTCGCCACCAGTTTGTACCGCGTCACTGCACCAGTGCGCATTTATAAAGATTCTATAAGGTGACTAAATACCAATCACTTAGGAAGTTTGTACCGTGACGCCCGGATAGGCCAGAAAGTTTGTACCATGACTCCAAAAACCGCGCTATGCTTCATTCATTCCGGCTGGTAGGAGGGACCGTACCCGAATACAAATACTGCTCTAACCTTCATTCACTCACCAACACAAACGCCTCTTTTTGCCGGGCCGATATGGTTAATTAATTACAACCCTCAACATTAGACAATTCCAAGGACAACTAACCATAACGGTATAGTTGGCTCTGAAAATTCTTATTCTATCTTTTATCCAGGATAAATTTTACAAATAAAATTCTATGATAGTCTCAAATGAACTTAAAGTAACTTCTGAAATCCTCTGGAGAGGAGCTTTGCTTTTCGCTGTGATAGATCTTGTTTTTGTTTCTATCATAATCAAAATTGTTAAGCCTTCTGACCTCTTCAAGATGAAATGGACGCTGGTAATTGTAATGGTTTTATTCTTTACTTTCCTATTTGGATTTATCACTAGTTTTCTATTTTGGGATTCTGTATATAGCTATGTTTTTCCATCTTGGGCTCGGTGGATTATCCCACCTTTATATGGATTACTCTTTTCAATGGCCGGATTATTCTTTTGGTGGATTGCTTCTCGCAGTCCTGCGAGTCAGGTGATTATTTTCTGCTTACTTGGAGGACTATGGGGTGTGATAACTCATATTTTGGCTATTCACCGAGGTATTCTCGATAAGCCTCCCATGCTGATAGGGGCAAGTCATATTGCAGCCTTGACAATCGCTGCATTTGAATTTATCTTTTATTGGTGTATATGCCTGACAATAACGAGACTGATACTAAGATTAAAAAATAACAACTAATTATAACACCGACAATATGGGTAAGTCGTTTCCCGCTTTGGGGGGACAAGTTATCTCACTTTTTTCCTCCCGGTAACCGGTCGCGGGTCGCCGCTCGAGCGCCCTAATACCCGAACCAAGGAATAGCCAGCACAGAAATATTAAACAAATACTCGGTCACCTGATAGATTCTACATCAAACAACACACACAGGGTAGTTCATCTGCAATACCAGGATAGCCCATTATCATTTCCAAATTATGCAACTTTTGGCAACAATGATCGCTGGATTGCCATACAAAACTATGAAGGTGAGGACTGGAGTATTATGATTGAGCCGTAATCTGAACTCTTTATGTCTGATAGTCTTTCACTCGAATCCTTGTTGAAGATCCCGGACCTTGAGAGGATCTCCATCACAACCCTTCTAGAAGGATTGGATTTTATTCTCAGTCAACGGAAACAGTTGCTTAGATCTTGGCTCCCCACATCTTGCGCATTCGGCGTCATACCAGCTCATAGGCAGGCCACACTGGGGACAACGCCAGCGCTCTTCTTCATATTTAACCCATTCCTGAACGCCCATCTCACGAATTTTTTTAAGGTTTGGCAGGTATTCTTTACGGTGCAGATAGCCGCCCATATTAATTAAATTCGTAATGCGATAGCAGGGTAACTCTTCACAGTCAAAACAACGGGAATCATTCTGTTTGTTCGCTGCGCAATTCCTTATAGCGCAGTTTTGGCAATGGGCAGCAAGCATGCCGCCACTGAGACAACCGTCGCAAAGAAGGCCATCCATCCAACCCGGATCAGGAATCCCCTTCAGTGCCTTTGGTGGTCCGGATGAAAATCTCTTTTGCAATTTCATTTTTATTTGCTCATCTTCGCTGTGTTTAGCGATGTAAGCCGGGCAGGCTCCGCAATATGTTCCGCATGCGGATGCGAGATGTTCTTTACCCTTGCCGTCTTTGATTTTATCCTCTTCTGAGACTGCCAAACAATCCAATGAAAAACATGCACAACTACAAACAGCTACACCGACTACCCCTTTAATAAACTTTCTTCGGGTTGTGCTCTCTTTTTTATGGAAATCCATATTCGCTCTCGCTCTTTTAAGGATGCTTATCTTAACGCACTTTTATTATGTGGTCCCCTTAATATTTTTCCAGATCAGGTTCTTCGCAGGTCCGGTTCTCAACGTTTTTCAGGTCTCCGGTTCCTTTATATTTTGCGTATAGTGGATAAGGACAAAGAGGACGTGTATGATCATCTTCTCCGAAACCCATTATCTGATATTGATATGAGTATCGAAACGGAAAGTTAAACTTTTTTCGTCCAATTAACCCAAATTTTTTTAAGAAAATCAGGCAGATTGCCATCCAGTAATGGTAAAATGAAGAAAATCCAAAATCCAACCGATAACACGGACAATGCCAGACGACCCGGAATGCTGCCAATACAGCAAACTTTGCAATTGAGAATGAAAAAATCAGATAATGACCTGATTAAACATTTTTATATTTCTTATTGTTTTATAGTACTAACAATTTAGCACCTTAAGATTATGAGAAAAATAGTTGTCTTATCATTCATTACATTAGATGGAGTAATGCAGGCACCTGGCGGACCTGAGGAAGATACATCGGGCGGTTTCAAATATGGCGGTTGGGTTGCACCTTACTTTGACGATGTCAGTAATAAGGTCATGGAAAAACAGATGAAACCTGCAGACCTTCTTCTGGGCAGAAAAACATATGAGATTTTTGCCTCCTACTGGCCTGAGCATGCAGACTTTTGGCCAGGTATCAATGATGTCAAAAAATACGTCTTGTCCGGGACCATGGAAAAGTCAGACCCGATAGCTACCGGGTGGAAAAACTCAATATTCATCAAAAGTCTGGCAGATATTAAAAAGCTCAAAAATTCAAAAGGTTCTGACATTCAGGTTCACGGCAGTGGTGAGCTCATTCAGCTGCTGCTTAAGAATGATTTAGTGGACGAACTTTGGCTTAAAATTTACCCGTTGACTCTTGGTAAAGGGAAAAAGTTGTTTGACAGTGGCACGATTCCGGCAGCATTTACATTAACTGAGAATATTGTTACACCAGGTGGAGTAATTATTGCCAATTACAGGCGGGCTGGAAAAGTCAGGACAGGTACTGTTGGAGCTTAAGCGACAAGCGGGCAAAAAAATAACCCTGCCCGAAATGCTGACACTGATGTCAACGGTCTGAAGACAAGTACCTGAATTGATATTACAATAATTAACAGGTAAAGTAATTAGAAAATGGAATTCAGCCCGGACAATAATATTGTTAAACTCTGTGTTCAGGGTATCGACATGGAAGAAAAAGGCAAACCTCAAGAGGCAGGCAGACTATTTCTTCAAGCCTGGAACGAAGCGACAAACGACTTTGAAAAATTCACTGCTGCTCATTTTGTGGCCCGGCATCAAAAAAATGTTTCAGACAAATTAAAATGGCTCGAAACAGCTTTGCAGTTTGCATTAAAAATAAATAACGACTCTGTTAAGGGAGCTTTTCCTTCCCTGTATTCCAACATTGCCAGGTGCTATGAGGACTTAAGCGATCCTGACAACGCAAAAAAGAGTTATGAATTAGCAATTTTGTTCAGGGACAGACTCTCTGACAACGGTCCATTTTATCACGGGACGAAAGCAGATTTGCATATTGGCGATTTGCTGACAGCAGGGAGCAGGTCTAATTACAACCCTGAAGTCATAATGAATCACATTTATTTCACAGCCCTGGTTAATGGGGCGGGACTTGCTGCGGCATTAGCTAAAGGTGATGGACGTGAACGCGTTTATATAGTTGAACCGACAGGGAGCTTTGAAAATGATCCGAACGTTACAGATAAAAAATTTCCAGGCAATCCGACACGCTCATATCGCACCCGGGCACCATTGAAAATCGTTGGCGAAGTAACAGATTGGGTGAGACAAACACCTGAGGAACTCCAGAAATGGCTCGAGAAGCTGGCCAATGCCAAAGGAGATATTATTAATTAATTTCCGGGATGCCTGTACCCTGCCCGGCTATTGGAAATAACGTCATTATTATCAGCAATAAAATAGCGGACAGTAAGGCAAGACATAAACAACGAACCGCTGACACGGACAATGCTGACTATCTCTATATTAGCCAATAGTGAGCATACGCCGGATAATCTGACCATATTCCGCCGGAGTAAATTGACTAAATCGAAGGTGGTCCTTTAAAAAGAGCTTTCTCACGGTAATAAGTGGTAAACAAATTTATTCTTTTTAATTCATTATTTCCGTATTTTTTTTGTTTGTACCTGGTCTTTCTCAGTGATTCTTTCTTTAACTCGATTCGATGTGCATCATGACCGATCCCTGCAGGAATAGCATCAGCATTGGTTTATTTTCCGATACGAGCGTGCAGGAAGTATCGTATTACTATAATGCAGTGAAAGTCTGCTTACTTTTTAAACAATACTTCTGTACCCGGGAATGTTGAAAAACTTAAAAAGTCTTAAAATCAGGGGTAGAAATAACCTTGATAAAGAAGAAAACCCCTTATATTCAAAAAAAAATGCTGATGGAGAATAAACCTTTGTTAATCTGATTTACAATCCGACTGAACTTCTACATCAACAACAGAAGCCTGCAATAATAAACGTAGATTTCAGAAGAAATTGATCACTTCATTATGGAAATAATATTTAATACCAGAATCACTGAATAGTAATTACCTAAAACCTTACCACTATGAAAACCAAATCCTTTTTTAAAGCAACATCAGTTACATTTTTTTTGGTGCTTGCATTAACCACCGGAATAATATTAGTGAGCAGCTGTGGAGGAAGCGGCAAAGGAAAAGCTTTAACTGAAGCAGATTCACTAAAAGGTCTGAAGGATTTTTATAAGGATTATTTTCCGATCGGAGTGGCCGTGTCTCCCAGATCTCTTGAGGGAGAACAGGGTGAGTTTATCAAGAAGCATTTCAATAGTTTAACAGCGGAGAATGTCATGAAACCTGCCCTTTTACAACCTGAAGAGGGAAAATTTAACTGGGCAGAAGCAGACAAGATTGTTGAGTTTGCTCAGGCAAATGGAATGAAGGTCCGTGGCCACACTCTCTGCTGGCATAACCAGACCGGAGAATGGATGTTTAAGGATTCGGCCGGGAATCAGGCCTCTAAAGAGCTTGTGCTGGCAAGGCTGAAAGACCATATCACACAGGTTGTTACCCGTTATAAAGGTAAAGTGTATGCCTGGGATGTTTTAAATGAAGTAATAGATAACCTGGATCCTTCAAAAGGATACAGGGAGACACTCTGGTACAAAATATGCGGTGAGGAATTTATTCCCAAAGCATTTCAGTGGGCACATGAGGCCGATCCGGACGCAGTTCTTTTCTATAACGACTATAACACTGAGAATCCGGTAAAGAGGGAAAAAATATATGACATGGTCAAAAAGCTACTTGACGAAGGTGTTCCGGTAAATGGTGTGGGACTTCAGGCGCATTGGAATATTGGCGGTCCGAGACATGTAGGACAATTGAATCAGCCGGGTGAAGGTGATTTTGATATTCCAGGTTCATCCGAAGACGCAATCAGGGAGTCAATCGACAAATTTTCTTCTCTGGGACTGGTGGTCCAGATAACAGAGCTTGATGTATCTGTTTATACATCAAGGACAGACACAATCGACATTGGTTTTACACCGGAAAGAGAGCAGCGGCAGATAGATTTTTACAAAAAGGCATTCGATGTTTTCCGGGAAAAGAAAGATGTAATTACCGGGGTGACATTCTGGAACCTGTCAGACAGGGGTTCATGGCTTGATAACCGTACTCCGAGAAGAGGAAAGCACTATCCTCTTTTATTCGATGAGAACATGAAACCTAAAAAAGCATTCTGGGAAGTCGTAAAATTTTGATAATTATACCATTTTAATTTAACTGAACTGTTAAGACTGCGTCAGGCGGAATTGGACCTTCAACATTGAAGACCCTTTCTCCTCCTGCATTAAAATGTTGATACGATTTCTCTTGTTTCTTCATTCCCTGGCATACTTATTTTTCCGAACTGAAATGTAGGAGGAATCGAAGGAGTGTTCGTGTACCTTCACTCACTCACTTCATAAATCCCGCAAGATCAATGATCTGCGGGATTGGTGTTTTACAGGGTGATATAAACGCTGATGGTTATTCATGTCTGATCGATTCTATTGGCTTCAGATCGGCTGCTCTTTTTGCGGGTAGGTAACCGAATGTAATTCCAACAATTACTGAAAAACTGAATGCAATGAATATCGAGTAAAGGGTAAGAAAGGTTTTAACTTCGGTCAGAAGACCAATTCCCAGAGAAAGTGCAATTCCCAGAAAAACTCCGATCAGCCCTCCGGTAATGCTCATGGCCATTGCTTCGGTTACAAACTGGCCCATGATATCGGATCTCCGGCCCCCGACAGCCCGTCTGATACCGATTTCCCGGGTTCGCTCCAGAACCGATGCAAGCATAATATTCATTATACCTATTCCTCCTACAATAAGTGAAATTGCAGCTATCGATGCCAGCAGAAGGTTGTAAATACGGCCCTCCCGTTTCTCCTGTTCCATCAGCTCATAAGGAATAATGATACTGAAATCATCATTGTTGAAATGGCGTCTTGTCAGAATACTTTTGATTATGTCGGCAGATTCCAATAATCTTTCGGGATTTTCCAGCTTGACTGTAGCCTGCTTTAATTCGCTTAAAAGTACATTTGATTTTGGTATCCTCTTTCCGAAAGTTGAAAGAGGAATATACACATCATTATTCAGGTCGCGGGCTGCAAGCTCCCCGACAGTTTCGGTAAAGAGGGCCTTGGTTTTCAGGACTCCTGCAACCTCGAACCACTGGTCGCCTAATTTGATATTCCTGCCGACAGGATCCTCATAGCTGAAAAGCTCGCGGGCAATATTTGCACCCAGCACACAGACCTTTAACTGTCTTTCGTAATGATCCGCGTCAATAAAAATCCCTTTATCTATCCTGTAGTTCAGTATATTAGTTACCTCAGGAGTTACACCTATTACTGTTGCTTTTGATGACTTGTCCTCATACATGGCATCGAGCTTTGCTTCAGACTGGGGGGCTATTCCTTTCACTCCCGGAACAATTTCACTTATTGCCTTTGTGTCACCGAGCGACAATCCCTGTGAGAATTTTGTGCGAACCTGTTCAAGTTCAGTGTCAGTAAAGTCTTTATCGCGTATAATGATATTGCTGATACCAAGATCCTGATATTTTGCCATAGCCTGCTTTTTTGCACCTTCACCAATCGATATCATTGCAATGACAGAGGCAGTTCCGAAAATTATGCCGAGCATAGTCAGAAATGACCTGAATTTATGGTCGCGAAGCCCGTAGACCGCAACCCTTATACTTTCTTCGATCTGCATAGTCAGAGTTATTACCTGGTTAAAATATTATCAGGAAGCTCGAGATACTGTCCCGATCTCAGATCACCTGAAACTATCGTATACATGTTGTTTGAGGGTCCGGCAGCAACTTCGATCTTCCTTATTTTTCCTCGCTTCCTGATAAAAAGATAGAAGTGTTTATTTTCCTCAAGAATACACCTGGAGGGGACATATATTTCATTCTTTCCTTCATACGTAATATATTCGCAGCTCACCGTCATTCCGGGCTTAAGTCTCAGATCGGTTTCAGAAATCAGCACTTCTGTAAGAAATACTTTTTTCTTATCTTGTTCAATGCATACCCTGCTTACTTTGTTTATTTTGCCATGAAAAGGGACCGAAGGAAGAGCATCAAGCCTGACAATTACGTTCAATCCCGGCATTATCTTGCTTATATCATTTTCCAGAATGATGGCGTTAATCTTCATAGTCCGGATATCCGGGATCCTGGCAACGATATTGCCAAGATATACCTCGTCGCCAACTTTAATTGTCTGGCCTGTTCTGCTGTTCCTTTCAATGACAAAGATACCATCAAGCGGACTGCTTACAATCAGTTGGTCAAGGGTTTCCTCTGCAGCTTTTAGTTCATTTTCTTTCTGAACAACCTTTATATGCTGTATCCGGTAATCGAGACTGTCGAGCTTCGGTCTTATCTCAAGGTTTCTCTTTATTCTGTCAAGTCTTATTTCAGCCTGGCGGAATTCAAGCTCTATCACTTTTCTTATCCCTTCCGATTCAAAAACTGATTTTTCGAGCTGCAGCTTTTTTATATCAAATGAAGCCTGTTCATTTCTCAGCTGAGCTTTAAGGTCCTGCATATTGTTTATTATCTGGGCCTTAAGTTTGTTTTCTGATGCTATTTCATTTTCAAAAGACTCTCTTTTTTCTATGATATATTTTTGAACTGATGAGGGATCGACCCCGATCACCGGATCGCCTTTCTTAACATTTTTGCCATGTTCAGCAAGTTCGATGATCTTCAGATTGTAACCATATATGGAGTTTATTCTGGGCATAGTCATGGTCGAAGAATGTACAGCCTGCAGTTCTCCTGTTTCAATAACCGATTGGATGAAAGGTCCTCTTAAAACCATATAACCGCTCTCTTTCTTATTGTCACATGAGACTGCCGGGAGGAGAAGGACGGTTATTAGAAGAAATGATGTTTTTTTCATGTTGGATTACCCTTAGTGGTTGGTTTTACCCTGGTCCGGCAGTACCTTTAACTTCATCAGATTGCTTTTCCAGTACCTCTTCTTTATTCAGGAACGGGTTGGAAAGTGCTATAAGATCATCCTCTTCAAGGCCCTCTGTTACAATGGCATAATCAGTATTGATTGCTCCTGTTCTAATATTGCGCCGTTTAAATCCTGATCCGGATTTTATATAGACGTAATCGATTCCCTGCTCATTGAAAAGTGATTCAAGAGGGATGAAAAGTACATCGGGAATTTCGCTGACAAGAATCTTGCAGCTTATTGTGAGGCCCGGAAGGAGCGTCTTACTCTGTCCGTCTATTCTGATCTGAACAGGAAATATCTTAATCTTTGATTTGTAATCCAGATTCTGAGCAAGATTGGCTACCAGTTCAACTTTCCCCGTATAAACTGAATCAGAGTAAGCATCCGGACGAATCTCCACTTTCTGACCAGGCAAAACCTTTGAAATGTCCACTTCATTTATTTTGACATCAGCCCTCATTTGGGAAAGATCAGGGAGTTCAATTAATTTGGAACCGGAATAAGGCTGGTCGCCCGCACCCCATTTTTGCTGGGTGCTCCAGTTTTGCTCCTTTATTGCAATTCCATTTGCAGGGCTTACTACGAAAAGATTATTCATTGAGGTATTTGCATCTGCAAGTGTAGATGTAAGTTGATTCATGGTCAGGGATTTCTGCAGGAGATCCTCCCTGTGGATCACTTTCTTGTTCTCTATCTGTTCCTGTACCCTGTCAAGAGCGATCGTAGCAGATTCCAGTCTGAGTTTTATCTCTTTCCTGGTTGCCTCAGGTTCGTAGGCAGATGTTTCAAAATTAATCCTTGAGATCTCCTGAGAAATCCGGGCTAACTCAAGGTCGGCTTCAAGATCCTCAATTTCGGACTGTTGCGAGGATTTCAGCTTCTGATACTCCGCCCTGGCAATTTCAAGCTGCTGTTCAGCCTGAATTATTGCTCTTTTGATCTCTGAGGGATCGAATATCATGATTGTATCACCTTTTTCGACCTCCGCCCCGTCTTCGATGATCCTGGCCAGTTTCAGCGATCCGTAACGGTAGGAGATCACGGGCGCTGTAATTGATATTGAATTTACTGCCTGAACAGAACCCTGCTCGGTAAGCTCTTCCATGAATGTACCTCTCTTTACCGGAGTTACTTCCACCTCTGTGGCATCTTTACCCCTGCAGGATAACTGAATGATCAGTAAAAGAAATAATACTCTTTTTGTCATAAGAGGGCATGTTTTATTTTTGATTAAAGTTTCTGATTGTGTCCTTGCCTGTTGTTACATAAACTATGAGACTGTTAGGCGGTTCTGTTAAAGCTATAGTTTCATCACCCTTAAGTCCGCCGGCTATAATGGTAAAAGAACTTCCTGATGTTCCGGTCTCAATCTTAACAGGTACGAACTTTTTTTTATTTTTTACATAGACTATCTTCGAACTGTCTCTTTCAAAAATTGCCAGCGTCGGAACAAAAAGATTATCTTTTTCCTCTTTTAAAATGATCTCACAATTTGCGCTGAGGCCCGGTTTCATTTTTAAATGACAGCTGTCGACATCTATAATAACCTCATATGATTTTACCTTTGAAGCGGAATACCTTTGGGCAGCGCTTGCTGAAAGATTTTTTCTGTTTATTTTACCCGTTGTAACCAGTTTTTCAGCCGCATCGACTGATATATTTACTTTCTGTCCTTTTTCTATCTTTCTGAAGTCGGCTTCTGCCACATCAGCAGAGACTTGCATTCTGCTGAGATCGGGGAATTGCAGTAAAGGTGAACTCAGGAAAATAACGCTCCCTTCTCTTACCGGTCCGCCAAATGATCCGGTTCCGGTAGAGCTGCTGACCATTATTCTGGGAGATTCGGTTCGCATTACTATTCCATCTCTTTGTGCAATGATACTCAGTGCATCGATCTGGTCAGCAAATGTCTGCGCCCTCATTTTCTCCTGCATTATCCTTGTTCTCCTCTGTCTTATGTCTGTCTCTCCGATCGTTTTTGTAGCTGCCAGCTTTCTTTCTGTCTTCTGTTTCTCAATCACAGCCTTCTTCATCTCGAGCTCAATAAGTTTCTGATTCAATTCAGTTGCAAACTTCATTTGCAATGAATCGAGAGAGGAGATTTTCAGCTGGGCCTCACTTGTTGCCAGCTGTGCTTCCAGAATTGCAATATTCAGCTTGTTGTCTGCCTCTGCTTTTTTCAATTCAGCTTCGAGTGTTTCAATGGATGTCAGCATTTCCCTGTATCTGGATTCCACCTCAGGTGAAGAGAGAACACATAATGTATCTCCCCTTTTTACAAACGCTCCATCCTGCACAATCTGTACGACTGTCATCTGACCTGACTGATTTCTGGGAGGCATTACAGGCGTGTTAATGACGGCCTGCACAGTTCCTGCGACATTTATTTTTTCGACATAATCAGATTTGCTGAGCCGGTAGGTAATAATGCTGATATCCTTTTTGCCTGTGCAGGATAAAAGACAAATAATTAATAGTAAATAAATAAACCTTACCATTCTCATCGAATGAGATTTAAGAAGATCCAGTTTAATGTTTATAAATCTTATTTTATACAGATTTATTGTTATTAAGTGATAAAAAATATCCTCTTAATGGTTCAAAATAAATAATATTGAAAATCAGAGGGCTAAATACAATATAAAGTTAAGGAAAATTAAACTAAAAAGATAGTTTGGAGTATATATTTTTTGTTTTACCCCAAATAACAAATCCCGCAATATCAATTGTCTGCGGGATTTTGTTTTTAATTGGATGACAAAATTGGTGACGGATTTTACAGTATTCTTAAGATCAGCTGATTACAGCGTTATAATTTTACCGATAATAAGCACGTTATCCAAAATCGTTAATAATTATAGGAATAAAAATTATTGTTTAAGATGCGGATGACCTTGTATGGAACTCCCCACATTGTTTCTAAAGGCAGATAAATAATATTGTCATATTCATAAACACTCCTGCCATCTATTATAATATTTCTTACTCCATGGTCCGGCAGACGGGTTATTACTACACCCAGGGGAGGAGCTACGACTTCATAATACCCTCCTGAATTATAGTGGCGATAAAATACTCCTTCAAAGTAGAAATATGGTATTCCCCTGAACCGGACCGACAGACATTCACGAGGTATAAAGCTGACTCTTATTCCATATGGTGGAGGTACTATCCTGTACCTGTTCTTCCCCCGGTTGTCATGCAATCCGTAGGCTTTCGGAGAATGGGGATTTTTTGCTTTCCTGTTGTTGCCATACCCCGGTTGAGCTTCAAGATTCACGGGTCCTGCAATCAGAACCATTATTGCTGCCATTGCTAAAACTGACTTTTTCATGTCGTTAAGTTTTAAGTATGTTCCCTGTAATGCAATCCAAATGTTATGCCAAATAAAGGAAATTGGTTTTGATATAAAGCATGACATCTTTTCAGAAATTTAAGAATACATCTGAAGTCCGGGATTAACTTTGACTGAACCCGATTACTGGGAAGTCAACAATTTTTCTAAAGTTTTAATGATATCCCGGCATTTAGTCCAATCCACATGAATAATTTCTTATCAGCATATTCATGCTCATAAAAAGTATAGGGAATGTTAATTGTTCCATATTTCCCGTTCATTTTTTCCCCGGTTACATAAACATTAAATGATGGACCAATTAAAAGAGAAAGCTTATCGAAGATGTAAAATTTGTAATTCAGATCCAGTTTATTCAGTCCATTGGGCTGGCTGTCCCAGTTATTGTCAATATAAATTTGGCTACTGGAAAGCTCTAAGTTTAAACAATGTTTTTCGGAAAGAAATAGGCTTGTGCCAAAACCGCCGCCAAAACTATAGACAGGCTTGCCCTGATAACCCGAATAGCCAAGTTTAAGAATTGTATATAGCCGTTTTACTCCCATTTTAAAGTTCAGGTTTGAATAAATAGCCTCACCTGCTGTCAGATCAAGTTCATAATGCCCATTCTTTACGAAGTTTAATAATCCGATAGGCAAAGCATCTTCTCCGTCTTCTAGAATATTAATTACTCCTAATTGAACACCTTTTAACCTTGCGGCAGAGTTCAATACTCCTATTTGAATACCTGTAAAATGTTTTGCCAGATTTATTGTTGACAATTGAACGCCTTTGGAATTACCATTTGAATAGTTTAATACACCGGAAATCGAAATCCCCTTCATAGAATCTAAACCGATATTGGCAACTCCTGCTAACTGAAATCCGCTGAGGGATTGATGACCAAGGTTTAATACTCCCGAA
This sequence comes from uncultured Bacteroidales bacterium, assembly GCA_963831855.1. Taxonomy (GTDB): domain Bacteria; phylum Bacteroidota; class Bacteroidia; order Bacteroidales; family VadinHA17; genus LD21. The sequence goes on along the minus strand of CAWHSA010000005.1, from coordinate 448,080 downwards.
ATTGCTGCTCCTGAAACGGCTCTGCTATTCAGGTTTGCCACTCCCGATACGAGAAATCCCATGGAATTCCCGGTAGTCGAATTTACCAGCCCGGATAATTGAAATCCTTTTACGTCTCCATCATTATGATTCCATAATGACCCCAGCTCAAATCCATTAACACCTCCATTTAAACCGTAAAGAATATTGAAGGAAAAATTGTTGACATAATTCCTCGAAGAAATCCCGGCGCTCCCAACCGGATAAGCGAAAGTTACTTGTACCTTCCTTGATTCTTTTTCGCTTACTGTTTGAGCTGAAAGATTTTGAGCACTTAATATTAAAAGTGCACTTTCTAAGATAATGATTTTATAAGTTTTCATTTTTTTATATTTTATTTGGTTATTACTGACAGTAAGGCTGGTTTAAGGATATGATCTCCATTCGTCCCGGCTGTACCGCATGATCGTTTTTTTATTCTTCTAAACTCTCTTAACATATGTAAATTTAATTACCAGAGTAAAAACTCTTCACTGAAAGATCATTTAATGAGATCCTTAAAGGAAATAAATAACAGGATCAGGAAGATTATAATGCTTATCACAAATATCAGAAGAACTGATACTTTGCTCTTATTTATTTTTATGTGTTTCATTGTAAAGATGGATTTAGTCCTGTGTAAGGTGATCGATCTTTCCCTGAATGGAATGGCCGAAGCCACCGGCATTTCTGCTATTTATATTTCAATGGCTTGAAACCAATCAAAAATGAAAATGAGCGTAGATTGGAAATATTATATTCTGCTGCCATGTTGATCCTCCAGATTGAATATGCAACGCCGATAAATCCTTGTGTAGCCAAAAGGTTTTCTTTATCAAGATCAATTTTGGAAGTGGTTTCAGTACCCATGATTAAACTTTCTTTTATCCCTAAATATGGTGATATCCCTGCAACTTTTTTGCTTACCAGTAAATCGATGCTGCCTAAGCTGATATTATAGTCAGCAACTCCTGTCAGCGCAGCAAAGGATGCTCTTACTGCTGCTGCAGGCGTTTTTTTAGTTTCTTCGAGGAATGCATATTTTAATTCTCCTCCGATCATGCCATAATTGGCGCCCGGCGCAGCGGCCCATTTGACCCCGATTTCTATTTTATCAGAGATACCAAATTTTGCCCGGAGCATGGGTAATTTTATCTGATCACCTAAAGGACAATTTGCATCCGGATGGACAAATGTATTGATCCAGGCTGGATCATGCTGGTTAACAGGGGTGACAGAGTATTCAACTGCAATGCTGAAATGCTTTTTCCCGATAGTTTCTGCAGATGCCATTGATTTAAAAGATGCGATCTCACCAAGTTGCCTGGTGTATCTCTTCCACTGATCCTGCGTCAGCGAAGGATCAATAACCATTGAACAGGTTTTTACGCTTGCATCGGTATGCCAATATACATCCGCGCCATTACTTTGTCCATACATTGTAATTGTGAAGAAGGACATTCCTGATGCAACTGCTGCTAAAATCAAATTCTTGCTTTTCATATTAATATAGATTTAATTGTTTGCAGCAAATGTAAAGTGGCTGTTTTCAAACAACGACTTCTCTTGTAAGGCAAGACCAGAAGGATGCATTATCTTACAAGGAAATACTTCTGGTCGTTTTATAATCAGATATATACCAGGAAAAGGAAGGGGAGGGTCCCTATAAAGATTTAACGAATTCGGAAGGGGTAATACCGGTAATTTTCTTAAAAGAATTATTGAACGAGGCTTTTGAGTTAAAGCCACAATCTAGTGCTAAAGCAAAAAAGGTTTTATTTTTGTTTCTTCCCAGTGCAATCAGACGCTTAAATTCTTCGATGCGGTAAAAATTAATAAAATCGTAGAAATTTTTCCGAAATCTTTCATTGATAACCTGTGAAAGATAATTAGGATGTATTTTCAGCATCTCTGCCAGTTGCGGCAGAGAGATGTTTTCATCAAGAAAGAGTTTTTTCTCTTCCATTAATTTTGCAAGAAGTAGCTTTATTTCGACTGCTCGCTCCTCTTTCAATCCGGACTTTGAATAATGTTGTTGGTCTTCAACTGTCAGTTCTTCAGCCATGGGACCATTTGGCAGATTCATAAATATATTCCCCTGCCGAAGCCCGAAAAAACCTGTAAACGCCACAAATAATGATACGGAGACATAAATGGCCACATCTGTCAATGAAGAATCGAGCACAAAATTGTCAAAAAGCACGATCAGCCAGATTACCAGTAACCCTGTTAATAAATTCCGGAGCCAGTGTAAATTATTTTCTTCATTGGAATTTGAAAGGTTGTTTAAAATATACCGGCGATGTTTTCTGAACAATAAAAAGGTAAGAAAAATATAGGAGAATCCTGATAATATGATCGCTGGAAAAATAAATAGCTGAAAAATGTCGGGCTTTATCAATAAATTATTTACAAATTCAATCTTTTCCTGTCCCGTGGAAATAAAAAAGTGAAAGTAAAAGCTATAATAAATTATTACAGGTAAAAAGTGCAGCAGATACTTTGGTTTCCATTTTGGGAAATAACGGGTTAAGGAACCGGTATAAAGGAATAATAAAGGGCCATGAATAAGGGGTAATGGATTACCAATACCTAACAAATGAGGGTATTTTAGATCAATACCCTTAAAGTGGAAATAGTATAAAAACAGATGCAATCCGATAAAAAACATCCAGAAAGCCAGGATCTTATCTGGCAGAGATTTCGGCTTTTTACCCAGGAGTAAAAACTCAAAGAAGAATGCCAGGGTACCTCCGGCAATAAAAATCATTTTATAAGATTTTAAATTAAACCAATTTACAAAACTATGATATTTAACAACTTTATAATCAGATTATGATAAGTATGCAAGATTTAATCCGGCTGATCAGGAAATACTTCATTACCTCCTTTATAATATTGGATTAATAATCCCCGGAGCTTATTTCCGGGGGCTGGAAATAGGTTTTTGTTTAATGAACTTTATCAACCCTGCTTTTGTTTTTTAAATGTGGTGATCAGGAATTGCCACGAGAATATAAATTATTCACAAAAGAAGGATTATTATGACAAAGTATGAATCGTTTAATCAATCTGATTTCTCGAAATTCCTCAATAGTATGGGGGGCAGAACCTTACGTCTGGTCGTCGGCTTAGGATTCCTAGTGGTCGGTTACATGTATCGTGACCATGCCCTCGGTGTGATATCCATGATATGGGGTCTACTCCCTTTGAGCGCCGGAGCATTTGACATTTGCTACGTGAGCGCTGCTCTGGGTGGTCCGTTATCTGGCAAAAAGATACGCAGTAACCAAAAGTAAGGATTTATATATCATTGGAAATGCCAGAGGCCTTTATCATAATTGGCCGGAGCCTGATGTGGCCAATAAAACCTGCTTTTGCATTCTTCCCCATCTGGCATTAAACCTTAAACCTTTCAACTATTTTTTTGGAAGGTTCTGCTTCTTAATAAAATCATCAAAGCGTGGATAACCGCGGAGAGGATTAAATTCCTGGAGAATGCCGACGGTAGCAATCCAGGCGTGATATGGTTTATGGTATATCCATTTCAATGCTTCATCTTTTTCTCCGGGCAACGTATAGACCATAACAAGACCGGAAGAACTGAAAGGATCAACATCTCCTTTTAAAATTTCACCAATTATCTCATAACTCTTTCTTTTGCAAATTCATAATTTAAACTTTAGCTTTATCTGAATTTAACTTTGATAAACGATAAGTTTTATGAGAAGCATAATTGTTTTGTTTATTCTGTTATTTATCGGCAATGTTACTTTTGCCCAGACAATTACATCTTCAGACACTACCCGGAAAAAAAATCAGAAGGGTTCTGTAAATTATCAAAATCTCAATAAGAAGGAACAGGAAAAACAGGAAATTAAGATTACTCCTGGAAGTTCGGGAGTGAAAAGAAGTATAGGATATAAATTTAGTGCTCTCCCCGGGGATGTTGATCCGGGCAATGGAGTTTTCAGATATAATAACGGGACTATATCCAAAGTTGTCTTCATTTATGTCGATGATTACGATTTAGCAGGTGAAGATCAGACAAAGTGGTACTCTACCTGGGATGACACTACAGGTGCCACAGCAAGAGGGTCAGTATCGATTGTTGAATATGAAGGGAAGAATGTGAATGTTTTTAATGTTACCGGCGTTCTTGTCAGGGGTACAGGGTACTGGAAGATCCCTGTTGAGTATATATCAGGTACTTTGCCTGCCAATGGAGATACATATTATTATGTCTTCAATCGTATAGCTCACAAGAAACCACAACCCGTTCAGGAACCTCAGGTGGCTGAAGCACCAAAGCCCGTTCAGAAACCCCAGGAAACCCAGCCGGCTCAAAAACCTCAGGTGGCTGAGACACCAAAGCCCATTCAGAAACCTCAGGAGACTCAGCCGGCTCAAAAACCCCGGGTAGCACAGACAATACCGACAAAAGATACAGTTCAGGCAGCCGTAGAGAGGCGGACGATGCTGCCCGCTAAAACAACACAGACAGTACCGGCAAGAGATACAGCTGTGGCAGCCGTGGAAAGGCGGACGATGCAGCCCGCTAAAACAACACAGACAGTACCGGCAAGAGATACAGCTCAGGCAGCTGTGGAAAGGCGGACGACTCAGGCTTCTCAGACAACACAGCGCATTCCAAGCAACCAGCAAGTTCCGGCAACTCAACCCAATATGGTATCACCGGTCACTAAACCTGTCGTAGTTGATAATATCTTTGCCACAACAAGTGTCAGACGCAGGAAATGCTACCGCGGTATTATTGAAGCAGGTTATGCATGGGGTGTTGGAGATTATGGTATAAACAACTTCAGGTTTAACTTCATCAATGGTATAATGATTGGCAGGTTTTCCTCAATCGGGTTGGGCATAGGATTCCGGGAGTACTTTGAAGGAAATGAAAATTATACAGACCGGTCACTTTTTTCTCCCGGGACGCAATTTCCCGTATTCCTTGACTTAAGAACATCCTTCTCCACCAAAAAGATAACACCATATCTGGCTTTGGGGATAGGTAATTCTGCAGGATATGTTTCTGCAGTTTCTGACACTGCAAAAACCAGGCAGGAAGGATTGTTTTTCAATACTTCAGCAGGGATCTGGTTCAATGTTACCGAGAGATTTGCAGTTTTTGCCGGAATTGCATATGAAATACAGAAACTGGAATACATGCTTCTTTCTGACAATAGTCATTATAAGAAGAATACCAGCTCAATCAGTCTTAACATCGGTATCGCATTTTAGTATCAGATCGATCCATCCCCACCCATGAGGCTCTGCAAGGCTCCGTCCTTCGCTATAGCTAGGGAACATTTCTAAACGGGATGGGCCTCTTCTATATTCTCCATCTCTTCTCTTGTGAAAGTATGCAGTTTTACAATTTTGGCTTCCGGTCTGAATAATGAAGGTACAATCTGCAGGGCCTGGTCCTTGTTTTCTACCTCCACTATTAACCATGCTTTATGTATACCATCATGGCAACCCCAATCAGCTTGTCTTAGAAAGTGTGAACCAGTTTGAAAAAATATGCGCACTGCATTATTGCATGCAGATTTTGTCGCTTCATGTGGAATTTCAATAAGAAACCTTTCCATTTTTATAACCCTTTCCAGAATTTAATATTGAATATGATCCAATTATATGTGTGGTTTCCTTGGGTGAAACAAAATTCTCAGGGCTGATGTTCATTTCCAAAATTAATTAAGATCAGATGAATGTATATATTAGTGTTGTGTTAATTCAATTTTGACGGAATATAAAAAGTTGGCAGCAGGCAGCAGGCCAAAGCATTCATCATTTTATTGTGACAGTTTAATTGAAAGCAAAATTGCTTTCACCATACTATTTTCGTTGGCTTTTCCCTGCCAGGCAATTTCAAATGCAGTGCCATGATCAACGGAGGTTCTTATAAAAGGAAGTCCGACAGTGACATTTACACCGCTATTGAATCCTAAAAGTTTTAAAGGAATGTGTCCCTGGTCATGATACATGGCAACCACTATATCATATTTCCCTTTGACTGCCTGCAAAAATACCGTATCAGGCGGACAGGGACCCTCAACATTAATGCCTTTCCCTTTCATTTTCCTGATAGCCGGGATAATCTCATTTATTTCTTCATTGCCGAATAATCCATTTTCCCCGGAGTGAGGATTAATACCTGCAACAGCAATTCTTGGTTCATCAATCCCCAGTCTTTTCATTATGCCATTTGCCAATTCAATTACCTTTTCAATTCTCTCTCTCTTCAGCCCTGTGACTGCTTCAAATAATGAAATGTGGGTAGAAACATGGATAACGCAGAGTTTTTTATCATATAAAAGCATGGCATAATCCTTTGTATCTGTAAGACCGGCTAATATTTCAGTATGCCCGGGGTAATTATGTCCTGCTGAATGCATGGCTTCTTTGTTTAAAGGCGCAGTAACAATAGCATCTATGTCTTTATTTTTTGCCAGCTCCACAGCTTTTCTGATGGCTTCAAATGCAGCATTGCCTGATATAGCCTGCACAATCCCCGGACGGAATTCCCGGATATCGACTAGATTAAGATCTAAGATGTTTAACAGCTGGTTATTAAATAAACATTCAGCTACATTCAAAATCCTGCGCAGCTTAAAGGATTTGATCTTTAAAATATCATGCACTGCCTGCATAATTTTATAATCACCAATTACAACTATTCTGTTGTTTCTGATTACGGATTTTTCAAAACTTTTTAAGATAATTTCCGGTCCGATCCCGGACGGATCACCCATAGTAATTCCAATTGTTGTTGCATTTTTTTTTATCATATCTTTCATCCATTTACTAAAAAGTTTAAAGACTGAAAAATTGCATCTTCACTTCCGAATCCTCCTGCTTTGGAAACAATAATGATATTCTTGTATTGTTCTTCAATAAAATTTCCATAGGGGATTCCCGGTTGTATTTCATTGTGAATAATTACCCCGGAAATATTTAAGGATTGTGCAACTTTAATTGCAGTATCTCCCCCTGTTAAGACCAAACCATTGATTTTGATTTTCCTGAATTATATCCCGGGCAATCTCTCCGAGAAAGAGTGCAATAATCTCACTGACATCAAATCGTGTAAGTCCATATTTTTCACCTTGTTCAAAACTCCCGGATACAAAGGATTTGGATGGTGCTGTTCTTATTATTATATCTTCCCCTTTTTGCGAAGATTTTTTAACAATATCCATTATTCTGTTCTTCTCCTGAGGTTGTTCTCTGGTAAATAACTTTTCGATATCGACATTAATCAACGTTAATGCTAATCTCTCATTGGCATAATCTATTTGTTTTCTGGTTACTTCACTTACACTTCCGGCGATAACCACATTGCTTTTTTTCTCTTTTCCATAATCCAGATATTTTGGAAGATACTCCGCAAATCCTGAAGAACCTGCAAATAGAACTCTTTCTTTTATGGGTACCGTAACAGAAGCTATCAGATCCATATCTTCATCATCCAGTGCATCAATTATGATCATCTGCGTTCCGTTATTCATATGTTGCTGAATTTTTTGAATTAAGTTTTGTTTCCCCGCCCGAACATCATTAAAATTAATTATCCCGATGCTTTTATCTGTTTGCTGAGAAATAATTTTTGGAATAAATGATTCTCTTACAGGAGTTTTGGGATCATCTGATATTTCAGTCTCTGCCAGCAATTCACCTTTTATATAAACCATTCCATCCCTGGTGATTCTTTTATTTGACGGAAACGCCGGAACTATTAATAGCATGCCGTATCTCCAGAGAATCCATCAAACCAGAGATTTCCCCTCCTATATTTCCCCGGAATGTTGAATCCAGTTTTTTATAAATGCATTTTATATTTTTTGCTTTTACTATTTTCCCTATTTCAAATGTTTTATTATAGGCTTTTTCCTTGTCATCAAATCTGCTTTCAGTATCAATAACCAGTACATCACAATCATTCAATGATTTACTGATATTATCTTTATTTGTTATAACAATACTCTTTAATTTTCTCTTACTGAACTGGACCCCGGTATCGTTAGCGCCTGTAAAATCATCTGCAACGACAAGAACTTTTCCTTCTGCTGTTCTGGCTGCTGAAAGGTTCTTGTCTTCTCCGGTACGTTTTTTATGTTTAGCAATAAAAGCAGTCAAAACCGGCGTTAATATCGCTGTAGTTATAGTTGATGCTGCAATCTGCGGTGTTGCAATCGCACTTAATGCTGCATAACCCGGATCTGCAAGCGCAATTGCAGCCGGAGTGGCGACAGCATTTCCGGCAGTACTGGATGCCGCAGCACCGGCAATCCCGCTTCCCCCTGTCATCCTGTCTGCCAGTATATTAAAGAATCCACCAATAAATGTTGTCATAACTCCCAGTAGCAATCCTGATAATCCTGCCAAGACCAACATTTTAAAATTTATTCCTGTTCCCAGCGCGAAAGCAAAGAATGGAATCAATACCGGTCCTCCTGACATCAGGAATTTTTTCATTGCACCATCAAGATTACCTAGGATCATCCCGACGACAATTGGTATGAGCACCCCGATAAAACTTTCAATGGGGATTGTTGCTATTCCTGCCGTGCCTAATGCAATCATTGTAAGGAAGGGTCCGTCATTTATTGATAAAATTGCGATCGATCCGACATCAGTCTCATCTCCGAATTCACCTGCTAATGCAGCAAACAGACCTCCGTTACTGTTGGTCATTGCAGCGATCACTGCAAGTGAAGAAAGGCCCAAAAGTCCATTGTTTCCGAAGAGTTTTGCAATCAGAAGCCCTATAATAACACCAATAATGAATTTTGTAAATGTAATTACAGCGCCTCTCTTTAATGCTTTGGGTGCGGCTTTGAAACTAATGCCTGCTCCCATACAAACCAGGAATACCCCGATTAACGCTGATGAGCCATTGACTATGGCAGTTGTAAATCCGCCTATCTGAAGTGCCTGCGGTGAAAAAGTATTTAGCAGAGCACCTGCTATTAACGGAATTACCATCATCCCGCCGGGGATTCTTTCAATATTCTTCTTTAAGTTCATTTTCAGTTATTTTTTACTCGATTCAGAACAGTTTTCAAAGATAATTTAAAGTATCTCATAAGTCAACTTCCACTTTTCCCCAATTGAATTCTTAAAATTCATTACTGCTGTTGCAACGATGATTTCAAGCGGTGATATAGAAACTATCGTTCGCCCCGGACCTGATACTTCAGTTCCCGGAAAAGAAAATTATATTGAAAACCATCAGAACAGATAAAATCGGAAACCAGATGAAAAGCTGAACCTGCCGGCATGATTGGTACTGATAATTTGAGTAATTTTATCCGAAAAGACCACTTATATTTTAAACCATATAGTTCAAATTAGACCTGACGACTTACAATCATTTGCTTAATGAGTATGGCTTTATAAAATTTTACATAGTTTTGATTTCATATACTCAGTACCTGATCGCAGAGATAATGCATAACAATTTATTATCGGAAACAAGTCATATAGAATCAAAGTCAAAAAATTGTATTAAGAAACACACTAAAAACAGACGAAATGAGAAATTTTAATCCTTCAATCAAAAAGATGATTATCAGTTTCATTACCATTTCATTATCATGGTGGTACATTTACCGGAAACCTATGCCCAGTATCCTGGTATAAACGATTCAATAGCAAAATACCGCAAAGGTGAACTCATAGTGAAGGCAAAAAGGGGTTCGCAGGTAACTGTGGAACAATTGACGCACGAATTCTGGTTTGGATGTGCAATACCAAACAGCCTGGCGGGGGGTATGTCGCCAAATAATTTGAAGCAATTCAAGGAAAAATTCCTGGAGAATTTCAATGCGGCTGTAACTGAAAATGCTTTAAAGTGGATGATCATGGAGCCGCGGAAAGATCAGGTAAATTACGCAGTAGTCGATTCAATCTTAAGCTGGACCGAGAAAAACCATATTCCACTGAGAGGTCATAACCTGTTCTGGGGGATTTTCAAATCCCCCAACACTGGTCAGCAATACGTCCAGCAATGGGTTATGGAACTGAATGACAATGAACTGAGACAGAGGATTAAAGAGAGGGCTGAGTATATAACAAAACGTTACAAGGGGCGGTTTGCCGAATATGACTTAAACAATGAAATGATCCATGGAAACTATTATGAGGACAGGCTTGGTCCTGAAATAACAAAATTAATGGCACAATGGGCACATAACGGCGACCCCGGTGCAAAACTGTTCCTGAATGATTATGATGTTCTGATTACCGGCTCTCCGTTAGGCATCGGGTTACCTGAGTATATGGCCCATATCCGGAAATTACTGAAACAGGGAATTCCCATTGCCGGGATCGGGGCACAGGGGCACAGCCACCTGGAAACATTCGACCGCCAGGTGCTCAGGAATGCCCTGGATTCACTGGCAGTATTTAAATTGCCAATCCGTATTACTGAGTTTAATATGCCAGGCATGCGTTCAAAGTACAGGCAACTTCAACTGACACCTGAGCAGGAGGAATCAAAGGCAAAGGAGATTGTTGATTATTACAGGATATGTTTTGCCCACCCCGCAGTAGAAGGAATACTTATGTGGGGATTCTGGGAAGGAGCCAACTGGATCCCTTCATCATCAATGTATAAACGCGATTGGTCTCCGACACCTGCTGCAGACGCTTATAAAAATCTTATTTTTAAGGAATGGTGGACAAAAGAATCCGGAGTTGCAGGTAAGAAAGGATTATTCTCAGTACCGGCATTCTATGGGAAATACAGGGTAACTGTAAATGGAATTTCAAAAGAGGTCGATCTTACCAGAGCGAAAGGTAATGTAATTGTGGATTTCAGGAAGTAGCCGCAACATGCCCCGTAGGTTGTTGTTGCATCTCCGTTATTGATAATACTTTAACAGGCAATGCCTGAATTTTGTAGGTGACAGTAATTATGAATAGCTTTCTTCTTCCCGGTTATTAATACTGTGTGGTACCACAACCCTGAGCCGCAAGTCCCGCAAAATCAGCGATCTGCGTGATTTTGTAACCTGATAAGCGAGGAAATGTGGGACTGGATTTACAACGTCCTTAAAATCAGTAAATTACACTTTAATTGTCTTACTATTGGTCAACACTTCAGGCAAAATCTTTAATAATTAAGGTTTGTAATCAATCAGGTTCTTATTTGCCAGCCTTTGTCAAGACTTTTTTCATTATCATCCGGCACATTTGCATGTATCATATTCAGTATTACATCATTCCCTTTCTGTTCAATTGACAACAGGAATACCGAATCCGGATCTTTTATATCCCAGTCGGATCCACGCCATGATTGAACGATGAGCTGATTCTTCACAAGTTGCAGAATTTTCCCACTGATGTAACCGCCAAATGCTGTAAACCTGCTCCCGGCTTTTTCTGAGATTTCTACAGGGCTGTCAGTTATCATGGAATGCATCTTTGCATTCATATAGAGATTATAAATGACATTTTGTGATGTGTTTTTAAATAATACTTTTTGAATGATCGTTGCCATAGTTTTTTCTCCTGCTTAGCGGATAACAGCCGGCGATATCTTTTGTTGACCGGATGAAATCAATTTTTGAAAAATATTATTAATAATCTGATCCAGTACAAAAATTAGCTGTAAAATTAAAGTCAATACTTTTCACTGATCGTTTTTGATAGTTAAACGTGCCCGAAATGGACACGTTTAAGTAAATTTATTGTAAATATTTCAGAATAAATGAATTATGTTATGATTATCAATATATTATTCGTATATTACAGAATAAGTATTTTGAATTTAGTTATTAACAGGCTAAAATCTATATAATGGTTAACACAATTAATAATACAAGAAAAAGTAGAAAAGTCCCGGCATCAGCTTCAAAAGAATCGAAAAAGATAATTTCATATGAAGATATTCGGAACAGAGCATTTGAGATCTTTCAGGAGAATGACAATCCTTCTTCTAATGAACTGGATAACTGGTACTATGCTGAAAGAGAGCTGAACGGATATTACAAATAGGCTGATCATACCATTAAAGAGGTTAAAAAAAGAAATTATATATTGATATTTACAGCACAGATTATAAACGCACTGACATATCCGATTCAACGGTTCCTTCCCTTACAGATCTATACAAGTATCATATGAATCTTTTTGCCGGTATGGCTCTGCCTGCCTCTGGAGAGCATAATATAATGAACAATAGAATATAGATTATTGTATTATATACTGATAGAGGTTCTTAGCTCAAATTATTATTTTGAAACAGTTTAATTAATAAAAGAAAGGAAATTGAAATGGATTATCTGTATGTGTATGTGATAATTTTTGTTGTAGTGCTATTTTTAGCAGGAATAAGAATTGTTCGGCCGACTCAAAGAGCATTAATTGAGAGACTTGGAAAGTATCATAATTTCGCAAATCCGGGGTTTCACTGGATTATTCCCATTATTGACAAACTTTACCTTGTGAATGTTACGGAACAGATGGTGGATGCCCAGCCCCAGGAAATAATTACCAACGACAATCTGAATGCAAGCGTTGATGCCCAGGTTTATTTCAGGGTGAAAGCCGATGAGCAGAGTGTTAAAGGATCAATTTACAATGTAAATAATTACAGGTTGCAGATCGTTAACCTGGCGCGCACTACTCTACGTAATATTATAGGTACGCTCACGCTTAAATCGGCTAACAGTGAAAGAGGGAAGATTAATTCTGAACTATACAGGACACTTCATAATGAAACCCAGACCTGGGGTATTGAAATTGTCCGTACCGAGTTAAAAGAAATTGACCCGCCAAGTGATGTGCAGGATACTATGAATAAAGTGGTAAAAGCTGAAAATGAAAAAATTGCAGCCATTGATTCGGCAACAGCAGCGGAAACAGTTGCCGATGGTATAAAAAGAGCCAAGATTAAGGAAGCTGAAGGTTACAAGCAATCGAAAATACTGCATGCTGAAGGAGAAGCCGAAGCCATCAGGCTGGTAAATGAAGCGGCAGATAAGTATTTTGTCGGTAATGCCCAATTATTGAGAAAGCTGGAGGCTCTTGAAGCATCACTCGGAAATAATGCTAAAATCGTTGTTCCTGCCGGATCCGAACTGGTAAATATTATTGGAGAGATGGCAGGAATACTTCCATTGGAGAGAAAGAAAAAAGAGGGTTAATGATTCAATTCCCACAGACATTCTGGAGCATATCTGAGGCCCGGATGCTGCAAAACCTTGAATCTAAAAAGGAAGGATTGACCGGCAGCGAAGCCCAAAAACGTCTCGCACTCTTTGGCTCGAATCTCTTAAAACCCAAAAAGCGCTCGGACTGGGTTACTCTCCTTTTATCTCAATTCAAAAGTCCTGTTATTCTTATCCTTTTCTTTGCAACGGCGTTATCATTTTTTCTGCATGACCGGGTGGATGCATTTATTATTCTATCTATAGTCCTGATAAGTGGATTGCTGGGTTTCTGGCAGGAAAAAGGTGCATCAAATGCTGTGGAGAAACTTCTTTCAATAGTCCGGATAAAAGCATCTGTCATGCGTGATGGATTGGCCCGGGAAATCTCCACAGAACAGATTGTGCCGGGAGATATCGTCGTTCTTGATGCCGGTGATATTGTGCCCGGTGACTGTCTGATCCTGGAATCAAAAGATCTCTTCGTAGACGAAGCCATGCTGACTGGCGAGACCTTCCCTGTTGAAAAAATGGCTTCGGTGTTGCCTCCGGAAACTCTTCTCGGTCAGAGGACCAATGTTCTTTGGATGGGGACACATATAGTGAGCGGGGATGCAACTGCTCTGATTGTTCATACAGGTAAACAAACTGAGTTTGGCAAGGTATCTGAACGGTTAAAACTCAGGCCCCAGGAAACGGAATTCGAGCACGGAATCCGCCATTTCGGATTTTTCCTTATGGAAGTCACTCTGATTCTGGTAGTTACCATCTTTGCCATAAATGTTTATTTAGCACGTCCGGTACTGAACTCATTCTTATTTTCATTGGCACTGGCTGTTGGCCTTACACCACAATTGCTACCTGCAATTATAAGCATAAACCTGTCCCACGGCGCTAAACGGATGGCTCAAAATAAGGTAATCGTCAAACGCCTCTCTTCGATTGAGAATTTCGGCAGTATGAATGTTATCTGCTCTGATAAAACAGGTACACTGACTGAAGGCATCGTTCAGGTACAATCTGCTCTTTCAGCAGATGGAAATATTAGTGAGAAAGTACTTTTTCAGGCGTATATAAATGCTTTTTACGAATCCGGATTTACAAACCCTATAGATGAAGCTATACGCAATCACAGGCAATTTGACCTGTCAGGTTATCAGAAACTTGACGAGATTCCATATGATTTTATCCGTAAGCGGTTAAGTATCCTTGTTTCACATGATGATGTCCATCTTATGGTAATCAAAGGAGCTCTTCAAAATATTCTCGAAATATGTTCTACGGTCGAAACCGAAGAGGGTAAAGTAGTAAGTATCGGTACAATTTCAGATCGGATTCAAAAGCACTTCGAAGAATTCAGCAGCAAGGGATTCAGGACTCTTGGTGTAGCTTACAGGCATATGGGTTCAGAATCGAGTATCAGTAAAGATCATGAATCGGACATGATATTTTCAGGCTTCCTCATTCTTTTTGATCCTCCGAAACCAAATATCCTTGAAACGATTACAAAGCTAAAAAACCTTGGAGTCGCCCTGAAGATCATTACGGGCGATAATCATCTTGTTGCAGCCAATGTCAGTAAGCAGATGGGATTAAAGAATTCAAAAATTCTGACTGGAAATGACCTCAGCCGCCTGGGCGATTCCGCTCTTCTAAGGGTTGTAGGACAAGTGGAGGTATTCGCAGAAATAGAACCCAATCAAAAAGAGCGGATAATTCATGCTCTGAAAAAAGCCGGTAATGTAGTGGGATATATGGGTGACGGTATTAATGATGCATCAGCTTTACATGTTGCTGATGTAGGCATTTCAGTAGAAAGTGCTGTGGATGTTGCAAAGGATGCTGCCGATATCGTCCTGCTCGAAAAGGGGCTTGACGTTTTGGTTCAGGGCGTTAAAGAGGGGAGAACAACATTTGCCAATACCCTTAAGTACGTGTTCATGGCTACCAGCGCCAATTTTGGAAATATGTTCAGCATGGCCGGAGTATCTTTGTTCCTCCCGTTTCTGCCACTGCTGCCCAAACAAATTTTACTTACCAATTTGCTGACGGATTTTCCGGAGATGACGATCGCTACAGATAATGTAGATAACGAAATGGTCAGCTATCCGCGTCGCTGGGATATAAAAACAATCCGCAAGTTCATGATTACCTTTGGAATTGTGAGTTCGGCGTTTGATTTTATCACCTTTGGCTTGCTCTTATTGGTCCTTCATGCCACACAGGTTCAGTTCAGAACAGGCTGGTTCCTGGAATCCGTTATTTCGGCTTCCATAATTGTACTGGTTATAAGAAGCAGGAAACCTTTCTTCAAAAGCCGTCCCGGTAAATACCTTTTAATTGCAACTCTTTCAATTTTTGCCGTGACATTAATTTTACCGTTCTCCCCTCTTGCCGGTATTTTTGGATTCAGCCCGCTTCCGGCTCCTTTCCTGTTGTTAATCGGTTTAACAGTATTATTCTACATTTTCACAGCGGAAATAGTAAAAAAGATTTTTTATAAGAGAGTGAAATTTTGAACCGGAAATAATACTTAACTTTTGATTTGGGCTGGGGAATATCCGTAATTATATTTATCCGGAAATGAAAACTGCAATTATTACGGGAGGAACAAGGGGCATCGGTGCCGGACTAGTTGAAGGTTTCCTGCAATCCGGCTGGAATGTTGCATACACAGGAACATCGGAAAAATCAATAGAAAATTCATTAGGATTCCTTGCAGGACATTTTAGAAAAGAAAGTTATGTTGCTTTGAAATGTGATGTAACCTGTGAAAAGGATCTGAATGACGTATGGGAATATACATTTAAAACCTTTGGAAGAGTCGACATATGGGTAAATAATGCAGGGATTGCAACTGAGCAGCTAACATTTTATAAGATTCCTCCTGATGTTTTTACGAAAATAATTGACACAAATGTCAAAGGACTGATGCTGGCAACTCATATTGCTTATAACCGGATGTTGCTCCAGGGCTTCGGTGCAATCTATAATATGGAAGGTCTGGGCAGTGACGGAAGAACAATCTTCGGAATGACACCTTATGGTACATCAAAACGGGCTGTCAGGTATTTTACAGATGCCTTTGCAAAAGAGGTAAAGAATGGTCCTGTAATTGTCGGGACCATTAGTCCTGGTATGATTTTGACTGATCTGACTCTGGAACCTTTACGTAAAGATCCGTTTAAAAACAAACAGCTTATCAGGATATATAATATTCTTGCTAATGATCCCCGGACAGTAACCCCATTCCTGGTAAGGAGGATGATAGAAAACAAGCATAACGGAACAAAAATATCATGGCTTTCATCATGGAAAGTAATGAAGAGATTCCTGTTTGCGCTCTTTTCAAAAAGAGATATAGTCAGCAAATATCTTTAACTGTTAACGCCTGTAATTTTCAGGACGATTCAAAAAAAATCCCCTGAAATTTATTACCTTCTCATTATCTGATCTTCAACTATTTTTTATAATTAATCACTTCCTCGGCCGTCTTTCTGGGGCTTGCTGCCGATACGGCATCAACACTCTTTTCGATGTTCCCTATACGCAGTACCATCACAGCTTTGTAGCCGGCGGGTATCTGATAAATCTCACGGTTTGAGTTTATTTTTCCGACGGGACTGCCATATATGCGTGCACCAAGACCAAGTCCTCCAGCAGCGACAAACATACTATGGGTTGCAAGTCCGCAGTCGAAATCAGGAGTGCTCCCTCCCTGCTGCGATTCAACTCCCGAAATAACTATAAGTACATTACCCGGAACCACATTGTTAATGATCTCCTTCATTGTTGATTCATCCCTTATTACAGTGAACTTCCACGGCTGGCGGTTCTGAGCGCTGGGAGCCTTGATGCCGCATTTCAGTATTATATCGAGCTGCTGGTCAGTGACTGGCACCGATGTATAGTTTCGTACCGAGTATCCCGAAAGGATAGCATCGGTAACGTTATTCCCTGATACCTGACCCTTTAATTGTCCCCCTGCAAGGATAGCAATTAATAATAATGGAAGCATTGTTTTCATAAAGTTAAGAATTAAGTTTTGGTTAGAATAATTCGACAATTAAGGTAGTCAATTTATTTTGGAAAAGGATAGTTTATATTGTTCTTTTCATGTACAAGTTTTAAGAATTCACCATTCGTTCAATTGATTATGGCAGGTTTATTCAGATACAATTATTATTCCCACACCTGGCAACGCCTTTTTTACTATCTTTGCCAATTCTTATTAATGCAATAAAATCCAAAGGGCATAAATGATATTTGATGATTTGGAACTGAATCCGGAATTGCTGGAATCAATTGATTATATGGGCTTCAGGGAAGCCACCTCTATACAGGAAAAGGCAATACCGGTTATCCTGTCGGGCAGGGATCTTATAGCCTGTGCACAGACAGGAACAGGAAAAACTGCTGCCTATCTGCTGCCTGTAATGAATTCTATTTCAGAAACGCATCCTGTTCATACTCACACACTTATACTTGTTCCAACACGTGAACTGGCTTTACAGATTGACCAGCAGATTCAGGGATTGGCCTATACGTTGAACATTACATCCATAGCTGTTTACGGAGGTGGCGGAGGTAGCGGATGGGACCAGGAAAAAGTTGCCCTCTCAAAGGGAGCCGATATTATTGTAGCCACTCCGGGCAGATTGATATCACATCTTAATCAGGGTTACGTGAAATTCAACCAGATAGAGGTTCTGGTTCTTGACGAAGCTGACCGGATGCTTGATATAGGATTCTACGACGATATCCTTCATATAATTTCCAATATTTCAAAAAAGCATCAGACCTTGATGTTCAGCGCTACTATGCCTCCGAAGATACGGTCACTGGCAAAACATATTATGAAAAATCCGGTAGCGATATCACTTGAAATATCGAAGCCTCCTGAAGGAGTTTTACAGGCTGTCTACATGTTAAGCGATTATCAGAAATTACCGCTGATAAACAGTCTGATAGCCGACAATCCCGATTACCATAGCATATTGATATTCAGTTCTACCAGGAAGAAGCTGAATGAAATTGTGCGGGGTCTGCGATCAAAAAATTATCTGGTTGAAGGCATTTCATCCGATCTTGAACAGAGGGAGAGGGAAGAAATGCTGCTGAGGTTCAGGTCGCGCAAAACGCGGGTCCTTGTTGCTACTGATGTGTTGAGCCGCGGAATAGATATAAAGGATATAAATCTTGTAATAAATTTTGACACCCCATCAGATGCCGAGGATTACGTACACCGTGTCGGTCGTACTGCCCGTGCCGAAACTTCAGGTGTCGCCGTTACGCTTGTTAACAAAGCCGATATTCCCAAATTGCACCGCATTGAAAAATTAATTGGTTACAATATTCATAATATACCATTGCCATCCTATATAGCTGCGATACACAATAAAAATGGCGACCGCCGACTCTCCCCGCCGAATTCAGGCAGGTACCGGTTTAAACGGAGACTTAATCAAAAAGACAGGAAGCAGGGAGTAAGGGATAAATAGAGTCCGGGAGGGCTTTTGAAGCTTTTCTGCCATTTTAACTTTATCCTTATTACCGGTCATTTTAAGGGCGATGCCTATAGTCGTTTATAGGGTGATTCATGTGGTCCGCTGTTAGTTCTGTATTAAAACTGGCTGACAAAAAAATCCTCGAATTGTATACAAATTCTTAATATTTAAATTAAGTTTAAAGAAACAAATTGTAGTAAATTAAATTATACAGTTATATATGACAGCAATCTTTTTACAAATTACCCAGGCTATTGATACACTGAATAAGGCTGTAACAGGTACTCCCGCGCTCCCAGTAATACCTGCTTCGGAAACAACAACATTGCTGGATATCATAATGAAAGGTGGTATTATTATGATACCAATTGCAATTCTTTCCATTATAGCTATATATGTTTTCATTGAGCGTTATTTAACTATCCGGCGGCATATTAGCGCGGATGTTGATTTTATGAACAATATCAACGACTTTATGCTGAGCGGAAATACCGATTCGGCCCTTACTCTCTGCCGGAATACTGATAAACCAATAGCCAGAATGATAGAAAAAGGAATTTCCCGGCTTGGAAAACCTATTAAAGAAATTGAAGAATCGATCGAGATTGCCGGGAAATTTGAAGTTTATAATCTGGAAAAAAATGTACAGATACTTGCCGTAATTGCCGGCGTAGCTCCTATGTTTGGATTTCTCGGAACTATTATCGGGGTAATAAAGATATTTTATAATATTTCAATGACCAGCGATGTCAGCATCGGAAGCGTTTCTGCCGGACTCTATACTAAAATGGTTAGCAGCGCATCCGGGCTTATAGTAGGTGCCGTTGCTTTTATCGGGTACCACTGGCTCAATATAATTTTAAACAAAGCTATCCACCAGCTTGAATGGAATGCAATGAATTTCATTGACCTCTTAAAAAGACCTGTAAAATGATCACCCTTCGCAAGAAAAAAGAGCCAACTGCCGAAGTATTCACTTCCTCCATGAACGATATTATGTTTTTTCTCATGCTTTTCTTCATTATCATTTCTACTCTGCTCAATCCCAGCATGATAAAAGTTTCATTGCCAAATACGCAGTACAGCCAGTCTATTCAGAAAAAGGAAATTAACCTGACAGTAACCAAAGAAAAGAATTACTTTGTGAATAATTCCCAGGTTCCTTTTGACGCCCTTGAGAACCAGTTAAAAAAAGAACTGTCCCGATTTCCTGATGCCTTTATTATGCTTCGTTTTGATAAAACACTCACCATCCAGGATCTCGTGACCGTGCTTGCTATAGGAAACAAACTGAATTCTAAAATGATAATAGCCACGACAAAGACAGATTAAAATACCCGGGAATATGATATGTATCACCAGTAAAGATTTGAATTACCAATAGAAAAATATTTTTATGAACATTAATTTATTCGCTTCAGTTAAAGAAAACATCTTTCACCTGACAGATAAAATGTCGAAAAAAGGCATTCTTTTTATTTTATTGATTTTTGTGCCTTTAATCGCAAATGCAGCCGGCGGAAAAGTGCCGTCGGTAGGTCCTGTAAGGGTCGAATTTATAATTTTCGGATTAATACTTCTGGGAGTAGCCCTTCTTCATAAACAGACTTTCCGGGTCGCAGTCATTGGATTATCGGTTCTTCTTATCTTCAAATTTGTTTTTGATCCGGGTTTCCATTTTACGGAACATTTGTTCGGCCATAATACTATGTACGAACAACTTATGAATAAAGATCTCCGGCAGGGAGAATGGGGTATAATTCTTAACCTGCTGGGATTATTGCTTGGATTTGCGATTTTAGCAAAGATTTTTGAGGAATCAGGCGTCCCGGAGGCTCTTCCTAAATACCTGCCGAATGACTGGAGGGGACCGTTTCTTTTACTTGTTTTTGTATGTGTAATATCATCTTTCCTCGATAATATTGCAGCTGCACTTATTGGAGGTACAATTGCCCTTGTGGTTTTTAAAGGCAAGGTTCACATTGGTTTTATTGCAGCTATTGTTGCAGCCAGTAATGCCGGCGGAAGCGGGAGTGTCGTTGGTGATACCACTACAACAATGATGTGGATCGATGGCGTCAGTCCCGTGAATGTTCTTCATGCTTTTATTGCCGCAATGACAGCACTGGTCTTTTTTGCCTGGTTTGCTTCCCATCAGCAGGATAAATATCAGAGAATACAGAATGATCACGGCAGAGCAGTGAAAATCGACGGGATTAAATTACTGATAGTTTTTATGATGCTTGTTGGTGCAATTATTTCAAATTTTCTTTATGATATGCCTGCATTGGGCGTATGGATAGCCATCCTGATCGGGGCTTTCTTAAGACCTGTCCCATGGAAAGAGGTACCAGGTGCAATCAAAGGGACTATTTTTCTTCTCTGTCTGGTTTTTTGTGCATCGCTTATGCCGGTTGAGGATCTGCCGGATGCTTCCTGGGTGACTGCATTTGGGCTGGGTTTTGTTTCGGCTGTCTTTGATAATATACCATTGACAAAATTGTGTCTCGATCAGGGACATTATGATTGGGGAATGCTTGCCTATGCTGTAGGCTTTGGCGGATCGATGATCTGGTTCGGTTCATCAGCCGGTGTGGCAATCACGAACAAATTTCCTGAAGCCCGGCATGTGGGCCGATGGATAAAAAATGGCTGGCATGTAGCTGTGGCCTATATAATTGGCTTTACTGTTTTGTTTCTTACGATGGGCTGGGAACCAGCCGACAACAGGGAACATAAGGTTGTTAATTGTCCGGTTCCCGGTTGTCCGATGGCAAATAAAACAACTGTTCCGAAGTAAAATAATACTATTAATAATATAGTCAGATGGCTAGTTCTTCCTATACATTTATCGACATATTATTAAGCACAATCCTCGCATTAATAATGTTAGGTGTAGGAATGTCCCTTACTTCCCGGAATTTTAAGCACCTCTTCTTATTCCCTAAGCCATTGCTGATAGGATTATCATCTCAAATACTAGTATTGCCGGTTATTGCATTTATAATATCTTATTTTTCTAATATGTCACTCTCTTCGAAGGTTGGTTTGATTATTCTTGCTTCATGTCCGGGAGGTACGACTTCAGGTATTATAACATATTTCTTTAAAGGTAACGTTGCACTTTCAATCACATTTACTTCGTTGAATAGTATAATAACTTTGTTTACTATTCCATTTATAGTGAATTTGAGTCTGTTTTATTTTTTAGGTAGATCCACAACAATTCATCTTTCCTATCTGGAAACAATAATTCAAATATTTTCGGTAACAATAATTCCTGCCTGCCTTGGTGTCATAATCAGAACTTATAAACCCGGTTTTGCATTAAAAGCACAACGTCCCATAAAATATTTCTTAATAATAGCCCTGGCGATAATTTTTATAATATATTTTTTTGCTGGGAATAAGTCAGGAGGCACAGGAATTACCATGAAGGAGATTATTAACATCTTGCCATTCGCCTTATTATTGAATGCTTTATGCATGGCCTGGGGCTTTTTTATAGGTATGATTACCAGGCTCGGAACAAAAGATTCATATACAATAGGTATAGAATCATCTGTTCATAATACAACATTAGCTTTTCTGGTTGCCGGTATTTTGTTGCATGATCAGGATATGGTGAAACCCTCATTAATTTATGCCATGTTTTCATTCTGGACAGCATTACTTTACAGTTTCATAATAAAAAGATTTCATGGAGTCGGCGTATTCTCTGATTTTAAATCTTAAATGGATACTCAGAACCCAATCTTTCTGATTATGTTGCAATAAGTACGGGCAATGAATCTGTTATCAGGCATGGTGCACAGATTCTTTCCCGGAACCATGAGCATAAATGAAAATGAGCGAACTGAATAAAATTATACATCACTTTAACAATACGGATAAAATGCCTGTTCTGTTTATCGGGCATGGCAGTCCGATGAATGCCATTGAAGAAAATGAATTTGTAACAGGCTGGTATAATATCGTGAAAACACTGCCAGGGCCAAACGCTATCCTATGCGTGTCGGCACACTGGGAAACAAAGGGTACCTGGGTAACAGCAATGGATAATCCTGTGACAATTCATGACTTTGGCGGATTCCCTGAAAGATTGTTTGATGTTCAGTATCCAGCACCTGGAAGTCCTGAGTTGGCAAGGGAAACAAAACGCATTATAAAAAAAGCTGACGTGGGACTGGATGAAAAATGGGGACTTGACCATGGTTCATGGTCCGTGATCAGACATTTATATCCCGCAGCTGATATTCCCGTAATTCAATTGAGTCTCGATCATTACCAGTCAGCACAATATCATTACGATTTAGCAAAAGAGCTTTCACCACTCCGTAGAAAAGGTGTTTTGATCATAGGAAGCGGGAATATGGTTCATAACCTCGGGCTGGTCAACTGGGAGAAAATCGGGGAGACGGGATTTGGATACGACTGGGCAATTGAGGCGAATGAAAAAATCAAGAAATTTATTCTGGCTGACGATCATAAAGCCCTGATTGATTACAAATCCCAGGGCAGGGAATTTAATCTGGCAATTCCCACACCTGAGCATTTCCTTCCGTTGCTTTATTCGCTGGCACTAAAGGAAGATAAAGAAACAATAAATATATTTAACGATAAGGCTGTGGCAGGTTCGTTGACCATGACATCCATTCGAATCGGGGAGGTATGATCATTTTCGGATTATTCGCTTGTTTTATGTTATTTTTATATCATAACATTCAACCATGGATAAAGTGACAGGATTTTTGGCGCCAATTTTAATCATTGCATTAACATTTGTATTAAATGCCTTATTGCCAGGCAGATGGGTAACAGGATACATAACTAATACAAACTCAGGAGAAAGAATGAGATACCATCTGAATGGTATAAGTGTGTTCTTTGTTGTAGTTGTAATATGGTTTCTGCTGGGATTTTTCAATCTGGTACAATTTGATTATCTGTATCAATACAGATGGTATGGCCTTGGCGGCGCATTTATATTTGGAATCATTTTTACCCTTGCGGTTGTACTGCCTTATGGACCTGTAGCAAAGTCTTTTTTTTCAGACCTTTTTTTTGGCAGGATAGAAAACCTTCAGTTCCTGGGAGGAAGAATAGATGTCAAAATGTGGTTGTATCTGACAGGAGCAACATTGCTGGAGCTGAATGTGTTGAGCTTCATGTCGCACCATTTGATAACATTTGGGGAACAGGCTTCAACCGGCATCTTTCTGTCAACGGTATTGATTACCTGGTTTGTTATCGACTATCTTATTTTTGAAGAAGTTCATCTGTATACTTATGATTTATTTGCAGAACGGGTAGGATTCAAGCTGGGGTGGGGGTGCCTCGTTTTTTATCCCTACTTTTATTCCATCTTTTTATGGTCTACTGTAGATCTGCCTGATCCTGAAACATCTGTCTGGCTAAGAGTTATATATATTCTTCTCTTCCTTTTGGGATGGACTCTGGCACGCGGTGCCAATATGCAGAAATATTATTTTAAGAAAAATCCAGAGAAAGCATTTTTGGGTATAGTTCCTGAAAAGATTACTTATGGAAATAAAATCCTCCTGGTAAACGGATTCTGGGGAATAAGCAGACATATTAACTATCTGGGTGAAATATTAATGGCCACAGGGATTATCCTCTGTACAGGGTATCCGGCATTAATCTGGCCATGGTTATATCCGTTATATTATGTTGCTCTGTTATTTACCCGTCAGAGAGACGACGACAGGCGCTGTGCAATTAAATACGGTGAACTCTGGGGAACCTATAAAAAGAGGGTTCCCCGGAAAATAATCCCGTTCATTTATTGAATCATTAATATTTATTTCTGACGGGGAAATTATAAACGATACATCTTCCGTGTTGTATTTCCCATAATGTTGATAGCCGCTTTTCTTGGAATTATCTTCTGCATAATAAATGAGGCCAGCCTGTTTCCCCGTCCTGTGATAAATGAAGGTTTCTTCCCCAGGTTTTTCAGACATTCATCAGCTACTGCTTCCGGTGTCAGTGGTTTCGGGGCAAAAATACTGGTTTTTCCCGGATGTGTGTTTATAAAATTTTGTGTTGCTGTGGCTCCGGCACAACAGGCTATAATATCAACACCACTGTTTTTCCATTCATACCAGAGACTCTCTGCAAGGATCCGGTTAAACGCTTTTGTCGCTGCGTATACTGATAAAAATCCACTTCCCTGGAATCCGGCCATTGAGGTCATCAGGATAATAGCACCGTGCCCTTTTGTAAGCATCTTTTCCCCGAGCAAACGGACCATTGTCAGAGGAGTTATCATATTAACCTGAACTGCCTTTAAGTGATCCTCAAGCTGATTTTTTATAAAGGGACCAATAAATGACAGGGCTGCATTGTATACCAGTATATTTATTTCCCTTCCCTGCAATTCTTCCTGAATTTGCCGGGCAGAATCTGTTTTTGCCAGGTCGCAGGAAATACACTTCACATTTACTTTATACTTATTTTCCAATAAATCAGCTAATTGCATGAGTGGTCCTGAACGACGGGCGATCAGGACCAGGTCCATGCCTTCTGCTGCAAGAGAGGTTGCAAATGCTGCTCCGATTCCTTCTGAAGCTCCGGCAACTAAAGCTGTACTCCCATACTTTTGCCTTAAATTCATACCTGTTCAGGACTAAGAGTACCCGTTTCTTCCTTCCCGGACTCTCTGCATCTATCGTGGTATCTCTTCTTCCAGTCTTTTTTGTGACTATGCTGCTGTCCGGGAGCAATGCCTGTAAGCAGAATCTTTGAAAGGAAGAATATTCCAACAGTTTGCCAGAATGTAAGCTCGGGTCCATGGAACAATTCAGGTATCAGCCAGTTCCAGAGAGCCTGGACGCCGAAGATAACACCAATGATAAAAGCAACACCTAATATACCGAAACCAATGTACTTTAAAATTCTTAACGCTTTCATACTAGTAGGTTTTAAATAGTTTATATAATTCATTCAGTTTTTCCCTGAGTGCAAGAACTGCATAACGTTTCCTTGAGATAAGGGTGTTGATACCAACGCCTGTTTTTTCCGATATCTCTTTGAAGCTCAGGTCCTCAAACTCGTTCTTAACGAACACGCTGCTTTGCTCTTCAGGCAACTTTGCCAACGTCTCCTCGATAGTTTCCCATATCAAATCCTTAAGCTCCTCATCCGCAGGAGTTGTTCCGACTGAAGGCAAAATTTCCTCAAGAGTCAGGGGACCATCCTCATCTTCAGAGGTACTTTCCCGGTAGCTTATGGTAACGGGTCTCTTTTTTCGGAACAAATCGGTGATTCGATTATTGGTTACCTTGTAGAGCCAGGCTGTCAGGTTTTCAATCCTTCTGATATCGTTGAATCCGACGGTAAGCTGGTAAAAGACATCTTGCAGTATATCCTCTGCCTCCATCCGGTCGGGAATCCTCTTTCTTATATAACCAAGCAGACGATTATGCTCGGTTTTATAAGCAGATGAGATTCTTATCGTTTCTTTCGGACTCATATTGAAGGATCTTTACCTCCATTGACGAAGGTGAATGAATAATATTTTAAAATTATAGTGATTTTTTGCTTTTCTCATTAAACCGGACCTGCAGGATAATTTAGCCTTGTGAGGCAGAACTGTATAACCGGACCTTTCCTTAGAAAGCTTGTGTCCTTATTTGAATATGTATCTTTTATCCGCCGATAAACAGACTCTTGCTGGAATATTCAGGATCGCATGTCAGGTTTACCCTTAATTTACGAAATCCTGCTTCATCACCCGGAGTAGGAATATGGGTAAGGTGTACTTCACAATTTCCAAGGAATTTGAGATTCTCCAATGCCATTTGTGCTGCCGGATTGGATAAAGCGCTGATACCTAGCAGGATCAATGTTTCCTCCACATCGAGGCTGACCATTTTGCCATTTAAAATATCTTTCTTCAGATATGTAACTGAATCAATTATGTTCTTGGGCAGCAGGTACATATTATCGGGGAGCCCTGCCAGATATTTGGTAGCATTTAAAATGAGGCTTGAGGAAGCATGCATGAGCTGTGAGTTTTTGCCTGTGATGATTGTACCGTCATGTAGTTCGATAGAGGCTCCGCAGTAGATTCCGGCATTACCTTTTCCGCTTTTTTCTGCATCCCTGGCAGCCTCTCTGGCAGGCATGACTACTTTACGGTCTTCGACCTTTGCTCCGATTTTATGCATGATTTTAACAGCCCGGGTAAGGGTGTCCTTATCTACAATGCCCAGAACATATTCAACCGAGCACCGGAAGTATCTCCGGATAATCTCCTGGTGGGATGCTTCAAGGATAACATTATTATTTACAATGCCGGAACTTGCCCGGTTTACACCCATATCAGTCGGTGACTGATACAGTGATTCTCCTCCTGTTATCTTCTCAATGATTCTTTTAAGCAGATGAAATGCCTCTATATCACGGTTATAGTTTACGACCTTCACATTATAGGCTTTCAGATGATGTTCATCAATGAGAACTTCGTCTTTCAGATCAACAGTGGCAGCTTCATAGGCAACATTAACCTTATGATCAATCGGCAGGTCCCATATAGGGAATGTTTCAAATTTTGCATATCCGGCTTTTACTCCGTTTTTATATTCGTGGTAAAGATTACACAAACAGGTAGCCAGTTTACCACTGCCGGGGCCCGGTCCTGTTACAATTACAATTGGATTTGTGGTTTTGATATATTCATTTGCCCCATAACCCTTATCGCTTACAATCTGGTCTACATCTGTCGGATATCCTTTCGTCGGATAATGCAAATAAACTTTAACTCCGCGCATTTCAAGCTTATTCTTAAATACTCTTGCAGGAGATTGATTCTGGTAACGGGTAATAGCGACTGCTGTGACATTTATTCCCCAATCCCTGAAATCATCGATGGTTTTTAAGGCATCAACATCGTAGGTAATCCCAAAATCGGCTCTTACCTTTTTTCTTTCAATATCACCGGCATGAATGCAAAGAATTACATCAATTTTGTCTTTCAGTAATTGTAAAAGACGCATTTTTACATTAGGATCAAATCCGGGAAGCACTCTTGCAGCATGATAATCATATAAGATCTTTCCTCCGAATTCGAGGTAAAGCTTATGATTAAACCTGTTCACTCTTTCAAGGATTGCAGCTGTTTGCTCCCTGAGGTATTTCTCATTGTCAAACCCAATGAGATTAGTTTTTTCCATTTTAGTCCCCTGGATATTTTATAGAATCAGAATATGGACTTCAATATTAATAAAATTTTCAGTTCATGATATTTCCCTGTCTATGGATTGCGAAACAAGAATATTCACTTTTAAAAAACACATCCTTAAGTGACAGTTTAGCCAGAAATAATTTTTATCTTATTTCTAATTTTCATAATTTTATAGTGATAGGTTATTTATTAACAGATCGCTGCAATCGAGAAATGAAGACAACGCATTTAAACTATAATTATGAAAAAATTAACTTGTTTGTTCTTGTTACTGGCTGCAGGCCTTATGCCTTTAATTGCACAGGATGATACTGAAGGCAGCAAAGATCCGGCCTTATTTACCAGGATGCCTGGCTTTTATATTTACCGGTATGATGACCTTCAA
Source organism: uncultured Bacteroidales bacterium (assembly GCA_963831855.1). Lineage (GTDB taxonomy): Bacteria > Bacteroidota > Bacteroidia > Bacteroidales > VadinHA17 > LD21. Next base: position 419,790 of record CAWHSA010000005.1, on the reverse strand, counting down.
TTTGACAAATATGAGTTCCCCTTAAACTCCTCCGGAAAAACTCAGGCTGTTGAAGGACATTATCTTTTTATTATTTACTGGCTTAAGGAAAATGTTCAGTCTCCCAGTCCGTTGCAGATTATAAGGAATTATACAAATGCCATTAAGAAAATTGGCGGACAGGCAATTTATGAATATGAGGATGGAGGGGTCCAGTATGCAGTTTTAAAAATAGTTAAAAACAATCAGGAGACCTGGGCCCACCTATCTGCATCGGCCAATGGGACATACTCTATCTACCTTGTCGAAAAGCAGCAAATGGGCCAGGATGTTGTAGCTGATGCCAGCAGCATGGCAAATACAATTAAAGAGACAGGGAAAGTCGCTGTTTACGGTATTTATTTTGACACCGGAAATGCAACCTTAAAACCTGAATCTCAGCCGACCCTCCAGGAGATCGCAAAATTACTGAAGGCCGATCCCGGCCTTAAGCTTTTTGTTGTCGGACATACCGATAATACAGGAGCCTACGATGCCAACATGAGACTTTCAGTTGACAGAGCCACAACAGTTGTAAATGCTCTTATATCGCAGTTTTCAGTCAGTGCTGCCAGCCTTAAGGCTTGCGGTGACGGGCCAACTGCACCTGTTTCGAGCAATGAGACCGAAGAAGGGAAAGCACTTAACCGGAGAGTTGAACTGGTGAAGCAGTGATAGTGATATATATCATATAAGTAAGATCTCACTTTTATAAAAATTACTGTAAATCCCGCAAGATCAATATCCTGCGGGGTTTTGCCTTTCCGGATCATGAGTGTTTCAATCTTCGTGGATGTAAGCACTTCGTTCGTCAAAATCCCGCTCTATTCTTTGTGAAAGCAGTTTAGATTATGTAAATTGGCAAATCTTAATGTATTGATAGCCGGAGAATTGAATCTAAGAAATATCCATGGTAGGATTTTAATCGGTTGGCTTATGGGGAAGCTGATGAGTAAAACGCGTCTTTTCCTGCTGTTAAGCCTGGTAATCATTCAAAGTCAATTAATTCAGGCCCAACAGAATTATCTGGCGTATAACCCGGCAGATAAATCTGTATTGTTTTCCGATAATTTTGATAATAACGGGAATCAGTGGATTACTGACAACCTCTGGATAACCGGTAAAATTGAAAACGGGTATTACGATATCACATGTAAGAATTACCAGCAGTCTACAGGGCTCTCCTATAAAATAATTCCTGTTGTCAGAGGAAGTGATTTTGAAATCGAAGCATCATTTAAAGTAATAAAAGGTACCGGGGCGCTTGTATTTGGCATGACTAACAAGTTCGATCATTACAGGGTTGAAATAAACGATAATTATACGCTGCAGGTTTTAAAAGATACGCCTTCAAAACAAAAAAAATTAGAAAAGCTGTTTACTGGTCCGGGCACATTCCAGGTAACGAAAGATTTTAATAAACTGACGATCCGTTGTGTGAAAGGTATATATTATATATTTTCAAATGAGGCGCTGGTTGGCCAGTTTTCAAATATCAAGCCTGAAGGGGACCAGATTGGATTTAATGTCGGGACAAATTCGGAGATATCGGTTGATTATCTCAGGATTTTGAAACTGAAAGAACAAAAAGGTGCTGAACTGGCCCGGGAAAATGTCGTTGCACCTGTTCAGCAGGCCTCAGAAAATAAAAACACAAATTTGGCTGGCAGCCCGGTCATAATATGGGTCAGCCCTTCAGGTCAGAACACCACGCTTGAATCTTTCAGTGCCAGGGTCAAAGCTGCTGTCAAATCGTCGTCAGGATTAAAATCAGTGCTATTGTATCTTAATGGTGTTTCGAAGGGTGAAACGGAAATATTGCCAACTGCAGGTGACCAGGCAACTTTTATAGTTGAGAAGAGTGTAAACTTTGGGCCGGGTGAAAATAATATCTATTTAGTTGCTACAAACTCGAATGGTGCCACGAAATCAGAGCTCAGGTACTTTACAAATCCTCTTGCTGTTGCCCCGATTGTAACATGGTCTAATCCGGAAACTGCGAATACAGTGGTAAACAGGGAGTCATTTACTATCGGAGCCTGTATCAAATCACCTACCGAGCTTAAATCGGTAAAATTACTTGTAAACGGGACTGTCCAGTCGGAAGACAATGTGTTCCAGATTTCAAATATGGGAGATTGCAACTATAACTGGCAGACCAGCATTGTTTTAAAAGAAGGTGATAATAATATCTACCTGATAGCTACTAACGTGGCAGGGAGCACTACTTCTGAGAAAAGACTCGTTAAGCTTGAACCATTTCTGGCAGAGCGCAAGCTGGCTATTGTCTTTGGAAATTCACAGTATAAAAAGGGAACACCTCTTAAAAATCCTGTAAACGATGCAAATCTGATGGAGGGAACGTTAAAGGAATTGGGATTTGAAGTGATCAAGCACTTGAACGCTACCAGGGAGGAGATGATGAGTGCTCTGAGGGAATTCAACGCAAAACTGCCCAATTTCAATGTGGCATTATTTTACTATGCAGGACATGGAAATCAGGTCGAAGGTAAAAATTATCTCATTCCAACGGATGCCAATCTTGACAAGCCTGAAGACTGTAAGTTTGAAGCCATCGATGTCGGATTTATTGTTGATGAATTCGAAAAATATCAGGATAATACCAACATAGTGATCCTCGATGCGTGCAGGAACAATCCCTATTCGGCATGGTCGCGCGGAGGCCAGGCAGGATTCAGGGCGATGACATTTTCAAGCGGAACAATTATTGCTTTTGCAACTTCCGAGGGGTCGACTGCTGCGGATGGTACCGGAGCAAACGGGCTTTACACAGAAGAGCTGGTTAAGCAGATGGTCATTCCCCAGTCAGTCCTGAATGTCTTCATGAATACCCGTGTGGTGGTGAAAAAATTAAGCAATAACCAGCAGGTCCCCACAGAGTGGAATAAGCTGAACGGAGATTTCTTTTTCAAAAAGTGATTTTTTGATATAACTTTTGATAACCGTTTCTTAACCTGATATTTACCTGAATTCATACACTATACAGGAAGGGAGAAATGTGATCATTTTTCAGATTTCTTATTCTTATGGGCATTAAAGATTTAATGTTATGAAAAAAATATGGTATCAATCCATCCTGCCCGGATTACTGTTATTATTGATTTCTCAAATTACACTCAGTCAGACGTTTACAGAACAAACTGGGATCTCTTTGCCTGTACTTGAGGGCGGTTCTGTTGCCTGGGGTGATTACGATAATGATGGCGATCTGGATATATTACTGGCGGGAATTGGTGAGACGGGTTACATATCAAATATTTACCGTAATGATGGTGGTACCTTCACTGACATAAATGCCGGATTGGCCGGAGGTTGTTATGGTTCGGCTGCCTGGGGCGACTATGATAATGACGGCGATCTGGATATTCTGATCACGGGAGAATCAAATTCCGGTACGGTCACCAAAATCTACCGCAACGACAACGGTGTTTTTTCTGATGTTAATGCTGCCCTTCCTCCATTATCTGATAGTTATAATGGTGGCACTACTGCCGGAGTGTGGGGGGATTATGATGATGACGGGGACCTTGATATATTATTAGCGGGACATACCGGGGCTGAAAGTATCTCAAAGATTTTCAGGAATGATAATGGTATTTTTACCGATATAAATGCAGGATTAACTGGTGTGATGGCCTGCTCTGCTGCATGGGGTGACTATGATAATGATAATGATCTGGATATTTTACTTACCGGGATAACAGATTCTGGCGAAAGAATTTCAAAAGTATATCGTAATGACAATGGATCATTTAAGGATATCAATGCACCCTTCCCGGGAGTTTATTTAGGCTCTGTTGCATGGTTAGACTATGACAGTGATGGCGATCTTGATATTTTACTCACAGGATATTCTTATTCAGGTGATATCGCGAAGATATACAGGAACACTAATGGAATTTTCTCGGATATAGGAGCCGGATTGCCCGGGTTTGACAGTGGAACGGTAACCTGGGGCGACTTCGATAATGACGGTGATCCGGATCTTTTATTTTCCGGATATGGTGCATCAGATTTCTTCACTAAAATATTCCGTAACGATAATGGAATATTTACCGATATAAATGCAGGACTCCCGGGTTTGGTTTATAGCTCTTCTGCAGGAGGCGATTATGATAATGATGGTGACCTGGATATAATCCTGACCGGATATAATCCCAACGGTGATATCTCTGAAATTTACCGGAATAATGCATCTTCACCAAACACCATTCCTTCTTCACCATCAAATTTGTCATATAATATTACCGGAATTGGCGTCACACTGACATGGAACAGGTCAACTGACATACAGACCCCTCAAAATGGCCTTTCGTATAACATTTATATAGGAACTGCTCCCGGAACGGTAAATAAAAAATCGCCGATGGCAATGCTTGCAAACGGCTACAGGAAAATCGTACAAAGCGGCTTCGCAAGGAGTAATTCATGGACAATAAAGAAGCTGACTGCCGGCACATATTACTGGAGTGTCCAGGCAATTGATAATAATTTTGCGGGATCTGTATTCCCTGTACAATCCTCCTTTATAGTGCCTTTCTCAAATTCAATCACTCCGATAACCGATCAGATATTGATGATCAGCCAGTCCGGACCTGTACTGACTGTATCTGAGTCAAGCACACCCGCTTCCCGGCAATGGAAATATTCTGAAGTCTATGGCGGTCCCTATGATCAGTTAATTGCCGGTGCTACCGGAACCACATGCTCAGCAACCTTTCTTTCTGCAGGTGTATATTATGTTGTTTGTGAATCAACCAAAGGAGGAACTGCATATTTAAGCAACCAGGTTAAGATAACAGTAACTAATTTTATTGAACAATCTGCAATAATATTATCTGCCGTACAATCAGGGAATGTAGTCTGGGGTGATTATGATAATGACAGTGACCTGGATATTCTTCTTACCGGTAACAATGAATCTGAAGGGTTGGTGGGAAAAATATACAGGAACGATGCCGGCAGCTTCGTTATGGTCAATGCCGGCCTGTCTGGTTCAGATGCAGGTGACTGGGGCGATTATGATAATGACGGGGACCTGGATCTGGTGCTGATTGAATCAGGCTCTTCACGGGTTTACAGAAATGATAACGGGCTCTTTACCGATATTGCTGCAGGTCTGGCTGGTGTGCAGAACGGATCAGTTGCATGGGGCGATTATGATAATGACGGTGACCTCGATATTTTATTAACCGGATTAAGTTCAGGTGGATTCCCCTTGTCTGTGATATACAGGAATGATTATGGCATTTTCAAGGATATTGGTGCCGGTTTGGCTGACGTTGCATACAGCACCTCATCATGGGGTGATTATGATAATGATGGTGATCTGGATATTTTGCTGACAGGCAGCAAAATTGCAAGGATATACAGGAATGATGACGGCCTGTTTACTGATATTACTGCGGGCTTTCCTCCAATAAGTTATGGATCAGGGTCCTGGGGTGATTATGATAATGACGGTGACCTGGATGTTCTCCTGACCGGCAATAATTTAACAAAACTCTATAAAAACACAAACGGCAATTTCACCGAAATTTCTACCTCGCTGCCCGGTATCTCAAACGGTTTCACGGCCTGGGGGGATTTTGACAATGACGGCGACCTTGACATTCTGTTATCCGGTAATGGGACAGACGGAAGAATTACAAAGATCTATCAGAACAATATAGGCGTTTTTACGGAATTTGCTGCTGATATTACCGGGATATCCGAATCCAGTGTCGCATGGGGCGATTATGATAAGGATGGCGATCTGGATATTTTAATAGCAGGGAATGCTGTTACAGGCAATGTATCTAAAATTTATAAGAACACCATCATAACTCCCAATACCGCTCCTGCAGCTCCTTCAAATTTACAGGCAAGTATCGGTGCAAACAGGGTTACACTTTCATGGAATAAAGCGACAGACAGCAAAACGCCTCAGCCCGGGCTTGCATATAACCTGTATATTGGTTCTTCGCCAGGCTCTGGCGGCAGGAAATCTGCGATGGCTGCTATTCCCGGAGGTTTCAGGAAGATTGTACAGAAAAGTCTGCAAATTGAAACATGGAGTATAAAAAACCTTCCCTCGGGCACTTATTACTGGAGTGTACAGGCAATTGATAACTCATTTGAAGGATCTCCATTTGCTCCTGAAAGTACTTTTACAGTTGCTTATTCAACTTCTATAAGTCCGGTGGCTGATCAGACCCTGATAATTAACCAGAATGGAACTATATTGACAGTAACAGAGCCAACAGCGGCAGATTCGCGTCAGTGGAAATACTCAATGACCAGGGGAGGTCCCTATAACCAGATCATCGCCGGGGCTACGGCAGTGACTTATACTCCAAGATTCATGGATTGGGGAACGTATTATATTGTTTGTGAATCCGTTAAGGGAGGCATAACTTATAAGAGCAACGAGGTTAAGATCAATGTGCCGGTTTTTACTGAAGTAACAGGCACCGGTCTTCCCGGTATATTCCAGGGCTCACAGACCTGGGGCGACTTTGATAATGATGGCGATCCTGATGTCCTGATTACAGGGAATAACATTTCTAAAATATTCAGAAACGATAACGGAACATTTATTGACATAGGTGCCTCATTATTGGGAGTTCTCAGATGTACTGCCTCATGGGGCGATTATGACAATGACGGAGATCTTGATATTCTGATTATAGGAAGCGCCTCCAGGATATACAGGAATGATGCCGGGATATTTACAGATATTGCTGCAGGACTGCCGGGGGGTAATTACGGTTCAGGTTCCTGGGGTGATTATGATAACGATGGCGATCTGGATGTCTTATTTTCAGGCAACTACAGATCGTTGATTTTCCGAAATGATAATGGCATCTTCACTGATATTAATGCAGGTTTAACAGGGATCAGGATGGGATCATCTGCCTGGGGTGATTATGATAATGACGGTGACCTCGATGTATTAATATCAGGAAACAGCCAGGGTGGCTATGTTTCGATTATTTACAGGAATGACGGAGGATTTTTCACTGATATTGTTGCAGGATTGTCAGGAGTGATTGATGGTAGCATCGCCTGGGGAGATTACGATAGTGACGGTGACCTTGATCTTCTTCTGACCGGGTATAACAACACTACAACAAGCTATATTGCAAAAATTTACAGAAATGATAACGGAACATTTGCTGATATTAATGCCGGATTAACAGGCGTCCGATATTCTTCAGCAGCGTGGGGTGATTATGACAATGACGGCGATCCTGATATTTTCCTTTCGGGTCTGAATGGAAATGCAGGCATTATCTCTAAAATCTACCGTAATGATGCCGGAGTATTTACTGACATAAATGCAGGATTACCCGGCGTTCAGTATGGTTCTTTTGCCTGGGGCGATTATGATAAGGACGGCGACCTGGATTTCATTCTTTCCGGCCAGAGAATATCAGGATACTATACCGCAATTTTCAGGAACAATACAACCACAGTTAACTCTGCACCAACCGCCCCTTCAGGACTGACCCCAATCCCAGGCTCGAATAAAGTCACATTATTATGGAATAAATCCACTGATTCCAAAACACCACAAAATGGTCTTTCCTACAATATTTATATCGGAACAGGCCCGGCACAGATAAATAAGAAATCTCCGATGGCTTCGCTGGTTAACGGTTATCGGAGAATTTTCCAGACCGGCACGATCCGGAAAAATTCGTGGATAGTGAAAAGCCTTCCTGCAGGTACATATTACTGGAGCGTACAGGCAGTTGACAATGCCTTTGCCGGATCAGCATTTGCTACAGAAAACTTATTTGTAGTGCCCTTCTCGAGTTCGGCGGCTCCTTCAGCATCACAAACACTGGCCATAAGCCAGAACGGAACTGTACTGACAGTAACTGAGTCTGCCGTTCCGGCTTCGAGGCAGTGGAAATATTCAACGGTGAGCGGAGGTCCTTATAATCAGATCATTGCCGGCGCAACCGGAACAACATACACTCCAAATTTTTCTTCTTTCGGTACTTTTTATATCGTCTGTGAGTCAGTTTACAGCGCTGTATCCTATACTACAAATGAAATAAAAATAGTAGTACCTGTATTTACGGAACAAACAGCAATTACACTTGAAGGCATGAGGTATTCATCAGCATCATGGGTTGACTATGATAATGATGGTGACCTTGATATATTTATAACAGGATACTCATCCACGGGCTCCTCAATTTCAAAAATTTATAATAACAATGGCGGAGTTTTTACAGATATAAATGTTAATCTGCCGGGTTTGCTGTACACATCCGCTGCATGGGGTGATTATGATAATGATGGTGATCTTGATATTTTGCTGAGCGGTTATTCAGGAAAGGATATCACCAGGATCTACAGGAATGATGCCGGGATGTTCACTGACATTAACGCTAATCTGCCGGGTATAGAATACGGTTCAGCTTCATGGGGCGATTATGACAATGATGGCGACCTTGACGTCCTGCTGTCAGGCAGTAATCTTGCAAATATTTATCGGAACGATAATGGTATTTTCACGGATATTGCAGCAAATTTTGTTAAGGTCTTCCGTAGTTCTTCAGCCTGGGGCGATTACGACAATGACGGAGATCTCGATGTCATAATCACGGGACTCAGCGGCAATGATCCCGTATCCGGAATTTACCGCAACGACAATGGTTTCTTTGTTGATATAGATGCCGGCTTGCCGGGAGTATCAGACGGCTCTGTCGGATGGAGCGATTTTGATAATGACGGCGATCTCGACTTGTTGCTTTCAGGCATGGGTACTTATGCACCGGTCGCTAAGATATTCAGAAATGATAATGGTATTTTTGCAGATATAGGTGCCTCACTGACAGGAGTATTCAGAAGTTCGGTTGCCTGGGGTGATTATGATAATGACGGTGATCCTGATATAATATTGTCGGGTAATAATTCCTCCGACTGTATGACAAGAATTTACAGGAATGACAGTGGAATTTTTAATGATATTAAAGAACCATTGAGCGGGGTTCAGTATTCTTCCATAGCATGGGGCGATTATGATAAGGACGGAGATCTGGATATTTTGCTTACCGGGGGAGGGTCCGGAAGCCTGGCTAATTCGTATAACGCAAAAATATTCAGGAATAATACTCTGGTATCAAATTCTGTTCCAACCGCACCTTCCAATCTTCAGGCAATTCAGAGCGCCAACAAGGTAACCCTGAGCTGGAATAAATCTACTGATGCAAGCACTCCCCAGAATGGTCTTTCTTATAATTTATACATAGGCACTTCAGCAGGCTTAGCGAACAGGAAATCTCCTATGGCTGTTTTACCGGGAGGATACAGGAAGATCGTGCAAAGAGGTATCCAGATGAATTCCTGGACTGTAAAAAACCTGGCTTCAGGCACATATTACTGGAGTGTTCAGGCAATTGATAATGCATTTGCCGGTTCGCCTTTTGCCGGAGAAGCGACTTTTACGGTATCCTATTCAAACTCGGTCGCTCCTGTTGCTGATCAGGTTCTGTCAATTAATCAGAACGGGGCTCCCTTAACGGTAACAGAAACAAGTATTTCAGATTCACGTCAGTGGAAATATTCGGAAACAAGCGGAGGTCCATATGATCATGTTATTGCCGGCGCTTCAGGTACTTCATATACGCCAAATTTTACCTCATGGGGCACATACTATGTGGTTTGTGCATCGACAAAGAGTTCTGTATCATATACAAGCAATGAAGCAAAAATAATCGTGCCTGTATTCCTTGAACAAAAAGATATCGACCTGATCGGGATTTTCAAAGGATCTGCTGTATGGGGCGACTATGATAATGACGGAGACCAGGACCTTTTTATTACCGGCTCAACGTCGTCAGGATACAGTTCTATCATTTATCGCAACGATAACGGGAGCTTTATTGACATAAATGCCGGCTTACCCGGTATCAATTATTGTTCTGCGGCATGGGGTGATTGTGATAATGATGGGGATCTCGATCTTTTATTGTCGGGATATTATTCAGGCACTAACTACTTATCGAAAATATACAGGAATGATTCCGGTGTTTTCACCGATTTAAATGCAGGTCTTACAGGAGTCTATATGGGATCGGTTGCCTGGGGAGACTATGACAATGACGGAGATCTCGATATTCTTCTCAACGGATATGTGAGTTCAGCAAGTTATATTTCAAAGGTCTACCGCAATGATAATGGCACTTTTACAGATATTGATGCCGGGCTCACCGGCGTCAGCCAGGGTTCTGCAGCATGGGGAGATTATGATAATGATGGCGATCAGGATATCCTGATTACCGGACTGCTTTTATCAGGTGATAAGATATCAGGGATCTACAGGAATGACAATGGCTCATTTATAAATATCAATGCTGATTTAGAAGGTGTCAATTCAGGTTCCGCGGCATGGGGCGACTATGACAATGATGGTGATCTGGATATTTTGTTATCGGGCCTTACTTATACAAATGAAAAAATTTCAAAAATATACAGAAATGACAACGGCATTTTTACAGATATTGCTGCCGGGCTTCAGGGGGTTTTAAACGGATCTGTCGACTGGGGTGACTTTGATAATGACGGCGATCTGGATATCCTGATATCAGGGGCAGGTATATCGGGTTATATTTCAAGGATTTACCGGAATTCCGGCGGAGTTTTCACTGATATGAAAGCGAACCTTCCGGGCATCACAACCAGTTCTTCAGCCTGGGGTGATTATGATAATGATGGTGACCTGGATATTATTTTAACAGGAAGCAACGGTTCGGATAATATTGCCAGGATATTTAAGAATACCAGTAATATGCCCAATACACCACCTCTGGCTCCTGCAAACCTGTCAAATACTGCTGGAGGCGCTGGTCAGGTGATCCTGGCCTGGGATAAATCGACCGATACCCAGACTCCACAGGGCTCACTGACATATAATATCCAGATAGGGACTGCACCTGACGGATACAATATCGTAAGCCCGATGTCGTCAGCAACCAGCGGATACAGGCGTAAACCTGCAAGGGGAAATACAGAATTCAGGAATTCAGGGTACATAGTCTCCGGTCTTTCTCAGGGTACCTATTACTGGAGGGTTCAGTCCCTGGACCAGGCTTATGCAGGAAGCGCATGGTCCGAAGCAAAATCATTTACTTTGCTTGGAATCCCTGTTTCGGGTCCGGCTTCAGGGATAGGTGAGACCGGCTTTACGGCAAACTGGAACCTGTCTGCCGGTGCTACCGGGTATCATATTGATGTGGCGACCGATGCAGGCTTTGTAACTATGGTATCCGGTTATAATAATAAGGATGCCGGCAATGTTACGACCCTTAATATCACAGGATTAACTCCAAAAACCACATACTATTACAGGGTCAGGACAAATAATGAAATGGGTACAAGCGTAAATTCGAATACAGTTAATGTATCAACTTTGCTTCATATTCCGAATGTACCCACCGGATTAAGCGCCTCCTCATGCAACGATCTGGTAACTCTTACCTGGAGTGCGATCACTGAGACAGATTTCCGCACGTACAGAATATATGGAGGTCTGACAGACAATCCTGTGGCCGGGATTGATTCAACTTCCGACGGAATAGTATCAGCGAGCACAAAGACGATCACCGGACTGATACATGGCCAGACTTACTTTTTCCGGGTAAAGGCAGTAGCGGCATCAGGGGGAGAAAGCCAGTTCAGCGCGTCAGTTTCAACAGCTGTAAAGAAGGGAGTTGTACCAAGGATAAAAGCCAAATGGAACGATGTCCTGATCTGTTATAATATCAACGATTCAATAGCGACATTCCAATGGTACAAAAACGGAGCAGCCCTCACAGGTGCAACAAAACAATATTATGTGACCGGCAAACAGGCAGGAAGTTATAGTGTTACGACAACCGATAAAAACGGATGTATTAATAGCTCCGCCCGATAAATATTTCATCATCAAAATCCCTTAGTGTCTATCCTAATCCGGCAAGTACTGACTTCATTATGAAACTGAACAGTGCGGCACTGGGGAAAGCGGTCATAACAATGTACAATTCTTCAGGGACAAAAATAATTGAACGCCAGACTGATAAGCCTGAAGAAGAGCTCCGGTATGAGATATCTTCTGCAAGCCTTCAGGAGGGGATATATACTCTTGAAGTAATGGTCAACGAAGAAGAATTGAGCTATTCACGTGTAATTATCATCAATCATTAATAGTGTAAAAGATTATTAGTATGAAAACTATATTTAACCTTACAAGATTTATAATCATTACACTGTTTTTGATTCTAATTGCAAATGAAGCTGCTGATTCCCAGGGCACTGATTCAAGGAAAACTTATTCCAACCGGGATAAATTATACCTTGGAGCTATCTTAACCCCCCAGGCAACTGCTATCAAAAATGAAGGCTTCTCAGCCTCTTCACTGATCAGTAAAAAGGGTTATGCGATCAATTATGGTATTGAAGGGGGGTATTTCTTTTCAAAATTTGCAGGCATTACAATTGGAGCAGGTATGAGCTCATATTCCGGCAAATCATCCCTTGACACCTGGTCGGCTAATTTTAATACAACTGATAGTGAAAATGAAAGCTATGAAATGCGGATAAGTGGCAAAACAATCAGTGAAGAGCAGAAAGTAGCATTTCTGAATATTCCGGTTTGCCTTAATTTAAGATATGCTGCCGGGAAAAAACTTGGATTTTATATTAAAGGGGGGACCAGTTTTAATATCCCTATAAACGAATCTTTCAAGGGATCCGGCATCTTTTCCTATGAAGGGTATTATCCGGCATATCCCATACTTCTTCAGAATTTGCCGGCATATGGATTCCCAAGCAATTTAAATACCAGCTCTTCAGGAACACTTGAAATAAAAACTATGAGCCTGATGCTTACAGGATCCGGAGGAGCTACTATTTATGTTAATGATTTAATTCAGTTCAGTATAGGGGTCTCATTCAATAAATCTCTTGGGAGTATTTCAGGCTATAAAACCGGGTCGGACTATAAGCTTTCATCAGAAGCAAATAAGATGAACAGCATTATGGGTGGAACTTCTTCGGCAGGTGCAGAAGCATTCGGGGCAATTGTCGGATTCAGGTATTATCTTAAATAATCCGGTAATTGAATTCCTGAAGCGCTTAAAGAGGCTCAGAAAATTATGAAACATTACTATCCCAGGCAGCCCTTTGTATGGGCAGCATTCGTACTTATCCGATAAGCTGGCGTTGTATCTTACCCCATTTGTTAATTACTTTTTAAACATTCGGCTGAATAAGTATGTTAATAGATTAGCCCGATTCATGTGTAGTATAATAATTGAATTCGCGTGCCCAAACTTATTGTACGGCAATTATTCAATATTATAAACTTAAATACCATACAAATGAGAAACTATCTGAAAGGTTATAGATCGCGGGGAAAAGGTAATTACAGAACCTGGTTCCCGGGATCAATCAGTCCGGATTCTCTGTATTTAAAAACAGGTCTGGTCATGCTGGTTTTCTGGGGATGTTCAGAAGCTTTATACCCGGCCCCCGGTTTTGCCCGGCAGACAGGCATGTCCTGTACGGCCTGCCACACTGTATTTCCCCAGCTGAACTCATTTGGCCGGTTGTTTAAACTGAACGGCTATACACTGGCTACAGTTGCCACCATAGATGAAAATGATGAAAATGGAAAAAACAGATTAAAACTGCTGTCGTTTTCCCCATTTGCGGTTATGGCTCAGGCGTCATTCTCGCACCTGAACAGGGAACTGCCCGGCAAACAGAATAACAATGTTGAATTTCCACAGCAATTAAGCATGTTTTTCTCAGGTATGATTACGCCAGGACTAGGCGCTTTTATCCAGTTTACATATGATCAGCAGGGAGCAGCCTTTGGAATTGACAACGTTGATATCCGTTATTCAAATCAGACAAAATTTGCTTCAAAAGAATTAATCTACGGTATTACTTTAAATAATAATCCAACAGTCCAGGATATCTGGAACACCATTCCTGCCTGGGGTTACCCTTATGCATCATCTCCGGTTGCTCCTTCGCCATCAGCCTCCACAATGATTGAAGGCGGTCTTGCACAACAGGTTGCCGGACTGGGCGCTTATAGTTTGTTCAATAACCTTGTTTACACAGAATTTAGTCTCTACAGATCAGCTCCCCAGGGTGCTCCGGATCCGCCCGGTAATGAAGCAGGGATGATCATAAAGGGCGTGGCACCCTATTGGCGGCTGGCATTTCAGCATCAGTGGTCAGCATTCTACGCAGAAATTGGGACCTACGGACTGTATTCCGGAATTTTCCCGACAGGTGTTTCAGGTCGAACCGACAACTATACGGATATTGGTGTTGACTTACAAATTGAACATCCGTTTAAGGGTGGTAATTTTATTCTGCACTCCACATTGATCCATGAGATTCAAAAGCTCAGTGCATCATTTATAGGCGGGAATTCCCAGAATGAAAAGAATTTACTTAATTCCTTCAAAATTGACGGATCAGCTTTTTTTAATAAAGGTTACGGATTCACGTTAGCCTATTTCCTGACAAATGGAACAACAGACAATATTCTCTATACACCGGGGCCTGTTGATGGCAGCCGGGCAGGCAAACCTGACAGCGATGGTTTTATTCTGCAGCTGAACTGCATTCCCTGGCATAATACGCAATTCTCCCTGCAATATGTTATGAACAATAAATTCAACGGAGGAAAGAATAACTATGATGACAATAACAGGAATGCCTCATCCAATAATGTTTTATACCTTCTGACATGGATTAACTTCTAGGAATGACCTGAATCTGATATGGTAAGTCAACAGTAAACAATTTCAAACCCCTTCAGGAGGTGGTTCTAAAATTATTAATTATGAAAAAAAAACTGTCTTTTCTGATTATACCGTCATTAATCTTACTTGGATCCGTGGCTTTTCTGAATCCTGGGGGGTCTCAAGTTAAAACGGGGGGGCCTGCAGCTGAAGGTACTGATGTATTAAACGATAATCTGACCGCCCAGCAGGAAAAAAAGGATTATGGAATCGGGCCCATAAAAGAGGTTAAGCTTGGGCCTGTCGATGTGAAGATGGCTCAGAAAGGCCATGATCTGTTCAATAATAAATGTCTTCTTTGTCACGACCTCGATCAGAAGAAAATCGGTCCGCCAATAAGGAATATTACAAAGACAAGAACTCCTGAATATATCATGAACCTGCTGCTTAACACGGTACAGATGCAAAAAGAAGATCCGGTCGTTAAAGATTTAATCACTATTTATAAAGTGCCTATGACGCCGCCTGATTTTACACCGGAGCAGGCGAGGTCCGTACTGGAATATCTCCGGTCGGTCACCAAATAAAGGCTATTAACTTTTAAATAAATATCATAAAAATGAAAAAATTATTACTTCTTATCAGCTGCCTGATCCTTCTGTCTGGTGGAAGCGTCCTGAAAGCTCAGACCGGATCATCAGGGTACAGAATTGCAAACAGGTTTCATATTGAAGGGGATGGCGGCTGGGACTATCTGAATGTTGATGAATCAACCGGCAGGATCTTTGTTTCACACAGCATGGTAGTTCAGGTCATTGATAAAAATGACGGGAAGCTTCTGGGAACCATACCTGACACCAGAGGAGTCCATGGTATAGCCGTTGCACCGGATCTGAACAAGGCATTCATAAGCAACGGCAGAGACTCATCTGTAACAGTTATTGATCTTAAGTCCCTGGCATTCATTACCAAAGTTCAGGTGACCGGTCAGAACCCTGATGCAATTTTATATGATCCTTTCAGCCAGAAGGTGTTTGTATATAATGGCAGAACCGCAAATGCAACTGTAATTGACGGCAGGACAAACAAAGTTATATCAACGATCAAGCTTGATGGTAAACCGGAGAATTCAGTAACAGACGGCAATGGGAAAGTATATGTGAATATTGAAGATAAAGCCGAAATTACAGTTATTAATTCAATTACAAATAAAGCAGAACAATCCTGGAGCATTGCTCCCGGCGAAGGAGCGAGCGGATTGGCGCTGGATAATGAAAACCACCTCCTGTTTGCAGTCTGCAGCAACAAACTTATGGTTGTCATGAATGCGTTGTCGGGCAAGGTGATTACTACACTCCCGATTGGCAGTGGCTCAGACGGCGCTGCTTTTGATCCGGTTTTAAAACGCGCTTACAGTTCAAATGGAGAAGGAACATTAACTGTTATTCAGGAGGTCAGTCCTGAAAAGTTCGCGGTGCTTGAAAATGTACCTACTCTTCCCGGGGCAAGAACAATTACGATTGACAAGAAGACACACCATTTATTTATGTCGACTGCAGAATATGAGGCTGCAAATCCATCTGCCGGGAACTCAAATCGCCGGCCTGCGATGAAGCCCGGTACTTTCATGGTTCTTGATATAGCTCCGGGGAGGTAGTTAATAATTCTGAGCTAAAGGGTCATTTCCGCTGTAACAACCTGATGTGGTGAGCTTTTTTCATCCTTGTCAAACCTTACATTCAGGTCTTTGATCGAACTCAGGCTTTCCATCAGATCAGGCAGGTAATCTGTCTGTCCGATAAAAGTCCATAAATATGCAATTATTGAATATATCTTCCCGGTTGAGAAATTATCGAGGTCAACACAGATAAACAAAACCACTATGAAAATAATCACCAGAAGGACTTTAACGGTACTGTAACTAAAAGCGTTCCATCTTGCTATGCTGATCCTTGGAGAAATCATATTACCATAAAACTGGCGGATTTTGGATGTATCACGGTTTTCAATCAGTTTATAAAGTTCTTCCTGATTATCATGAATATCTTTCTGAAGGTGAGTGACGTTTTTCCGGTTGAGATTATTTATATATGCTATAGGCCCTATCACTGCCAGACAAACAAGGCCAATGCGGTAGTCATAAAAGAACAGGGCTATTATCGCACCGGCGGATGCTGATAATTGCCAAAGCATTTCCGGCAAACGTTCTTTGAAAAATGTAATATATTCCTTGACCAGTTCAGCCCTGATCAGCATTTTTGAATACATATCTCCCCGTGCCTTCGATTCATCAATAACATTCGTAGCAACATCGGCATACATCTTTGAATATGTGCCTCCATTGAAAAGCCTGTGGAGCGATCCTCCAATAACATTTAACAGGTAAACTGACATCCAGATTAACAGAGGTGGAATAAAGTTTACTTTTTCATGATCATAAAAGTGATCAATAAGCGAGTCAAGGAGCTTGCCGAAGAAAGTTGGTTCGATGATCCATGCAATATTTTCAATAAGCACAAACACAAGCAGCAGGGTTATTGCATACTTGTATTTTGAAAGTATATGTCTTATGGCCATACCTGATGAAGTTTTAATTTAATGCCTAATTTATGAAAAGAATCTTTCAGGAACGATAGCTATCCTGAAAATTTCGTAATCTCTATTTGGACCGGCAAATGATATGATCACCCGGTCTTAATTAACTTTATTTAGCTTAAATTTATTGTATCAATTTAATTTAACCGTGTCCTATGAAGAAAGTCATGATCATTTTGATTATCAGCATTATAGTCTTCAGCTGCACAAGCCATGAAAAGATAAATGGAATTTATCGTTATTTCTGGGGGAAGAAGGACAATTACAACATATGGATCATAGACGGGAACCGGGTACGGCAGAAGATATACAAGGAGTGGTTGTATGGTGGTAATGAGCAGAGGTATGTTTTTAATCCAAAGGGAGAAATATGGATTGATAATGACATATCGAGCGAAGAATTTGATCTTACTGTAGCTCACGAGCTGAATGAAAGGCACCTTATGGCAAAATTCGGATGGAAATATCAGACGGCACATGATTCATCTTTATCCCTTGAACTTACGATCAGGCATAAAAACGAAGAAATGTGCCGGGCGCATGAAGCTTCACTTAAGAAGGTAGGGGTGACTGATTCCTATAATATTAAGGAGATAAAATATCTTCCTGACAGCATTCAGCTTCAGAATATTTATCGCATCCCGATGGGTATCAGAGATGGGATTTCGGTCTGGGTGGTTGACGGTTATCTGGTCCGGAAGAATATATATCCTGATTTTGGATTCAGCGGTAATGATCTGGCTTATCATTTCATTCCATCGAAAGAAATCTGGATCGACGGTCAGGTATCCTGTGAAGAGACAGAGTATTCTGTCTCTCTCGAAATGATGGAGCGGAAATTGATGAGTGAGGGAAAGTCATACAGTGATGCCTATGAATCTGCAGTTCAAGCCATACAGCAGCATAGAGAAAAAATGGAACTTATGGTAAAATCTCATCCTGATGTGGCTGTCCCTGATTCCCTGTCGCGTGATTCCGGTGTAATCGATCCTGGCGAAAAATGATAATTCTATGAATACATTTTATAAGAATGAATCTGAAGGATGGAAAAAACTGATTGCAGACGATCCACGGTTCATTTGTGAAGGCTGTTTTCCGCTCCCTGCTTATTCGGAATTTATGCCTCCGCCCAGGCTTGGTATTTCACCATCGGGAAAGGTGGATAACAGAATATTTCCGGAGGAGGATCCTTATGGCTGGAATATAACCGAAATTGAAGAGGAGTATGAACTGAGGCCGGGAATTGAACAGGTCGGCCGGCAAATTATGAACTGTGTGATCAAACTGGGTAAAGGATTGCCTGAACATCATATTCATGGTCATGGCGGACAGAACCTGAAAAATAATCCTTACTGGCCTCCCGATCTTTCTGAGAGAGCCGGAACCCTTGATCATGAAAGGTATGTTACGCTTTTACCCCTGATGCTTTCAAGAACCCAGGATGATAAAGGCCGTGTGCTCTGGACTTTGTTCGGAAACAGCATCCATGATCCCGAGAAAACTTTCTGGAAAAATTTCTATTCTGCCCCGGGAACGGAAACATCCTCAGCTGATGCTATCCTCTTCTTTGTCAGGCTTATTTCCAGTGCTTATGGTGAAAAAATTAACGATAAGTCTTCTCTCCTGGCTTCTGGTTTCAGGATTCTGCCTTCCGGAAACGAGTCAGCACTTCCGGGCTGGACAAAATCGTTTATAATTAATGATTACTCTTCATCCGGTAATGTCAGATACCTTCTTTCTTTCAGGCCATTCAGCTTGATGCCGCAAATGGTTAAAGAGAGATATTTTTCAGGTAACCTTTCAATTCTGCCATTTCCCGGAAGCCTTGTATTCTATGGTATGCCGGGATATCTCAGGTTGCAAAAAGAGCTGCCATCAGCCGGTCAGATTCCTTTACATAATCTGGTGGCACGAAATACCGGTATTAATGGCTTAAGGGTTACTCAGTCCGGCTGGATTCATGAGCCTCATCCAGATAATATCAACCTGGAAATAAACGAAAATCTTATTCATAACTCCTTTCACCGCACCCATCGCTGGGAGAGGATACACAGGTACCAGGATGAACTTAATGAGGTGGCCCGTGAAACCGGGCTGGTCAGGGTGTTATTCAGTACAGAACCTGATGCAATGGGTTTGTATGATAAACCACTGGCTCGTAACTGCCATATGTGGAGTCACTCTTTTGAGCTGCTTCTTGATGGTCCCAAAGCAACAAGAAAAGAGATCAGTGAAGTTGAAAAAACTATTCTGAAGGGAGGGCTCTTCGGCTACCGTTTTTTTTATCCTCCTATGCGTAGCGGAATTTATGATGTTTACCTGCACAGGCCGCTTGTGGGATATTTCTCACCGGGAACAGGAAATATTGAAATCGACACTCATTCACTCAATGGATATTTAACATGTTATCATTCAGATGACACCTTGATGTCAAATCCGGTTGAGCTCTGGCCAAGGATGCTCAGGCGTGATTTATATATGTCAGCTTTGCACGATTTTAATGCCGGTAATGACTACTATATTCATCAGACTCCAATGAATATTCTTTCACTGCTGGACACCTGGGAGATGCAGGATAAGAATCCTCTTTTAAGATCTTATGCCCTCAGGCTGATGAATATTTCCAGGCACAAGTCAATTGAAAAATGGCTTGATGAGCTGGATCTTCATTGTCCGGATCCTCAAAAAGCAGGAAAAATGAGGCAGGCTCTTGAGAAAATCATTAAGTCAGCTCAACCCGAGTACCTGCCGGAGCCAATAACTTATTCAGATACTGCAACGCGGCAGTTTGAAGTGAACTGGTGGAATGATATCAGATTCCTGGCTCATGGTGAGTTTGTCCATAAGGATAATGCCGATATCTTTCAGGATACTGCGACCTTATCCATGGTTCATAAACAGCACCGCGACCTCGGTAAGCTCGGGGATTATCT
The DNA here is from genome assembly GCA_963831855.1 of uncultured Bacteroidales bacterium. GTDB lineage: Bacteria > Bacteroidota > Bacteroidia > Bacteroidales > VadinHA17 > LD21. Next base: position 399,482 of record CAWHSA010000005.1, on the reverse strand, counting down.
GATAGATCGTCATAAAAAAGCCATTTCTGAAGCCGGTATGGAAGGTAAAGCAATTTGCGGAGAATTGCCATTCAAATGGAAAACAGACTTTGAGTTTCAGGATTTTGGCGGCTGGGCAGATAATCTGAAAAATGATTTTTATGAACGGAACATTCTGGTAATTATACCCGGCAAAAACCATAATCAGGCAGTTATTATGGGCGATCATTATGACACTGCATATATGGAGGATATTTATGAGAAAGAGAAAGGGGGTTCAGGAGCACGTCTGTCCGCGAACGGCGCTGACGACAACTATTCAGCCACTTCCACTCTGCTTCAGGCTGCACCGGTGTTGATTAAACTTTCGAAGGAAGGACGGCTTGAACGTGATATATGGCTGATTCATCTTACAGGTGAAGAGTTTCCATCCGATTGTATGGGTGCAAGAAATTTTTGCGAGACTATCATTGAAAAGAGGATCATTCTGAAATATGATAATGGACATTTACTGGATTTGTCTGATACTGAGATCGTTGGTGTATTCATTATGGACATGATCGGTCATAACCGGGAGACCGACAGTGACATCTTCCAGATTTCGCCGGGCAGAAATCCGGCATCGATGAATCTTGCCTTGCATGCTCATATTGCAAATATAATATGGAATACCGGTACTTATAAATGGAATCAGAATCCTGAACGGAAGCACCTTGGAAAAGGCGAACGTATTTCCGGGATCCGGAAGATACCTGACATTGCAAAACATCTTCCTCTTGAAGGGGAAGTTCGCACTCATTATAATCCGCATAGTTCAATCTTCAATACTGATGGGCAGATATTCTCAGATATCGGAATCCCGGTAGTGTTGTTTATGGAGAATTATGATATTAACAGGAGCGGTTACCATGATTCAAAAGATACCCTTGAAAATATAGATCTGGATTATGGATCCGCATTTGCTGCAATAGCCATTGAGACAGTTGCCCGAGTCGCAGGTGAAAAACAGTACAACCCTGACAGGACAAGTTAAAATCAACAGATTATTAACCAGACAATCCGGTATGAACAGAAAAGCCATAAAAAAACTGAGAAAACAGATGCAGACAGAGGCTGATGCCTCATTCCTTTATAAGGCAGTATCTGATAATACCTCCGATAAAACGATAGCTGAGTTATATTTCAGGATGTCGCAGATTGAAAATACTCACGCAAACAGGTTTCTGACCCAGATCAGGAAATCAGGCATCAATGCGGTGGTCCCCGGACCTTCAGTAACGGCAAGAGTTAAAGTTCAAATGGTAAAATACTTTGGCCTCGATTTCCTGTTAACCGGCTTGCTGAAACTGGAAAAAGATCTGGCCAGGGCTGAGGTTGACAGGAAGATTAAAAAAGGTGAAAAAATAACCGGATTCGAACTGAACCATTCACGGATACTTGAAAACCTCATGGCTTCTGACGCCGGAGCTACCGGCACATCTTTATCCAAGCTTGAGGGAAGGCATAAAACAGTTGGAGGCAATGCATTAAGGGCAGCTGTTATGGGTTCCAATGATGGGCTGGTTTCAAACCTGAGCCTTATAATGGGAGTGGCAGGTGCTACAAGCGGTAACAGGGATATCATTATTGCCGGTTCTGCCGGACTACTGGCCGGAGCAATATCAATGGCCCTGGGTGAATGGCTTTCAGTTCAAAGCTCCAGGGAACTGTATCAAAGGCAGATCCAGATTGAAGAAGAGGAAGTGGAGAATTCCGAAGAAGAAGAACTGATGGAGCTTACTTTAATTTATCAGGCAAAAGGATTAAGCCGGGAAAAAGCTGCCGAAATGGCCGGGGAGGTATTTCAATCCAAAGAAACTGCTGTTGAAACTATGGTTAAAGAAGAGCTTGGTATCGATACTAAAGGATTAGGAGGATCAGCATGGGAGGCTGCTATAACATCTTTCGTTTTGTTTGCTTCAGGTGCAATATTGCCTTTGATACCCTTCCTGTTTATCAATGGTCTGAATGCTGTTCTTTTAAGCGCCCTTCTGAGTGCATGCGGATTATTTATTATCGGAGGCGGGATAACCCTGTTTACAGGCAGAAGCCTTCTGTTTTCCGGATTGCGCCAGGTGGTTTTCGGACTTGGCGCTGCTGCAATAACATTTGGGATAGGCAAAATTATTGGGGTTGCAATACACTGATACACATTATTTAAGATCTTCCATACTCGATTTTGCTTTGATACACCATAATAATTCACCTAACGATGGCTTTTTCTTCCTTTCCTGACGCTTGATGAAATAATTGAGATTTTATACATGATCTCCGGTTTAAAGGGGTTTTCGGAAAATCCGGTACTTTTTTACGATCTTGCCCCCCATATGTTCCATCTCGGCCCTGATTTTCCAGTTCGATTCAAGTTCAAGATGACTGTCGATGGTTGTAAATCCTGCTTTCCTGGCAGTTTCAATTATATGAGTTGATATCAGGACATCAATACCCATTCCCCGGTATTTCTCCTTTATTCCGCCAATAAGAAGATCCAGCTGTTTTGTTCTTTTCGCAGCTTTGAGGATCTTTATGAAGCCGAAAGGGAAGAGGCGTCCTTTTGCAGAAATAATACCTTCATTAAGGCTGGGTATCGCTATTGTAAATCCTGCAATCTCATCTCCGAGCTTTACAACTGTAACATGTTGCGGGTCGAGAAGCGGAAGAAAATGACCGGCAAGGACTTTCATCTCTTCTTTGTCCAGCTCCGAATAACCGTATATTTCACGGAAACTTTCGTTCATCAGGCTAAGAACCGGATATATATATTTTCGAAGCTCATTCTTTGATGAAAAGTCAATTAACTGAAGTTTATTGGTTCTTTCAATCTTTTCCCTGACCTGCTGGTATACGCGCGGGATAACCTCCGGAATGGGAATCTTATATACAACCAGGTCGGCTTCACAGCTGTAATCAGCAGCTTCAAGAAGAGAGACTATATATTCGAAATTATAGTTTGCAGTTGTTGAGGGTCTTTCGTCAAAACCATCGGTCATGAATCCAATCGGATCATGATAATACATGCCAAAGGGTCCTATAATTTTGTTCATACCTTTTAACCTGGACCAGTCCTCGACATATCTCAGAAGCTTCCCTGACACTTCCGGGTCGTTTATACTTTCAAAAAAGGAAAACCTGGCAACTTTGTCACCGGTGGCATCATTATGACGGTGATTTATTATACCCATTATTCTTCCTGCCGGCTTCCCGTCGATCCTGGCAAGAATAATAGCTGTATCGCAATATTCGAAACCGTGGTTTTTCTTTTTATTATAATAGTTCCACTCATCTGAATAAATAGGGGGTACCCAATTGCGATGATTTTTATGTAATTGTGCAGGCAGATAGATAAAATCTTTCAAATCAGATTTGTAAATAACTTCCTGTATCTGAAGATTTTTCATGATATAAAAAATTTTAGCGGACAGATTCCTGTATGGCAACCTGGAAATACTTTATGGGACCTCCCAAAATCCTGTATTCATCGAGACGGCACGAATTAATCATCTCTCCCTTGTATGGCATGAGGTTAATACAACCATCACATAAATTTAATTCACCGTCGATAATCTCAAATGGCTGCTGGATAACAAGCGATTGAATATGGATCCTTTCAAAAAGGCGCAATGGATTTTTAAGTGAGGCTTTTAAATACCGTGATAATGTTTTACGAATCTGGCTGTCAAAGAATGACATAAAGAAAATGGATTTTCCGATTTGCGGTACGTTAGCATCGTATCTCCGGTGAAAAAGATGATAGAAGACCTGATATAATTCCATTGTTTTTGGACCTGTCTGGCCATATATCTGCCTTTTTGAACCGATATTGCTGGTTGTAACAAGCTTGAAGGTATCAGCTTTCATAGTACCATGCAGATACGCTGTGGGATAAACATAATCAAGCTCATCATTAAGCCTGTTAAAGATGTCTTCGGAAGAAATACTGATCTCTTCAGAGGGTTTGATCGCATCGGGCAATATAGAAGGAAATACTTTTTCTCCCTTTACGCAAAGAGAGTTTTCCAGATCTTTTGGAATCCCCCTGAATGCAATAAATGATATATGAGTGCACCTGTCAATATTTGAACGGTACCACCTGATTATATCCGGGATCTCATCCAGATTTGACTGACGTATCGTCATATTGAATCCGCAGGCGATCTTCCCGGTTTTTTTAATAAGGTCGACATAATGCTGACGAAGCTGATTCATCTCTTTTTCAGTCTTATTGATCCAGCCGGGGCGGTTTTGTCCGCTGTCGACATGCAGAAAGAACTGGTATAATCCTGCATCTTTCAGCTTCCCGGCAAATTCCGGTGTAAGCAATTCTCCATTGGACAGGATAATCGGTTTAAGACCACAGGAAGAAATAAATTTTACAACCTCAATAATGTAAGGATACATGAGCGGTTCACCGCCGGAAATGCTTAACCTGCTGCAGTTGGTCATTTCGATGCACTGAAGTATCTCCTTCTTTATTTCATCGAGAGGTCTGTGTCCTTCGAGGTTATTTCTTCTGAAACATCCCGGACATGATAAGTTACAGATATCAGTCACTTCTATCCATGCACCGGGATTATCAGTTTTGGACCAGGGAAAATTATACATTCTTTTCCTGTCAAGCTTCACTGTCGATTTTTCAGGAGGAACCATTTTTCTTTATTATATTAATGGGCCCGCCCAGAAGCCGGTACTCATCAAGCCTGCAGGAATTTACCAGGCGGCCCCTGTAAACCATCATATTTACACAATCGTCACATAAATTAATCTGCCCATCAAGCATTTCAATTGGTTGTTGTAAATGAATGCTTTGAAGATATATTCTGTCAAATAACCGGATGGGATTCTTAATTGATGCTTTCAGGTAGCGGGCAAAGGTTTTGCGGACTTCCCGGTCAAAAACAGACATCAGGAAGATCTTCTTTCCTGCCCTGGGATTCTCAGCATAAGCAAAATACCTGCCTTTGAACAGGTGATAAAATGACTGTGCCAGCTCCATGGTTTTTGGTCCGATCGTTCCATAATGCTTCCGGGCCGAACCGGCGCTAACCATAATCAGAAATTTATTTATTTCGTGAACAGTTGTACCATTCAGGTATGCAGAAGGCTTAAGCTCCGGATCGGCTTCCAGGACTTTGGCATACATCTCTTCGGTGGTTATGCTTACCTCAGAAGGTTCGGGATTGCTCCCGAAAGTCTGTCCAGGATCAATTATGCGGCCATTGGCAACGAGCTGGTATTCAGGATCACTGCAGATAGCCCTGAAAGCCAGGAAGGACATGTGCTGAACGCGAGCCATATTTTTATGGCACCATTTTACCAGATCAGGGATATACCGGATGTTTGAACGTGTTATTGTTACATGAAAACCGCACTGGATCTTTCCGGATTTCCGGAGCATCTCAGCGTAGTGCAGCCTGAGGTTATTAAGTTCAGGTTCGGTCTTACCTTCCCATCCCGGTCTTTGCTGAGCGCTGTCAATGTGAAAATGAATCTTGGAAAGTCCGGCTTTTTTAAGGTCAAGCGCCATTTCAGGAGTAAGCAGAACCCCGTTTGTAAGGACCATGGGCTTTAGCTTTTTCGACGAAACATACCTCACAACCTCCACAAGATCGGGGTAGCCAAGGGGTTCACCTCCGGCGATAGCAACACAATCGCAGTTGGTCAGCTTTATTAATGAATCAATATCACTTTTAATAACAGTCAGATCACGGTGCCCCTCAATCTGGTGCCTGTAACAACCGGGGCAATGGAGATCGCAAAGATCTGTAACTTCAATCCATCCGCCCGGATTATCCGTTTTTGACCATGGGAACCTGTAAAGCTTTTCTCTTGAAACCATGACAAATAAACTGACTAAAGAGATACAACGAAGGTTCATCTGGTGTTGCTGAAGTAAAAATAATCAATATTTAAGTTGTGGTCAATTAAATAACGGGTTAAACCAGATGGGTTTTATTAAAATCATTACTTTTAAAAGCCTAAACCATTCCAGTGGATAAAAAAGTTGCATTTATCACAGGGGCTTCCTGTGGCATCGGAGCTGCCTTTGCCCGGTATTTTGCAAAAGAAGGATACGATCTCATTCTCACCAGCCTTAAGGATGATGAATCCAATACATATGCGGAAAATATCAGTGAGGAATTCGATATAAATGTTGAAATTATAACTGCTGACTTTAGCAATGAAGATGATATTGTCAAAGTTGAAACGGTAATCAGGAATAATTCCCGGATCGAATCTCTTGTCAATAATGCCGGCTTTGTATTCTGGAAACCTTTCATGCAGAAAAATACCGGTGAACTTGAAAAAATGATCAAAGTCCATATTAATGCCCCTGTACGCTTCATTTATGCTGCTCTTCCACATATGATGATGAAGAAAAGAGGGATCATAATAAATCTCTCATCCTTATCATCCTTTTTGCCCATTCCCCTCGATTCAATGTACTCGGCAACAAAACTTTTCCAGAACAGCTTTATGGAATCACTGCATATCAGTGTCCGTGATAAAGGTATTAAAGTGCAGGTCCTTTGTCCTGGTTTTGTACGGTCACATTTTCATGAGCGGGCCGGAGTTAACCTTACAGATCTGAAATATAAAAGCATGATCCGCTGGATGCAGCCTGATGAAATTGTTAAAATGTCTGTGAAGAACCTTAAAAAAAGAAATAAAGTAATAGTCATTCCCGGATTCTGGAATAAAGTAATCAAGGTTATTGCAACCGGAATGCCCAGGTCATTATACTATTCCTTTGCCGCCAGGTACCTTCAATAATATTATTTCGTTAATATGATATATAAAAATATAAAAATGAAACGCAGGAACTTTATTACCGCTACGGGCCTCTCCTTTTTAGGATTGAATAAAATATTTGATACGCAACCTGTTGCACCTGGTATAATAGTGAAGAAGAGATCCCAGGCAATAAACACCGGGGTTTTGGTCGTCGGAGGCGGACCTGCCGGCATAGGAGCAGCCATAGGTGCTGCAAAGGCAGGTGCTGAAACATTACTGATTGAAAACTATGGATTTTTCGGTGGAGTGGCAGCCTGGGGTGTAGGTATGTGCCTCAACCAGATGAGGCCCGGTGAAAAACCGCGCGGATATGTTCATGAACTGCTGTTAAAGAAGCTTCAGAATTACGGCGACCAGGCTGTACGTGTCAGTACCCACCAGTTCTTTGTAAATGTGGAGTACTTAAAAGCGGCTATCCTTGATGCGCTGGATGATACCGGCTGCAAATATCTGGTGCACGCCAAAGCTGTGGATGCTATAACTAAAGGCAACAGAATTACAGGTGTTATCTTCTCTACTAAATCCGGACTGGTGGAAATAAAAGCTGATGTGGTAGTGGATTGTACCGGCGATGCTGACATATCCTATTTTTCGGGCGCCCCTACGATGATTGAAACGGGAAGCCTTTCACCCCAGACCTTGCTTTTTAATGTGGCAAATGTTAATAAATATTCCGGGCGAGATATGGCAGGAGTTCTTGAAAAAGCTAAAACAAAATACCCGCTGATATCGGAGAGCTGGGGTAACTGGGGTTTACTTAAAGTCTCAAACAATCATCATTTTTATATTAACCATTCCGGGACCCGCGATCTGGGAAATTTCGACATAACAGATCCGGTTCAGTTTTCCAAAGCTGAATGTTTGAGCCGTCGTCAGGTCATTCAGATGACAGAAGCAATGAGGGAATTCGGAAACGGTGATCTGAAAAATTGTGAAATTGTCGGGGCATCAACCCAGATCGGGATCCGGGAATCGCGACGAATAAAAGGAGAATATATTCTCACCGAGGAGGACGCAATAAACGGGAGCCGTTTTGATGATGTTATAGCCTGGAGAAGCGGATGGCTCGATATCGGATATGTAAAGATAAGCCAGATGAAAATCCACCAGGTACCTTACAGGGCTTTAATACCTGAACGGATCAATGGATTGCTGGCCGCCGGACGTTGCATCTCTGCAAGCCATGCAGCGGTCTCTGCCGGAAAAAGTATGGGAAATTGTTTCGCTACCGGACATGCAGCAGGAGTTGCGGCCGCACTTTCGTCAAAAATGAAAATAGCACCGAGGGAGCTTGATGTGAAAAAAATTCAGGAAATACTGACGGGAGACGGAGTTGATCTGACAATCGGAGGAGAGACTCAGGATAAAAATATGCCAATGTAACCTGAACCTGACCAGGAAGCTTCATCTTTATTAATTTCATTTCAAATCGTTAATTATTCTTAAAATTTCAGAGTTGTAGTATCAGGGGGAATTTTCTATTATGATTATAGTTATCTTAAACACCCGGTTTCAATGCATCCTTATTAAAGCCGGCTGACAGGGCAAAGCCAGAACCGGCTTGCCGGAAAAATAAATAAAAACTGATACTTTAACCAATTTTAAATATGAAAAACAGAAACACTTCTCTTCCTTGCGTACTAGTATGCATTGCTTTAATTTCTTTTATAAATCTGACTTCATTCTCACAGGGGGCTGAAACTCTGCTGACCGGCTCCGGCGTGTCCATCCTGAACGTCAATACCGATCTGTCAATCGGAAAAATTGATGTCGGCGTTTACGGGCAGTTCCTTGAGCACATAAACCATTCCGTAGTTGACGGGCTGTTTGCAGAACAGGTGCAGGGACGTGGTTTTGAGGGAAAGGATTTTGAAACTTACTGGAAACCAGCTGTAAGTAACGGATCAGCAACTGTCATTGAAACAGTTTTTAAGAACGGGGCAAAGAGCCTTCAGCTGAAAGCCCGGAACGGGTCGGCTGTCATAAGCCAGGGTCGCTTTTATCTGCAGGGCGGATTTACTTATGATGGATCTGTCTGGGTAAAAATTACAGAAGGTTCCCTGAAGTTCGCTATGAGGCTGAAAGATTCTGCTGGTAAGCTGATCAGGGAGATACCCCTGAAAGTTTCTGGCAGGGAGTGGAAGGAGGTGCCTTTTTCATTTTCCTGGATTAAAACAGATACTCAGGTAGTTATGGAGATAGCTGCCACTGGGACCGGTTCTCTGCTTGTGGATTTTATTTCCCTGATGCGTGCCGACCTTCGCAAAACCGGGGCAATGCGTCCCGATCTGGTTAAAGCACTCGATGACCTGAAGACACCCTTTATCAGATGGCCCGGAGGATCATATGCTTCAATATACAAGTGGAAAGACGGCATCGGACCCCGTGAAGCACGCGTATACAATCCTAATACAATATGGGGCGGCTACTCCGACTACTATGGCTTCGGAACGGATGAATTTATGGAACTGTGCAGACAACTGAAGACAGAACCACTGGTTTGTCTGCCGGCCACAACCACCAAACCGGAAGATGTGAAATATGCGATGGACTGGGTACATTATCTCAATGATCCGATGACTACAGAAATGGGAAAGTTAAGAGCATCATACGGACATCCCGAACCCTATAACGTAAAGTACTTCCAGATCGATAATGAGCCTATGAACCATGGCTTTACACCTGATCAGTATGCCAATATTGTGAATGTTTACGGAAGTGAGCTGAGAAAGATCGCTCCGGCCGTAACGATAGTTGCATGCGGACAAAAAAGATCCAATGACCTGAACTGGAGTCAGAAGATTATTGATGTAGCCGGAGATAATTTCGATATCCTTGGCTGCCATAATTATGAATATGAAAATGAAAACTTCCAGACCGGGCTTTTCAGGATCCAGGACTATCTTATTGCTCTCCGCGATTATGTAAGGAATTCAAAACACCCTGATATTAAGCTTGCTGTCCTTGAGTGGGGGCTTTGCCGTACATATGACTGGAGAATGGGACTTCATACAGCCGGTAGTCTGATTATGTACGAAAAACTGGGAGATGAGCTCAGTATGACATGCCCCGCCCTGCTTATGAGAAATACAACTGATGATCCTACCTGGACCGCTTATATTTATCACGATCATGTTTCCTGGTTCCCCGGAGGAGGCTATGTTGTTGAAAAGCTTTTCAGGGAACATTATGCTGAAAATTATCTTGCTTCGGCAGCCGGGACCTTCAGTGATTCAGGAAACCGGGCTCAGTTCTTTAACGGCATTTCCTCGATGAGACCTAATAACTGGAAACCCGGAACATTGGATGCAATCGCTACCGGTTCTGCAGATGGAAAGCGCATTGTAATAAAAGCAGTCAACTATGATGGTTTCAGCAATACGCTTCTTACCAGGCTGCAGGGCTCAAAAGTGACCGCTGATGCAGATGTGAAACTGTATACTTTAACTGCAGGACTGACTGATAAGGCTTCAATTGAAAACCCTGACATCTTCAAAGTTAAGGAGAGCAGCGTACCTTTTACGAAAGATATGGCGTTTGTAATTGATCCGTATTCGGTTATTGTGGTTGATATAACTTTAAAATAAGAAAAGCATCGTTAAAGCCTGATAGTCAGTTTCCTGGCGTCGTATTTTACTCTGACGGATTTACCTTCGGGAAGCAATTCGATTATGAATTCATGCTTCACGGGAATATTAACATAAAGTTTTTGGGAATCAGGGTTAATTGTAAGTATCCGTTTCTTATCATCCCAGGTGAAATGAGTCCAGCTTCCAATGCCTTTGAGATATTTCTGGCTGATTCCATCATCTTCATACATGGTAAATTGGCCGTCAGCGCCGGAATATATTCTGATTGTAGTTGGTTCAGTGACTTTCTCACCGGTAAATTGCCTGACCGGATCAAGGGGGATTATTGCGCCGGCCCTCACGAAGATTGGCATTACAGATAGATCAACGTCACGGGTAAAATCTTTCGCCCCGTTAATCTTTTCTGTGTTCCACCAGTCGTACCAGATTCCTTCAGGAAGGTAGGTTGTCCGTGATTTTGCACCCTTCTCAAAAACCGGGGCGATAAGCAGATCGCGCCCCCACATGTACTGACTGCCGAGTGCCGAGGCTCTTTTATCATCAGGATAATGGATCCACATGGCACGCATCAGCGGCAAGCCGGTGGAGTATGCTTCCCATGCAAGGGTATAGGTATATGGCAGCAACCTGTAACGCAGTTCATCATATTTCTTTACCACAGGTTCAATAAGAGGGTTATTAAGCTCCGATATAAGTGGATTCCGTCTGTCCGTATCCCTTGCAGGTGTGTTGGTGTTATTATCCTCTCTTGGTCCCATGTCTGACAATCCCCAACCCCATGGCAATGCCGTGAACCATGTCCTGCCATGTGATCTGAAGGATCCGCAGAATGCCCCGAACTGAAACCAGCGGGCATATAGTTCACCGGTCTTCTCATTATTTGGATAGAAACCCCCGATATCAGAGCCCCAGTAGGGGCCGATGCTCAGGGAATGATTGATCCCTACCGCTATCTGGGCTTCAAGTGTCTTCCATGATGACTCGGTATCACCCGACCATACCCATCCGCCCCATTGTGCAATTCCTATATAACCATTCCGGTGAAGGCTCCATGGCCTTATATCAGGTTTAATCGAAAGCGGACCCTGGTAATACATCTGGTGCCGCTTTATCCTTTCGAAAAGGTTGAACCAGTCTCCCTCATCGGGCCAGAATCCGTCAACACCTTTCTCCATAAGATTCACATGCTGCTGCCAGTAGCTCTGAATATGAGAGACATCTGTTATTTCTCCCTTTTCAGCAGGTATGGTACCGTGGAGAGTCGGGAGCATATTCCGGTCCCAGGGTACAATATGAACGACAACTTTTACATTGCGGTCATGAAGCCCGGCAAGAACCTTTGCGGGATCACTTTTGAACAGATCCGGATTAAAATCAAATGAGGGCTGTTTTGTGTTCCATCCCCTCGGGCAGAATCCGGTTCCAAGATAAATCACAGCGTCAACAGGGATCTTTTTCTCCCGGAATGTATCAACTATTCCCAGCATCTGATTTTCATCTGACAGGGTCCGGTGCGATTGCATATATCCCAATGCCCATAGGGGGGGTAACACCGCGGCACCTGTTATCGTGGAGAGGTCCTTCATAAATGAAACCGGGTCAGCTGCATCAAAGACGAAGATATCGAGGAGATTCCTGACATAATTTTCGGCCGGGGGAAGGCCTTTGCCCAGGTTAAGCCCCTGGTTAGCCTGGGTTTGATTACCGGGTTTCTGTACCGACTGATCTGTGGGGATAAAGATCCCGTTACCCTCTTTCGTCAGGTCCACCGATCCCCATGGTGTTGCTACAAATATTGCCCAGCCTCCGGTACTGATCATCAGGGGTACCGGGTTACGCGAACCATAAGCGTCGCTTTGCCATCGGGGCACCATTGCATGATATTTCCCGTTACGGTCAAACTCAACCGGCTGGATTCTCCAGTTAGTACCCTGTGCGGGTTTTGGTCCGCCTTCTCCCAAACCAAGTATCGGCTCATTGCCTCTCAGAAAAGAAAATCCTCCTTCATCATTATATATGATTTCCTGAACCAGACGTGCATTTTTATCAGTGATAGTGATACGTGCAGGATTTTTAAGGATTTCTACATAAAGATTTCCAACTCTCTTTCTGCCTTTTGTGCTTTCGGTAGCTGCAGACACAACTGGCTCAGGATATTCTCTTTCGGCAAGGGCAGGAGTAGAGGGAAGTCTGCCTGAGTAACCCGCAGGAATAAGTGTAATTCGTACACTATTTTCTGCTGCAATCCTGACCTCCAGCCTGCCCGGGACAGGCTGGGAAGAAGCTTCAGCGGCGTTCAGGATGGACCAAAGAACAACCAGTGAACCTGTTAGGAACTTTATTAAACTCATTTTATTCAAGGGTAATTAGACTGACATTTTAAATCAAAGAAAGTAAAAATTAAGTCACAATTAATCTATGAGAATTATAAAATGTATCATTTAAGCAGGTTTTATATAGTTCTTCGATGAAACTTTAACATTTTCATTAATAATATGATAAGAATCATAAAAATACAGGCATATAACTTTGAAATATTAAGATAATATCTATATTTGTCTTAATAAAATTAAATTTTATTTTTTATGTCGCAGGAATTTCCTCAGACCCAGGTTCTGACCAGTCTGGATATATTAAGAACCGAAGAAGCAATTTTTTATATAAAAGATAATTTCGGAAAGCGGTTAACGGGCAGCCTTAATCTTGTCAACATATCAGCGCCTATTGCCGTTCTTGATGGTACAGGTATAAACGATGATCTCAATGGAGTGGAAAAACCTTTAACTTTTTCGGTAAAGGGTATTAAAAATCAGAATGTTGTAATAGTTCAATCCCTGGCAAAGTGGAAACGGGTACGGCTCAAAGAGTTCAATCTGGAGGTTGGTAAAGGTATACTTACTGACATGAGAGCAATAAGACCAGATGAAGAATTGAGCCCGATTCATTCGGTATATGTTGACCAGTGGGACTGGGAGAAGCATATTTTACCTTCACAGAGAAATCTTAAATACCTGAAGGCAACAGTGGAATCTATCTACGAGGTGCTGAGAGCGACTGAAAGAGACTTGTTTTTAAAATATCCTGAATTTACACCTGTACTACCGGCAAAAATTCATTTTATACATTCGGAAGAACTTCTGAATCAATACCCTGATCTTAATCCCAAACAGCGGGAAACCGAAATTACGCGGATCTTCGGGGCGGTATTTATTGCAGGCATTGGTGCAAAGCTGAGCAACGGAGAACCGCATGACGGCCGTGCTCCTGATTATGATGACTGGAGTACAATAAATGAAGATGGTTATACAGGCTTAAATGGAGATATTATTTTATGGAATCCTGTGACAGAGAAGGCCTTTGAAATCTCTTCAATGGGTATACGGGTAAATGTGGAATCTATGGAAAGGCAGCTTGAAATCAAAGGGTGTTGTGACAGGAAGAAACTGTTTTTTCACAGGATGCTCCTGAACAATGAACTCCCGTCTAGCATAGGCGGTGGAATAGGGCAATCAAGAGTATGTATGTTTTTCCTTAAAAAAAGGCATATCGGGGAGGTACAGTCAGGTATCTGGCCTGAAAAATTGTCTGGCCGCTCAGAAAACGGATTAAATTTCTTATAATTGCTTCATGTATCTGCCGTCTTACTGAAGTAATTTAATTTTCTATGAAGTTTTTAAGATCCGCTGCTTATTCATTCCTTTCCGGTTATTTTTTTATCTTTTTATCAGGTTGCAATATATCAGCTCAGAATACAGATGAGTGGCCGGGATTTCATGGCCCGGACCGTACAAATAAATCGACCGCAACCGGACTGCTTAAAAAATGGCCGGAGAAAGGACCTGACCTGTTGTGGACAGTCACCGGCCTTGGTGACGGATATAGTTCCATAGCTGTTGGCGGCGGACTTATTTATACAGCCGGCCTGTATGACAATCAAACCTGTGTGTTCTGCTTTGACCTTAACGGAAAACCAGTGTGGAAGAAACCCAATGGCAAAGCATGGTCTACAACCCTCTCATGGGCAACCACATATACCGGGGCACGAAGCACTCCTGCTTATGATAATGGCAGGATATACCACCTGAGCGAGACAGGTCGTCTGACTGCATTTGATGCGAAAAATGGAAAGGAAATATGGTCCAGGGAATTGACCAGTGAATATAATGCGCCTCCCTCGGAGTATGGATATTCAGAATCAGTCCTTATTGACGGCGATAAGCTTTATGTCCGTCCGTCAGGGAAAAAAGGATTCCAGGTCTGCATTAATAAGAATACAGGGGAAACAATATGGACCAATATAGAAATTCCGGGATCAGAAGGGTACGCATCACCTGTTTTAATGGATTTCAATGGTTACCACCAGTTAATTGGTGCCAGCTCAAATTGTTTTTACAGCATCGATACAGGAACCGGGAAGCTGTTATGGAAAGTCGATTTTGCAAATCCCAGGGAGTTGAATCTTACTGATGCTGTTGTCAATAAAGAATATGTTTTCCTCACCACCGGTTATGGCAAAGGAAGTATGCTATTAAAACTTAAGTCGTCGGGAAAAGGAATCGTACCTGAAACCGTATGGCAATCGGGACTTATGGATAACCATCACGGGGGTGTCATTCTTCATGACGGCTATCTGTACGGTTCCGGAAGCGATTCACGGGGCTGGTTCTGTCTCGACTTTCTTACAGGGAAGCAGGCCTGGAATGCAGGCGGTAAAGGATCCATCACTTATGCTGACGGTATGCTTTATCTGCTCGATGAAAAGGGTACCATGAAGCTGGTCAGGGCTACTCCCGATAAGTTTGAAATTTCAGGAGAATTCAAGGTTCCAAAGGGTGGAGAGAGCATGTACTGGGCTCATCCTGTGGTATGCGGAGGCAGACTTTATATCCGCCACGCTGACAAGCTCTTTGCTTATGATATAGGGAACGGGCTGTAATAGCTTTTTACCATCCGGGAACAAAATTAAGCCCTAATACCCCTCTGGTTATTCCGCCATTCACTATCGGGAAGGCATAGTATGGTTCCAGGATCAGGGCCCCGAAAATGTTTATCCTCACTGAAACGCCGGTGCTGAATACCGGGACCCGGTTATTATTATCACTAATGTTGCCTGATGCCGGATTCAGCTCAAATTTTATTTTATTGCCGCGGTCCCAGGCCAGTCCGGAATCGAAAAAAAGATTGAGGTCCGTCAGCAGAAATTTTGATTTGATCACGGCTAATCTCTCCGGTCCTGTGAACGGAAGCCTGACCTCAGCATTAAAGAGGGCGACTTTTGAACCGGTAAGCCATGCAATATTGAATGCATTTCCATTCAGGTTATTGCCGCTGCCCGCAGACAGATTTTCATAACCTCTGATAAACCATGGATAGCCAAGGTATAGCGGAGGTATTTTGCCGATCTCTGAATCACTTCCGTACATGCCGTAATTATATAATCTGAATGCCAGTGTAACGGGTCTGATATAAAAATACCGTCTGTAATCAATTAAGCTTGTATAGACGTTAAAAGTTCCCAAATATTTTTCAACCTGGTATCTTGCCCGGTGACCCTGCATGGGAGCCGTCATTCCGAAGTATGAATTGTCCTCGACAAAGGCTAATGAAGCCTGCTGGTAATTCCCTCCCGGGGGCGCGGGCATCTTTTGATGGGTTTGGCCGACCCCGGTTCCGTCCGGCAGGTAATAAGTATTGTACCTGTCAATCCTGTAATAAAACCACGATGAAGATAGGTCCCCTTCAAACCTTAATGACTGTGAGATCGGGTAGGATGCAAAAACGGATATGTTATCCTCGAACATTCTTATATAATCAAGCACCATATTATCAACCGGGACTTTAACATTATTCAGGTTGAGCGAATCCGGCGTAGTGTACATACTTCCGGTGAGATAGGGGATATGGGAAATTGCAGCTCCCCACTTGATTTTTGATTTCTGGTTCAAATAAGCAACCTGTCCGCCAAAGTCATAAACCTGGCCATTAAGTGAAAGAGCGGTATAAAGCTGGTTATTGCCAACCATATCGCTGAAAATCATATTGATACTGCCCCCCATGTTATTCCTGTATATGCCGGTTGAAAGCCCGATCCCTGCATTGTTTGTAATATAATCAAGCTTAAACCTGGGATGGTAAGGCACTCTCTTCAGTGAATCGATGGGAATGCTTGCTATTTTCTCGCGGTTATAAATATTCGTATCGACCAGATCCACTGCGACATACTTAAGTGGGGGCAGGGTTCCGGCGTCAAAATTCACATAATTCCTGTCGACTTCGGTTCTGGTAAACTGATTATCATATGCAGCCAGGATCTGATATTCACTTTTGAAATAGTAATTATATGCGATCAGATTGGTGCCTTTTGAAATGCTTATGGCCGGTGAAAAAGGTGTAATCCCGCTGATGCCCGTCATATAATCTGTCAGCCGGTAAAGATGGTTCGATTCAAGGTTATAATTGTACAGATTTCTGAAGCCGTCTGCATCAGAGAGGAAATAGATACTTTTATCATCGGCTGAAAAGACCGGATTAAGATTGTATGCCCCATTAAATACATAAATTTTCCTTGTGGTTTTATTTCTCATATCAAGGATCATGACGTCAAAGCTGAATTTCTTCTCTTTGTTGCTATCATTGACCTTTTCCTGTGAGTAAGCAATGAAGTTGCCATCTGCAGACCATGAAGGTTCGAGTTCTGAGGGGAAATCGTCAGTCAGTTTTTCAACCTTATTTGATCGCAGATCATAAAGGTAGAGATCACTGATTCCTTCCACCAGACCAGTAAGGACTATTTTCCTGCCATCAGGGGACCATGCAGGGTTAGAGAATGACGGGACTCCGGGAATTTTAACCTGAGAAAATATCTTTCCTTTCTTAATATCAAGTATTGCAAGTTCATCTTCACCTTTAGTAAGAATGGCAAATGCAAATTTTGATCCGTCAGGGGACCAGGTTCCTGCAGATTCAATAAAATCAAAATCATCAATTTCATTTCCTTTGATAATGCTTGACAGTTTCCTGATAATCTTTCCGGTTCCTGCTTCTGCCAGAAAAAGGTCAAGGGTAAAGAGGTTCTTCTCCGAGAAGAAGACAATATATTTCCCGTCGGGACTGATTGAAGGTGAAATATTCATTCTTCCCCCGTTCTTGTCAGAAACGACCATTCTGCCGGCCAGGCTGTCCTTTTTGTTTTTTAAATATTTTGCATACTGAAGCTGTGTAGCACTTTTCCACATGCCGGAAAGGGTCTTTTCATTATATCCGAGTATTGTATCAGCTGCCCTGTCAAATCCATACCGGGCTGTCTTAACCAGAAGAGGGACAATAATAGAATCACCCCAGGTTTTACCGGCCATGGCCCAGAAAGCCTGTCCATACCTGTAAGGAAAATATTTTGAATCCGTTTCCAGCTGCCTTAAAGTGGGGAAGTCGTTATTGAGTAATGCGTCCCTCATCCACATGGCAGTGTTTGGGTCCACGCTTCCAAGTGACAGGTATTCAGCCATGCCTTCTATCATCCAGAGAGGAATATTATTGATACTAGCGTTATTTGACAAATTCTTAGGGGTTTTGGGATTCAGAAGAAGATGGTACTGGAAGGCATGAACAAGCTCATGGCCAAGAGTGTGATCGGTCTGGGCAAGTGTTGTTGCAACCGGCAGTATAACCCTGTGCTTTAATTCCTCAGTCACACCGCCTACTCCTGTTCCCAGAAGACCGCTGACCGCATTTGTCTGCTGGAAATCTGAAGGATTAGTGTAGAATATTATGGGATTTTTTATATTGAATGTATCCTTAAATATTTTCTGGTGAATCTTATACCAGTTCTCCGACCATTTTGAAAGATCATTCAGCAAAGAATCATTTTTCAGGTAGTGATATATCTGAAAATGCGGAGTTTGTAATACGTCAAATTTAAAGGTTCTGTAGCTTGGCTTATTCCTGCCAAAATATTGAGCATCTGAATTGATACTGATAAAAAGAATTGCCGCAAATAATAGTAATGCAGACTTTATCCTGTTCCCCTTAAAATACCTGATATTCTGCCTGGCCCAATCCATATGTTGTATTTTTTCATCATCACGTATTTTCAGATTTAATAACATTTCATGGTATATGTTTGTTCAGGTAATGATATTGAATTTATAAAATGAATTTTCAGGTAACTTACAGGAAGGATGCATAATTCCAAAATGGTTAAACAAATTTTACTTTATACTGTTTTATCTCCTTTTAAATCTAGTTTTAAAGATTAATTATGACAGGAAAGTATCACGTTCTCAGTTCAGTATTCCTGGCATCTCTGGCGCTGTTTTTAGTAATTTCCCCTGGTCTGGAGGCCCGTGATCAGCAAAATGCTATTCCTGACAGCATAAGCCTCAATGAATGTCTTAATTATGCATTAAAGAATCAACCTTTGATTCAACAACTTAAGCTTGATGAGAAAATAGTTGATCAGAACATAAAAATTTCATTGTCCGACTGGCTTCCTCAGATACATGCAAATGCCGGACTTCAGCATTACCTGAAACAGCCTGTTTCTATTTTTCCGAACTTTTCAGATCCCACCGGACCAAAAATCGAAGTGACCACGGGAGTAATAAATAATTCGAACATGCAATTCAGCGCCAGCCAGAACATTTTCACAAATGATCTCTATTTTGAAGGAAGAACAGCAAGATATTACAGGCAGGAAGCAGGTCAGACCTCAGAAAAAGGTAAGATTCAGCTCGTTGTAGATGTCAGCAAAGCGTTTTATGATGTTCTTCTTTCCCGGCAGATACTGAAAATTATAGATGAGGAAATTATCAGACTTACCAAAAACCTCAAAGATGCCCTGTTATTGTTCAAAAACGGAACCACCGACAGGATTGACTACAGCAGGGCCACCATATCCCTCAATAATACCAGGGCACAGAGAATAGCCGCACTGAATTCCGTCAATTCTAAAATCAGCACTCTAAAGCAGCTCATGGGTTATCCTGATAACAAATCACTGGCTCTGAAATATGATTTCAATCTGGTGAAAAATGAGGTGCTCATTGATACGCTGAATGCGCCGGATTACCGGGAGAGGATCGAATACCGGCTTCTCCGGACCGACCTTCTTTTAAAACAACTGTCGATAAGCTATTACAGGCAGCCGTTCCTTCCCTCGCTTTCAGGTTTTATAAATTACAATCTTATTTATCAGAATGATAATTTCAGATCTCTTTATAATAAGTCGTTTTCTAATTCTGTGGCAGGCCTTGCTTTGTCGTTCCCGCTATTTGAAGGAACACAAAGGCTCCAGAATCTTAAAAAATCCAGGCTGGAATTTGAAAGGAGTCAGCTTGATACACTAAACCTCCGAAATGAAGTGAATACCCTGTACGTTCAGGCCATGTCTTCCTATAAAAGTAATCTTGCGGCATATAATATCACCATTGAAAATATTAAGATTGCCAGTGATGTTTATAACACTGTTCTGGAGCAGTACAGGCAGGGTGTCAAATCATACCTGGAAGTGATTATTTCTGAAGCCGATCTGCAGACGTCGAAAGTTGACAACCTCAGCGCATTGATATCACTGATGTTCAGTAAGATTGATGTTCAGCAGGCGAGAGGGGAAATCTCAATTAATTATTAACAAGTCCGACAGACAATGAAAAACATCAGATTGATATTCATATTTGTGTTGCTGTTTGCAGGCATTGGATTTACCTCCTGCAGGGGACGGGGTAAAGCTGATCCCCCGGGGAACAAACCTGTTCAGGTAGTTGCTATAAGAGCAAAATCAGGGGATGTTATTTTTTACGATTCTTATCCGGCGACTGTAACAGCAATAAATGAAGTTCAGCTTCACAGTGAAGTATCAGGTTTTATTACAGGCCTGTTTTTCAAGGAGGGTAGCCGGGTAAATAAAGGATCAGCTCTTTACGAAATTGACAGGACCAAATACAAGGCAGCTTACGAGGCTGCAAAAGCCAATGCCGAAATTGCCGCCACAAATCTTCAGAAAGCTGAACGTGATGCTGACAGGTATAAAAAACTTGATGAGGGAAATGCAATTGCCAAACAAACCCTTGAAGATGCGACGACTGCAATGCAGAATGCTCAAATGCAGGTAAAATCGGCTACTGCAGCTTTGACGAGTGCAGAAACGGATTTTAATTATTCACTGATCGCAGCACCTTTTACCGGTACAATTGGATTTTCACAGGTTAAGCCGGGAGACTACATCACTGCAGGTCAGACTTTACTTAATACTATCTCGTCGGATGATCCGATAGGTGTTGATTTTATTGCGGATGAAAAGGCATTGCCTTATCTCCTCAGGCTCCAGAAAAACGAAAAAGTTCAGAACGACTCTACTTTCAGGGTTCTTTTACCCGACAACTCCGGCTATAAATATACAGGGAAGCCTGACATAATAGACAGGGCTGTAGATCCGCAGACAGGGACAATCAGGATCAGGGTCGTCTTTCCGAATAATGAGAGGGATCTCAGGCCGGGCATGAACTGCGAGATCAATGTGCTGAATGAATACTCCGGACAACAGATCTTAATACCCTCAAGAGCCTTATCTGAACAGATGGGTGAATATTTTGTCTATATTATTGATACCAATAATGTTGTGAGGCAGGAAAGAATCGTGCCCGGCCCCTACACCGGATCATCGGTTGTTGTCAGGTCAGGGCTGAAGAAAGGGGATAGAATTGTTCTTGAAGGTGTTCAGAATATGCGTGATGGATTGAAGGTCTATGCCATTGATTCGGGTGAGAAAGTTAATATGACCGGGACTGAACAGGGCCAGGGTAAACAGAAAAGGTGATGATCTCAGATATATTTATAAAAAGACCTAATACTGCAATTGTTATTTCCCTGATTATAGTGATTCTGGGGGTTATATCAATATTGGGCCTTCCTGTCAGTCAGTATCCTGATATCACTCCTCCGGTGGTGCAGGTATCAGCCAGCTATATTGGTGCTGATGCCAATGTAGTTGAGCAGACGGTTACTACTCCCATAGAGTCACAGGTGAACGGAGTGCCTGATATGATCTATCTCCAGTCAAACAGCACAAGTACCGGCACTATGAGCATGAATGTCACATTCAAGACCGGTACTAATATTGATATCGCTGCCCTTGATGTGGAAAACAGAGTAAATTCTGCTTTGCCAGGTATTCCACTTGAGGTCAGGAATCTCGGGGTAAATGTCCGCAAGCGGACAGCCAGTGCTTTAATGGTGATAGGGATTTATTCACCAGAAAAGACGCATGATATTAAATTTGTTGACAACTATACGAATCTTTATATACGTGAAGCCCTATTGCGGGTAAAGGGTGTGGGTGATATTTTTACCCGTGCTGATCCATTTGGAATGCGTATATGGCTGAATCCGGAAAAGCTTGCAAACCTTGGCATTACCGCCTCTGACGTAATAAGGGCGGTTCAGGAGCAGAATGTTCAGGTTGCAGCTGGGACGATAGGTTCGCCGCCGCAGCCGGCAGACCAGGCATTTGAATATATATGTTTTGTAGAGGGGAGGCTGGCATCGGTTGAGCAGTTCGGGAATATAATAGTAAAGACAAATCCTTCCAGCGGCTCCCTGGTTTACCTGAAGGATGTTGCCCGTATCGAACTTGGTAAATTCAGCTATTCCGGAAGCTCATATGTCAACGGAGAACGGTCATCCTTTCTTATTGTCTTTCAGCTTCCCGGAAGCAATGCCATGGAAACAGCAAATGGGATCTATACAGAGCTGGAACAGCTAAAAAGATCCTTCCCGACTGACCTGGATTATTCTGTTCCCTTTGAAACAGTATCAGTTGTGAAAGCTTCGATCAGGGAGGTTGCAAAAACACTGTTGATTGCGCTGACCCTTGTAGTGATCGTTGTTTTCATCTTCCTTCAAAACTGGAGAGCGACACTGATCCCAATTCTGGCTATTCCGGTGTCAATCATCGGGACTTTCATTCTTTTTAATCCCCTGGGTTTTACAATAAATACACTGACTCTTTTTGCCCTGGTGCTGGCTATAGGTATAGTTGTGGATGATGCTATTATTGTTGTGGAAGCAATACAGCATTATATTGATGATAAAGGACTTCCTCCACGGGAGGCTGCCTTCCGGGCTATGAAGGATATTTCGGGTCCTGTTGTTGCCATCGCCCTTATTCTGGCTGCAGTATTTATTCCTGTTGGATTTTTCCCGGGAGTTGTCGGAAAGCTTTATCAGCAGTTTGCAATAACTATTGCAGTCTCCGTATTGCTGTCAGCTTTCATCGCTCTGACGCTTACCCCGGCTCTGAGCTCGCTTCTTCTCGTACCTGCCAGATCCGTAAGGCGGAAAGGAATTATGAGCTGGTTCTTCGGCCTGTTCAATAAAGTTTTTAAAAAAGGGATCGATACCTATTCTTCGACTGTACTGAAAGCAATCAAACATTCACGTTATATAGTTATTTTACTGGTAGTTGTAGCAACGGGAACAATTCTGCTCTTTAAGAATAAGCCAACAAGTTTCATTCCGACCGAGGATAACGGCAGATTGTACATAACATTCGAATTGCCTGAATCGGCATCCACTTCAAGGACAACAGAAGTACTCCAGACCATAATGGGGATACTTAAGGATGTACCCGGGGTCGGACAATTTGCAGCAATATCAGGTCTCAACGTCGTAACATTCTCTACAAAGGCAAACAACGGAACTATTTTCTGTCAGCTTAAACCATGGGATGAAAGGAAATCAAAACCGGAACAGCTTGAGGGAATAATTGCAGAGCTTAACAGGCGGTTTGCATCAATAAAACAGGCGCGGGTTTTAGTCATTTCGCCGCCGGCAATACCGGGGCTTGGCGCTTCGGGAGGGTTTAATTTTGTTCTGCAGCAACGTGAGAGCACCGATAACCTGAAAGGATTTGAGTCAGTTGCCAGGAAATTCATGATTGAGGCGAACAAACGTCCTGAAATCGGAAGCGCTTTTACCTTTTTCACTTCAAGTACTCCCGGGTATTCTATAAGTGTTGACAGGGAGACATGCATGAGAATGGGTGTTGACTTGTCGGATGTATTTAATACACTTCATACATTCCTCGGTAGTTCTTATATTAACGATTTCACGATCTATGGACGTAACTTCAGAGTGATGGCTCAGGCTGATACTGCGTTCAGGGATGAGATATCAGCCATAGGGAAATACTATGTAAGAAATAATACGGGAGAAATGCTGCCGCTGAAAAACTTTATCAGCTACAAGGTAACCGAAAGCGCGCCCCTCATTTCACATTATAATCTGTACCGCTCCACGGAATTCGATGGTGACGCTGCAAGAGGGTATAGCAGCGGCCAGGCAATTCAGGCGTTGCGCGAGACGGCAGCTAAAGTGCTGCCCGCAGGGTATGGTTATGAATTCTCCGGGCTCAGCCGTGAGGAGATAGATGCGGGCTCAAAGTCAGCCATAATCTTCTTTATCTCGATTTTATTTGTATTCCTGTTCCTGACAGCTCTTTATGAAAGCTGGTCAGTGCCATTCTCAGTGCTTCTGGCAGTACCGCTGGGTGCATTTGGCGCTATCCTGGCTCTTACCTTTGTTCCTAAACTGAGTGATAACGTATATGCCCAGATTGGTCTTGTAACGTTAATTGGTCTTGCGGCGAAAAACTCAATATTAATTGTAGAATTTGCCAAAAGAAGGGTTGACAGCGGTATGGAAATCATAAAATCAACGCTCGAAGCCATAAAGCTCCGTCTTCGTCCGATCCTCATGACGTCCCTGGCATTTATCTTTGGCGTATCGCCACTGATATTTGCAACGGGAGCAGGGGCTGTTGCCCGTCAGACCATAGGATGGACCGTTTTTGGCGGAATGATCGCCGCCACATTTATAGGTATATTTATTGTACCTGTTCTTTTCGTCCTGATCACGAAGTTCGCCTATGGCAAAAACAAGCTGGAAGCCTTACAAAAGAACTTCCGGCCTGAGGATGAATTCCATGTCTGATTCAACCTGATTAATTAACGGCCTCTGCCTTCGTGACCACCCCGGTTATGGAATTCGTTTCGGCCTTCAATAATAATTGAGGGACCAAAACTATAGCCTCCTAAATATGGCCAACCCCAGAATCCATAGTATGGCCAGCCAATTCCGAGACCACCATAATAATAGCCCATGCCCGGTCCATAGTAATATGAATCGGAATACATCTGACGCTGTCTTACAGCATCAATATGGGTTTTCTCCATATAATTTATAACCGAATCTGCTACTCCTTCGTCCCTTAGTTTTGCTAACTCGTCAGCTTTTAACATGTAAACCGACCGGGAACTCCGCAACTTTTTTATAATACTCTTTGAAGACATTCCATCTTTAGACATCTGCAGGATATCCGGCACAGGTACAGCCTGCTGAGCGTAAGGATAATACATTGCGCAACTCTGAAGAAACAGAATGGCGATAAATACGAAGAACAAGTATACTGCATGTTTGAATTTTATCGGATTTTTCATTTCTCAGCCCTCCAAATCTCCTTTTAATTAATATTTAGAGATTGCTCAAAATTCAGGCCAGAAGAAACAATCCAACTCTTAAATCCGGGTTAAAAGTGTGTTAAAGTTTGGAAGCCCCCTTCTCCTTGAGGTGCCTGTCTATTGCATCATTATTGATTTTAATATCCGTAATCGGATAATAAATCTCCGTGAGCGATTTCCCGGAGACAGGCTCCCTGCCCAGTGTTATGAACTCTACTTTTTTCCTGGGAATATCAATGGTTATGGTATAACCAATGCAATTTTTGTCTGTCCCCTGGAATAACCATTTTTCTTTTTTGCTGTCAACACTGAGCAGATCAATAATATATGCTTTTTCCATGATAGCATGTTCATGGCCCGTCCCGAATACTCTCAGTGTCATAAGGTCCTTATCAATTTCGAGGGATAACTTTTCAGCTTCCCTGGCAACAGGTGTGAATTTCTCGGGTACTACTTCCGATTTTAAAGTAACAACTGAATCTGAAATTACTGAGATCTGGGCTTTCACAGAAATCAATAACAGAAGCATGAACGACATCAAACCTAACTTTTTCATAATATTTGATTTTTCTGGTGAACTGTTATATTAATTCACTATTACAGTGGCTGTCATATAAGGATGTATTGTGCAGTAATAGGGAAAAATACCGGCAGTTGGAAAAGTATGGCTGAAAACGCCATTGGTGCTTTTTGAACCGCTGTCGAAAAGGTTTGTTGTGCTGGTAACAGTGTGATTAACCGGATCTTTATTGGTCCATGTTATTGTTGTTCCAGCAGTTACAGTTATAGTGGAAGGATTGAAGGCCATTCCTTCAATGAATACTTCATTTGGTCCCGGTACATCGGATGTTTTCTTACAGCTGGAGGTAATGAAAAGTGGAATAACTGCAAGAAGCGTCATTAATACCAGCCTGCTTCTGATTAAGATTATGTTTTTCATGACTGAATGTTTTCTGCTAAACAACACAGAAGCCAGTTTGTTTTTGATCCGGGGGACGGAGAAATATTACCGGCATGGTCTGTATTCAGGACAGTCAACACATGGGCCGAACCATCTGTACCGGTATTTTGAAACAATATCGTAAACCGGATCCCTGATGAACCTGGGGACAATTAAAAAAATATAAAAGAGAGGCCAGATGCCGTCCAGGAGCCGCAGGATCCTCAATACAGCATCTGACTTTATATAGATTTTATTACTTGTGATGAGCAACATAGTTCCTTTATCTACCGCTGTACCTTTGTATTTTATAAGGTAATTCAGAGCTCTTTCAGATTCAAGGGGGATAAAACAGAATCTTTCCCTGCTATCGTGTCTTGTGATGAATCTTACAGCATTATTGCACAGCTTGCATGTCCCATCAAAAAGGACGATGTTTTTATTAACGATATTCATGACTACGTTAATATCTGAAGGAGAATAAGTTATCGGATCCGATCAACTCCCGGCCTTCTACCCTCTTAAATGATCATTCACTGTATTTTATAACCTCAACCGGGCAGCTTTCTGCAGCTTCTTTTATAAGTCCCTCGTAATCCTCAAAGTTTGCACCTTCATTTACTGTAGCCAGATCTTTAAGCACGAAAACTTCCGGGCAAAGGTCCGAACAAAGGCCGCATGCAGTGCAGCCTTCCTCTATCCAAACTTTTTTTATAGCCATTGAGATTTATATTTAATTGATAATTAATAATATACATTTAACCTTTAAGATCCTTTTCACACCACACGATTTAATGGTCAGGGATTTTCCTGTCGGGATAAATCATTTTGCCCGGGTCGACCCAATTATCAAACTGCTCTTCAGTTACAAATCCGAGTTCAATGGCAGCTCTTTTTATTGAGATTCTGTCATTCAGCGCTTTTTTTGCTATAAGGGCAGCTTTGTCATAGCCGATGTGTACATTCAGTGCTGTGACAAGCATTGGTGAGTTTCGCAGGTTTTGTTCAATATGTTCACGGTCAGGTTCTATTCCTGCTATGCATTTATCGGCAAAGCTTCTGCAAGCATCGCCCAGCAGGGACGCAGACTGGAGCATAGCGCTTATCATAACAGGCTTGTAAACATTAAGTTCAAACTGGCCGCCGGAGCCTGCTATAGAAATTACTGTATCGTTGCCCATAACCTGAACACATACCATGGTCAGAGCTTCAGCCTGCGTAGGATTGACTTTCCCGGGCATTATAGACGATCCCGGTTCGTTTGCCGGGATCAGAAGCTCTCCGATGCCCGACCCTGGACCGGAGGCTGACAAACGTATATCATTAGCAATTTTCATAAGGCAAACTGCCAGAAGCTTCAAGGCCCCATGTGATTCCACAATGGCATCATTTGCAGCCAGTGCCTCAAACTTATTTTCTGCAGTGACAAGGGGCATGCCAGTCAGGCTGGCAATCGTCCCCGCAACTTCTTCAGCAAATCCTTTCGGCGAGTTAACTCCGGTACCCACGGCAGTACCTCCCATAGCCAGCTCAGCGAGATGAGGCAGAGTATTCCGGAGGGCATCCAATCCATGCCGCAACTGTGAAACGTAACCCGAAAACTCCTGACCCAGAGACAGCGGTGTTGCATCCATCATATGTGTACGGCCGGTTTTGATAATGCCGGACATAGCTTCTGATTTTATTTCCAGGGATTTTATCAGTGATTCGACAGCCGGAATGGTATGCTTTGTTATTTTGCCATAGGCAGAAATATTCATAGCACTCGGAAAAGTATCATTTGATGATTGCGACATGTTGACATCATCATTCGGATGTATACCCATGCCCGGCTGACCAGCCAGCAGCTGGTTTGCCTTATTGGCGATCACCTCATTGCAGTTCATATTGGTGTGAGTTCCGGAACCGGTCTGCCAGATCACAAGGGGAAAATGTTCATCAAGATCTCCGGCAATGATTTCGTCGCATACCCTGGAAATCATTTCCATCTTGAATGCAGGCAAAAGGCCGAATTTATTGTTGACAATGGCAGCTGCTTTTTTAAGGTAACCAAATGCATGGATTATATCGGCAGGCATAGATGCGGGCGGACCAATAGGGAAATTCATAAGAGACCGCTGCGTCTGCGCACCCCATAGCTTATCTGCCGCAACACCGATCTCTCCAAGAGTATCTCTTTCTATCCGGTATTCTTTGTCAGGACTATTTAACATTTTATTCACCAGCCATATCTCTGACCTTAATCTGTCAGAAATTCAGAATGCATGTTATCTGTTCAGATTTAAAACAAGCAGTGAGGTGTCGTTGTTCACACATGCCCCAAGGAACTTTTAATTTAGCCCGGCGATCAGATCAATCAGTCATTCTCCGGACAATTTGACTGAAATAGATCATTCCATTGCTGGTAACAGATGTTTTATGGCCGGTTTATTTCGGAAAAACTGTGAAAATTTGTCATTAGGATTTTTGGCTCCAATATTGTTATACCTGTTAATTAAAAAGAATATTATGGATCTCTTTTCTGAAATAATAGTCACAGCAGTTGATAAAGTCAAGAATGCTGTTGTAAAAGTGGACAAATTTTCAAATTTTAGCGGCAAGGAAAGGATGTCGGGATCAGGGTCAGGATTTGTATTTTCAAGTGACGGGTTGATTTTGACAAACTCTCATGTTATTGACAATTCCGATAAGCTGGTTATAACTTTGCTGGATGGTGATGAGTTTAATGCTGAGGTCACAGGTATAGACAAGGATACAGATATTGCAATTATAAAAATTTACGGCTCGGGATACTCCCCGGCAAAACTTGGGGAGTCCGGCGACCTTAAGATAGGACAGCTTGTGATAGCCATAGGTAACCCTCTGGGGTATCAGCATTCAGTTTCAGCAGGAGTATTAAGCGGAGTGGGACGAACAATGAGAACACCGGAGGGCCATCTTATAGACAATATATTACAGTCTGATGCTGCAATGAATCCGGGAAACTCCGGAGGACCGATGATTGATACCGGTGGTGAAGTCATTGGTATCAATACTGCGATAATTCCGAGCGCCCAGGGGCTAAGCTTTTCAATTGGCATTGACACTGCAAAGGAAATAGCAAAGTACCTGATTAACGACGGGAAGGTGACCAAAGCTTATCTGGGTTTGATGATAAATGAAATTGAGATCAATCCCCGGATCAGGAATTTCTACAGGATCAATTCAAAAAAAGGAATATTGATAACAGGACTGGAGAATTCATCGCCTGCCGCCAGAGCAAGCCTTAGAGAAGGAGATATAATAATTGAATTCAATGGCAATCCGATTTCAAGCTCTGGAGAACTTACCAGACACCTGATTGGCGGCGACCTCATCTTTAAGCCTGTAAGGATGAAAATACTTCGTCAGACTAAAATGATGGAGCTTGATATTTTACCTGTTCAGAGACCGGCTGCGTGAATTAAATTCATGAATTCCGGTTTAATGAAACAATTAAAAGGTTAAACCGTTAATTTAATAACATGTAACTTGTCTGTTTGAATATTAAGTGTGACTTTATCGGGGAACTAAATTAACCATAGTATACCATGGGGAGAAACCTTAATTATGGAATAGTAGGAAACTGCCGGAGCGCTGCACTCGTTTCAGAATCCGGCTCAATTGACTGGTGCTGCCTTCCTGATCCGGATTCGGCTTCTCTGTTTGCGAAGCTCCTTGACGAAAAAAAAGGAGGACAGTTTGCTATCAACCCGGATGGAAAATACAGCATCTCACAGAGTTATCACCCGAATACAAATATACTGGTTACCTCTTTTACAAATAAAGCCAATGGTTTTGAGATAATTGATTTCATGCCCAGGTATAAGACCGAAGACGGTAATTATTACAATTCACCGGAGATTTGCAGGATCCTTAAAGTAACCAGAGGAAAGCCGATACTCAGGATTGATTACAACCCGAAGCCGAATTATGCCTCATCTGCGGTCAGGCATGATGTGGAACCGGACTTTATTAAGAGTTTTACGACCACGGGAAGATATGAATCTGTTTACCTTTATACCGGGCTGGATAAGAAAAAAATCATAAATAACGATCCGGTTGTACTTTCTTCAGACAACTTCTTTCTCCTCAGCTATAATCAAAAGCTTGTCAAAATTGATCTGGAGAGAGTGTATTTAGAGTATCAGAGGACACTTGTTTACTGGCTCAACTGGTCGGGACGGTCGAGGATATTTCCGAACTATCACAAGGAAATTATCCGGAGTGCACTGGTACTGAAGCTTCTTACATTTCAAAATACAGGGGCAATCATTGCAGCAATTACCACATCCATTCCGGAAGCAATAGGTGAAAAACGTAACTGGGACTACCGGTACTGCTGGATAAGGGATTCGTCGATGATAATTAAAACCCTCTTTGGAACCGGTCACTACATATCAGCACAGCGTTTTCTCAAATTCCTCTTAAATGTCAACGAGGGAAAGCATGAGGATATTCAGATCATGTACGGGATAAGGGGTGAGAAAAAGCTTGAAGAAAAAGTGCTCAGCCATTTAAAAGGATATAAGAATTCAGGACCTGTGCGCACGGGTAATTCAGCCTATATCCAGAAACAGAATGATATTTATGGGATCCTGATCGATGCAATCTACCTTTCATTAACCAAATTTCCTTCCACCCTGGATACTACTGAAGAGCTTTGGACTTTTGTGAGGGGTATGATCGAAATGGTCGAAAGGAACTGGGATAAGCCTGACAGAGGCATCTGGGAAATCAGGGGAGAAAACCGTCATTTTGTCTTTTCAAAAATCCTTTCATGGGTGGCTGTTGACAGAGCATGTAAAATTGCTTTGATGGTCGGTAATAATTCATATATTGATAAATGGTCAGTCCTCCAGGGAAAAATTAAGAACGATATCTATCAGCATGGCTGGAACCGCAAAATGAAATCATTTACGCAGGCTTACGGCAGCACAGCTCTTGACGCTTCTTTGCTGCTTATGGAAGATTATGGTTTTATTGATGCCTCCGATCCTATGTATGTAAGTACCGTTCTTACTATCCGTGATAATCTTTCTGAAAATGGTATGATGTTCAGATATAATAATGAAGATGATTTTGGGGTGCCAAGCAACTCGCTGATAATATGTACATTCTGGTTAGTTGATGCCTTGTACAAGATTGGCCTGAAGGAGGATGCGGAAACCATTTTCAGGAAGATGCTTAATTCATCCAACCATCTTGGACTGTTCAGCGAACATATTGATATTAAAACAGGCGAATTACTTGGCAACTTTCCGCAGGGTTATTCTCACCTGGGACTTATCAAATCGGCTCTGACCATAAACGGAATTAAGAGTGAACAAGCCCCCGGACAATTTAAATATATAAAGCCATAATTCATGAGCGGAACCGGTTCATTTCGGAAACTTGCAGAATTAACAGA
Organism: uncultured Bacteroidales bacterium; assembly: GCA_963831855.1. Lineage (GTDB taxonomy): Bacteria > Bacteroidota > Bacteroidia > Bacteroidales > VadinHA17 > LD21. The sequence continues at coordinate 368,201 of CAWHSA010000005.1, read as the reverse complement.
GAAAAAAATCCTGGAGGCGAAGAATAAGCTCCTTCTGCTTGATTTTGACGGTACTCTTGTTGATTTTGCAGCCGATATTTCCGGTGCTAATCCGCCCGAAGATCTTCTTCATCTGCTGCACAGGCTTTCACTCATGCCTGGCTGTACACTGGTAATAATCACGGGCAGACGAAAAGAAGATATAGGACACCTACTGGGAGAATTGAAAATTGATATTGTGGCAGAACATGGGGCAATGATAAGGGAAAGCGGGAATTGGCGGGCATTGCTCATAAACAATACAGGGTGGAAAGATAAGATCTATCCGGTAATGAAAAAGTATACCTCACAGCTTCCGGGCTCAGTTCTGGAGGAGAAATCCTATTCTCTGGCATGGCATTACAGGAATGTGGAGTCTGGTACAGGCAGGACATTTTCAGATGCACTAATGCGCGAATTAAGAGAGCAATCCGCTTCATTAAATCTGAAGATAATAAACGGGAACAAGGTTGTTGAGATATTGAGTAATTCTGTTAACAAGGGTGAAGCAACCCGTTACCTGGTGAGTAAGAATGCTTTTGATTACATCCTCTCAGTTGGCGATGATAAAACGGATGAGGATATGTTCAGCATATTGTCAGGGAACAAAAACGCTTATACAGTAAAGATCGGCTCTGGAGAGACAGTTGCAGATTATTCGCTTGATAATGTTCAGCAGGTGAAGCAGATTCTTGAGTTGCTGCTGACAGGAATTGATAATTCAGACAAAGATTTGGCAAAGGATCCGGAAAATCATGAAAATTAACCTCGCATATATTATTTCAGCACTTCTGGCGGTCGCGCTGGTGGCGCTTGGTTTTACTTTTTTTCAGGTTTCTGAAGAACGCAACCGGTTGAATAACGAGCTCAGAGACAGGGTATCCCTCATTGCAGAAGATTTCAATAAGATCAGCATTTCACCCGGAGACAGCGCAAACCATGAACTTCTGATGCAGGTCTCGGATAGCCTGAGTCGCTATTCCAGTATCATTGGGGTTGCAGTTTATTATGACGGGAACCAGGTTATTCCGCTGGGCAATTCAGTAAAACCTTATCTGGATTATTCTTCAGATTATGTCCTGCACGCAATTGCTGCAGACTCTTCATTCGGAAATTTCTTCAGGGTGGGGAGAAAGAGTATCTATCAGTACTTTAGGCCAATACATACCAACCATATTGCCAAAGATGCCATTGTACTGTATTCTGATGCCGGCTATATCAGGAAAATAATGAAAAAGATCTGGGTCAGCAGCTTCTTCAGACTTTTTGTGCAGGTATTGTTGATCCTTGTAGCCACATCACTTTTAATCAGGTGGGGGATATTCAAGCCTATCAATAGTATTGTCAACTGGATGAGGGCAGTAAGGGACGGTAATCCTGATCTTATAAATGAGAAGTCGCCTGTAGGTTTTCTTGCTCCCCTCCATAAGGAAATAAAAGGTATTGCTCATGCTATGCAGGAAGCCAGGGCTGTTGCTGAAGAAGAGGCAAAGCTGCGAACTCTGGGGGAGGCAATCTGGACACCGGACAGGTTAAAGGAGGAGGTGAAAAGGCTAATGCCGGAAAAGACCCTGGTGGTTGTATCAAACAGGGAACCTTACATGCATATCCACTCAGGCAGGGAGATAAAATGCATAGTCCCTGCAAGCGGAATGGTCACTGCAATGGAACCAATCCTCAAAGCCTGTGGAGGATTGTGGATAGCAACCTCATCGGGTGATGCAGACAGGGAAACAGTTGATAAGGATAGCAAGATTGCCGTTCCTCCCGGCGAAGAAAAATATGTCCTGAAAAGAATCTGGATATCAAAGAAGGAGGAGGAGCATTTTTATTATGGTTTCTCAAATGAAGGCATTTGGCCTCTCTGCCATCTGGCACATACAAGGCCGGTGTTCAGGGATGAGGACTGGGAATATTACAAAAAGGTGAATCGTCTGTTTGCCCGTGCAGTGCTTGATGAGATAAAAAGCCTTGAACAGCCTTTTATCCTCGTTCAGGATTATCACTTTGCCCTGGTGCCTGAATTAATAAAAAACGAGAGACCTGATGCCATAGTAGCCATATTCTGGCATATTCCGTGGCCGAACCCTGAAGCGTTCAGTATATGTCCATGGCAGGCAGAGATCCTCAGAGGTATGCTGGGCTCGGATCTTATCGGATTCCACACACAATCTCATTGCAATAATTTTCTCGAGACTGTAAATAATGCCGTCGATTCAAGAGTGCAATGGGATAACTTCACTGTGAGGATTGGCTCCAGGACCACTCTTGTGAAATCATTCCCTATAAGCATTGCCTTCACCCTGAAGGATTATGACACTAAGGATGAGGTAGTTTTAAATCCTCGTGAGATCCTTGCCGGATACAATATCAAAGCTCAGTATATGGGAATAGGAGTTGAAAGAATTGATTATACAAAAGGAATCGTTGAAAGATTCCTGGCTATTGAAAAATTCCTTGAAAAAAATCCGGGTTATGCAGGGAAATTTACATTTGTCCAGATAGGTGCACCAAGCAGGACTTTGCTGAAAACCTATTCGGATACCGTAGCACTTGTTGAATCTGAAGCTGCAAGGATTAACCAGAAATTCAAAATGAAAGACTGGAAGCCCATTCTTCTGCTTATTCGTCACCATAGCCATGAGGAGATAATTCCTTTCTATAAAGCAGCTAATCTATGCATGGTAACTTCATTGCATGATGGAATGAACCTGGTGGCAAAAGAATTTGTTGCCTCAAGAAATAATAATGACGGGGTGCTTATTCTCAGCAGGTTCGCAGGTGCAAGCGGTGAACTGAAGGGAGCTATAAAAATCAATCCGTATGATACAGGTAAGATGTCGGATGCAATAAAGATTGCCCTGGAGATGCCCAGGAAGACACAGGTTCAGCGGATGCAGCAGATGAGGCAGCAAATCGTCGAGCATAATATTTATTCCTGGGCTGCAGGGTTATTAAGATCTATGGTCTCCCTGCAGAGTTTATAATACTCTTCATGAAACTTTTACAATCCGGAATTAAATAAGCTGAGACCTGATGGAAATTCTCAATTTGAGAATGCATCTAAAATCATGGGTTTTAAATCATAAATTTTATTTGAGAACAATTAGCTGGCATTTAGTTAAATATGAAATAATTTCCGGTTTTGCGGTCATTGGCACATGATTGGGATTATGATATACGGCAAAATGTACAGCGACTATGAGAAAGACAATAAATGTACTGGTTGTCGAAGATGATGAATATTTCAATAAGCTGCTTGGCAGTACACTGAAGAATTGTATGGGCAGTGACCATAAAAAAAGAAGTTTCAGGTTCAGGTTCCATTTATTCAAAAATGCCGATGATTGCATAAGGAAGATCAGATCACTCGATCTGTCGGAAAATGACCTGATTGCGTTTGTGGATTATTACCTGGGAGATGGTATTAATGGTACTCATATAATAAAAATACTTAAGGAACTGACTTTTAATTGTACAGCAGTGCTTCTTTCCCAGTCAAAAGGAGTGAAGGAAAAAACATACCCCGGCCTTTACGATTATTTTGTCCTGAAGGACAAGTCTGCGCCAGCCCTGTGCTGCCTGTTCCTTGAGCAATATCTTGACAATAAAATTTATATACCTTTGGAATAAATTTTTAATCCAAAGATCTAAATCCGTGAGGAAAATATCGATACAGATCACGATCGGATTTTTATTAATGATAGCAGTCATATTATTGTCTGCTACATGTTATATAGCTTACCGGAATCTTTCATCCATAGTTTCTACAGTACAGGTCGACTTTAAACCCGAACTCAGGATTGTCAGCATCCGGGATATTTCACACGATCTTGAGACGGCTGATAACTGCATCCGGATATATTCAATTACCAGGGATACATCTGATCTCAGGCCTTATTATTCGAAAGTCAACGGAATAGATGAAAAGGTGACCAGGCTTAAGGTTGAATGCAGCGAGGATTCTATTATGCTGAACCAGGTGGATACCATCAGCAAGCTCATTGAAGAGAATATTGTAATCTGGAACGAACTCTTGTATACGATCAACAACGACAATGCAGCTGAAATCTTAAAGCAGCTATCCATTCAGATCAACACAGCTCCTGCCTCAAAGGAAGAGCAGGGCATTCTAAGAAGAGTTTTTGCCAGAAACAGCCAGTATCTCTCAGATCAGGAGGCACTCATAAGCAATATTCAGAAAATTCAGGAACAACGAAAGATTACCAGTCTGAGCATGATGGCTCAGGAGTCACAACTGGCTGAAAACAGCAGCAGGATCAAGGAAAAGTTTTACGACCTTATGGCCAGGATGGAAGCCCAGGTTTCCCGCCAGGAAATGGAGAGGGGTGAGGCAGCAAACCGGATTGCTGAAAAGACTTACATATGGCTGATAATATTTTCAATTTCCGGGGGAATGCTCGTATTGCTGGTACTTTTCATTGTCATCCGCTATATAAGAAAGGCAGGGGCATACCAGGTTGCACTGGAAAAGTCAAAAACGGAAACTGAAAATCTTGCAAGGACAAAGGAGATTTTTATGGCTAACATAAGTCACGAGATACGGACTCCTGTAACTGCTATTTCGGGATTTACAGAGCAGCTGCTTCATGAAACCTTTGATGAAAACATCCTGCGGTCGCTGAAAATAATAAAATCATCTTCAGATCACCTTTCTAAAATAATCGATAATATTCTCGACCTGTCGAAACTGCAGAATGGGAAAATGATGCTCGAAAAGGTCCATTTCAATATAGTACGGGTACTCGAGGAAGTATATGGCATATTTAAACAGCAGGCACAAAAAAATGATATACAGCTTGATTTTTCAATAGCACCCGGAACTCCGCCCATATTACAGGGAGATCCTTACAGGCTGAGGCAGATCCTGATAAACCTTGTTGCTAATGCTGTCAAATTTACCGAACATGGCAGCGTCAGCTTTTCAGCAGAAGGAATTACATCTGGTTCCGGAGAGGTGGAACTTGTTCTGAAAGTTATTGATACAGGCATAGGTATTGACCAGGACAAGCTGGATTTCATTTTCGAAGATTTTACCCAGGCAGAAATGAGCACTTCCAGGAAATATGGAGGTACCGGACTCGGATTATCTATTGTCAAAAAGCTTGTAGATCTCCATAATGGGAGCATAGAGTGTGAGAGCAGGAAGAACCATGGGACAAAAATAACCTGTCACCTGCCTATGCTTACGGGCCGGGAAGAGAACCTTAAAAGAGATGTCACAATTCCTGTGACCATTCCTGAAGACTTAAAAAAACTGAAAGTGCTCATAGTAGATGATGAGGAATATAACCGTTTGCTTTTCAAGAAGATAATGGACAGATGGCAAATAGATTGTGATGTGGCATCAAATGGCATGGAAGCGATAGAGATTTTAAAGGAAAGAAAATATGATCTGTTGTTCATGGATGTCAGAATGCCGGGACTGGATGGATTTAAAGCTACCCAGTTCATACGGAATGAAATGAAAATCGGGGAAAATGAGATGCCGGTAATTTGCATTTCAGCAGTTTCACCTGAAGAAGATAAGACAAAATACAGGCAGGCAGGCATGAATTCAGTTCTGCGAAAGCCCTTTACTGAAGACATGTTATTAACTACCATGCTGGCAGCCAGGCAGAATGTGAAACAGATACTTATCAAGGATACGCCAGAAGCCGTAGAAAAGGTTCAAAACTCACGACATAAAATAAACCTGGATAATCTTTATCATATCTCAGGCGGAGATGAAAAGTTTGTAAAACAGATGCTGGAGTCTTTTGGCAACAGCACAGACCGGGGGCTTAAAGAGATGCTTGAAGCCTGCTTATCGGAACAGCCGGATCACATTTCCGGCATTGCCCATAAACTGCTTCCGCCATGCCGGCATTTAGGCGCCATGGATCTTTACGATATTCTTGAAAAAATTGAAAAGAACGATTCGAGAACAAATACCGGACCTGAGATTGAGATGCTCGTAAGAAAGGCAATCGCAGAATTTGAAGAGGTTAATAAACTTTTGAACGAGCATATTTCTAAAATAAACTGATGCCAGATCAAACCTTATTGTAATAATTAGCGTTAAATCATTATTGGCCTGACGAAAGGTTAATTCATTATGACTGAAAAGCCTTTAAAGATATTTGTGGTTGAAGACAGCGAGTGGTATAATAAGATCCTGGTTTACACCCTGTCCCTGAATCCCGATTATGAAGTGAAAAGCTTCTTTAACGGAAAGGATCTTCTGAAATCACTTAATGAATCTCCTGATATTGTAACACTTGATTACAGGCTGCCGGATTTTTCCGGACTGGAGCTTCTTAAGAGGATAAAGCAGGAAAACAGCGACATCCAGGTTATATTGATATCTGAACAGGGTGATATTGATACAGTAGTAAACCTATTGAAGATGGGGGCTTATGACTATATCACTAAATCCGATGATATTAAGGACCGGCTGCTGAATACCATTTCCAATATCCATAAGGGAATCGGACTGAAGAGGGAGATCTCAGTATTACGCCGGGAGGTCCAGAAAAAATACAGTTTCAGACACTCCCTGCTGGGTGACAGCCCTGCAATCAAGGGTGTTTTTGAGCTGATCGAAAAAGCCCTGGATACAAATATCTCTGTTATAATCTCCGGTGATACCGGTACTGGCAAAGAGCTGGTAGCCAAAGCTATTCATTACAATTCAAAAAGAAAGGAAAAACCTTTTGTTGCAGTCAATGTAGCAGCGATACCATCGGAGCTGATAGAGAGTGAATTGTTCGGTCATGAAAAAGGGGCATTCACCGGAGCTGCTTCACGGCGTATCGGACGTTTTGAAGAAGCAAATGACGGAACGCTTTTCCTCGATGAGGTTGCCGAGATGAGCCTTAGTCTGCAGTCAAAACTGCTGCGGGCACTCCAGGAAAAGGAAGTGATCAGAATAGGCAGCAATAAACCCGTCAAAACTGACTGCCGGATTATTGTAGCTACTAATAAGAACCTTAAAGAGGAAGTTAAAAAAGGCAGTTTCAGGGAGGACTTATACTACAGGCTTTTAGGCTTGCCGATAGAACTACCTCCGCTGCGTGACCGGGGAAATGATATTCTTCTTCTGGCCAGGCACTTTGTAAGTGAGTTTTGCTCTGAGAACAATATCCCGGAGAAAAAGCTCTCCCCCCAGATCCAGAAGAAGCTGCTGAACTATTCTTACCCCGGAAATGTAAGGGAACTTAAGTCTATTATGGAACTTGCAGTTACTTTAGCCGGAGGGGATGAAATTGAACCTGCTGACCTGGTCCTCGACAAGGATGATACTGTTCCGCTGAACGGTGATAATAATCTGACCCTTAAAGATTATGAAAAACGGGTCATAAAGATGACAATTAAAAAATATAATGACGATATCAGGCTTGCTGCAGAAAAACTCGATATCGGAGTCTCCACAATTTACAGAATACTAAGGAAGGATAAAGAAGCCTGATCAGGCTGCTTTATTCCATTTCCTTATCCGGTTTTATGTGGGAAACCAGTCATGTATAGTAAAACTACTGGCTTCATATTATTCTCAAAATGAGAAAAGTTTTCTCAAAATGAATAATCCGGTGATATGCCCCGGGTTATAATATCCACATTATTAACATATTAAAAGAATATATCGTTTGCGGTACGGCATTTGGTTCCCTTTTGACGGAAGTAATGCTATGAAAAGAATTAAGAAGCTTATTGCCGGTATATCACTGTTCATCAAAACAGGATATTTTGCCTCTTGAAAGGCGTTGAGGAATTATTACCATACGGCAAGAGGATTGAGGGCAGGTAAGACTTTACGAACAAAATATTTAATTTAATTAATAGGAGAAAAAACAATGGAAAACAAGGAAAACGGTAACCGCAATCTGACCGGTGACAATGCAGTAGTTGTCAATAAAGTGAAGAATGCAAAAAGAGAAGGAATTACCAGGGGTGCGCTGGTCACAGGAATAATAGGAGTATTAATCCTGATCGTAGCATCTGGCAATTATATTCACTAATAACAAAAAAGAGCACCTCAGGCAAACAGCCCTCATGGATAACCAGAGGACAACATTTACAAAAGAACTTACCGCCAGGGATTCAATCATAAATGAATGGCTGGTGACTTTTGATCAGATAGAAAAGGATTTGAGTCTTATCAAGCAGAAGGAAAATTTACTTACTGTAAAATCGTCAGATTCAGAACTTTCAAAGAACAAAAGGGAACAGATCGTGAGCGATATGCAGGCTATCAATACTTTACTTGATAATAACAAGAAAAAAATTGCATCTCTGAATGCACAGCTAAAAACTTCCGGTACAACCATCAAGGGTTTGCAGACACGGGTTGCAACTCTCGAAACCACATTAAAGGAATATGAGAATAATATTGCTGAATTAAGAGATAACCTCGCCAAAAAAGAGATTGAGATCGGCCAGCTGAATACCCAGATGACTGCCCTGCAAACTACAGTCACGGAAAAGGAAACTAAAATAAGTGACCAGACCATTCTTCTGAATGAGGCATTCATAACCAGCGGTACCTACAAGGAACTGAAGGATAAGGGAATAGTGACAAAAGAAGGAGGATTCCTGGGTCTGGGACGTAAAGAAACTCTGGCAAAGAACCTGAGCGCAACTTCATTTTCAAAGATTGATGTCAGGGATACAAAAGTGATACCTGTAAACTCAAAAGGAGTTAAGCTTATTACCAATCATCCTGCCGGTTCTTATGAACTTGTGAAAGAGGGTGACAACAGGATTGCATCCATAGAGATAACAAATCCTGAAATGTTCTGGAAAGTCTCCAAATATGCTGTTGTTGAAATTGTAAGGTAAGCAACGGGAGAGAGACAAGGTGTGCCACGAAGGGGTAAATAAATGATTTCACTAAAAACCCGGGCCAACTGGCAAAATTTTAAGATATAATGAATACAGGCTTTTCGGTTACTGTATTTTAGTTCTGATGTGAAAGTCAGAGTCAACAGGAGGATGCTGAGCACACCCTCCTGTTTCTTTTTCCATATATTACCCCGAAGCAGATTCATAAATAAGTAATTCAGGAATTGTTTTCCTTTAACGGAAATTTATTATTTGAATAGCTTTGTTCAGCATATCTTTATACTTTTAGAGCGTATTTTGACTGCAGGTGTGCCACACAGGATATCCCTGCAGGGTAAAAGATTAATTATACGCGGTTGGCCGGAGACTTTATAACAATATCATTGATAGGACTGGTTGCGGGATTTATATTCTCCATGCCTGTTGCCGGACCAATTAGCATCCTTGTAACATCAAATGCGCTCAAGGGCAGGTTAAAGTATTGCAATCTGCTTGCTATAGGTGCATCATTTGCTGACTTCCTGTATGTTCTGGTTGCAGTTTACGGAATTACACACCTTTTTACTGTATATAAACCTGTTATACCATATATCCTGGGAGCAGGGTCCTTGTTCATATTATATATAGGTATACGGATAATAAGGACAAAATTTGACCCGGAACACGCAGGCGAAGAGTCAAGGCTTGCAGAGGGCAGGGGTCAGAAAGCTCACGGCGCTTTTTATACAGGATTTATGATAAATTTCCTGAATCCCACAATTTTTTTCGGATGGCTCATTTCATCCTTCATTGCTCTTTCTTTTGCCGCCTCACTCGGATTTGACACCGGAGGACTTAGCGCCAGAGTTGACCAGAATCTTGAACAGATTGAGAACATTGATGGTAGCAGGACTGAAAAACCGCAGATCCCCTCATATTTGCAGTTTGACACTTTAAAGATCCTGAAAAAAGAGATCCATGCTGCAGAAAAACCTGTTAAAATCCCTCCGCATTATAACCTTCTGATCAGTGTCTTCTATTCATGCTTCCTTTCTGTCGGAACCATCTTGTGGTTTCTGGTTCTTACGGTACTCCTTGTAAGATTCAGGAAAAAAATAAATATTGGTGTAATAAACTGGATTGTCAGAAGTATGGGCATCATCTTATGCCTGTTTGCTGCTTTCTTCGGCTATACGGCGGTTAAGCTGCTGTTATGAAAGAATCCGGACTGAACATTTAAATAATTTATATGTTAAATTTGTAACAAGCTTGTCACATTTCTGCCTTAAAAGGCAAAACAACGTATGAAGGTATCAGGGTTCACATTTATAAGAAACGCGGTTAAGTTTGATTACCCGGTAGTTGAGGCAATCAGATCTGTATTACCATTATGCAATGATTTTATTGTAGCAGTCGGGAATTCTCAGGATAACACCGAAGAACTTGTAAGGAGCATTGACAGAAATAAGATAAGGATTATAAACACTATCTGGGACGATTCACCTGAAATGAAAGTCGGAGGCAGAATATTTGCCGCTGAAACAAACAAAGCATTTCTGGCTGTTCCTGCGGATTCCGACTGGGCATTCTATATCCAGGGCGATGAAGTTATTCATGAAAAGTACCTGGTCACGATCCGTGAGGCAATGGAGAAATGGAATGATAACAGGAATGTTGACGGATTACTGTTCAAATACCTGCATTTTTACGGATCTTATGATTATATCGGAATCTCACCCAAATGGTACAGAAATGAGATCAGGGTTATCAGGAACGATAAAACGATTTATTCTTACAGAGATGCACAGGGATTCAGAAAGGGAGTCAATAAGAAACTGAATGTCAAGCCGGTGGATGCATTTATTTATCATTACGGCTGGGTTAAGGAACCTGAGGTAATGATGATGAAGGTAAAAAACGCTTTATCCTATTACAGGGATAAGGAATGGACAAAAGTAATCAGTAAAAGCGAAACATTTGATTATTCTGCAATTGATGCGCTGAGCCATTTCAGGGAGACCCATCCTCAGGTAATGGAAGAACATATTAAACGAAAAAACTGGTCTTTTGATCATGATATTTCGTTTAACAGACTTTCGTTCAAGTACAGGTGCAAGATTATTCCTGAAAAATTACCTTAAGATCAATACTTTTTACGAGAATTTCAGGATAATATGACCTTAACGATTTTGTTTCTCAGGAAAACAGATCAGATATTTCATTAATTTTGTTTTATTAATCTTAATACAAACTATCATGAAAAAATTATTAACTACATTAATCCTTATTGCAACTATTGGAGCATTGGCAAGTGCACAGGATTATAAAACAGGTGTAGGACTCAGGCTTGGGTTGTACAATGGTCTGACGATCAAACATTTTATTAGCGATAAATCTGCGCTTGAGGGCCTTCTTTCAACCAGGTGGAACGGATTCGAAATAACCGGTCTTTATGAAGTCCATAATAATGCATTTGATGTCGAAAGGCTTAAATGGTATTATGGTGGCGGTGCCCATGTTGGCTTTTATGGGAGCGGATATGTTGGCGGAGCAGTAACAGTTGTTGGTGTTGATGGCATCCTGGGCTTGGAATATAGCTTCAGTGAAGTCCCGATAAATCTCAGCCTCGACTGGAAGCCTCAGTTTAATTTCATAGGATATTCCCATTTCTGGGGTGATGGCGGTGCTCTTTCTGTAAGGTATATTTTCTGATACTGTTAAATAATTAACACTGGTTAAGACCAAAATACAAGGGTGCCTTTTGAGACACCCTTTTCCTCACATTGACGCTGACATTAATTAAGATTATTTTCGAAAAAGAATAAGCAGGTCATAAAAGTGATACTTCCACTTCACTGCCTTTTCTTTCTGCAGAAAGGTACCCGGCATAAATTGTGGCAATTGTGTCAGCAGCAAGTCTGCTGTTGCTTTCAAGCGGATCTCCGAAAGCGACTGTACGATAGAAGGCTTCCATTTCATGCTGGTAACCTGTAAACCAGCTTTCATCCGGCGAAACTGAGGACCATCCCTGTTTGGTCTCTGTTTTTTCAACTAAATAGATATCACTGAAATACTTCTCATCAGGAGTATAAGTCTGCATTGAATTGTTAGGATTAATATTACAGATGGTCCTGTGATTGTTTGTATTCACCTCGATCCAGTTATGGACCCCTCCGAGTACCAGCTCTGTGGCGAAAATATCAGCAAATGTTCCGTCCTCAAATACAACGTGCATTACGGCAAAATCCTCTATATCATTATATGTCGTTCTGAGGTGCCCCAGATCTCTGTAGTTACGCATGCGTGTAACAGCATGGGTCCGGGCTGAGATGGCGACGGGTCTTATTGGTCTGTTACCGTTCACATTTCCTTCTGCCTGCTTGAAATAAAGTGCTGCGGAAAGAGGGTGGCAGCCTTTTCCTATCATTGATCCGCCTCCTGAAAATTTCCATTGTCCGTAAGTAACTGAATGTGATCCGGAATGAGATTCCTCAGCATGCATCCAAAGCACCTGGGACTTTGTTTTTTCAATCATTTCTTTTTCCTTCCGGACAGCCGGAGCATAGATCCAGTTTTCAGCATACATTATTCTCCCTTTGCTTTTCTTTTCAGCGCTGATCATTCTTTCAACACTTGCAAGTGCCTGTTCGAGTCCTTTTTCCCGCGAAAATTTATCACCGGAAAAATCATCTGATCCTTCACCAAAATAGCCGGTAAATGGTTTTTCTACAATGACATGTCTGTCGTTTTCAAGAGCTGCGATCAGAAGGGATTCATGCGTCGAAGGCGGAGTACAGACATGAACAACCTCTGCAATGTCAATGAGTTCCTCAAGATTCTTAAACGCTTTAAGGTTACGGGATTCCGTGAACTGTTGCAGCCTGTCAGCAGTAGAAGAATAAGCTCCCAAAACTTCAACTCTTACAGAATGCAGGCGTTTCAGAGCTTCAAAATGGAATTTTGCCGCAAAGCCTGATCCTATGATTCCTGTCCGCAGAATTTGGTTATCCATAGTTTAATTTTGTGATCTTAAGCGCCAGTAAATAATTTTCCATCCGTTTTTCCGGGCAGCAGAAGCCAGTTTTCTATCAGGATTCACGCAAACCGGATGGCCGACTGACTCCAGTGTCGGCAGGTCGGCCAGCGCATCGGCATAATACCAGCAGTCTGCAGCGGTAGTGTTATTTATTTCACAGTACTTTTTAAGTCTTACCAGCTTTTCATCACCGAAGCATAGTTTACCTTCCGGACGACCGGTTAAAATTCCGCCGGAAACTTCCATCTCAGAACACAGGATATCATCTATTCCCAGGGAAGATGCAGTTTTACTGCAGATCTCAACCAGTGATGATGAAAGAATAATTGTTTTTGTGTTCTTTTCTCTGTGCATCCTTATCTCTTCCCTTGCTTCAGGAAAGACCTGAGGCAGAACAATTTCATTAACTACTTCCGTACAGAGGATTTCCAATTCCGTTATAGGTACTCCCTTTACCCATGAAGCCATCTGATAGACTGCTTTAACGGGATCCTTGATTCCAAGCTTATATTGCGCTGAAAGGAGAAGAGCTTTTATAATATTAGAACGGCTCATCAATCCTTTTTTCCAGGCTCTCCGGGCAAGAGCAGTACCGCTTACGGCCCCGGTGATCGTACGGTCGAGATCGAAAAATGCCAGGTATCCTGTCTTTTCAGTCTCTTTTGAAGTAATGGTTTCCATCAGGATTATAAATAATATTTATACATTCAGGAAACAGTTTCACGTCAAATGTCCTTGCGAAGGCAAGTTCACCGTCAACGTGAAACGGCACATCCTCCGGAAATTCGAGGTTTACCGCCGGAGTCTGAAAATAATTAACCCTTTTATCACTTATATGATTCCCCTTGGGGACCATGAGAAGTAATCTGAACCTGTGGAAAAGATTAAGCCTTTTGATGGAACAGACATCCAGAAGTCCGTCATTGGCTATTGCTTTTGGCGTAATAAAGAAACTACCGGCAAACCTTCTGCCTATGGATATGGTATTCATGAAGCAATCGGTTTCATGTTTTACACCTTCGCTTATAACGATCATTTTCTTTTCCCTGAAAAAAAGGAGTGTTTTTACTATATGCCAGATATACTTGTCACCCCCGCCTTTCCTGACCTTTCCGTCTTCGGTATAGTTCTGTGCGGCGACCTCCGCATCAAAGCCCAGTCCCATTCCGTTAAGAAAAATCATTTCATTGACGGACCCGGCATCCTGGGCAATAACATTTTTCCGGAAAAATATTTCCCATTCCATGTCAGTGAACCGGTTGGGAAATCCCGGTATCTGGCTGTAATCATTCCCTGTTCCAGCAGGAATTATACCGGTAACGACATTCCTGTTATTTATCAAAGCCCTGGCAACCTCATTAAGCGTTCCGTCGCCTCCGACAGCAATAATAAACTTTATCCCTTTCACCACCATGGTCCTGGCGATTTCGGTGGCATGGCCGGGACGTTCAGTGAGAATTATTTCGCCATCAATATTAAACTCCTTAATCTTCTTCTCAATCTCAGGGATCATAGTTTTGGCGAAACCATTCCCGGCGATTGGATTGACAATAAAACACCATTTTTCTGTTTTTTCTTCTGCCATGATTGATAAAATTTATTCAGGAGGACGATTGTTATTATATGCCGACTCTATAATTGTTTTAACAGTATCAATTATTTCCCGGTCACTTTTATTTTTCAACTCTTCTGCAGGAACTGGCTTGTGGATTACGACTTCCAGCATAGTGCCAAAATTTATATAGAAGCGGTTTTTGGGTTTAAAATTATAAAATCCGTTAAGGGTGACCGGTAATATCGGAATATTCCTGGTCCTGAAAAGATAAATAAAGCCCCTGTAGAAAGGATTGATCCTGCCATCCATGGTCCTTGTTCCCTCAGGGAACAGAGCAACTGACCGGCTTGAGGCCTTTTCTATGAGTTGTTTCACCATGTGGCGCGTATTTGTGATTGTAGGTTCCCTGAAAGGAATATAGTCGGTCATTTTCAGGAATTTGCCGAAAACCGGAACCCTGAGAAGCCTTTCATGGCCAAACCATGATAGCTGAGGATAGAAAGAAACAATCGCAACAATATCGAACAGGCTGGCATGGTTTGCCAGAAGGATAAATTTTTCCTCTTTATTAATATTCTCCATGCCGGTGATATGTATTCTCTTTCCCATAAGCAGGAAGACTGATTTAGCCCATAACCGGGTCAGGAACAATATTGATTTTTTTGCATTCAGCCATGAAAGGCCAACTGCAGTGAAAATGCCCAGACCTGTGATAATGTACAAGATTCCATAAACAGGAACTGTAAGTATTGTATATAAGGCTGAAAGTATCATTCCTGATGATTATTCTGAAGCAAAGTAAATGTTTTTTTTATATTAAGCACGGCAATATACTTTTAGTAATAAATTACTACACGTTTTCCTGAGATGCTGACAGGTATTGAGCACCAGCTGTATGGTAGCCGCAGGAGTACCATAAAAACCGGGAAATATGGACAATATCAATAAAATTAAAGTCCTGTATTCCCGGAATTGTTATATTTACAATATGATCATTTCTCTTTGAGTCTGATTTCGGATATTCATTTCGTGTCCTGATGCTTAACAGAATAGATAATATTAGTGATAATCTGCTTGTTACAAGGATTCGGCAAAATGATAAAGATGCCTTTAAATTGCTCTATGATCGTTATAATAAGAAAATTTACTTTTTTTCGTTAAAGTGCCTCAGTAATAATGTTGAAGCTGAAGAACTGGTTCAATCTGTATTTGTTAATGTTTGGGAAAACCGGGAAAATCTTGATGCGACTATCTCTGTTAAGAATTATATTTATAAAGCTGCAGTTAACTATATCTATAATTACCTGAAAAAGAAAGCCATCCGTGCCAGATTCATTGAATCGGAAATCAACAAAGGCGAGGTTCATTCAAATCATACATACGAGCAGGTTTTTTTTCACGATCTTGAAAGGTCAATAAATTCTATAGTTGATATTTTACCATCTCAACAGCAAAAGATTTTCCAATTAAGCCGGTATGAGGGTTTATCACACAGGGAAATTGCCAAAAAGCTTGATCTTTCAGAGCGGACGGTCGAAAATCAAATTTACCGGGCTCTGAAGATAATGAAGAACATTCTTAAAGTGGGAATATTTCTGGTGTCAGTACACATATCATTCTAACAGAAAATTCAGGATTTTTTTCATTACTTTGAAGAAGCTAAAGAGTTGAATGAGTGTGTCATCTATCAACCTCTTCAACTTTTTCGTACTATTCAATGAGTACTTTGCCTTCCCTGGTTGTATTTAATATATCAGCTAAAACCACCTGGTTGTATTTTATATATCAACTAAAACATTTAATGGAACCAATAAAGGATAAATTTGTTTTAATTGCCAGATATCTGGATAATAAGTGCACTCCGGAAGAGAAGCATCGGCTTTATGAACTGCTTATCTCATCTGACAATGAAAGATCATTTAAAGAGGAATTGTTTTCACTCCTGGATAAGTTCCAGGAAGCTCAGGATGAATACCGGTCTGTTGACTTCGAGAGAATTTATAATGACTTGCTTTCTGAAATTAAATACAGGGAAACAAAAGAATTGGAAAGGCAGCAGCTTCAAAAAAGAAGAAAGTTAAAGAGATTGGTTTTTGAAGTTATTTCATTAGCAGCAGTTTTTTGTATTGCTTTTTTTCTGGGCAGTTTATTAAATCACCGTGATAATATAATTGCTGCAGTTCCGTCCGTATCTACAACGTACAACGAAATAAAAGCTCCATTGGGTGCTAAAACTGAGATAAAACTTAACGATGGTACGGAGGTAATGCTTAATGCAGGGAGCTCTATAAAATATCGAAGCGATTACAACTCACTCAACAGGGATTTGGTCCTTGAGGGTGAAGCATATTTTAAGGTAGCCAGGAATGTCGATCTTCCCCTGGTTGTTAATGCAGGAAATATAAACATCAAAGCTACAGGTACTGAATTCAATGTAAAAGCATATGCTGATGAAGGGATAATTGAGACAACCCTTGTCGACGGAGAGGTTGAGATCTCGCAGAAGGGGAATAATGATAAGAATGGGATTTTAGTCCTTGAACCCAACCAGAAAGCCATTTATGCCATCCGGTCGGATCAGTTAACTATCGAAAAAATAAAAGAAATTGAACCGCTGGCGGTAAAACCTGCTAAAGTTATCACGGACAAAATAATGGTATCTCCTAAAACAGACGTGGAGCAGGTTACTGCCTGGACAAAGAATAAACTTATTATCAGAAGCGAGAATCTCGAAAGTCTTTGCACAAAGCTCCAGAGGAAATACGACGTAACATTTGTCTTCCTCGATGAAGGGCTCAGAAAACATCACTTTTCAGGGATTCTTCTCGATGAGACTCTTCAGCAGGTACTGGATGTTATAAAGCTCACTGCACCGGTTGATTATTTAATTGACAGGAAAACAGTTCTGATGTTTTCCAAAAAGCAACAGACAAATGCATCGACAGATATTATGATTAAAGATTAAATTATATGCCACCCTAAGTCTAACCTAAATTCTAATTGCCTATGCTAAATTCAATCTGATCTTAAGAAAAGGGGAAATAAGTGTCAGTTATCTCCCCCTGAAATGTAGTAAAAGTTAATTCCAATCAGTTCCCCGTTACGAATCGGGCTAATTATGTTTAACTCTAACAAACATTGAACAAAATTATGAAAATAAAACTAAGTTCTTATTTTTCTATTAGGAAAAAATGTAAAATCCTTCTGATTATGAAACTTTCAGCTATAATGATGGTATTATTTACCCTGAATATTTCAGCTATAGGATATGGGCAGTTTTCCTTCTCAACTGAAGGAAAGACGGTCAGGGAAATCTTTGATGTCATTGAACAGGGGAGTAACTATCGTTTCTTCTACAATGATGAATTCGGATCTGCAAACAGGATTGTTAATCTGGAAATGAAAGACAAGGATATTAACCAGGTCCTCGACAAAATTCTGGGGCCAACAGATTATACATATAAGGTTTTTGATAACAACCTTATTGTAATTTCACTGAAGGATAATATCCGCGAGAAGTCAGATTTACAGCAGAAGGTAGTCAAAGGAACAGTAAAGGATGAAAACGGTCTTCCGGTTGCAGGTGCTACACTTGTCGTTAAAGGAACAACAAAAGGAACAGCGACAGATATAAACGGGAACTATGTAATTGAGGACGTTACCCCGGAATCTGTTCTGGTAGTGTCATTCATCGGTTATATAGCTCAGGAAATCACAGTTGGAGACAGGGCGCAAATAAATATTTCTCTGCTGCAGGAGGTAACCGCTCTCAATGAAGTAGTGGTCATAGGATATGGCACTCAACGCAGAGAGGCTGTGACAGGTTCAGTTGCGTCAATAGGAGGAGATGCCATACGCGACATCCCGTCGTCTAACTTAACTCAGTCCATACAAGGACGATTACCCGGGGTGGAATTAACACAAACCTCAACCCGGCCAGGATCTACCTTGCAGATCCGGATCCGGGGTGCGCGTTCTCTCACTGCAACCAACGACCCGCTGGTGGTGCTTGACGGGATTCCATTTGTCGGGTCCATCAATGAGATCAATAATGACGATATAAAAAGCATAGATATATTAAAAGATGCTTCCGCAACTGCCATTTACGGTTCCCGGGGTGCCAATGGTGTTATTTTAATTACCACCAACAGAGGACAAAAAGGACAAATGGCAAAGATAACCTACAATGGCCGTCAAAGCGTTAACAAAATCTTTGCCAAATTCCCCATGATGGACGGGCCGGAATTCGTTGCCCTCCGCTCAGCCTCTGGCAGGTACTCGAATGGGCCTGATGAATTCGATAATGTAAATACCGATTGGCAGGACATGTTTTTCAGAAACGGTAACGAGATGAGCCATGACATAGGTCTTAGCGGTGGTACCGCAAATGGCAGCTACAGCTTCGGTATCGGTTACCTCAATAATCAGGGTGTTATCCCTACAAACAAATTCACCCGCTACAATTTACGCGCTACTGTTGATCAGGAAGTAGGTAAGTATTTCCTCTTCGGTTTCAATTCAAATAGTAACTATAATATGACTGAAGGCAACCAGGTAGGGATGTACGGTATATTAAGCTTATCGCCTATTTCTGATCCTTATAACACGGACGGTACGTTTAAGAGATCCATAAGAATGGCGCTTGATAACCAGTTTACATACACCAGATCCATTGTTGAAGGATTAAAGGATGCATGGTTAAGCCAAAGCAGGGGATATTCGACTTACAACTCAATATATGGTGAAGTGAAAGTCCCATGGATTAAGGGTTTAAAGTATCGTACCACTCTTGGCCTGGATTTTATGCAGAATAACAATGGCAGCTATACTGCAGATGGCGTTAACAGTGACAATCCGACAACCATATCAACTGCTTCGATCAGCAATTCGCATGCATATCACTGGAACGTTCAAAACCTGCTTAGTTACGACAATACTTTTGCCGGTAAACACCGGGTGAACGCAGTTGCACTATACGAAGCCGACCAATACACAACCTTCGGCTCAGGAACGCAGGCAAAGGGCATTCCCTCAACGGCGTTCCAGTTCTATAGTCTGGGGCAGTCTCTTGGTGAAATTACAACGAGCAGTGGCAATTATTCGCAAAACGGCTTAATTTCTTATATGGGACGTGTGATGTACGAATTCGATAACCGGTATATGCTTACAGCAACTATCCGTGCTGATGCCTCATCAGTGCTTGCTAAAGGACATCAATGGCATACCTATCCTGCCGTATCAGCCGGATGGAATATCGGGAATGAGTCGTTTATGCAGAACATCTCAGTGATAGACAGGTTGAAGATCCGGGCAGGGTATGGACAAACCTCCAACCAGGCTGTTGGCGCTTATAATACTCTTGGTCGTTTAAGTTCCAGGGATTACAACTTTGGTGATGCTACTTACGCAACCGGGTATTATGTAACCCAGCTGCCAAATCCAAATTTAGGATGGGAGTACTCCGAAACCTGGAATTTTGGCCTGGACTTCAGCATTCTGAAAAATCGTCTGTCAGGTACCATTGAGTATTATTCAACAAGTACAAAAGAACTTCTGTTGAGTCTTGGCTTACCACGGACATCCGGTGTAAGCAGTTTCACGTCAAATGTAGGGGCAACTCAAAACAGAGGGCTTGAAATTTCACTCCGGGGAACTATCGTGAATAATGTCAACGGATGGACATGGGAAGCGGGAATTAACCTGTATACGAACAAAAACAAGCTGGTATCCCTTGCTTCAGGACAAACCAGAGACGAAGGTAATGGATGGTTCGTTGGCCATAACATAAATGCAATATACGATTACGAAAAGATAGGCTTATGGCAGGAGAGCGATCTTTATCGGACTATCCTGGAACCGGGCGGTAATGTAGGTATGATCAAGGTGAAATATACAGGCAAAGTCGACTCTATTCCCAGTTCACCAACATTTGAACAGCCGCTAAGGGCAATCGGAGCCAGTGACAGGCAAATTATGGATGTTGATCCTGATCTTCAGGGAGGCTTTGACACCCGCGTTAGTTATAAGGGATTTGATCTGAGCCTTATTGGGGGCTTCCAGATCGGTGGTATCCTTGTCAGCACCCTCAACGGACCGAGCAGCTACCTTAATTTAATGACAGGACGAAGGGGCAATATTAAGATTGACTACTGGACACCCGAAAACACCGGCGCAAAATATCCTGCTCCAAGCGGTATATTAATTGGCGATAATCCGAAGTATCTCAGCACCATGTCTTACTTCAATGGTTCATACCTTAAGATACGTAATATTTCACTGGGGTATGATTTAAATCAATATTTGATCAAAATTCCTGATGTTAAAATGCGTTTATACTTCACCGTTCAGAACCCATTTGTGATGTTCTCAAAATTCAACAAGGAAATGGGATTGGATCCTGAAACCAACTCATACGGTAACCAAAATGTTGCAACAGGTGGCTACAATAGTCGTATACTGACAGTAGGCTTTAACTCGCCTTCAACCCGAAACTACATTGTTGGAGTAAATTTGACATTTTAAAAAAGGATAATTATGAAACACATAAATATAAAAACTATAATAGGAGCAACTTTATTGATGTTGTTCCTTGGTGCATGCACTAAGATTCTGGATGAACAGCCACGCAGCATTTTTGAACCAGGTTTTTTCAAAACCGAACAGGGTGTCAATGGCGGGCTGACATCGCTATATGCCCACCTTCGCTTCATATATGGGAATGCATACTGGTATAACACAGGTGTAACAGGTACTGACGAAGGTACATACGCCCAGAGCGCGGATGGAAACTTCAAAGCGATGGACGTCAGCGGCCAGGGTAAGCCTACTCCCACTAACCCCGCAGGTAGCAATACTTTGTGGGACAATGCATTCCCTGCCATCAACACGGCCAGCGGGATCATTGAAAATGCAACCGCGGTTAACCTTGCTGCATCCCTGATTGCGGAGGCCCGGTTCTTCCGCGCATTCGACTATTTTATGCTGGTGCAGACATACGGCGGAGTACCTCTGGATATGGGTGCAGGGGAACTGAAGTTCAACACAACCCCCGCGAGAAACTCTATACGCAATACCGTGCCTGAGGTTTACACCAAAGCCATATTTCCGGACCTGCTGACAGCGATAACCGATCTTCCGGACGTCGGACGATTTACAGGTACTGTAACCAAAACGGTTGCGCGCCTGGTTTTGTCAAAAGCCTACCTGACTTACGCATGGTGGCTGCAAAACCCGAATAATATCCCTACTTATCCTGCGTCAGACAGAACTGACCCTGACGGACATAATGCTGCATACTATTTTCAACAGGCTTATGACGTTGCTACCGCTGCTATTGCCAGTCCGGGTCCTTACGGCTTAATGCCGACATTTTATGAAGTAAACAAAGGTGGAAATGACCGCAACAAAGAAATACTGTTTTATGCCGATCATACGCAGTCAAGTGAAAAATATAACGGAGCAAGCCTGACTTATGGCAATGGTGGCGGTGCGGATAATTTTGCATCCTGGATGATGACCTGGAACTATACAGAAATCAGAAGTTTCAAAAATGCAGACGGGACAGGTTCATCAAGTACTGTTCTGCGTGAAGCATCTCAGGATCTGGGTCGTCCCTGGACCCGTATGGCCCCTACCATCGGCGCAATTAATAATACCTTTGCCAACAAAACGGATGATTCACGGTATGACGGCACATTTACCAATGTTTACCGTGGCAACTGGCCTAAAGGTGCTGACGCTACTGCATTTTATTATGGTGCAAACGGGTTACAGGTTTTTCCGGGAGATCCAATACTGACTTTCCTGCCCAATGAACCAGGAACGCCTATTACTTACCCTGCCGGTGCAGGTCCAAGTAATGTTGGCGGAGGGACTTTACCAGGTAGAGCCGACTATGTAATATCTCCTAACGGCATAAGCCGTGTGACATATCCGGGTACGTGGAAATTGAGCACTTACCGAACCGATAATGCAGGTGGATTAGGACAACCCAATGCTGCAGTTACCCGTCCTTTCCCCATTGGCAAATTCTCTGAACTTTACTTTGTTGCTGCCGAAGCAGCTGTGAAGGGCGCAACTACGGTAGCTGGTAAAAGTGCGAGAGAATTAATCAATGTTATCCGGGCACGTGCAGGTATGTGGAAGTTTGACAGGGCCGGAAATGTCGCAAAAATAGAGGATCACAGCGCTGCTATGACCGCTGCCACCCCGGCAACAATAGACATTAATTATATACTGGCCGAACTTTCGCGTGAGTATTACGGCGAGGGTTCTCGCTGGTTCGATCTGGTGCGTACACAAAAATGGGCCGAAATCGCTGCTACTTACTCAATAGCTTCAAGCACTAAAGGAGACCATAATGCACAAACAATTACACGCAATATCGAGGCTTATCTGTATCTGCGCCCAATTCCACAAAGCCAGCTCGATGGCATGGAAGCAACCACAGAAGAAAAAGCTGCTTTTCAGAATCCCGGATATTAGTCTGATGGCATAAGTTGGGTTAATGTAACTGCGGTTACATATACAATTGATTAATTGGTTTAGGTTTAAAGTGTCCGTGGATTATTCTACGGACACTTTTATTATCTTTAAATCGAATTAAGTTTAAAAATCAGGGAATGAAGAGTGCGGTTGAAAAAATAATCTCAATTTCGCTTCCATGGCTGATAGCCTTTGGAATAGCTTCCTGTACCAGGGAGGATACGCCGGCGGATCTGAATAAACGCCCGGGAACTCTGGCGGAATATAAGCAGGTCACGGAAGGGCTTAAAGATTATTATACGCAGGAAGAATATTTTGATATCGGGGCTGCCGTGAATCCGTCATACTTCAGCGATCCGGTTAAAACTGCTTTATTAAAACGCCATTTTAACAGCCTTACGGCCGAAAACCAGATGAAATGGTCGACTCTTCAGCCTACAGAGGGAAGCTTCAATTTCACTTCTGCCGACCAGATAGTCGACTTCGCCATTGCCAACGGCATGAAAGTAAGAGGGCACACCCTGTGCTGGCATAACCAGGTTCCGGCATGGATCTTCATGGACGGCACCTCAACTGCCTCCAAAGAACTGGTCCTGCAGCGTTTGCGTACTCATATTACTGCCGTCATGACACATTTCAAGGGTAAAGTATATGCCTGGGATGTTGTCAATGAGGCAATCGATGACGGCTCCGCTATTTACCGTGCATCACAGTGGTATACAATATGCGGCGAGGAGTTCATTATTGAAGCCTTTAAAGCAGCCAGGGCAGCTGACCCTGATGCTAAGCTATTTTATAATGATTATTCAGCTGTTGATCCTGTTAAAAGAGATAAGATTTATTCGCTGCTATTAAAATTAAAGGAACAGAACCTGGTTGACGGCATTGGATTGCAGGGTCACTGGAATATTCAATATCCATCCAACGATCTTATTATCGCCGCTTTCGATAAATATAAATCACTCGGGCTGGAGCTGCAGATAACTGAACTTGACGTATCTGTTTATACCTCAAACTCCGATCCCGAAAGCCTCTACACATCAAACCTGGCTCAGAAACAGGCAATTACCTATGGCAGATTTTTTGCTGTTTTCAGGGACTATAAAAGCAGCATTACAAGCATTACTTTCTGGGGACTTTCTGACAATTCCACCTGGCTTGATAACTTCCCTGTTCCGGGGAGAAAGAATTACCCTTTACTTTTTGATGAGAATTATAATCCCAAGCAGGCATACTTTACAGTTATTAATTTTTAACCATAACCTTTGTTTCTGATGGATGACCTTCTTAAAAAGCTTGCTCAATGTGTAGAATTCGGAAAAACTGATATTTCTTCCCCTTATCCCCCCGATATGAAGGGGCAGGAAGGAGCTGATGAAATAGCCAAAAGGGCTATCGAAGAGGGAATTAAACCTGATTCTATCCTTGAAGATGCACTTATCCCTGCAATGGCAATCGTTGGAAATAAATTCAGCAGGAAAGAAATTTATGTTCCTCAGATGCTGATGTCAGCTAAAGCCATGAACAGCGCCATGAAACACCTTAAGCCTTTCTTTCAGTCCGGTGAGACGAAACGCAAGGGTAAATTCATTATAGGAACTGTATCAGGCGATCTGCATGATATAGGCAAGAATCTTGTTGCTATGATGATTGAAGGCGGCGGATGGGAAGTGATTGACCTAGGTGTGGATGTGAGCACCGAAAAATTCCTCAGGGCACTCGGTGAAAATCCGGAAGCTGTTATCGGACTATCAGCACTCCTTACAACCACTATGGAAAACATGAAGAAAACTGTCACCGCCGTCAGAGAAAAACATACAGGCTCAAAAATCCTTATCGGAGGTGCTCCCGTAACCAATGAATATTGCCAGAGAATCGGAGCTGATTTTTATTCTCCCGATCCGCAGGGTGCGGTCAATTATTTGAATCAGCTCGTATCTTAGAGGAAAATTTGTTCTATGAAGACTATTCTGAAAGGCCGGACCGGTGAAGTGATTATAAGTACTGAGGGCCCGGTTGTTATCATTGGGGAAAGCATTAATCCCACAAGACGGAAAAAGCTTGTCGCAACGCTCCAGGAGAACAATTTTGATTATGTCCTTGAGCTTGCTGAAGCCCAGATTAAAGCAGGTGCCGAGGTACTCGATGTAAATGTAGGATTTCCCGGGGTTGACGATGTAAAACTGCTGCCCGAGACAGTAAGAAGGCTCCAGAACAAATTCGGCATTCCTTTATGTCTCGACTCGCCCAACCCGAAAGCTATCGAAGCTGCGTTGAAAGCTGCTTATGGGAAATGCCTGATAAATTCAGTGAATGGTGAAGAAAGTTCACTGAATGCACTTCTTCCGGTTGCAAAGGAGTACGGTGCTGCAATAATCGGGTTGTGCATGGATGATAACGGGATTGCTCACGATCCGCTTAAAAGAGTGGCAATTGCTGAAAAGATTATTGAAAGGGCCGTTAAGACAGGCATCAATGCTGAAGATGTGATCATTGATCCCCTGGCCATGGCGGTCAGCGCTGATCCTCAAGCCTGCCTTATAACTCTTGAGACGATAAAGCTTGTACACGAGAAGCTTGGACATAATATCACAATGGGAGCAAGCAATATTTCATTCGGACTGCCCGACAGGGAATCACTGAATGCCTCCTTCATGGTCCTGGCAATTTTCAACGGACTTACATGCCCGATTACTAACCCTGAAAAGATAACTTCTATAGTCCGGGCCACAGACCTTGTAACAGGCAGAGATGATTATGCGGTGAGATTTGTTGAATATTTTCAGAGCCGCCGGTAACTTACAATTTTATAATATTATATATCTTCAATGTTTGGCTTGAAACCTGCCCGCAGATGGCAGCCTGCTTTTTATCCATTCAGGAGAGAGAAGTTTTCCCGGAGATTTCCTGCCAGGATTGAACTGTCAGTAAAAGGCCCTGTTTTCGGATGCCGGATGTGCGGAAACTGCATACTTCAGGAAACAGCCTTCATTTGTCCGATGGAATGCCCGAAAGGAATGAGGAACGGTCCATGCGGAGGAGTAACCCCTGAAAAAAACTGCTATGTCGATGAATCAAGAAAATGCGTCTGGTACGCCATCTATAGCAGGTCTTTGAAAAAGGGCCGCGAAGCTAAACTATTGGAAATCATGGCTCCTCTTGACTATCACAAAACGGGTACCGGGACGTGGGAAGATGTCATAAGACAGGTAAGAAAAAGAGGAACGACAGCTTTTTTTGCAGGAATGCTCTCCCGGGATAAAGTCCACAGATTGGAGATTTGGGAATCAGTCTTCAGGCCAGTCCGGCAGCCAGCCTGGTGGAACGGGGATTCAGATTATCATCCTGCTGGTTATACAGAACCGGTATCAGCACTGGAAGAAAAGTTACGCTCCGGATCATTTGTTATTGCAACAGAAATTACTCCACCGATAAGTGCAGGAACCGCAAAACTGAAAAATAATATTGAGGTTGTTAAACCCTGGGTCACAGCCATAAACTTTACCGATTCATCCTCGGCGAAACCAAAGATGTCGAGCCTGGCATGCTGTGCAACTGCGCATAGTCTTGGTGCAGAACCTGTTTTCCAGATAGCTGCCCGTGATACCACAAGAACCGGACTTCAGGCTGAAATTGCAGGGATTAACAGTATGGGAATCAGAAATGTGCTATGTGTTACCGGCGATAGTCCTAATGTCGGCCCGGGGCCCATAGGGAGCATGAATCTCCTGGATATTGACTCGGTTCAGATGCTGTGGATCCTGAGAAGAATGAGAGATGAGGGCATCTATCTTGACGGAAGAAGAATGAAAGATCCGCCGGAATATTTTCTTGGTGCTGCGACTTCTCCTTTCGCTTCGGATCCTGAGCTGCAAGTCATAAAGGATCAGAAAAAGGTTAATGCCGGGGCTCAGTTTTTACAGACAAACCTTATATTCGAACCTGAAAAGCTTGATCCGTGGCTCGAACAGCTGGATAAAAGAGACATATTAAATAAAGTCTATATCCTGGTCGGGCTTGCGCCATTAAAAAGCTTTAAGCTGGCCCAGTATCTGAATACAAAAGTGCCCGGAGTAAAGCTACCTGAAAAAATACTGCTCCGTATGGAAAAGGCCGGGGAGAGGGCTCCTGAAGCAGGCATACAAATTGCTTTGGAACTGATTGACGCGATAAAAAGAAAAAAAGGCATTAACGGGATTCACCTGATGACACTGGGATGGGAATCTGTTGTGGAAAGGATTGTCAGGGAAGCCGGGCTTAGCCCCCCATCCGTCTGAAGGAGACAATTACAGGATTAATATGCAACGATCAAAATTGCAATATAGCTACCAGGATCTGCATCTCAGTGTCAGTCAGATCGAAAGTGCATTGGGCTATAAGGAGGGGGAAAAACAGGAGACAATCAGCGGGATTATCTCAGAGGTTTTGAGAGAATCGGAGAAATTATGTGAAATAAAGGCCGAATACAGGATCTTTGATGAGGTAAAATTTATCGAAAGTGAAAAATCAGTTAAAATTCTTGATCATTTTTTCGATATAAAAAAGATTGTCTACGGGCAGATAAGGAAATCACAATCTATAGCCGTTTTTCTTTGCACGGCAGGTGAAGAGATAGGATTAAGGAGCAGTAAAGAAATGAGGACCGGAGACCTGCTCACAGGATATATATTCGATGTTGTCGGCAGCGAGATGGTTGAATCAGCTGCTGATCTTATGCAGGAGGAGCTTGAAATTTTGGTCATCAGGGATGGTAAGAAGATAACAAACCGTTTCAGCCCGGGTTACTGTGGCTGGGATGTGGTGGAACAGCATAAGCTTTTTAGCCTTATGCCTGATAATTACTGCAGGATCCGTCTTACACCGTCGGCTCTTATGGATCCTGTAAAATCAGTCAGCGGATTTATTGGCATCGGAGAGAATGTAAAACGGCTCCCGTACACCTGCAATTTTTGTGATTTGAAAGATTGTTTATACAGGAAAAAGGCTTAAAGGCACAGGGACACAACGGCGCAATGGATATCTTATTTACCTGCCTTATATTTCCCGAATTGACCTGCAATATCAGCCTCTGCCGTAGTACCTGAATGGACGAGAACACGGTAACGAAGCACAAGTACAGAACCTTTTTTCAACCGGATATCTTTTCCATTCTGAGGCCAGTACATCGGGGTAGGTGACATGAACCCATAATCGCGGGTGAACCAGGGTGAGGGATACCAGGGATTTGAAGGATGCTGAAGAATTGCGATCCCTTCTGTGGCGTTGCCCCGTTTCCCGTAAAAATCCATCCACGGAGAGCTCTTACCGAAAGTATCCTTTTCACTTTTCATACCTTCCGCATTGATCATTGTACCTCCGTTATTTACCGAAAGGTCAGAAGCCATTCTTACACTGAACAGTGAATGGTTGGTTTTCAATATCTCAACATCAAGGAGCATCTCCATTGTAATTTCTGCATCTATCTGAGTCAGGCCGGCTGAAGGTGAAGTAATTGTAAACCGACGGGTATCCTTCACCGGCGAAAGAGCACCCGGACGGCTCCAGATACATTCATCGGTAATTATTACTGTGTCACCGCCTTCTTTCAGTATCAGGGCATTAACCGAAATGATCCGTCCCCGTTCCAGTCCTTCCTGCCAGTAATTGCCGCCGTTTACAAGGTCGCAGCCGAAAAACAACGAGCTGTGGTGGGGATACACTGCATTACGCATTGATGTTACTGATCCGCCCGATACGGGTCCGTTTACAGGATAGAAAAACGGATACTTTTCGTCCTCAGAGAAAATATAGCTTGTAAAAAATTTGTCATCGATTGTGACGATGATTTTTGAGCCAACCATTACAGCATTGATTTTTGCTGCTGAAATGGTCACAGAAAACCATCCTCCTGCAATCAGCAGAAGCGAAAATAAGAAGGATTTTCTCATAATCTCAGTTCTCAGATCTTTATATAGTTGGTTCCGTATGGTGCTCTTTGGGGCCGGGAAAGCATCGAATTTGCTTCCTTATCATTTAAAAATTCCTCTTTTCCCGGATCCCAGCTCAGCTTCCTGCCAAGTTTCATTGCAATATGGGTAACGAGACATACCGTGCACGCACGGTGACCGATTTCGACCGGAGATATGGGCTCTTTCCTCGATTTGATGCAATCGAGCCAATTACCCTGCTGTGAATCACTGACATAAAGGTGTATTTCACCGGGACCGATCACTGAAGTCAGGATCTTAGGATCGCTGGCCGAAAGGGGAGGATTACTCTGTCCCTGCGGAATCGGATCGCTTGCAGTTGCCCTGTAATTTCCGCGTGTTACGAAAATCCAGCCTTCTGTGCCTTCATACCTGATACCATTGGGATAACCTCCGCTGGTCAGCATAGTGATTCCGTTTTTGTATTCAGCTTTTGACATAAAATCACCATGAACATCCCATAACCCTGACTTCGGGAATTGTGCCACAGCCTCTATTGATACTGGCCCGGTCAGTTCCGTATCCATACCCCAGGCTGCAGAATCAAAATGATGCTGACCCCAGCCAGTTATCATTCCTGCTCCGAATTGCTCGCATCTTAGCCATCCGGGGCGGTCAGTGATGCTGTTTTGAGGATGGACACGTATCTCAGTATAATATACTTCCGGTGTGGATCCAAGCCACATATTATAATTCAGATTTTTTGGAACTGGCATCTCAGTCGCTTCCGGACCTGAAGGATCACCCGGCAACCCTATCTTTACAGTTTCCAGCTTTCCGATCCTGCCATTCCTTACCAGTTCAGCAGCAACCCTGAATTGCGCGCTTGACCTCTGCTGGGTGCCTACCTGGAGAATGACTTTCTTGTTTCTGACTACATCGCTTAAGAGTCTGCCCTCTTTTATGGTAAGGGAGGTTGGTTTCTCAAGGTAAATATCCTTGCCTGCCAGTGCTGCTTCAATTGCCGGCTGGGAATGCCAGTGGTCCGGAGTGGTTATCATTACAGCGTCAATGGATTTATTCAGAAGCAGTTCTTTATAGTCACCATAGATTTTTACATCGGCATAATTGCCGGTGCCGGTCCTTCTTTTATAAGCATCCTCGATCGTTTTTTTCCCGAGTTCTGCCCTCCTGGAATCAACATCGGCAACAGCAATGAACATTGCGGAATCAAATCTCATAGTTCCTAAGACATCTCCGGTTCCCTGCCTGCCGCATCCGATCCATCCGATATTTATCTTATCGCTGGGCGGATTCTTCCCGATAACACTTGCCGGCACTATTGTTGGAAATCCGGTTACAGCTACAGAAGAAAAAATTGTTGCTTTTACAGATGTATCAATAAATTTTCTTCGTGTGATTGTTTGTTTCTTATTCTTCAGCATCTCGTTAAGTATATATGGTTAGTCCTTTTCAGATTCTTTTACTTGTGAAAACTTTCAGGCGGACCAAGGTAACTTGGCTTAAGACCACCCGTATTTACGACAATCTTTTGCAATACCACCCCGGGCCCGATCATCCATATTTTCAGTGTATGATAGCCGGGTGAAGATATTAAATGTTTTGTCTTGCTGGTCCTTGAATTGTCGCTTACAGATTTTTCCCAGTCTGCATTCCCGTTCTGTGCGTTGTAATTCTCCGGCACAAGTGTTATGATCTGGACCGGCTGATCATCAAAAGAAATACCGTATTGCATACTGTTGCCGGGAACGAAATTAAGGGTCGGGAGAGAAGGTTGAGACTACTTCATTTTCACCTGTAGCTGAATAAGATACATTTTATATTCCAGACACGGAGAATCTTTACCGGGGTCGGCAGGGGGAGAATCAACCGGGCCATTTGCCCTCATGGCAGAAAGAGTATGACCATAATCTTCAATCCTGATCCATTGCCTGTCACCTTCAGATCTGTTATTGGAAAAATGCTCAGCTTCAATTGAAACATAGCCATTACTTTCTGCAAATCCTTCAAGAGTTTCAGGAGTTATATACGCAGGCTTAAAAGCCGATACCTTTACTTTCACCACACTTCCGGCACCTGAAACAGCTACCATCCCTTCATTCTTTTCACGGGAGATTTTATTCCAGTCCACAGTTACAATGATACGTTCTTCTTTCACGGCAGTACCTGTATTCCTGCTGATTTTTATCCAGGGCTCTTCGCTTGAGAGAGAATATTCAAAAGGGATGCTACCTTTATTAAATACCTCAATATAGTGGCTTCCGCGACTGAAAATATCAAATCCCGGAAGAACCGGATCAGCCGCTTGTCCCGGCCACGTATCTTCTGATCCTTCTACAGCAATACCCATAACGGCGTTATCCGGGACATCAATATGCTTAAGCTGAATTGCCCGCAGGCTGTTGACCGGAGGATCTGCCCAGCTGGTATACCCAAGGTGTGACTGGTCCATAAAATGGCTCCATTTGGCCTTTGCAAAAACACGGTTGTAATATCCCATCAGGCTTGTATCTGCCTGGAAAAGACTCTGTACCTGTCCGGCCATATCGTTTGTTGATGCACGCCCCTGCCTTGAATAAAGATAATTTCTGCCGGCAAAAAGATATAATTCATTAACCAGGGAAGATGCTTTTATCGGAAAAAGAATAAGCTGATAAAAAGCATCCTTTTTAGCAGAAGGGATCTTGTCAAATATCTCTTCAGCTTTGTTTGTAATGGCTTTAAAATCAGATACTACATTCTCTGCCTCTTTGTAGTTAACCTGACTGTAAGTCAACGGTGAAAGAAGCTCCGGTTTTCTCCTGCCGTTGTATTTTGTATATAACGACATAAGGTTTGCTATTTCACCGGAAAATGACGTACCGAACTCCCGTTCAGCCCAGTACTTTGTATATTGGCCTATGTTTTCATTTGTGAGCTTACCGGAATTCCAGCCAAGATCCAGGAAATATTCAATCGGGAATTCATAACCCTTGAAATGCCCGACATTTACAATCCATATTTTGTCAGCACCATATTCTTTTGCCAGCGACATCTGATCCCAGATCTTGGAAACCGGGTTTGTATTTATCCACTGGTAGCTCCGTGGTCCTCCATGATAGTCAAAATGATAATAAATACCGGCACCGCCCGGTCGTTTCCGTTCATCAGCTGTGGGAAGACGCCTTACATTACCCCAGTTATCTTCCGCCCACAAAAGAGTTACATCATCCGGTACCCTCATTCCTGCTTTATAGAAATCCTGCACTTCTTTGTAAAGGCACCAAAGCTGGGGAATAGTGGTTACCTCACGTTTTATTTCCTCAGCAAGTATTTTACGCTGTACATCTACAACTTTTTCAAGAAGGGACCTGTTTGCTTCCGGACCGCCCGGAGCCATGGGAGTATCATTGGCGCCACGCAATCCGATAGTAACAATACTCTCAAAATCCCTGTTCCTGCGTATTCCTTCCCTCCAGAAAGCTTCAAGGACATCCGGGTTCTTTGCATAGTTCCAGCTTCCCACCGTTTTCAGGTACCTGCGATCCCACTCCTTCTGTGCCCTCAGCATTGGTTCCTGGTGGGAGTTACCCATTACAATTCCGTATTCATCGGCAAGCTTCGGATTTTCCGGGTCATCCTCGTTAAAGGCATTATTCCACATAGCAGGCCAGAGATAATTAGCCTTTAAGCCTCAGGAGAAGCTCAAAAAGCCTCGTATAGAACTCATGGCCATAATTTGCAACTCCCGGTGGCATGGGAGGATTTTCACCTGGAGCTACGGTGCCATATTTAGCTCTGATCCAGTTGGTAAGGTCGGGAGCCTCATCATTTAGAAATATCCCCCTGTATTTAACTGAAGGCGGCCCCTGTATAAATCTGCCCGGCATGGCATACAAAGCCTCCTTATGATCAACCGACACATCTGCCCACCAGTACCATGGCGATACTCCGATTTGTCTGGAAACTTCATAAATACCATAAATTGTACCCCGTTTATCGCTTCCTGATATCACAAGAGCTTTTTGGACTCCCGGAAACGGATGGCTGACAATCTGTACCAGGAAAGATTCCCATTTTCCCGAGATATCGCTTACATTGAGCTTTTTATTCTCAACCAGCTTGCTTATCAGGTCACTCCTGCCTATAGTACCGGCAATGATCAGAACTTTAGCCCTGGGTACTTTATCGGTATAAAATGATGGTGAATAAGATGTTACCTTTTCAATATCAGCCTGCAGGTCCTTAAATGCCCGTATTACACCGGGCCAATCTTTTTGGCTTACAATGAGCGGAGCCGATTTCCCGGCTTCTGATATGGCAAATTCACTTTTTTCAAAAGATATGAATGGTTCAGTGCCGAATGCAGGCTGCGCCTTAAGGCTTAGCTGAATGGAGCCCCCAAAAGCAAGGATCAGAAGAATTTTTCTCATATCTGGATATTTAATGTTGCATGGAACTCTGTGGGGATGTAGAAAAAGTCGTGGAAATTGTGATCTTCCCTTTGTGTTCCTTTGTGATGTACTTTGTGATCCTTTGTGTTTCAATATTTTAGAATTAAACACGAAGGGCACAAAGGTTTGCACTAAGGCACACAAAGAACTTTTTCTACAGCTCCTCCGGATTTCCTGCGTGCAAGTTCTTTATTAAGTAATTCAAAGTTTCAAAGAGAAGTGTTGGATCATACGGGGAAAAACCATTATAAATATATCCAAATCATATCAAAATTACGATATGTTTACAAATGTTTAACAAAAAGCTGCAACCGATTGCAGAAAGATTCTGAATTTATTTCACAATCTTCCGTTTATTCTTAATTTTGAATATAAAATTGACTGTCGTGAAGAGCAGCAGGGAAGTTACGATATATGATGTTGCAAAGGCATTAAATATATCACCTTCAACTGTCAGCCGGGCGTTACGGGACCACCCTCATATCAGGAGGGAGACTAAGAAAAAGATCAGGGAAGCGGCTGCAGAAATGGATTACCAGCAAAACAAATTTGCGAGTAACCTGCGCCTTAAGCAAACAAATACTATAGGGGTCGTGGTTCCAAGACTGAACAGTTTTATCATGGCAGAAGTTCTTGCTGGAATTGAAAAAATTACTTCTGAGAACGGATATGGACTTATAATCAGTCAGTCACAGGAGTCCTGGATAAAGGAAATATCCTGTGTTTCAACCCTTTATAATAGTCGTGTCGACGGACTTCTGGTATCACTTGCATTCGATACGAAAAATTTAGATCATTTTAACATCCTTCTGAAAAAGGATATTCCGGTTGTTTTTTTTGACCGTGTTGCGGAGTGTCATGGATGCATCAGCATCATTATAGACAATTTTAAGGCCGGATATGAAGTGACATCTCACCTGATAGAACAGGGATGCAGAAGGATATTTCATCTCGGTGGAAATATGCTCCGGAATGTTTATTCCGAAAGACTAAGAGGCTATAAGCAGGCTCTTGCTGATCATAAGGTTGAAGCTGACGATGAGCTTGTGGCGGTAAGTGATATGAGCAGCCGGGCAGGAACAGAAGCTGCCAGAAAAATACTTAAAATGCATCATCGACCTGACGGGATATTTACATCAAATGATACAACAGCTGTGGCAATAATGGTCGAACTGGAAAAAGCAGGGGTGAAAATACCACAGGAGATCGCTGTTGCGGGTTTTAATAATGAACCGGTAAGTCAGTTTGTCCAGCCTGACCTGACGACAATTGACTATCCTGCAAGAGAGATCGGGGAGATAGCCGCAACTTCCCTTATCAATAAGCTTAAGAATTTGCAGTCAGCAAATCTAAGCACTATAATACTGAAACATAAGCTGATCATCAGACAATCATCAGTTATGAGCATCCCTGTTAATTCTCCTTCAATCCTCTGACCCTATGAAAACGATCATTAAAATTTTCTCCGCTGCAATAATTTTTCTTTTTTATCAGACACTATATGCTGAGGATGGATACCGTCTCTGGCTCAGATACGATCAGATTTCCGATCCCATCCTGCTGGAGCAATATAACAAATCAATTACAGGATTGATGATCGAAGGGAATTCACCTACAGTACAAGTGGCTGCCAGAGAATTAAACACTGGATTAGATGGTTTGCTCGGAAGAAAAATAGCCTCCCTGTCTGCCATAAGAAAAAATGGTGCGGTCATTGCCGGAACGCCGGAAAATTCAGTAATAATACGTTCGCTTGACCTGGCCGGTAAGCTAAAAAATGCCGGAAAAGAAGGTTATATAATCATAAGCACCAAATATAAGCGAAAGAATGTCACTGTCATTGCAGCCAACAGCGATATTGGGGTCTTGTACGGGGCATTTCATTTCCTCAGGCTGATCCAGACTCATAAGAACCTGTCTGCTCTTTCAATTGAGAGCTCCCCAAAAACTATGGTACGGATACTCAACCATTGGGATAACCTTAACAGGACCAATGAACGAGGTTATTCCGGATCTTCGATCTGGGACTGGAGTACCCTTCCGGATAGTTTAAGTCCCGTTTATACCGATTATGCCAGGGCAAATGCTTCAATAGGGATTAATGGAACGGTCCTTACAAATGTGAATGCCAATGCCTTGATTCTGACAAAGGATTACCTTTTAAAAGTTGCGGCCCTGGCCAATGTGTTCCGGCCGTATGGACTTAAAGTCTATCTGGCAGCCCGTTTCAGTGCACCGGTTGAGATAGGGAAGCTTAAGACCGCAGACCCGCTCGACCCGGAAGTCATTGCCTGGTGGAAAAATAAAGCTGACGAGATCTATTCATTGGTTCCCGATTTCGGAGGATTCATAGTGAAAGCAAATTCAGAGGGTCAGCCGGGTCCCCAGGATTATAAAAGGACTCACTCAGACGGGGCAAATATGCTGGCTGATGCGGTAGCCGCTCATAACGGGATAGTTATGTGGCGGGCTTTTGTATATGATAATAATGTCCCTGATGACAGGGCAAAACAGGCATATAATGAATTTGTCCCCTTAGACGGTAAATTCAGAAAAAATGTCCTCATACAGGTGAAAAACGGTCCGGTTGATTTTCAGCCACGTGAACCTTTTCATCCTCTTTTCGGTGCAATGCCCGGGACACCCTTAATGCCTGAATTCCAGATCACACAGGAATACTTTGGCGCTTCCATACATCTCGTTTACCTGGCGCCCGTGTACGAAGAATGCCTTAAATCAGATACTTATGCCAGAGGAAAAGGATCGCTGGTTGCTGAAGTTATTGATGGCAGCCTCGAAAATCATAGTCTTACGGGAATGGCCGGAGTATCTAATATCGGGAATGTCCGTAACTGGACCGGACATCCATTCGGGCAGGCCAACTGGTATGCATTCGGAAGGCTGGCGTGGGATCCTTACCTGACATCTGAGGAAATTGCAAACGATTGGATCAGGATGACTTTTACAAACAACAATGAAGTGGTTCAGCAGATCAGCAGCATGATGATGAGGTCGCGTGAGATAGCCGTGAATTATATGACTCCCCTCGGATTGCACCATATTATGTATGCCGGGCATCACTATGGTCCGGGACCATGGGTAAACCAGGGCAGGAAAGACTGGACATCCGTTTACTACCACCGTGCAGATTCTGCAGGTATAGGATTTGAAAGGACATCGGCGGGCAGTAATGCTGTCGGGCAATATTTCCCTCCTGTAAGAGATATATATGAGAGCCTTGAGACATGTCCGGAAAACCTTCTCCTGTGGTTCCACCACGTTCCATGGGATCACCGGCTTAAAGTCAGGCAGAACTTTATGGAATGAGTTATGTTACAGATACGATGAGGGTGTAAAATCGGTCGGGTGGCTTCAGAAGTGAATGGGGACAGGTGAAAAATGATATTGATAATGACAGATTTGAAATGGTAAGATCATTGCTGGTCAAGCAGGAAAGGGATGCAAGGATATGGAAGGATGCCTGCATAACCTATTTTCAGACATTTTCAAAAAGACCAATTCCTGCGGGAGTTGAGAAACCGGAACATGATCTTGCCTGGTATATGGCTCACAGGTATACTGATATTCCGGGCATAAGTTCATTGACGGGTCAGCCATAAAGATTTATCCTTTATGGGTGATAATACAGCAAATAATGAACAAGATAGCAGTCATAACCGGTGGCTCTTCAGGAATAGGCCTTGCAATCGCAAGGAAATTTGCAGGGAATGGTATTACCACCTTGCTTGTAGGACGAGATAAGGCAAGGCTTAAGGCTGCCTGCACCGAACTTGGAAAAAACTCAGATTGTTTTCAGTGTGATCTGTCAGACCTTGACAAAATTCCGGGACTTGTCAGGAAAATCATTGACAAATATCAGACTATTGACATTCTGGTGAACAATGCAGGCATCAATATGAAGAAAAAGTTTCTTGATGTGACTGACATTGAATATCAGAAGATTATTCTCACAAACCAGACCTCAATCTTCTGTCTTACCCGGGAAGCAGGAAGATTTATGTCGCGGAAGAAGAGCGGGAGTGTTCTGAATATAAGCTCTATGGCTTCTATTTATGGATTGCCGTATGTTATCGCTTATTCTGCTTCCAAATCAGCAATTGAAGGTATGACGAGAGCAATGGCTGTGGAACTTTCACCAATGGGTATAAGAGTTAACTGCATTGCTCCGGGTTTTATTAAAACAAACATGTCGTCTGTTGCGCTGGATGGAGATCCTGAAAGAAAGAAGAAGGTATTGGCAAGAACTCCGCTTGGAAGGCTTGGAAAGCCTGAGGAGGTTGCTGAAGCAGCTTTCTTCCTGGTTTCTGATGCTGCTTCATTTATTACAGGAGTGGTGTTGCCGGTGGATGGAGGTAATTCGATTGGATTTTAAAAAATAGCTAGTGTGAAAATTACAGATGCCAAAGTGATCTTGTGCTCCCCGGGAAGGAATTTCGTGACACTAAAAGTAATTACCGACGAGGGGATCTGTGGCCTGGGCGATGCAACGCTTAACGGAATGGAAAAGGCAGTAGTTACTTACCTTGAGGAGTACTGCATTCCTTCACTTATTGGGAAAGATCCTAATAATACAGAAGATATCTGGCATTATTTTTACCGGGGCGCTTACTGGAAAAGAGGTTCAGTGACAATGGCTGCTGTATCAGCAATTGATATGGCTTTGTGGGATATAAAAGGTAAAACCCTGAATACACCATTATATAATTTACTTGGAGGGAAGAGCAGGGACAGGATACTGGTCTATTGTCATGCTAACGGGAAAAATGCAGAAGATACAGTTGAAAAAACAGGGAGAAAGATTGAAGAAGGATTCAGGGCAATAAGAGTACAATCCGGAGTCCCCGGCATAGAACATACCTATGGAGTTCCAAAAGGTAATAGACCATATGAACCGGCTGAAAAGGGTTTGCCTGCTGAGGAATACTGGGATACATCGAAATACCTTAATTTTCTTCCTTCGCTGTTCCGCAAAGTCAGGGATGCTTATGGCGATGATGTTCATCTTTTACATGATGCTCATCACCGCTGTACACCTGTGGAAGCCGCAAGACTGGCGAAAGAGCTGGAACCGTTCCATCTTTTCTGGCTCGAAGATCCGGTATCAGGTGAA
Source organism: uncultured Bacteroidales bacterium (assembly GCA_963831855.1). Lineage (GTDB taxonomy): Bacteria > Bacteroidota > Bacteroidia > Bacteroidales > VadinHA17 > LD21. The sequence continues at coordinate 329,794 of CAWHSA010000005.1, read as the reverse complement.
CTGCAGGAAGGATTGAGACTTGTCAGGAAACATTCAACTACTCCGATTGCAATCGGAGAAGTTTTCAATACGGTTTATGATTATACCTCATTGATAACTGAGCAGCTGATCGACTATATCCGTATGCCGCTTGTACATGGCGGCGGCATTACTCATTTACAGAAAGTCGCAGCAATAGCTTCTGTATATCACATTCAGACAGGCTTTCATGGTGCGACTGACTTGTCGCCTGTAAATCTTGCAGCAGCTATTCATTTTAACATGGGAATCAATAATTTTGGTATACAGGAATATATGCCTCACCAGGAGATTGTGAATGAGGTATTTAAAACAAATTATAAGTTCAGTGAGGGTTTTCTGTCTATTGATGATTCGCCCGGGATAGGAGTTGAAATAGACGAGAAAAAAGCCGCAAAATATCCGTATATGAGGGCATCTCTCCCGGTGAACAGGAAAAGTGACGGAACCATGTTTTACTGGTAAAGAAGTGCCTGAAGTGAGCTATTGTCTGCCGTACTTAAAATTTTAATAATATGTCAATTTTAAGTACTTTAGGCACTCCAAACTTTTGACTTTATATACTAATTAATAATAATTAAAATATGCTATTACTCGGAATTGATTTAGGAAGCTCATCTGTCAAGGCTTCAGTAATTGAAGGTGAATCGGGTAAATGTCTTGCAACGGCATTTTATCCGAAAGAAGAAATGAAAATTATCGCCAGAAAGCCGGGGTGGGCTGAACAGGATCCTGAAACCTGGTGGGAAAACCTTAAATCCTCTGTTTCTGATTGCAATGACCAGCTTGGTGCAAGGAGAAAAGAGATCGGCGCAATCGGTATCTCTTACCAGATGCATGGACTTGTAACTGTTGGCACCGATCGTAAAGCCCTCAGACCATCAATAATATGGTGCGATGGCAGGGCAGTACCATATGGTGATAAAGCATTTGACTCCATAGGAAAGGAATATTGTCTCTCGCACCTGCTCAATTCCCCCGGTAATTTCACTGCCACAAAGCTGGCATGGGTAAAAGAGAATGAACCTGAAATATTTTCAAAGATCTATAAAATCATGCTTCCGGGAGATTATTTTGCAATGAAGCTTACAGGAGAGATATTAACCACATTTTCAGGACTTTCTGAAGGGATCTTCTGGGATTTCAAGGATAACGGGGTTTCTGATAAGGTGATGAAATACTTTGGATTTGATAACGGGTTGCTTGCAAAAAGTGTCCCGTCGTTCTCAAAACAGGGGGAGCTTCTGAAATCTGTTGCATCTGAACTGGGGCTCCCTGAAGGGATCCCTGTCTCCTACAGGGCAGGAGATCAACCGAATAATGCCCTGTCACTAAATGTTATGGAACCAGGAGAAGTTGCTGCCACTGCCGGAACTTCCGGGGTAATTTATGGTGTATCGGACAAGAAAAAGTACGACGATCTGTCAAGGGTAAATACATTTATCCATGTGAATCACGCAAAGGATAATCCCAGGCTGGGGGTTTTGCTTTGCATTAGCGGTACGGGTATTCTTAATTCATGGCTCAGAAAAAATTCTGGTAACAACTTGTCGTACAACAATATGAATGATCTTGCAGCAAAGGTTTCTCCCGGATCCGAAGGACTTTCTGTTCTTCCTTTCGGTAATGGCGCTGAACGTATGCTGGGAAACCGGGATACCGGTGCAAGGATTCTCGGACTTAATTTTAATACTCATACCAGCTCCCATCTTTTCCGGGCTGCTCAGGAAGGCATTGTGTTTTCTATAAGGTATGGTCTTGATATTATGAAAGAAACGGGGATTGTACCCAAAGTAATCAGAGCCGGAGCTGCCAACATGTTTCAGAGCGCTGTTTTCAGGGAAGCATTATCCTGCATTACCGGTACAGAGATTCTCCTTTATAATACTGACGGTTCAATTGGCGCCGCACGGGGCGCAGGGATCGGATCAGGGTACTATAAATCTGTAAAGGAAGCATTTGCAGGACTGAAAGAAGTGGGAGTAACGACACCCGATAAATCAAAAACAGGAGCATACCAGGATGCATATTCCAATTGGGAAAAATATTTAAATGCAATATAAATTGCCCGTTTCCACCCTTTGGGAGATGGTTGGTAAGGGGGTAAAATGAGATAATATAAATACATAGAATTTCGTTAAGAGCATAAAGTTATTTAACTTAGGATTTTATAAGTTGAACCATAATTCATATTAATATGATCTACAAAGGCAAAAAAGAGTACTACCCCGGTATCGGGAAGATTAAGTACGAAGGAAAAAACTCGAAAAATCCCCTGGCATTCAGGTGGTATAATCCTGATCAGGAAGTTTCCGGTAAAAAAATGAAGGATCATCTTCGTTTTGCAATTGCATACTGGCACTCATTCTGCGGCGACGGAAGCGATCCGTTCGGCGATTCAACTCATAACTTTCTTTGGAAAGACGCTGCAAACAACGATGACAGAATAAAAATGAGACTCGATGCTGCATTTGAATTTATCACAAAGATCGGTGCCGGTTATTACTGTTTCCATGATACGGATATTGTAGGTGGCGGATCTGTTCTTGAAATTGAAAAACGCCTTGACAAATATGTGCCTGTCATGAAGAAACTGCAGAAGCAGACCGGAGTGAAGCTTCTGTGGGGAACTGCAAACCTCTTCTCCAACCCTCGCTATATGAACGGTGCAGCAACAAATCCTGATTTCGCAGTTGTTGCAAATGCAGGTGCCCAGCTCAAGAATGCAATTGATGCAACAATCGAGCTCGGAGGCGAGAACTATGTATTCTGGGGAGGAAGGGAAGGCTATATGAGTCTTCATAATACAGATATGAAAAGGGAGCTTGCACACATGGGAATGATGCTCTCCCTGGCCAGGGATTATGGCCGTAAAAAAGGTTTCAAAGGCACCTTCCTTGTTGAACCAAAACCAATGGAACCCTCCAAGCATCAGTATGATTTTGATGTTGCAACAATCATAGGCTTTCTTCGTGAACATAAACTGGATAAGGATTTCAAGCTGAACATTGAAGTTAATCATGCAACACTGGCGGGCCACACCTTCCAGCATGAGCTTCAGGTTGCAGCAGATGCAGGTCTTCTCGGTAGTATTGATGCAAATAAGGGCGACTATCAGAACGGATGGGACACTGATGAGTTCCCGACAAATGTTTATGAGGTTACCGAGGCTATGATGGCGATACTGAGGGCAGGAGGATTTAAAACGGGCGGCATCAATTTCGACGCCAAGATAAGACGCAATTCAACAGATGTCGATGATATTTTTATTGCCCACGTAAGCGGAATGGACACCTTTGCACGTGCATTAGTAATAGCTGATAAAGTGCTTAAGGATAGCGATTATCTTAAAATGAGGAAGAAAAGATATTCTTCATTTGATAAGGGTCCCGGTAAAGACTTTGAGAAAGGAGCTCTTAAACTGGAGAACCTCAGGGATATTGCCATAAAGAACAAGGAACCGGAAGTAATAAGCGGAAAACAGGAGCTGTATGAGCAGCTTATAAATATGTATCTGGCTTAAAAGCGAACTAATAAATAAAGATATGTGGGTTATTGAAAAAGTTAGCAGGTACGATTTCAGTAACACAGTTGAAAAGCTTATAGCTGAGGCAGAACGCAGGGATTGGAAGATCCCTGCTGTTCATGACCTCCAGCAATCGCTTGCCAAATCCGGCAAAATAGTTAAGCCCGTAAAGGTTATTGAGATTTGTAAGCCTCAGTATTCGGGCCAGATGCTGGAACTCAATCATGAGAGAATCATGTCAGTGATGATGCCGTGCCGGATTTCCGTTTATGAAAAAGATGACGGGAAAACCTATGCCACCGTTATTGACGGAGCCGGGCTTTCTGAAGGGCTTCAGGCAAATATTGCAAATGTCATGAAAGCCGCATCAGATGAAACAATTGAGATTGTGAAAACTGTTTCGGTATAGCATTATAAATCCGGAATCAGCCTCATTTTAAACCACTTATCGGTGGTAATCAGCGGGAAAAACAATAATGAAGTTTCCCGCAGATCGAGCATATATGTACAGATTTATTATTGAAACAACTTCTGAATTGAGTGTTTCTCATTATCCGTCAGTGAATCCATCTCTCCGAGCGCCTGACGGATCTTTGTTTTAAAATTCCAGCAGGTCATCTGCCGGAGAGATAGGCGACGGGCAAATTCGTAAGTCGAGACATCCTCTTTTCCCTTGCAGACATTATAAGCAATGTAAAAAGCTTTGTGAATAGGGAATTTGCAGTTATGGAATATCGTTCCTGAAGCAGCAGATTCTTCAGCTTTGCATCTTGTACAGCGCCTGGAATATGCAGTCTTCCCGGGACAGTAGTTCGAGTTTCCGCATTTACGGCATTCAAAACCTGCACTCCATTTTACCTCTGCCAGGAATTCCAGACATTTGTCGTCGCTGGTAAAAAGCTCCTTCAGTCTTTTGGGATTAAGTTCTTCTTTGAAAATTCGGCTCACATTCAGTCATTTATAATACAAAGATAATAATTATTAGTGATAGTAAAAAGATTTAAGTGATATTATTGCGATTTATATAAAATTTAATTTTATCTTTGCGCCCGACATTTAAGTTTATGAAGGATACAGAAATTATTAAAAGATACAATGCACTGGCAGAGACTACATGCTGCCTGTCATGCGGAGGATCGACGGATCATTCAAAAGCTCATGAAGGAGAGATTTGCGTCGATCTGGGAAGCGGAAGGGGAACAGATGTTATGAGGCTTGCCGGGAGTGTCGGAGATAAAGGATTTGTTTACGGCATTGACCTTTCCGACGGAATGATACGAAAATCGAGGAGCATAGCTGAAAAGCTTGGTATCAGCAATGTCAGGTTTCTGCAGTCGGGCCTCGAAAAGATTGAACTTGAAGACAATTTAGCCGATCTGGTCATTTCAAACTGTACTATTAATCATTCATCAGATAAACAGTCCGTTTGGAATGAAGTTTTCAGGATCCTTAAGATGGGCGGCAGGTTTGTGGTAAGCGACATATACTCAACTGACCCGATCCCTGAGGAGTACAGGAATGATCCGGTTGCTGTTGCGGAATGCTGGGCAGGAGCTGTAACCAGGGACGAATACCTTGAACACCTGAACAAAGCCGGATTTACATCTGTCAGTATAATGGAAGAATCATCTCCTTATAAGAAAGGAAAAGTAATGGTGGCAAGCTGGACTGTTTCAGCCATAAAACCATCAGGAAAATGCAACTGTAATAAACAGGATGAGTAAAATATCAAGCAATTAATGAAATGTTATTGATAAAATAATTTAGAATTATCATGAAAAGTGTTGTCAAAAAGAAAGTAAACAAATCAAATTCAAAAGTTGCGCAATGCTGTGCAAAAACCTCTAAAACTGTAGTTGGCTGCCACGATTAATTCTTAAATGAGATATTCAAAATATAATATTTTCTCAAAAATAAGGGATTCGGAAAGTTACTTTATAATTAACCTGCTGACCGGAAATGCTGACATTCTGTCGCCTGCCGAAGCAGAGAAGGTTGATCAGATAATGAAGGAAGGCTTTCAGGATCACAACCCTGAACTCTCATCACTGCTTGAAGAAAAGGGATATCTTATGAGTGAAGCTGAGGAAAAAAAGTTGTACCAGGCCAGATATCTCGAATATATTGATTCGAGGGAAAAGGACGAAATACAGATATTCTTCGTAACAAATTACAGCTGCAATTTTGCCTGTTCTTACTGCTATCAGGATCAGTATGTCAATCCTGAAGGGGAACTGAATACTGATGTAATAGATTCATTTTTCAGGTATGTTGAAACAGAATTTCCAGGAAGGAAGAAATATATCACAATTTTCGGCGGGGAACCTCTTTTGGGAGGATTAAAGCATAAAGAGAAAATAAGATATATTATTAAGAGTGCCTCTGAAGCCGGCCTGGATCTGAGTTTTGTTACAAATGGCTATACACTTGAAGAGTATATCCCGGTTTTAAAAGCAGGCCGAATCCGCGAGATACAGGTAACTCTTGACGGTACGGAAACCATTCACAACAAAAGACGGTTTCTAAAAGGGGGCGGAGGAACATTCGATAAAATTGTTAGGGGAATAGATGCTTGTCTGGAAAACCGTATCAACATTAATCTCAGGATGGTGATGGACAGGCAGAACATCGATGATTTGCCGGAATTTGCCGGTTTGGCAATTGATAAAGGGTGGACCACGAGCCCATATTTCAAGACCCAGATCGGCCGTAATTATGAACTGCACCATTGCCAGTCTGATCCTGAAATGCTACTCAGCCGCATATCGCTTTATGAGCAGATATATGAGCTTGCAAAATTGCATCCGCATATTCCCGAATTTTATAAACCTGCCTATTCGGTGGCAAAGTTTCTGTCTGAGAATGGCGAATTGCCTGATCCGTTGTTTGATGCATGTCCTGCATGTAAAACAGAATGGGCATTTGATTATACAGGTAAGATATATTCCTGCACTGCAACGGTCGGAAAACCAGGGGAATCCCTTGGTACATTTTATCCATCGGTTATTTATAAAAATGAACTGATTGAGAGCTGGCAGGAGAGGGATGTTACGATAATACCGGAGTGCCGGGAGTGTTCTCTACAGCTTGCCTGCGGAGGAGGTTGTGGTTCGGTGGCAAAGAACAGAACAGGCAGCATTTGCTCAACAGATTGCAGGCCTGTGAAAGAACTCCTTGAACTTGGATTTTCTGCTTATTTCGAAAATGTTTAACACAAAAACAGGATATGAGGGAAATTGATTCATCAGAATTTGAAAAAGAAGTATTAGAGGGAGGAAAGGTTGTCCTTGATTTTTATTCAACAGAATGTCCGCCCTGTGAGGCCCTGGCATCAAAATTTGATTATTTATCTGAACTTTATTCAGGTGAGATAAAATTCGTAAAAATGTACAGGCAGGGCAATCGTGATCTGGCTGAAAAGTTTGTAGTCAAATCGTCGCCTACACTCCTGTTCTTTGACAGAGGCAGGGAAGTGGGGGACAGGCTTAATGGCGGAATAAAAAAGAGGGAAATAATCCGTAATCTTGACAGGATGTTATCTGAAGATAAACTAAAGGAAATAAAATCGAGGATCAAACCGTCGGTTTCGGAATATGATGTAATTATCCTTGGAGCTGGTCCCGGCGGACTTACTGCAGGTTTATACCTGAGCCAGGCACGGCTCAGTACAGTACTTATAGATATTGCCCTGCCGGGGGGGCAGGTATCGACAACCCATCAGGTTTCGAATTACCCGGGATTTATTGAACCCCAGCCGGGGCATATGCTTTCTTATAATATGAGTGAGCAGACAAAACTTTCCGGCACTGTTTATAAGGTAGCTGTGGATATTACCAAAGTCGACCTTGAAAAAAAAGAAGTTGTCATAGATGAATATGAGACAATAAGAGCGAAGAAAATAATAATTGCTACCGGCACAACTCCAAACCTGACAGGAGCTCCCGGGGAAAAAGAGCTTAAAGGGAAAGGCATATCTTATTGTGCGACTTGCGACGCCAAGTATTTCAATAATAAGGAAGTTGTAGTAATCGGAGGTGGAAATTCGGCTGTTGAAGAATCGGAATATATCTCCCGTTTTGTCAGGAAGCTGACCATAATTCACCAGTTTGACAAGCTTACTGCCAACAAGCAGGCACAGGAGAAGGCATTCAATAATCCGAAGATCAGCATTTTGTATGATCGGGAACCCCGCTCTTTCACCAGGGTGGGCGACAGGATCGTTACTGAAATAGAAAATTTAAAAACTAAAATGTTCCAGAAGGTTGCAAGTGACGGTGTATTCATTTTTATCGGTATGAAACCCAACCTCGGGTTTTTTAAACAGATGCTCGAACTCGATAAGTGGGGATATATTAAAACCGATGAAGATATGCAGACTAACATTCCCGGAATCTATGCGGTTGGTGATGTAATAAGCAAAAAGTACAGGCAGATTACGACTGCTGTGGCAGACGGTACAATTGCCGCAATGGCTATTGCAAAGGATCTTGACTGATTATTAAACCACTGAGGCGATGACCTCGAATTTGGGTGGATTGGCAATAGATTTCTTGACTTTGCACAATTCCGCAACATTGATAAGGGAGGTCCGGTATTTTTCAGGAAAATCCGGAGGAACCTGAATATCAATCTTTATCTCAGTGGGCAGCCCGGTCTCTTTGCTGAACATGGAGGTCTGTATAATTTTTATACCTTCTGTCGCGATCTTCCTGTTATCGCAGAACGATTTTACATAAATCCCCGCACAGGTACCAATTGCAGCCATATAAAGTTCAAACGGAGTGGGGGCAGAGTCGTTTCCCCCGCTGTCTGCCGGCTGATCAGTTCTTATTGAATGATTTTTAGTATGTGCTGTTACAACTTTACCTCCGTCAAAAGTAATTTCCATAATTAATTATCAGGATAAATAATTTTATGAATAGCATCTGTTTGTCGGCCCGGAGGGACTCGAACCCTCGACCCGCTGATTAAGAGTCAGCTGCTCTGCCAGCTGAGCTACGGGCCGTAAATTTTTTGCAAATATAGCTTTATATGCCGGAATTAAAAGAAACCAGACATATAAATGAAAGGAAAATGATTCCTTTTAACCGGTCAGTTTCTTATCCGGGGAGAGGAGAATCCAAGCTTTCGGAGGCCATCCTGAACCTCAGGGCAGTTCATGAATAATTTCCAGAGCAATGCACTCCTGTAGTTTTCTATCATTACTACCTGGGGACCCTGGTCGATAGCCAGATATCGTTGAGGGAACCAGTCGTACTGTTCACTGAATGCATCATAAAAACCATATTTGCCAAGGATCCTGTCTCCGAGGTTGTAATAGAAATCTTTAAGCGCGCTCAATGATTCCGCAGGAGTATAAGGGAAAGAGGATATGGCTGCTGTGGGAGAGATAACACCAAGGTCACTGTCTTTGCCCGGAGCATGGGCAGCATAACCTTTTACGGAATAACTTGCCGTAAGTCCCCATCTTGAAGATGAATAACCCTTAAACTTATCAGGATTCAGGGTGCACCACTTATGATTAATAAGTGTTTGATTTACATTTAATTTCCAGTAATCGGCATACTCGTCAGATAAACCCCTGGGATCGAGGCCGAGCCAGGAGTAATGAGCCCAGAAAAGCGGACCTCCGTACGTTTCAGCATAATTATGTTTAAGTATCAGAGGGAGTCCATAAGTTACCTGGTCCGATTTTATTTTTCCGTCTCGGGCCCACCCTTTATGATATGCCTGCGGATCAACAGGATGCGTGGGTGATGAAGCAGCAAGAACATACAAGATCAGGCACTCATTGTAACCCTGTACCGGAAAATTCATCTGCCAGCCATAATCAGGTGACCAGTGCCAGTATATTACATCTTTACCACCCTGCGTAAAAAAGTTCCAGTCCACTTCCTTCCAGAGTGTGTTTATATCCTCTGCCAGCTTTTTCCCGGCATCATCTCCTTTCATAAAATATTGCCTGGCAGCAAGCAATCCCTGGATCATATAAGCTGTTTCAACGATATCGGCGCCATTGTCCTTTTGTCCGAATGGTTTTACTCTGCCGGTTTCTCCATTGATCCAGTGCGGCCAGGCTCCATGAAACCTGTCGGCCTTTCCCAGGAAATCGACAATATGCCTTAGTCTTGAAAGACCTTCCTCCCTGGTTATAAACTTCCGTTCAATTCCTGCAAGAATTGCCATTACACCGAAGCCTGATCCACCGGTAGTAACAATATTGAAATCATTTTCGGGATAGACACCATCAATATGGTATCTTTCGCGGGCCATTCCGGAAACGGGCTCTGCTCCATCCCAGAAATACCGGAATGTTTTATACTGGATGAGGGTCAGCAGAGAATCATCAGAAATCCGGTCAGCGGAAGAAGTGACTTCAACTGATTTTTTAACCCTGTTTTTACATGTCAACAATCCGGAAACAGACAGCAGCGCAAGGACAAAAAGTAAAAATTTGAATTTCATGACTTTAATAATTAAATCCAAGTTCTGTAAGACCTGTCCTGACTTCGGGGCATGACATAAACAGGTTCCAGAGCAATCCGGTTCTGTAATTTTCTATCATACAGACTATCGGACCCTGATCAATGGCGATATATGAGTCAGCGAACCACGATGCTGTCAGATTAAAAGCATCATGGAATCCGTAATCGCCAAATAATTTATCGCCGATAATATAATAAAAGAATTTGAGCGCTTTCATGCTTTCCTGCGGTGTATAGGGAAAAGAAGAAAGAGCGGCAGTGGGTGCTATAACTCCAAGATCATTTGAAGGGGAGCTTGCACTGTATCCGTTTTGTATATCACTGGCTGTCAGCCCCCAGCAATTATCTGCATATCCTGCATAATTCTTTGGATTGTCCTTACAATATGCATGATTAATCAGCGAATGTGCAACATTCTGTGTCCAGTAATTTGCATACTGGTCGCTCAGGTTCCTTGGGTCAAGCCCAAGAAACGAATAATGGGCAAAGAAGAGGGGCCCGCCATAATTCTCCCCAAGCGGAAGCTTTATCCCGAAAAAGATATTATTGTTTTTCATCGGGTAAGCACCATTCCGTGCCCATCCCTGGGTATAAACCGATAAAGGTATGGAATGCGTGGGTGAAGCCGCTGCCAGCACATATATGATAAGCGCCTCATTCCAACCTGATATTCCCATATTAATGATCCATCCTTTATCAGGCGACCAGTGCCAGTAAAGGATATTCTGGTTGTCCTGGCGATACCAGTCCCATTCTACATTCTGCCAGAGGGTGGTTATTGAATTGCACATTAACTTCTCTTCGGCATTGCCATTTTTGAAGTACTCCCTGACAGTTAGCAATCCCTGCATTAAGAATCCTGTCTCTACAAGATCACCGCCGTTATCGTTTGTGCTGAAAGGGACAACCTTGCCTGTGGTCCCATTCATCCAGTGAGGAAACGCACCATGGAATTTATCTGTCTCGGGGCGACTTAAGAAGGCTACAACTTTATTGAGCCTTTCGAATCCATCCAGTCTTGTAATAAAGCCCCTCTCGATCCCGACCAGGATAGCCATCAAACCAAAGCCGCTTCCTCCTGAAGTAACAATCTCACCCGAACCATATCTCTCCCTTGAAAGACCTGAGACAGGGTGAGCATAATCCCAGAAATAGCCGAATGTTTCTTTCTGAATAAGAGTTAAAAGTGAGTCATCTGATATTAAAGGGAATTTAGGCGTTGTATCAAGCCTGGTTTGGAATGTTATCATATAGCTCTCATAAATAGTACCTCCAAAATTACGCCCCGGATCAATCAGAATCCTGTAAAGAGAGAAAGGGGAAAGTGGTGCAACCGGAAAGAAATTGAGGTACTGGGACTTCTTGTCGAATCTGTGTGTATAAGATGCTCCGGTTCCACCAGTGAAGGTGATCTTCTCCGGGTTAAAAAGCAAGGTGTCGACAGGTTCCTTAAAGCGGATGCTTATTTCAACTTTTGCATAATCAATATTTCTGAGTATCGCATTATTGGCTGCAAGAACATGATTGATAAATATCGAATCGATCAAAATTGCATTATACGGATTATCAGGTTTTTTGTGGCATGATACCAGGGTTGTGACAATAAACATCAAGAAAATGAAATGCTTCATTTCCACCTTTTTATAAAAAGATAAGAAAGAGAGGGAAATCAGCCATACCCTCTCTTTTTTCTACATGCAATAATTAATTGAGCTGCGTAACTTCAGCATCAAACAAGCTTTTTGCTTCAGTAGCAGATAATGCTCTGTCGTAAACACGAAGTTCGTCCAGATTACCTTTAAACCAGCCCATCCATGCGTCGGTAGCTGTACCTTCAGATTTTGGACGCCATGCTCCGATATTAATTACATCAGCATTGGCAAAAGCTAAATCACCCAGGGGATCATTTGCAGCACTGGCATAACGATTTTCAACACCTGCATTTGTAACAACCTGAACGCCATCCTTGAATATTTTGTACTTTGAAGTTGTGGCGTCATATTCAAAAATAAGGTGCATCCATGTGTTTATCACAAATTTTTTGCTTCCAAAGGGAATATGTTGATTAACGAATGTAACGCCAGTTTTTAGAAAAAATGTATGAAATAGCAATGAGTCAGCTGTTGCATTCAAACGATCAAGAGTGAGTTTAAAATTGCCCCAAAAAAGATCATCGGATTTGCCAATCTCGAAAAAAGTAGGTACAGGGTCGCCGGTTACGAGTGGAGATTTAAACCAGAGTGCAACTGAGAATGATTTTAAAGTTTTCAGTTTACTTGCAGCTGGCAAAGTATAAAGCAAATGAGCAAGATCAGCTCCCTGATAAGCTTGCCCGCGGCGCCCGGTCACATAAGTAACACCAGTAGTAACAGTAGGTGTTAGCGAAGAAATGGATTCATTTCCGTTTCCATCAAAGGGGAAATAGGCAACCAGATTGGTGGTTGCAATAGTACTGGGATCAATTTTCCCGTTATTATTACCTCCGTTATCCTTTTTACAGGACGTCAGGAATAAGGCACTCAGGAATATAATTCCTGAAAATACTGCAATAAATCTAAATTTGTTTTTCATCTAAAATAAGTTTAGTAAAACATTGTTTTCAATTGTAACCATTATTCTGTGTCAGATTGTTGTTAAGCTGGATCTGTGTTCCGGGTATTGGATAAACTTCGTGCTTCCCCGTAACAAATCCTTTTGAGGCAAGAGCAGTGGCTGCCTGCTCTGTTCGGATAAGGTCAAAAAATCTGTCTTCTTCCAGTGCAAATTCAGCACGCCGTTCGTCCCATAGCTGCTGTTTGGTGGTTCCGCTCAGCGGTGCAAGACCTGCACGGTCTCTGACCAGATTGACTGCCTGATCAGCTGTTAATCCGCTCAATATTCCTGCTGTGGAACCATTCAGCCTTGCCTCAGCGTACATAAGAAGAACATCCGGGTAACGAAGGATCCGTACATTATGGTCGAAACCGTAACCATTAAAATTCCATTTGTTGTAAATAAGTGGAGTATATACTTTCCCGTTATAGACAGGATTTGAGCAGATTGTTTTAATGCTGTCACCTTCTGGAGTTTTTGTGCCACGGTAAAGCAAAGTTGTTGCTGGTCTTATAACTTCCCCTCTGGCAGTGTAAAAATCAATCAGGTTCTGGCTGGGAGTACAAAATCCCCATCCCTGCATTCCGCCCGGACTATTTCCACGGGGTCCCTGAACATACGCATATTCAATATATGTCTGATCTCCTGTAGTTTTACCAAGGGTTGAACTTTGCAGCTCAAAAAGCGATTCACGACTGTTTTCACCGTCAATGCTGAAAACATCACGAAAACCGGCAAGAAGTCCGTATCTGCCTGAAGCTATGATCTTGTCTGTCAGGACAGCAACCGAATCCCATTCCCCCAGGTACATATGGATCTTTGCTTTTAGCGCCATAGCTGTATATTTGTTGATCCTTCCTGCCCATTCTTTTGTGTAACTTGCGGGAAGGACCTGAATTGCCTCTTTAAGGTCCTGTTCAATTAAATCGTACAGCTGGGCTTTTGTCGCCTGCTTCACCGAAGCAAGCTGTTCAGCTGTGAGAAGTGTATCAATAATCGGCACTCTTCCGAACAGGCGGGTAAGGTTGAAATAAGCATAGGCTCTGATTGTCTTCCCCTCACCCTGGCACTGCAATGCATAAGTCTTATCAGAAGAATTAAGAAGAGCTTCGACAAATAGAGGCATTTGGTGAATTGAATAGTTGGCAGCGCTGACAATGTCAAAATAACCGACCCATAAGTCGTTGATCAGTCCGTTATTTGACTGATATGTCAGATTATCCATCTCACCCATCGGGGGATTATCTTCAGGAGTACTTCCTTTATCTGCATTATCCGAAGCAATTTCAAATGCGCCAATATATGGGAATACATGAGCACCATAGTTTCTCAGAGAAGCATAGGCTGCACTGACTGAAAGGAAGATGTTGTCGGATTTTGAATAATCAATACCTGTAGATGGGATGGTTCCCTCCGGTCTGATATCAAGGAACTTTTGACAGCTAAAGAGTATCAGGAAACCGGTTATTATCAGAATTATATGTAGTTTCTTCATAATTCTTTGTATTAAAAGTTAGCCTTAACTCCAAACGTATAAACAGCCTGAAGAGGATAGACTGAGGTGTCAATACCTGTACTTATCGGCGATCCTCCTATTTCCGGGGTGAATCCCCTGTAAGTAAAGAAGGTATAGGGCCTCTGGGCTGATATATAGATCCTGAGCATTGGTATAAACTTTATTGCGTCAGCATTATAACCAAGCTGGATGTTTTGTATCCTGACGAATGACCCGTCTTCCACAAAGAAATCATTTGTCTGCTGTGTGAACGAGAAATTGTATGCAGCTGATGAAGGGTATTTTTTGGAAAGATTATCAGGTGTCCACCTGTTTTTGTAGAAATCTTCGTCATAATTGCCGTCGGAAAATACGTCCCTGTTCATTCTCTTGGCATTCAGGATCTTGTTCCCCACCTGGCTGAGAAGTGAGATATTCAGATCAAACTTTTTGAGGGTGAAGCCGAAATCCAGACCCGCAATAAGCCATGGAATAGGACTTCCAAGGTAAACTTTATCGGCGTCTGTGATATCGTTGTCTCCATTCTGATCTTTATATCTGAAAAAGCCTTTTTGTTTTATTGTCTGGTTTAATTCATCCAGTAGTGCTTCACTATCACTTTTATAAACTCCTGAGATCTCAAAACCATAGAATGAGCCTATCGGATGACCTACAGCGGTGCGGGTAGAAAATCCTCCTCTTACAGATCCTCCTGGAATAAAGTCTCTGCCTTCAAGTTTTGTCACCCTGTTCATAATTGTAGTTGCGTTGAGTCCGATTGTCATTCCAAGTCCGTTCTGAAACTTTTGTGTCCAGTTAAGCCTCGTTTCAATTCCGGCATTGACCACACTGCCGTTATTGCCCAGCAGTTCGGTAACACCTCCGCCTGTTGCGATGGGTGCAAAGAAGACAACATTATTGGTGGTACGGTCATAAATATCAAAATCCCCGGTCAGTTTTTTATTTTTTGAAGTGAAATCAAATCCAAGGTCGAACTCATTCACTACCTCCCACCGCAGGAAATTTTGGACAACTGTCTGTGCTCCGATGCCATCAACAAGCTGGTCACCGAATATCCCCGAAGTTCCGGCACCGGTCTGTCCCAGAATAACTAAGGAATTTGCAGGAACGTTATCATTACCCAGGAGCCCCCAGCTGGCCCTTAACTTAAAATAACTGAACAGCTTCTGATTTTTCATGAAATCTTCGCCTGTGAGATCCCAGCCAAGGCCAACTGAAGGGAAGTAGCCCCATTTTTTCTGGTATTTTGAGCTTGCGTCAGCCCTGAATGTGATCGTAGCCAGGTATTTTTCCTTGAGATTAAATAATCCCCTCGTGAAAAATGATATACCGTTATACCGGGTCGCACCATCAGTTGCATTTCTATCCCTGAATGATCCGTTGACTATATATTTTGACTGTTCATCAAGTCCGGGAACATCCTGCGCCGATCCTGTAAGTGTTTCCGACCACTCCATTCGTGTAGATTGCCCGACCATTATAGAATAATTGAGATTGCCTGACTTATTCTTATAGGTAAGCAAATTATCGATGATCTGATTTGATGAGTTACCCGAGGTCTTTGAAAGGCTTGACTTTAACACTCCCTGCGAACCACCTACATTAAAGGCAGGAGTATAGTTGCGGGATGTCAGGTTGGTAACGTCCTGGTTGTATGAGAACTTGAACGTCAGTTTGTCCTTAACCGGATAAAACTCAGCATATCCGCTGAATACAAGTTTATTTCCTTTTTCAAAATTGTCGTTGTAATATGCTGCAGCGACCGGATTACCATACTGGTTACCAAATCCGTAAGTCTGAGGAGAACCGAATCTGACAGGATAAGCTCCGGTATTGGAAGGATCATAAACGGGATAGACCGGAGGATTTACATAAGCACCGAAAAAAGCACCCTCGTTTGGATTGAATTTATTGTACCTTGAAACTATTGTGTTCAATCCTACCTTCATATAATCGTTGACTTCCTGGTCGAGCCTTCCTCTGATATTGAATCTTTCAAAGCTGTTTTTTGTATCCATAATACCCTCCTGGGAAAGATAACTTCCTCCGATAGAATAGGAGGTTTTCCCGGATATACCGCTTATGTCAATACTATGCCCGGTCATGGGAGCCGTTCTTACAAGTTCCTTATACCAGTCAGTGCTTACGGGATAATTAGCAGGATCTTTTGGTATATAACCTGTTACATCAGCATTTGCTTCATTAAGAAGTTGGATATACTGGTCCTTGGTGGCCAAAGGCATTATGTTCACAGGTACCTGCATGCCATAATATCCCTCATAGCTGACGGATGGTTTGGCTGATGTTCCTTTTTTGGTGGTGATGAGTATGACACCGTTGGCGGCTCTGACCCCATATATTGCCGAAGCCGATGCATCTTTAAGAACTGTAATATCTTCTATATCACCCGCTCCCAGAAAATCTATATTCTCGACAAAAACTCCGTCTACCACATACAGGGGTTTTGCAAAATCACCTATTGATCCGACTCCCCTTATCTTGACTGAGGGGCCGCTGCCCGGTACACCGCTTGAAATGACCTGAAGACCTGCAACCTTTCCCTGCATTGCCTGCATGGCATTTGAGGTTACCTGCCTGTTAAGGTCGTCACCCTTTATGGTCACAATCGGAGCAGTCAGGTCCTTCGCCCGCTGGGTGCCATAACCAATAACAACCACGTCGGGAATTAATTTAATATCCTCGAGCATTTTTATATTAATAACATTCTGTCCGGCTACCTGTATCTTTTGAGTTTTCATACCTAACATAGTAAATACTACTGTGTCGGATGGAATGGCACTGATAGTGTAGCCACCATTGATATCGGTAATTGTTCCTCTCGGAGTTCCCTTAATATAAACGGACACTCCTACAAGCGGGGCATTCTGAACATCTACAACTTCCCCTTTTATCTGCTGTTGCTGTCCTGACAGAGATTTTATGCAGAAAGTGCTGATGAACAAAAATGTTAATGCTTTTTTCATAGTGTGTTTTTTTATCTTTTTAAGAGCTAATTATGAGGAAAAGTCCTGCCAATCACTTTTTATTATCAGTCTGCATTTATTCAACACTTCAGAATGCAGGAATGTTTATATCTTGCAGGTGAGCAGATGCGCATTTATATCAACGGGGAGCAGTTTTTCAGTTATTAAACCTTTATGTCTATGAATAAAACATACTTGTTTTCTGGTATACTGATTGTTACATTGTTATCATTATCAATGTCTGTTTCTGCTCAGGAAGTCTATAAAATTACGGTTGCCCGGGATGGATCAGGAGACTATTATTCAATCCAGAAGGCAATAGACAACTGCAAATCATTTCCCGACCAACGGATCACCATCTTCGTAAAGAATGGTATTTATAAGGAAAAAATTATTGTCCCGGCTTGCAATACGCGGCTCTCAATAATAGGAGAGAGCGCTGAAAAAACAATAATAACCTTTGACGATTATTTCAGCAAAGTCAACCGGGGAAGGAACAGTACCTTCTATACTTATACGATGCTGGTCTCTGCGGATGATTTTTATGCGGAAAACCTGACGATTGAGAATAGTGCCGGTCCTGTCGGACAGGCGGTGGCCCTGCATGTTGATGCCGACAGGTGCGTATTCCGTAATTGCAGGATCGTTGGAAACCAGGATACTCTGTATACCGACGGTCTTAACAGCCGCCAGTATTTTGAGGATTGCTTTATCGAAGGTACTACTGATTTTATCTTTGGTGCAGCCACAGTGCTTTTTAAAAATTGCTCGATAAACAGCAAAAGCAATTCTTATATCACGGCGGCAAGCACTCCACAAGGTAAGATATTCGGCTATGTTTTCCTTGGCTGCAGGTTAACGGCTCCCGAAAGTGTTCAGAAAGTTTACCTGGGACGACCCTGGCGCGATTATGCAAAAACTGTATTCATAAATTGCGAAATGGGCGCTCATATTCAGCCGGCCGGCTGGTCGAACTGGCAGGGTACATCCCGCGACAAGACAGCTTATTATGCTGAATACGGGAATACAGGACCCGGCTCCGGTCTTTCACAAAGAGCCGGA
The DNA here is from genome assembly GCA_963831855.1 of uncultured Bacteroidales bacterium. Classification (GTDB taxonomy): domain Bacteria; phylum Bacteroidota; class Bacteroidia; order Bacteroidales; family VadinHA17; genus LD21. The sequence goes on along the minus strand of CAWHSA010000005.1, from coordinate 311,611 downwards.
TGGAGCCTTCAGCTTACACCGGAAGAAGCATCAAAATATACAATCGAAAATATTTTATCACCGGTGATTCCGTTGGAAAAACCTGTGGAGCAGTGGATTAAGGGTATTGATTGATGCCGGCTTCCGGCTTTATTTATTAAGAGCGCAGGACTGCAAGACTGTAAGTCTATTTTATCTTATAATGATCCTGGAGTATCGATCTGAACAGCTTCCCGGGAAGGATTTGGCTTAGAACTACTGCCAGCTTTTGTTCAAAGGATCCGATAATATACTGCTGCCGGGGATTATTGCTCTCAGCTATTTTCAAAATCCTTTTTGCCAGGATCGCCGGATCCCAGCCTCCGGCCTCATCCTTCTCGATAACTGCCAGGGTTTCTGTAAACTGTTTGTTATAAGGATCATCAGGCCCCGTGGAAGAGAGGAAATTCCTCCTGTTTGCTGAGTTACTGGTATGGAAATCACCGGGATTAATAAGGACTACTTTTATATTGAACTGCTTCACTTCCATCCTGAGTGCCTCACTGAATCCTTCAATCGCAAATTTACTTGCAGAATAGAATGCCTGGAAAGGGAGCCCCATAAGACCTCCGATAGAGCTGAAGTTTATTATTGTCCCTTTGCCCGCTTTGCGCATAAAAGGAAGCACCTGCCTGGTCAGGTGGACCATTCCCAGGAAATTAGTCTCCATCTGCAACCTTATATATTCAGCAGGTATTGTCTCAACAGGTCCACCCGTATGCATTCCGGCATTGTTTATCAGGACATCAATACGGCCTTCCCTGGAAATCACATTGGAAACGGCTTCATTAATTGATCCGGTATCTGTCAGGTCCATTCTCAGAACGTTGACAGGGCCATTATATGCGATTTCTTTTCTTACAGTTCCATAGACTTTATGTCCTGCCAAGGCTAACAATTCCGAAGTTTCTTTCCCAAAACCGGAAGATATGCCTGATATTAAAATGATCTTTTTCATTTAAATTTGGGGGTGTTGAAAAAGTCGTGGAAATTGTGATCTTCCCTTTGTGTTCCTTTGTGATGTACTTTGTGATCCTTTGTGTTTCAATATCTTAGGATTAAACACAAAGGGCACAAAGGTTTGCACTAAGGCACACAAAGAACTTTTTCTACAGCCCTATAGTTTATTATGTAATTTGTTTTATATCAGGTAATTGTTGTTAACTCAAAATCCCCAGCTCCTTAGCCGCTTTAGCAATTTTCTCAATTGAGATTCCGACCTGCTCTATTGTATGTGTAGCCATTAGTGAGTACCTTATCAGGCAATCTTCTTTTGGTACTGCCGGAGAAACCACAGGGTTTACAAAAACACCATCGGCAAGAAGCTTCTGGGTTAGCAGGAGCGCTTTGATATCATCGCGGATAAATAAAGGAATTATAGGAGTAACAGATTTTCCGGTATCAAATCCCATTTCTTTGAACCCCTTAAGAGCATAACGTGTTACTTCCCAAAGGTGTTCGGTTCTTTCCGGCTCACTCACCATTATATCTATTGCCGCGAGTACTGAAGCAGCAGATGCAGGGGTCATGCTTGCACTGAATATCAGCGTACGGGAATTGTGTTTAATGTAGTTGATTGTATCTTTATCTGCCGCAATAAAACCGCCAAGTGATGCAAGGGATTTGGAGAATGTGCCCATTATCAGGTCAACCTTATCTGTAAGGCCGAAATGTGATGCAGTACCCGATCCATTTTTCCCGAGGACACCCAGGGAATGGGCATCATCGACCATGATGGTGGCATTGTATTTATCAGCCAGAGCAACAAGTTCAGGTAATTTGATTATATCGCCCTCCATCGAAAATATGCCGTCAACGACTATGAGCTTAAGGCTGTCATGAGTACAAGGTTTTAATTTTGACTCAAGTGAGTGCATGTCGTTATGCTTGAATTTAAGCACTCTTGAGAAAGAGAGCCTGCTCCCTTCAATAATTGAAGCATGATCGAGCTCATCGAGGAATATATGGTCTTTGCGACCTGTCAGAACCGAAACAACTCCCAGGTTTACCTGAAAGCCGGTACTGTAACATAAAGCGCCATCCTTACCGACAAGGTCAGCAAGTCGCGCTTCAAGCTGAATATGCAGATCGAGAGTTCCGTTAAGAAACCTTGATCCGGCACATCCTGTACCATATTTGTCAATGGCTTTTTTGGCAGCTTCCTTGATCTTTGGATGGTTGGTAAGGCCAAGGTAGCTGTTGGAGCCAAACATAAGGACATCTTTTCCTTTAATTTTAACGACTGTATCCTGGTCAGATTCAATTTCCCTGAAATAGGGATAGATGCCAGCCTGCATTGCTTTCTGCGGGGCATCATACTTTGAGAGTTTTTCCTGTAATATTCGCAAGGGTAATAGGTTTAGAATGACGCGTCAAATATATAAAAAAGAAAATTATTGTTTAAAAATCTTAAGTTTTAAAGAGAATTCTGTCATTAATGATAATTATTCCGGTATTTTTAATTTTAAATTGAAGAAAGAAGTATAGGAATAAATTGAAAAATAAATGATTGCATACTACAGGATCTCGCTAATAACTGTATTTGGTTTTGCCGCAATAGTCTTCTTTCTTCTTTTTTTTATCACCGCTCCTTATGGCAAATTCCTTAGAAAAGGATGGGGATTACGGACAAGGACCAAATGGGCATGGATGGTGATGGAGTTCCCGTCACCGGCTCTTTTAATGATATTCTTTATTACCGCCGGTCAGAAGAGTCTGCCGCAAATAATCTTCCTGTTGTGCTGGCTTGCCCATTATATTCACCGGTCATTAATCTACCCCTTCACACAGTCGGGAAAGGAAAAACCCTACCCGGTCATACTTGTTGTAATGGCTGTGGTGTTCAATTGTCTCAATGGCTTTATAAATGGGTACGGTATTTTTCATGTCCTGGAGTTCAGTTTTGCCTGGCTTATTTCCTGGCAGTTCATTGCAGGTATTATAATTTTCATTTCGGGTTTCATAATTAACAAAAGTGCAGATGGAAAACTCAGGGAGCTGAGAAAAAATAATCCGTCGGAATATATCCTTCCTCAGGGTTGGCTCTTCAATTATATCTCATGCCCCCACTATTTTGGGGAACTTATCGAGTGGGCAGGATGGGCCATGATGACCTGGTCACTTCCGGGACTGGCCTTCTTCATTTTCACTTTCGCAAATCTTTTTCCAAGAGCGATCAGGACTCACAGGTGGTATAAGGAATATTTCCCTGAATACCCGGCTGATAGAAAAGCGGTGATACCTTATATAATATAGTTTAGAGTGACTAAAGTTTGGAGTGACTGGAGTTTTAATTACTTATGTTTTAAGCCAGCTTCAGGCACTCCAAACGTTAGGCACTCTAAACTTTCTTAAATAATATTTGGAAAGTATCCTTCAGGATTTTATTTTTATCCCCGGAATCAATTTTAATATTAAATGGACGACGCCCCGGCGAATATATTAAACTGAACCCTGGTACAGAAGGGGAGCCGGTCCTCCGGATCACTTCCTGCTGTATCGGAAACAGAAAGGAGGTGATATGACTTCACTTACAACTTTTTATTTAAGCGGAATAATCGGAAAAGAGGCATTTGACTCCGAAGGCGATGCTGTCGGGGTTATCAGGGACCTGCTTGTAAGTGCTGTTCCCTCAGGAAGCAATGATCCTAACGCGCAGCTTGTTATCGGGGTAAAGCTTAAGACAGGGAAGGAGACAAAATTTTATTCCTTCGGATCCTTCAGGGTTGTCAAGGCAAGGGACCTTCTGAATGTTACCTGCAGCGACCTGATACCTCTGGGCAATGAGGTAGTTGAAAACGGGCTCCTCCTGGTGGAAAATATACTCGATAAACAGATTGTTGACCTGAACGGACGAAAATTGGTCCGGGTAAATGATGTCAGGCTCGCAACCCTTCCGGCCGGCACTTTTACTATTGCTGTCGACATTGGAATTGACGGATTATTAAGAAGAATAGGAATATCGATTCCCTTTAAAAAAATACTTTCACTGTTTAAGGTCAGCATCCCTACAAAATACATTCTGTGGGATGATGTTCAGGCAATCGACTTTTCCAATCTGAATATCAAGCTTTCGAAAAGCTACGCTAAGCTTCACACCCTTCATCCCTCTGACCTTGCTGACATACTTGAGGATCTTGGGAAAAAGTCAAGTACTTCGGTGTTCTCCGCACTCGATGAGGAAAAAGCCGCTGATGTTCTGGAGGAACTTGACACACACACGCAGATTCATATTGTTGAAAGCCTTCCGGTAAACAAGATGGCAGATGTTCTTGAAAAGATGCCCGCCGATGAGGTTGCAGATATTCTCGATGAACTTGAAGATGATAAGGCAGAGCTTCTTCTGAAAGAAATGGAGGCAGAATCCTCACAGGAAGTCAGGGAGCTTCTTGAATATGACGACGACCAGGTGGGAAGTATTATGACAACTGATTATCTCTCCTTCAGCAGCACAAAAACTGTGGAGGAGGTTCTTAAAGAGCTGCGGCAAAAAAAACCCGAAACCTCGGTGCTTTATAATATGTTTGTCACAGAAAAGAATGATAAGCTTATCGGAACTTTCGATTTACGTGATCTTGTTGTGGCTGAACCCGATACGAAGATCAGCCAGATCATGGAATCAGATCCGGTCTCATTATACGACGATCAAAAGACTTCTGCAATCGCTGAGATTGTATCAAAATACAATCTGCTTGCTGTTCCGGTAATTGATCAGAAGGAACAGCTGCAGGGAATGGTTGTTGTCGATGATGTGGTCGAAGACCTTATAAGCGAAAGAAGAACAAGAACCAGAAAAAGGAAATAACCAGGAGTAATGACAGGCGAAAAGCTCGGCAGGAAAAATTTTTTCAGGAAGCTGATTATTTTCTCAATGATCCTTGGACCGGGAATTATTACCGGCAGTGTGGATAATGATGCAGGGGGTATTACTACCTATTCACTAGCCGGGGCTCAATACGGGTATGGGCTGATATGGACCCTTATCCCTTCATTTGTTGTACTGGTGGTTATCCAGGAAATGAATGCCAGGATGGGAATTGTGACTGGTAAGGGACTGGCCGACCTTATAAGGGAGAATGCCGGACTAAAAATTACTTTTTTCATTTTTATCGGACTGCTTCTTTCTGGTATCGGGAACACAACTACTGAATTTGCGGGTGTCGCAGGCAGTATGGAAGTCTTCGGTGTAACCAAATATATCTCGGTTCCGGTAGTCGCATTTCTCGTCTGGATACTTGTTGTCAAGGGAACCTACAAGATTGCCGAAAGGATCTTCCTGGTCTTCAGCGTGTCCCTTCTTACTTACGTGATCTCGGCAATAATGGGCAAACCCGACTGGTCGGGAATAGGCACAGCCATAATTCATCCAAGGTTAGAAATGAGCACAAGGAGTATAACAATGGTGATCGGGCTGGTGGGAACCACAATCGCACCCTGGATGCAATTCTATATGCAGTCTTCCGTCATTGAAAAAGGGCTGAAGATGAAAAACTATAATTATACCCTTGTTGACATAGTTGTAGGATGTGTGGTAACGGTGGTCGTTGCCTTTTTCATTATGGTGGCCTGTGCTTCAACTTTATATCCGAACGGAATTGTAATAAATGAGGCAAAAGATGCAGCACTCTCCCTTAAGCCGCTTGCCGGTAATCTGGCATCACAGGTGTTTGCCTTCGGACTCTTTATTGCATCAATCTTCTCTGCAACTATCCTTCCCCTGGCAACAGCATTTTTTGTCTGTGAAGCATTTGGCTTTGAAGCCGGGATTGACAAGAAATGGGATGATGCCAAAGAGTTTTATATACTGTATACCGGAATCCTGATTATATCTGCTGTAATAATACTATTTCCCAATGCACCTTTGATCCAGATCTCCCTCTGGTCACAGGTAATTAACGGGATCCTTCTTCCTGTGGTCCTGCTGTGCATGATGATCCTCATAAACAAGAAGAAGATAATGGGAGCTTTCGTTAATAAATCCACGACAAATGTGATCGGATGGACCGCAGTAGGGATTCTTGTCTTACTTTCCCTTGCGCTCCTCGTCCTCCCTTTATTAAATAAGTAAATTTTATTGGGAAAAATAATTCGTGGATTGTTTTATTAACAAAATACCATATTTATGAAAAAGCTCAGGTGGATTTTACTTACAGGCATTCCTGTTTTTACCTTATTTTCAATAATTGGCCCGGAGACAAACATACCGTCAAAGGCTCCGGTTCAGAGTCAGCGGGAGGGAGTTGCCATTATAATGACAGGTGCCGCAGCCCGCATTTCCCAGGAAGCAGAGCTTCTTGAGGAGCTGTATAAAAGAGGGATGATGAAAAATGTAGTATTCATTTCCGGCGTGAGCTCGGGAGCCCTTAATGCGGTAGCTCTGAACGGTATCCTGAGCGGTAAAATGACCTGGGATGAATACAAGGCTATTCTGTTTAAGCTGAAGGACAGTGATATTTTCGTGCCGTTTAAAGAGAACAGGCTGCCGGTTAATACTGAGCCTGTAAGAAATCTTTTCAGGCAGATTGCCGAAGATAAGCTGGGCTTCCATAAAATAGGAGATCTTCCTTACATGACGGTAATATCTGTCACTGACCTTAAAGCGCTTGACCTTAAGAAAAAAGTTTACAGGCTTAGCAGCCGTAAAATTAACGAAGAGTCAGATCCGGACCTGGGCCTCGTTGATGTTATGATGGCATCCACGTCGGTCCCGATAGTATTCCCGGCCATCAGGATCCGTAATGTAAAAACCATTCCTGATGTGGAATATGTTGATGGAGGCGTGGGAGAGGATTTTGTCCCATACCACGGGCTGCTGGAATTTGAAAAATTCAGGGGCAAAGGTGTTGAGAAAGTTTATATTATCAGCAAGAAAGGGGATGACCTGTCAAATATCGGTGACCAGCTCAAAGCAATGGCTCCGGAAAAAAATGAGATAAGGCTGGACAAGTTCGGCCTGACATTTGACGGTCTTCTCAGGAGAAAGATGGTCAGGGGACTTGAGGCCTATGCGAAGGAAGCTCCTGATCTGATTATGATCAGCTATGTATGGGTACCTGATTTTGACGAGAATTTCCTGATGTTCAATTTTAATGAAATGCAGAAACAATATCTTCTTACAAAACAATGGGCAGCTAATCATGAGCCTGTGCCACTTGGCAATTACCTGTTATATAAGGAGGAGAAGAAATAACCTGATAATGCTCTGAATATAAGGCCATTCATGGCCAGAATATTTTTTTTAATTCTTCTTGCAGGATTCCGGAAAATATTAACTTTATAGCGGGGAAGTAAATCATTCCGGGATTTATGGAGAGGATATTAAAAGATGCATAAGGGTTATTTTGAATCAGGTACCTACATTACTCCTGAAAACAGGAAATTTACTCTCAGGGAAAGGCTCCTTCTCAACAATCGAATCTATTTTACTTACAAGTATGCAAAAATAGTTTTCGCTTCCAGAAAACAGGCCAGGAGTGGAAACTATGACGACAAGGCATGGGCTGACTCCTCATTCTATATCTTCAGATTTATAGAAAAAACAGGGGGGAAATTCCATATAACGGGTATGGAGCATATCGCTGAAACACTGGATCCCGTATTGTTCATAGGCAATCATATGAGCACGCTTGAGACAATGGTCCTGCCCGGCCTGATCTCTCCACACAGAAGGGTGACATTTGTTGTCAAGGAGTCTCTCATAAAACACCCCTTATTTGGCGATGTAATGAGGTCACGCGATCCCATTGTTGTTGGACGGACTGATCCCCGGAAAGATCTGGAGGCAGTTATGAATGGCGGAATGGACCTTTTATCAAGAGGCATCTCTTTAATTATCTTCCCGCAGAGCACAAGAAGCCTGGAATTCAAACCTGAAGAATTCAACTCACTCGGGGTCAAACTAGCTAAAAAAGCAGGCGTGAAAATCGTTCCGGTTGCCCTTAAGACAGATTACTGGCAGAATGGAAAAATAATAAAGGAACTCGGACCGTTAGATTCCCGGAAGATTATTTATATCAGATTTGGGGTGCCATTTCAGGCTGCAGGAACAGGAAAAGAGGAGAATCAGAAAATCATTGATTTCATTCTATCATCCCTTAAAGAATGGATGAGCAAGGATTTAATATTGTAAATATTTGATATGCAGGCACATAGTATTTTTATAATTTCTTTTAATAATTTTTAAGAATAAGTTGACATATTTGAGTGTACTAATTACATTTAATAAAATATTTTCATAGATTTGTGAAGCCTCCAACCTGTTAAATTATAGACCTGATTGATTCAGAAATACTTTCATAACATTAAACATAGAGTATATTTAGTTATAAATTAATTAATTACATTTTAAAGACGTAAATATGGCAACATTAGATTGGATCATCCTGATTTTGTTCTTTTCGTGCCTTGTTGGAATTGTTTTATGGGTAATAAAGCACAAGAAAGATAATACAAGTGATTATTTTCTTTCAGGCCGCAGTGAAACATGGTTAGCTGTAGGTGCCGCTATTTTTGCTGCAAACATTGGTTCTGAACACCTCGTTGGCCTCTCGGGTGCAGGAGCTGAAAGCGGGATGGCAATGGCTCACTGGGAAATGCATGGCTGGCTCATCCTTGTCCTGGGCTGGGTTTTCGTTCCTTTTTATACACACAGCAAGGTATTTACCATGCCTGAATTTCTCATGAACCGTTATAACAAGAACACAAGTTCTACTTTGTCAATTATAACACTTGTCAGTTATGTGCTGACAAAAGTTTCAGTCACCGCATTTACGGGCGGTATTTTCCTTCAGTCGGTGATGGGTATAAATTTCTGGTATGGAGCCGTCGGCCTTGTACTTCTGACGGGAATATTTACAGTTTTAGGCGGGATGAAAGGAATCATGACCATCTCGGTTGTGCAGGCTCCTATACTGATTTTAGGAGCTTTCACTGTTCTGATCCTTGCCCTGATAAAAGTGGGTGACGGAAGCATGATCAACGGATGGCATGAAACTGTAAAATTCGCAAGCAGCAACGGCATGACCAACATGCATCTGTTTCATCCGAAAGGCGATATGTGGTATGATAAATTCCCCGGGGCGAGTGTGTTTTTTGGTGCTGCAATTATTGGTTTCTGGTACTGGTGTACCGACCAGCATATAGTTCAGAGGGCATTGGCAGCAAAAAACCTGACGCAAGCCCGCAGAGGCGCTATTTTTGCCGGTTTTATCAAGATTTTACCTGTTTTCATATTTTTAATTCCGGGTATTGTTGCAGCTGCATTAAGAAATAAAGGTATTCTTATTTTCTCTGATAATAATGAAGCTTATGGCAGCCTTGTAAGCACTTTGTTGCCTATAGGTGTTAAAGGTATTGTCGTCGTTGGTTTTATTGCGGCCCTGATGACTTCCCTGGCCGCTCACTTTAACTCTTCAGCAACTCTTTTTACAATCGACTTTTATAAGCATTATCGTCCGCAGGCCAGCGAACACCGGCTGGTAGTGGTCGGCCGTATTGCCACTGTTACTGTTGTTATTTTAGGCCTGATCTGGATCCCGATTATGAAAAGCATCGGATCTGTTCTTTATGAATATCTGCAAAATGTTCAGTCACTTATTGCACCTGCTATTGCGGCTGTGTTCCTGCTGGGTGTATTTAACAGGAAGATCACTCCCAAAGCCGGTGAATGGGGATTATTGATCGGCGCCCTCATCGGCCTTTTCAGGCTTTTACTAATGGTATTCGATCCGGGAAGCCACTTTGATCAGGCTACACAGAAACTGATTGTCGATCCTGCGCTTCATACAGGTATTTTTGCTATCCTTAAAATCAACTGGCTGCACTTCTGTATTTTCCTGTTCTTCTTTACAATGGCCTTGATGGTTGTGATAAGTATGTTTACTCCCAAAGCTGGTGAGCAGCAATTACAGGGATTGACCTATTTCTCCCAGTCTCCTGAACAGATCAAAGAAACACACGATAGCTGGAATGCTGTCGATGTTATAACAACACTTATAGTACTGGCCATTTGTGTTGCCTTCTATATTTATTTCTGGTAGAATTAACTTTAATTATTTAACATACTATTTACAATAAGATGGACAAATTAAAAAATAAAGAGGTTTGGTTCGTAACTGGCAGTCAGCATCTATATGGACCTCAGACACTTAAACAGGTTGCTGCAGATTCTGCAAAGATAGCCGCTGCCCTTGACAAATCACCGAAAATTTCCCAGAAGGTAGTTTTCAAGCCGGTACTTACCACGCCTGATTCAATAACTGAATTATGTATGGAGGCCAACAACGCGAAGAACTGTATTGGCCTTATCGCCTGGATGCATACCTTCTCACCGGCCAAGATGTGGATAAGAGGATTATCAATTCTGAATAAACCGTTCCTTCATTTTCACACCCAGTTGAATCGTGATATCCCGTGGGGAACCATCGATATGGATTTTATGAACCTTAACCAGTCAGCGCATGGCGACAGGGAATTTGGATTTATCGGAACAAGGCTGCGCCTCAATCGAAAGGTTGTTGTAGGCCATTACCAGGATGCCGAATCCGTCGACAGGATTGCCGTTTGGATAAGGGCTGCCACTGCATACGATGATTCACTTAATATGAAAGTGGCACGCTTTGGCGACAATATGCGGGATGTTGCAGTTACAGAAGGGAATAAGGTCAGTGCTCAGGCTAAAATGGGATACTCTGTTTACGGATATGGTGTAGGCGATCTGGTAAAGGTCGTTAATGATGTTACAGATGCCTCTGTTAAAAAACTAATTGCTGAATATAGTTCAGAATATAAAATGACTAAAGAAGTTGCTTCTTCGGCAACTTTGAAAGAAGCAGCAAGAATAGAGCTTGGAATGGAGGCTTTCCTTAAAGCAGGCAATTTCAAAGCCTTCACAACTACCTTTGAGGATCTGCATGGATTGAAACAGCTGCCGGGTCTTGCAGTGCAAAGACTTATGGCCAAAGGCTATGGGTTCGGCGCAGAAGGTGACTGGAAAACTTCTGCACTTGTACGCTCAATGAAAGTTATGGATAACGGCTTAAAGGGTGGCACCTCGTTCATGGAAGATTATACTTACCATTTTGATCCGAAGGGAATGAGGGTCCTTGGCGCCCATATGCTTGAAGTATGTCCATCTATTGCGCTGAATAAGCCTGCACTTGAAGTACACCCGCTGGGTATTGGTGGAAAGGCTGATCCGGCACGGCTTGTATTTAAAACGGCTACCGGAAAAGCAATAAATGTTTCGGTAATTGATCTTGGCAACAGGTTCAGGATGATAGTAAATGAAGTGGAAGTTGTTAAATGTCCCGATATGCCGAATCTTCCTGTTGCAAGCGTTCTCTGGACACCGATGCCAGATCTGAAGACCGGCGCTGCTGCCTGGATATTTGCAGGCGGAGCTCACCATACCGGATTCAGCAATGCAGTTAATGCCGAATATATGGAAGATCTTGCGGGGATGATGGGTATTGAATTCGTTCTGATTGGCGCAAACTGCAATCTTACTTCCTTCAGAAATGAACTTAGGTGGAATGAGATTTATTATCATCTTAATAATGGTATAAATTAATCAAATCTGATAGTTACGCCAGAGCACTCTTTCAAAAGCCATATATGAGACTTTATTCAAAGTACAAGAAGTATTATGTTGCAGTCGACTCCATCATCTTCGGATATGATATCCTTGATAAGGAGATTAAACTCCTTGTAATAAAAAGGAGTTTTGAGCCTGCCAAAGGGAAATGGTCCCTTGCAGGCGGCTTTATTGATCCGGATGAAAGTCTGCATGTGGCTGCTGCCAGGGTGCTCCGCAATCTGACAGGCCTTGATAAAGTTTACATGAAACAATTGCACTGCTATGGTGAACTTAAAAGAGATCCGGGGGCAAGAGTTATTTCATGCGCTTACTGGGCTCTGATAAAATTAAAGGATATAGACCCTGTTCTTGCAGGGAAAAACGGTGCTCACTGGCAATCTTTGAACCGCCTTCCTCATCTTATATTTGATCATAACAAGATGGTTTCTCTTGCACTTCAGGAACTTCAGATGCAGATCAGGGTCAAGCCCGTCGGTTTTGAACTGTTACCGGAGAAATTCACTCTCGTCCAGCTGCTCAATCTTTATGAAGCTATTTGCCAGAGAAGCATTGATAAACGAAACTTCAGGAAAAAAATCCTGTCAATGGAGATCCTCGAAAAGCTTGACGAGAAGGAAAAGGAAACATCAAAAAAAGGTGCATATTACTACAGGTTCAATGAGGAAAGATATCATCAGCTGATTAAGAACGGCTTTTACTTTAATCTGGATGTGAACTAGAGTGAGAGTTTTGATAAGAGTGAGAATTGATTTATTGATGTTATGCTGGAGAAATTAAAAGAAAGCGTCTTCAAAGCTAACCTTGAACTTGTAAGCGAGGGCCTGGTAATTCATACCTGGGGTAATGTAAGCGGCAGGGATAATGATTCAGGGCTTATCGTAATTAAACCATCAGGAGTGAGCTATAAATCAATGAAGCCTGAAGACATGGTAGTGCTTGATCCTGACGGGAAAGTGATTGAGGGGAATTTCAAACCTTCGACAGATGCACCGACCCATCTGTTCCTTTATAAATCATGGAGTTCTATCGGTGGCGTTGTCCATACCCATTCCACCTATGCAACTTCCTGGGCTCAGGCCGGAAAGTCAATTCCTCCGTTTGGAACAACTCATGCCGACCATTTTTACGGCTCTGTCCCTTGTTCAAGGCGGCTGACCCGGGAAGAAGTAAATAAAAATTATGAATTAAATACAGGCAGGGTGATTGTGGAGGTACTTAAAGAAGTTGATCCGCTGTCGGTACCTTCAGTCCTGGTCAACAGCCACGGACCCTTTTGCTGGGGCACTGACGCCGGGAACGCCGTTTATAATGCAGTAGCTCTGGAGGAGATTGCAAGGATGGCATTTTATACAGTTCTTCTGGGCAATAAAGAGCCGGTCGATAAATTTTTGCTTGAAAAACACTACCTCCGCAAACATGGGAAAGATTCTTATTATGGTCAATGAGTTTTAAAATAATTTTATAAAATATGGCAGATAAATATGTGATTGGGGTCGATTACGGAACTGATTCGGTCAGGTCGGTAATAGTTAATACGAGTAACGGGGAGATTGTCGGGACTTCAGTCTTTGATTACCCCAGGTGGAAAAAGGGACTCTATTGTGATCCTTCTTCAAACCAGTTTCGCCAGCATCCGCTGGATTATATAGAAGGCCTTGAAAATTCCATAAAGGGAGCACTTAAAGGACTGGGGAAAAATATAAGGGGCAACATTACCGGAATAACTGTTGATACTACAGGATCGACGCCTGTGGCTGTCGATAAAAAAGGGGTTCCGCTTTCTATGAAGGATGAGTTTAAAAATGATCCCGACGCCATGTTTGTACTCTGGAAAGATCACACAGCAGTGAAAGAGGCGGCAGAGATAAATGAATATACACGTTCATGGGGTGGCATCGACTATACGAAATTTGAAGGGGGAATTTACTCCTCTGAGTGGTTCTGGGCAAAGATCCTTCATGTGCTGCGTCATAGTGTAAAAGTCAGGAAAAATGCATTTTCATGGGTAGAGCATTGTGACTGGATACCTGCCCTGCTGACAGGGAATACAGATCCCCTGAAGTTGAAGAGAAGCCGTTGCGCAGCAGGTCATAAGGCTATGTGGCATAAGGATTTCAACGGACTTCCCGAAGAAAAATTTCTTAAAGGACTTGATCCCTTGCTGGCAGGCCTCAGGGAGCGACTTTTCTCAGAAACATTCACCTGCGATACTGCAATTGGGTCAATATCAAAGGAATGGGCTGACAGACTCGGACTTCCTGCCGGGGTAAAGATAGGTGCAGGCGCATTTGATGCTCACCTGGGGGCTGTAGGCGGAGAAATAAAGCCATATCAGCTTATAAAGGTTATGGGAACCTCAACCTGTGATATGCTTGTGACTTCCCTTGACAAAAAAGGTAATAAACTTGTTGCCGGCATCTGCGGCCAGGTCGACGGATCAATTGTTCCCGGAATGCTTGGCCTTGAAGCCGGGCAGTCGGCCTTCGGAGATATTTATGCCTGGTATAGCAAGCTTTTGTTATGGCCGGTAACGGAAATTATTTCCGGCATGAAGTGGCTTGATAAAAAAACTAAAGAAAGGATAACCTCAGAGACGGCCGATAAGGTGATTGCCGAGCTCAGCAAACAGGCTGAATCCATTAATGACAATGGAACAGCGCTTGTTGCCCTCGACTGGCTCAACGGCCGCCGTACTCCCGATGCTAACCAGGAACTGAAAGGAGCTATTGCAGGATTATCTCTTGGCTCCGATGCTCCCAGGATTTTCAAAGCTCTTGTTGAAGCAACTGCTTTTGGCTCGAGAATGATAAATGAAAGATTCATATCGGAAGGAGCCAGGATAGATGGCGTAATTGCTGTTGGAGGGGTTGCTAAAAAGAATCCGTTTGTAATGCAGACTGTTGCAAATGTCCTGAATATGCCAATAAAAGTTGCCAAATCGGACCAGACATGTGCGCTGGGTTCTGCAATGGCCGCATCTGTAGTTGCAGGAGTCCACAAAGATATCTCTGCTGCACAGAAAGCCATGGGTAGCGGATTTGAAAAAGAATATAAGCCTGTTCCGGCGAAAGCAAAAAAATATGACGCCCTTTATGCCAGATATAAAAAGCTGGGTAAGTTCGTTGAAAAAGAACAGATGTAAAATCGGATTTTTTACCCTCAACCCCTGAAGAGGGCCTTTATGAAGAATGCCATAAAGTCACCTGCAGGGGATCTGGGGTCAGTAACGATTTACATAGGGCCACAAAGGAAATTAAACCTCTAACATCTCCAGTTATGAGAAAATCTCTATTCTTCCTCTTTACTATTATGGTTTTGACAGGGTTAATGTCTTTTGCTCAAAAAGAAAGTAGTTTGCCGGTCAACCAGCTGGTCATTGTTGCCAATCATTCCGGACCCGTTATCAGCAAGGATATTTACGGTCATTTTTCAGAACACCTGGGTACCTGTATCTATGGAGGGATTTGGGTTGGCAACAATTCAAAAATCCCGAACACTTATGGAATAAGAAATGATGTCCTGTTTGCTTTGCGTGAAATAAAAGTACCCAATCTCCGTTGGCCCGGCGGTTGTTTTGCAGATACCTATCACTGGATGGATGGTATCGGACCGCAGTCAAAGCGTGCCTCAATTATTAACACAAACTGGGGCGGGGTAACTGAAGATAACTCTTTTGGCACACATGAATTCATGAAACTTACGGAGCTTCTTGGCTGCGATCCGTATATTAATGGTAATATGGGGTCGGGAACTGTCAGGGAGATGTCAGACTGGATCGAATATCTGACTTCGGGCTCTGATAGTCCCATGACCAAGCTCCGCAAGGAAAACGGTAAAGAGGAGCCCTGGAAAGTAAAATACTTTGCTATTGGAAATGAAAACTGGGGATGCGGAGGTAATATGACCGCTGAATTCTATGGCAGCGTCATGAAACAGTACTCTACCTTTCTTAAGAACTATTCCGGAAACACTCTTTACCGTGTTGCGTGCGGACCATATGGAGATAGTTATCAGTGGACCGAAACATTGATGAAAGATGAGACAATCAGGAATATGATGGAAGGAATGTCAATTCATTATTATACCGTAGTGGATGGATGGGGGTATAAAGGGGCAGCAACAAAATTTGACGAAAGGGAATGGTTTGAAACTTTCCGACTCAATTATGATATTGACAGGATAATCAGGGGGCATAAAGCTGTTATGGACAGGTATGATCCGGAAAAAACCAAAGGGCTTGTTGTTGATGAATGGGGGAACTGGTTCAATGTTGAGCCGGGTACGAATCCGGGCTTCCTTTACCAGCAGAACACCATGAGGGATGCAATAACAGCTGCAATTCATCTTAACATTTTTAACCAGAATGCTGACAGGGTCAGGGTCGCAAACCTGGCCCAGATGGTGAATGTGCTTCAGTCAGTGATACTTACCAGGGATGATAAAATGGTTCTTACTCCTACGTATCACGTTTTCAGGATGTTCCGGGTGCACCAGGAAGCCAGGCTGTTAAATACGGATCTTCGCAGCGAAGATTATGAATTCGGAGGGAAAAAAATACCTGCACTGACAGCTTCAGCTTCTGTCGACAAGGAAGGGAAAGTTCATATTTCCCTTGCAAACCTTAATCCCGGAAAGGAGATTGTCCTGACATGTCCGGTTATCGGAGATAACTTTAAATCTGTTTCAGGAGAGGTGCTTACTGCAAATGAAATGGCAGCTTATAACAGTTTTGAGAATCCTGAAGTTGTAAAACCTGTTTCATTTACCGGATATAAGCTGAAGGAAGGAACACTTACTGTAACTATGCCGCCTGAATCAGTGGTGGTTCTGGAGCTGAGAAAGTAGACCTCACCCCAACCCCTCTCCCGGGGGGAGAGGGGCTTAGTTATTGATATACAGATAGTTCTCCCCCTTCTCACTTCGGGAGAAGGGGGCCGGGGGGATGAGGTGAGCGTCACGGGAGAAAGAGGAAGAAAGCAAATAAAAAGGTTGGAAGAATTTAGGCTATCATCGGGGATTTGAAAATTCGGAATATTTAATAAAAGATATTTATGAAGAACTTAAATAATCTCTTATTAACACTAACAGCAGTAATCCTGATTTTCTCAGGATGCTCCCGTAATAATTCATCCGCTGATTATCCGATCCGGCCTGTTCCGTTTACTTCTGTGAAACTGACTGATAATTTCTGGTCACCACGGATAAAGAAGAATGCTCTCGGTAACAATTCCTATTGCTTTTTCTTATTGTGAGTCGACCGGAAGGATCAAAAATTTTGAGATTGCCGGAGGCCTTGATACCGGCAGGTTTCAGACTATATACCCGTTTGATGACAGCGACATATATAAAATAATTGAAGGTGCTGCATATTCGCTTCAGACTTATCCTGATCCGGAACTGGAAGCATACCTCGACACCTTAATTTACAAGATCAGACTTGCCCAGGAGGATGACGGGTATCTTTATACCAACCGGACAATTGCGGAGATGCATGGAGGGAAGGGCCTTCACGAATGGGCTTCGCCGAACAGGTGGGAGCTAGACTCAATACTCAGCCATGAGCTTTATAACCTTGGTCACCTTTACGAGGCTGCGGTTGCCCATTATCAGGCAACAGGTAAAAAAACACTATTAAATATAGCAATCAAATCGGCAGACCTTGTAAATAAAGATTTTGGCTGGGACAGGAAAAAAGTTTATCCTGGACACCAGGTGATTGAGATGGGGCTTGTAAAGCTTTACCGGGTTACAGGTGATCAAAATTATCTTGATCTTGCGAAATTTTTCCTCGATGTCCGCGGACCAAAGGGACAACAATATAACCAGGCGAATCTAAAACCGGTCGATCAGACACATGCCGTAGGTCATTCAGTGAGAGCCACTTATATGTACTCGGGAATGGCTGATATTGCTGCGATAGAAAATGACAAGGCATATCTTAATGCAATTACCAGGATCTGGGAAGATCTTGTTTATGGCAAGATCTATCTGACCGGGGGGATAGGGGCAACAGGAGGAAATGAAGGTTTTGCAGATCCATTTGTGCTTCCAAATATGTCGGCTTACTGTGAAACATGTGCTTCAATTGGTGATATATTTTTCAATCACAGGCTTTTCCTTCTCCACGGTGAATCAAAATATATTGATATTCTTGAAAAGACACTCTATAATTCTATGTTGTCAGGGGTTTCCCTGTCAGCTGACAGGTTCTTTTATCCGAATCCTCTTGAGTCAAATGGTCAGCACAACCGCAGCGCATGGTTTGGATGTGCCTGCTGTCCCTCGAATATTGCAAGGTTCGTGCCAGCCATCCCGGGATATATTTACGCTGTCAGGGGCAAAGATATTTATGTTAACCTGTTCATTTCAAATGAAGCTGAGATAAACTTAGGCAAGGGGAAAGTTAAAATTTCCCAGAAAGCCGGTTTCCCGTGGGAAGGGAAAGTTGAACTCAGTGTGTTCCCTGAATCAGAAAATAAATTCTCCCTGAAGATCCGCATTCCGGACTGGGCAAATAATGAAGCTATCCCGGGAAATCTTTACCGGTTTGAAAACCAGAATAATGAAATGTATAAGATCGCTGTTAACGGCAAGCCCGGGGAATGGGAACCGGTGAACGGATATGCTGAAATTGAAAGGAAATGGATGGCCGGCGATAAGGTTGAAATTGAATTCCCCATGCCCGTCCGGACTGTAGTTGCCGACCAAAAGATTAAGGAGGATAACGGAAAAGTAGCAGTTCAGCGGGGTCCCGTTATCTATTGTGCCGAGTGGCCCGACAATAAAGATTTTAATGTACTTGATATCGTACTTAATAAGGAAACGCCATTAACTACTGAATATGTTCCTTCGCTTCTCGATGGCACTCAGATAATAAGGACGACAGGTTTCCGGACAAAAAGAACTCCGGACGGAAAGATTGAAAAGCTTTCCGAGGGGTCCGTTATGCTGATTCCATATGCATTATGGAACAACCGTGGTCCTGGACAGATGATGGTCTGGCTTCCTGTTTCCCAGGTCAGACAACAGCTCTGAAACTGATGTTCAGGCAAAATAAAGAATAAGTCAGTGGATTATACGTATGGATAGTTGAATAAATATAATTTTTTAAATATCAAATCTTCACCAATGAAAGCAAAACATTATATTACAATTGTACTTGTAAGTTTGATTCTTTCCGGTTCCTGTATGCTTATGGCACAGGTCCCCGCAGCTTCACCGGTTCAAAAAAATCTGGCTATGGTAGCTACCGCAACAAGTTCATCCCGTGGCGGTACGATAATCACTACCCTAAATGACGGACTTACCCCCACAGCGGCCGGGCGAGTGCAGACCCAGGGAGGCAACAGGCCACAACAGCGCCAGGGAACCCAGTGGGTCGAATATACCTGGCTGCAGCCGGTGACTACAGGTGAGGTGTCCGTATTCTGGTGGAATTTTGATAACACCCTCAGGCTTCCTTATGCATACAGAATTAAATACTGGAACGGATCAGATTTTGTGCCGGTTAATAATCCAGCCGGTCTTGCACTGGTAAACAACCAGTTTAACAGGACCACCTTTGATAAGGTGCAGACCACAAGACTGCGTTTGGAGGCTGATTCTGCCGACAGGTTCACCACAACGCTTCTTGAGTGGGTCGTTCTGAAAACCGCGGATTCTCCTGATATACCTCCGGTTGTAAATGCAGGAACAGACAGAAGTGTCATGCTCGGGGGGAAAACTTATCTTTCAGGCAGGATCAGGTCACTATCGCCTGTAAATAAGAGTGTCTGGACCAAAACCTCCGGACCGGGAAGTGTAACATTCGCTGATCAGGGAGCCCTTGCCACAACTGCAACATTTTCTGAGACAGGCAATTATATCTTAACATTGAATGTTACGGAAGGAAGTGTAAGCTCTTCTTCAAACCTGAGTGTCAAAGTTATGCAGGCTCCGGCAGGTGACCGCCTTGATGTGGTCTATACTAAGAAATATTCGATTGATAATCCGCTCTGGAATTCCAGGGCGAAGGTAATGATAGTGAACTGGATACCATGGTGTATTGACCAGATCAACCGTACAGATCTTAAGCAGGGTCCCGGCGGTCTGGATAATTTCATTGAAGCTGCAAAAGCACTGAGGGGAGAAGCTCATGGAACTCATAAAGGATATGTGTTCTCGAATGCCTGGGTTCATCAGACAGTGGAGGCTATGTGTATTGCTCTTATGGTGGATCCAAAGGGAGATAAGGATATTATTGCAGCTCAGGAAAAAATGAAAGCTACCCTCGAAAAATGGATACCTGTTATACTGTCTGCACAGGAACCTGACGGTTACCTTCAGACAGCCTACACACTCCGTGATCCGGCAAGATGGCAGGAGAGATGGGCACCACGCACCAGAGGCAATCACGAAGGCTATACTGCCGGTTACTTTCTTGAATCCGCTATAAATCACTATACTCTGACCGAAGGTAAAGACAGGCGACTCTACGATGCAGCCAAAAAGCTGGCAGATTGCTGGGTTGCCAATATTGGCCCCGGAAAAAAGGAATGGTATGACGGTCACCAGGAAATGGAGCAGGCCCTTGTAAGGTTCGGTCGATTTGTAAATGATATGGAAGGTAACGGACATGGCGATAGCTACATTGCGTTATCAAAATTCCTTCTCGACTGCAGGAAAGATGGTTCAGAATATGACCAGAGTCATGTTCCTGTTCAGCAACAGTATGAGGCTGTCGGACATGCCGTAAGAGCAACTTATAGTTATTCGGGAATGGCAGATATCGCTGCCGAGACAGGAGATATAGACTACCAGAGTGCAGTTATGTCACTCTGGGATAACATGATCAATAAAAAATACTATATCACCGGGGGAATCGGAAGCGGTGAAACATCAGAAGGATTCGGACCTGAATATTCACTTCCCAACAATGCTTATTGTGAGTCATGCTCAAGCTGCGGACTGATCTTTTTCCAGTACAAGATGAATATAGCATATCACGATGCAAAATATGCCGACCTGTATGAGGAAACCATGTATAATGCCCTGCTTGGTGGTCTTGATATTAATGGAAAGAACTTTTATTATGACAATCCTCTTTCCGCCGGAGTTGCCAGATACCCGTGGCATACCTGCCCGTGTTGTGTCGGCAATATTCCGAGGACACTCCTCATGATCCCTACCTGGACATATGTCAAGGGGAAAGACGGACTTTACATGAACCTGTTCATAGGCAGTAAGATCCTTGTTGAAAAAGTTGCCGGCACCAATATTGAAATGATCCAGAAAACCGATTATCCATGGAGCGGTAAAGTATCAGTCACGGTCAATCCCTTGAAGAATACCGAATTTACTCTGTTTATCAGGGTGCCGGACCGTACTACAAGCGCCCTTTATACGCCGGTGCCTGAAGTTAAGGGACTGAAGTCTCTTTCTGTTAACGGGAAGCAGTTTAAGGTAAAGATCGTAAAAGGATACGCTGAAATTAAACGTAAATGGGCGGCAGGCGACAGGGTTGAATTTGAACTTCCCATGGAAGTACAGACAATTACTGCAGATCAGAAAGTTGTGGCTGACAAGGGCAGAATCGCCCTCCGCTACGGACCAATGATCTACAATGTCGAGAAAGCAGACCAGCCTGATATTGACAAATATATCGGGACCGGACCGCTTAAGGCCGAATGGAAGCCGGATCTTCTTGGGGGAATAATGGTTATAACAGGAAAATGGGATGACGGGTCACCTCTGACAGCTATTCCTAATTTTGCCAGATCCAACCGTGTTACACAGCCGGGAGACAGAAATTCACCATTCTCATTGGTCTGGATAAAAAAGCAATAATAACCTGACCTTTAACAGAACCTGAGCATTTCCTCCCTGTTTTTCATTATACAGGGAGGATTTTTTTTACCGGATTCCGGATTTCGGTGAACAGAAATCAGTTATGGTATTTACATTCTGACAATTATTTAATATCATTGTATAAGCATCTTCATTTCCATAAAATACCCTCATACATGGAAATATTGCGAATGAAAAAGGCTCCGCTGATAATCTTAATTGCATTCTTTCTGACCTCCTGTTATCAGCAGGGTTGGAGGAAAACTGATAACGGCCTCATTATCCGGCTGAAAAGAGAAAACGCTTCCGGTCCGGTAAAAATTAAGGCTGAAGTCATAAGTGCCGGAATTATTCATGTAATTGCTTCACCACGAAAAGGTTTCTCAACAGATAAAAGTCTCTGTGTAACCGGGAAGTCCATTTCCCCCACTCCCTTTCGTGTAACCAGGGATACAGACAACCTGATCCTGTCAACATCTGAGATAAAAGCCCGCATTTCACTGGAATCAGGACAAGTGGTTTTTCTTGATGAGAATAATAACATCATATTGACCGAACAGAAAAATGGCGGGAAAACATTCAGTCCCATATCTGTCGAAGGAACTGACGGATATACTATGAGACAGGTATTTGAGTCACCCGACAGTGAGGCATTTTACGGACTCGGGCAGCACCAGTCAGATGAATTCAATTATAAGGGCCTGAATGAAAGCCTGTTCCAGTACAATACAAAGGTTTCCATACCCTTTATTCTGTCTACCAGGAACTATGGAATCCTCTGGGATAACTACTCTTTCACAAAATTCGGAGACCCGCGGGATTATTCGCAAATGGACCTGTTCAACCTGTACGGTGATAAAGGTGAGAATGGAGGACTGACGGCTTCTTATTATACGGATTCTGATCCGGACAAAATATTTATCCGGCGAAAAGAGTCTTCAGTCGACTACGAGGACCTGACATCTATAAAGAATTTTCCCGCCGGTTTTCAGTTTTACGGCTCAACCATAACCTGGACAGGCAAAATCGAGCCAAAGGAGACGGGCCTGTTTCACTTTAAGCTATACTATGCCGGTTATGTAAAATTGTACCTCGATAATGAACTTATTGTCCCTGAGCGATGGAGGACTGCATGGAATCCCAACACGTATAAGTTCCAAAAAAAAATGGAGAAGGGAAAACAGTATTCCATAAAGTTAGAGTGGCAGCCTGATGGCGGAGTTTCATATATCGGACTGAAAGCGCTGAGCCCGGTCAGGCCTGAAGAGCAGGGTAACCTTTCACTCTGGTCAGAGATGGGTGATCAGATCGATTACTATTTCATAAAGGGAGATAGCTTTGACAAGATCATTAGCGGCTACAGACTGTTGACCGGAAAGGCTCCTGTAATGCCTAAATGGGCTCTGGGTTACTGGCAGAGCCGCGAACGGTACAGATCGCAGGATCAGCTTCTGGATGTTGTTAAAGAGTACAGGAAACGAAACATCCCCCTTGACAATATCGTCCTTGACTGGTCATACTGGCCCGTTGATCAATGGGGTTCTCATGAATTTGATCCGAAATTCTTCCCTGATCCTTCAGGTATGGTTGATGCTGTTCACAGGCTGAATGCGAAGATAATGATCTCAGTCTGGCCAAAATTCTATATCAATACCGGACACTTCAAAGAATTTGATTCCAGAGGCTGGATGTACCGGCAGGCAGTAACAGACAGTGTAAGGGACTGGATAGGAAAAGGTTATATAGGATCTTTCTACGATGCGTACAGACCCGAAGCAAGAGATTTATTCTGGAACCAGGTAAGGGAGCATCTTTACACCAGAGGTTTTGACGCATGGTGGATGGATGCCACTGAACCTGATATACTTTCAAATTCAGCTATGGAATACCGGAAGAAGCTTTCCACACCCACTGCCCTAGGTCCTTCGACAAAATATTTCAATGCATATGCCCTTGTAAATGCCATGGCTATTTATAATGGACAGAGATCAGCCGATCGCGGAAAACGGGTTTTTATTCTTACACGTTCAGGGTTTCCGGGACTTCAGAAATATTCCACTGCCACCTGGAGCGGTGATATCGGAACCAGGTGGGAGGATCTTAAGGCACAGATACCGGCCGGACTGAATTTTGCAATGTCAGGCATCCCGTACTGGACCATGGATATCGGAGGTTTTTGTGTTGAGAACAGGTATACCCGGGCTGCGGAAGAATCTGAAGATCTGAATGAATGGAGGGAGTTAAATACACGCTGGTACCAGTTCGGATCTTTCTGCCCGTTGTTCCGCAGCCACGGCCAGTTTCCATTCAGGGAAGTTTTTAATATCTCGCCGGAAGGCCATCCGGCTTATAAGAGTATGGTCTTCTATGATAAGCTGAGATACAGGCTTATGCCATATACCTATACCCTGGCGGGCCTTGCTTATTTCAACGACTATACTATTATGCGCGCTATGGTAATGGATTTTCAGGGGGATAAAAATGTTATGAACACAGGCGATCAGTATATGTTCGGGCCGTCATTGCTGGTGGCACCTGTGTACAGGTACAAAGCGACTACCCGCGAGGTTTATTTTCCTGCCGGCTGCGGCTGGTACGATTTCTACTCCGGGAAGTATATAACGGAGGACAAAGACTTGAAGTTGATGCGCCCTATGAACGGATACCCTTATTTGCCAGGGAAGGATCAATCATTCCTGTAGGACCTGAAATTCATTATACTGACGAAAAACCATCGGATCCCATTACTTTATACATCTATACCGGACGGGATTGCGCATTTACGCTTTACGAGGATGAGGGGACGAATTACAATTATGAGAAAGGAGCCTGCAGCACAATAAAAATCAGCTACACCAATGGAACCGGCGAGGTCGTTATAAACGATCGTAACGGTGAGTTTGAAGGAATGCTGCGATCAAGAATGTTCAGGATCATATGGATAACAAGAGAAAATCCCGTCCCGTTCGATTCCGGTAGAAAAGCTGATGCTGAAGTTTCATACAACGGCCGTAAGATTACAATAAAAAAGTATCTAAAATAAAACCTGAAGCAGTTTAAACTGATAATGAGATGATTAGATTTTTGATTTTATTTTTGACTCTGTTCCCGGTTTTAAAGGTTGTTCAGGCACAGGAGTCCCCTGATAATATAAGATTAAACCAGGTTGGCTTCTACCCCGGAGCACAGAAAATAGCCGTAATTAAAGGTGAAGAAGGTGCGATATTCCTGATTGAACACAGCAAAACAGGGGAGATGGTGTACAAAGGAGTGCTCAGCGACCCTCATAAATCCAAATTCTCGGAAAAGATTACCAGGATCGCTGATTTTTCTGGTTTTAACAAACCGGGATCATATAAGATCTATGTTCAGAATGTCGGATTGTCATACCCGTTCAGTATAGCAGAAAATGAATTCAGGGAGCTGGCACGGGGACTAATAAAGGGTTATTATTTTCAGAGAATGTCATCCCCCCTTTTACCGGAATATGCCGGCAAGTGGAGACGCGCCGAAGGTCATCCTGACAACAAAGTTATCGTTCATGGTTCGGCAGCATCGCCGGGGAGACCAGAGGGTTCGGTAATCTCTTGTCCCAAAGGATGGTACGATGCCGGTGATTATAACAAATATATAGTCAACAGCGGGATAACTATGGGGACACTGCTCTCTTTGTATGAAGATTTCCCCTCATACTGTGATAAGCTGGAGGTTGATATTCCGGAAAAAAATAATAAAATTCCCGATCTTCTTGATGAGGTTCTCTGGAATCTCAGATGGATGTTAACGATGCAGGACCCTTATGACGGAGGAGTTTATCATAAGGTGACTAATGCGGCCTTTGACGGAATGATTATGCCTGCAGAAGCTGTCAGCCCCAGGTATGCGGTTCAGAAGAGCACTCCTGCAACGCTTGATTTTGCAGCTGTAATGGCGCAGGCCGCCAGGATCTATAAAAAATTCGACAAAGAGCTTCCGGGGCTGAGCGATTCATGCCTCACTTCCGCAAGGAAGGCATGGGAATGGGCAGCATCAAATCCTAAAGTAACCTATAATCAGGCCGCAATTAACAGGATCTATAAGCCTGAAATCTCAACAGGAGAGTACGGCGATAACAATTTCTCCGATGAATTTATCTGGGCTGCTTCAGAACTATTTGCCTCAACTGGGAGTCCGGGATATTATAAAGCAGTGAATATGTTCCCCGATACTCTTATGCCATTGCCTTCATGGCCAAATGTCAGATTACTTGGATATTATACACTCATACGTTCTGAAAAGAATCTCTCCTCCCTTGCAGGGAATGAGATTCAGGCCCTTAAAAAACGCCTGGTGCGTACAGCAGAAAGGATGGTTCAGGGAGTGGCTGACAGGGCTTATATGACTGTCATGGGCGGGACAGCCAGGGATTTTGTCTGGGGAAGCAATTCTGTAGCCGCCAACCAGGGCATCCTTCTGATTCAGGCTTACCGGCTTACAAATAATAAGGAATTCCTGAATAATGCTGTTTCAAACCTCGATTATCTCCTGGGACGAAATGCCACAGGCTACTCATTTGTTACCGGATTTGGATCAAAAACACCTATGCATCCTCATCACCGGCCTTCCGAGTCTGATGGGGTGGCTGATCCTGTCCCTGGTCTGCTTGCAGGAGGCCCTAATCCTGGCCGTCAGGATGGATGTGAATATCCATCGGTTATTTCCGATGAAGCATATGTTGACTCTGTATGCTCTTATGCTTCCAATGAGATCGCTATAAACTGGAATGCACCTGCTGTTTATCTTGCTGCTGCAATTGATGCATTGATGCAGCTGCAGAAATAAGCTCCCGGCTCAATAAATTTATGTTTATGGTTCCAAAGCCTTACAATTATTGATATTGGTATTGAAACAGAAATAATAATCATTATTTTAGCACAAATAAAATTCGGGAAATATGAAAAAAGTACTTTTAGTATCATTAACAATGATTGCATTAGCTGTTGTTTTTACAGCCTGCATGCAATCGTCAAAAAATAAAGATATGGTTAAGAAAGAATTATTCGGCACTTATAAGGGGAAAGACGTTTACCTTTTAACCCTTACAAATAAGGCAGGCAATGTCCTCAAACTGACGAATTTCGGAGCAAGAATAACCTGGATTGAAGTACCTGACAAAAATGGCAATAAAGATAATATCACCTTCGGCTTTGACACCTTTGACGGAATGATTAAAGGAGATCCTTATTTCGGAGCAGTTGTAGGGAGATATGCCAACAGGATAGCAAAAGGGAAATTCACTCTCGACGGACAGGAATATACTCTTGCCATTAATAACGCACCAAACTCTCTGCATGGAGGTCCCGCAGGCTGGCACAGCCTCGTATGGGATATAGTGGACGTAAAGGATTCGAAAGTACCGGCTGTCGAGTTTACTCTCAAAAGCCCCGATATGGATGAAGGTTATCCGGGCAATATGGATGTAAGGGTTAAATATACATGGACCGATAATAATGAAATTGTTATGAACTATACCTGTACCACAGATAAAAAGAGTGTTTTGAATATTACCAACCATGCGTATTTCAACCTTCATGGCGCAGGCAATGGTGATATTCTTGATCATCAGCTTGTTATTAATGCCAAAAACTTTGTTCCGGTCGATTCAACCCTTATACCGACGGGAGAAATAAGACCTGTTGCCGGAACTCCTTTTGATTTTACCACTCCTCATACCATTGGGGAAAGAATTAATGAAGACTATGACCAGCTTAAACGCGGAGGAGGCTATGATCATACTTTTGTGCTTGATAATCCAAGAACCGTTGATGCAACAGTTTATGACCCCACAACGGGACGCTTTCTGGAGGTAATAAGCGATCAGCCTGGGGTTCAGTTCTATTGCGGTAATTTCCTCGATGGAAAACTTATCGGCCATGGGGGGAAACCATATATTTACAGATCAGGTTTCTGTCTCGAAACAGGTCACTATCCCGACAGCCCCAATCATCCTGAATTTCCTTCGACAATTCTTAATCCGGGTGAGACATTCAAATCACAGACAATATTCAGGTTTTCAGTAAAATAGATAAAGAAAGAAATATTGCTCCGGGCTGAAAGAGAAATGTTTCTTTACAGCCCGGTGTTTTTTGTTACATACAGGAAAATGAAAAGACGTGATTTCGTTAAGATAACAGGAGCAGGAAGTGCATCTCTGGCCCTGGCGCCGGTTGCAAATATTTCGCTTCCGCAGGACTCTGTTTCTACCTTAAGGATCAATCCGGTCCCACGGTTTGATTTATCACCCTGGCTATACATGCAATTCATGGAACCACTTGGCGTTACTGACAGTTCAGTGGAAGCAGCCTGGAATCACCAGACTGACAAATGGAGGGATGATGTGATTCAGGTTACAAAAGAGCTGGCACCAGGAATGATCAGATGGGGAGGAATTTTTTCATCCTACTACCGCTGGAAAGAAGCAGTCGGACCCAGGGGGGAAAGAAAGCCCATGCTTAACATAGCCTGGGGAGGAATTGAATCGAACCAGGTTGGCACAGCTGAGTTTGTTGATTTTTGCAGGCAGGTTGGAGCTGATCCCCTGATGGCTGTTAATTTTGAATCAGAGGGAAATCCGGGATATGCCGCTACAAAAAAGGGAGATATCCGTTCTGCAGATGCACAAGAAGCTGCAGAATGGGTCGGCTATTGCAATGATCCATCAAATAAGCTGAGGATAAAACATGGGATCAGGGATCCTTTACCGGTAAAGATATGGCAGCTTGGCAACGAAACATCATATGGGAGGGATAAATTCAATAATATAACAGCGGCAAACAAAACAGTAGTTTTTTCCAAAGCCATGAGAGCGGTTGACCCTTCGATAAAGCTGATTGCATGGGGCGACAGCGGCTGGGCGAAACAAATGATAGATATTGCCGGTGAACATATTGATTATATTGCTTTTCATAATATGTTCGATCCGGGCAGGAACATAACACGATCTCCTTTGCGGAATAATGATTACCGTAAAGACCCGGCAGCAACATGGGAAATTTTAATGAACGGATACAGGTACCATGAAAACAAGATAAAAGCAATCAGGGATGAAATGGGGTCTGCTCCGAAACCATTAGCCCTCACAGAATGTCATTATGCTATCCCTGGCCGGAACCGGTGTGAAGTTCTTTCTTCCTGGGCAGCCGGGGTTTCATATGCACGGATGATGAACCTGCATGAGCGGAATGGTGACCTGCTTAAAATAGCCACTCTTGCAGACTTTTGCGGAAACAGGTGGCAGGTTAATGCAATAATGATACCTACCCCCGGTGGTAAATCCTTTATGATGCCTGTGGCTAAAATTATGTGGCTGTACCGCAACCATTCCGGGAAACAGTTTATTGATATAGCAGGTGTACCTGAAGGATTGGATATTACGGCGAGCCGAACGGAAAGCACTGTTTACCTGCATGTTGTGAACACCAGCCGTGCACGGACGGTCAGATTACGACCTGAAATTAATGGGATCACTATTAAGTCCGGGAAAGCTTTTGAACTATCAACCGACCCTGAGTTTGAAATTATAAATGCTGAGGATGATCCCTTAATTCCGAAAGAAAGAGTATTGAGTGTCAATGACCCTATAGCTTTTCCATCAGCATCCGTAACAGCTGTGGAACTGACTTTTAGTTAAGCTGGTAATTAACTGCTCCTGCACTTCAATACAACCTGGACTTCACCTATTTTCTTACAAACCGGTATACCTTAACCGTATGCGGAAGCAGGTCAACAAATACTGAACTCTCTTTCAGCGTCAGGTCCTTATGTTCCCACAGGTCCCTGACCGTGTAATTATCAAGTGACAGAGGCTGTCCGCCCCGCCGCCCTGCACTTGTCCTTGCCAGAAGAGCAAAGTCGACCTGAACTGATTTTTTCTCATCGCTTTTATTCAGGAGACATATGGCCTTTTCATTGTTGGCAAGCTGTTTTATCCATACCTGGTAATCACCGTTATCTCTCCAGCATGTTGCCTGTCTCCCTAGTGTATCCTGATTGAGGGCAATAACTTCCTTATTAAGAAGTACGGATTTTGTTTCAGGCGACATATTTGCAAGGTCGTTACCTGCCATCAGGGGAGACGCCAGCATGCACCACAATGTAAAGTGGGTTTTATATTCCTCTGTTGTCATTCCTCCGTTACCTACTTCAAGCATATCGGGATCGTTCCAGTGTCCGGGACCTGCATATCTTGCAAGATCTTTCTGCTGGTTAAAAATATTGATCATGGAATTCCAGTTATCGGCAATATCGCCGGTAGTGCGCCACAGATGACCAACTTCGCCGGCCCATTCCCACGGTTTGTTCGTTCCCCACTCGCAAATGCTGAATACTATAGGTCTTCCTGCTGCGAACAGAGCATCACGCATATTGGCATATGACGATTTAGCATCCTGGGTGCTTGAATTGCACCAGTCATATTTCAGGTAATCAACTCCGTAGCGGGCATATGTGCGGGCATCCTGGTACTCATGACCAAGTCCGCCCGGACGTCTCTGACAGGTAAGTTTACCGGCACATGAATAAATGCCGAATTTGAGCCCCTTTGAATGGACATAGTCAGCAACATATTTCATACCGTGAGGAAACCGATCTTTGTCAGCCACTATTTCACCATTTTCATCGCGTGATACCTGCCAGCAGTCATCAATAACTATATACTCGTAACCGGCATCTTTCATTCCGCTGGCAACCATTGCATCGGCCATCTGCATGATCAAAGCCTCACTGACATCGCAGTGATACTTATTCCAGCTGTTCCATCCCATTGGAGGAGTTTTGGCAAGCTTATCAAATTTCTGGGCCGACAGGGTAAAACACATCAGCAGAGCCATAAAGACCAGGATATATCTTTTCATTTGTCAATAGATTAAATGCTACGCTAAAATTAAATAAATTAATAACAAAATTCATTTGTTTAATTACTTTTGTTTGATTCACGTAATTGTATGGGAGACGATAATCACCTGCTTCAGAAACGGGTTAACCTGTTCGACGGCATATCAATAGTTGCCGGGGCTATGATCGGCTCCGGAATATTCATTGTAAGCGCAGATATAGCCAGGAACGTCGGTTCGCCCGGCTGGCTGATGGTAGTCTGGCTCATTACCGGCATAATTACCGTGATCGGAGCTATAAGCTATGGAGAGCTGGCTTCAATGATGCCTCATGTCGGAGGTCAGTATGTATACCTGAAGGAGGCTTATCATCCTCTTATCGGATTCCTGTTCGGATGGACGACATTCCTGGTTATTCAGTGCGGTTCAATTGCAGCCGTTGCCGTGGCCTTTGCGAAATTTTCAGGAGTTCTTATCCCCTGGATATCAGACACTAATATTCTGGTGAAGATCGGACCTGTTAAGATTACCAGCACAATGGTGATTGCAATAGTGATGATAGCTTTTCTTACATGGCTCAATACACGGGGAATAGTTACCGGGAAAACGGTCCAGAATTTCTTCTCATCGACCAAGGTAATAGCACTTTTCGGATTTATCCTTATCGGATTCTTTGCAACAAAAAGCCTTACATCATTTGAAATAAATAAAGAGATATTCTGGAAAGCAAGCCAGATAGGGCCTGATAATCAGATAGTCCCTCTTGCGGGATTTGCTCTGATAGCAGCTATTGGCACCGCCCTGGTCGGTTCGCTCTTCTCGGCGGATGCCTGGTATAATGTTACTTATATTTCGGGTGAAGTGATCAATCCAAAAAGAAATGTCCCTTTAAGCCTTTTCTTCGGAACTCTCCTGGTCTCGGTCATTTACCTTTTAACGAATTTTGTTTATATAAAAATATTACCCCTGGCCGGTTCGCCCGATGGCACTGATGTTCTGAGCAGGGGGATCCAGTTTGCTGCCGACGACAGGGTTGCTACATCGGCAATGAGCGTCGTCTTCGGCGATTATGCAGCTATTATCATGGCTGTGTTTATAATGATAAGCACCTTCGGATGTAACCATGGACTGATACTTGCAGGTCCGCGGGTATATTACGCCATGGCGCGCGATGGTCTTTTCTTTAAAAAAGTAGGTGAGATAAATAAGTTTGGCGTACCGGGATTTGCTATATTAATCCAGGGAATATGGGCCATACTGCTCTGTCTTTCTGGTACTTACAGCGACCTGCTTGATTATGTGATTTTTGCGGTACTTATATTCTTCACGCTGACTATACTTTCAATTTTCATCCTCCGGATTAAACGGCCTGATATTCCCCGTCCTTACAAGGCTTTTGGCTATCCGGTGATACCAGCAATTTATATCATGACAACAGTGACAATTATGATAATACTGTTGTTATATAAGCCAGATTATACTTTCCCGGGCCTGATAATAGTTCTCCTGGGAATTCCGATATTCTTTCTCTGGAAAAGATACTCCGGGAGCAGTGATATTAAAGGGATGACTGACAATTCATCCGGAGTGAAATAATTTGAAAATCCCCCGGAAAGTAATAATTTTCGCCGTTAATAGTTTTATTATTATCGCTGGTATTTGTTGACTGGAACAGAATTTGTGACTTTTACAATATCAACTGGGAAATCATATGCGAAAATCAAAAATCCTTAAAAGTTTTGGATCTTTTGCAGGAATTCTCATCCTGATATTTATTATCTCCTGCGAACGGAATAGTTATGATCTGCTCGATCCGGATTCAGCTGGCGTATGGACTCTTTTCGACGTAAGCGACGGACTCCCGGGCAATAAAGTTTCCGATATAAAGCTCGATAGCAGGAATAATCTCTGGATGACATTCCCCGGACAGGGTATTGCGAAATATACTGACGGTTCGTGGACCTATTACAAGGCTGCCACATCACCTTTGCTCAGCAATACGGTATCGTGTGTTGCTGAGACATCCGACGGGAACCTGGTATTCGGAACCTCCACAGGGGTATCTATCCTCTCGGGTTCCAATACCTGGAGCTCTTACCTTGATCCTGTTGTCACAATGATTGTTACCTCTGTAAAAGTTGTTTCTGACGGATCTGTCTGGGTAGGAACTGCAGGACAGGGATTCTATGTAAATAAAGGTTCCGGATTTGTTAAAACCAATGTTGATTCATTCAAATCAATTACCGTCAATGCTATTGAGGAAGATAATTCGGGAAATATCTGGATAGCAACAAATAACGGTCTGATAAAATGGAATGGTTCAGGTTATTCCTACATGAATGTGGCTGACGGGCTGCCTGATAAAAGGATTTCAACAATTCTCAGGGACTCGAAACACAATTTGTGGATCGGGACAAAGGGAGGAAAAACGGTATCCTGGATCGACACGAAAGGTATCCACCAGCTCTCTCTGTTAAATGGAAGGGACAGCTGTGCTATAAACGACATTTTTGAGGACCGGGGCGGAAATATCTGGTTCGCGACGGATTCAACAGGAGTGATAAAATATAATGGCATCATTCCTCATATCTACAATATAGCCACCAGATTTCCTGAAAACACAGTTAATTCCATCGGGGAGGACAAATATGGCAATCTCTGGTTCGGCCTTACTACGAAAGGTATTGTAAAATATACATTACCAATTAATTAGACCGGACATCATGAGACATTTTTACCCGTTCATCCTGCTAATGCTTCTTTCAACCGGTCTGGCCGGAATTGCAGAATGCCAGACTCCGCCCCGGCCCAGGGATAAATATATACTTCTGACAACACCTTATAACCAGCGTCCGCTTACGCTTTACCGGGGCCAGCTGAGGGCAGATGCAGGATATAAGTTTGCGGTCCGTTCCCAGTCATATGATGCTGATGGCAACCTTGTATATCTAAAGAACTTCGGGACAGGTTCTGTTTATCATTATTATTTTGTTGATCTCAGGTATGGGATTACAAACTTCCTTGAAGCCGGAATGGAAACCACATTTCTGAGGAGAGGGATAAGGGATGCAACGACAACTGTTGTCAGTATTACCAGCGCTGCAACTGAAAGGGTAACAGTGAATAAGCTAACCGAGTCGAGGGGAATGGGTGATATATTTCTTTTCACGGCAATCAGGCTTCCCATTGAATTCCGGTGGCTGGATTTCGGGATTAAAGGCGGATTGTATGTTCCTTCTGCAAAATATGAAACTCAGCAACCTTCAAATAATGTTGTCACGTCACTTGCCGCATCAAACACGTACACTGTAAATCTGCACTACAATTTCAGGAATGGCTACGGGATCCCGGTATACTTACTTGCAGCTTCGTCAAAGATAAATTACAAAAGATTCACTGCTGAGGCTGAATGGACATTCCGGACCCCAATGAAGGAAGGCCACAATATAAGATGGGAAGAAACAATGACTGATAAGGCATTCTCCTATTATGACAAATCGTACACTTACCTTCTAAGTGATACTTATACAATCGATGCATCGCTTCATTATCAGGCAACCGGCTGGTTCAGCATTCACCTTAATACCAGCTTTTTCAGAACAAAGGGAGGATGGACAGAATACTGGGGAAATAAGTATTCAAATCCCGAAAAGAATCTGGTAAACCTGGAACCGGGATTTGAACTGCAGATATCCCCAGGTCTGACGGTTTATCAGGTTGCCGGATTTCCTCTGAAGGGAAAGAATAACGATGCGCCTTTCTACATGTTTACCACTTTAAGTTTTAATATGTTCCCGTTCCTCAGGTAAATTAAAATACTGAAATGAAGAGACAACTTTTAATTTGCCTTCTTCTTGCTTCCGCCACTGTAGTTACCGGTCAGACAGAAAAGCTCCTGGTTCCGTCAGACCTTAAACAACAGACAGTTGTCACTGAGCCTGTTACCCTTCGGAAGGGCTATTTGAGGACAGGATTATTGCTTAATTACAGG
The DNA here is from genome assembly GCA_963831855.1 of uncultured Bacteroidales bacterium. GTDB lineage: Bacteria > Bacteroidota > Bacteroidia > Bacteroidales > VadinHA17 > LD21. The sequence goes on along the minus strand of CAWHSA010000005.1, from coordinate 277,311 downwards.
GTTGCCGACAAGTATTTCGACGATTCAGGGAAGAAAGATTATTACAGAACCAGCTCATGGGGTTCAAAAGCTTCATATGGGATCACTTTACAATATGGCGTGAGCGACAGGTTTCAGATAGATATTCTGACTGAATATATGAATAACCTTCAGGAGATTTCCAGTACTGAAATATCAGCCCTGACAAATACAACTGTTACCACAACGTCAAAACAAACAGGACTTGGTATTGGTGACAGCCGTATTTCCTTTAAATACCAGATTATCCCTGAAACGGAAAGGAAGTTTTCAATGACCGGACAGGTAAAAACAACGATCCCTACCGGTAATAAGAATCCGGGTAATATTAAAAGCGAAAACGAGTACGATCTTCCGGTAGGCGACGGGACATATGCCCTTGGGGTGAATTTCACCTTAAGAAAAGTAGCTTATCCATATTCGTTCTCATGGTATTATGCCTATAACTATAATTTCAGAGGGAAAAAGATCATTAATACAGCTGACCTTACAGAAAGAAAATTCAGATTTGGCAACCTCTTCGAATCGGGCCTTAACTGGAACCTCCACCTTAATGAATGGATAGTATTCGGAAATGAAATTAATTTCTATCATGAGGGCCAGGGTAAAGTTGAAAATTCCCGATTTGCTTTGGTGCCATCGGCTCTGATGCCGTCTTCATGGGCGCTGTCGTATGAACCGGGTCTTATATTCCAGGTTTTTCGTTTCAGGCTCGGAGAATCGGTAAGAATTCCGGTCAAAGGGAAAAATGTTGCTGCAGATCCGCTATATATGCTCTTTGGACAATATATATTCTAATTATTAATGAAGGCGGCATCCAGGTCAGAACTTTATTCAGGGATATCTCTTTACAGATCAATGAGGGTGTCTGTTGCTGCAATTGCTTTCTTAATTATCGGCTGTGTAACTCCTTCGATACGGGTAACCAGGGAGCAGAACCAGGGCGACCTGCTTTTCAATAAACATAATTACAAGGAAGCAATAGTCCACTATTCCCTGATGCTTGATAACAGCAGGAAACTTGGTATCTACCGCAATCCTTCCATGGAATCTGATGTTCACCGGAAAATAGCCAATTGTTATGAAATGACAGGTGATTATGAGTCTGCTTTATCTCAGGTGCGTTCTGCGCTCGTTATAGATTCTGTCAATAATAACCTGGTAAACAGGATTGCCGGATTACGGCATCAGGGGAAGATATTCATCTACATGGGTTTGAGTCAGTATGGCATCAGCTCCCTTGAGAAATCCCTGGCTCTGAGCGAGGGGATGGAGCAGAGCCTGAAAAACGAAAATAAGATCTCTATTGCCGATAACTACCTGGCACTTGGGCAGTTATATTCTGTCATGGGACAGACTGATAAATCACTCATATATACAGAGAGGGCCCTTTCGATTTTTAATGCGGCCGATGACAGGAGCGGGGAAATGGAATCAAACCTTACTCTGGCAAATGTCCGTTCAGATCTCGGAGATATTATTGAGGCTAGAAATCTTGCCGGGAAATCTATAAAACAAGCTGATGAGCTTGGACTTGGTACTTCACGGCATAACCAGCTTCTTGCATCAATAGCCTCCGAAGCCGGGGAATATGAAAATGCGCTGAGATACCAGGAAAAGGCTTTGAAAGAGGCAAGAGATATGGGCATTATGGGTCAGGTAATCTGGACAACAATCGGTACAGGGGATATTTACAGCAGGCTGGGTGATTTGAATAAAGCTGAAAAATATTACCATGAAGCAAGGTTGGTTAAGGATACAATTGAAATGAAGACAGAAAGCCTTGATGCATCGCTAAATTTGAGGCTGGGAGAAATTGTCAGCGCAAATGAGTATTTCTCTTCACAGGGTTCCGTTACCGGAGAAGCTATTTCTTCGCTGCGTATTGCTGAATTGCTGATGCAAAAGAATAAAACCGACAGCGCTTTGATCTATCTTGACCTGTCAGAAGAAAAGTTCAAGGCAGCCGGCAACAGGGTGGGAATATCCAGTGTACTGGTTCTGAAAGGCAGCATTTATGTTGATAAGAATGATCCTGCAGCTGCAAAGCCTCTCCTTGAATCAGCCTCAGAAGCAACAGATTTTCCTGAGACTGTATGGCAGGCATGGTTCCATCTTGGAAGGATGTTTGAGAAAATGAACCAGGATGAGGAGGCGGTCAGGTCGTACAGAAATTCTGTTGCAGTCATTGAAAAGATAAGAGGTAACCTTACCATCGATGAATTTAAAAGTTCATATTTCAACAGCAAGAGGGAGGTTTACGACAGGCTTCTCAGGATATTGCTGCGCCTCAACAGGCCTGTGGAAGCATTCCAGATTTCGGAGCAGGCAAGAGCAAGGGCATTTTATGATATCCTCGCAAATAAAAAGATCGACTATAAGGGTTCGCTGCCCGGTGACCTTATTTCTCTCGAGCAGGCAAAAAGAATTGAGATTCAGAAGCTTTATAAACTTATTCAAAAAGGGAACGCCGGATCATATAACGAAGAGGAACCGGGAAGTTCGGGTCTGCGACAGCTCAGGGAAGCGCTGGCGGCCTCACAGGCTGAGTATGAAGATATCCTCCGGAGAATCAAGCTCAATAATCCTGCCTATGCCGAAATAGTCTCTGCCCGGCCTGTCAACCTTTCTGAAATCCAGGCCGGCCTTGATGAAAAAACAGCCCTCATTGCATACTGGATCAGCACCAATAATCTTATTTACTGGGTGATTTCTAAAAACGGGATAATCCATAAAGCCATTCCGGCTTCTGAAAAGAAACTCTCCACACTCATTGAAGAAACAAGAAAGTCGATAGAGTCCAATTCAATGGTCGAAATAAGGGAGTCTCTTTCTTCTCTTTATTCAATACTCATTACTCCTGTTGAAAATGATATTTTAAAGTACTCAAATCTGGTAATTATCCCTAACGGTTCTCTTCATTTCCTTCCTTTTCAGGCTCTTATGGACTCACACCAGCAGTACCTTGTTCAGCACTATAACATCATTTATGCTCCCTCTGCCAGCGTTTTTCTGGTTTGTAATAACAGAAAGGTCAAATCAGGCTCACGTTTTTTTGGAGTTGCCCTGTCGGACATTTCCCTGGCAGATAAGCCCGGACTGCCCGGGACTGAAGATGAACTGAGAAATATTCTGCCGTTGTTCCCCGATAATCTCTCTGCATTTGGTAATCAAAGTACTGAGACCTTCGTAAAAAAACATGCCGGCGATTTTAATTTCATTCATTTCGCGACACATGGAAGTTACAATTATAAACAGCCCCTGTATTCCCATCTGCTATTCCCTCCAAGTGAAGAAGATGACGGGCGGCTTAATGTTTTTGAGGTGTTCGGACTTAATCTGAATGCAAACCTGGTAACACTGAGTGCATGTGAGACAGGATTGGGCAATATAAGCCAGGGCGATGAACTTGTGGGGCTCAGCAGGGCATTCCTCTTTGCCGGGTCATCATCAGTGATTGTCAGCCTTTGGGCGGTAGCTGATCAACCTACTTCATTGCTGATGGCCGATTTTTACAAATATCTGAAGGATCATAACCTTCAGGAGGCCCTGACTCTTGCTCAGAGGGATATAATAAAGATCTATCCGCAGCCGCAATATTGGTCACCATTTATTTTGATTGGCAACGGAAAGGTTGCAATTAATTAGTGTTATTTATACACTTTATTCCGGATCCGTCCGGTCGCCATAAAACGAATTAGTTGGAGAAAAGATAAAATGCCACTGCCCGAAGCCTTCATACAAAGGATAAAAACGCAAAAATATATTAATGCGGACGAACTAATTATTGCACTTGAGAAGGCAGCCCGCACTTCAATCCGCATTAATGGGCGAAAATGGAAGAGTAAACCAGCTGATTCCGGGCCGGTAGAATGGTGTACCGGGGGTTTTAACCTCGAAAAACGGCCCTCCTTCACCATGGATCCTCTTTTTCATGCCGGGTGCTACTATCCCCAGGAATCATCAGGTATGTTCCTGGATGAGGTTTTCAGACAGAAAGTTGAAAAATCGGATTATTTAAGGGTATTGGACCTCTGCGGAGCGCCAGGTGGCAAGGCAACACATCTTTCTTCCCTGGTGGGAGAGGATGGCTTTCTTGTGGCAAATGATGTTATCCGGTCGAGGGCCGCAGTTCTTGCGGAAAATCTTACAAAATGGGGACTTGGCAACACAATAGTTACCAGGAATGATCCTGCCGCATTCGGAAGCCTTGAGGGGTTTTTTGACCTGGTCCTTGTTGATGCCCCCTGTTCCGGAGAAGGAATGTTCCGTGATCAGGTTGCAGTTAATGAATGGTCGCAGGAGAACACAATCCTGTGTTCCGAGAGACAGAAAAGGATCCTGGCTGAGGTATGGCCCTCACTGAAGGATGGAGGGATTCTTATTTACAGCACCTGCACTTTTAACCCGGGAGAGAATGAAGAAAATATAAAATGGCTTGTGTCAGGCATGGAAGCTGAAATCCTGACCATTGATATTTCAGGTTTCAAAGGTATCAGGGAAATTGACTTCCGGGGTATCAGGGGATATGGTTTTTTCCCCGGGAAGATTCCGGGAGAAGGCCTATTCGTTTCGGTCTTAAGAAAGAATGGCTGCCGGGAAAAATCCCGGGTAAGAATTAAACATGACTATAAGTTCAGGCCGGCCAGGGACGAATTGAAAATTGCCGGGGAATGGATCCTCTGTTCCGGAGGGAGAATGTTGAAATCAGACAGCAATATTATCGCTGCACCCTGTTCCCCGGAGGATTTCAGCATTATTTATGAAAACCTCAGGATTGTAAAGCCCGGAACAAGGATCGGCTCAGTTAAAGGAAACAGGTTCCTGCCTGATCATGACCTTGCAATGGACATTAATTTCCGGAAAAGCGCCTGCCCGACAGCTGATATTGATTATAACCAGGCAATCGGTTTCCTTTCCAGGGTAAAAATTGAGCTTGATAATATTCCAAAAGGCTGGATCAATTTACGGTATAAGGATGTAAGTCTGGGCTTTATAAACAATATCGGAGAGAGGCTGAACAACTATTACCCTCTGGATTGGAGAATTAAAATGGATAAGAAAAATCAAAAGGACACTGAAATAATATCATGGGAATAGATCGTCAATTCCAGGTTTTTACCAAACCTGTGGGTCCTTTATGCAATCTTCGGTGCAGCTATTGCTATTACCTCGGGAAAAAAGATCTTTACCCCGATGGCAGTTCTTTCCTTATGGATGATAATATACTGGAGAAATACATTAAACAGCACATCGAAGCGTCATGTGATCAGACTGTTTTATTCTCCTGGCATGGCGGAGAACCTTTGATGGCCGGGCTGGAATTTTTCCGGAAGGTGGTAGCAATTCAGAAAAAACATACACCCTCCGGAAGGAATGTGATGAATGGTGTCCAGACCAACGGGACCCTCATTAATGATGAATGGTGCAGTTTTTTTTCTGACGAGGGATTTATAGCAGGCATCAGTATTGACGGACCGGGAGACTTCCATAATTTCTTCAGGAGAAGCGGTGACCGGGGAACTACCCTCGACAGGGTTCTGAACGGCTATGCTCTTTTGCAGAAATATAAAATACCTGTGGAGATCCTTTGTGTGGTGAGTTCATCAAATGAAGGATTCCCCCTGGTAATTTATGATTTCTTTAAACAGCTTGATGTCAGATACCTGACTTTTTTACCGCTCGTTGTCAGACAGGAATCCTCCGGAAAGGCAGTGAGTCCCGGTTCGGTACAGCCTGAAAAATTCGGATCATTTCTTTCCGCAATTTTTGATGAGTGGGTGGAAAAGGATATAGGCCGTATAAAGATCCAGATCTTCGAGGAAGCTATCCGGTCAGCTTTTGACCAGGAGCACACACTCTGCATTCTCAGGGACAGATGCGGCGGGGTACCGGTGGTGGAGCACAACGGCGATTTCTATTCATGCGATCATTTTGTTGACAGCGCTCATCTCCTGGGTAATTTAAACGACAGGAACCTGGCTGAATTGCTTGATTCACCTGAACAAAAGGCTTTTGGGGATGCAAAACTGGTGACACTTCCCCGTTATTGCGTTAATTGTGAGGTCAGGACTATGTGCAATGGTGAATGTCCGAAAAACAGGTTCATTAACACTCCTGACGGGGAGCCGGGATTAAATTACCTGTGTTCAGGCTATAAGATCTTCTTCAGTCATTGCCAGCCATTCATCGAAGCTCTCAGGATTACCAGGCAAAACCCGTAACAGGAAACCAGCGACCGGTAACCAGGAACTATTTCAGTTTTTCCCTGAAGAATTCAACAGTACGGCTCCATGCCAGCTTAGCGGCCTGATCATTGTACCTTTCAGTATTTGTATCATTGTTAAAGCCATGACTTGTTCCGGGGTATACGAAAATCCGGTATTCAATTTTATTTGCCTTAAGAGCCTCTTCAAAGGCCGGAATGCCGGCATCGATCCCGGGATCATTTTCAGCATAATGTGCCATGACGGGGGCTTTGATCTTTGCAACTTCTTCAGCTGATGGCTGCCGGCCATAGTAGGGTGCAGCTGCATTCAGGTCAGGTGCGTTTACTGCAACCTGGTTCGTCATTGCCCCTCCCCAGCAAAAGCCGGTGCAGCCAACCTTCCCGTTAGAATTGGGATGCGTCTTCAGATATTTAACTGCAGCAACAAAATTCTTTACTGTCTGACCGTTATCAAGCTGTTTAAAAAGAGCTCCGACGTTGCTGATATCTTCCGGCGTTCCTCCTACAGGTGTAAGCGCATCCGGGGCCAGCGAGAGAAATCCTTCTTTTGCCATTCTTCTTGTAACATCCTGAATATGAGGTACCAGGCCCCTGTTTTCATGAATGACAATAACAGCAGGAAATTTCATCCCCTTTTTCGGTCTTGCCATATAGGCCCGCATTTCTCCGGTTGCAGCAGGATACTTTATGAACTCAGTTATCAGTTCAGGATCATCCTGCGTACCGGAATCTGGCAGAGAAGCATTTCCTTCGATCACAGGGAGCAGAGCCATCGAACAAGCCGTACTTCCGGTCAGTATGGAGATTTTTTTAATGAACGAACGGCGACCTATCGCGCCCCGTTTGAAATCCTCGTAGAGGTTTGTAAGATTTTTATCCATTGCGTCAGGTATTTATAATAACTGTATAACTATCAAACCGGAACATTTGTGCATAATTTACGAAAAATTTTCCTGAATAAAATACTTTTGGACTTTATGTATTAGTTTAGATGTACGAAATGATGTTAGAAATGCATCTTTATGAAAAGCGATATTGAAATTGCCCAGGAGGCAAAAATCAGACCAATTGGCTGGATAGCCGAGAAGCTTGGAATCCCTGTTGACGACCTGGAATTATACGGTAAATATAAGGCAAAATTACCTCTCCATTTCATTAATGAAGAGAAGATAAAAAATGCCAGGCTGATACTTGTTACGGCAATTACGCCCACTCCTCCGGGGGAAGGAAAGACCACGACATCAATCGGGCTCGCCCAGGCGCTTAACAGGCTTGGGAAGAAAACAGTAGTGGTTTTGCGCGAACCTTCCCTGGGACCTGTCTTTGGAATCAAGGGAGGAGCAGCGGGCGGTGGTTATTCACAGGTGATACCTATGGAGGATATAAACCTTCACTTTACAGGTGATATCTCAGCAGTAGAAAAAGCACATAACCTTCTGGCAGCTCTTATAGATAACAATATCCAGCTTAAGGAAGGGAATCTTGGGATCGATCCCAGGACGGTGGAGTGGAAAAGGGTCATGGATATGAATGAAAGGTCGCTGAGGGATATTGTTATTGGCCTCGGAGGAACTACTGAAGGAATCCCGCGCCAATCAGGTTTTAATATTACAGCAGCATCTGAAGTAATGGCAACTCTTTGTGTATCAAGAGATCTTGCTGATCTTAAACAAAGGCTCGGGAATATTTTTGTTGGTTATACATGGTCCGACAGACCTGTATTTGCACGCGAACTTAAAGCACAGGGCGCCATGACTGCCCTCCTCAAAGATGCAATAAAGCCCAATCTGGTCCAGACTCTGGAGGGAACGCCTGCAATAATTCACGGAGGACCTTTTGCAAATATCGCACAGGGAACAAATTCAATAGTTGCTACAAAGACGGGACTCTCCCTGAGTGATTATGTGGTAACGGAGGCTGGCTTTGCAAGTGAGCTGGGGGCTGAAAAATTCTTCAATATCAAATGCCGGTATGGCTTTCTTAAGACTCACGCCGTCGTTATTGTAGCAACTGTAAGAGCATTAAAATACCATGGCGGAGCAAAATCATCTTCACTCAGGCATGAGGACCTGTCAGCCCTGGAGAAAGGTTTTGAAAACCTTGACAAGCATATTGAGAATATGGAATATTTTGGATTCAGCCCGATTGTTGCCATTAACAGGTTTGACAATGATACAGATGCTGAACTCGACCTGCTGATGAAACATTGCAGGTCCCGGAATGTCATGGCGGCAATTAATGAATCCTGGGCAAAAGGCGGAGAAGGCGCAATTGAACTTGCAAAGAAAGTTCTTGAAAGTGTTAAAGAATGTCCTGATTATTACAAACCGCTTTATGAGCTTTCATGGTCATTTGAAGACAAGATCAAAATAATCTGTAAAGAGATGTACGGTGCTGACCATGTTGAATATACCGTAAAAGCCAAAGCCAGGCTGGAAAGAATTGAAAAGCTTGGCCTTGGGAACCTTGCAGTATGTATCGCTAAAACGCAAAAATCTCTTTCTGACGATCCTAATAAGCACGGCCGTCCCAGAGGATTTACTGTGAAGATAAGGGAAGTGGAGCTTTCTTCAGGAGCGGGATTCATTGTTCCTATTGCCGGCTCTATAATGCGTATGCCCGGATTGCCGGCCAATCCTTCGGCTGAGAGAATAGATATTGATGCAGACGGAAAAATTTCAGGATTATTCTGAATATTATGGATATATCAGGTGTTGTTCTTGCAGGCGGGGAAAACAAACGTTTCGGAGGAAAATCCAAGACAGATATTTTAATCAATGGCAAGACAATTTTTGACAGGATAATTGAAACAGCCCGGGAAATTTTTGACGATCTGATAATCGTCACAAAAACTCCTGAAATATTCAGGAGATCTGATAACTACAGGATCGTGGAGGATATCTTCCCAAATGCCGGACCTCTGGGCGGGCTTCATACAGGCATTAAAGCATCGTCGGGGGAAGCCGTGTTTGTTGTTGGCTGTGATATGCCTTTTTTAAACAAACGGCTTATATCCACACAGATAGATATATTCTGTAATAATAAATGCGAAGCTGTTGTTCCTTTGTTTAATAATTATCCGGAACCTCTGCATTCTGTCTATTCAGTTTCAACACTTCCGGTCATTGAAAAAATACTTAATGAGAACCTCGATTACAGCATGAGGACCTTTATTTCAATGATAAAAGTGAATTATTATGAACTGAAAAGTAACAGCCCCGAAGCAATATCATTCATTAATATTAACTCCCCGTCGGAGTTTGAAAAAATAAGTAAAATATGCGAGCTGTGATTATGTTTATCTCAGAAACCAGGGCCACTTCTTTCCGGACTTTTTTCATAACTTTATGAATATTAATAACACAATTTAATATGAAGAAAATACCATTTATCATACTAATGGCAGTGTTTGTTCTGTCGGGATGTAAAAGATACAGTAAATACGAGGGGGTAAAATTTACTGAAAAAGAACCCCGCGACTGGGAGAATCCTGAAATGTTTAACCTGAACCGGGAGTATCCTCATGCAACAATGATAAGCTTTAATGATGAGGTTTCGGCGCTTGAATCAGTAAAGGAAAACTCCCCGAATTACATGTCGCTCGACGGGATATGGAAGTTTAACCTGGTAAAATCACCTGACCAGAGGCCGTACTGGTTTTTTAAAGATGATTATGATACCCGCGACTGGGATGATATAGATGTGCCGTCAAACTGGGAGATGAAAGGTTATGATGTTCCCATTTATGTAAATATCACTTACCCTTTTAAAAAAGATCCGCCGCGTATTCCGCATGACTATAATCCTGTAGGATCCTATAAAAGGAGCTTTAAATTTCCCTCCGGATGGAATAATAAAGAGGTCTTCCTTAATTTTGGAGCTGTAGCTTCAGCATTTTATGTCTGGGTAAATGAAAATCTGGCTGGTTACAGCCAGGACAGTAAAACTCCGGCCGAATTTAACATTACGAAATACCTCAAGAAAGGTAACAATACCCTGGCCGTTGAAGTGTACCGCTGGTGTGACGGCAGCTATCTTGAGGACCAGGATTTCTGGAGAATGAGCGGCATTCAGAGGACAGTATTCCTTCATGCCAGACCAAAAACTTTTATTGGCGATTTCTTTGCCAATGGTGATCTTGGTAACAACTATTCAGACGGGCTCCTGAAACTTGATGTTTCAATGAAAAGTGCAGTTGCAAAAGAAAATGATTTCGCTGTTGAGGCATCACTTTTTGACAATGGTCAGAAGCTTTATTCAGAAGAAAAAGGAATACGGATTGATGGTAACCAGGGTGATATAAGCTTCACAAAAAGCCTTCCTGAAATAAAAAAATGGTCCGCTGAGACTCCGAATCTTTATTCGCTGGTCATAACTCTGAAAAACAATAAGAAAGAGGTACTCGAAAGCGTAAGTTCAAAAATAGGATTCAGGAAGGTAGAGATTAAGAATTCGCAGCTTCTTGTCAATGGTATTGCCATCCGGCTAAAGGGAACAAATATGCATGAGCATGATGATGTCAACGGTCATGTTATTGACGAGGCAATGATACTGAAGGATATTCGTGTAATGAAGAGTCACAACATAAATGCAATGAGGACTTCCCATTACCCGCAACAGGAACTGTGGTATGAGATGTGTGATAAATATGGCCTGTACCTTGTTGATGAGGCTGATATCGAATCACATGGAATAGGTTATGATAAGGATGTCACTCTTGCCGATAAGCCGGAATGGGCCGCGGCCCATCTTGACAGGATGCAGAGGATGGTGGAAAGAGATAAAAACCATCCGTCTGTAATTATCTGGTCACTGGGAAATGAAGCCGGCGACGGAAACAATTTCCTGAATAATTACAAATGGACCAAAACCAGGGATATTACACGTCCTGTTCAGTATGAAAGAGCTGAGAAAAGTACAAACACAACTGAAAGGCATACTGATATTTATTGTCCTATGTATGCAAGAATAAATCAGATTGAGGAGTATGCAAAGGATGAAAAGAATGACAGGCCGTTAATAATGTGCGAGTATGCACATGCTATGGGTAATTCAACCGGGAATCTTCAGGATTACTGGGATGTCATCGAAAAATATCCGAAGCTTCAGGGTGCTTTTGTGTGGGACTGGGTCGACCAGGGCATACTGAAAACAGATGAGACAGGGGAAAAATACTGGGCATATGGAGGCGATTTTGGAGAGCCGGGTGTTCCAAGCGATGGCAACTTCTGCATTAACGGACTTACCTGGCCGGACAGGACCCCCAAACCAGGTCTGAGCGAAGTTAACAAAGTATATCAGTATGTAAGTTTCACACCGAAAGATCTGGATAATGGATTAATAATGATCGGGAATAAATATGATTTCACTAACCTGGCAGAGTTCAACTTTGATTGGGAAATTGTCTCCGATGGTTCGATTATCCAGTCAGGTAAATTATCACTGCCTGATCTTAAGCCAAAAATGGAAACTCTGATAAAACTTCCGGTCGAAAAAATAAATCCCGTCCCGGGTGCTGAGTATTTTCTGAATCTGAGGGTATCACGTTCAGAAGAATGGAATCTTGTACCTGAAGACCATGTTTATGCATCTGCCCAGTTCAGGCTTTCAGCAGAAGGGAAGCCGGCTGAGCCTGCTCAGGAAAAGATTACAATACTTCAGACAAATTATGAAGGAAAGAACCTGGTGGTAAGCGGTGAGGGTCTTAAGATCGTCTTTGACCTGGAAAAGGGGAAGATGGATTCATATAATTATAAAGGTAAAGAATTCCTGCTTAAAGCTCCCGAACCTGATTTCTGGAGGCCACCAACTGATAATGATTATGGCTACGGCATGGAAAGCAAGCTGGGCATCTGGAAAAAAGCCGGGGAGGGCGCTGCTGTAACAAAAGCAAATATCGCTCAGCCTGAAATGGGCAAAGTAATAGTATTATTTACTTATGATATTAAGAGCCCTGAGGGAAGCAAAATTGCTGATTATTCAACATCATATACGGTTTCAGGGTCCGGTGATGTCATAATCTCCAACTCATTTTCCAAACTTTCTGATAATCTTCCGGAGATACCAAGGATGGGTATGCAGATGCAGCTTCCGGAAGAGTTTTCGAACCTCAAATGGCTGGGGAGAGGTCCTCAGGAAAACTATGTCGACAGGAAAACCTCTGCAGACGTCGGTTTGTATGAAAGCACTGTTGCAGATCAGTATGTGCCATATATCAGGCCACAGGAGAACGGTTACAAAACCGATACAAGGTGGCTTACCCTGACCGATGATAACGGGACAGGGATACTGGTGAGCGGGAATCCGCTCTTCTGCTTCGCGGCGTTGAATAATATTCATGATGATTTTGAATCGCCGGGAAAACTGTCCCAGTACAGGAGCGATGCAAAAACCGCCAATACACATACCAATAATGTAAAGCCCCGTGAACTGGTCAACCTTAATATTGACCTTGGTCAGATGGGAGTTGGGGGTGATAATTCCTGGGGTGCCGAAATACATCCTGAATACCGGCTGCCGGGGAAAAAATATGAATATACATTTCGCCTCCGTCCTATAGTCAGGGAGGATGATATTCTTAAACTTGCCAAAGAAAAGTTTTAAATGATAACCTCTGCGGCTCTCTGTGCTCCTCTGTGGATCTCTGTGTGACTGTAAAACTTATACTGAGTTTCACAGAAGAGCACCGGAGCTACCCGGAGAAATTGCTACTGGTATTTCAGCTCTACCTTCAGCGCTTCATTTTCGCCGGTCATGATATTTCTGACCTCATATATCAGCGGTGCAGTTACTTTTTTGCTGAGGACCACTCTCGTTACACTATTAGCCAGAAAACTAAGTGAAGCCGGAGCTCCGGCCGGACCTTTTTCAAGATAGAAAGGGATGTCTGTTTTATTGGTTACCTCAAAATAGAGGTTTCTGTCATTCTGGAAGTATGGTTTATTTATTTCAACCGATTCATAAAAGAAAGGTTTCGCATATTCCTCCCTGCCTGCTATCATATCTCTGGACCAGACGAGGGTGCGGCCTGCAAACAAAGCCTCCTTAAGGGCATCATGGCTTCTTTCCCTGGCAAAGACAAGTGTCATCGGCCGGGTGGTAAACCCGGGTTGTGAATAAATTTCACTTATTATTCCATGGACATCGCTGTTCCCCATTACTGCAGTATTGTACTTTTTACAGAAAGACAGCACAAGCGGGTAATATTCATTATCGTTAAAGAATTCCATCCCGTTGATCCAGCCGTTTTTCAATAACCTGTAATGAATACTATATAATTTCGGAATTCCATCCGGTTCCTGCGATTTCCATCCGGGATGGTTCCACTGGATAAATGCACCCTGTTTAACTGCCTCTTCAACAGCATTATACACTGAATCTCTGACCAGGGCGGAGGCATCAGTAATGAAAAGGGCGTTTAAATGTCCGGGAGGCATTGAGCGGGTTATCTCAGCGCCATGAACCAGGATTATATTACCTTCCCGTGCCGGTCCCTGTGCAATTTTCCATGCAGCATTATGGTCGACAGTGACATAATCTTTTTTAGGGGTATATTCAATATGGTCCGTAATTGAGATTGCATCGAGCCCGTTAAGGTAAGCTTCAGCGATACGGTTTGTGGGCCAGACGTTCCCATCTGAAAAAACAGTATGCATGTGAAAATCACATTTAAGCGTTACATAACCCGGCAGATCCGGCAGGTGAATAATCTTACGCTGACCAAAAGTATACAGAATTGTCGATACAGATAATAAAACAATGATTATCAGTCTTTTCATGTTTATTATGTATTAATTTATTATCCTTTGATCTTTGATCTTTGATCTTTGATCTTTTTCTAAAGTATTTCTTCATAAAAATATGCTATTTTCTGATCTGCATCGTCCCAGGTAAAAATCTTTTTATTCCTGTTTATCCACAGAAAATTCAGCAAAGCGAAATCTCCTGCGCACATTGTTGTGTGCACAAAAAGCAATAGCGAAAAGCTCCATTTCCATAATCCGGGGATCAGGAAAATCAGAACCAGCAATGTAATGTTTATTGCAAAGAAAGGGGTAAGGGCTACCCAGGAGAATTTTCCGGATGAGACAACATGCCTGTGAGCGGTAACATAAAAAATATATTGTTTCAGGTCCACCCCGATCCTGATCTTCCTGGCACCTGTAAAAATGAATGGTACAATATGGAGGCCTTCGTGAAGAGGGATGCAAAGTATCGGGAAAATGAGAATCCCCAGTAATGTCTGCAGAAAAATTTCTTTTAACGGGAAGAGTCCTGCAATATTTATTCTTACGGTAATGGCTATTACAGCTGAAAAAATACAAACTGACCAGAATGCTATCATCATGCCGGTCCTTCTTCTTAAATAATCCAGGACAAAATTGATCAGGTTGCTGTAAGGAACTGCGAGGATCTGTCTGAAAAATGCCTGGTTTTCCAGATCTTCAACTTTAAATGACATTTCAAAACTTTCATCAAATTTACCTTTTAACCTCTTACCGGCAAAAAGAGTAAGTGAATATTCTCTAAGTCTGGCACAATTTTGGCACAATCAGAAGGTTGTAACAAAAGGAATAATATTTGGTAATTTTGTCAAAACTTTCTGAGTTGAGGAAATGTGCATTCATATTTCTGGTCATTTTTGCGTGTCCGGCAGTCTACGGGCAGAAAGATTCCGCTGTGCAGAAAATAGACACGGCGGCAGGCAGAATCTACCTTTTGCAGAAAGTAAACAGGAACGGAGAGGTCCTTCCCGAGGTGAAAATCAAAGAAGTAACTGTTGTAGGACAATCACAGACTGCAAGAAAATCATGGATCAGAAAATACGACAGGCTTGTATATAATCTTAAGACCGTTTATCCTCTTGCCCTGATTGCCCGGGCAAAACTTAATGAAGTAAATGAAATGCTTGCCGGGATGGGTAACGAAAAAGAACGGAAACAATTCATCAGGGATGTGGAGAAAGAGGTTTTCAGTGATTATGAGGACGATATAAGGGAACTCACTATAACTCAGGGGCGGCTCCTTATCAAGCTTATTGACAGGGAAACCCAAAATACTTCATATGCTCTGATACGCCAGTACAGGGGCGGACTTTCAGCAGCATTCTGGCAGGGGATTGCAAGGATTTTCGGTACTAATCTAAAGGAAGAATATGATCCTTACGGGACTGATGTATTAATAGAGTTATTAGTAACGGAAATTGAATCGGGGCAGTTATAGCTGAATCAACATTCAATAAAAATGATGAAAAGAATTTTCATTGCTATTAAAACTGATCCGGGAGTGGCTCTTCAACGAATTTACGCCTCACTCCGCTCGGATCTGCGAGATGAAAAGATTACCTGGGTCAGCCAGGAAAATATACATCTTACCCTTGCATTCCTTGGTGATACTGAAGAAGAAAGAATCAAGGTTGCAGGAATAGTGCTCAGTCAAAAATGCACCGGGTTCGGAGAATTCACAGTGCAGTTATCCGGGACAGGTGTATTCAGAAATTTCAACGATCCGCGGGTAATCTGGATTGGCATTGAAAATTGTGAAAAGCTTATCTTTCTTAACAGCTTGATAATTAATGGACTGAAAGATACGGGATTTAAATTTGAAAGTCGCCCGTTCAACCCTCATATTACCCTGGGACGCGTCAAATCGGTTCAGAATAAGGAAATCCTTAAAGCAGCATTATCAGGTTATGAGAAGATGTTTATCCAGGAGGTTCATGTGAAGGAGGTTATCCTTTTCGAGAGCATACTCAGACCTGATGGCCCTGTATATCGCCCGGTCGGGACATTTGCCCTGCATTGATCTCAAACTCCTTTTCCCTTAAGAATGGTGCATATAGTCAGAAAGAGGATTTTCAGATCAAACCATATTGACCTGTTCTTCAGGTAATAAAGATCGTAATCAAGTCTATCAATCATTTCACTCACATCAGAGGCATATCCATATTTAACCTGTCCCCAGGAGGTGATCCCGGGCTTTATCTTATGGAGCTCCCTGTACTGCGGCGCCCTGATGATTATCTGGTCAATAAAGAACTGCCTTTCCGGTCTGGGGCCAACAACAGACATTTCTCCTTTTAGAACATTAATAAAATTGGGCAATTCATCAATTCTGTATTTTCTGAGGAATTTTCCGATCCTGGTAATCCTTTCTTCCCTGGTACCTGACAGGAGCGGCCCGCCACTCTCAGCATCATATATCATCGATCTGAATTTATAGATTACAAATGGTTTGCCGCTCTTGCCTATCCTGTCCTGCGAATATATTACGGGTCCTCTGCCGGATGCTCTGATAATTATTACCAGGAGTAAAAGCAGGGGGGAGAGGCAAATGAGAACTATTAAAGAAAAAATAAAATCGAAAATGAGCTTTAAAAAATCATAATTACGCACGTTATCATTTTGATAACCAGGTTTTAGATTATTTTTAGAAGATTCTTTTTCTGCCATAATCTGTCAGCCTTCGATTTATTCAATTCCGGATGAAGGTAATATTTTTTATGAGCATTTCATTTTTACACCGGATCGTTTATATTCTGAACAATTTATTAACCATTGACATCATTCCTGAATCCTGATTGACAATTTGTTTATTTTTGCAGCCGTGTAACCGATTTCAATAATTACCATGACAGATTCGTTTGAGGCCAGCGGTAAAAGAAAGAAACTCATATGGGAGCTGAGGCAAAAAGGTATCAACGATGAAGAAGTTTTACGGGCTATTGATACTGTACCAAGGCATTTATTTATGGATCCGGCATTCCTGAATCACGCCTATGTGGACAAAGCTTTTCCGATCTCTTCGGGTCAGACTATCTCCCAGCCTTATACTGTGGCGGTCCAGACATCGCTGCTGCAAGTAAAAAACAGGGATAAGATCCTGGAAATTGGCACAGGCTCCGGTTACCAGGCGGCGATCCTTGCCGAAATGGGCGCAAAAGTCTATACTATAGAACGTTACAGAGAATTATACCTTAAAGCCCAGGCAACTCTCTCCTCCCTGGGATATTCTGCTGACTTCTTTTATGGCGATGGGTATGAAGGGAAACCACAGTATGGTCCGTTCGACGGAATAATAATAACGGCAGCTGCAAAGGAGATTCCCGATGCTCTGTTAAAACAGCTTAAGATAGGAGGCAGGCTCGTTGTTCCTCTTGGCAGTGCCAATTCACAGGTAATGACACTTGTTCAGAGAACGGACGAAGATTCCTTTGATCATTCTTCTCACGGGCATTTTGTTTTTGTGCCTATGCTCAAAGGGACAGTTAACGATAAATAGTCATTTATGGAAATCTATAAAATGGTTTTTTCCCCGATCGAGGTCAATACATATATTCTTTCAGACCTGTCAGGGAAGTGCGCCGTTATTGATTGCGGGTGTTATAATAAAGCCGAGTTTGAAAAATTGCAAAGCTATCTTCTGAAGAAGAAGCTGGAGCCGGCTCTGTTGCTGAATACACATTGCCATCTGGACCATATTTTCGGTAACAGGTTATTCCTTGAAAGGTATAATCTCGGAACTTATTGTAATAAGCTGGAAGAAGAAAACAGACTGGAAGCTGTTCTTCATGCACGGATTTTCGGGCTGGAAATGGAAAATCCACCCGAGCCTGCCGGATATTTATCTGAAGGCCAGGTTGTTACCTTCGGTCAGATTAGCCTGAAAGTGCTTCATGTCCCGGGGCATACTTCCGGGAGCCTTGCATTTTACTGCGAATCGGAAGGGATCGTAATTACCGGCGATGCACTTTTTGCCGGGAGCATTGGCAGGTCGGACCTTCCCGGAGGCAACTTTGACATCCTCACAGACAGCATCAGGACCAAACTTTTCACTCTGCCACCGGCAACTGTGGTTTACCCTGGTCATGGCGACAGGACAACAATTGAAAATGAGATCAGGACAAATCCGTATTTCATGAAAGACTAATTTTGAAAAAAAGAATTCCGGATCCGATCTGTGATAAACGAACACTTCATTCGATAATTTGTAAAACAGGAAAATTTAAAGATATGTCAACTGAAAAATTTGTTAACAGGCATAATGGTCCACGTGATCATGAATTGCCCCGGATGTTAAAAACAATCGGAATTGATTCACTCGATAACCTTATTGAAAAGACCATACCGCGGAAGATAAGGCTGGATAGGCCTCTGAAGCTTCCCAGGGCATTGAGTGAATATGAATATCTGAATCATCTGAAGAGCCTTGGAGCAAAAAATAAAATCTTCAGGACATTTATCGGACAGGGCTATTATGGAGTAGCGCCATTATCAGTAATTATCCGTAATGTTCTGGAGAATCCTTCGTGGTATACATCCTACACGCCTTATCAGGCAGAGATTTCTCAGGGAAGGCTTGAAGCCCTGTTGAATTTCCAGACCATGATCATTGAGCTTACAGGCTTGCCGATTGCCAATGCTTCACTGCTTGATGAGTCAACTGCTGCAGCCGAAGCTATGATTATGATGTTTAATGCCCGGTCAAGAGTTGCGGTTAAAGCAGGTGCGAACAGGTTCTTTGTAGATGATGATATATTCCAACAGACTCAGGAAGTCATTAAAACCCGGTCCAAACCTCTTGGCATTGAACTGGTTACCGGTAAATATAATGAAATACAACCTGACAGTATGCTGTTTGGCGCTTTTGTGCAGTATCCTGCTGCTTCCGGACAAGTAAATGATTACAGGGAGTTTACTGCAAAGGTACATTCTGCGGGAGCCCTGGTTGGTGTGGCGGCTGACCTGATGAGCCTTACCCTTCTTGCTCCTCCCGGGGAATGGGGAGCCGATATTGTTGTCGGATCAAGCCAGCGATTCGGGTTGCCAGTGAGCTTCGGAGGTCCGCATGCCGGCTATTTTGCCACAAAGGACGAACTCAAGCGCAGTATGCCTGGCCGTATTATAGGTGTCTCCGTAGATGCCCAGGGAAATCCGGCCCTCAGGATGGCCCTCCAGACCAGGGAGCAGCATATCAAGCGTGAAAGAGCCACCTCAAATATTTGTACAGCACAGGCTCTTCTGGCTACCATGTGCGGAATGTATGCCCAATACCACGGTCCGGAAGGTTTGAAAAACATAGCAACTCGTATTCATAACTTTGCATGCACCATAAGCTGTAACCTGGAAATGCTTGGTTACAAACAGGCGAATAACCTGTTTTTTGATACGGTAAAGATTGTGCTTCCGTCAGAGAAAACATCAACTGATATACGGAAATCGGCCGAAGCTGCAGGGATAAATTTCTTTTACCCCGACAGTAATTCAATTATTCTGAGCACTGACGAAATCACTTCCTTCCGCGACATAAACGATATAATCAGGATTTTTGCAGAGGCAGCAGGTAGACCTTTTAAACCGGTCGAATCGTTTTGTGACTGCAAATGCCTTGATGATCAGTTTCTTAGAAAATCAGACTACCTGAAAGGTGCAGCATTCAGCCGTTACCGGAGTGAAACAGAAATGATGCGCTATATCAAAATGCTTGAACGGAAGGATTTCTCACTGACTCATTGCATGATTTCGCTCGGATCATGTACCATGAAACTGAACCCGGCAACTTCAATGTTTGCCATGAACTGGCCGGAATTTGCAAATATCCACCCGTTTGTTCCGAAAGATCAGGCGCTGGGTTATTACCAGCTCATGGATGAACTCGGCGAAGCATTAAAGGAGATCACCGGATTCCCTTCAATCTCCTTTCAGCCCAACTCAGGGGCGGCAGGTGAGTATGCAGGACTGATGGTCATAAGGGAATATCATAAGAGCAGGGGCGAAGGGCACAGGAATGTGGTACTGATCCCATCATCAGCTCATGGGACAAATCCGGCAAGTGCCGTCATGGCAGGTATGCAGGTAGTTGTCGTTGAATGTGATGATAACGGCAATATTAATGTGGGGGATCTTAATCAGAAAGCAGTCGGCCATAAGGCAAACCTTGCGGGATTTATGATCACCTATCCTTCAACTCATGGAGTTTTTGAAGAGGCTGTAATCGAAATGTCGGAGATAATCCATGACAACGGAGGACTTGTTTATATGGATGGGGCAAATATGAATGCACAGGTAGGGCTCACGTCACCGGGGAAGATCGGTGCCGATATCTGCCATCTCAACCTTCATAAGACCTTTGCCATACCTCATGGCGGGGGCGGTCCGGGAATGGGTCCGATCCTTGCAAGCGACAGGCTGGCAGAGTTTCTTCCTTCACATCCGATTGTAAAAACAGGAGGAAGCCACGGAACAACGGCAGTTGCCGGAGCCCCGTTCGGGAGCGGCCACATTCTCACTATTTCGCACGCCTATATTATGATGATGGGTCCGGACGGACTGACTGATGCGACAAAGATCGCAATACTTAATGCGAACTATATCGCAAAATCCCTGGACCAATGGTACAAAACTTTATATACCGGAAGTTCAGGTTTTGTTGCACATGAAATGATACTCGACTGCCGGAATTTCAAATCCGGGGCAGGCATTACTGAATCCGATATTGCTAAAAGGCTTATGGATTACGGGTTCCATGCTCCGACACTATCATTTCCTGTTCATGGTACATTAATGGTAGAGCCCACTGAATCAGAATCGCTTCAGGAGCTCGATAAATTCATAAATGCACTGAGGTCAATATGGAATGAAATAGAGGAAATAAAAGATGGCAAAGCCGATAAGGAAGATAATGTGCTCCGGAATGCCCCGCATACAGTAAGAGTTGTAACTGCAAACGAATGGAACCACAAATACGACAGGCAAAAAGCCGCATTCCCTGTAAAGTGGATCCTTGAAAATAAATTCTGGCCTTCAGTGGGCCGTATTGATGATGGTTACGGCGATCGCAACCTGGTATGCACGTGTGCGCCTATCGATGAATACAGATCAGAATCATTGAAATTATGATTAATTCTTGTTAAATTTATTCTTTAATTTATTCCTTTTAGAAATATAAGATATGCGCAATTCATCATGGGATGATCTGGTCAGAATGACAGAAGGCATAAAGCTGAACTATCAACCTGCCGGATTTATAATTGACAGTCCATGGATTCCGGGCTGGTACGGCATTTCGGCAGTCGACTTCTATTCCTCTGATGAAAAATGGCTGAAATCGAACCTTAAAGCAGTCAATACATTCCCCGGAGCCTGGTTCTTTCCTTCATTCTGGTCTGAGTATGGAATGTGTACGGAGCCCTCAGCCTTCGGAGCAAGACTGATATTCCTTGAAAAAGGTCTTCCACATGCTGAAAAGATTATTTCGGGCGTTGAGGATATTGACTCACTTCCGCAACCTGATGTAAAAACTGACGGTTTGCTGCCATTTATGATCAACAGGTTAAGGAACTGCGAGAAAGCTATCCGTGAAGCAGATCACCAGGTCAGGTTTGCTATTGCCCGGGGTCCTATGAATATTGCAAGTTTTCTTATGGGAACGACAGAATTCATGATGATTCTTGCAATGGACCCGGATGCAGCGCATAAACTTCTTAAAAAAATAACCGATTTTATTTGTGACTGGCTAAGCTTTCAGAAAGAGTGCTTTCCATCAATTGAGGGAGTCCTGGTGCTTGATGATATTATCGGTTTCATAGGAGAAGCGGAATTCACAGAGTTCGTTATACCTTATTTTAAAAAGATATTTGAAATCACAAGAGCTAAAGTCCGTTTCCTTCACAATGATGCAGATGGTCTGATCACCGCCGGGCATTTAAAGGAGATGGGAGTAAATATGTTCAATTTTTCATTTAATCATACCATGGGTCAGATCCGCGATCTTGCAGGGCCTGACGTAATACTTGTCGGGAACGTTCCGCCAAGGGATGTACTGGCTGCAGGCACTCCCCGGCAGGTAGATGAAGCCGTGATTAAGGCATTCGGTGAAATTTCCGACCACGACCGCATCATCTGGTCAGTCGGGGGAGGCATGCCTCCTGATGTAAATGACAACAACTTACATTCATTTCTGAATGCCGTTAAAAAATACTCACAATAAATAAGGATGAAAAAAAATCTGTTAATCGCATCTCTTCTGCTTGTTGTAAGCTGGACAGCCTCACCGCAGAAGACACAGCTGCTGCATTTTACCGTTGAAGCCGGCTCTTTTAACCGGTTGAATACCCCGGTAAGCCTTGACCTCGATGGAATTACAAAAAGTGACACAGTGTCATTCCGACTTTTTGAAAAAGTAAAAGGTCAGATGGTCGAAAAGCCTGTCCAGGTCGAAACCGGATATATTCCGAGATTGTGGTGGATACTCGATGGCATAACCGGTCCCGGGAAAAAGAGAGAGTTCTTCCTCTTTAAGAACGAACCGGAGAGGATTAAGGATGAGATAACTTCAATAGTCACAGCTGATAACATAATACTGAAAAAGGGGAGTTCTGAGATCCTTCAGTACAGGAAATCGATAATGTACCCGCCGCCGGGTGTTGATACAGCTTATAAAAGAAGCGGATTTATACATCCTGTGTTCACCCCTTCAGGTAATGTGCTGACACGTGTCAGTCCGCCTGACCATTATCATCATGTAGGGATATGGAATCCCTGGACCAGGGTAAAGATCGGCAATCATGTGACAGATTTCTGGAATCTTTATGAACATCAGGGCAATGTCCGGTTTTCCGGAATAAATACAACAATAAATGGCCCTGTTTATGGAGGCTTTTCGGTAAAACAGGATCACATCGATTTCCAGGGCACCAAACCGGAAGAGCTGGTAATCAACGAAGTATGGGATGTGAGAGCCTGGAATACGGAACCTGTTGAAGGGATAAATGCATATCTGGTAGACCTGACGACCTTCCTTTCTGTGGCAGGCAATGATCCTATTATTTTTGAAGCTTACCGGTATGGAGGAGGGATCGGGATAAGGGCAAGCGCCGAATGGAATAAAGACAACAGCACGGTACTGACATCAGAAGGGAAAACACGAAAAGATGCTGATGGTACAAGGTCCAGATGGACAGATCTCAACGGGGCATTTAAGGATAAGGGCAATTCAGGCATCACTTTCTTTTCCCATCCTTCAAACAGGGAACATCCGGAACCAATGCGCGTATGGCCCGTAGAACAAAGTGATGTTTACTTTGAATTCTGTCCCATACGTCTCAAATCATGGACACTGATCCCCGGAAACATGTACAGCCTGAAATACAGGATGCTTGTATATGACGGAAAAATCGACAGGTCCTCAGCTGACAGGATCTGGAATGATTTTGCTTACCCGCCGGTTATAAGAATTTTAGGGAAATAAGGAGTATGAAAAAATATCTTTTATTAATAGTCCTGTCTGCCCTGATTCTAAATTCATGCGGAACGGGCGGATCGAAAAAGCAACCGGAAAAATCCGTAACAATGGAAAACAAATACGCGGTGCAGCTGATAACTGTTGACCCGGGTCATTTTCATGCCGCCCTCGTTCAGAGAACAATGTATTCCCAGGTATCACCTGAAGTTCACGTTTATGTTCCCGAAGGGCCTGATTATATCCAGCATCTTGACAGGATTAAATCATATAACAGCCGTGCGATTGATCCGACTTCCTGGAATGAGATTGTTTATATTGGTCCTGATTTTTTTGAAAGGATGCTTGAGGAGAAGCCCGGCAATGTTGTTGTTCTCTCGGGTAATAACAAAAAGAAAGCCGATTATATATCCGGGTCAATTAATGCCGGACTAAATGTGCTGGCAGACAAACCAATGATCATTACCCCTGAAGATTTCCCGAAGCTTGAAGAAGCATTTCGCGTTGCAGGCGAAAAGGGGATCCTCCTGTTTGATATTATGACCGAGAGGTATGAAACCACTACGATCCTGCAGAAACTATTATCGCAGAAAGAGGAAATTTTCGGCAGCCTGACAACCGGAACCCGGATGGAGCCCGCAGTATCAAAAGTCAGCGTTCATCATTTTTCAAAAATCGTCTCAGGGGCACAGCTGCAGCGTCCGGCATGGTTTTTTGACGTTGAACAGCAGGGAGAAGGTATAGTTGATGTAACCACCCATCTTGTTGATCTGATCCAGTGGGAGTGTTTTCCGGGACAGATTCTAAATCCCCGGGATGTAAATATGGTCGCGGCAAGGAGATGGCCCACCATGATATCAAAGGAGGAATTCAAAGGTGTGACGGGAATGGATGAATTTCCGGATTACCTGCAAAAAGATGTGAAAGACGGCAAATTGAACGTCTTCTCAAATGGAGAAATGATATATCAGCTTAAAGGGATTTGGGCAAAAGTCTCAGTTACATGGAATTACATGGCTCCACCCGGAGGTGGCGACACGCATTATTCGGTAATGCACGGTTCAAACTGCGACCTGGTTATAAAACAGACCGCCGCTGAGAAATTCCTTCCGACTCTTTACATTGAGAATGTAAAAGGAACATCCCTGACCGGCTTCGCCTCAAAACTTAAGGCTGCGCTTGCTACATTGCCTTATGACTCTCTTTTGATAGAGCCGGCCGGCAAGACAGCATTGAAAATAAATTTCCCGGATAAATACAGGGTAACTCATGAGGAGCATTTTGGCCAGGTAATGTCGAAGTTTCTGGAATATCTGAAAGAGGGGAAACTTCCGGAGTGGGAAGTGCCGGGGATGATTACAAAGTATTATACAACAACAAGCGCACTTAAAAAAGCCAGAGAGTAAGAGGTATTATACAAACAAATCTTCGATCACCATCGAATACAGGTCGCCGGGCTTAATTCCTGCAGCTGCTGCCTGTTTGGGAACGATGCTCTCTTCTGTCATTCCCGGAACAGTATTAATCTCAAGGAAATTTGGTTCACTTCCGGTCAGGATAAAATCAACCCTCACAATACCTCTGCATCCGAGGATATCATATATCTGTGAACTCAGCTGCTGGATTTTATCCGTTATCTCCTCAGGAAGATCGGCAGGAGTTATTTCTTCAGATCTGCCCTGGGCATATTTTGCCTCGTAATCGAAGAATTCATTCTTACTTTTTATTTCTGTAACCGGGAGAATCAGCTTTTTTGATTTCGTTTTTACAACTCCGCATGCCAGCTCCCTTCCTTTCATGAAGGCTTCGATCAAAACTTCGTCGCTCTCTTTAAAGGCAGTCTCGACAGCAGGAATGAGCTCCTCTTTCTTTTTCACCTTGGAAACACCAAAGCTTGATCCGCTGTCATTCGGTTTCACAAAGCATGGAAGTCCGGTTTTCTGTAAGATATGCTTTGAATCCAGCTGTTCACCTTTCCGGAGCAGATGAGCTTCAGCCATTGCAATACCATATTCCTTCAGAAATAACTTGCAGGCATGTTTATTAAAAGTGAGGGCTGAACAGAAGGCATCACAGCTGGAATAAGGAATTTTGAGGATATCGAAATAACCCTGAAGAAGTCCGTTCTCGCCCGGGGTTCCATGGATTGCCACAAAGACAGCCTCAAACCTGATTTTAAGATCATCAGTGTCCAGGGTAAAATCATTCTTATCAATATTATGATAGCGGCCTTTCGGGTCTTCCCAGTACCAGTTGACACCCCGGATTATAATTATATATACCATGTATTTTGGCGACAGTGCCATACACACCTCATTTGCACTCTTCACCGATATCTCATATTCTGAAGAATCTCCTCCTGCCACAATTGCGATTGTCCTCATTCATCCGGGTTTATTATAAAATCAAATTTAGTTAATAATGTCTGATTATAAAACAAAACCATTGACCGCTAAGTTCGGTGAGCTTCTTATCGCTTTTCCTCATCTGTGAAATTACAAAGTCCGTAACCGGAGATAAAAATTTGCGTACCCTGTGACCGCTTCACGATCTCAGCGGTTAAAAGAGGTTTCATAAAATTCAATATATATATTAACTTTGCTTTAATTTTTAAAATTCCAGAAATGAAAAAAGGTTGTTTGGTCACGGCAATTATTGTTGCATTCGCAGGGCTTGTAGTACTCGGAATAGTTATGTGGGGAACAAAAGCCTATAACAATATGGTTACGCTTCAGGAGGGAGTAACAAGCCAGTGGGGAAATGTTGAATCACAGTACCAGCGAAGGGCGGATCTTATTCCCAATTTTGTAAATACCGTTAAAGGTGCTGCAAACTTCGAGCAGGAGACTCTTACCAGAGTTATTGAAGCAAGAGCTAAAGCCACCCAGGTCACAATTGATCCCACAAAAATGACAGCGGCGAATCTGCAGCAGTTTCAGGCAGCGCAGGGAGAACTGAGTTCGGCGCTTTCGAGGCTCATGGTCGTGGTGGAGCAATACCCTGAACTAAAAGCCACGCAAAACTACAGGGATCTTCAGGTTACACTCGAAGGTACCGAAAACAGGATCGCTGTTGAAAGGAGAAAATTCAATGAAGTAGCACAGTCATTCAATACCTTTATAAGAAGATTCCCGCAGAATTTTATTGCAGGAATGTTCGGATTCTCTTCCAAGCCATATTTTGAAGCCATGGAGGGTGCGGATAAAGCTCCCCAGGTACAATTCTGATCTTTCAGCATTCAGACAAAATGAAAGCCTCATCGTTTTTTTCGAAGGAGCAGCTGGCTCATATCCGTGAAGCAATTAAAGAAGCTGAAGGAGAGACTTCGGGTGAAATAAGGGTCCATATTGAAACCAGCCATAAAGGTGAGGTACTGGACAGGGCCGCCTGGATATTTAAAAAGACAGGTATGTATAAAACCAAAAACCGTAATGGTGTGCTCTTCTACTTAGCTGTTGAAAACAGAAAATTCGCCATCCTCGGCGATTGGGGAATAAATGCCAAGGTGAAGGATGATTTCTGGGATAACATAAAAGAATTAATGAGGCAGGAATTCAGCAAAGGTAATTTTGCTGAGGGACTTGCTAAAGGAATACTGGCAGCCGGACTCCAGCTTAAGGAACATTTCCCCCGAAGCAAGGATGATGTGAATGAGCTTCCAGATGAAATATCTTATGAAGTTCCTGAATGACAAGACCATATGAAGAATAGAATATTTTCAGATATAATTCTTAATCTGCTTCTGATTTTCCTTATTACAGGGAAACTAAGCGCTCAGGATATTCCTGATAAACCAAATCCGCCACGGCTGGTGAATGATTTTGCAGGAATGTTGAGCCCCGGGGAGACCGATGCCCTTGAAAGGAAGCTGGTCACTTTCGATGATTCAACCTCCACCCAGATAGCAATTGTTATTGTCGGCGACCTGCTGGGTTATGACATATCTGATTATGCCCAACGGCTGGGTGAGAAGTGGGGTATTGGTCAGAAAGGACTGAATAATGGTGTATTGATCGTTGTAAAGACAAAAACAGACGATTCTCAGGGGAAAGTATTTATTGCACCCGGATATGGCCTAGAAGGTGCAATACCTGACCTGCTTTGTATACAAATTGTAGATAATGAGATACTTCCGGCTTTCAGGGATGGTAATTATTACCAGGGGCTCGATAATGCAACAACCGTTCTTATGAAGCTTGCAAGTGGAGAGTATTCGGCAAACCAGTATGGGAAAAAGAAAAAAAGCGAAATCAGCTCAGTCTTACCTTTCATATTCATAATAGTCTTTGTTATAATCATAATGTCAATGCGCAGTGGCGGAGGCAAGAATCAGCGGCATATCAGCAACAAGGGTTTGCCATTATGGCTGCTGCTTTCAATGATGAATTCGGGACGTAACTCACATGGTGGCAGCTGGGGAGGATTCTCCGGCGGGGGAGGATTTGGAGGTGGCGGTGGCTTTGGCGGATTCGGTGGAGGAGGATTCGGCGGAGGTGGGGCCGGCGGAAGCTGGTAATTTGACTGCGGGCCACGAGCTACGGGCTTTTAACCCGATTCCCTGCCTGCAATATATTTCCTCCATTTTTCAATTACCTGATTCATATCCTCAGGTAAATCTGAATTAAAAAACAACCTTTTACCCGTTACGGGATGATCAAAAGCAAGCGATTTTGCATGCAGAGCCTGGCGTGGAATTATCCTGAAACAGTTTTTAACGAACTGCTGGTATTTTGTGAAAGTTGTACCTTTTAATATCTTATCTCCTCCATATACTTCATCATTGAAAATGGGATGCCTGATGAAGCTGAAATGAATCCTGATCTGGTGCGTTCGACCGGTCTCGAGCTTGCATTCTACAAGGGAGACATACCCTAACTCCTCAATTACATTATAATGAGTGACTGCGGGCTTACCCTGGCTACTGTCGGGAAATACCTGCATTATTTTCCTGTCACGGATGCTCCTGCCAACATTCCCGATGATAGTTCCATTTAACGGATCGGGTGTACCCCAGACAAGGGCAATATATTTTCTGTCAGTGGTCCGGTCATAAAACTGCCTTGACAGTTTGTTAAGGGCTGTCTCATTTTTTGCGATAACAAGGATCCCCGAAGTATCCTTGTCGATCCTGTGAACCAGTCCGGGTCTGAGCTCGCCTGAACTAAAGAGAGGAAGATCACGGAAATGCCACATAAGAGCATTGACAAGGGTCCCGGTATAATTTCCATATCCCGGGTGCACGACCATACCCGGAGCCTTGTTTACGACAATGACATCATTATCTTCATATATAATATCTACAGGTATATCTTCCGGAATAAGCTCAATCTCCCTGGGAGGATTGGGAAGGACAATCTGGATTATATCGTTGGGTTTTACTTTATAATTAGGTTTGACCGGGGTGTTATTGACGAGAATATTTCCTGCATCAGCTGCATTTTGTATCCTGGTCCGGGAAGTGTTTTCCATCCTGGCAGTAAGGAACTTGTCAATCCTGACCATCGACTGTCCTGTATCGACTGTAAATCGGTAATGCTCAAAAAGATCCTGCTGGTCAATTAATTCTTCCTCGGTCATTTGTAATTCTTACCTGGTTTTGATCAGGCGATTATAGCTTGTGGGCACTCCGTTACGGCTGATAATTATAATATAAATACCTTGTTGCAGGGAGGAAATATCAATTCTGTCCCTTACCGGTACTTTAATGAGCTCACGTCCCTGGAGATCAAAAACTGACAGATCATCCAATTCTGAGAATTGAACCGCCTCCGGATCAAGGTTAATATAATCGCGTGCCGGATTAGGCCAGAAGAGCAGTTTCGGCTTGTTTCTATAGGTAATATCATTTATTGAGGTGGCAATAGGACGGCCTGTTACAGGCCTGATCATAATGCTTCCGTTAACCTGCGACTGGTTCCAGTTCCCATTGATCCAGTACAATTGTTTACCACCATGCCGGGTATTTAAATCGAGCCCGACATTCAGAAATGTTTCCGACCGCTGCCTCCAGCCTACATAAAAAAGACCATTGACCGGTACCGCTTCCGGCAGACGGTAATTATAAAAGCCATTTATATTAT
Source organism: uncultured Bacteroidales bacterium (assembly GCA_963831855.1). GTDB lineage: Bacteria > Bacteroidota > Bacteroidia > Bacteroidales > VadinHA17 > LD21. Next base: position 247,746 of record CAWHSA010000005.1, on the reverse strand, counting down.
CTCCCTGCTCAACCATTACTTCCGGCCTGGAGTAAATTACGTTCCCCGGTAATCCGTCTACATCATCCCAGACCATCAGGTCAAAAGCTCTTTTGTTTGAATTCAGATAACTATCATTAAAGCAGATTCTGATCGACCTCAGTGTATCTTTTGTAAATGATTTGAAACGGTAAGCCACCATGGCATTCTCGGAACCAAGACCGTTTACTCCATAACCTCCTTCTGCGGAGCCATCATCAAAGGCAAAAAAGTCGCTGAATCTCTGAAAATAGACTGTAGTGTCATTCTCTTTCGGATCGAAATTATCCGTAATGAGCCAGCATTTCACCCTGAAGAGGGCAGAGTCATTGTTGTCGGTGCTGAACGTATAAACCAGGCTGGCGTTGTAATCTACATTGGTCTCAGGGTTTATATTGGTAGCTCCTGCGGAAAAAGCCTTCGCCAGGGAATTTGTGTAAACATCCCATATCTCGAAATTACGTGTTACATTTCTTTCGATTATATCATTATTGCGGTAATGGATCGGAATTGCTGATCCCATTTCCTGAAGGTATACCTGTTTGAATTGTTTCCATGGCATTGCCTCATGAGTCTTCAACAGCGACCGGTTGGGGAATCTGAAGGCAACATCGGTTAATATCGTATCGGCTTCATTCCTGTTCCTGTCCATGAATATATAATCAATATTCCATTGATCGCAATTCGAGACCATTGAAGGGTCTCCGGCACCAGGACCCAGGCTTACATAATTCATAAAACGGAACCTGAATCCTTTCTTTAAGTACCTGGTGTCATCAATTCTGATTTCAGCCAGTCTGAATCTTCCGGAGGTGCTTCCGGGCATATGCCAGACAGTATGCCATTTATCTTCCTGAGGTGCAAAAAACTGGACTGCAAGGCTATCCGAAGATTCAGGAGGATCTGCAAGACCTCCCGGCTGGAAATAAAAAGTCAGCCATATATTATCCGTTGCCGGGAAGTTAAGGTTAATTGGTTTTGATGTAAGATAGTCGGCTATTGAAGGTACTGATGAGGCATCTTCATACAAGCGGCCCGTATTGCTTATTGCATCAAATGTGGCTATTCCTGTTGTGATCTGACGGTCGGAATAAGTATTATTTATGAAGACAAAATTATCAGTCCATCTTTTGGTATCGGGAAAAATTCCGGGCCCTGAAAAATCATCAAAGAACGGCAATGCAATAGTGTCATAAGCTAATCCTTTTGGATCAGGGAATTTATTCCAACCGGCTTTGACCAGTGGATTTGACTGAAGCCCGGTAACAATTTCCTGGCTTCTCACAGGTTCCAGAAGAAATAAAAGGAGAATAATATGCAGTGCGGCTTTTCCTGTCATCAGGCTTTAACGTATTATCTCCGGAATCGGAACAGTGTCGGTGATCATAATTAAAGTTGAATCAACAGGCATCTTGAGTGTATCAACAGTAAGCCAGAGATATATGGAGGAGGACCCGATTGGCAGGGTGGCATCATCCCTGGATTCCGGATTCTGTTTATAAACAAATGCATTAAGGGTATCTTTTGCCGTAAGGATTGTATTATCATATGTGTAAGTACCGAGATTCAGTGAAGCCTCCAGTATTCTGTCTGTGGCAGATTCCAGCTTCATGCCGATCAGGTTTGGCACAGCTGTCTTCTGGTTGCTTAATCCTTTACCAAGGACAAGATCTATAACTGATCCTTTCTGCAGGGAATCTTTATCAGTAATCTCCCGTCCGTTATAAAGCTGACTGAGGACCAGATTAAATGACAGATCTGGCTTGTATATCCGTTTGCCCATAGTCAGCCCGGAACTCTCAATAAGGTCAGCAGCTTGTCTTAACGGAAGGCTTTTAAGATTTGGTACTGCAACCATTTCGGGTCTGAATGCATTGATTGTCAGTGATATGTTTCTCCATTTCTTGACCTTGAATCCGGGCTTAGGGTTTTGCTCAGCTACACATCCCCTGGGAACAAGAGAAGTATAAACTGAATCGATAACTGTAAATTTCATCCTGCTTTTCTTTGCAAGAGCACCCACCTCCTGTATGTTCAGTCCGTAAAAATCCGGAACAGGACGGGCCTGTCCATGCCTGGTGTAGATATTAAGCCAGATCAGGAGGATTATGACGACGGCTATTGTTATTAATGCAGCCAGGCCAAGGTGCCTCAGGAATAATTTGCTGAAAATGAATTCTTTTAAGCTCATAAAGCTGATTATCAATAGTTATAACGCAAATGTATTTATAAAATTATAAAGTGAATCTCTTTCTGCAGGTTCAAGTCCGGCTGCACGGATAATTGAACAAATTTCCTCAGTGGTCATTGATGGATTTTTATCTTCAGCACCAGCCATTGAGTATATCCTGGTTGTGTCTTCAATTGTACCATCAAGGTCATCGGCGCCAAAGGAGAGGCTGATCTGGGCCGTATCCTTCCCTATCATTGGCCAGTATGCTTTGATGTGGGGAATGTTATCAAGGTAAATTCTGGATACTGCATAATTACGGAGATCCTCGGTTATGCTCACCTCGCCAAGGTATGACAGGCTGTTGTTTTCCTTTTTGTACTTGAGCGGAATGAAGGCGTTGAAACCTGAAGTTTTATCCTGGAGTACTCGGAGCCTTTCAAGGTGATCAATCCGGTGGCTGTACGTTTCAATGTGACCGTAAAGCATTGTGGCATTGGATGGTAATCCCAAGCGGTGAGCTGTCTCATGGATTTCAAGCCATTGAGCGGATGAAGATTTTTCGTCGCAGATCTTCTTCCTGATCCCTTCATCGAAAATTTCGGCGCCACCGCCAGGTATTGAATCGAGACCGTATTCTTTGAGCTGTGAAAGCCCTTCGGCAATTGACAACCCTGTTTTTTTAATCATATAATCCAGCTCGATTGCTGAAAATGCTTTGACATGCAGGGAGGGCCTGTGCATTTTAATCTTCTGTATCAGAGTCCCGTAATAGTGAATATCATATTCAGGATGAACTCCTCCAACAATATGTACTTCTGTAACATTTTTATTATCAAATCGTTTTACAATACCGAGCATTTGTTCATGACTGAATTCCCAGCTCGCGGGATCTCCGGCAGGTTTATGATAGGAGCAAAAACGACAGTTATAAATACATTTATTGGTGGGTTCAATATGAAAATTCCTGTTGAAGAAGGCAATGTTCCCGTTCATTCTCTTTCTGACTATGGTTGCAAGCAGTCCCAGAAACGTGAGAGGAGCTTTGGTAAAAAGAATCAATCCTTCTTCCTGAGTAATACGGATACCATCTCTGATTTTCCTGGCAACCGGGCCCAGGCTGCGATCTTCAATATAATCCGTCAGCTCTTTCATTTCGACGCGGACAAAATTAATAAAAAAGGTGTCCTTTTGAGACACCTGCCGAATATATCGTTTTCCGAAAATTAACCTTTCAACTTAAGCTCCGGTGAAACTGAAAGCTTCTTTCTCCCCTTTGCCCTTCGTGAAGCCAGTACTCTTCTGCCGTTTGCAGTGGACATTCTTTCCCGGAAACCATGCTTGTTGGCTCTTTTCCTTCTTGATGGCTGATATGTCCTTTTCATTGCTCTTTCCTTTAAATTGTATTTGTACTTCCTTATTTTGAGACCGCAAAGATAATATAATTTTTAAATTTGGATGTATCAGGGAATAAATTTATAACCATTGTTAAGAATTTAATACCGGCAGATAGACTATCTTCTTAGACTCGAAGAATGGCTCAGAAAAAAAATCTTTTATGTCCCAGACTTTTAGATTATCCCTGTAAAGTGCAAGTTCATCTGACATATCCCCGCCCTTCAGACAAAGCATCCCGTTTAAAATTGAATTGAATGAGGTTCCGGATATATTCTTCAGAGTAAGCTTAATAAATTTATTAAAATCAGTAACTGCCCTGCTTATTATAAAATCATATTTCCCTTTTTCCTCTTCTGCTCTTTTATTCAGTGCAGTTACATTTTCCAGGCCAAGCTCAATGGCGGCTGATTTAACCACTTTTATTTTTTTTGCAATGGAATCAAGAAGGCAGAAATGGGCTCCCGGGAACATTATTGCCAGAGGTATCCCGGGGAAGCCTCCTCCGGTGCCGACATCCAGAATCCTCGTGCCATCGATAAATGAAGCAGCTTTAGCAATGGAAAGTGAATGAAGCACATGATTTATATAGAAATTATCCATATCCTTTCTTGAAATAACATTTATCATACTGTTCCAGTGGTCATAAACAGACTTCAGAAGGATTATTTTCTTTTTCTGATCATTGGTAAGTGATGGGAAATATTTGAATATTATTTCCGGCATTACCTGTTTCCCGTTTTGATAAAGATATTATAAAGGAGTGTTTTTGCCCGGTACAACTGTGCTTTAACTGTTCCGATCGGGATATTGAGCTCATTGGATATCTCCTCGTATGAATACTCTTTATAGTATCTGAGCTCAATTATCTCCCTGTAAGGCGATTTAAGCTGATTGACGATTTTTCTTAATGTTGCAATTTTCTGGTCATTAATAAGTGCCTCTTCCGGGTCGGGCAGGTCTGACTGGATATTGATTGTAATACTATCCATCCCTACCTGAACCTGGTCCAGAGGAATGGGAGAAGAATGCTTCTTCCTGATAAAATCGATGCAGTTATTCGTAGCTATCATAAACAGCCAGGTGCTGAAAGCGAATCGTGGTTCGTATGTTTCAATGTTTCTGAAAGCTTTTCCAAAAGCTTCAATAGTAAGATCTTCGGCATCTGAAGGATTATTGACCATTTTCAGGAGCATATAATAAATGGAGTCTCTGTACCGGTTCATAAGGCTGGCAAAGGCTTTTTCGTTGCCCTTTTTAGCATCGTCAACAAGCAAAAGATCCTGCTTTGCCTTTTCCGATAGCCCCTGGTTTACTTCCATTGGTTATTGCCGGGTCGTTTACCTAAATTACTTAATAAAACAACTCCATTAATCAAAGGAGAAAAGATATCAAAAATCAGTGAAAAACCTGTAAGCCCCGGCTCATTAAGCTTTTTTTGTGCAAAAATGAATATTACCAGCTGTGTAATAAGTCTCAATCCGAAGATAGCCAAGGTATATTGCCACAGAAAAAGTTTTGAAAGCAGAATTATAACAGCGGCATAAAAGAGCATTCTGGTTGCTGGTTCAAGAATCAGAAGGAATTTATCTCTGAATTTATAATAGGGCGCTGTTGTAAGATGTCTTTTTTTCCGGACTGCCCATTCCTTAAAAGTGCCAGCCGGGACGGATCTGGTGTGTGACTCTTTTCTGAATTCCACACTCGTATTGTTTTTATTTGCATTAGCATTGACAAACAGGTCGTCATCGCCTGAAATAATATGAGCGTGCGATCCGAAACCTTTTTTATCGAAAAACATCGACCGGCGGTATGCAAGGTTGCGTCCCACACCCATATAAGGAACACCTCTGATTGCCATTCCCAGATATTGCATGGCAATTGTCATTGTGTCATAATGAATGTATTTGTTAAGCAGGCCTTTCCCTTTCATATAACCACCGTAACCGAGAACGATACCGGTCTTTTGGTCAAAGCGGGAGGTCATCCCTTGAATCCATTTTGCTGAGTCAGGCTGACAATCGGCATCTGTAAAAAGAAGGATATCGTTTTTAGCAGCTTTTATGCCTATGAACTGTGCAAATTTCTTGTTATGGGTGAACTTTGGATCCTTATTTACATTGGAGATCTTAAGATGAGGATACTTCTGAATATATCCGGCAAGAACATCATAAGAGTTATCCTCGGAACAATCATTGACCACAATTACCTCATAATCAGGATAATCCTGTTCCAGAACGGATGGAAGGAAACGTCTCAGATTCTCAGCTTCGTTCCTTGCACATATTATTACCGAAACGGGATTTAATACCTTTTCACCCTCCTGGTCCCTGTAAGCATGAACGGGGAGGAAGAACCACAGGTAATAAAAAATCTGAATTGCAGCAGCCAGAGCAAAAACTGCAAAAACTAAAATCAGAAAAATGTTTTCCTGGTACATCAGACGACTTTCCAAATATTGTGACAATATTAATAAGATAATTGAAATCAAAAAAGATAGTTTTCAATTAATTTCCTCAGGAGAGCCAGATGTTTTACATTTGTGCTGCCATTAACAGGCCTGATGCATGTTTGAAATTAAGAGCCGGGACAAGGAAACAAAAGCAAGAACTGGTCTCATTAAGACTCCCCACGGTGATATTCCGACTCCTGTTTTCATGCCCGTCGGTACGGGGGGCACAGTTAAAGGAATTCTTCAGCGTAACCTTACAGATGATATCGATGCAAGGATAATACTTGGTAATACATATCACCTGTACCTCAGACCGGGGACCGATATATTGAAAAAAGCAGGGGGCCTTCATAAGTTCATGTCATGGGACCGGCCAATACTTACTGATAGCGGCGGATACCAGGTGTTTTCTCTTTCTGGTAACAGGAAGCTTAATGATGAGGGTGCGGTTTTCAAATCCCATATAGACGGTTCAACCCATTTATTTACTCCTGAAAATACGGTTGACATTCAGAGGGTTATAGGATCCGATATTATGATGGTACTGGACGAATGCGCTCCCTTTCCGTGCGATTATAACTATGCAAAGAAGTCGGTTTCCCTTACTCATCACTGGCTCGACCGAGCTGTAGACAGGTTTTTATCGACAGATCCTGTATGGGATAAACAGCAATTTCTGTTCCCTATTGTCCAGGGCGGTATCTTTGACGACCTGAGAAAAATATCAGCTGAAAAGATTGCGGAAAAAGCGATGGAAGGAAATGCTATCGGCGGTTTATCGGTCGGTGAGCCAGCTGAAGAGATGTACAGGACAATTGAGATCGTTAACAATATCCTTCCTGACGATAAGCCCAGGTACCTGATGGGTGTTGGCACTCCGGTAAATATCCTTGAAGCCGTTGAGAGAGGTATCGATATGTTTGATTGTGTAATGCCAACACGAAACGGACGAAACGGGATGTTATTTACTTCGAATGGAATTATTAATATTAAAAACAGGCAATGGATGGATGACTTCAGCCCTATAGATCAGGAAGCTCCTTCTGAAGTAAGCATAAGATATTCAAAAGCATATCTCCGGCATCTGGTAATATCGGGAGAAATACTCGGATCACAGATATCAAGCATCCATAACCTGGCATTTTATATGAGGCTGTTAGGAGAAGCCCGGCAAAAAATTGAAGAAGGGAATTTTAAAAAATGGAAAGAGTCGATGGTAAAAAGACTTTCGGAGAGGCTGTAAAACACCTGAAATTCAAAATAATTGATTTCTATATTATCCGGAAGTTCCTGGGTACCTTCTTCTTTTGCCTGGTTCTCATAATGGTGATTGCGGTAGTTTTCGACTTCGCGGAAAAGATCGATAATTTCATGGAAAACCAGGCACCCTGGAAAGCTGTCGTTTTTAATTATTATTTCAATTTTGTACCATATTTTGCCACTCTGTTTGCCCCCCTCTTCGTGTTCATTTCCGTAATATTTTTTACCTCCCGGATGGCAGTGAATACGGAAATTATTGCAATCCTTAACTGCGGGATGAGTTTTCGCCGTATGATGTGGCCATATTTCATTTCAGCCCTTGTGATCGCGGCCATTATTTTTTCGCTGACCAATTTCGTGATTCCTCATGCGAACCTTGAAAGGCTTGTATTTGAAGATAAATATTACCACCCGATGGGCCGGAGGGTAAATGTGGAGAATATTCACAGGATGGTTGCCCCGAATACTTATGTATACATGGAATCTTTCAGCCCGATGTATATGCGGGGACGTAATTTTACAATTGAAAAGTTCGATGATGACGGAAGGCTGAATTCAAAATTATCTGCTCTTTCTGTATTATATGATACCACAAAAACCAAATGGACAGCTTCAGATTATACAATCAGGGAATTCCGGGGTAATGAAGAAATTCTTTCACATGGCACTGAGATTGATACTACGCTGAGAATAGGCCCGGAAGATTTTTCGCGTCTTCCCGGAGATGTCGAGACAATGACATACCGGGAACTTTATGATTATATTGACCTTTTACGGATGCAGGGATCAGATGAGCTTAAGATCTTTCTCATAGAGAAGCACAGACGTTTCGCCAGTCCGTTTGCTGTATTTATACTGTCACTTATCGGGGTATCCCTTTCTTCGCGGAAAGTAAGGGGAGGTATCGGGATGAACATAGGTGTCGGTCTGGCACTGAGCTTCTCATATATTTTATTCCTGCAGTTCGCCTCGCAGTTCTGTTTGAAAGGGAACCTGAGCCCCATGCTTGCAATGTGGATACCAAATATCCTTTATATTTTTATAGCCCTGGTATTATATAAATTGGCACCGAAATAGTTTCACAAGTCATCCGATTTTCTTAAACTTGTATCCCTCTTTCAGGTTGGAATAATGTTTTTAATTCATATACATGGCAATCAATAAAAAGATAAAAGAATTGCATGAGAAGCGCGAAAAGCTGCTTCTCGGAGGGGGAGAACAGGCCATTGAAAAGCAGAAAGCCCTTGGTAAGCGCACCGCCCGTGAACGTATTATGGCGCTCCTTGATAAAGACTCATTTAACGAGTATGACCTTTTCGTGGAACATGACGCCCGTGACTTTGACATGGATAAGAAATCACTTCCGAGTGATGGTGTAATAATAGGATCAGGCACCATTTACGGAGCTCCTGTAGCAGTTTTCGCCCAGGATTTTACTGTTGCGGGAGGCTCTCTGGGACTTATGCATTCCAGGAAGATAACCAAGATAATGGACCATGCCCTGAAAATGAGAATGCCGCTTATCGGAATAAACGATTCAGGAGGAGCAAGAATACAGGAAGGGGTCAATTCACTTGCAGGATATGGCGAGATATTCTTCCGGAATACAATCTCCAGCGGAGTGATCCCGCAGATTTCTGTAATACTGGGGCCATGCGCAGGCGGTGCAGTTTATTCACCTGCACTTACTGATTTTGTTTTCGTCGTCGACAATATCTCCAAAATGTTTATAACAGGCCCTGAGGTAATTAAAACTGTCCTTGGTGAAGAGATCTCAATGGAGGACCTTGGCGGAGCCCGCGTACATAGCGAAATTACCGGGAATGCACATTTTTTTGCGATGAGTGAAGAAGAATGCTTCGACCAGGTTAAAAAGCTCATAACATTTATCCCATGGAATAACAGCCAGAAGGCCAAAGCTTTTGAACCCGCCGAACCTGATCCGGCGCTTAATATTGAGAAGATCGTACCTGATGACCCCACAATGCCTTATGATGTCAGGGACGTGATAAAAGCCGTGACAGACAGATCAGATTTTTTTGAGATCATGGAGAATTATGCCAGGAATATAGTGATCGGTTTTGGAAGGATGGGAGGCAGGACGACTGGATTTGTTGCTAATCAGCCTCTTGAAATGGCAGGAGTCCTGGATGTTGATTCTTCGGATAAAGCAGCAAGATTCATCCGTTATTGTGATGCCTTTAATATACCGATCATTACCCTTGTGGACCTCCCTGGTTATATGCCCGGCGTCGACCAGGAACATGCGGGAGTTATTCGTCACGGGGCAAAGGTCCTTTATGCTTACAGCGAAGCGTCTGTACCTAAAATAACGGTAATCATAAGGAAAGCCTATGGCGGAGGATATATTGCAATGAGTTCACGGCACCTGAGAGCCGACTTTGTATTTGCCTGGCCGTCAGCTGAAATTGCAGTTATGGGTCCTGAAGGCGCTGCCAACATCATTTTCAGGAAGGAAATAATGTCATCTGACGATCCTGACGGAATGCGTAAACAAAAAGTCGAAGAATATAAAGCCAAATTTGCCAATCCGTATGTTGCTGCTTCACGTGGATATGTAGATGCTGTGATAACACCATCGGAAACCAGAAAGTTCCTGATGCACTCGATCGCCGTGTCAGAAAATAAATTGATACAGATGCCTGAGAAGAAACATGGCCTGCCCCCGTTTTAATATTTTTGAAAGTAATTACCTGTCTGCATTTTTATGAAAAGTTTTGAAAATCTGAAAATACTGAATATCAATGCCAGCCTCTATAAAACGAGGCTCAGCAGGAAATTCCTTACCAGGAAACCATACGCCGCCCCTGATCCTCATCTGGTGCTGAGTTTCATCCCCGGAACGATCCTTGACATTCTTGTAAAGGCCGGTCAGTCTGTGAAAAAGGGCGACGACCTGATGATCCTCGATGCCATGAAAATGCAGAACATGCTGAAATCCGGCACTGACGGGAAAATCAAGACTATTGCTGTCAGGAAGGGTGACAAGGTGGCAAAGGGAAGTATTCTTATTGAACTTGAATGATCAACTGCCTGGATATCAGATTTTTCTTCTATTTTAGTACACGTACCCATCCCCCCGGCCCCCTTCCCTGCTGTCGCAAGGAAGAGGGAGCGGTTCTTCGTATATTATTGTATATCTGATGAATGAGTTATGAAATATTCAATTTTAGCAAGAACATTATTCATATTTTTTAGCTCATCATTTTTTATTCGGAGAGTTTGGATTCCAATTTCTTTCAGTTCATCATCCCTGAACTTGTCATATTCTTCAGTTTTCTCATGAATCTGACCATCAAGTTCTATTATTAACTTCTTTTTGTCACAATAGAAATCAGCGATGAAATAATTATATCTCCTGAGATTACCTTTATAAATAATAGGGTGTTGCCTCAGGAATCTTAGTCCCAATACCTTTTTCCCTCTAAGCTCACTCCAAAGAAGTTTTTCGGATTCAGTCATATTATTTCTAAGACCCTGTGCCAACCTTTTTATCTTGCTGAACTCAAATTTTCTGAATTCTTTCATTTCATTCTAGAATGCTATAAATATATAAAATCCAATTTATTATACAAAAATATTCTCCCTCCTTGCGACAGCAGGGAGGGGGAAAAGAAGGGGGAGGGTACGTGAGATCACAAGCAAAAAGTGGACTCTGGGTTCATGACATGTATCAGGTTACAAAAGACCTTCATAAATAACGAAAGGCTTCAGCTTTCCGGCGATCACAGGTTTTTCCGTAAAGATCCCGTAAACGCTGGAACCGCTTCCTGACATTGAGCTGTAAACGGCACCCGATTTATACATGGCTTTTTTAAGATCCCCGATCTCTGAATGAACTGTGAATGCGAAATCCTCAAAATCGTTAAGGACCATCTTTTTCCAGGTTCCCGGCTTAGAACCCGCCAGTTTTTCGAGATCAGTTTCAGAGTGTGAAACCGGGGCATTCTTATATGCCTCAGTTGTGCTGATGCTTATTCCGGGATTCAGCAATACTATATGGTAACCCTCAAGAAATGATTTCAACGGCTTTAACACTTCACCACGACCGGTGGCAAGGGATGGTTCACACTCAATAAAAAAGGGACAATCACTTCCAAGTTCAAGTGCAATATCCTTCAGATCACTATCACTCAGCGAAAATTCAAAATACTTGTTAATAATCCTGAGCATGCATGCAGCATCTGAGGATCCTCCTCCAAGTCCGGCTCCGGGTGGTATAGCTTTGTGTAAATGAATTCTGAGGAATGGTACAGGAAAATGTTCACGCATCTTCAGGAGAGCTTTGATCACAAGATTATTTTTCCTTTTTGTTGCGATGTTAATCCCCGTAACAACAAGTTCATCATCTGAAACATTTCCCGGGGCAACCACAAACTCAAGGGCATCACATAAACCAACCGGATAGAAAATAGTTTCTATATCATGAAATCCGTCGGGACGTTTCCCGGTAATCCTCAGTCCAAAATTGATTTTGGCTTTTGGGAATACAATCATTACCCGTTATTTGATGTAAAAATACCATTAAGGTTTTGAATTTGTTGTCATTGTATCAGCTTAACCTTATCAACAAGTTTTTAACATGATTCTGTTTGTAATAATTAGCACCTCCTCCGGTAAATAACCTGCGTTTATCATACCTTTGAACCTGCCCTGAAATCAAAAACAGATATTTAGTAAATATCAGAAAATCAACTACATAAAACAATGGCAAAACAAACTAAGCCCGGGAGGCCGGTGGCTTCACCATTACCGGATTTTGGCAAGGTGCCACCCCAGGCTATCGATATGGAGGAGGCTGTTCTGGGTGCAATAATGCTTGAAAAAGAGGCCGTAATTACAATACTGGATATTCTGAAGCCTGAAAGTTTCTATAAGGATTCTCACAGGAAGATATTCAAAGCCATATCGGATCTTTCCGCCCGTGAATTCCCTGTCGACCTTTATACAGTAACTGAGGAACTCAGGGCTCATAATGAGCTGGAGAGTGTCGGTGGCCCGGTATATCTTACACAGCTTACATCAAAGGTTGTCAGTGCCGCAAACGTCGATTACCATGCAAGAATAGTAGCTCAGAAATATATTCAGCGCGAACTGATACGTGTCTCGACAGAGATCCAGACAAGGTCATTTGATGACACATGGGATGTCACTGAACTGCTGGATTTTTCAGAGAACGAATTGTTCCAGATTGCTGAAGGAAATATTAAAAGGGAAGTCTCACCGATCAATGTAGTCATCAAGGAGGCAATAAAGGAAATTGAGGCTGCAGGTAAAAGGGAAGATGCTCTTATCGGAATACCCTCAGGTTTCACAAAGCTTGACAGGCTTACTTCCGGATGGCAGAAGTCGGAGCTCATTATTGTTGCCGCACGGCCTTCGATGGGAAAGACTGCCCTTGCTCTTTCAATGGCCAGGAACATGGCTATTGACCATGGGAAGCATGTTGCGATATTCTCCTGTGAGATGTCATCCATCCAGCTGGTAAACAGGCTTATAATTGCTGAAACTGATATTGCCGGGGATAAGATCCGCAATGGACGTCTTTCCGAGGAAGAGTGGAGACAGCTTGACGTCAGGATAAAAAAACTCGTCCAGGCTCCGATCTTTATTGATGACACCCCGGCGATCTCGATCTTTGAGCTAAGGGCAAAATGCCGCCGTCTTATGGCCCAGCATAAGCTCGATCTCGTAATTGTCGACTACCTCCAGCTTATGTCGGGACCCGATAATGCCGGCAGCCGCGAACAGGAAGTAAGCAATATTTCAAGATCCCTGAAAAGCATTGCCAAAGAGCTTAATGTTCCCATCATTGCACTTTCGCAGTTAAACAGGTCGGTAGAGATGAGAGGCGGGACCAAACGCCCGCTTTTGTCAGATCTTCGTGAATCGGGTGCCATTGAACAGGATGCCGATATGGTTGTCTTCATTCACCGCCAGGAAAAATTCGGACTTACGACTTTCGAGGACGGGTCATCAACAAAAGGGATTGCTGAAATTATCCTCGCCAAAAACCGTAACGGACCTGTTGATGATGTGAGGCTGCGATTCCGCGAAGAAAAAGCCCAGTTTGTGGATATCGATGAATTTGACCTTGATGACACTTCGGGAACCGGTGCAACTCAAAGCATTACCCTCGGTTCCAAGATGAACCACGATAACCTGAGAAAAACAGGCGCTGGATTTGACCAGGAAGCCGATAACCATGACGAGCCTCCCTTTGCATAGCATTTAACCGATTCTGATTACAATTCTGACCCCAAACCTTTTGTACTTCAGGTTTTCAAATCCGGCATAAACGCCAAATTCGCCCAGAAGGAAAATTTCTGAAACGGAATATCCTAATTCAGTATAGCCGGGATGGTATCTTGTACCCAGCCAGGAAAGGCTCAGGTTCTCGCGCATAAGCGTTTTGCTCACTCCCGGCAGGTATTTAAGTAAAAGATATGGTGTTGTATACTTGACATGAGCTTCTGCGAAAAGCTCCGGAGTGCTGAGAGAATAATATGCAGGAAGCCTGAATGCATCCTGGTAATCATCTATTGTAACCAGAAGTGGCTGGGAGTTGAAGTGGACAAAGTCAAAAAAAGGCAAATACCTGTTATCAGCAAATCCACCTGTCCTGAAACTCCACCCGAATTCAGTAAAAGCTCCTGAATTATACTTCTTTGAAGCCCCGATAAGGAACAGGTCGTATTGTTTGTTATCATATCCCAGGGCTGAAAGTTCATTTATACCATGTTTCCAGGTAAATGAGAATGTTGGCCAGTCGGATCCCCTAGAAACTTTCCTCCCGTCATAAATACTGTATTTCTGCCGGGGTGTAAATGTAACATTTGTTACAAATTCTAAATGTCCCTGATCGTTCGGGAAATTTACCGGGTTTGATGATGAAATATCAAGATAGGGATTATCTGGCAGATTGTCAGAATAAGCCCGTGAAGATTTTGAAAATGAATAATTTGTCGTATTCTCAAGGACATGTCTGTATTCTTTTCCGGCTGCCAGGTCAATTCTAAATCCGTTAGCGATTTCGGTTCTGTAACCAACAGTAAGATAATCAGATTCATAAAGTTTCAGGTAATTTCTCCTCATAAAAAGTGAAGTAACCGAGTTAAGGAAAGGATTTATCGAACCACCCGAAGAGAGATCCATGCTGGTTGTTCCCACGCGGAAGTACAGCTGATTTTGTTTCATCCGGTCGATCCTGTAATTCCCGTTTACAATAAGCATAAGCTTTTCCCTGCTGAATGCCCATCTGAGAGAAGGCGCAATTGTAAAACCCGTTTTGTTTTTCCAGTCTTTTGATATCCTGAAATCCTGTCCGAAAGTAAATCCATCCACTGTATTGAATCTCAGGCTGGCAATATTCAGGAGACCACTGTAATTAACGCTGAAACCTGACGTGTCTGACCAGGTATTTCCAAAAGCAAGATGATTCAGTGTTCTTTTAAACCGTTTATCTTTCTTTTGCCCGCTTTTTGAAAGTGAATCAGTCTTTACTGCCAGGATGGATGATTCCCTCCGGATGCTGTCATGCTTTATAATACTGCGTAATTCTGTTTCAGAAAGCGGCACAGGCCTTATACCGGCCCAGTATGCACTGTCTTTTTTACCCGCATCTTTTTCGACTGTCCGGGTAACATTATCTTTTACTTCAAGGTTTTTGCGGATAGTGTCAGGCCTGGTTTTTTCAGATTCTTTATTCATTAGTCTTGAAAGCTCAACCATATCGCGGTTTGATAATTCGTCCTTTCCAAGAATTTTCCCGATCTTTTGCTGGTTCCTGGAAACCGGTACATCGCCGGTTGCCTGGCTTGCTCCCGGACTTACCTCACGATTTGCATTTATAGATTCAGGTTTTCTGAGAGACAGATTTGGTTTCACCTCAAGGTATTTTACCGAACCCCCATAGCTCACATCTGCCTTGATGCCGATCATTGAAAAGTCAATTTCAAACTTGTGGCTCACGGGCATCCAGATGTCATCCTGAACGGGAACATAAACCTGCTGAATATGTACCTTGCCGGCAATATTATCATTTGTCAGGTCAACGCTGTGCAGGCACCAAAGACCTTCAATAATGAATATGGTGCCTTCAAGAAGCTGCTGGCTTTTTATTTTTGGGATTACCTGGATCTTATTGATAGTATAGTTCCCCTGGGGTGAAGCTCCCAGGTACCTGAATCTGTAATATGAAAAAGCCTGAGGCGACAGGGGAGATATAAGAAGGTTGGCAATAAGTGGCTGGTAAAAGCTTGCATTTATAAAATCCATTGGCGAAACATTGTCTCCCTGATCAGGAAATGTACTATTGACAGAAATTACCTTTTGAGTATATTTGTCCGGGGCAGTAAATTCCACTTCATTAAATGATTCCATCATG
The DNA here is from genome assembly GCA_963831855.1 of uncultured Bacteroidales bacterium. Taxonomy (GTDB): domain Bacteria; phylum Bacteroidota; class Bacteroidia; order Bacteroidales; family VadinHA17; genus LD21. Next base: position 232,044 of record CAWHSA010000005.1, on the reverse strand, counting down.
AATGCATCCCCCTCTTTCAGATTATTTGTGCTTACGCTTGTTCCCTGATCATTCCTTGCTTCTGCCTTAATAGCTTTCTGTAAAAGCCTGGGTATCTTTTTGATCAGCAGGTCTCCTTTGAGGTATACTTCAGCCTTGTAATGGCTGATGTAGTTAAGATAATAAGGCGCAAGTCCGATCGCTTTTCTCATTATTCCGTAAGCCGGGTCCTCACCGGTAGCTGTGATCCTGACTTCGGGTATCTCATAATACTGGAGAGGAAGAACAATGTCTTTTACTATTGTCTGTTCTGAAATATTTACTGTATAAAAGACGGGAGAATAACCGAGGCTCTGGTATATCACATCATATTTACCTGCAGGGAGCCTGATCTCATAATCACCTTTTGTATTGGATGTGGTTCCCTGTTTCAATTCCCGGATATAGACGCTTGCATACGGAATTGCTTCCCCTGATGATGTGGTAATCTTACCTTTAAGGACCTGAGCTTTAAGATGAAAAGGGACCAGAATTAATACCAGAATGAAACATTTTACTCGGAACATACCGGGAATTAATAAAGTATTTAATTTTAAATTACCCTCTTTCCTGTTTCCCTGCCACAACAATAACTATCTCTCCTTTGGGCGGTTTATTTTTATAATATATTGAAAGATCTGCCAGAGATCCCCTGTTATTCTCCTCATAAATCTTGCTCAGCTCCCGTGAAACACTGGCGACCCTGTCAGGACCAAAATGAGCCGACATTTCATCGAGAGTCCTTACCAGCCTGTAGGGCGATTCATAGAAGATCATAGTTCTGGCCTCACCTTCCAGATTTGTCAGCCTTTTGTTTCGTCCTTTTTTGGGCGGAAGAAATCCTTCGAAGCAGAACCGGTCGCACGGCAACCCCGAGTTTACCAGTGCCGGAATTAAGGCTGTAGGCCCCGGAAGGGTTTCAACAGTAATACCTTTTTCGACACAGGTCCTGACAAGCAGAAATCCGGGATCGGATATTCCCGGAGTACCGGCATCAGAGATAAGTGCAATGTTTTTCCCGCTCAGGATTTTTTCGCAGACAGCTTCGACACTTTTATGTTCGTTGAACATATGATGTGACTGAAGCTGCGATTTAATGCCGTAATGGTTCAGAAGCCTGGCAGCCTGGCGTGTATCTTCTGCAAGTATGAGATCAACGCTTTCAAGAATTTCAACAGCGCGATAGGTAATGTCCCTGAGATTCCCGATCGGAGTGGGGACGAGAAACAATTTACTCATCAGCAGGGAATTTACGTTTTACCAGGTCGAGAAGCTGTTTTGACGCTTCGGTTTCTTCGTATTTTCCTGTATAGCTGAGAATTATAGATTTGGCATCCTTTATATTTTCAGCATTATCGAGCTTCGATATTGCCTGTTCATAAGATTCACGGTTCCCCCTGAATATTTCCCTTACAAAAAGGAATCTGTCATTGACCCCTATTGCATCTGAAAGATTGGCCAGCGGTTTGGTTTTTAACATGTCAGAGACGCCATCTTCCTCCCTCATCGACCCGATCTGTTCATTCAGACTGTTTGGCAGATGGCTGAAGGTATCAGCTATTATGGCCGATTCCGGAGTCTTCTTTATGTTTGAATTTTTATTTTCATTGAATGATGCAGATGGTTTGCTTTCTTCGGATACCTTCATAGCCGGCTCCGGCTTTATTTCAGGTTTTTGTTTCTTTCCCTCTTTCTGACCGGCGGATTCTTTCTTTTCAGGAAATGCGGAAGGTTCCTGCATATTTTTAAGCAGGGCAATAATCTCTGCAGCACTTTTACATTTTGATCTGGCAAGCTCTACCTGAATGACAGGAACTCCGGAATAATTTCTGAAATCGTCAATAATTTCACTTGCTTCATTGAGGTCCCTTATAATTAAATCAACAGTCGAGTTGAAATCCATACCTTTGATTGTTAATAAAACAAACCAATTTCCTTATTTTGCAAAAGTAAATAATATTCCAGATGTCATAACGGAATAAAACAGTAAATGGTGTATAACCCCTTGATTAATTGCCGATGGATTTTCTGGAGAATTCAGTGAGTGCGTCCGGTAAACGCGGATCGATTGAAGTAATAACCGGATCAATGTTTTCCGGCAAGACTGAAGAGCTGATCAGGAGACTCCGGAGGGCTCAGTTTGCAGGACTGAAAGTGGAAATATTCAAACCGTCGCTGGATACACGGTATTCAGAGAACCGGGTTGTTTCACATGATGAGAAATCAATAACCTCAACTCCGGTCGACCATTCTTCAGCTATTTTGCTTCTGGCAGGAGATGTCAATGTTGTCGGAATTGATGAGGCACAGTTTTTTGACAGTTCACTGATTGATGTATGCAATACTCTGGCAGACAATGGTACAAGGGTCATTGTCGCTGGTCTTGACATGGATTTTATGGGTAAACCTTTTGGTCCTGTCCCTGCCCTCCTTGCGGTTTCCGAATATATTACAAAAGTGCATGCTATTTGTGTCCGTTGCGGCAATCTTGCCCAGTATTCATTCAGAAAGTCCGATGAAGAGCAAGTCGTGGTTCTTGGTGAAAAGGATAAATATGAACCGCTTTGCCGTACCTGTTTTAATGAAGCAACCGGGAAAGGACAATAATATTTCTTGTTGAATTATAGACATTCTTAAATTGAATTTTACTTCATCTGAAATAGCGGTAATTGTTAAAGGGAAGCTGACCGGAATCCCTGACCTGGTAATTTCGGATATCGTTACCGACAGCCGTCAGGTAAGCTATACCGGTGGACTGGCCTTTATTGCCATAACCGGGAAAAACCATGATGGGCATATATTTATCCCGGGACTTTACGGCAGAGGAGTACGTGTGTTTATTACGGAACAGTTGCCACATGATCATGCCCAATTTATAAATTCCGCATTTATTGTCACGGAAAACAGTATCCACGCGCTTCAGCTTCTGGCTTCTTTTAAAAGGAAAACCTTTAAATCGCCTGTGATCGCTGTCACCGGAAGCACAGGTAAGACTGTCGTTAAGGAATGGCTGGCTTATGTTCTTGGACTCTCTTTACCTGTTGTAAGAAGCCCCAAAAGCTATAATTCCCAGGTTGGCGTCCCACTTTCAGTATGGAAACTGGATGAAAAGTATAAGGCTGGTATATTTGAAGCAGGCATCTCGAAACCCGGAGAGATGGAAAACCTTCAGAAAGTCATTGATCCTGATATAGGTGTGATAACAAATATCGGGGATGCCCATAACGAAAATTTCCCCGATCATGAAACCAAGGCAAGGGAAAAGCTGAAATTGTTCAGAAATGCTTCAGCGATAATATATTGCAGAGATCAGGAAATCATCAGGAAAATAATACTTGAAGATCCTGACCTCAGTTCAAAAAAACTTACTGACTGGTCTTTTTATGACACGAAGGCTGCAATTCTTGTCGGGCAATACCGGCAACCTGGTGGCAGTACCATGATTGAAATGACTTTCATGAGCAAGAAACATTCTTTTGTAATCCCTTTCAGCGATCGCGCCTCAGTGGAAAATTCTGTAACTGTGGCATCTGTCTGTCTTGTAATGGGAATTAGCCCGGATATAATCAGACGGGGACTTGAAAACCTTGTTTCAGTTGCCATGAGGATGGAAATAAAGAACGGGATAAACGGATGCCAGTTAATTGAGGATTTTTATAATTCTGATCCCGGTTCACTGGGCATGGCTCTCGATTATCTGAAAGGACAGAAAAACAGGAAGGCAACGCTTATTCTTTCCGATTTCGAGCAGAGCGGTCGCGATGAAACAGAATTATATACTGAAGTTGCCGCCCTGGTCAGAAAGGCAGGAATTGAAAGATTCATCGGGATAGGTCCCGCCCTTTCCGGAAGTAAAGATCTGTTCGGCAGGAATTCAATTTCTTTTTATTCAACAGATGAATTCATTCTGCATTTTAACACCGGTGAATTCAGAGATGAAACCATCCTCATAAAGGGTGCCAGAAAATATGAATTTGAACGAATAGGAAAGCTTCTTGAGCAGCAGGTGCACCAGACTATCCTTGAAGTCAATCTTGATGCAATAGCACACAATCTGAATGAGTTCCGGAGCCATTTAAATCCGGAAACCCGTATAATGGTCATGGTAAAAGCATTTGCATACGGAGCGGGACCAGCAGAAATTGCAGGATTACTTGAGTACCACCGGGTAAGCTACCTGGGAGTTGCATATGCTGATGAAGGTGTTGAACTTAGAACAGCAGGAGTATCACTGCCTGTGATGGTTATGAATCCTGACCCCTTGTCGGGAGAGGTGATGATCCGGTACAACCTTGAACCGGAGATCTACAGCATCCTTTCCTTCAAAAAATTTTCAGATATTGCTTCAAAGCACGGGCTTGTAAATTATCCTGTACATATTAAAATAGATACAGGGATGCACAGGCTGGGTTTTATTCCGGATGAAATCGACGAACTTCTTCCAATGCTTCAGTCGGGCGGATCAGTAAGGGTTGTTTCGGTTTTTTCGCATTTTGCAGCCTGTGATGATCCTGCCCTTGATAAGTTCACCCACAGGCAGGCAGATATCTTCCTGCAAACATGTTCAAAGATAGAAGATGCAACAGGGTATCCTTTCCTGCGACATATCTGTAATTCTGCCGCTATAATCAGGTTCCCGCAGTACCAGTTCGAAATGGTACGCCCCGGAATAGGGATTTACGGTGCCGGCCATTTTCCTGAGCTCAGGCTGAAGCCTGCCGGCCGCTTTAAAACAAGGATATCCCAGATAAAAAGGATCCCCTCCGGGGAACCTGTTGGTTACGGCTGTGCAGACATATCTGATAATGACCGGATAATATGCACACTTCCGGTGGGTTATGCAGACGGGCTCAACAGGAAGCTGGGGAACAGGAATGGCAGTTTGCTGATCAGGAATACCAGGGTCCCTATAATAGGAAATGTATGCATGGATATGTGCATGGCAGACATAACAGGATTAAAGGCGGAGGAGGGTGACGAAGTGGAAATTTTCGGCGAAAACATCAGCATTGAAGAGATTGCGGCACAGTGCCAGACCATTCCTTATGAGATATTAACTTCGATACCCGGACGCGTTAAAAGGGTGTTCTTCAGAGAATAAAAAATCAATAACGGGCAACCAGAGGCATCCTTCTCCCGTCACCGAATGATTTTGATGAAATGCGCAAAACCGGGGGAGCCTGGTACCTTTTAAATTCATTATGATTTATAAGCCTTATGACCCTCGATACTGTTTCGCTGTCGATGCCATCACCGGAAATTTTATCAGCTGGCCTCTGCTGTTCAATGTACTGATAAAGTATTGAATCCAGAATCTTATAATCAGGTAAGGAATCAGTGTCCAGCTGTCCGGGCTTTAATTCTGCTGAGGGCAGTTTGGTAATAATATTTACCGGGATTATTTCTCTTTCCCTGTTAATATGCACTGCAAGTCTGTAAATCTCAGTTTTATAGACATCACCGATCACTCCAAGACCACCGGCCATGTCACCATAAAGTGTCCCGTAACCGACCGATGCCTCGCTTTTGTTTGAGGTATTGAGCAATATATATCCGAATTTATTCGAAAGAGCCATCAGGATGACTGCCCTTATCCTGGCCTGCAGGTTCTCTTCAGTCACATCCCTTTCCTTACCCCTGAAAAGAGGCTCAAGATCCTCCTCAAAGGCATGTAAGGGTTTCTCAATGTTGACTATATCATACTTGACCTTGAGCCTTTTGGCCAGTTCAACAGCATCATTAACAGAGTGTTCCGAGGAATACCGGGAAGGCATCAAAAGTGCCCGGACATTATTATTTCCGAGAGCTTCAACGGCAAGGCAAATGCATACAGCAGAGTCAATTCCGCCTGAGAGTCCTATTATACAGTTTTTAAAGTTCGTTTTTGTAAAATAATCACGGATTCCGGTTACCAGTGCCCTGTGGATCAGCCCTGCAGCCTCCCTGTGAATATCACGCTCAGGATCTTTGCCTGCAAAAATGTCTTCAGTGGTGAAGGTTGACACTGTTTCTTCAAAGAACGGCAGTCTTCGCCAAATGTCACCTTTTTTATTGATGATCATGGATCCACCCTCGAAGATCAGCTCCGTATTGGCGCCCGTCTGGTTCACATTAATGACGGGAATGCCGCATGTTTTTGCCTTGGCTTTAAAAATTCCCTCTTTAGCTTCTGTCTTGGTATGTGAGAAGGGAGAAGCTGATATATTTATGATCAGATCAGGATTCAATTTTAGCAATTCTTTTGATGGTGATATTGTGTAAAGACTTTTTTTCTCAAATTCATTATCAAACGGTTGCTCATCCCAAAGGTCTTCACAAACGGTTAATGCCAGCCTCTTCCCCTTAAACGGGAAAATGTCGAATTTTCTCCCAGGTTCAAAATATCTGTATTCATCAAAAATGTCATATGTGGGCAGAAGGGCTTTATTGGCAGAAAAGATGATTCTGCCTTCCGAAAGTACCAGAGCGGTGTTGTACAGTTTCTTCCCTTCCGGGTTTGCATTGATAGTGGGGGAACCTACGATGGCTGTGATCCCTGTACACTCTCCTGCAATCTCTCTCACAGTCTGAATGCATTTTTCGACAAAGTCCTGGCGGTCAAGAAGATCAAGAGGAGGGTACCCGGGAATGCACAGCTCCGAAAAAATGACAAGATCAGATCGTTCTCCCTTTGCTGTTCTTATTGCACTGCAGATAAGATCCCTGTTTCTTGGAAAATTGCCAATGTGATAATTCAGTTGTGCTATGGTGATCTTCATTTGAAAATAAGTTAGAAGTTTACACCCAGCCTGAATGAAAGGAGCTTTTGTGTTACTTTGTCATCCGGCTGATCCCACTTGTCGGACGTGATATCGATAAAATTATTTTCAAAACCCAGACCCAGAACAACTGCCGTATTTCCACCGAGACTATATTCAATACCTGCGGTTATATGATAAGATATATTGAAGAAACCTATTTCCTTATTTGCATTCTGACCTTTTATATCGAGTGAAGGGATGTCAGACTTGCCGCCAATGACAACCTTCGGATCGATGCCCAGATCAGTAAATATGGTAATATATCCTATCTGGTTGGTCTGAAGCTTGAGTCCCAGAGGCACGGAGATATACTGGATCTTATAAATGATGGCGTCGCCGGGTCGCACAGTTACCAGCTTTGTTGTCCTGCCATATGAAAGATCAAAAATAGTGGTACTGTCGCTGACAAGCCTTCCGCCAGCACTGATAATGTTTATTCCTGAAGAAAACGCATAATTCTGACTGAAATATTTATTAATTGTAACTCCGAAATTAAATCCAGGTCGGGTCCCCTGGTTTCTGACGGCATTAATATCAGTAGAAAACCAGCTGATCACAGGGTCAGCATGAATTCCGAACCGTATTTTCTCCTGGGCTTTTGTTAGCATGCTTACGGAAAATAATAAAATCAGCAGGGCGCCCCTCTGAATTACTGACCGGACAATACCATGATCTTTCATAAAGCAAATTTTTACTCCACGAAATTAATAATTATTAGGGGAAATTTATTGCATTGTTTTTTTGAGTTGCCCTTATGACAAAAAGTGCTTATTTTCGGATGTTCAAATAAACTTTATTATGAGGGTACGTATCATAATTGTCATATTTCTGATGGCACTGCTTCCGGTGCTGGTTTCATGCAGGAGGGATCACTACAGGGTGAATACATCAAAGATCTCACTCAGTATCGAAATAAAAAGACTCGAAAAAGACCTTTTTTCTTCCGATCCGGCTGAAATTCCTTCCATGCTGCCGGTTCTTACGGATAAGTACGGTGACTTTCTTCAGCTGTTCAGTAATGTCATTAATGCCGGGAATATAAATGATCCTGCATTCAGCGATATGCTGGTGAGATTCTGTACTGATAAAATGAATAATGAAGTGTATGCTTCAGTTATCAGTGCTTATCCTGATATACAAAACTTAAAGAAAGAGCTTGAGAATGCTTTTCGTCATTATCTCCGGTATTTTCCGGGAGCGAGGGTCCCTGCTGTATTTACCTGTATCACAGGCTTTAATAACAGTATTATTACGGTCAGGGATTCGATACTTGGCATAGGTCTCGATAGATATCTTGGCCGGAATTGTGAGTATTATTCTCAGCTTGAAATTTATAAATATATCGCTGCCAGGATGAATTCATGGAATATAGTTCCGGATTGTATGTCTGCCTGGGGAACCATTCAATGGGAATTCGGCAGTATGAAATACCCGTCTGATAATGTGCTGACAGAGATGATCCACGAGGGTAAGATAAAATATTTTGAAAGATGCATGCTCCCGGAAGTCAACGACACAATAATCTTCGGGTTTACAGCAGACCAGATGAAATTCTGCAGAAATAATGAAAGCCAGATGTGGGATTATCTTATAGAGAATGATCTGTTATATAAAACAGACCAGTTTATTATACGGAAACTGACAGGAGAAGCTCCGTTTACCACTTACTTTACAAATGAATCACCAGGCAGGGCTTCAGTATGGATTGGCTTCAGAATAGTCGAATCGTATATGCTGAAGAACGATAAAGTAACTCTTGAAGAATTGATGAGGGACGCCGACATCCAGAACATTTTGGTAAAAGCTAAATACCGGCCCAAAAAATAGAGATCATTCCCGTAAAAAAAAGTAGAACCGTCGGATTCGGCGGTTCTACAAGTTTTTAAAAGATTGCAGGTTATGATTCAGGATGAATTGCCTCAACGGGGCAAACATCTGAGCATGCACCACAATCGGTGCAAATATCTGGATTGATCTTATAGATGTCGCCTTCAGATATAGCTTCCACAGGGCACTCATCAATACAAGTTCCGCATGCTGTGCAATCTTCATTAATTTTGTAAGCCATTTCTATGAATTTTAGTTAACTGAATTTCAATAATCGCACAAAAGTACCCAAATTATTTTAAAAAAAAAATGACAAATGCAACATACAAAATCCGTACCGGATTTAAAATGATCAATCAGATTTTAATCAATAGAATCCTGGCTAAAAATCAAGGCTGAAGGAGAGGTAGAATACCCGCGGCAGTATGAAGCTATCCTCAATGCCCCATGCCCAGTCTGCCCTGATAAAATAGCCGAAGACCTGGGCTCTGGCTCCCGCCCCGAATCCGGCAACGAACGGCTGCCTGTTTGCGTCGAGAGTAACTTTTACAGGGCCACTCTCGATGACTTCATTATCATAGGCATTTTCACCCGACCAGGGCGATTTACCCGACCACGCTGAACCGATATCACCGAATCCTACAACCTGCAGGCTGTTCAGGAAATTTGAACGGAGAGGATGACCGGCAAAATACCGTATAAATGGCCATCTTATTTCGCTGTTGATAAGGGCAAAGCTGTTTCCGTTTCTCACATTCTGGCTGAAACCTCTCATGTTGGTGGCGAGTGCCTGGAACCCATAGTTGACATATGGATTCACAGGAATTGTATTGTCGAACATAGGGATCTTATTAAAAAAATACCCCATCCAGTTGTCAACACCGCCCAGATAATAAATAAGCTTTGTTGGTCCATATGATGTGCTGGCTGCAAATCGGTTGGCCCAGATAAGTTCCCTGTGTATTTTAATATACTTACGGAAATCAGCGCCTATCACTATCATATCCGACTTCCTGGCAGTCAGCTCCTTGTAATATTCCCCGAATATTTTAAACCGGGTACCGTAATAAATATTTACCGATCTCTTCCGGGTATTATCAAAAATAAGCTCGCCTTTAAGACTGACCCAGTTCTTGGAAATGATTTTATAGTTGAGTTGGGTAACACTCTCTATTGCAAGCGGCACATGCCTGTCATTCCTGTATGAAAGAGTTCCTTTAAGCGCAAGAACAGGATTAAACGGATAGGCATAGGAGAGATAAATATTATGGGTGTACGATTTAAAATAAGTTGAATCATTCGAGCTAAGATATGCCTGCCTGTGGAAAATAAGCTGTTTATCGAATTTGCCTTTCAGATTTTCGAGGCTTATCAGGTATTCATTGCTGTCAAAATTGCCCGATAATCTGAAGCCTCCGGTTATTCTGTAGTTCTCAAAAAGGTCAACAACCCCGAATCTTATGAGCCCATTCAGCCCCGGATTATAATACGGGGCTCCGGAACTGTAAACCTGATATGAGTTATTGAGGAAACTGAAATCTATCTGGTCAACAATATAATTGTTATAAAAGGAAGTTTCGTAGATTCTCATGAGCGGAAGCTTAATAACCCCTGTATCGAGATCGATACCCATGTAATCCTTCCGCCAGAGCTGCTCGTAGTAGTTTTGCTTTTCTTTTTCAAAAATATAATGGTTGATATCAATCGGTTCATTTTTCGCATAGTATTCATAAAGCGGTTTGGTGAGAGTATCTCTCATCTTTTTATCCTCTGCGATCAGCCATTGCCTGATCTGTTCCACGCTATCGGCCCTATGAAGGAAGTTGTTTCTCTCTTTCCTGTAACTGGTCAGCTTAATTTCATTTTCCGGTACTGTGTTCATGTCACTCATAAGTCCTTTTCTGAGGATATACCTTCCCTTGCTGAAAAGGACCTCACCGTAAATATCTGATCCGTTTACTGCTGATTCATCGAGAATATTCCGGTCGTAATTTGTAACGGGCAGCGATTTAATAAAGTGACTGTAGTGTGTTGCAGTATCGATGTAGCTAATTGAGCTGTCAAATCTAGCCGTATATCTGTTCAGCACGCCATTTGCATCTCCGATATAAGCAAGCTTATCCCGGGCTATACCTGTGGCCGAGAGCCTGTTGGTGTATTTTCCTTCCGCAAGCCTGGTCAGGAGATTACCTTTTTTGGATAAATTATATGAAAAGAGGTCGAAAGGTCAACGCGGTTTTTTCAAAGGGGCTTGCTGTGTTTGAAAGAGTGTCTGATAACCGGTTGGAAGAAAAAATTATCTCATCGGGACGTTCTTTTATGAAGGACGGGTGCAGGTCATCAGCAAGATCTCTTGTGATCTGTTCGTTTGTACCTGAAGCTATAGTATGAATGTAAAGGTCTGTTATACCATCCTTTACCGCTGAGATAATAAGCCTGGAACCTTCCGGGGAATATGAAAAATCGAGTACTTTATCGAAATATAAAAGATTCCGTTTTTCAGTGGTCCTGTCATTTATCCTGTAGAAATACATTACCAGAGCAGCTTTCTCCTCATTGATATAAGTGAGCAGCTTGCCGCTGGGATGCCATGCCAGTACAGGGTATGTCTTATCACTTTCAAGGTCGAGTTTAGGATCTTTTCTGAAAATCACCTTCTGCCTGCCTGTAGTTTTATCATATAGCCATATCCTCTTTCTTCCCCAGTCATTTGAAACATATGCAATATACTGACCGTCAGGACTTACCCTTACCTGCTGATATATCTGGTCTTTCTTCGATTTACGCACGACACTGTTATCATAACCCGGCAGATTGCGGTCCCCTGAATAATCGTTCCTGTAATACTCCTTCCACTCTTTAAGGAGATCCTTAAGATCTTTCCCTGTCACATAGAGCAGGCCATCATCAACATTCTTGTAAACCTTGGTAAGGTAAATTATATTCGGGATGAGCGCATCACCGTATACTTTTCCGATGAACCGCCAGAATGACTGGCCGGCAAAGATGGCGTCATCATTTTCAAGATGACTTATCTTCCTGAATTTGCCTGACATGATACCGTCCTTAACCCTGTTCTCAGCGTTATAATCCCAGCCATAGGCAACATAATTTACCAGCCCCTTTAAATACCAGTCGGGCATTGTTATAAGTGAAGAACTGGAGACCCTGTCCCTGATGTCGGCATTATAAAGAATTTCATTGATTAATACTTCAGTGATGGATGCAGATATTTGTTTATCAAATGCTTCATGATCACCTTCATAATATAGCATTACCTTGTTCTTTATGATCCTGCTGAATCCACCTGTATTATAATTATCATCTTCAGAAGTAACGAGTCCTATATTTGATTGTTTGAATTCGGCATTTTTGTTGTAAATCATAAAGATCAGCCTTTTCTCCAGGGTATAGTCGAAGAAATCCTCAATTTCCGTAAGTCTTTTTGTAGCGTAATCTGCTGTATACTCAGCAAGATCGCGGCCATACTCATTGAAGTAACAGTCAAAATCATCAAACCTGTAAAATGACCAGAAGTAATCAAAATACTGAACCCTGTTCTTTCCAAAATTCATCTGATGGCCATTATAGAACTGACCATTTGCATTTAGAAATAAGGCACATACTAATACGATGAATATCAGTCTCCGGGTAATTCTCATCTGTAGATCAGTCATGAAGGTACCAGGGATTTTGTTAACAAATTTTATTCCGTTTGGCCCTGACTTTGGAACAAAACTAATGATATTATGTTTTAAAATATTCAAAAAGACTAAACTTTATTAATTTTGCACCCGTATTCCGGATTTAACTATCACGGTCTGATTTTTGTACTATGTCATGCAACCTTTTATATACAGGGGCTGTTTATGTAGAAACCGCTATGAAACACAATTTATTATAATTAGTCAGGAAAAATTTAATTATTGCTAAAACCTTCAGATACCATTTCAGATAGAAATTAAATGAACGCTTAAACAGGTTAATTCATTACTACTTGACAGACAATACAATAACAAAATTATTACAGATGAAAAGATTAGCTCTTATTTTATCAGTTCTGGCCATCAGTGCTTCAGTTATTGGTCAGCCGGTTATGAAACTTTCGGCCACAGATCATAATTTCGGAACTTTCAAAGAAGAGGCCGGAAAGCAAACATGGGATTTTACAGTAACAAATACAGGTAATGCCCCTCTTTTGATTCAGAATGTTGTTCCATCATGTGGATGTACAACACCCTCATGGACCAAAGAACCAATTCCTGCAGGGGGGAGCGGGAAGATAACTGCCATCTATGATCCGGCAGGCCGCCCCGGGCAATTCGACAAAACAATTTCCGTCTATACTAATTCAAAGCCGGAAATAGAGGTTTTGCATATTAAAGGTGATGTTATTGCCAGGGAATTAACTGTTGAGGAGCTTTTCACATTTCCGGTGGATTCGGTGCGGTTTGAATCCAACCATCTGGCTTTCACCAACATTAAAAAGACAGAAAAGAAAATAAGGGTGATGCAAACAATTAATACATCGAAGAAACCTGTCAGGGTGGAATTCGACCAGGTGCCTCCCTATCTGAGTCTGAAAGCCAGCCCGGAGACGCTGAAGCCCGGACAGAAAGGGATAATTGAAGGAACTTACGATGCCACAAAAAACAATAGCTGGGGAAATGTAAGCGATATGATAAAAGTGAAGCTTAACGGAGCTGTTGTGGAAAATGTCTATTACTATGTTTCAGCAAACCTTGTCGAGGATTTCTCCGCATTGACAAAGCAACAGATGGAGAATGCACCTGTGTTTAAGCTTGCATCAACCACGATGGATCTTGGCAAAATTCCGGGTGCCGTCGCAAAAGAAGCTGAATTCAAATATACCAATGCCGGGAAATCTGACCTGTATATCCGTAATGTAAGATCTACATGCGGATGTACCGCAGTCCAGCAGGGACAGCCGGGGACACCAATAAAACCCGGGGAGTCTGGTTCCATTAAAGCTGTATTTAATTCAGGAACTTATAAAGGCAAGGTTACCAAACCAATTTATGTATATACCAACGATCCGAAAAACTCTGAAGTGGTATTGATGCTCAATGCTGAGGTAGAACAAACCGGAAGCGGTCAGTAATCCTGATGGAAGACCAAAATGCAAATACAAGCGCCCTGAGTATTCAGGACGGGGTCCGGCAACCGCCAAGCATAAATCCCGACGTTTTAACAGGTAAAAGGAAGAAACGAATAAAATATTCCGAAGATGAACTAGTTGACGGAATCCTGGCAGGCAACAGAACTATATTAAGCCGGGCAATAACTCTTGCGGAAAGCTGTCGGCCTGACCACTATGAAAAAATTCAGTCGGTTATTGAACGGTGCCTTCCCTGCAGCGCCAGGTCAATCAGAATTGGTATAACAGGTGTCCCCGGGGCCGGCAAAAGCAGATTCATTGAATCCTTTGGATTGCATATTACCGGTGAAAACCGCAAGATTGCTGTCCTGGCTATCGACCCAAGCAGCGGACAGACAAAAGGCAGCATTCTGGGCGACAAAACAAGGATGGAAAAACTGAGTACCCATCCGGGTGCATTTATCCGACCATCACCTGCTGCGGGAACGCTCGGAGGAGTAACCAGAAAGACAAGAGAGTCAATAATATTGTGTGAAGCTGCCGGTTTTGATACAATTATCGTCGAGACGGTGGGAGTTGGACAATCGGAAACTGCCGTACATTCAATGGTGGATTTCTTCCTTCTTCTGATGCTCCCGGGTGCAGGAGATGAACTCCAGGGAATAAAACGGGGAATAATTGAGATGGCTGATACAATAGCAATAACAAAAGCTGATGGTCCCAATAAGATTGCTGCGGAAAGAACGGCATCCTTATTCCGGAATGCCCTGCATCTTTTCCCTCTGCCTCCTTCGGGATGGAAGCCTGAAGTCCTAACCTGTTCAGCCCTTGAGAATTCCGGAATCATAGAATTATGGGAAAAGATCATAAGGTATACTGAATATACCAAGCAATGCGGTTATTTTGAAGAACGCCGTAAACAACAGGAGGTTATAAGAATGAATGATTCGATCCTTGAATACCTCAACAGTTCATTTTATAACAATCCTGAAATAAAAGCACTGATATCCGGGGTTGAAAATCAGCTATATGAGGGGAAAATAACATCTTATAAGGCTGCCCTGAGCCTTATACATAAATACCTTCAAAAGTAGCCGGCAATAACAATAATTAATATCTTTGCGCGACTAAAATTCTATTATTCAGCTAATCAAACTAAACTATCAAAAATGAAAAAATTATTCTATCTGTTTGTTTTACTGGCATTTATAGCAGCCTGTAGCAGTGAACCCCATTTCACAATTAAGGGATTGATCGCCAACGCTGACAGTATTACATTTCTCCTTCAGAAAAGGGTAGCCGGAAAAATTGTCACTATTGATTCTGCCTACTCGAAAAAAGGCGTCTTTAAAATGAAAGGTAAGATAGAGTATCCTGATATGGTCCAGCTATTAGCTAAAAACACAAATTACGCTACCTCCTTTTTTCTCGAGAACTCTGATATGACAATTACCGGGAAACTCGATTCATTATTTGATGCAAAAGTCACAGGTTCAAAAACGCAGGATGAATACAGAGGTTTAATCAATTCCAACAAACCTCTTAGTGAAGAATACTCAAAACTTTACAATGATTACCAGGAAGCCAGAAGATCCAATGATACTGCAAAAGTCCGGCTGATTCAGAAAAGCGCTGAAGCTATTTCCAGCCAGATGCAAACTCTTCAGAAAGATTTCGTCAAAAATAATCCCTCCTCCTATGTAACCCCTTTGCTTTTAAGAGACCTTAGCCTTGATATGGAATCCGGCGAACTTGAAGCAGCAGTAAATGCCCTGGATACAAATGTTGCTAAAGTACCTGTCATGCAGGATATTATAGCAAAGGTTAAAGCATTGAAAGCAGTTGAGATCGGACAGAAAGCACCCGATTTCACTTTAAACGATGTAAATGGTAATCCTGTATCGCTTTACTCGAAGCTGGGTTCAAAGCTTCTTCTGATAGATTTCTGGGCAGCATGGTGCAGTCCCTGCAGGCAGGAGAATCCGAATGTTGTAAAGCTTTATAATGAATACCATAAAAAAGGATTTGACATCTTTGGCGTTTCCCTTGATCAGTCAAAAGATGACTGGGTAAAGGCAATAGAGGCTGACAAACTCACCTGGACACATGTTTCCGATCTTCAGTACTGGAATAGCGCTGCAGCAAAATTATATGCTGTTGGTGCAATCCCGGCCAATTTTCTGTTAGATGAAACAGGAACAATAATTGCCAGAAACCTTAGAGGTGATGCTCTCAGAAATAAAGTCAGTGAGATTTTAGGAACCAAATAAGCAGTACTGCCAATTATACCAGGTTTCAGGTTTCAGGTTCCAGGTTTCAGGTTAAGGATACTTTTTTAACATGCAACTTGTAACCTGCAACCTGTAACTTTTATTATGTCTTGTTTACCTCTTCAAGAATAAATCCAGTACCTCTTACGGTCCGGATGTCGATATTCTTATCCTCTGAAACGTATTTCCGGATGCGGCTGATGAATACATCCATGCTCCTGCCCAGGAAATAATCATCTTCGCCCCAAATCTCAGTAAGTATATCCTCACGGGTAAGGATTTTGTTTTTATTGATTATGAAATATCTGAGAAGCTGAGCCTCTTTAAGAGTGAGTTTTTCACTGGTGTTGCCGCAGATAAGCTCCAGAGTATTAAATTTAAGCACTGTTGATGATATCTTGAATTCATCATTGGATGAAGAATAAGCCCTTTTCAGGATATTATTTATTCTTAAGATCAGCACTTCCGGATCAAATGGCTTGGATATATAATCATCGGCGCCTATTTTAAGGCCTCTCACAATATCCTCCTTAAGACTTTTTGCAGTCAGGTAAATGAGGGGGACATCCGGCTGAATCTCTTTTATTTTTTCCCCAAGAGTAAATCCGTCCATTTCCGGCATCATAACATCGAGGACACAAATATCCGGTTTATCCTGGTTGAACAATTCCCATGCTTCTTTCCCGTCACGGGCAAGAGTAACATCAAATCCGTTTATCGTTACATATTGTGACAGGATGTTCCCGAAATCCCTGTCGTCTTCTGCAAGCAATACTTTCATAACATGGTGAAATATTTAATATGGAATTGTTACTGTAAATATACTACCTTTTCCCGGTTTACTGCTCACACTGACATCCCCTCCATGTGCAACTGCAATTTTTTTCACATAATAGAGGCCCAATCCGAGCCCCTTATATTTGTGGATATTGCCAGTTGAAGCTCTGTAAAACTTATCGAAAATATGTTTCTGATCATTTTTACTTATCCCGATCCCGTTATCCTCGATGGTGATGTATAAATTATTATTCCCGGTAAAGCCTTTTACGTTTATAACTGGTTCTTTATCAGAATATTTAATTGCGTTTGAAAGGAGATTGTTTATCATAGTTGTGAAATAAACAACATCAATATCAGCGACTACTCCGTTCAGATCATATTTCTGATTGATGTTTTCCGAATAAGTATACCCTGATTTAAAACTGTCTACTATATCATTCATGACCTCCTCGATGTCAATTTTCTTTTTATCGAGCTCGAACTGGGTTCTTTCCCACATGCTTATCTCAAGGATCATGTTAATCAGCTGATTAAGATGTATGCTTTGCTTACCTATCATCTTTGCAGTTTCCAGAATTTTCAGATCGTCATTTCTTATTGTTTCCATTTCAAGGGTTTTCCCGGCAACAGTAATTGTCGCAAGGGGCGTCTTGAGCTCATGGGTCATATTATTAATAAAATCGGTCTTGAGGTTCGACAGACGTTTTTCTTCAAGAAGGTTCCTGTAGGTTATATTGAACAGAATTACGACTATAAAAATGCTGAAAATGCTCATGCCAAGTGAGGCTGCCGTCTCCCGGAAGATCATTTTCCTTTTGTCAGAAAAATCGATATAGTAGTTAAAGAAAAGGGCATAGTTGTTTGAAATCAGCCTGTTCCTGTCGACAAGGATGCTTGATTTTGAAGCCCGTTCCTGTGATTGGGCTAAATTTTCGGGAAGTCTCCTCATCCTGAAGGAGTTGCTCTGGTATATCCTGAAAGTATCCTTTCCTATCAGCTCCAGGCTTGATATATCGATCCTGTGGTTGAAATTCTTTTCAAATCCCAGATTTTCAAAATAGGAGGAAAGGAAGCCGGAAAGGTCCTGTTCGTTGTTAAGGACATTATAGAAGTAGTTGTAGATCTCTTTCTTCTTTTGTGAAAGCCGGGAAGTATCCTTTAAAGATTCCAGTTCGCTGATCACTTTTTCTGAATATACATCAAGAAGATATCTGACAGTATCATAATAAAACATCCTTTGACTGCGCAGCGAGCCCATAGCCTGCTGGGATAAAGTTGAATATCTGAAATAAAGCATTTCATCCTTCTGTCTCCAGACGCCTCTTATGATAATCAGCTGTGCAGCTACCAGAATCAGAATAGCAAAAATACCTAATATCTGGGCGGTGTTCCTTTTTTTCATCTTTTCCGGATTTCAGTTCAAAAGTATTCATTTTTTATTTAAAGGCCAGGATGCCAGGTCAAACATTAACTCTGCGTTAACCCTGCATTAACAGATGTGGATTATAATCGGCATTAACTTTGAATCAGCAAACAGTAAATAAAAATGGGAGCAGTCATGAAAAAGAGCACTATAATATTAGCAATTGTTTTCTTTATTTCATTATCCTTTCCTTTCAGCGGATTAAATGCCCAGGATAAGACAAAGGATCAGAAGGTAACAGACCAGCGCATCCAGGACGAAATTGATGCGCAGAAAAAAGCAATGGTTGAGCAGCAGAAGGCTCAGCAGGAAATGAAGAAAGCGATGGATGATGCCAGGTTAGAGCAGCAAAAAGCCCGGTTCGACGCTCAGGAAGCACAAAAGATGGCGCAGGAAGCGATGCGCAACTACAGGGTCAGACCCGGTGATACCGCAAATGTTTACAGGATATACAGGGATATGGGCAGGAACAGGTCATTCTCAACCGGAGAACCCTTCATTTTCGCTCCCAATATGGAACTCCTGGGACATACTTTTGGTGATACAGAAAGCACAACCTGGGAATTTTCCAAATCTGTTAAGGAAAACTCCTTTTCGCGGGATTATACCTTTGATGTCGAAACTACTGTTAATACAGTGGTCATGGCTGTGAACGGAGACTGCAAGGCTGGTGAAATTAATATCAAAATAGTAATGCCAAACGGCAAGGCATATACTGATATTGTAATTGATGAATTCGGCAACCTGAACTGGAGAAAATCATTTAACATTTCCGAAACTGAAAACCAGGATAAGGCAGGTGCCTGGAAATTTGAGATAAACTCCAAAAAAGCTACCGGTTACTTCAGGATTTCTCTTCAAACATATTAGTTTTTCATCCCGTCTGCGAACGGATTATTTTTCATTCCTTGGAAAATGGGGCCCTGTCTGAGGGGACAGGCTCCATTTTTATTTTATACCGGCAGAGGCCCGGCCACCTTTCACGCTCTCAACTCTCACTGTATAATTGTCTCCTCCTTTTACTATCCATTTAAGGTCGAAATGCTGATATCCGGGAATATTTGAAATTTCCATGCGTTCAGGATTCTTTTTCTGTTCAGCCGTAATATTCAGATCGGCATTCTGAACTATCATTCCGGCAAGCACCGTTCCGCCATCAAGATAAACATAATCAGGAGGATCGATCCTGTATTTTATATTATCGCCTGAGTGTGTTGGTATCATCCTGATGTTCGACACTCTTGCAGTGACCTCATTCAGCCCGTTTCCGATCTTACTTACCTTCAGATCACTGACCTCAAGCAGGGGCGACTGGTATGCGTTATAAATACAGAAGGCCGCATTACGGTGAGCATCGGTCTCAAGCATGAAACCGGGATGTGCCCTGCCGAACATCTTGCTGAATCCGCCAACCTCCACATCTCCATAGACAGGATGGCGGATCTTTTGCCAGGGGATAAATCCGTCTTCAAAAAGCAGGAGCTTGTCGAATTCATATTCATCGGTCTTCGTTGTATCATAGAACATCTGGTAACTGTTCCACAGTTCATTTGAAAAGACAAAGCATCCCATTGCACCATACCACCAGTCGAGCTCTCCGCCATAAACTGTATACATGTCTTTCCATATTGTTATGAACTTATATCCGGCGATCATTTCCTGTCCTTTTAATCCTATAGTATTCATCACATCATCATCAGCCCTGGTGTAAATTTCGGCACCACCGCCCTGGATTGACGGTCCTCTCAGGATCAATCCTCCGGAATTATGGAAGGATTGGGCTCCTGTGATGTTCCTGTGTTTTATGATAAAATCGCGTATTGCCTGGTTTTCGGGCTGGGCAAACGGGTATTTATCGGCTCCGCTCTGAACATAATTAGGTTCCCAGTTAAATCCCCAGTCACGGTTCCCGTCATATCCTCCGGGACCATCTTCATTAATGAGTCCATCTCCATCATTATCAATGCCTTCCATTCCCAGCATTTCATATTCCCCTTTTTCGCCGGTTGCAACCCTGATCATTCTGCGGGGATCTTTCGGATCGGTTTTATACATACCGTCAGGGCTTTTTCTTCTCATCTGGCTGATATTCTTGTCGCCGTTCAGATCATCATAACCGTCTTCATCAAACAAACCATCGCGGTCGTTGTCCCAGGGAACCAAACCTGATCTGGGGGGAACGCCTTTCAATGCGAAATACTCGCGTGAGTCAGGGTTGATGGTTGGCACTATATAGAATGTCTTATCTTTTAGAAGCTCCTTTATAAAAATATTATCATTAAACATTTCGCAAAGGTACCATGCTGTATATAAGGCCATTTCAGTTCCCTGTATCTCAATCGAATGGATATTTCCATCTATCCAGAACCCGGGCTTAAGATCGGGATTACCGGTTTTTTTATCAGAGATTGTCATAACCCAGAGGTCACGTCCCTGGTATGATTTGCCCAGTGAACCCATGGTCACAAGATCGGGGTATGCAGCTGCAAGCTTTTTAACAATATCCGTGATGCCTTCATAGGTGTTGTACCTGTTCCAGGAAACCTGAACCTTAGGATTTACAGGTGAGCCTGCTGCTTTGAAGAATAGCTCTTCTTCCTGTGATGAGGCACTGTTTGTTGAAAGGACCAGGAGTGCTGAAAATAAAACGGTTAAATATGATGTTTTCATAATTGATTACAAGATTTGTTGACTATTTCAATTCAACTGATGTTGATATCAGTCCGGTATTTACAGCACCGGCGGTTACCTTCATGGTTCCCCTGCCCATTATAAGCCAGCTGAATTCAGCAGACTCATCTCCGCCGAGACGCTGTATTCTCTGAACTTTCTGTCCGCTGAGAAATTTTTGATTCCTGGCTGTATCAAGAGATAGCCTCATTATCCTTGTCCACATATTATTTTCGCCTGCCTCAGCACATGTGGCAAAAATTCCTTTATTGTGAATTTTTAAGACAATCCTGAAAATATCACCTCCCTTATTTTCTACGGCAACATCGAGGAATTCAAGTTCGGGGTGCATTGATGCCACGGCCGTTATGAATTTAAAATTGTCCGATATCAGCTTCGGTAGCATTTCTGCCGGTGGATTGGTGGTTGCAAATGGTCTTATCCCGCCTGCCTCAGTCCTCTTGCCGGGAAAATCCGGATGCTGGATTACTGTCCATGGTATGAATACATTTTCAATTTTATTTTGTTCGGCATATTTAAGAAATGCGGCTTCGGGATTTTTATCCTTTTCAATCGGGAACCACCATGCCGGGGTGCTGAAGCTGTAACGACCGTAATGATAGTATGCCCACTCCATGAAATTACCTGGTGTAGCTTTGGCAGCAGGTGCTCCTTTCACCCCAGTTAATTCATGGTATTTGTCGGATACAAGCTTATTTATCAGTTCATCTTCCCGTGTAATTGAAGTGATCTTTCTTGACTGTCCGGAGCCCCGGCTCTGGCCCATTACCTGACCTTGCTGCGCAGGTTGTGAGACAGCAGGCCGCTCAGATGCCCGCATAGGCTGACCAAGATTATCCTGTGGTCCGAATGCAATTGTTGTATAAATGTTGAAATGACCGAACAGGAAGTCGAGAACGGCCTTTGTCTCTGGTTCCGAAACAGGATGAAGTCCTGAATTCATTCCGAATTCCTCATAATTGTAGCTGAGATTCCGGTTGAAAGAGACACCTCCTGGTCCATCCTCATTAAAGCTGCCATCCTTGTCATTGTCTGTTCCTTCAGAATAAACAAGATACCTGCCAGTCTCTCCTTTTGAAAGATCTGCAGGAACCATAACTCTATTGTCTTCAATGCTTTCTGTATAGTTGCCTGCCGGATCCGCAACACGTATCAAAGTAATAAGTCCATCGTTATTCAGGTCTTCAAAAGGATCTTCATCTGATGAAAAATCCCTGTCATCATCGGTTTGCCTGGCATTAACCGATCTTTCATATTTCAGTTGTGAAAAGAATTGTTCGGTTGCATCCGGACTTACATCAGGGAAAACATAAAAGGTGATCTTATCAAGCAGACCGGCGATTTCCTCAGCTGAGGATTCTTTAAGCAGCTCTGCAGCAAACCCCAAAGCCAGCTCTTTTCCAAGGATATAACTTCCGTCAATGCCGCCAACCACCGCAACAGCCGGTTTATTGTCTTTATCTCCTTTTCCGATTGTCATCACAATTATATCCTTTCCTCCCTGTGTTTTAACAAGTGTCCTGACTGAACAGACTGACGGATATTCTTTGGTGAGCGCGTCTGCCTTTTGAACCATACTCTTATAATCGGTGTAATTCTGCTGTGAAAAAAGGGCTGACTGACCGCTGCAATAGAGTATGGCAATAATCAGGATTTTGAAAGATATTTTCATAAACTTAAGATTTAGAAATCACGGTCTTGCAGGACGAACTGGCTTTTTCCCTGGCAATCTGAGACGGGTGTTGTCAAACAAGGGATCCCAGTTCACATTCCTGAAAAATTCAGAGGTCCTGTTATTAAAATACCCCAGTATATGCCGGGGAGAGATAGTGTACATAAGTTCATCATTATCACCATAATAGGGCTCTGTTATTGTCATCACCTCTTCAATTCCGGTATCATTTTTATTTGATACTTCTGAATAGTGTTCATAGATCTCCCTTGGTATAGCTATGATCATTGTGTATAAGCCATAATCTTTTCTCTGGAAAAAGAAATAAGTAATCTCTATAGGTTCATTCGGGTTAACACGGTCGGTAGAATGCGGAAGCTGGCTTTCAAAAATAAACCCATCATTCATTATTTTTTCAACTACCCCGAATTCCTTGGTGTTATGCAGGAAGAAATAGCAATCATTGAAATCTCTGAGGATTAATGCAAGTACCTCTCCTTTATTCTTCATCCGGCGGTAACGATTATTAATCTCAAAAATAACAGTTATTATTTTATTTGCAACACATAAACCTTTTGTTATGTTATATGTTAATTTTGTAGCTGACGGGATTACATAACCTCATGAAATTAATATATTTCTCCCTGACAATACTTGCCGTTTTATCATGTAACAGGAATCCATCCGGTTCAGGGACAAGAATTATAACAGTCAGCATAGCACCTTATAAATATTTTGTCGAAGGGATAGGAGGGAAGGATTTTAAAGTGAATGTCATGGTTCCTGCTGGATCGAATCCTCATATCTATGAACCTTACCCACGGCAGATAGAACAGCTGAGATTATCAGAAGCTTATATCAGCAACGGATTGCTGGGATTTGAGCAGACCTGGCTTGACAGATTCTACGAGACGAACAGGAATATGGTAAGAATGTCACCGGTAAACAAAATAGACCTTATAACTGCAGATGAGAAAAACAGGGGAGACAATCCCGGGGGTGCCGATCCGCATTACTGGGTCTCTCCAAAATCTGCCAGGATTATTGCAGGATCAGTAAGAGATCTTCTCCTCATTCTTAATCCCGGGCAAAAGGAAAAATATCAATTGAATTATTCAGAACTGATGCAGAAGATTGATGAAGTCGACAGGACTGCGACAGCTTTTTTTTCGGAATTTCAGGGCAGTATATTTATAATATATCATCCGAATCTGGCGTATCTTGCGAAAGATTACGGGCTTAAGGAGATATCGGTTGAGTACCAGGGCAAAGAGCCTCCGCCATCAAGATTTAAAGAGCTTATTGATCTTGCCGGTAGGGAACATATAAAAACTATTTTCGTCCAGCGGGAGTATGACAGCAAGAATGCCAATGAAATTGCCCGAGAAATAGGTGCGAAGGTAAGGCTTATTGATCCTCTGTCCGGAAACTGGTTTGATGCTACAATGGATATTATCAATGCTTTACATGACAGTTTTGTTGAGAGTCACCATAATTGAAGAAAATGGCACATCTTTTTGAAATGCATTCTTTATCAGCTGCTTATGACTCCAAAGTTGTGCTCCGGGATATCAACTTCAGAGTTAGCGAAAATGATTTCATAGGGGTGATAGGGCCAAACGGTGGAGGGAAAACCACACTCCTGAAGGTGATCCTGGGCCTGATAAAACCGTACGGAGGTAATATTGAATTTAACAGCGAATTTATAAACGCAGGCAATATAGGGTATCTTCCGCAAATTTCTACAGGGGATGTGAATTATCCTGTGACGGTCACCGATGTTGTTCTTTCAGGAATGATGATCAGGAAAAAGATAATATCAAGGATGTCGGCTTCGGACAAAAAGAAAGCCCTGGCGATAATTGATGAGCTTGGACTTTCTGGTTTAAGGAGCTCATCACTTAGTCAATTGTCGGGGGGAGAGTTGCAGAGGGTATTTCTCGGACGGGCTATTATCGGAAATCCTAAACTGTTGCTTCTTGATGAGCCGGGAAATTTTGTAGATTCGATCTTTGAAAATGATTTTTACGAAAAGCTCAGGACGCTCAACAAACGCATGGCAATACTTATGGTTTCACATGATATCGGTATTATCTCTCCGCACGTCAAATCGTTTGCATGTGTGAACAGGAATCTTCATTACCATCCATCATCCGAGATCACCAACGAGGAGCTTCTCTCTTATGGTTGCCCCATTCAGCTTATTTCACACGGAGAGATCCCTCATACAGTTTTGAAACAACATAGTTAAATGGAAGCCGGAATCTTTCAGTATGAGTTTATAATAAAAGGATTGCTGGGTGCAATATTTGCCAGTATAACAGCCGGACTTGCAGGAACATACATTGTTTCAAGAAAGATGGTTTTCCTGAGTGGAGGCATCACCCATGCTTCATTCGGTGGGATCGGAATAGGTTATTTTATCGGAATAAATCCTGTAATCGGAGCAGCAGTATTCGGGATATTATCAGCCCTGGGTGTAGAATACCTTTCAGTACGTCAGAAGATCAGGGAAGATTCTGCAATTGGGATACTCTGGGCTTTTGGTATGGCAACAGGGATAATTTTTATTTACCTTACCCCGGGATACTCGCCAAACCTCATGAGCTATCTTTTCGGAAGCATTCTTACAGTTACCAATGCCGATATTATTGCTCTTGGTGCCATGTCAGTTATACTTTTATTCTATTTCGGATTTTTTTACCGGACCATTCTGTATATGTCATTCGACGAATCATATGCCAGGACATATTCTCCGTATGTCGATTTTTTCAAGTATCTGACCACTGCCCTTGTTGCTCTTACGATCGTTCTTAACATAAGGATGGCAGGTGTTGTCCTTGTTCTTTCACTCCTTACCATTCCTCCGAATATTGCATTAATCTTTACCCGGATTTATTCACGGATAATATTATGGTCAATTGTTGCAGGATTTTCAGGGACAGCTGCAGGGTACATAATTTCTTACTTTGCGGGTATTCCTACCGGCGCAACAATTATTTTTACACTTGTGGTCATCTGGATAATAGCAAGGCTTATTAATCAGGCAGCTATGAAGAGTGGGTTTGAAGTTTATATTGCATGATGTGCAGGGCAAAGAAGAAACAAATTAAATTTTAATCATAGATATATGGATTATGATCTTATTATAATTGGAAGCGGCCCTGGCGGATATGTTGCAGCTATCAGGGCATCACAGCTGAAAATGAAAGTTGCAGTTGTGGAAAGGGCCGAGTTGGGAGGCATCTGCCTGAACTGGGGATGCATACCGACTAAAGCCCTTCTGAAAAGCGCTCAGGTATTTGAATATCTCAATCATGCTTCCGACTATGGCATATCAGTGGAGGGTGTTGTGAAGCCTGATTTCAAGGCAATGGTTGCACGCAGCCGGAGTGTTGCAGAAGGAATGAGCAAAGGTGTCCAGTTTCTTTTCAGGAAAAACAATATTACACACATCAAGGGTTTTGGTAGCTTGTCGGGGAAGAATAATGTCGAGGTCGAAGAGCCTGACGGAAACAGGAAAACGATCTCCGCTGACAGGATAATCGTTGCCACGGGTGCCCGGTCCAAAGAGCTGCCCAATTTAAAGCAGGACGGGAAAAGGATAATCGGCTACAGGGAAGCAATGACTCTGGACAAACAACCTGGATCTATGGTAATAGTCGGATCAGGGGCTATCGGAAGTGAGTTTGCAAACTTTTACCAGTCCCTGGGGACAGAAGTGACCCTGGTTGAATTCCTGCCAAGAGTTGTTCCCAATGAGGATGAGGAGGTTTCAAAACAGCTTGAGAGGTCGTTTAAAAAGCTTAAAATGAGGGTTCTGACTGATTCAACTGTTGAAACTGCCGATACCTCGGGAAAGAAATGCAAAGTCTCAATTAAAACGCCCAAAGGGATGGAAATTGTTGAAGCCGATATTGTACTTTCGGCAGTGGGAGTTTCCGCAAACATTGAGGGTATAGGTCTTGAAAAAGCAGGGGTGAGAACTGAAAAAGGCAAAGTCATAGTGGACAACTTTTACAATACTACTATTCCCGGGATCTATGCAATAGGCGATATTGTTCATGGTCCTGCACTGGCTCATGTGGCTTCTGCGGAGGGCATAACCTGTGTCGAGAAAATTGCAGGGAAGGATGTTGAACCTCTTGATTACAATAACCTCCCGGCGTGCACCTATACTAACCCGGAAATTGCTTCAGTAGGGCTCACAGAAGCTGCTGCAAAAGAGGCGGGTCATGAAATCAAAATAGGGAAATTCCCGTTCACAGCTTCAGGTAAAGCCAGCGCTTCAGGATCCAAAGAGGGTTTTGTCAAGCTAATTTTTGATGCTGCGTACGGGGAACTGCTGGGTGCCCATATGATCGGAGCAAACGTTACGGAAATGATTGCGGAAATTGTAATAGCCAGAAAACTTGAGACCACAGGGCATGAAATTATAAAGTCAGTCCACCCGCATCCTACTATGTCTGAGGCAATTATGGAAGCAGCTGCCGCAGCCTATGGAGAAGTTATAAATATCTAAACCATATTCCTAAAAAGAAACCTGAAACTTATGAAAAAGTATTTTTTAATCATTATTGTTGCCACAGCGACCGTAATATTGAATGCACAGCCTCTTGAAAGAAGGCAATCTTATGACATATCAACGCAAAAAGTGCTTTATACAATCGGATATGCACATCTCGATACCGAGTGGAACTGGGATTATCCCACGACTATTAATGAGTATATCCGGAACACGATGGCTGACAATTTTAATTTGTTTGAAAAGTATCCTGATTACGTTTTTAATTTCACCGGATCGAGACGTTATAAAATGATGAAGGAATATTATCCCGAGTCATTTAAGAAGGTTGCAGATTATATTAACCGCGGCAGATGGTTTGTCTCCGGATCTTCCGTCGATGAGGGAGAGGTTAATATCTCATCATCGGAATCCGTTCTGCGCCAGGTGCTTTATGGTAACCTGTTCTTCAGACGTGAATTTAATAAAGAAAGTGTCGATTATATGCTCCCCGACTGTTTCGGGTTTGTCGCAACAATGCCATCAGTCTGGAGCCATGCAGGCCTCCTGGGCTTCTCAACCCAGAAGCTTACCTGGAGGTCATCAAACGGAGTGCCATTCAATGTGGGTTACTGGGAAGGACCCGACGGTAAGGGAGTAATAGCTTCCCTGAATGCTACAGACTATACGGGGAGGGTTGTTCCCAGGCTTGACCTGGATACTACCTGGAATGCAAGGATACAATCGGATATAAACAGGTATGGTATCTCATTCGACTACCGGTATTATGGTGTTGGCGATGTCGGTGGAGCCCCACGTGACGATGATGCAAAGAATGCTACAGGAAGCCTCAATCACAGCGACAGCAAGTTTAAGGTGGTTCTGACTTCATCCGATCAGATCTACAAAGACATAACTCCGGCTATAAAGGCAAAACTGCCAACTTATTCCGGCGATCTTCTGCTTATTGAGCATAGCGCAGGATCCATGACTTCACAATCATATATGAAAAGGGCAAACAGGAAAAATGAAGCGCTTGCAAGAAGTGCCGAACTGTCAGCCTCAACTGCTGACTGGCTGGGCGGAGCTTCATATCCTTTTGAAAAACTGAATAACTCATGGGAGCTTGTCCTGGGAAGCCAGTTCCATGATATTCTTCCGGGAACCAGCATCCCCAGGGCATATGAATATGCCTGGAATGACGAGTTCATTGCAATGAACGGATTTTCGGGTGTACTGCGGAACTCTATAGATGCAATTTCTGAAGGGATGAACACAAATGTCCCGGGGAGAGCCCTTATCGTCTATAATCCTGTTGCAACAGACCGGGAAGATGTTGTAACAGCGGGACTTACATATACCAAACCTCCTGTCAATCTGAAAGTATATGATAAGGACGGAAATGAGGTGCCATCCCAGATAATATCTGTTGAGGGCAATACAGTTACTTTAATATTCCTGGCAAAGCTTCCACCGGCCGGACTGGCATTGTTTGATATCCGTGAAACGGCAGAAAAAACAGCTACATCTTCATTAACAGTCACTGATCAGACAATTGAGAACAGCTTTTACAGGGTCAGGATTAATTCGAACGGGGACATAGCCTCTATTTATGATAAAAAGGCTTCCCTTGAGGTGCTTTCAAAACCAGCCACACTCGACTTTCAGAGGGAACGACCTTCGCAATGGCCTTCATGGAACATGGACTGGAATGACAGGAAAAATCCTCCTTTTGATTATATGAACAAGGATGTTTCAGTCAGCATTGCCGAACAGGGTCCGGTACGCGTTGCCCTCAGGGTAGCCCGTAAAGGACAAAATTCTGAGATAATCCAGGTTATAAGCCTTGCAGCCGGTGAGGCAGGAAAAGTTATCGAGATCAGAAACCAGATCGACTGGCAATCAAAGGAAGTAAGCCTGAAGGCAGCATTCCCTACTACAGTTGTCAACGAAATGGCAACATACAGTTTAAACACTGCAGCTGTAAAGAGACTTACAAACAGTGACGTAAAGTTCGAAGTTCCCGGCAGGCAATGGATAGATATTACTGACAGATCAAACAGTTACGGTGTTTCTATTATCGAAGACTGTAAATACGGATCAGACAAGCCGGATAACAGTACTCTCAGACTTACCCTTATGTACACACCGAAGGCCAACTCATATGTCTACCAGGGAACCCAGGACTGGGGTATTCATAACGTTAAATATGGGATTTATCCACATACGGGCGACTGGGTTTATGCAGGCACACCATGGCAGGGAAATTTCATTAACAATCCGCCATTAGCTTTTGAAGCGCCAAAACATGATGGGAGGCTAGGTAAAGAGTTTTCATTTTTTAAGATCAACACGCGCCAGGTGGATGTTATGGCTTTCAAAAAAGCTGAGGAAAGCAGTTATTATATTGTAAGGGTGAATGAGCTTTACGGGAAGGATGCAAAAGGAGTGAAAATAAGCTTCCCGGGTAAGATTACAGATGCTTATGAAGTCAACGGGCAGGAGAAGAGGATCGGTACTGCAGACTTCAGTAATGGCACCCTCAATTTTGACATGAGCAGATTCCTGATAAAGAGCTTTGCCGTGAAATTTGAAAATCCGGGATCAACTTTTTCAAAACCTCTCCAGGTTGCAGTACCACTCCCATATAACCAGGACGGTATAAGCTTCGATACAAAACGTTCCGACGGGAACCTGGTCGGCGGGCTGACAATTCCTGCAGAGTTGTTACCTCAAAAAATTAAAAGTGAAGATATTGAATTCACATTAGGCAATATGGCAGACGGACAGAAAAATGTTGTTTCATCACAGGGTCAGAGGATCGCTGTTCCGGCAGGAAAATTCAACAGGATATATCTTCTGGCAGCAGCTACGGAAGATTCCTATCTTGCATTAAATACAGGAAGAAAGATCACCCAAATTGATATTCAGTCATGGACAGGATATATAGGACAGCATTATAACAGGAATCTTTATTTCAACAATCTTAAAGTGGCATCAATTTCTCCTGCATTTGCAAAAAGGAACGATTTAGCATGGTTTGCATCACATCGTCATACTCCCGATGCGAATGACACATACAAGTACAGCTATCTGTATAATTATGTTTTCAGCATACCTGAGGGGACAAAGGCAATTACGCTTCCAAAGAATGATAAGATAAAGATTTTTGCAATGACAGCAGCATACAGGCTTTTTGATGAGGCAATACCTCTTCAGCCTCTTTATGATGACTTTAAAAATGATAAACCGTTGAAGCTGAGGACCACTGAATATATTACACCTGAAATGCAACCCTTGAAATCAATACAGGTTCCTTTATTTACCACACTTCCTGATCAAAGACAGGTCCAGAGAATTAAGACTATGCTGAAATCAATTGGCGCTGATACTATAATTGTTTCTTCGCCGCCATCTGCTTCTGATTATGCCGATAAAGCCTCGGGCAATGGCGTTACGGCAACTTACTTTCCACGGGGAACATCAACAGCTGGAAAGGGATATAACGGAGAACCTGTGGATATTTCAAATATAATTGATACAAAAAATGGCCGCCTCAGTGACACAATTCTTTTTGACAATGGCGAGGGCAGGATAGGTGTTGACCTTAAAAAGGAGATAAACATCGACAGGATTAACATGTATTTTGACCAGTTCCGTAACAGGGGCTCGCAGATGTTCACCATCTGGGCATCATCTGATGCATCAGGTTTCAGCGGTGATCCGGAAAAGAGCGGCTGGGAATATGCAGGGCTCTATATGCCGGCAGGCAGGGGAATGAGCTCTTCAGGCACTTCATTCGTCTTTAATAACAACCTCAGGTGCAGATATCTTCTTATAATATCGGATGGACAGTGGCACGGTACTGAATACTTAAAGCAACTGGATATATTTGAAAAGAAGTAAACGGCCTGTACGCAACCTTTTGAGACATATTAACATCAATCTTTAAGAAGTTTGTAGCTTTTGTGACAATTATTTTATATTTTTACTCTGTTTGAGGCTTAAAACCTTGTCGGAGATTAAAAATATAATAAGCGGTTGTCTTAAGGGAAACAGGAGAGATCAGGAACTTCTGTACAGACGGCATGCAGCCAGACTTTATGCGGTTTGTCTGCAGTATTCCGGCAATGATGAGGAAGCAAGGGACATTTTGCAGGAGGGCTTCATCAAGATATTTGAAAACCTGGTCCATTACAAGCATGAGGGTTCTTTTGAAGGATGGGTACGGAGAATAATTGTCAACACTGCACTGGAAAAATACCGTAGCAGGCATAATCTCTACAGGGTTGATGATATTGACCAGATTCCTGAAACTTACGCTGAACCCGAAAATGAAGATTATGCAGGACTTGGGGCGGGTGACCTCCTGGAGATCATAAGGGAACTCCCTCCCAAGTACCGGATGGTTTTCAACCTGTTTGCCATCGAAGGCTACTCACATAAAGAGATAAGCAGCATGATTAATATCTCTGAAGGAACCTCAAAATCGAATCTGTCGCGGGCAAGAGTAATTCTTCAGCGCAGGGTGGGTTCGTATACAGGGCTAAAGAAGAATCTTTCAAATGGATGACAAAGAGGCAAATATCGACGTTTTGTTCAGGAACGGACTTAAAGACTACGAGGTTTTACCTCCACCTGAAATCTTTGATAATATCCGGCCGGCTATAAGGAGAAGCCAGAAACCACTGCTCATTCTCAGGGCAGCTGCCATGATAACAGTGGTAATTTCATTAAGTTTCCTTGCTTACAGATGGAGCCTTCAGATATCCTCAGGACTCGCCGACAACAGCCTGATTATGGATCCGGAGTCGGAAGCGCCGGTATTCAGTATCCCTTCATCACCTGTCATTCAGAGTATGACCGCGAACAGCCGCAGGGTACTCTTATCTGATGCCTCCGGGGCTGACCTCACCACGACTGATCCTGCTTTGTCTTCAATTACAAATTATGACCCCGGAGATGTTACCAGCCAGTCGTATGCGAATGACCCTCCTGTAAGTGATATCCTTTTTAAACCTGAATCAAAGCCCGAAATCTGGGATAATAAGATTGGCAGCCGTCTGACACTAGTTGTTGATCCTCTTAAGTTTGATACGGAAATTGCAACAAAAGAGATGATAAACAGGTGGTCGGTTGGAGCACTTGTTTCACCTACATATTATTCCACATTTCTGACAGGAAACAGGATACTTGCTGATCAGATTATGTCTGAAGAGCAGTCACGGCTCTCTTATTCAGGAGGGGTTGCCCTGTCTTATAAGATCAACAAAAGGTTCACTATCCAGTCAGGCCTTTACTATTCATCTTTTGGCCAGGATCTTAAAGGAATTTATTCTTACGGGGGTTTCCAGAAATATGATGTTACAAAAGACGATCATAATTTTGAAGTGCTGACTTCAGGCGGTCTGGTCTATACGAGCAATGCTGACGTCTTCCTTTATGAAGCCAATGCAGGTGCAAGGATAATAACCAAGTATACCAACGATGTATTTGATCCGGGAAAGGCAAATCTTCAATATCTCGACAATTCTCTCAGACAGAATTTTGGTTACCTTGAACTTCCCTTCTATGTGAAATATAAAATTGTTGATAAGAGAATTGATTTCAATATCATAGGTGGACTGTCGTCAAATCTGCTGGTCAGTAATAATGTTTATGCAACTCTCGCCGGAGGAAAATACACTGTCGGAAAAACTGAAGGTATGAATCCTGTCACTTTCAGCAGTTCTCTGGGCATGGGAATGGAATATTATCTTTCAAAAAATATCACTTTCAATCTTGAACCGACATTCCGGTATTACCTGAATCCTTTCAACGAAGTATCCGGAATGAAAATACATCCCTATTCATTTGGTGTCTTTTCCGGATTATCATATAAATTCTGATCCGTTCTCATCTTTTTTCTCTTCCTGATTTTACATTCAACATCTCCGGGAACTAATAATAAGGTATAAAATATTACCTTTGCAGATTATTTCTGATTATCTGTGATTATGCTAAAAGGGAAAACAATATTTACGGCTTTCATTTCAATTAGTGCATTTATTGTATTATTTTCATTTACAAGAGATTATAGAGGATCTGGTACTCTGGCAGGCTCCTCGGTTATTAAGGATACTATAGTCTCGAACAAGGCTTTCAGGCTTCCTGATGAAATAACTTTTGCAGGTGAGCCGATGCCGCTTGAAAATTTTGATACCCGTGAAAGCCTGGAAAGGGAACTTCTTACCGGTGCCTACCGGCACTCCTCGACCATTCTGATTATCAAAAGGGCTAACCGGTATCTTCCGGTTATTGAGAAGATTTTGAAGAAAAATGATATCCCTGATGATTTTAAATACCTGGCTGCCGCTGAAAGTGAATATACTAATGTGATATCACCGGCAGGAGCAACAGGCTTCTGGCAGATCATGCAGGAGACAGGCAGGGAGGAGGGACTTGAAATAAATACGGTTGTCGATGAACGCTATGATATAGAAAAATCGACCCAGTTCGCATGTGATTATTTCAGGAAGTCTTACGATAAATATGGCAACTGGACGCTTGCTGCTGCATCGTACAACGGTGGAAGGGCTGCCCTGGATGAGCAGATAGGGATTCAGCGGCAGACCGATTATTATGACCTGCTTTTATCCGAGGAAACAGCAAGATACATTTTCCGGGTTGTTGCTTACAAGCTTATTATTACTGACCCTGTCCGATATGGTTTCTTTATTGATAAGGATGAATTATACCCGGAGCTGAAGTACAGTGAGGTTAATGTTGATACGGCAGTAGCTGACTTTTCAAGGTTTGCTGACCAGTTCGGAACAAACTATAAACTGATTAAATTTCTGAATCCCTGGCTTCGCAAACCCTATCTTACACCTAAACCGGGGAAAGTATATACGATTAAAATTCCGGGAGAAGGTATGCGTATTTCGGATCAAAAATAACCTTTAACAGGGTAATCTTACAGCGGAAGACCACGATGAGCGGGGTAATAAATGTATATGGTGCCAGAGTCCATAATCTGCAGAATATAGATGTCTCTATTCCCCGGAACAAGCTGGTTGTTATTACCGGCCTTAGCGGAAGCGGAAAATCCTCACTTGCTTTTGATACGATTTACGCTGAAGGACAAAGGCGCTATATGGAGACTCTTTCAGCCTATGCCAGACAGTTCCTTGGCGGAATGGAGCGCCCCGATGTAGATAAGATAACCGGACTGAGCCCTGTGATTTCTATTGAACAGAAAACAACCAACAAAAATCCAAGATCGACAGTCGGGACAATAACCGAAATATATGATTTCTTCAGGTTGTTGTTTGCAAGAGCTGCTGATGCATATTCTTATGAGTCGGGAGAAAAAATGGTCAGATATACCGATGACCAGATTATTGAACTGGTAAACAAACGGTTTGCCGGCCGGAAGGTATGTTTTATGGCACCGGTTGTTAAAGGGAGAAAAGGCCATTATAAGGAACTTTTTGAGCAGCTCAGGAGGAAAGGATTCCTGAATGTAAGGGTTAATAATGAGATACGGGAGCTTGTCCCCGGAATGAAGCTTGATCGTTACAAGACACATTTTATTGAGATCATCATTGATAAATTCAGGGTAGGTGATGTAACCGACAAAAGACTCAGGGATTCTGTCCGGATATCGCTTGATCAGGGCGACGGAGTCATGATGGTGCTCGAAACTGAAACCAATGAACCCCGCTATTTCAGTCGTCACCTGATGGACCCGGTAACAGGAATATCATATAATGAACCTGCACCTCACACTTTTTCATTCAATTCGCCTCAGGGCGCCTGCCCTCATTGCAACGGGCTGGGTGAGATATCAAGCATCGACGAAAAGAAACTTATTCCTGACAAGGACCTGAGCATCAGGAACGGAGGTATCGAACCGCTGGGTAAGTACAGGAATGCCTGGATATTCTGGCAGATTGAGGCTATTGCTGAAAAGAATGGATTTACCCTGGATACTCCTGTCAGGGATATTCCGGCAGATGCTCTGAACAAGGTGCTTTATGGTTCCGATGAGGTCCTTAAATTATCAAATACTCCTCTGGGGATGACTTCCAATTACTTTCTCACCTTTGAGGGTGTGGTAAATTTTGTCGGCAACCTTGAAATCATTAATGGTAAGAAGAACGGGGTCAGAATCAAAGATCAGTATGTACAATATAAAACCTGTCCGGAGTGCAATGGCACCAGATTAAAAAAGGAATCGTTATTTTTCAGAATAGCTGATAAGAACATTGGCGAGCTTTCTTCAATGGATATCAGGGAACTGATTGATTTTCTGTCAACTGTTGAAGAGAAACTGACAAACAAGCAAAAACAGATTGCTGCTGAGATACTTAAAGAAATAAGGTCGAGGCTTGGTTTTCTGATGGAAGTAGGCCTCGATTATCTTTCGCTCAACAGGGGAGCAAGAACACTTTCCGGCGGTGAGAGCCAGCGTATAAGGCTTGCCACACAGATCGGTTCCAGGCTGGTAAATGTCCTTTATATTCTTGATGAACCAAGTATTGGTCTGCACCAGAGGGATAACAGACGCCTTATTAACGCCCTGAAACAGCTGAGGGATTCTGACAACTCTGTGATAGTCGTTGAACATGACAAGGAGATGATCATGTCTGCTGACCACATAATTGACATGGGTCCCGGAGCAGGAATTCATGGCGGCATTGTGGTCGCTGAAGGTAACCCAGACCAGATTAAGAAATTCAGGACGCTTACCTCGGATTATCTTAATAATAAAAAGAGATTTCAGATCCCGGACAAACGAAGGGAAGGAAACGGGAAATACCTTGTGCTTAAAGGGGCTTCAGGTCATAACCTGAATAATGTTGATGCAGTATTTCCTCTGGGCACTTTTATTTGTGTGACCGGTGTTTCCGGAAGCGGCAAATCGTCCCTTATCAACCAGACTCTTCATCCTGCACTTGCAAAAAGGTTCCATCATTCCGGGAAAACGCCATTACCCTTCAGGGAAATGACCGGACTTGAGCATCTTGACAAAGTAATTGAAGTGAGCCAGTCTCCTATTGGCAAGACTCCCAGGTCGAATCCTGCAACTTACACCGGTGTCTTCACTGATATAAGAAAACTCTTTGAACAGACCACAGAAGCCAGGATCCGGGGATTCTCTGCAGGAAGGTTCTCATTCAATGTGAAAGGCGGGAGATGCGAAGGTTGTGAAGGAGCGGGGATGAAAACAATCGAAATGAATTTTCTTCCGGATGTATATGTTCAGTGTACCGAGTGTAATGGCAGACGGTATAACCGCGAAACCCTTGAAGTTAAATATAAAGGGCAGTCAATCAGCGATGTGCTTGATATGACAATAAATACGGCAGTTGACTTTTTTGAAAATATCCCTTCTATATATCATAAGATCAAAACGTTAAAAGATGTAGGCCTCGGATATATAAAGCTTGGACAGCAATCTACAACTCTATCAGGCGGTGAAGCCCAGCGGGTCAAGCTGGCAACCGAACTTGCACGCCGCGACACCGGAAAAACAATGTACATACTGGATGAACCGACAACAGGTCTTCATTTTGAAGATGTCAGGGTCCTGCTCGATGTCCTGGATAAGCTCGTTGAAAGAGGTAATACAGTTATTGTAATAGAACATAATATGGATGTCATCAAAATGGCTGACTTTATTATCGATCTTGGCAGGGAGGGAGGTAAGGAAGGCGGCAATATTATTTTCTCGGGATTACCTGAAGAAATAATAGGCTGCAGTGACAGCTATACCGGAATATTCCTGAAATCACAATTGAAGGCTTAATAAATTATTTATATTTGAAATTCTAATACGATACTAATGGGCAAACTGGATAAACCTGCCGATCTTATTAAAGATGCTTTTGAAGAAAAATCATGGCACGAAATCCACACCACTGATTCATGGAGGGTCTTTAAGATTATATCAGAACTGGTTGAAGGATATGAAAAACTGGCAAGGATAGGTCCATGTGTTTCAATTTTCGGGTCGGCAAGAACCCATCATAATGATAAGTATTACCGTATGGCAGAAGATATTGCCTTCATGCTAACAAGGAAAGGTTATGGCATTATTACTGGCGGCGGACCTGGTATTATGGAAGCTGCCAATAAAGGTGCAAAAAAGGGTAACGGAAAATCAGTGGGTATAAATATAGACCTGCCTTTTGAACAGAAACCTAATCCATTTATTGATGCCGATAAGCTTATCACTTTCGACCATTTTTTTGTGAGAAAGGTGATGTTCATGAAATATGCCCAGGGATTTATTGTCCTTCCGGGTGGATTCGGGACATTCGATGAATTGTTTGAAGCCATTACGCTTATCCAGACAAGAAAGATTGGTAAATTCCCCATTATACTTGTTGGTAAAAAATACTGGAAAGGACTTCTGGATTGGATCAAAAAAGAGATGCTTGGAGAAGAAGGTAATATTTCCGCTGAAGATCTGAATCTTTTCTCACTGGTAGATACAGCAGAAGAAGCAGTTGACAGCATTGTAAAATTCTACTCCCGGTATCTCCTGAGCCCTAACTTCTGATAATGACATCAGGGATATGCAGGAAGCTGTAGAGGTTATTATTTATGAGTAATGCTATTTTTTCCTTAAACGGGCAAGCTCTCTTTCTGTATCCTTCCGCTTGATGGTCTCACGCTTATCATATTCCTTCTTCCCCCGGGATACTGCAATTTCAGCCTTGGCAAGTCCTCTATCATTAATAAAGACCTTTATAGCAATTATTGTATAGCCTGTCTCCTTTACTTTTCGTTCGATCTTTTTAAGCTCGCGCCTGGTGAGTAAAAGCTTTCGTTCCCGGAGAGGATCATGATTGTTAAGATTTCCCCACCAGTATTCTGCAATATGCATCCCTTTAAGGAAAAGCTCGCTGTCCCTGAAAAGACAATAGGAATCTGTAAGAGCTGCCTTGCCAAGCCTTAATGATTTTATCTCTGTTCCGGTAAGCTTTATTCCTGCAATATATTTTTCCAGGAACTCGTAATCGTGGGAAGCCTTTTTATTTTTTATTGCAATATTGCCGGAGCCCCTTTTCATTTAGGCGAAAAAACCATAGTAGATTCTGTCAGCAATCTGGGTAAGGATCCATGAACCGGAAATATAAAAAGCTGCAGCCAACAGGAATATGGCAATAACCATTGGTCGCTTCTTGTACTCCGGAGGATCCAGCAACTCATTTGAACCAACCCAGAAAATGTATAGGCTATATAAAGAAAGGATATTGATAAAAACAAGGGATTCAAAAAGCTGGCTTACCATCAGGCACAGGAACACTGGAGTCAGAGAATAAACAATTATCTTAAATGAGAGAGCAAAGCTCCTTCCAAGATCAAGTGCGTAAGTAATTTCTTTGTGGATTATTGCCGTCGCATATGCAACAAACAAAAGCAGGAGAATGAATTTGAGGGCTATAAATAATGAATAGACAAATGGTAAATGAGTATTTGTTAAGAATAATGATCCGGCAAATGCAAAAATTGCGGTGAGGATTACCAGTGGGAATAAATAGAAATTTCTTATTTCCTTAATACTGAAATTTTCATTATTAATCTTTCCAAAAGCTTTTTCAGGGTGAAAAATAATGAAAGGCAATCTTTTAAAAAGAAACTTGTAATTCATATTAAATCATCTTCATGACCGGCAAAATTAAGTATTTTTATGGTAAATTGCTGTTTACAGGCAAATAGTTAATCCAGTACACTTGAAGTTCCAAACTCTAAAAGATCTGCTGGTAATCACCGGCCCCACAGCTTCAGGCAAGACTTCATTGGCTGTAGCTGTTGCTTACAACCTGGGGGGTGAAGTTATAAGCGCCGATTCGCGTCAGGTTTACCGTGATATGAACCTGGGAACAGGAAAGGACTACAATGAATATAATTATTATGGTAAAAACATCCCTTGCCACCTGATGGATATTGCCGATGCCGGATATAAATATAATGTTTTCGAATACCAGAGGGATTTCTGGAAAGTATATGATGATCTGAAGGCACGAAAAGTTTTTCCGGTTGTCTGTGGTGGCTCAGGGTTGTACATTGACAGCATAATTTCAGGATATAAGATGTACGAAGTGCCCCCTGACAGCGGACTCAGGGCAAAGCTTGAAGAAAAATCAATTGAGGAGCTGACCGGTATTCTCTCAGCTTACAAAAACCTGCACAATACTACAGATATTGATACAAAGAAGAGGGTGATCAGGGCAATAGAGATTGAGCACTACAGCAGATTCAGTAAGCAGAAGCAGACAAGATTCCCTGTGCTTAATTCACTTATCGTAGGCGTAATGGTCGACAGGGATGTAAGAAGAAAAAGGATCACAGAGAGGTTAATAAACCGGTTGGATTCAGGACTTATTGATGAGGTCAGACACCTACTGGAAAAAGGGATTAATAAAGAGACGCTGCTGTATTATGGTCTTGAATATAAGTACATTACGTCTTTTCTCACAGGTAAGACCAGCTATGATGAAATGGTTAAAGGGCTGGAGGTTGCCATACACCAGTTTGCAAAAAGACAGATGACGTGGTTTCGGGGTATGGAGAGGAGAGGGATCTTAATTAACTGGATCGATGGCAAGTTACCATTGGAGGAAAATGTTGAGACAATACTAGGACTATTAGCTAAATGAATAATGGTATTTTAGCTCCTCCCGAAAGGCTACTCTTTGTACACATCTCCAGGTTTGTATTACAGACAAGAATCGAAAAGTACATTGTTTCGACTTAAGGAATAGGATAAAATTTCATTAAAATGTAAAATATTTAATGATTGAAACGGGGACAATCGGGTTGTTAAAGTAAAGATGCCGGCGGCATCAAATTCCAATCTTTAAATTCCACACCCGACCTGCCAACCAGTAAAACTATGAAATAAAGATCTCTCCCTGCATATCAGTGCATGAGTGGCTTCTTTTATATCCTTAATGAGATAAGAAGGACATATTGCAGGATGAATATGTGTAATAATATGGAATTGATTGATTGCCCCTCCGACTATATAAGAGTGACACGATTTCTTTTTAAGTACTCCTGCAATATATCCAAAAAGGATTTCCTGATTTTTGGACGATAAGAATGGATCATGGTTCTTGCATCCAAAAACAAGCTGATATAAAAATTGAGTGTAGGTTGACATATTTTCCACTTTTTAGCACGGAATAAATTTATAACATAATTTTCAGATTATCAACTTCAACCCGCTTCGGGGTTGAGACGAAAGAACTAACCTCTACCCCGGATGTAACCGGGGATATTAGACTTTAAAGCCTCCGGTTTTAAATCCTATGCAATCTATATATATCTATTTTAGAAAGATGTGTACAAAGAGTAGCCTGAAAGGAGAGGGATCAGGATGAGTTTATTTCAAATATGTATCCAGCCAGCTAAAGAATTCATTCTGCCAGATCACTGCGTTCTGCGGCTTAAGGACAAAATGTGTTTCGTCTTCAAAGAAAAGCAGCCTGCTTGGAATATCATTCAGCTGAGCAGCCTGGAATGCCTCCATGCTCTGCGTGTAAGGGATTCTGAAATCATTTGCCCCGGTAATTATAAGTATTGGAGTATCCCAGTTATCGGCCCTCAGATGGGGTGAATCCTGATAACTGGGGAGGTTATCCCAGTAGGGACCCCCCAGATCCTTGTCAGGAAACCAGAGCTCTTCAGTGGAACCATACCAGCTTACAAAGTCAAAGGTACCGCAATGCGCTATAAAAGCATTGAACCTGCCAGCGTGAATTCCGGCAAGATAGAATACTGAGTATGCACCATAACTGGCTCCGACAGCTCCCATTCTTGCAGGATCGACATAAGATTCTTTCGCCATGGCATCAGTGGCATCAAGGTAATCCTGGATATTCTTCCCTCCCCAGTCGCCAGAAATCTCTTCTTTCCATTCCTGACCAAAGCCGACCACGCCCCTCCTGTTGGGGGCAAATACAATATACCCATTTGCTGCCATCATCTGGAAGTTCCAGCGGTATGACCAGAACTGGTCAAGCGGACTCTGTGGTCCACCATTACAAAACAACAGGGCAGGATACTTCTTCGACGCATCAAAATCAGGAGGATATATGACCCACATCTGGAGATCTTTATTATCCCTGGTTTTAATGTATTTCTCCTCGGTCTTTCCCATCTTGATCGACTCGTAAATGACCTTATTAAGAAATGTAAGCTGGGTTATATTGCCGGTTTTTAAGTCTACTCCTGAAATCTCCTCTGCCATTGACATAGACGTAAGTCCCGAGATAAGAACTCCTCCTTCAAGACATATAGGTCCCATATTATGAACACCCTCTGTGACCTGATCCACACTACCCGAAGAAATGATTGTCTTGAAAATCTGAGTTGTGCCAAGGTGAGAACATGTGAAATATATTGTCTGATCATCAGCCCACTTAAGATCCTGAACATCAAAGGTCCAGTCCTTAGTGACCCAGGTATGCGTTCCTGATTTTATATCATAAACAAATAGCCTGTCAAGATCGGCTTCATAGCCGTCCCTTTGCATACTCTGGTATGCGATTTTTGATCCGTCAGGGGAGAAAACAGGGTAAAAATCATACCCGTGGTTATTCTCAGTGATATTTATCTCTTTGCCTGTTGCCAGCTCAAACAGGAAAATATCTGAATTGGTGCTTTTTGCATCTTCCCTTCCCCGAAGTCTTTTTGAGGTGTATGCAATATAATTCCCGTCGGGACTCCAGGATATCTGAGCTTCATCAAAATCAGGGGCAAGAGGCGATTCAAATTTCTGTCCGTTCATTATATCCTTCTCACCCGAAACACTTTTACCATTAAATGATGCAGTAAAAATATGGCTGTACGCGTAATCGCCCCATGCATTCCAGTGTCTGTACATCAGATCGTCGATGATCCTTACTTTTGCTTTAGGGAGATTGTATTTTTCATTTGCGGTCTGATCAAGCTTCACCCTTCTTGTAAAGTAAATACCCTTATTTGTCGGCGATATGCTGAATGTTTCAAATTCCTTCAATCCTTCAACTGCCTGTTTTTCAGAGCCATCAGCTGTCATTACCATCAGGTTCCCGCCTGAAACATAGGCAATGGATTTCCCATCATTAAACCATTGTGGTGATGACCCGCCTTCGGATGTCAGCTGAACAGGTTCTCCGCCGGCTGAAGGGATCCTGTAAATATTAGTGATCCTGTTTTCGGTAATCAGATCGTAATCGGTTACTGTAAAAAGTATAGATATGCCATCCGGAGAGAGGGCTATCGATCCCACTCTTCTGAATTTCCACATTATCTCCGGGGTCATTAATCCACCGGTTTTTTCTGTATCAGTAAGCTGGTTGGTGATTTGTGCCGGAGCTATTGCCTGCTGAACGTTTCTGGTCTTTTCTTTGCATGATACAGAGAAAAGAATAAGCATAAGAATAACCGGGATCAGATATCTTTTCATATTGCTGGAATTATTTAGAATATTATTTTTTGAGAGCCTCCTGTACTTTGGCTTTCAGTTCCTCATAAAGTTCAGGATTATCCTTAAGTATTTGTTTGACTGCATCGCGGCCCTGTCCAATCTTTGTATCACCATAGCTGAACCATGATCCGCTTTTTTTGATAATATTGAAATCGGTTCCGAGGTCGACAATCTCTCCAAGCTGCGATATTCCCTCACCATAAAGAATATCAAAATCAGCTTTCCTGAAGGGCGGTGCGAGTTTATTTTTCACTATTTTGACCCTGGTCCTGTTACCAATGATCTCTTCTCCTTCTTTAATCTGGTTTGTCCTTCGAATGTCTACGCGAACAGATGCATAGAATTTTAGGGCATTACCTCCGGTAGTGGTTTCAGGATTTCCGAACATAACGCCAATTTTTTCACGCAGCTGATTGATGAAAACGCATGAGGTATTTGTCTTGCTTATATTTGCGGTCAGCTTCCTGAGAGCCTGTGACATAAGGCGTGCCTGTAATCCCATCTTGGAATCACCCATTTCACCTTCGATCTCAGCTTTTGGGGTAAGGGCTGCAACAGAATCGATAACGACGATATCGAGCGCACCTGACCGTATTAGATTATCAGTGATCTCAAGGGCCTGTTCCCCATTATCGGGTTGAGAAATCAGAAGATTCTCGACATCTACACCAAGCTTCTCGGCATAGTTACGGTCAAATGTATGTTCAGCATCTATGATTGCAGCAATTCCTCCGTTTTTCTGTGCCTCGGCTATAGCATGGATCGCCAGTG
This sequence comes from uncultured Bacteroidales bacterium, assembly GCA_963831855.1. Taxonomy (GTDB): domain Bacteria; phylum Bacteroidota; class Bacteroidia; order Bacteroidales; family VadinHA17; genus LD21. The sequence continues at coordinate 188,700 of CAWHSA010000005.1, read as the reverse complement.
TGGTTTTCCCTGAAGCTTCAGGTCCGTAGATCTCAATGACCCTTCCACGGGGGAATCCTCCTATTCCCAGGGCAGCGTCAAGTCCGATTGATCCGGTGGAAATTACCTGGATATTTTCAATTGCATGATCACCAAGCTTCATAATGGTTCCCTTACCAAAGTCTTTTTCAATTTTTCCAAGGGTAACCTCAAGGGCTTTAAGCTTATCCTTGTTGATCTCTTTTCTTTCTTTGCTCATATTACCGGTATTATTGTTTGATTAAATTGAATATCTGTTCCGTATGGGTTTTTGTTTCAACTTCTGAAATGACCTTTTCAATTATCCCTTTTTCGTCAATAATGAAAGTGGTCCTCACGATCCCCAGAAAGGTTTTGCCAAATAAGCTCTTCAGCTTCCAGACTTTGTAGTCGGTGCATATTTTCTTTGAAGTATCTGCAATAAGGGGGAAGGGTAATGAATATTTCCGTGCGAATTTCTTATGAGATTTTTCACTGTCGATGCTAACGCCCAGGACCACAAATCCCTTGTCAAGAAACGATCTGTAATTATCCCGGAGGTTGCAGGATTCCTCTGTACATCCAGGGGTATCATCCTTGGGATAAAAATAGAGAACCAGTTTCTTCCCGGAGAAATCATTTATTCTGATAGTATTCCCATTCTGATCCACTCCCTCAAAATACGGGGCTTTCATGCCCTCTTTCAATTGTGTCATCAGTTTAGTAATTTTGTTATTATGGGTAAATTTACGAAGTTTGAATTGTTTTCTGAATAAAATTGGATTAATTGTTAATAACAATGTTATCATATAATAAATCCGCGATGCATTCATAATAACTTACAAATAAGTAAATTATGAAGAAAACAAACAAGCCGGGAAATATATGGCGGCACAGGTTAATCCTTTGCGTTACCATTACTGCATTTTTTTTAATCCATAACAATATTTTTCCACAGGAGGCTCAGCAGACGCCGACACGTCAGTCATCAACAGAAGCTTTTAATAAAGGCGATTATAAGAAAGCATACAATGGATTCAGTGAACTGCTGGCAAAATATCCCAGGGATCCTCTTTATAAATATTACTCCGGGGTCTGTCTTGTGAAAATGAACGTCGAACCTGCAAAAGCTGCATCTCTTTTAATCCAGGCCCGGCAAGGTTCAGCTGTAGTAAGAACTATACCTTCTGATGCTGTTTTCTGGCTTGGCAGGGCTCAGCAGATGTCTGGAAAATTCTCTGAAGCTATTGCCTCATACAATGACTTTGCAAACCAGGCAGGGAAAAAAGCTGCCCGTGAACTCGGAGTTGAAAATTTTATAAAGCAATGCAATGAAGGAGAAGGTCAGATTGCGGAAAGCCATGTGATGGCTGAAGTCAGGGAGAAAGAAAAAGCACCCGCAGAAAAGGCTGATAATAAGCAAAATGCAATAAGTACTAACAAGGATTTTCAATCTGATAAAACCAGTTTGCCATCTGATTACGACGTTATTTTGTCGGAAGCGCTTGCCTATCAGACTAAAGCAGATTCTCTCTCCAGAATTGCTGAAGAACAGAAAAAAAGGCTCGATGAACCGGGTAATAAGTTGAAGGCTGAAATGAAAGTCCGGATCACTGATACTGAAAACCTGGCAGCTTCCTTTCAGAAACAAGCTGATCAGAAATATGCAGAAGCGCAGAGGAAGATGAATGGAGAGGCCTTTGTTGCCAGTGAGGTTAAGCCACGGCCTTCAGCACCTGTGGAAGATACTGCTTCAAAGCTGATAAAACCGGAAATAAAAGACCTGCCGGGAGCTGGGACCGGTCCAAATAAGGACACTCTTATTACAAAGTCTGATACAATCACAAAGACTGACAATCAAAAGGATTCGGAAAAATCTGAGGCAAAAGCGACTCCTGCGGAAGTTGGAGCCAAGTCACCGATACAGCCGGGAACCACAAAGAAAGGAGATGTTTATTCCGTCTTCCAAGTGGTGGCAAAACCGGTTTTTAAAGCCGGCGAAAAAGTTGAAGTTAATCCTCCGGTACCTCCCGGATTGATATACCGAATTCAGGTTGCCGTGTTCCGTAATCCTGTAGCCCCTTCATATTTTAAGGGCATCGGACCTGTTTACGGATTTAAGGTTCCGGGAACAGACAGAACAAATTACTATGCCGGAATGTTCCGGCGGGCTGCAGATGCTAACAAAGCGCTGGTCCAGGTAAGACAGAAAGGATTTAAGGATGCTTTCGTCATTGCTCTTTCAGGTGGGAAGGCGGTATCGTCCGACAGAGCTGCTGTTCTGGAGAAAGAATGGGGCAGGAAACCTTTTGCCGGAAGCCTGAAACCGGGACAGAGTTTACTGGCAGACACTATCCCGCCTACTCTATCATTCAGAGTGGAGGTTATGCGGTCAGCCAAACCAGTAAAACCTGATATTACCGAAGCTTTGAAAACTATAGCCGGTAGCAGGGGGCTTGATACTGAAACGGCCTCTGACGGCTCGGTGATCTATCTTATTGGTACCTTCATCACATGGGAAAGCGCTTCAGAATATGCCGGCCTTCTTAACAGGAACGGCTACCGTGAAGCAAAAGTATCTGCCTGGCTCGGCAAAAAGGAAATCCCTGTTGATACTGCCAGACAACTTTTTGAGGAAGTCAAATAATATTATTTAATATAGAATTCGATCATTTTTCTGACAGCAGCCCTGCATACTGTGCAATACCCTTTGGTACCATTGCTCTTCATCCTACAATCGAATTCTGGTCTGTAGATTCCTTTTGCAGAATAACCTCCCCCTTCGAATAATCCTGTAACATTCATATACTTTTCCTCCGGAGGAGCTGGAACAGGAATATCTTTTGCAATCAGATTCTTCCATTTTGAATCAAAATTCACACGGGTAGTGATATTGGGTTCCCAAGGCTCAACGGTAAGCGGATAAAATTCTTCATAGGCCACGTCAGAGGTATAATACTCATCAGCAAGCCCTGCAAAGCCATGTCCGAATTCATGAATGAATACTTTAGGTGAAAGCGGATGATCAATTGTAGTTCCGCTATAGTAATTATATACTCCACCTCCGCCATACCTGTTGCTGTTGATAAGGACAATTATATTGTCGTGCGGTACAACAGCTGCATAATCATTTACCGATTTAATATCCTGGGTTGTCAGATAACGATCGAGGCCGAAAGTAAAGAAGCCTGAATTTACAGCAGTGTTCACATAAATATGTTCTCCGGGAATGTCTGTTCCTGATTCTTCAGAAATAGCTTCAACAGCCCAGATGTTGAGTTTGTCCTTATATTCACTGAAGGGAGGCTCACCCAAAAGAATTTCTGCCATTTTCCTGACATCATCCCTGAATTTCCCCATTTCGTTTGATGTATAACCTTCTGCAATGAATGCAAGATCGACGTTTCCGATGGGATCTCCAGTACCGTAAACTTTTGTAAATGAAGCGTTAATAGTTTTTTCTTTCCTGATGAGATAGTCTGAAGGGTCAATGATTGTCTCGAAAAGTCTGGTAAAAGATCCGTTACGTTTCCTCATGCTTAGCACAAATTTCACCGTACTCCTGGGAAAAGGCATTGTGGCCACCTCATAAAAGCTTCTGTCTGCAACTTTAGCTTCAGCAGTGGTCTGCCATTCCTGGAAAAGGGTACAGAATGCACGGGAATAAATAAGTGAATTATCTGTTGAATCAAAAAGCTCATATTTGAAATTCCCGTAGTTGAAAGGATCGATCAGATTTTTCCTGGAGCCCCCGAATAAAGGTTCTTCTTTCATCCCGACCGGGTAGACCAGGGTTTTCCTGCTGTTACCTGCAAGCATAAAATCAAAACGTAAAACTTTTCCGGTAAAATGACTGTCAAAGCTGCTTTGTGCTGTCAGTGATAAATAAACAAATGACAGGATTAAAATAGCTGATACTCTCATCTGTTGTCTCTTTAAGTACCAAAACCGTAAAGCTAATTATAAACATAACATAGTGTAATAATTTATGTAATTTTGCCAATTATTTGTACAAGGTATATCGGAGCATCTGCTGATCATGACAACTGAAGTCGGATTTAAAATATCAGGGGCTCCCACAGGGGATGACATTACTTTTGCATCGAAACAAAATGAAAATTAAAATGTTAATTACCAAAAAATAAAATATTATGGCCGATCTGAACACCAGAATCAGTGATTTCGTCTGGAAAAATCTCAGCGAAAAACATATTAACGGAAAGAAAGATCCTTTCTGGGAAAATCTTCGGAAAACGGGCACAGAACTCTGGCTTGATACCGGTGATATGGATGAAGCCGAAGCTATATGGACCTCTGAAATAAGTGCTCTGACAACGAATAATACGCTTCTTAATAATGAAATTCAGAAAGGAATTTATGATGTTTTTATTTCTGAAGCAAAGGCCATAGTAAGGGAACTTCCGCTTGAAGAAAAAATAAAGGAGATAGCATTTATACTGAATGCCAGACATGCCCTGAGGCTTGCTACAAAATTCGGCGGGAACGTCAGCGTGGAGCTCCATACCGATACTTCGCACGATATTAAAGCTATTGAATACTGGGGGAAACGATATCATGAGATCTGCCCTGATCAGTTTATTGTGAAAGTGCCTTTTACGCCGGAAGGCCTGATTGGTGCAAGGCTTCTTAAAGATGAAGGGGTAAGGATTAACCTCACACTTACATTCAGTGCAAGACAGAATGTTCTGGTGACAAGGGCGGTACGTCCTGATTATCAGAATGTCTTTCTGGGAAGGGTTGGGGCATTTATGATCAACAACAAGCTTGGCGATGGCTCAGGGGCAGGGGAAATGGCAGTTATCGCATCACAGAACTGGATCACAGGCCTTTCAGGCAAAAATCCCTGGCAATCAAAGCTTATTGCTGCCAGCTTGAGGAATCCAAATCAGCTGGAGCTACTGGCCGGAACAGATGTTTTTACAATGCCTCCCAAAGTAGCGGCTGCAGGACATAAATCTCTTTCCGGGAAATTCAGGTCTCACATCCATAAGAATTATGAAGTAAGCATGTATGCTATTGCAAAAGATGCACATATCGATAGTTTCTGGGCGGTCAACGACAACGTACTGAGCCTGGCAGAGAAACTTGCATCAAAGGTACCTTCATCAGGCAAAGAGATCGTTCAGATGGCCCATGATGCCGGGTGCGAGGATATGTTCCCCCCACTTACCAAAGAGGATAAGGCATTCCTGGCATCTGATGGCAAGATACCTGTATACTCAAGATGGGCACAAAAAATTATTGAAGGAAAGATAGCTCCGGATACTCTTCTTAACCTTGCCGGACTCGCATCATTCATAGCGGATCAGAAGGCTCTGGATGACAGAATCAGCAGTATTATAGCCTGATCAGGCAGAACGCTGTCTCAGGATCTCATAAACAATTATTCCGGCGGCAACCGATACATTTAAAGAGCCTATAGTCCCTTTCATAGGGATCTTTATAACCTGATCGGCAAGTAATGTGAGTTCACGGCTTATGCCTTTATCTTCTGATCCAAGTATCAGGACAACCGGACCAGTCAGAACAGCATCCGATACTGTCAATCCCGATTTCTCTGCAGCACATATTACCATCAGACCTGACTCTTTCAGAAACTCGACCGACCTGACGATCGATTTTTCCCTGCAGACAGGTAGTGAAAGCAGGGCTCCTGCAGAAGTTTTGACAGCATCGGCTGTAATTCTTGCAGAACCTTTCTCGGGGATCACAACCGCATGTGCACCCAGGCATTCTGCGCTCCGCACGATAGCCCCGAAATTTCTTACATCAGAGACACTGTCGAGAACTATGATTAGCGGGTCTTCTCCTTTTTCATAAATCATCGGAAGAAGATTTGCTATCTGCTGATACTCTATTATTGAAAGCCAGGCAAGAACTCCCTGGTGATTTTTCCTTGTGACCAGCTCTATCCTTTCAAGAGGCACTATCTGGTATACAATATTATGATTTCTTACCTCTGTCATCAGCTCATGATAAAGAGCCCCCTGGAGTCCCTGTTTTATAAGCAGCCGGTCGATTTGCTTTCCTGCTTTAATGGCCTCAATCACAGGTCTTAATCCAAAAATACAATCTGATTCCTTTTGCATGAATGCTAGATTTCTTCCGGGTTATCCAGACGGAAAACAATCCCGCGCTTCCAGCTGGCCACCGCCTGATCCCAGAGCGTCACCAGTGTTTCGCTCCGGCTCAGGAAATAATCATTATCCGTAAACATATTTTCCTTCTTCTTAAAAGTGAAGAAAAGATAATCTTCTTTTACCCTGTACCTGTAACCCCAGGATGATTTTATTTCAGGTTTACGGAAACCCCAGGTCTCGCCATCAGAGCTTTTATAAACTTTATCGGGAGGGCCATACATAATATAAATCATACCGCGTTCCGTACGCCAGCCTTCCTCATAAGAGGTGAAATAATAGTTTGCATATTGAACCCGTGTATAATAAATCCTTATAAGTTCACGCGACCTGTCGACATTACCACCGCATTTGATCCAGAACTCATCAAGTGCAACCTTGGGCCTGCGCGCTGTTCTTATGGAATCCAGCTTATCCGGGGTAGTAAGGTATGCGAGAGGTTCAATCATTGCTTCGGGTGAATTCATTTGCGGGTAGTTGTTGCCAAAATTAAATAAGGTATATCCCTCTTTAATTTGCCTGCCGGTACTGAATAAATAAACTCCTTCCCTGGGAAACATAATTGAAAGAGTGTCGGAGTACCGGATAGGAACAATTGTATCAGGTCCGTAGTCTATAGTCTTTGCCGGAAGGAGCATTGACGGGGGATCAGGGATAACCTTGAGCGGTTTGTAAAATGAAATGTAAAGGGAATCGATATGTCTTTTTAAGTAGACGAGGTTTATATACTCATTGATTCTCATAACAGGATTAAACAGCTCGTTTTTATCGAAGGAACCCCTGACCATAAAATTATACCGGTTATTGTCCGACAGGGTATTAAATGGGACAAATGACTGAACGACAAGAGCCCTGAGCCTGTCCAGTATTTTGACTTCGGCAAGATATTCAGCCCCCGGATTTACCGAAAGAGGGATGCTATAAAAATACTCCTGCTTTCCTTCTACTTTAACAATGTTTGCATTCAGATATGATGTGTCAGCAAGAGAACGTCCCTGAGTGGTATTATAAAGCTTAACCGTAATGAGCATTGAGGCAACCGGTACTCCCTGTGGATTTGCTTCGGAAAAGAATAAATCACCGGCAAGGAATTTAACACCCATAACCGATGTGTTTTCAGATTGATTTGTTACATTAAAACGCGGATGGATAGGATCACGTGTGGGATTATAAATATAGGAAAGATCCTTTGAATCAACAACGGGTTGAGAGGTTCTACAGGAGACTGCAATTACCGGAAACAGAATAAGCATAATTATCAGCCTGTCGATTTGCGAAATTATCTTTGTTTTCATTAGTGAAGCTGATTATTCCATTATATTACTTTCTTTCCACTCAAGCTTTATTCTGCAAAGCTCTTTTTTGTCGTCTGTCCTGAAGACTGAATGATTAACAAAACCATTATCACCGGCCTCTTTACCCGAAGAACTTATGGTTATCTCATCACCGAACATCGATTCAGCAAGATAATTTATTTCTGCTGAACATGGATGATGCTTCATGATGAAATCAAGGTCATACGTATCACACACCCATTTAAGGTAATTTACGTTGTTGGTGTGAAGATTGATATCCAGGTCACTTACTCTTACATGTGATTTTAAATCCAATTCCCCGTTCTCCTGAAGGTCAGTCAGTTTTCCGGCACTCCTTACCGGTAAAATTGCCGGATTTAACTCAGGAGTATGCTGAGTAAATGATTCACCCGGCCGGTGAATTCTTTTTGTGGTCCGGTCAACAATCAGCCATGACGAAGATGCCGAAGCTGCCACTCTTCCATCCGGGTAAACAATCTCATAGTTTCTCAGGGCGAAAATCTTTTCGATACCTGACGGCCAGGTTCTTACTATTAGTCTGGCTCCCCATGACGGCAGTTCCTTAAATACAGCGAAAATTCTGGAAAGTACCCAGAAATGGTTGTCCTTCATGAGATCATCTCTGCCGAATCCAAGCATTACAGCATGTTCCGAGGCTATGTCCTGCATATAATTGAAAAGGGAGAAGAGATTTACCTTTCCATCGGGACCGGTCTCATAAACATGTATCCTGTATTCCTTTTCAAATAGCTGGAGTCCCATTATCTGTACTGTTTTGTAAGAAAACTTCAACATCATGGGTATATTGTGCCCACCTGTTCATTTCTTCATTATGCTGATACCTGAGGTTTTGGTACTTAGTGTAAAACTCCTGTGTCTCGGATGATGAATGTTCTGAAGAGCGGAGCTTTGCGTCCATTAAGGATAATTCGTTTTCAATCCATTCTATTTTTTTCTCTGACTCTTCAAGCCGTTTGCGCAGCCTTCGCAGATTCCTGTCATACTCCTTCTTTTCAAGATATTTCTGCTTATTGACTGACATATTATCGTTATTGCCGGTGGGCGCTGAAGACTCTCTTCTTTCAATTTCCCTCAGGTTTTCAATTTTTTTCTTCCGGAGGAAATCATAAATTCCGCCTATATTCTCTTTGATCCTGTTGTGTCTGAATTCATATATTCTGGTTGCAATACCATGGAGGAAGTCCCTGTCGTGAGAAACCACAATGAGGGTCCCATCATATCTGATGAGAGCCTGTTTCAGAATATCTTTTGACCGCATGTCGAGGTGATTTGTAGGCTCATCAAGGACAAGCAGGTTGTAAGGCTCCAGAAGCAGTTTAACCAGAGAAAGTCGCGATCTCTCTCCTCCTGACAGTACCTTCACTTTTTTATCAATTTCATCACCCTGGAAAAGGAAGGCTCCCAGCATATCTCTTATTTTTGTACGTACCTCGCCTTTGGCAACATCGTCAATAGTCTCATAAACGGTTTTTTTCTCATTCAGGAGTTCGTCCTGGTTCTGTGCATAATACCCGGTTCTTACATTGTGTCCGATCTTAAGGGTGCCTGTATAATCCAGGTCCCCGATTATTATCCTCGAGAATGTTGTTTTTCCTTCTCCGTTACGTCCGACAAATGCAACTTTTTCGCCCCGGTGTATTTTGAAATCAATATTTTTAAGTACCTGAAGCGGACCATAGCTCTTTGAAAGATCTGAAGCTTCCACTACTGTTGTGCCCGAGCGCGGAGCAGGAGGAAACCTCAGGTTTATAGCACCTGAATCTTCTTCATCGACCTCAAGCCTCTCGATTTTTCCAAGTTGCTTGATCTTCGACTGGACCTGAACAGCTTTTGTGGCCTTATACCTGAACCTTTCTATGAATTTTTCGGTATCTTCAATCATCTTCTGTTGATTCCGGAAAGCTGCAATCTGCTGCTCCCTTCTTTCTTTCCTCAGCTCAACAAACTTTGACCATGAAACTTTGTAGTCATATATTTTACCCAGGGAAATTTCAATTGTCCTGGTGGTAACATTATCCAGGAAAGCCCTGTCGTGCGAAACAAGAACCACAGCGCCCTGATAGCCTGCAAGGAACGATTCAAGCCACTGGATTGATTCAATATCGAGATGATTCGTAGGCTCATCGAGTAAAAATAAGGAAGGCTTCATGAGCAGGATCTTTGCCAGTTCTATTCTCATCCTCCATCCGCCGCTCAGCTCTGCAGTAAGCCTGCCAAAATCCTTCCTCTCAAATCCCAGACCGGTAAGGGTTTTCTCAGCTTCACCAAGATAATTGGTCCCGCCAAGCATCCTGTATCTCTCCTCAACAAGGGTAAGATGGTCGCATAATTTCAGATATTCCGCTGATTCATAATCATCTCTTCCTGCAATTTCAGCGCTGCATTTCTCGATTTCCCCGGAAAGGTCCGTTATCTCGGAAAACGCTGTGATCACCTCATTCATGACTGTCGTTGAATCATCAACTTTCATCTGCTGCGGAAGATAACCGATCGTAATTTGCTTTGACATATCGACGCGGCCCGAGGAGGGGCTCTGAAGACCGGCAATGATCTTCAGAAGGGTTGATTTCCCGGATCCGTTCTTGCCTGCAAGTCCAATCCTGTCCTGATTATTAATAAGAAAGGAGATATCGGTCAGAAGATCGAAGCTGCCAAATGAAACCGAAAGATTCTGAACAGAAACCATGCTGAATAAAATTGACCCAAAGATAAAAAAAGTATGAGTGCCTGATATTAAAAGATTTTCGCAGATAAGCTATCTTTGGAACTTTCGTACTCAGGTCGCGCAGGACATAAAAAGAAATTATTTGAATGATGATAAAGATGGGTAGAAAAAAAGAGCTGCCATTGCTTGAAAAAGTATTGATTACAGATATAGGTGCCGAAGGAAATGCGCTCGCAAGGATCGATAACCAGGTTGTATTTGTGCCCATGCTGGTGCCGGGAGATGTGGTCGACATTAAGGTCACAAAGAAGAGGAAGAAATATCTTGAGGGTAACGTTGTAAGGTTCCATGAATATTCATCCGACAGGATAAAGCCGGTTTGCAGACATTTTGGGGTCTGTGGAGGCTGCAAATGGCAGCATCTGCCTTATGATCTTCAGCTTAAATTCAAGGAAAAGCAGGTAAGGGATGCTCTGACAAGAATAGGTAAAGTTGAAATTCCTGAAATCAGTCCTATTATAGGCTCACGGGATGTCTACAGGTACAGGAACAAGCTGGAATTTACATTTTCTGACAAGAGATGGCTTACGAGGGAAGAAATCAGTTCGGACAATGATTATGAAAAAGAAGATGCCCTGGGGTTTCACATCCCGGGCTTATTTGATAAGGTGCTGGATATCAGGGAGTGTCACCTCCAGCCTGAACCGTCAAATGCAATTCGTGACGCAGTCAGGCAGTATGCTCACAAAAAGTGTCTTCCGTTTTTCAACCTCAGGCAACAGTGCGGATTTCTCCGCAACCTTATAATACGGAATTCATCTGACGGAAATGTGATGGTCATCGTCGTCTTTTTCCTTGATGAGAAAGAGAGGAGGGAAGGATTGCTCAATTTTCTGGCTTCGGAGTTTCCCCGGATAACCTCACTGATGTATATTATAAATAATAAGAAGAACGATTCTCTGGGCGACCAGGAGCCTGTTCTGTACAAAGGGGAGGACCACCTCACTGAAGTAATGGGAAATCTTAAGTTCAGGATCGGACCCAAATCATTTTTCCAGACTAACAGCCTGCAGGCTTTTCAGCTTTACCTGACTGCACGGGAATTTGCCGGGCTCATGGGGAATGAGATCGTCTACGACCTATATACCGGGACTGGTACGATTGCTAATTTTATTGCCCCTTCAGCAGGCAGGATTATAGGGATTGAATATGTTGAGGATGCGGTCAGAGATGCCGTTATTAATTCGGAAATTAACAATATTAAAAACACCTTTTTCTTTGCTGGTGATATTAAGAAGGTACTGAAAGAACAGTTCATGGAAGAGCATGGTTTGCCGGATGTGATTATAGCGGATCCCCCAAGGGCCGGCATGCATGAAGATGTAGTAAAGAGCATCCTTTCAGCCGCTCCGGCCAGAATAGTTTACATAAGCTGCAATCCTTCAACCCAGGCCCGTGATATTCAGCTGCTTTCGGAGAAATATAGAGTAGCAAAGGTTCAGCCTGTAGATATGTTTCCACATACGCATCATGTTGAGAATGTTGTCCTTCTGATCAGAATTGTAACGTAATTGGCCACTTCTTATTTGCAGGTAATATTAAAATTAATGTATCTTTAACATTTAACCGGAAATCGCGGGGGGATGACAATAAAGAAGCAACATAATACTGATATTGTTTCGCTGATCCTGAATCAGGATATGGATGATCATTATGCAAGCCTCAGGTATGCAGGGATCATTCAGAAATCCCTTATGCCTGATCATGAGATGCTTAATGGTTATTTTAAGGATCATTTTGTTCTTCTTCTTCCAAAGGATATCGTTAGCGGTGATTTCTATTATGTAATGCGAAACCGTAATAACCTTTATATTGCTGTCGGAGACTGTACGGGACATGGTGTTCCGGGAGCTCTCATGAGCATACTGGGTATCAGCTTCCTCAATGATATTCTGCATTCAAGGATTAACCTTAAGGCAAACAGGGTTCTCAATCTGATGAGGGAAAAGATCATGAAGTCATTGCATCAGACTGGTGAAAAATCAGTTGCCAAAGACAGTATCGATATAGGTTTCTGTATTGTGGACCTGAATACCCGGAAGATTCAGTTTTCCGGGGCCAACAGACCTCTGATCAGAATAAGGAATGGTGAACTGACTGAGTTCCGGCCGGATATGATGACTATCGGTCTGGCTCCTTTGAGGGAAACGCCTTTCACGACCCGGATAATTGACACATCTCCGGGAGACAACTTTTACCTTTTCTCTGACGGGTATGCCGATCAGTTCGGAGAGATAACTGATAAGAAATTCAAGCACAAGCATCTGAAAAGGGTTTTGACATCAGTTGCCAGCTTCCCTATGGTTAAGCAGGAAGAAATTCTTGAAACCACATTTGATGAATGGAAGGGTAATACCCAGCAGATTGACGATGTTTTGATATTTGGATTCCGGTTATAATTACAAATCGATATGATGCAGCTTAAGGCCTTCAGGATCAAAAATTTCCGTTCCATTGTTGATACCGGTTGGCAGTCTCTGTCACCCGATAATATTACCTGCCTGATAGGCCAGAACGAATCCGGAAAAACCTCTGTCCTTGAAGGGCTTAAAGTTTTTTATTCCGGGATAATTTCGGAGGATGTTCTCAGGAGCGATCTTTCACTTCCTGAGGTGAGCTGCCGCTTCAGCATACCACGGGGATGGCTGCTAAAGGTAACGGACAATCCGGGAACCGAGTTAAAAGAGCTTCTTTCCGGTCTTACACAGATAGAACTCACCAGGGCCTGGATCGCCGATCTTTCATCAGTAATTATTGTCAGCGGTGAAATAAGTCAGTATCTTGATTCGCTCGAAGATGCCTGGCGACTTTACCTGGGAGATGTTACGAGTAAACTTGAACAGGAGCTTACCAGGATCAGTGACCTTGAAAATACCATGACAGAAATTAACTCCAGGGAAGCCGGGATCAAGACAAGGATAGCAGGCAGCGAAATCAGAGGATTCAAATGGTTTGGAAGAAAGCCTTCGGGGAAAGGAGCATCGTCAATAGCCGAAATCTCTGAACTGAAAAATCAACTGACCGGGTTAAAGAAAAAAAAGGAGGAGATCTCTGCCGATCTGGAATGCAGGCAGGTGGTTAGAAAATCCGGTGAAACATGGAAAAAGCTTCAGAACAAATTTTCTTCGCTTGATGCTCATCTCTCTGATTTGTCGGTAAAGCTGGAGGAAAGACATCAGAAGATGACCCTTCTAATGAGACCCGTTGATGATGAAGACGATCTTGAGTGGAAAGGCATACTTGAAGACTACAGGAAAACACGCAATGATTGCGATCTGACAAAAGCCTCACTCGACATGCATATAGCCTTGTCGGGTTATCTGATGGACGGAAGTCCTGAGGATGATGCGGAAAAGAAAGTAGCTGAAATTATTAAGTCATATAAATCACAGTATAACAGCGAGATACTTGGAAGAAAGTACTTTGAATACTGTCCCGTGTTTGAATTATTTGAGGATTTTGGCAGCCTCCTGCCCAACCGCATCGATATGGAGGATATAATTACAGGTAATGAGCAGGTGGAAGGGTATAAAGCTGCCCGAAATTTCCTGGCAATTGCACAGCTTGACTATTCATTTTTCCAGCAGCCTTCAAGCCGAATCCTGAAACAGAAAATAGAGAACCTGAATCATTCCCTGACCCATAATTTCCAGGATTTCTGGCAGCAGTCAATAGGGCGTAATAACAAGATACATATCCAGTTCGAGCTTGACCACTATAATGCTTCTTATGGTGTAAAAGCAGGTAAACCCTACCTTGAATTCTGGATCAAGGATGAAGGTGAGAGGTTGTATCCCAAGCAAAGGAGCCGGGGAGTACGGTGGTTTCTCTCTTTTTATATGGAGTTGAAGGCTTCGGCTAATATTAATAAGCAGATGGTCCTTCTGGTGGATGAACCCGGAGTGAGCCTTCATGCCAGGGCACAGGAGGATGTTCTCAAGGTATTTGAAGATATAAAGGATAAGATTCAGGTTATTTATACCACTCATTCCCCTCATCTTGTTGAGATAAACAAGCTTCACAGGGTGCTGGCTGTACAGCGCGATAATCTGGACAGCCTGAGAAGTACAACAAGGATCCTTGACCCGTTACGTCTCTCAGCCGCCTCACCGGATACTCTCAGCCCTTTACAAAGTATACTTGGTAATCCTGTCGCAGGTGAAGGGTTTTCTTCAAAGGAATTTAACCTTATAATCAACGATACAGGATCTTTTTATATACTGAATGCAATTATCCATCTGATGGAATTCAAAGGAAACATCAGTGTCATTCCTTCTACTAATGTTGCTTCAATCCCATTGTTATGCAACATATTTATGGGTTGGGGACTGGAATTTGCTGTTCTGCTTTTTAGAAATGATATTGAGAACCATGTTGGCGAAACATTAAAGGATATTCTGTTTCAGACAGATAAAAACGGAAGAGAACTGATTATACTGATGCCTGAACAGTTTTTAAATTCCGAGGACCTGCTTTCTACACTCGATTTCAAAAATCATATATTGAAGACCAGGGAAGGCATTACAGTTACTAATTCTGAGTATGTAAGGGAGAAAGAGATCCCAAGGAACTTTATCTTCTCCAGGTTTTTATCAGATGTGAAAACGGGTATGATAAAAATAAATGATTTTGATGAGGAGTCTAATGAGAATTTCAGGAGTGTCATTGATTTGTTGAAGGGATTGAAATAAGTTATGTTTTATTTTGTCCTTATGGCATGTTTTCATATTTTTGTCGCGCCCTGAATGACGGGTTGGAGAGATGGGTGAGTGGCTTAAACCAGTCCCGCTTTTCAGGAAAAAGCGGGACTAAACTGCCGATGTTCTAAAAAATACTGGAGAGATGGGTGAGTGGCTTAAACCAGCAGTTTGCTAAACTGCCGTATGGGTAACTGTACCGGGGGTTCGAATCCCCCTCTCTCCGCAAAGCCAAAGCAAATTACCCCGACAATTTCGTCGGGGTAGTTTTGTTTTTAGAATGACCGAACAAAACATTTTTTGTGAAGGTTATGAATAAAAGCAAAGCACCGCGAAGAGGTATTTGCTTTAGCTTTGCGGGATCCTCCCCTGGGGATCATGAGCAAAGCGAATAATCCCCGGAAGGGTTCATGAAGGCTTTGCCGGTGCCACCAAAAGTGATCACAGCAGGTAATCCCCCGAAGAATTCATGAATGATTTATTCACTCAAGATAAGTTATTAATTATTATAATTTTACATATATCATTAAAAATGTGTAACTTTAGATTTCTTTAATCATCATTCAGGAAAAATGAATGTATGATTAACTGCAATAATTAGATTCTGATTTTTACATAGAGGTATTTAAGGGAGACCGGATTTCTTAAAATATGTTAAAATTATTTTCAATTATTTTATTGCAATGTTCTTAATTAGTAGTATATTCGCACCGTTAATTTTGAAACTGAACCGATTAAACCAAATAAATGGGAAGTTGTTAAATAAACAAAGTATTAAATGCTTAAAAAAATGAAGAACAAAATTTTATTAGGATTGGCAGCTGTCGCAATGGTTGCGATCCTTGCTAGTTGTGGAAAAGTTCCACAGGCTGAAATAGATTCTACAAACGCTGCTATCGCAGCTGCCCAGACTGCTGAGGCTAATGTTTATCTTCCAGCAGAATTTGCTGCTCTGCAGGATTCAATGAAAGCAATCGATGCTGCTGTTCTGGCCCAGAAGGGTAAGTTATTCAAGAAATATGCTCCTGTTAAAGAACAGCTTGCAAGGACTTTAGCTGCTGCTAATCAGGTATCTGCAAACGCTGTTGTTAAGAAAGATGAAGTTAAGAAACAAGCTGAAACTCTCCTTAACGACATTAAAGCTGTTGTTGCTGAGAACGCCAAACTTCTCCCAAAACTTCCAAAAGGAAAAGAGGGTGCTGCTGTAATCGAACAGATAAAAGCTGATCTTGGAACTGTTGATGCTTCAGTTGCTGAAGCCCAGGGTTCATTCGACAAAGGTACCTATATGGATGCTTTCAATAAGATCAAAGCTGCAAAAGAAAAAGCTGACAGCCTCAACGCTGAGATCAAGGCTGCTTTAACAAAAGCAAAAATAAGGTTCTGATAATACCTTATTAAATAACCTAAAAATCCCCGGGTTTCCCCCGGGGTTTTTTATGATGCAGATCATTAGCATATTGACGAATCTCAGGACTAAAATACTCATTATAGCAGGTATAGTGGTATTTGTTGCAATAACTGTTTTTTTTGCCTCACGTCTTGTACCTTCGCCGCCAATTAAAGATATGGAATATGCCAGGGCCGCAATTTCACTGGCATGGAAAAACAGAGCCGAATCATATTCTGCCAAACTATTCAGGGAAGCAACGGCATATTATGATTCCGCCATGATGTGCTGGCGGAAGGAGAACAGCAGGTTTATCTATAAAAGGGATTATAACAAAATATCTGTTTATGCAGGAATGGCTGTCAATAAGGCGCGGCAGGCCTCCGAGAATTCACAACTTACTGCCGTGAACCTTAAAACAGGGCTGGAGCAGAAAGTCAAAACCCTCAATGTACTGGTTTCTGATCTGGCCCGACGATTTAATAATTATCCCCTTACATCTGAAACCAGGGAAAAAATCTCAAAAGGGAAATCCTTTCTGAAGGAATCCGAAATTGAATACCAGAGGGGCCAGTATAAGCTTGCTGAAGAAAAAATCACTGAAGCAGAATACCTTTTGACAACTTCGTATGAGAACGCAAACGAGAATCTTAAGAGTTATTTCCGGTCTTACCCCGACTGGAAAAAATGGGTAGATAGTACAATTGCCGAATCAAAAGAAACAGGTGATTATTCGATTATTGTGGATAAATTTTCAAGGAAGGTGTTAGTATATCTCAGCGGAAATAAACAATATGAATATTCTGCAGAGCTTGGGAAAAACTGGGTGGGAGATAAAAGAGTGAAAGGAGATAATGCAACTCCCGAAGGGATGTACAAGGTAATCAGGAAATTTAAGAGCGACAGTACAAAATATCATAAAGCCCTTCTTCTCGATTATCCGAATGAAGAAGATACTGCAACTTTTGAAGCCTGGCAGGCTAAAGGAATTGTACCCAAATCGGCCAGGATAGGCGGTCTGATAGAAATTCATGGTAACGGTGGTAGAGGGGCTGATTGGACAGAGGGATGTATTGCATTGACCGACAGAGAGATGGATGTGATATTTAATATTGTGAAGGTTGGAACCCCCGTCACTATTGTGGGGTCAATGCGTGAGCTAAGACAGGTACTTAACAGATAACCGTTTCGATGGAAACAGATAAAATAAATGAAGAAAGTCCAATAGAGGAATCGGCAAATAAAGTCAGTACCGATCAGCTGGATAGTTCTGATAATCTTCTTCAGTCCATAAGATCATTTCTACATAAAATTCATGAAGATAAAAGATCCTATGGAATTCTGAAAGGGATTTTTAATGGGATAAAAACAGTAGTTTTTCTACTCCTGCTTTTTATCTTTTTTATTTACTGTGTTCCGGCGTTGCAGGAAATACCTTCCGGCAGCGTCCAGGTAATAACAAATTTACCTGATCTTAAAAAAGATGCCGGTTATAAAAAGCAGATGGCTCAGCTGACAAGAGATGCACAGCGTTTTTCAAGAAGATATAGCAGCTATACATCCGGACAATCGTATCTGGTTATTAATACCACTGATAACCTGTTTTATCTTTACAGGAATAAAAAACTAGTACGCGAAGGTCATTGCAGCACTGGTAGTTATAAAATGCTTAAAACTGAAACAGGCAGGAGCTGGATCTTTAAGACTCCAAAAGGCAGGTTCTCTATACAGGGCAAAACAACAAATCCTTCATGGCGAAGACCGGACTGGGCATTTGTTGAAGAAGGCCTGCCCATTCCTTCTCAGGATGATCCTTCAAGATATGAATATGGTGTTCTGGGAGATTATGCACTTGCACTTGGTGATGGATACCTTATTCATGGGACAATATATACGAGATTTTTAGGAATGCCAGTTACCCACGGATGTGTTCGTTTAAATGATGATGACCTTAAGTCGATTTTCAATACCCTGAGTATCGGATCAAAAGTTTACATTTTCTGACCAGAAGAGCATAAGATGGAAGCTGAAAATAATAACAAGCCCGCAGGAAGGAAATTTATAGTTGCCCTGTCGCTCTTACTGCTGGTATTTATAATTTATTATATCATTATGGCAATTTCAGCGCCAGTCAGGAAAAATAATGAACTTACGGATAAATTTGGATATAAACCTGATGATAAGAACAAACTGGATGAAAGGATCCTTTCCGATTCAGCTTATCTGAAATTATTGAAGGAGAAAGCATTCAATCAGGCACGGATAGCTATGGCAGAGACCGATTCTATATATCTTAGTATCAACCTTGCTGACAGTACAACTGATCTTGAGATCAGCGGAGTTACTGTTCATTCGTCACATATCAGCAGGATGAATATCAGCAAGATTCTGCGTACAGGGAATGAATACGCCATGACAACCATATTTTCGAGACCATTAACAATTATCACGGGATTTTTCCACCATAAAAAAAGTACCCCTGGTAATAAAAATGGCCCCCAAAGATACTTCTGAATTTAAACCGGATATTATAGTTGATACTACCGATTATGAACCTGTGAATTTTGTAATGGAAGTCGATGAAGGCCTCCGGATATATGTTTACCAGCAGGAAAAACTTAATCCGGGTGACGGTAGGCAACAATTTCTTTTCGATATGCGGATCAGATTACGCAATTTAGCGGAATCATTTAAGAAAATATGTCTCTTTAAAGTTCCCGATTACCATCCTTATATAAAGATCAGAGTCCCAAGGGCAGACGCAAAAATAATATACAGAGGTTTACCGGGACGCGGACAAATAGCTATTTACAGGTAAGCAAAATTCTTTCTCATTTATTTATGCTTACATATAAAAAAAATGTAAGTTTATGATCACTTATATCTAACCTGATTTTAAATGGGAAGATTTACCGGCGTCATTGGGATTATAATTATTCTCGGACTGGCTTACCTCTGGTCCAATAACAGGAAAGCTATAAATATCAGGCTTGTGGTTACCGGCCTTATCCTTCAGGTACTGCTTGCGATATTTATTTTAAAGGTCCCTGCCGGTCAGGAAATTTTTGCCTGGTTAGGTAAAGCAATAAACAAGCTGCTTGATTTTTCCCAGGAGGGAGGATACTTTGTTTTTGGCGACCTCACAAAAGTCACGCAAATACTTCCTCCTGAAATAGTTAAAAAAGGTGTATTCCTTTTTATCCTTCTCCCGACTATCATTTTTGTTTGTGTCCTTGTGGCAATGGCATATCATGTCGGATTGATGCAAAGGATAGTGGCTATTCTGGCCAGATTTGTTCACTGGGCAATGAGGGTAAGCGGCAGCGAAGCTTTATCAAATGTGGCAAGTGCCTTTGTGGGACAGGTTGAGGCCCAGATAATGATCCGGCCATATCTTTCAGGCATGACAAAATCGGAGCTTCTGGCATCGATGACCGGTAGTATGGCATGTATTGCAGGTGGCGTAATGGCTGTTTACATATCAATGGGCGTTCCGGCCTCGTATCTCCTGGCCGCAAGCCTTATGGCTGCCCCCGGGGCACTGGTTATTTCAAAAATAGTATTCCCCGAGACAGAGGTATCAGAAACTAAAGGTAAAGTTACACTTGAAGTCAGGAAAGAACACTCCAATATTATGGATGCAATTTCTCATGGCGCATCTGATGGTATGAAGATATCAATCAATGTAATCGCCATGCTGATCGGTGTGATTGCACTTATTGCTCTTATAGATGCATTGCTCGGATATTTCGGACATTTCCTTGCATGGACCGGGCTCTCACTTAATGGTATCGGACTTAATCTGGATAATTTACGCCTGAAGGATGTTGTGGGAGCTATATTCTCGCTCTTTGCTATAGTAATGGGAGTTCCGCCATCAGAATCACTCTCAGTCGGCTCATTGATGGGAACAAAGATGGTGATTAATGAATTTGTTGCCTATTCAGATCTTTCGCCCTTGATAGCGCAGGGAGTTTTAAGTGCAAAATCAATCGTCATTGCAAGCTTTGCACTTTGCGGTTTTGCAAACTTCAGCTCAGTTGCAATCCAGCTTGGAGGAATAGGAGCTATTGCACCAACCCGGAAAGCAGATCTTGCAAGACTGGGACTTAAAGCAATGGTTTGTGGAACAATGGCATCATATATCTCAGCCTCCCTGGCAGGAATAATGATGTAGGGATTACCTTCGGTGATCCCTTTTGGAGGAACCAGCAAAGCCTTCATGAACCCTTCGGGTGTCATTTATTTTCCCATGACTCCTTCAGAAAGCAGGCTTTCTTTGGAGCCACGGTAAAATAAATAACCACGCCATGGGCGTGGTTCATGAAGGCTTTGCGGAGAGAGGGGGATTCGAACCCCCGGTCCCACGATCGCAGGACAACGGTTTTCGAGACCGCCGCATTCGACCACTCTGCCATCTCTCCAAAAAACTTCACATCAAAAGCATTCAAATATAAGCATTTTGTCAGTTGATGGCTTTTATAAATTTTTTGAGAACTCTCGTTTTATCATTCTGGCATCTAATCAGGTAAAATCCTTTACCCAGATTCCCGACATCTATCTTCACCAATCTCTCGCCATCAGTATTTGTTGTTAACAGAACTTTTCCATTAAGGTCAAGTATCTCAACTATATCCCAAAAGTTGTCATTAATAAGGGTAAGTTCGGAGGATACCGGAACAGGGTAAATTTTTAAATTTATCGGGCCGGGAACAGGCAGTTGTTCTCCGGTCGGAATATCGCCCGTCAGCACGATCAGATTATCAAGATAGAACCTTTTTGTTAGTCCCTTTATTTTTATTTTACAGGAAGTTTGAATTTTTGATGCACTTAACTGTATTGTTTGAAAGTTATCTGATGGTGTAATCATGTCTCCTAATTCGGTTTCATCTAAATAAACTCTGATAGTTGTTGCATCATTTGTCCATCGGGCAATATCAAATTTAATAATAATGCTTGCACCACTTTCTGAGAAGTTCAGGGGTGGCGTTTCAATCCACCCTGTTGAAGTACTGGTACCCACCTTTATTTCCCCTGCAGCCGGATAAATTAACGATCCACTCCACCCCGGGATTAAAGTTTTTGCGTCAAGAGATCCTGATACATCCGAAGTCGAGGGACTTGAATGCGAACCTCCGATGAAACCAGAAAAATCTTCTGAAAATAATACCGTCTGGCAATGAGACAACAGTGGAATCCCGGAAAGAAAAATGAAAACAATACCATAAATGAAACACAGCGAGTTTTTCATGTGAATGATTGTTTAATTGATTATTAATCACTTTAGCACAACCGAATTTACAAATATTTATTTAAAAAATAAAGAACAATGGCAAAATATCAAATTGCATAAAAGTATCTGAATATACATTATAATTATTTTCTTATTGCATGAAATTGATGCTAAACATATTAAATGTCAATTATTTACAAATAAGACATTTTATAGTCAGATCAAAATTATTACCTTCGCTTAAAATTATTTATTTGTGTATTAACCAATAACTGATTCAGTGAAAAATATTGTTAGATTATTAATCATTACAGTCCTGTGTGTTATGGCATATTTGATATTCGGAAACAAGGAAAAGGTTGATAAAACGAATCCATTCTTCAGCGAGTACAAAACTCCATTTGGTGTTCCTCCCTTTGAAAAGATAATGGCTAAGCATTATTTGCCTGCCTTTGATAAGGGTATGGCCGATGGGAGGAAAGAAATTGAGAAGCTTATCAGCAACCGCGATGAGCCTACTTTTGCAAATACAATAGAAGCCCTCGACAGAAGCGGTGAACTGTTACGTAAGGTATCAAATGTGTTTTTTGCCCAGTCTGAGGCAAACACCAACGATTCTCTTCAATCTATCGAGGTGGAAATATCTCCGAAACTTTCTTCCTACAATGACGAGATAAGCCTGAATCCTGCACTTTTCAGCAAGATAAAATCTGTTTATGAGAACCAGTCAAAATTCAGCCTTAATCCTGAGCAGTCATTTATTCTGGATAATCTTTATAAAGAGTTTGTAAGAAATGGTGCAAATCTTGAAGGTAAGGATAAGGATACCCTTAAGAAGATAAACCAGAAGCTTTCCGTTCTTACAGTAAATTATGAACAAAATGTTCTTGAGGAAACCAATAATTACAAGCTTTATGTTGATAAGGCTGAATTGGCCGGACTGCCTGAATCGCTCATCATATCTGCAGCAGAAGTTGCAAAAGCTTCCGGGCAGGATGGGAAATGGGCTTTCACAACCCAGAAGCCGAGCATTTTCCCCTTTATGACATACAGTAAAAACAGGGATCTCCGGCGGGAGATATTTCATGCTTATACCAACAGGGGAAATAATGGCAATGAATTTGATAATAATAAAATTCTGGCAGAAATAGTCAGCCTTAGAGCACAACGTGCAAAGATGCTGGGTTATAAAACTCATGCCGATCTGAAACTTGAACCACGTATGGCGAAAAAACCGGAAAATGTTTTCAAGCTTCTCGACAACCTGTGGGACAGGGCAATACCTGTAGCAAAAAATGAAGTTAAGGAAATGCAGAAGATCATTGATAAGGAAGGTGACCATTTTAAGCTTGAACCTTCAGACTGGTGGTACTATGCCGAGAAAGTGAGGAAGGAAAAATACAATCTTGATGATGCCGAACTCAGACCTTATTTCAGGCTTGATAAAGTCAGGGAAGGAGCCTTTACGTGTGCAAACAGGCTCTTCGGAATTACTTTCACTCCCGTACCCGGCTGCCCTCTTCCGCATCCTGAGGCAGAAGCTTATGAAGTCAGGGGTTCTGACGGCTCGCATCTGGGAGTTCTTTATATGGATTTCTTTCCCCGTGATAGTAAACGTCAGGGAGCCTGGTGCGGTGGCTACCGCAGTCACCGGGTGGTTGCCGGGAAAGTTATTAATCCGGTTGTCACCACTGTTTTCAATTTCACACGTCCTTCAGGTGAGGTGCCCTCACTGTTAAGTCTCGAGGAGGTTACGACCCTGTTCCATGAATTTGGACATGCAATTGAGGGACTCTTCAATCAGAATACTTATAATCAGACTTATGTTGCACAGGATTTTGTTGAGCTTCCCTCACAACTTATGGAGCATTGGGCCACTGAACCTGAAGTACTGAATATCTATGCAAAACATTATCTTACTGGAGAGCCAATTCCCCAGCTCCTTATCGATAAAATACGGAACAGCGTTTATTTCAATACCGGATTTGCTAATGTCGAAGTTTATGCAGCCTCATACCTTGATATGGCCTACCATACTCTTCAGGCTCCTGTAAGTATTGATATTCAGGGCTTTGAAAAGAATTATTTCGAAACACTCGGCCTGATACCTGAAATAATTTCCCGGTACAGAAGCACCTATTTCACACATATTATGGGTGGGTATGATGCAGGATACTACAGCTATACCTGGGCGGCAGTCCTTGACAATGATGCATTTGAGGCATTTAAGGAAAAAGGACTTTTCGACAGAGGAACGGCTGAATCATACCGGAAGAATATCCTTGAGAAAAACGGTATTATGGATGCAATGCAGATGTATGTCAATTTCCGTGGACATGAACCGGGAATAGAACCGTATCTGAGGAATAAGGGATTTTTGAATTAACATCTCCAAAGCTGATCAGATGACCGGCATCGTAATTGCTTAGTTATTGATGACCAGATTAATTTTGCAATTACCTGACACTATGGAAAAAAAGAATCTTTGTGGCCTTAATGCTCAGGAAATATTTAATATTATCAGTCAGGGCGGATTTGAACATCATCATGCCCTGACAATAGCCAATGTAATTTATAAGAGGAGGTCAACTGATTTTTCCCGGGTCAACAAGCTGCCTAAAAGCCTGTTGAATTTCCTTGAAGAAAATACCGTCACAACTTTCTCTGAACCTGCAGCATCAGAAATCTCAGAGGATAAAACTGTTAAATATCTCTTTTGCAACAAAGACGGGATGCATTATGAAACAGTTTATATACCTGATGGAAAAAGGGGAACAGTTTGTGTTTCGACCCAGTCCGGCTGCAGGATGGGGTGCCCCTTCTGCATGACTGCAAAATATGGATTTTATGGCAACCTGTCTGCTGGTGATATCATAAGCCAGGTAACAGGAATTCCTTTCGCTGATAAAGTAACTCATGTGGTCTTTATGGGGATGGGAGAACCGCTGGATAATATTGATAATGTTTTAAAAGCCTGCGATATCCTTACTGCTGAAAGCGGCCTGGCTTTGAGTCCGCGACACATCACGGTTTCTACTGTGGGCATTACGAAGGCGATTAGTAGATTCCTGGAAGCAACCTCATGTAACCTTACCTTAAGCCTTTTTTCGCCTTTTGCTGATGAAAGGGAAAAAGTCGTTCCGGCTGAAAAGAAATACCCTGTGTCCGATATAATCAGGATCATGAAAAATTTTCCTGTCACGAAGAAAAGGAGGCTGAGCATTGCATACGTCATGATAAAAGGCATTAATGATACTGATGAACACCTTATAGCTCTTATTAAAATGCTGAAGGGAACAAATATACGGGTCAACTTTCTGCCTTATAATCCTGTAAATGGTGATCAGATGTCATCATCGGCCGGAGACAGGATGATGTTTTTCAAGCACAACATGATAGTGTCCGGCATTTCAGCATCAGTACGAAAATCGAGGGGAGCCGATATTTCTGCCGCATGCGGGTTGCTGGCATCAGGTTTGAATTCTTCGGAGGTTATAAAAAACTATCATTAAATTCGTTTATCTACCCTGCAGGTGATTATATTTATAAAAAAAAGAACCTATGAAGAAAACTCTGCATATTTCCATTGTAGCTATAATGTTTGCAATCTCATGCAAATCAGGATATCAGGCAGGTGCCGAAAAGGAACTGGCAATTATCCCGGCTCCTGTATCAATTACAAGGCTTAAGGGCAATTTCGTCATCACTCCTAAAACCCGGATCGTTCTCTCTCCGATAAATGAAGAGACACGGCTTGCTGCCGATTTTCTGTGTCAGCTGGTTAAAAATCCGACCGGGTTAAATCCTGCGGTTACTAAAGGTACAAAATCAGTAAAAGGGTCTGTATTTATGACTCTTGATACTGCGATAAAGAATAAGGAAGGATATACGCTTACTGTTACACCTAAAAGGATTGCAATACATGCTCAATCCGCAGTGGGACTCTTTTATGCAGTACAAACGATTAGGCAATTACTGCCGGTTGAAGTTGAAAAACAGCAGGTAGTTAAGGGGATTAAGCTTACTATTCCTTCATGTTTAATAATGGACGAGCCGTCTTTTGTCTACAGAGGAATGCATCTTGACGTTGGCCGTCACCTGTTCCCGGTAGAGTATATCAAAAGGTATATTGACATGATAGCCATGCATAAGATGAATTCCTTCCACTGGCATCTTACAGATGACCAGGGCTGGAGAATTGAAATCAAGGAATATCCAAAGCTCACGGAAACAGGTGCATTCAGAAAGGAGACACTTGTGGGGCATGGAGGTAAACAACCGTTCGTTTATGACGGGAAGCCTTACGGGGGATTTTATACTCAGGAGGAGGTTAGGGATATCGTTAATTATGCAAAATCACGCTTTGTAACCATTATCCCTGAGATTGAGATGCCGGGACATGCTCTGGCAGCTCTGGCATCATATCCGGAGTTATCATGTACAGGCGGACCCTTTGAAGTTTTTCCCAGGTGGGGTGTTGTTGAAGATGTTTATTGCGCCGGTAGGGATGAAACATTTAATTTCCTTGAGGGTGTATTAACTGAGGTCATAGGTCTCTTTCCTGGTAAATATATTCATATTGGAGGTGATGAATGTCCGAAAACAAGGTGGAAGAAATGTCCCTTCTGCCAGGCCAGAATTAAGGCTGAAGGACTGAAAGATGAAAATGAGCTCCAGAGTTATTTTATTCAGCGGATTGAGAAGTTTCTGATTTCAAAAGGGCGTAAGATAATAGGTTGGGATGAGATCCTTGAAGGAGGACTTGCTCCCGAAGCAACTGTCATGTCGTGGAGAGGAATTACCGGCGGAATAGCTGCCGCCAGGCAAAAGCATGATGTTATAATGACTCCAAGCAGATATGTTTACCTTGATTATTACCAGTGCGAACCCGAGGGCCAGCCATTGGCTATAGGAGGATATCTGCCACTTGAGCGGGTTTATTCTTATAATCCTATGCCAACAGAGCTTACTTCTGAAGAACAGAAATATATTCTTGGAATTCAGGGAAATTTATGGACCGAATATATTCTGACTCCCGAACAACTGGAATATATGGCCTTTCCCAGGGCGTTTGCAATTGCTGAAACAGGCTGGACACCTGATAAGCGCAAGGATTTTGAGGATTTCCTGTCCCGTTTCGGGATACAGAGAAAGAGATACGATGAAATTGGAATTAACTATTTCAAAGGAGAATACCGCGATTTGAGAGCCCAGGCCGGAAATTAATAACTAATCACTTTTCTTTTCATTATTAATCAGCTGGAAAATATACTCATCCAAATATCCATCGGCAGTTTTAACCCATTCCTTTTTAATACCTATCCGGGTAAATCCTACCTGGGAGAAGAGGTCGATGCTTTCACAATTGTTTGCAAGGATGTTACACCAGAGCTGGTGCAGCTGAAGAGTTTTGAAGCAATATTTAATAAGGCATTTTAATGCCATTGATGCATAACCCTTTCTGCGCTGATCTTCTTCTGCTATCAATATCCCTATTCCGGCTCTCTTATGAAACGGATCGAAATCGAATATATCTATTGTCCCGATTGTTTTATTTTCGGAGATAATATCAATCATCAGCCGAAGCTGGCCCGTCTCATAAATGTTTTTGTGGGAATTCTTAAGGTATCTTTTCAGTGTAAATTTTGAGAAAGGCGCTACCGTATTGCTGATTACCCAGTACAGATCATTGTTCTCCCATTGATAGAGAAGTTCAAGATCTTCAGGTTCCAGAGCCCTGAGTTTTATTTTTTCGAACTTCATGTGAAATACAATAATGGTATTTATTTAATTATCAATAAATTAAGTTCCCTGATAAATGCATCTTTATACCCAGCCTGAAGAATTGGACCAAGTGCCTCCCTGGCTCTTACATACTCGGTGAATTCACCGGTAACATACCTGTAAAATCCGTCTTCACCGGGTATCTCTCTTACTCCTTCGATATTCTTCAACATTGCCATATTTACAGGGGACCTTGTTGCTGTAACCTGGATAGTATATATTATCCCGCCATTTAAGTTGTTTTTATCCGGCAGCAATCCGGAATCTGGTTTTTCTATCCCGTTAAGATCATATTGATTGACTATATATGCATCACTGTATCCTTTGACTCTTAAATACTCAAGATACTTTCTGGCATCTGATTCATTATAAAAAAGGCCGATTGAGTACATCCAGCCTGGCTCTGCCTGAATTGTTCTTACAAATAGAATCCCGTTCATATTCAGGTTATCAAATTCCGAGGAAGGAAGCTTATCTGCAGATTTCTTAAGGACAATGCTATACTTAATTGAAGAAGGAAGTCTCAGATGCACGGGAGTAAATGTTTCCTGTCTCAAAACTATGCCTGTCTGCGGATCAACTATCCCGAATGTTACTCTCCTGTTGTATTTTCTGCCTTCCGGGTTGTCGGTACCATCCCTGTTTGAATTTATTGCTGCAAAGTTGGATTTGCCAAATGCCTTTCTGACAAATCTGGATTCCGGTACAACCGGCGATACAAGATAATCGATTACAGCCTGAGCCCTTTTATCTGCAAGCTTCATATTGTACGAAGTGCTGCCTAATGCATCTGTATAGCCGGCAATTTCAATTTTCAGATCAGGATGGCTCGCAAGGACAGGCCGGATCTCCTCCAGCACCGATTTCGCCTGGTCATCAAGTTTATAACTGTCAAATTCAAAAAGAACATTCTTTATTGACAGGAAAGTGCCCTCCGCAACCTTATCAGGTATAAGATTTGAATTGACCACCATGTAATGGCTGAGATAATAAAGCGGCAGGTTGAGGTCGATTGTATCAGTCCTGTATCCGGGATGGCTGACATAAAGTTCATATTCACCGGGTTTGATATCGAACTTGAAAGTGCCGTCCTTACTAACTGAAATACCTCTGGCAGGTGCTTTCTTCTTAATATCTGTGAGTTTAAGGGACACTTTGTCAGGATCAACTGCCATTCCATCCTTCAGTATTACAGATCCTTCTGCAATCGTAACCTCATCGGCAGGATCGATACCGACCTCGGCGTAAATATTGCTCGACCGGCTTTTCTCGTCGAACTTGCTTACCACAAAACCGGGTGCATTATTATTAAGAATAAAGAAGGTGTTATCAGTTGTGGTATTGAAAGCGAATGGCATCCCTACAGGATTCGTCCAGGTATCGACCTTTTTGATTGACCTGAATACATCGTAACCTCCCATGCTGACATGTCCTTTGGAGCTGAATATCAGAGCACTAGTAGTAGGGTCAAAGAAGGGATAATCTTCGTCAAAGGAGGTATTAATCCTATCACCACAATTGACAGGGATCTCCCAGGTGCCATCTGATTTCTTTTCTGATACGTATATATCAAGTTCCCCGAATCCGCCAGGTCTGTTGCTGGAAATATATATAGATTTCCCGTCCGGTGTGATGAATCCATGTGACTCCCAGTAAACGGTGTTTATGGGTTTCCCGGGACTTTTAATTTTTGTCCATGTTGTATCTTTCCTCTCTGCGAAATATAGATTTCCGTCACCGCCATCATCAAGGAAGAGTACCAGAAGTTTGCCGTTACCGGTAATAGAATTTGAGTAGAACCTGTCCAATCCTCCCAGTTGATTTGTTATATCGGATGGCAAATCCCACTTACCATTTGTCTTATAAGAACAGAGTATGCGGGTTTTCTCCGCCGTCTTCTGAGTGAATACAAATACAGAATCGTTTTTGGCCAGAACCGGGTTTCGTGCTCCCGGATAGTCCTTCAGCCATGATATAAAGAATTCTGAAATCAGAGTTATGGGCTTCTTTTTCATTTCGATCGCATAACGGCACGATCCGATCTCCTTGTCTATGTATTCTTCCTGAGGAACATCGAATTTCTCAAGCTTTTTCCTTGCTTCATTATAAACAGAAATTGCTTTTTCAAGGCTGTCATTCATATGGTAGGCCTTAGCAAGATAAAGGTATATATCCTGCTGAGACTTTTCTCCATAATAAATATACTCCTGATCGCTGGCTATATTAGTTGAAGCCTGTTTGAGGAGCTTCAGAGCATCCTGTTTTTTACCTTCTATATTAAGATAACAGATCCCCAGCTTGGCAGCAAGATTAGCATTGCCCTGGTTAGCATTCAGTAGTGTTTCATACAGACTGGCGGCTTTTTCGAAGTTCTCATCATATAAATAGATCTTATCGGCTTCCTGTACGGACCTGATAAATTCTTTATTAGCGACCTCCTGGGAATAAAGGAGAGAGAAACAATTGGTGATGAGAATAATTTGTGTAAATCTTCTTAACTGGCTGATCATTATTTAGATACTTTTTTGATAAAGAGATCGTCGGGATAACCCTTCCTTATCAATTCGAGCCTTAAAGCAGTTGCCTCTTCCCGTGTAGCACAACGACCTGTGGTATACCTGTAGAATTTGTCAATATCATTATACATTACTTTCATATCGGTAATGTGCTTGAAATAGCTGACATCAACAGGATTATAAAGAGCCATTACCTGAACGGTATAGTAGAGAATATCTGTTTCTTTTATATTCAGGTCGCCTATATCGTTTACATTCATATTCTTTATCAGGATACTGCTGTCAATAGCGGCGACAACCGGAATATTTGCAAGGTTTATTTTTTCATACTTCACAGGTATAAGGGAAGAATCCCTCTTAAGAGTAACATCAAGACTTACTTCAAGATCGGGATTGTCCATAATAATTGTAGTGTCAATTGTCTGTGGAAAATAACCTTCACCTGAATAAATCAGACGCAGGTTGCCGGGACCGGTAATAACGCTGTATGTTCCTGAAGTTATGTCTGGTTTATTGCGGTAGAGAGTATCCCCGGACATTTTATCCAGAATATGGATTGAGTATTTTTTACCACGGGCCAGCAATGTGTCATTCAGCATGAATTTACCTTTGATCTCATAGATCTGGTTAACATCGGGACCTCCCAGACCAAGGTAAAATATATCTCTTCGTTTATAATCTGTTTTCAGTGAATAGAAAGCGTTTATTCCATTATTTGCCGGCTGGAAGAATTTATCATCATCAGTGGTATTAACAGGGTATCCGAGGTTTTCAGGTGTGCCCCAGCCTGATCCGGTTCTATTACTTTTATAGTTATCATATCCGCCCATGGAATTATGACCTTCGGAGCAGTAGTAAAGCACCGAATCATTTTTTGTTATGAAAGGATTATCTTCATTGTATGGCGTGTTAACCGTTGTCCCCATATTTACAGCAGGTCCCCAGTCACCGGTAGCATCTTTCTCAGAAACGAATATATCAAGACCGCCGGAGCCCCCTGCACGGTTGCTTGTAAAATAAAGTTTATTGCCATCTGCCGATACAGAAGCGTGTGATTCGTAATACTTTGAGTTAATGTTCTTATTCAGTTTGACGATTGGTGTCCAGTTATTATTGATATATTCGGAGCTGTAAATGTTGCCGTCAAAATTATCGTTTTTATAGAGGTAAAGAACAGTTCCGTCGCTGTTCAGTGAGCATGTCGAGCAGTCCTCCCCTGCATAGAGCTCGGAAGTTATCTCAACAGGTGTCTGCCACCTTCCTTTATATCTTTTTGAAAAGAGGATGATATTTACAAGCCCTCTGCGTTCAGTAAATGCAATGGTATTGCCATCAAAGCTGACCGCCGGATTCTCATTCACTGAACCCTGATTAAAATCCTTGCCGAGCAGTTTCTTGCTTAACGCCACCGGACTTGCCTCAAATATGATTGCATTCCTGCAGGCCTGCATTTGCTGGTCGGTAAACTCAGCATTTTTTATATCTCCCCTGGTATCCTTTTCCTTTACAAGATTTTTAAAAGTCTGAAATGTGTTAAGGCCTTTTTCGAGATCGTTATTGATCATATAAGCTCTTGCCAGATAGAAATATGCATCAAGCGGAGCCCTGTTTTCTTTAAATGATTGCGGCTTTGCGTCATAGCTGGCATTCTTTACAGCTTCTTCAAGATAGGGTATGGCCTTTTCCTTTTCATCAGGTATGTTCAGATAGCAAGTTCCAATTTTATATTTAATATTCAGATTATCAGGAGTCTCAAGGAGAATGTACAACTGATTTGCCAGTTCGTATTCTTCGTACAGGTAATAAGATTCAGCCTGTTTAAATATTTCTTTTAACTCTTTTGTAGACTGACCTGAAGCAGCAGAAGTGAAAATAACAAGAATGAATAGCTGCAAAAAAGAGCGGAGTTTTTTAATCCCTGGACCATTCATCATAACAAAAATAATATATTTCACATTTGAAAAGGCCATAGGGCCGGCGTAATTTACTTAAATGTGATTCGGTAAATATCTTCTTTACCTGATCCTCCGGAATCCTTGTAAATTGAACAATATCCGGACTTCCCATTTGAAGCAGGCATAAAAAACAGATTGTCATCAGGTGTGTTTAGCGGATATCCCAGATTTTCAGGGTCGCTCCAGATGCTATTAGGCTGAAGTTCAGATTTGAAGAGGTCATATCCTCCCATATTCTTATGGCCCTGGGAGCTGAAAAATAAGGTATTACCCTTATTGATCAGGAATGGTCTGTCTTCATTAAATGGTGTATTTAACTGAGGTCCCATATTGACCGGAGGGCCCCAGTCTCCGTTAACCTTCTTGGAAATATACAGATCGAGTCCGCCAAATCCTCCCGGACGGTCGGATGCAAATACCAGGAGGCTACCGTCCTCAGATATAAATCCGTGCGACTCCCAGTATTTGGTATTTATATTTTTATTAAGCTTTACAGTTGGGCCCCAGCTAATGCCGTCAAAGCTGCTGGTAAATATATCGCTGTTATAATCATCATTCTTTGAAAGGTATAATACCGTTCCGTCAGATGAGAGACATGAAATATACATATCTCCGTCGGACATGAGCTCGGGTGTTATATTTTCCGGAACCGTCCATTTATTACCAACAAGCTTTGATAACATGATTGCATCATAGAACTTCAATGACACCATATGGGCCAGGAATTTTCCATCAGCTGAAATAACAGGATCGAAATTTGCCCTTTCATCATTTATAGGTGATCCCAGGTTTTCCTCGGTAAAATATACTGGATTGGAAAGAAACTCCGGTGCAGTTTCACAGGATTTTATCTGCTGATCAACAAATTCACGATTTTCCCGGTCATCAGGAAGCAGAGTACCTGCATATTTCTTAAATGCTTCACCGGCTTTGTCAAATCGGTAGTTGATAAGGTAAGCCTGACCCAGGTCATACAAAGCGTCATAGGGAGCTGATACCTGTTCAATTGTCCCTTCACGGTGTTTAGCTGATAAGTTTTTTGTTGCGGCCTCGAGATAGTCTACAGATAGGTTCTTTTTACCATTTATGTTCAGGTAGCAATCACCGATACGGTAAGCCAGATTTGCATTTTCAGGAAGTTTCTCGTAGATCTGAAGATAATATGGGAGAGCATCCTCATAATCTCCGGTCATGAAAAAATATTCAGCCTCAATAAAAATATCCTGCAAAGTTTTATTCTCCTGAGCGCACAGGAACTGAGAGAAAAAGAGAATAACAAGAAACAAGATACATTTCCTTGTCATAACTATTGGATTTGCAAACAAATTTATTAATAATAAATTAACGCCGTTTTAAACATTTCAATAATTTCAACAGAGTTATAAACAAATACCACGGGATTTAATGAGTTAATGATTTAGTCTGGCCGATAATGAAGGGGATATCAGATACTTCCATTAGCCCATAAACCCCTATAAGATGAGTCTCTAACGCTCTCAGGCAAGAGAGGCGTTCTAAGGTTGTACAAAAGCTACTGGCTCTAAGGCTCTGGTTTTATTTCTTCTCTTTTCTTCTCTTCTTTGTGATAATGAAGAACAGGAGAATAAGACCGGCACCCGGCAAAATCCACAATATCCAGAACTTATTGCCACCGGCGGCAGCAGACTGCGATCTGATTATATCAGCCGGAATATTTTCAGATGCTATCATTTTAGCCAGGCTTGTAAACAGGATATCGTCAGGGATGTTCTCTCCAGTTTTATTATTTAACACAAACAGTATCAGGTCAGAAGGAGATTTAATATTCCCCTTTTTAAGATTTATGGAGTTTAACCATGATGCTAAAGGTTCCAAAGAATATCCTGCGAATTTACTTGTGAAAATATTTGCTTTTGTACCGGGCATTGCTGTAATTGCCGCTAACATATTAGCAAGCTGATTGACTGTCATATTCTGCCCGACAGATTCATTATAAAATGATTGCAGCCATTTCCCTGCTTTTTTAATGCTCTTTTCATCGGTGAGTGTAACGGATCTTCGTATGAGTGTACCAGCCACTGCTTTTTCACTGTATGTGTGTATTTTTTCCCTGATTATGAGGATAGCAGGGTCTGTTTCTGAAAGAATATCCTGAACCAATGTGTTCAGATCTTCCGGTTTCACATTGCCATTGGTTTTGGATGTAATATATTCCTGGAGGTCGGTCCAGGTTTTAAGGTTCAGTTTATATATATCTATATCCTTCAGAATTGTTTTAAGGTCACCTTCAGCATATTTTTCCATCAGGTCGACCGCTGCCTGCGTAAGAACATTGTCCATAACCGCAGTCCGCAGGGCAAGTTTGTCGACCTCTTCAGGACTGAGATTGTTTTTTACAGCTTCATTTTTTAAATAAGAAACCAGATCATCTACTTTACTGAACTGCCGGTTCCCGGCGTCAGTGCCGTTAATAATTTCTTTCA
The DNA here is from genome assembly GCA_963831855.1 of uncultured Bacteroidales bacterium. Classification (GTDB taxonomy): domain Bacteria; phylum Bacteroidota; class Bacteroidia; order Bacteroidales; family VadinHA17; genus LD21. The sequence goes on along the minus strand of CAWHSA010000005.1, from coordinate 154,446 downwards.
GCTTATCATCAGACCTCGATTTCAGCATTTCGGTTAATGCAGCAACCTGTTTACCGGTGATGATCCGGCTGTATTCAGGACGGACTACAGGCAGCGAGGTACGACCCGCTTCTCTGTTAATGAAAACATCAGCCGTAGTAGTATTACTGAATTTGTCAGTAAGTCTGAATGTGATCTTATTGTCACCAGGAAGGGGTGCAACTTTATAGTTGAATGTGGTGTCGGAGATGGCGAAGCGTTCAGTATTTATCAGGGAATCACCGACCCTGTGTTCAATAACCAGCTCAGAATTTGGTTCAACTTTCAGCGGGAACAGGATCGAATCTCCCTTCTGAACAGAAATCGTTTTACTGGTTTTCACATTCAGGTCGGCAATAAAATCAGACTTAGGCAATATGGTCCTGGGAAGTACGAAACTGTCTGAAGGGAAGGTCAGAGGGAGATCCAGGTTCCTTTTTACAGTTTCGCTTCCATTTGATTCATATGTCAATTCATAATTCCCCTGGGGAACTACAAATTCGTATTCACCGGTTTTCGGATTTGAATATACGATAATTGTCTGATTAGGATTCTTGTTGTTCAATGTGCTTATTCTCACGCTGTCAGCAACACTGGCTAACAGATCTGCGACTGTTACCAGTCCTCTGACCAGGAATTTCCTGGGATGATTTTCCGAGAAAATTTCAATTTTGTAAATATCCTGTTTCCCGAAACCATCAGGATCATATTTTGCAAAATAACCTTCATATCCTTCCCTGACCGGTTTAAAGAAAACATCATCATCGGTTGAGTTGAGGGGGTAGCCTGCATTCAGTGGAATCGACCATTCCCCGTTGTCAAGCATTGTGGAATAAAAAACATCATAACCTCCCATATTGAAATGGCCTCTTGAACTGAAAAACAGTGTTTTGTCATCACTGCTCAGGAATGGAGTCTCCTCATTATAAGGTGTATTAATTACCGGACCGAGGTTTACAGCAGGCCCCCAATCGCCTGAAGTATCCCTTACAGAAACATAGATATCGAGCCCGCCGAGGGTACCCTTACGGTTACTGGTAAAGTATAGTTTCTTATTATCGTGGGAGACAGTGGCGTGAGATTCCCAGAATTTAGTATTAATGTTCTCATTTAGCCTGACGGGAGTACTCCAGACATTATTTTTGAAAGTTGAGTAAGAAATGACCCCGTCATAATTAGCTGAACTGTACATATAAAGTGTCTTGCCGTCAGCTGACAATGAAGTTGGAAAATAATCATTATCGACTTTCAGAAGCTCATTCATATTAATAGGGGGATTCCATTTTCCGTTGGTCCTGGTAGCGTACATTATTGCCTCGTAATATGCTTCGCTTCTGGAAAAAATCATCATGTTCTCATCATCAGAAATAACGGGATCATATTCTGAACTGGCTTCGTTGATATTGTTCCCGAGGTTTTGTTCCTTAATGAAAAGAGGCATTGCCATCAGGTCCCTGGCATTGTAACATGACAGGATCTGCTGGTTTACAATTGCAGTATCATATACATTGGGATTCAGGATTTTCTTAAACTCGCTGTAGGTTTCCAGGGCTTTATCGAGCTGGTTATTTATTCTGTAAGCATTTGCCAGATAATAAAGAGCATCATATGGTGCCCCTGTTTCTTTCCATCTTCCTTCCTTATACCTTGGGTTGATGTTTTTAACTGCGTCTTCAAGGTAGTCTATGGCCTTATCTTTTTCACCCGGAATGTTGGTATAGCACTGACCGATCCTGTATTTAAAATTAAAGTTTTCGGGGAATATCTGATTCAGCCTGAGATAAATCTGCAAAGCTTCTTTATAGTCTTCGAAAAGCAACCAGCTTTCTGCATCATAGAACGCCAGTTTGTTTTCAATCTTTGACTGGGAAAACAAATTGTTGCTTATAAGCAGTATAATAAAGAATGTCAGGAGGGTAAACCTTTTCATCATTTAAAACAGGTATAATTCATAAGATAGATACTTACCAGAAAAATATTACATCCGGAATTACTCAGGCCGGCAGATTTAACATCTGTCTGTTTAAATCATTAAAGGTACTAATATAGCAGAAATTATAAAAAAAAGGACAATTCCTGCCTCTCCTTTTTTATTAACTTATCCTAAATCTTTGCCAACGATTATAATTATTGGATGAAACTATAAACTGCTTTATGGACACAGTCTGGAATCATTCTGTTCCGGGATGGTAATTCTCAAGAATCGATTTTATCTTTTGAAGAAATTTTGCGGCAAGGGCTCCGTCGATCACCCTGTGATCATATGTCAACGATAGTATCATTATATAGCGGATCGCAATAACATCACCTTCAGGCGTTTCAATAACGGCAGGTTTCTTTCTGACGGCTCCTGTACCAAGGATTGCCACCTGGGGCTGGTTTATTATAGGGGTCCCGGCAAGATTATCATAGCTTCCGAAATTGGTCACAGTGAATGTACCTCCAGTGATTTCATCGGGTTTCAGCTTGTTTCTCCGTGCTCTTTCTGCCAGATCGTTTACGGCACGGGCCAGTCCGGTCAGGCTCTTCTCATTGGCATTTCTTATAACAGGTACAATAAGATTGTCATTGGGAAGGGCAGTGGCCATTCCGATATTGATATTCTTTCTTTTTATAATCCTGGTCCCGTCAACTGAAATATTTATCATCGGGAATTCCATGAGTGCTCTGGCGGCAGCATCTATAAAGATCGGGGTAAGAGTAAGCTTCTCACCCTTGCCGGAAAGGAATGTGTCTTTTACGGAGTTTCTCCAGCTGATCATTCTGGTGACATCGGCATCAATAAATGATGTAACATGAGCGGATGTCTTTTTTGAAAACACCATGTGTTCAGCAGTAATTTTGCGGATCCTGTCCATCTCGATAATCTCATCGCCCGGTGACAGGGTTATCGTTGCTTTTTCTTTTACGGGTCCGGCAACCGACCGCACAGTTTCCTCAATCCGTGATGCTTCGACAGCAGGAGGCATTTCAGGAATCGAGGGTTCCGCAGCTGTTTCTTCCTTCTTTCTCCCTGATTCAATATAGTTCAGAATATCATCCTTTGTTATACGCCCATCCATTCCGGTACCTGTCATGTTGTCGAGATCTTTCTCGCTTATGCCTTCCCTGCCGGCAATGCTTCTTACAAGAGGTGTAATGAATTTACCTGATGGGGTCCGGCTTTTCAGCTCATGTGGCGATTCAGCAGTTTCCTTTTTCTCCTGCTTCACTTCTTCAATCTTTTCGCGGATCCTTTCAACTTCCCTGGCCACTTTTTTCGGTTCGGCTGACATATCAGAAGTTTCAATTACAGCAATGACTTCCCCCACCCTGGCAATATTCCCCTCCTTTACAAGGATTGATACTATTACTCCCCGGACAGGAGCCGGAACCTCGGAATCTACCTTATCAGTAGCGATCTCCACAAGCGGATCATCTTCCCTGACGGCAGCACCTTCTGATACAAGCCATTTATTAATTGTTGCTTCTATCACTCCTTCTCCCATTGCCGGAAGGGTTACATTCATCCTTGCCATATCCGTCTGATAAAATATGCTGTGTAACTTAATAACAGATTTAGTGAGAAATTGTTCGGACTATCAGGGAAAAACTAAAACAATCAAAGGATGGCGCTTCTGCCCTCATGAGGCCTGTTCCGGTGGAATCCTGGTCCGCAGGCTTATAGATCGCGGGTTTTTACAAACCTGCTTCCAAGAAGATATTCCTCACCGTGGGATGCTATCCTGACAGTAATGTTAAGGTCTGAAATAAGGTGCATTGAATCAATTATCTGAGATGCATTCATGTCACGGGTTGTGAAGATAACTTCCTTTATCCGGTTTATCCTGATCACTTCCCTTATCTGATCAAGGGTACCAAGAACTTCTTTTTTCATGTCATCGGGATTAATGCTTATCCGGCCGGCTATCTTGTTGCGAACCCCGGAAGACTTCATAAGGTCTTTAACGCGGATAAATCCGGCAGCATCCGAAACGATCACGGTCTTTCTTGTTTCTGACAGGGGATTTTCTGCGATTGAATGGATGAATAGTGAAATCAGGAGCCTGAACACGGGGATTACCAGAAGGGAAAAGAATCCGCCAATTATGATCACCGCACGCGAGAATCTCAAATTGAGAGGAAGGAGCGCATAACAAATAAGGATAATAATTGTACCCGCCAGAATCCCTTTAACTGAATCGATAATCTTTGCCGGTAATTTAAATCCTGAAACGACTGCAATAGAAATTAATATGATCAGGGAATATACAGGCAGTACTATTTCTGTGAATATTCCGGGATAAGCAAATCCCGGACCAAATTTATAATTCTCCCACAGTGAGGCTGCAAGACGAAATATTATATAAACTACTATCCCGTCGGAAAGCGGCAGAAAGATCCGCGCCATTATCCGGTTAAAAACCGAAATGCCAGCCCTCATAAAGATTGCAATCTGGATAACGGCTGTAAAAGCCCTGAGGGATCCGTTTGAATAATGTTTCTTTACGAATATCCTCATGGCTTTATAAAAATAAACGAGGGCATTCAGGTTTTCCCTTTTTGTGCTTTCACCTTTATAATGAATTATTTTTATATCAGGGTAATAGTAGTTGTTGAATCCCGCTTTCTTGAGCCTGTAGCTGTAATCGATATCTTCACCATACATAAAAAAATCTTCATCAAGTAGACCTGTTTTTGTAACTGCCTCATGGCGAAGCAGCATAAATGCTCCTGATATAACGTCAGCCCTGGTAGTTGTCAGAGTATCGAGATGGCCAAGATAATACCTGTTGAATAGCCTTGACCTGGGGAAAATATAAGAGAGGCCGAAAGCTTTGAAGAATGCAGTACCGGGGGTTGGCAATGCCCTTTTCGATTCAGGAAGAATCTTCCCTTTGCCGTCTATCATTCTCACACCTGCAGCGCCGGCATCAGGATGATCATCCATGAACGCAATACATTTCCTGAATGTATCTTCTTCTACTATCGTATCAGGATTAAGCAGAAGAATATAACGGCCGGAAGCCAGCTTAAGCGCCTGATTGTTAGCGGCAGAATATCCTCTGTTATCATGGTTCCTTAAAAGCCTCACTTCCGGAAAGATGTTGCTTACCATTGAACAGGAACCATCGGCAGAATTATTATCAACTACAAATACCTCACATTCAATGTTTTCTGAAGCTTTGGTTACCGAATGGAGACACTGTTCGAGGAAATACCTGACGTTATAATTTACAATAATTACTGATAATTCCATGAAGGATTATTTTCGGTTTGACTCTTCACGGATCACGCCGGCAAGCTTCTCGGTTCCTTCTTCTATTTTCCACGGATTTGCCGATCTTTTAGTGTTTTTCCCTGAAACCGAAAGAAATTTTCTGACTGATTTAATCATTGCTGATAAGGGTTTCGGTTATTGATGGCGCGGCCAAGAGTTATCTCATCAGTGTATTCGAGCTCATCACCTATGGCAACCCCCCGGGCAAGTGTGGAGATTAGCGTGCCATAGCCGGAGAGCCTTTTATAAAGATAGTAATTTGTTGTATCTCCTTCCATAGTTGTGCTCAATGCAAGAATAACCTCCCTGATCCCTCCCTCCCTGATCTTATTTTCAAGGCTGTCGATCTTCAGATCTGAAGGACCAATGCCATCGATCGGGGATATAATACCACCAAGAACATGGTAAACGCCCTTATACTGACGTGTATTTTCGATGGCAATTACATCCTGGATATTCTCCACAAGGCATATCATTGAACGATCGCGCTTTTCATCACTGCAAATGCTGCAAACCTCATTATCGGAAATATTATGGCAGACTTTACAATATTTTATTTCAGCATGAAGCCTGATAATACTCTCCCCGAAACGTTTTACCTCCTCTGAATCTCTCCTTAACAGATTCATTACTAATCTGAAAGCAGTTTTTCTCCCTATTCCCGGAAGTGAAGCGAATTCGTTCACTGCATTCTCAAGAAGCCTCGACGGGAACTCTGTAAAACTCATAATCACTGATTTTTGACAAATTTAGTTCAATTATTGTGTTATTTAAGCAGCAGGACTATTTTTTGCCTTCCATTCTTTTTTGTTATCCTTGTAACTTTAATTCAGGATTTTTATGTCACCAATCCTTATTCTCTTAATATTCCTTACATATACGACGTTGCTGTTCACTGTAACCTGGATCACCTCCAGAAAGGCTGACAGCCAGTCGTTTTATATCGGGAACAGGATTTCGCCATGGTTTGTTGTGGCTTATGGTATGATAGGTGCATCTCTCTCGGGTGTTACCTTTATGTCAGTTCCGGGCTGGGTAAAGGATACCCAGTTCAGCTATATGGTTGTGGTGATGGGATACCTTGTTGGCTATTTTGTGATCGCTCTTGTTTTAATGCCCTTGTATTACAGGTTAAAGCTTACTTCCATATATTCATACCTTGAGCAGCGGTTCGGTTTCTGGACATATAAAACCGGCGCCGGATTTTTCATATTATCAAGAACACTTGGAGCATCGCTCAGAATGTTCCTTGTAATCAGCGTACTCCAGGTTTTTGTGTTTGATGCCTGGAATATCCCGTTCTGGGTAAATGCTCTTGTTTTTATAATCCTGATTATTCTTTATACACTTAAAGGCGGCATAAGAACTATTGTCTGGACAGACATGCTTCAGACTACTTTCATGCTTCTGGCTGTTGTCCTTTCAATAATCTATATAAGTAAGGATCTGAAACTGCCTTTTCTCAGTTTCTTCACTGAGATAAAAGAGAGCCATCTTACAAGGATGTTTATCACCGACTGGCACCATGAGAGGTTCTTTCTTAAGCAATTCTTTTCAGGAATGTTCATTACGATAACAATGACAGGCCTTGACCAGGAGATGATGCAAAAGAACCTGAGCTGCCGGAATATAAAGGAAGCCCAGAAGAATATGTTTACTTTCAGCGGGATCCTTATGTTTGTAAACCTGCTCTTTTTGTTCCTGGGAGCATTTCTGCTTGTGTATTCCCAGCGGAAAGGGATCAGCGTTCAGTCCACTGATGAGCTTTTCCCTACCATTGCACTTAAATATATGGGACCGATGGCCGCAATAGTATTCCTTATCGGACTTATTTCAGCTGCTTTCCCGAGTGCAGATGGTGCGTTAACATCTCTTACAACTTCTGTGAGCATTGACTTTCTGGGATTAAATAAGCGGGAAAGGATTTCCGAGAAAAGGAGAACGAGGATCAGGTATGCAGTTCACCTTTCCATAGCCCTTCTGTTCTTTATCTGCATATTGATATTCAGTTTATTGAATAATAAAGCAATTATAGATCAGCTGTTTACTATTGCAGGTTATACATATGGCCCGTTGCTGGGACTCTATTCATTCGGATTATTTACGAAACGGAAAGTGCTGGACAAGGCAACGCCTTACATTGCGGTTCTGTCACCTGTAATTTGTTTCTTTATCAGCAAATACTCTGTCCAGCTTTTCAACGGGTATAAATTTGGATTCGAGCTGATTCTGATGAACGGTTTCCTGACATTCATGGGATTGCTTTTTTTCAGCAGGAAAAATGGAGATCAGGATAAAAGCCTGACTGCAAATATCTGACTATCGATTTGAAGGGTTCACCTGTCCTTCTGTTTCTGCAGGTTGTTCCGGCACTTCAGTCTTAATAGCAACTTTAATTTTCCTGTATGGGATATTAAAGGTAATGAAATAGTTTATACCTACACCTGTAGGGCTGCCTCCATTCCCATACCCGGGGATATATATCGGCTTAAGGTCTTTTCCGGTTCCGCTGTAAATCAGTTTCCTGATACTTACTGACCATCCTATGCTGAAATTCCGGAAAAGTTCAGCTCTGAATCCTGGCGATATCTCGAGAAAATGGGCCATGGTTTTATCCGGAGGCAAAGAAGATGTTACTGATCCCCAATAATTATCATATTTGAAAAAAGGTGTCTCGGTTTTAAAAGCGCTCAACCCGTAATGAATGCCGACTCCTGCCCAGTACTTACCCGTATTTGTCTGAGGTTTGAGAAGGTTAAAATCAACTCCTCCCTTAAAGAACATGCCATTGTTAATATAGCTGTAATTGTATTGTGAATATTTGTATCTGGCATGTCCGGCACCTAAAAAAAGAGTCATTTTCTCATTCAGATCGCCTGAGATATTGCCTTCAATGATGAGATTGTCCTTATTCGTGAAATAGATTACCGGTCCGGCTACTTCCACAGCAAATCTGATCTTAAGAGGTAAAATAATACTGCTGTCAGGCGGCTGAACCTGGGCAGCCGCCTGAAATGAGGGCAGGATGCAAAGGATGCTAGTAATATATGCGTATGTTTTCTTCATTTAAAGTCGTGACTGTACTTTTCCTTATCATTATGGTATCAATTATATGTTTTGTGTAAAGGATTCTCCCGACGTTGTGATAATATGTATAACCGCATTCCTTTGACAGCAAATGCGGATATGAGGTATATTCAAATGAAACAGTATCATAAATGGCATTCATTTTCATGACGAGGGTGCAGGAGCCTGCATTATCATTCAGCGGCATCAATATCAGCTTGACCCCGGAAGCTCTGTTATAAATTCTGCTGGTATCCATATTAATGCCATAGAGGGTCAGACTGTCAGGAGGTGTAGCTTTCCCTGTACTGTTCAGGTACGGGGATGCTTTAACGAAGGCATTGGTTTCTTCAAAGCATGAACCAGGGGTACATGATGATAAAAGCAGGATAAATCCGATGAAAGATGCAAAAAATATATTCTGGAGTTTATGACTCATCATTGCAAATGAATGCTCAAAATTAAGAAAATAAAGTCGCTTGTCGCCTGAAGCCTGAAGTATGCTATATTTTCCTTATAAATTCTTCGGCTTTTTTGATTGCCCGGTTAAGCCCCTCCGGCTTCTTGCCGCCGGCGGTTGCAAGGAAAGGCTGGCCTCCGCCACCTCCGTTTATTTCAGCGGCAATCTCCCTGACGATATTCACAGCGCTTATTTTCTTTTCATTCACCAGATTATCACTGACCATCACAACGATATTGGCCTTCCCTTCTATTGCTGATCCGATCACAACTATGCTTGAATCCGAGGTTTTCCTTACATCAGATGCCATTGTTTTCAGAATCTCAGGTGAATCGGCATCAATAATTCCGGATATGAATCGTATATTATTAATTAAAACTGCCTTATCCTCAAGATTTTTCAATGCAGAAAGTGCAGTTTTAGCCTTATATTTCTCAATCGTTTTTCTAAGGGAATTATTCTCTTCCAGGAGTTTTTCCACACCTTCCTTTATACTTCCGGTACTTTTAAGGAGGATGGCAATTTCACCTGCTGTTTCAATTTTCTCATTTATATATTCGAAGGCTCTGGCGGCTGTAAGAGCCTCTATTCTTCTCACGCCGGCTGCAATAGCACCTTCAGAAATTATTTTAATAAGGCCAATGCTGGAAGTAGAACCTACATGCGTTCCGCCGCAAAGCTCTACCGAATGACCGAATTCCACAACGCGTACAGTTTCTCCGTATTTTTCCCCGAAAAGTGCCATTGCACCCATTGCCTGGGCTTTCCTGAGTGAGATGTTTTCAGTTATTTTTACTGGAAGATTCTCCCGGACCATGCGGTTAGCTATTTCCTCAACCTTAAAAAGCTCTTCCCTTGTGAGTCTGGAAAAATGGCTGAAATCAAACCTCAGCCTGTCAGGAGTTACAAGGGATCCCTTTTGCTCAACATGGTTCCCCAGTACAGATCTCAGGGCAAAGTGAAGAAGGTGCGTGGCAGTATGATTATTTGCTGTCATAAGCCGTTTCTCGCTATCTACCACTGCCGTAAAATGTGCTTCCGGATCAGTCGGCGCTTTTTGTGAAATATGTATGATAAGGTTATTCTCCTTTACCGTATCAATGATCTCAATTTTCTCATGATTTGAAATGATATAGCCTGTATCACCGACTTGTCCGCCGGACTCGGCATAAAACGGTGTTTTATTGAAGATAAGGTGGTATAGCTGCTTATCTTTTACTTTCACCTCACGATATTTAGTTATAACTACCTGATCTTCCGTCTTTTCATAACCAGAAAAATGTGTCTCTTCTGTTTCACGCAGAATTATCCAGTCACCGGCATCGAGTGTAGCATCTTCCCTTGATCTTCTTTTCTGGTTTCTCATTTCAGCCTCGAAGCCGGCAGTGTCAAGATGCATCCCTTTTTCCTTAAGAATGAGCTGAGTAAGATCGACAGGAAATCCATAGGTATCATAAAGCTCAAAGGCAATTTTACCGGGAAGAGTATCCTGACCGTTACTTTTCAGCTCACCGATCATTTTACCGATCATTTTCAATCCTTTACCCAGAGTTTTCAGAAAGGCAGCTTCTTCCTCATATATGATTTTAGATATATGTTCCTGTGATGCCCGCAGTTCGGGATACTGATCGCCCATCACCGATGCAAGGACAGGGACAAGCCTGTACATGAATGGGTCTTCTGTTTCCAGGTAATTATAGCCGTACCTGACTGCTCTTCGCAGTATCCTCCTTATTACATAGCCAGCCTTGTTATTTGATGGAAGCTGGCCATCTGCAATCGAAAATGTAACTGCTCTCAGGTGATCGGCAACTACTCTCAGGGCTGTATCCGTATCTTCAAAAGTGCCGTATTCCTTACCGGTTATTTTCGCAATTTCCTGAATAACGGACTGAAAAATATCTGTATCGTAATTGGATTTTTTCCCCTGGACAACCATGCATAGCCGTTCAAATCCCATCCCTGTATCGACATGCTTTTCCGGCAGCATCTCAAGGGAACCATCTGAAAGCCGGTTATACTGGATGAAAACCAGGTTCCATATCTCAATTACCTGTGGATGACCTTTGTTGACCAGACTATACCCGGGAACTTTTTCCCTTTCAGCTTCATCCCTGATATCGAAATGGATTTCAGAACAGGGACCGCAGGGGCCCGTTTCGCCCATTTCCCAGAAGTTGTCTTTTTTTGAACCCTCCAGAATCCTGCCCGCTGATGACGGGAAACATTTCTTCCAGTATTTGAAGGCTTCATCATCGCGTGGGACATTATCATTAGGGCTTCCCTCGAAAATTGTTGTATAAAGCCTGTCAGAGGGTAATCCAAGTTTTACAGTAAGAAATTCCCAGGCCCAGCCAATGGCTTCTTTCTTAAAATAATCGCCAAATGACCAGTTGCCAAGCATTTCAAACATAGTGTGATGATAAGTATCGTGACCAACTTCTTCAAGGTCATTATGTTTGCCAGAGACTCTCAGGCATTTCTGTGAATTGGCCACTCTTTTGCTTTTCGGCTGCCTGTTACCCAGAAAGATATCCTTGAACTGATTCATCCCGGCATTGGTGAACATGAGGGTAGGATCGTTTTTTATGACCATAGGTGCGGAGGGGATAATTTTATGATCATTCGTTCCGAAAAAATCAAAAAAAACCTGCCTCAGTTCGTTTGCATTCATCTGAAATCGGGACTTGTATAGCGTAAATATACCTGAAAATTAACTTGCAAAATTAATTTATTTGATTAGATTTGCCCATTGCCTGTAATAAAAATTAGAAACCTAACACCGGCTGATGGGGAACCGGAAGTATATTTTAGATATTAACGACCTGCAATACAAGCAGATACGACTTCCATGGAAAAAGAAGCTGTTGAATCTTCTTTTCTGGCTTGCCGGCTCAGTGGCCGTTACCGTGGTTTACGGGATGATTTTCCGGAATACTTTTGGTTCACCGAAAGAAAGGATGCTGTCCCAGGAGATCGAAAATCTCAAGCTCAAATATGCTCTTAAGGGGAAGGAGCTTGACAACATTCTTCATGCTGTGAAGGAACTGAAGATGTCAGATGAAATAGGTTATCGGCCTATACTCGAAATGGACAGCATTCCCGGATCGATCAGGAATCCTGGATTCGGTGGTGTTGACAGATTCATTGATCTTAACGGGTTTTCCACCAGCAGCATTATGAAGAGTACCCGCCTCAGGATTGAAGAACTGAAGAATATGGCAAATGTCCAGAAGGAATCATTTAAATCCATAAGTGAAAAGGAAGTTGAATGGGAAAGGATGCTTGAATATGTTCCCTGGATAAGCCCTGTTTCAGTGAATATAAGGAGGGGCGACGGTATTGAATTCAGAGAAGTGCATCCCGTCCTGGGAACGCCCCAATGGCATCATGGTCAGGATTTCAGAGCGCCATATGGCACTGAAGTTTATGCTACCGGAGCCGGAACGGTAATTGAAGCAGGATTTAATACTGGAGGCTTTGGTAATTATGTGGTAATTGATCATGGCTATTACGGTTACCATTCATTATACGCTCATTTAAGCACAATTAAGGTCTCAAAGGGTCTCAATGTAAAACGGGGCGATATTGTAGGATTAAGCGGCAGCTCGGGTTCTTCGACGGGAGCTCACCTTCATTACGAGGTCAACCAGTATGGACAGTTTAAAAATCCTCTGTTTTTCTTTAATGATGACCTTACGGAGGATGAATACTTTGATATGATCCAGACTCTTTCATCAAACTCAAAATTCAGATAGACTGTACCTATTCGATATTCTGTCATTAATTTTCACTCAAAAGTTATCCTGTTTTGTTTTTTAATGAATTCATTATCTTTGTTGCGTTATGCCAAATTCACGATACAGGTTTAATCCGGAATCCGTAAGTTTCGACAGGATAAGGCTTGGTTTCAGAGCAGTTTTACTCAGAACAATTGCTTACTTCATCGGTTCCTTGCTTGTAGCCTTGGTCTATTACCTCATATTTGCGCTATTTATCGATTCTCCCAAAGAAAAAGCCCTTCTGCGTGAAATAAATCAGCTTACTCTTCAATATGAAATGATTCAGCGGGATATGAGTAACCTGGAGAAAGTTATCGGGCAGCTTGAAGAAACTGATGACAACCTATACCGTACAATTTTTGAGGCTGAACCTATTCCTGCCACTCTGCGGCAAGGTGGGGTGGGCGGAGTGAACAGGTACAAGGAACTTGAAGGGTTCGATAATTCCAGAATAGTAATTGAGACAACTGCCAGGCTTGACAAAATTAGAAAAAGGATCTATCTGCAGTCCAAATCGTTTGAGGAACTAATTGCCCTTTCAAACAGGAAAGAGGAGATGCTCAATTCGATACCTGCAATATTACCTATTTCAAACAGGGACCTTACTCGCACTGCATCAGGATTCGGCCTCAGGATACATCCGATATACAAGATTATCAAGTTCCATGCAGGAATGGATTTCACTGCCCCTTCCGGGACAGACATTTATGCAACTGGTAACGGTGTGGTCGAAGCGGTGCTGTCATCAAAAAGAGGCCTTGGGAATCATGTAATTATTAATCATGGATTCGGGCTTAAGTCGATTTACGCTCATATGGAAAGTTTCAATGTGAAAAATGGCCAGAAGGTCGAACGTGGAGATGTTATTGGGTATGTCGGAAGTACAGGTTTTTCTGTTGCACCTCATCTGCATTATGAGATCAAGCTCAATGGTAAAAATGTCGATCCTGTGAATTATTATTTCAATGATCTTTCTGCTGCGGAATATGAACGGATGATAGAAATTGCCTCCAAAACAGGTCAGTCTTTCGATTAAGATCATATTTCCGTAATGATGTCAAACTTCAGCTACAGGTTTTGTATACATCTGATTATCAGCTTTTTATCGATCAATACAATTGCAGGGATTCCTGATACTACATTAACTCCCAGGATACTCACCATTACGGGAGTGGGAGATATCATGCTGGGATCATCTTATCCCTCTCCAAAGTTCCTGCCTGCCTTTGATAACCCTCTATTATTAATAGGCGATCTTGCCGATACACTTGCGGCTTCGGATATTACTTTTGGCAATCTGGAAGGTTCTTTTCTTAACTCAGGAGATCCTGTGAAAAAATGCCGTGATACAACAATATGTTATCTTTTCAGAATGCCTGAACATTATGCAGCTGCTCTTGCAGCATCGGGCTTTGATATGATAAGCCTTGCAAATAATCATACGGGTGACTTCGGACAGGATGCAAGAAAACGGACAATGGAACTGCTTGATTCACTTGGAATTGCATCTGCAGGACTTCTTGAACATCCCTATTCTTTTGTAAAAAAGGATTCAATTCTTTATGGTTTTTGTGCATTCGCTCCGAATGCAGGAACTGTGAGCATAACAGATACTGTTTATGCCAGTAAAATAGTAAGGATGCTGGCAGACACGTGCGACCTTGTGATTGTTTCGTTTCACGGCGGGGCCGAGGGTGCTGAGTTCCAGAATATTCCTAAAACAGAAGAGATATTCCATGGAGAGAACAGAGGCGATGTATATAAATTTGCACATTGCATGATAGATTCAGGAGCAGATGTTGTGTTTGGTAATGGTCCTCATATAACACGCGCTCTTGAGGTTTATAAAGACCGTTTCATAGGATACAGCCTTGGAAATTTCTGTACTTACGGAAAATTCAATATCTTAGGGCCAAACGGGATAGCTCCGGTCATTAAACTTAAGGTTGACAGCACAGGAAAATTTTTGTCGGGAAGAATTATCCCGGTATTCCAGACAAAAACAGAGGGAGTCCGGATTGACCCCGGGAAACGGGTTATAAAAAAAATTCAGGATCTGGTAACCGCAGATTTTCCTGATGCTGAAATTGAAGTTTCTGAGAACGGAAATATTAACTACAGGTAAAAGCTATGCCATACAGGGAAAAACCAGTTGAGAAACTTTACTATTCTATCAGTGAGGCAGCAGAGATGCTGAATGTTCCGATATCAACTGTCAGGTTCTGGGAGAATGAGTTCAGGATACTGAAGCCAATGAAAAACAAGAAGGGGAACAGGATGTTCACCCCGGGCGATATCAGGAACCTGAAGATCATATACCATCTCCTTAAGGAAGAAGGGATGACCCTTGAAGGTGTAAAGAAAAAATTATCAGGGAAGTGGGAGGAGACGGATTATAAATATGAGATCAATGAATCGCTTCAGAAAATCAAAACCCTGCTTCTCGACCTCAGAGACGGCATTTAGTTTTGCCCTGATTCCAGTGCAGGGACATATTGATTTTAAGCCATCTGTTTAACCACTTTCGGGGAAGAAAGCAAAAACAACCGGATAAAGAAGTTTAAAGGGAAAATATAGTATGAAATTAAAGGATCTTTGTTCTTTTTTAGATTCAGCAATTCCGCTTTCATTCCAGGAAGGATATGATAATTCGGGGCTGCAGGTTGGTTCAGCGGATAAGGAAATTTCATCAGCTATTTTAACACTTGATATCACTGACAAGGTGCTTGATGAAGCCGGTTACAACAACTGTGATCTGATCATTTCTCATCACCCGCTGATCTTCAGCGGATTAAAAAGACTTTCCGGAGGATCTGCCACGGAAAAACTGCTTCTGAAGGCAATTAAACAGGACACAGCTATCTATTCGGCACACACTAATCTTGACGCTCTGAGCAACGGTGTAAGCAGGAAAATGGCTGAGAAGCTCAGCCTTGTAAATACCAGGATTTTGGCCCCGCTTAAGAACAGGTTACTTAAGCTTGTTACTTACATTCCCGAAACCCATCTTGAGAAGGTTCGTAGTGCCATTTTCAGCGCCGGTGCAGGTGTGATAGGGAATTATGATAACTGCAGCTTTGCAACTCAGGGAACAGGTAGCTTCAGGGGAGGTGAGAACACACATCCGTTTGCCGGTGAAAAGGGTAAACTGCATTTTGAAAAAGAGGTCCGGCTGGAAACGGTTTTATTCTCACACCTGAAGGACAGGATTATTAATGCCCTGACCGAGACTCATCCCTATGAAGAGGTTGCCTATGATATTTATTCTCTTGAAAATGAGAATATTGAAGCTGGATTGGGCTGCACTGGTGAACTGCCTGAACCCATGGTTGAAGTGGAATTCCTGAAATTTGTATCCTCGGTTTTCTCGGCTAAAGGGATAAGGTATTCAGACCTTACCGGCAGGATGATCAGAAAGGTTGCACTATGCGGTGGATCGGGAGCATCCCTCATGGGTGATGCCTTAGCCTCCGGAGCTGATGCATTTGTGACAGGAGATATTAAGTATCACACTTTTTTTGAAACGGGAAAAAGGATACTGATTGCTGACATCGGGCATTACGAAAGTGAAAAATTCTCTGCTGAGATCCTTCACGATTTAATTATCAAAAAATTCCCTACATTTGCAGTCCGGTTTTCAGAAATAAACACAAATCCAATAAACTATTTATAAGTTAAAAGATGGAAAAAACAAAAACACATGATACCGAAATCCCTGTTGAAGACAGACTGAGGGCATTGTATAGCCTGCAGCTGGTTGATTCAGAGATAGATAAAATCAAAACGCTGAGAGGTGAGCTTCCCCTTGAAGTTCAGGACCTGGAAGATGAAATTGCCGGGCTGGAAACAAGGTTAGGCAACTTCAGGGAGGAAGTGGTTACCCTTGATAAATCTGTTCAGAAGAAATATAATGAGATTACCGAGGCTGAAACCCTTATTAAAAAATACGAAGAGCAGCAAAAGAATGTTCGCAACAACAGGGAATTTGATTCGCTTTCTAAAGAGATTGAATACCAGAATCTTGAAATAGAACTTTACAACAAGAAGATTAAGGAGTTCAATACTCTGATCGAAGAAAAGAAGCTGGTAATTAAAGAATCAGAAGATACTCTTTCTGAAAGAAAATCTGACCTTGATAATAAAAGATCAGAGCTTGATGAGATCATTTCCGATACACAGAAAGAGGAGGAGGGCCTTTATAAGAAGCTTGACAAGGTTCAGAATATTATTGAAGACCGTCTTCTCACTGCCTATAAGAGAATACGTTCAAATGCCAGGAACGGCCTTGCTGTAGTACCTGTTCAGCGAGATGCATGCGGAGGATGCTTTAACCAGATACCTCCACAGCGGCAGCTTGATATCAAGTCAAGAAAGAAAATCATAGTCTGCGAATATTGCGGACGTATTCTTGTTGATGATGAGATAATCAAGGAAGTAAAGATCTGAACATTATTACAGTATATTTAAAGCCGGCCAGTATTGAGCCGGCTTTTTTTTCAATTTTCCCTACCTTTGTTTATTACCGAATATTCCCATAGTATGACCTCCACTTATTTTAAAGAGCTTGTTTCGGAAGGAATTCCGACAGAACTTCCCGACCCCAAACCTTACGACCGGAGTATTAATCACGCCCCTAAACGCAGGGATATACTTACTTTGCAGGAGAAGAAGCTGGCCCTGAAAAACGCATTGAGATACTTCCCCGAAAATTTCCATGCCATCCTTGCAGTTGAATTTGCAAAGGAGCTTAAAGAATATGGACGTATTTATATGTACAGGTTCAGACCGGATTATGAAATTAAAGCCCGGCATATTGATGAATTCCCTTTCCGGACTCGCAAGGCTGCTGCCATTATGCTGATGATCTCGAATAATCTCGATATTTCCGTTGCACAGCACCCCCATGAACTGATAACATATGGAGGTAACGGAGCTGTCTTCCAGAATTGGGCCCAATACAGGCTTACTATGAAGTATCTGTCAGAAATGGCAGAAGATCAGACCCTTGTGATGTATTCCGGCCATCCGGTTGGCCTGTTTCCCTCGCATAAGGATGCGCCCAGGGTGGTTGTGACAAACGGCATGGTTATACCAAATTATTCATCACAGGATCACTGGGAGAAATTCAATGCACTGGGTGTTTCACAATACGGGCAGATGACTGCCGGATCATATATGTATATCGGTCCCCAGGGGATAGTTCATGGGACTACTATTACCCTGCTTAATGCAGGTCGGCTGATAAGCAGAAATGGAGAGGGGCTTAAGGGGAAGCTTTTTATTTCGTCAGGGTTGGGAGGGATGTCGGGCGCTCAGCCTAAAGCCGCTAAAATTTCAGGATTAATTTCTGTTATTGCCGAAGTGAATCCAAAGGCGGTTCAAGCACGATATTCCCAGGGCTGGGTCGATGAAGTGATTACAGATATCAGCCTTCTTGTCAGGCGGGTTAAAACTGCAATGAACAGGAAAGAAATCGTATCTATTGGTTTTCTGGGAAATATAGTCGATGTATGGGAGACGTTTGACAGGGAGGGAATAAAAGTAGATCTGGGTTCAGATCAGACGTCACTTCATAATCCCTGGGCAGGTGGTTATTATCCGGCCGGATTAAGCTTTGAGGAATCGAATAAAATGATGTCTGAAGACCCGGAAAAGTTCAGGAATTATGTAAGGCAATCTCTTGTAAGGCAGGTAAATGCAATAAATGAGCACACTAAAAACGGAACTTACTTCTTTGATTATGGCAATGCCTTTTTACTCGAGGCATCCAGGGCTGGTGCCGACATTTTAAGCCAGGATGGCAGATTCAGGTATCCTTCTTATGTTCAGGATATCATGGGTCCATTATGCTTTGATTACGGTTTCGGACCTTTCAGGTGGGTTTGCTGCTCCAACGATCCTGCTGATCTTTCTGTCACTGACTCAATTGCTTCCAGGGTTCTGAAACGGCTTGTGAAGAGTTCCCCGGACCGGATACGGCAACAGATGTCCGACAACCTGCACTGGATAAAGGAAGCAAACAAAAATAAGCTGGTTGTGGGTTCCCAGGCACGGATCTTATATGCCGATTCTACAGGAAGAATTGCAATTGCTGCCGCCTTTAACAAAGCTATCGCCAGTGGGGAGATTAAAGCGCCGGTCGTAATTGGCAGGGACCATCATGATGTGTCAGGTACCGATTCACCATTCAGGGAGACTTCCAATATCTATGACGGATCTGAATTCACTGCCGACATGTCGGTACAGAACGTCATTGGTGATTCATTCCGGGGCGCAACATGGGTATCGCTTCATAATGGAGGAGGTGTTGGCTGGGGTGAAGTCATAAACGGAGGTTTCGGGATGGTGCTTGACGGTACCCGGGAAACCGGGAAAAAGCTCAGAATGATGCTGCACTGGGATGTTAACAACGGCATTGCCAGAAGGAGCTGGGCAAGAAATGATGGGGCTTTGTTTACTCTGAAAAGGGAAATGGACCGTACGCCGGGGCTGGTGGTTACAGTTCCGTATATTGCTGATGATAAATTAATTGATGAAGCCGCATTATGTTAATAGTACTATTGCTAATGCAGCAATTCCTTCTTCTTTACCGATGAATCCCATTTTCTCAGTAGTGGTAGCTTTGACTGAGATATTTTCAGGAGAGGTTTTAAGAATTGTTGAGATGACCGATCTCATCTGAGAAATAAATGGTGCTATTTTAGGCTTTTCAAGGCATATTGTGGTATCCACATTGACAATACTGAATCCTTTATCTTTTATAAGACCGTATGTTTTTTCCAGCAGGATCTTGCTGTCAATACTTTTATAGACGGGATCAGTATCAGGGAAATAATGACCAATATCACCCAGTCCTGCTGCTCCCAGAAGAGCATCGCAAATGGCATGCAGAAGAACATCGCCGTCAGAATGTGCAACAGCACCTTTTTCTGAAGGTATCCTTACACCACCAAGCCATAGGTCATGGCCAGTCTCAAGCCGGTGAAAATCTATTCCCTGGCCTGTCCTGAAATTCATCGTTTGGATTTGGTTGCATTCCTCAGCGCACTGATATCAAAGGAGAGGGAGAATCTCAGTGTCCTGGCCAGCGGATGATTCTGAACGGTGGGCATCAGGTAAGAAAAGTCAATTGTAAAACCATTAAGCCTGAATCCTGCACCGGCAGTAAAGTATTTCCGGTTGCCTTTGGTCTCATTTTCATGGAAATATCCTGCTCTTATTGCGAATTGATTATTATACCAGTATTCAAGGCCATAGGAAAAAGTCAGTTCCCGAAGTTCCTCTTTAAATCCTCCAGGAGCATCGTAAAATGACTGGAATATTGCAACAGGAACTGCGACATTAGGATCTTTCCCGGCTTTAATAACCGTCTGAGCTGCTGAAACGACAGTACCATCTTTTGCTGTGTCGCCAATTTCATAATATACCGGTGGGGTCGGAACCAGCAGTTTATTTATATCAATAGAGATGTTGAATTTGTTATAAGTATCGAAATTAATTGAGTAGGCTGCGCCAAGGCGCATGTTCATTGGTATGAAATCAGAGGTCTGTGAATCGGAATAGTTCATTTTTGACCCTATGTTCGAGAAATTCAAACCGAAAGAAAGAACACCATCCTTGTTCATGAAATCAACCGGTCTCTGATAATATCCTGAGATATCGGCAGCAACCGAAAATCCGGGTTTTGTGGCTTCCCCCTGGGAGGTATAACCCCCTGTGAGGTTTGAATAGATCATTCTGAATGCAATACCGCCTGAAAAATATTCGGAAAAAAGACGTGAATATCCCACATCGAAGGCCCATTCATTAGGTCTGTATGTCATGGCGGTAATGCCTGTTTCATCGGTAAAATCAATATATCCCAGAGAGGAGTAAATGAGACTTCCGCTTATGACCTGTTTTTTATCAAATCTGTAGTAACCGGTAAAAGTTGCAATATTAATATCCGGGACCAGGTTCCTGAGCCACGGGACATAAGATATTCCTGTGCCTCCTTTTCCGTCGATAAATGCGAATTTTGCTGGGTTCCAGTGAAGACTGTAAATGTCAGGGGATGTTGCAACTCCGGCATCTCCCATTGCGCCAGCCCTTGAATCAGGGGCTATTGTGAGGAAAGGAACAACCGTCTGAATTGCATTCAGCTCACCGGAGCTCTGGGAATAAATCCTGGAACTTAATACAAAAATTAAAGCTAAAATAATTAAAGCGGATCTGTTTTTCATCTCTCTTCCTTTGATTCTGCAATTTAACAAATATATAACAAAAATTAACCTATGTTATTGTTTTACTGTTATAAAATGATGATACTACCTGAGCTTATGGCTGTTTCGCCGCTTCCGGTCCTGACGGTAATCCTGTAGGGATAAACACCTCTCCCTGCCCTTTTCCCACCTTCACTTGTTCCATCCCACGTTATTGGTGATATCCGGTATCCGGTGGAATAGGCGGATGAATTCAACATCCTGATTACCCTTCCGCTCATATCAAATATGGAAATTGTTATATTGAGATTCTCATCCGGCCTGTTATGCTCCACACTTATTTTTGTTTCAATGGAAACAGGATTAGGATAGTTGAACAGGTTTGTAAGTATGAACTTTCCACCTGTTTCAACAAAAAAAACAAGTGACTTTTCTGAAGAGTTATTAAAGTTGTCCCAGGCTTTGATGGTAAGCGAGTGGTTGCCTTTTGCCAGTCCTGTAAAATCATAATATATTTTACCCTTCATATAATTATCAAAGTCATTTTCAAAAAAGGTATTCAGTACAAATGTTTTGTTCTGGTTATTATCAAGATAACCTGTAATATCATGACCAATGCCTGCACCGGTCGTATTGATACCACCCTTATCTTCAATTATAGCCAGCATCCGGGGGTTGTTATCCGTTATACCTCCGTTTCTGAAAAGAGTATCATTCATATATAGTCTGATATCAGGTCCTGATGTATCAATAACAGTTGAACTGGCAAATCCCCCAACAATGATCTCGGAAAAATAACCATTCATATCTGTTGAGGAATCATTTGCATAATAACTAATTTTACCCGGCCCGTATGCATAATCAATATCTCTTGGTACTATAAAAGTAAATCTGAATTTACCCTTCGAAGCTGTTGTCTTTCCGCTGAACAGGATATTGTTTCTCAGGTTAAAAACCATTGACTGGCCTCCGTCATTTGCAAGTGTTCTTATAACCGATACTTTATCAAAAACCAGAGGAGCGACCACCCCGTTGAAATTATCTGCGACATGACCGTTATTATCCTCCACATGTCCTGATATCGTAACCTTTTTCAGGGCTTTCAGGCTGTCAGGATTACTGATTACTGCTACGCTGTTAATGGAATCTGTAACCACTGTTCCGTGCCATGGGAATGAAAGCCTAACTGCAGGATCGCCCAGGAGCGAAAAATTTCTCTTGTTGGGACCATTACCGGAATTAATTTTAGCCAGTCTGATTATGTCACCCAGGCACAATGCTTTTCCGGAACTGTCATGATTGAATGCGACATTAAAAATATTTTTGTTAAGGAAATAATTAGGAGCAGAATAGACCACACGTGTAGTTGACATTAATGCTATAGCACCTCCATTTTCATTAAAAAGCACCATTTCACCGGCGGAAGTCTTTGGAGTAAGCTCTCTGGTTACCAGGTTCTGGTCGGCATCGTCAAATCTGCTGAATTCACAGGTGGCTGTAATAAACAGAGGAAGCTTCGATCCGTTATTCCACGATTTTATGTCTTCAGTCTTCACAACCCTTTCATGGGCGAGACCTATTTCACTGCCATGTCCGGTATAATTGAAAATAAGGCAACCCGAATTTATCCGGTTATTAATTGCCGTAGAAACATCAGGGTATGACTGGCCGGTGACTGAGGTTGTCTGCCTGAAGGCATCAAGATATATCTTATTTACATTAAAGGACGGGGCCTTTTCTTCAATAACTGATGAAAGGCCTTCAGCATCAGACATATGTGCATTTCCATCCTCGTCATCAGCAGTCAGGCAGATGACGTTTTTCCAGTCGCCGGTGTTCGAAGGATTAAGATACCGGAAGATTTTCCTCAGGACGATCCCGGCCTGATTTGTATCCGAAACCGGCAGGCGGCCTATGCCAATATCTTCAGTTCCGTCCGCTTCTCCTTCTCCGTCCTCAAGCAGTCCGTAAAAATCATCCGAAGTAAATGATGATACAACAACATTTGAGTTCTGCGACTGGTATGTCGGGACGTAATTAGGATTATTTGGAGGCAACGTTTTATTTTCATATGAACCGTCGCCAAAAAGAAGCAGATATTTAAGCGGAATCTGAGTCCCGGACTGTCTCATGAATTTCATTCTTACGAAGTTCCTTATGGCGGCTATATCCGGGATACCACCCGAAAACTCATTATATATTTCTTCTGTTGTCACTACAAGCGATAAAAGACCGCTGTTTTTTAAATGAAAACCTGCAAGATCCTCAGCATATTTTCTGAAAAGAGGATGAGTGACTATGATCATATTTACTGGATCCGTACCATGCAGGTCCTGTGATGCGACAGGATTAGCTTTAATGATTGGTGAGGCAGCGGAAGCCTCATTGAAAAATATGTATTTTCTGATATTGTCTGTTGAAGCTTTAAATGTAATTTGATTACCATTCATTGTATATTGCACAGAACCCGGATCAAAAGGATCTGTTATATCCCACACTGAAGGGGAACCTGCGGAACTGGTAAATATAAGACTGGTTATTCTTCCCGGTCCGGCAGATCTTGAATCGGAATAGAAAGAGACAGTCCCGCTATAAATATTACGTTTTCTACCCTGAACCGTAATAAAGTCAAGCCATCCTTTTGCTCCTGTTTCCCCATTGTTAAAAAATTTAAGCTGGTATACCGGGGAAGCTGATGATGGCAGAGCCGATCCCGAAGAATCCGTTATCTGAGCATAGGTCCCGGTATAATTCTGTAAATTTACTGCCTGAACCTGAATACTTTTCTGTATCACGGTTCCTTCATAAAGCCTGAAAAGAGTTGTGACCGGCGCCCGGGCAAGGACCTTTATCCTGAAATTTATCTTTTCACCAGTAACCAGATTACTGAACCCCGGATTCACTGTTATACCTGTTATTGGAGACACCGGCTGATACCATTCCCTGCCTGATTTGAAGAGGTTCTCCTTATCCTCTTCATGGACGAACAGAGCATCCGATTCAGAGGAAAAAAAGGATGGATCGGCTTCGGGTGCTTCAATAGCAGTAACTTTCCTGCCCCCGGCAGAACCTGAGGTCAGAAAGTAAAAAGCGGTATCTGAATAATTATGAGCGATAAAATCATACAATCCTGTTGTCTCGTTATACTTCCACCTTCCGGTTCCCTGTCCGTAGAATAAAAGGTAATCACCTTCATTGAATATCCCGTCGCTTCCTGTTACGGTTAATATTGAAACCTCTTTAAGGTCGTCAGGTTTCGGATCATTATTATAAAAGGAGAGCTGGCCGAAATTATTGGCGAATATTCTGGGATTTGCAGGATTCGAAAGTCCCAGCTGCTTCAGTTTTGAGAAATCAATCCGGTAAATGCCATCGTTCAGGACAGCAATTTTGAACCACTTTCCCGATGAGAGTACGGAGGAAGAAGAATAATTATCTTTGGCAGGCTGGGCATTTAGATTGCCAAGAATCATAAACGGTACGAGCAATGATATTTTAAGAAATCTGTCCATCATTCCGTACAAAGATAAAAATGTGTTTTTGTTAGCTTGATATTTTAGTTTTTTATATAAGGCTCTGTTAAAATAATAACGCATTCAGCACGTTGATATTGCTGGTAATATGAATACTTTCAAATACCTGGTGGGATTATTTATTTTCTGTTTTGTCATGCTTTTAAGGGGGCAGGCACAGGAGACAGGAGCAGGTATTAATTACCAGATGACATTGATAAGCAATCCTTCTGTGACAGGTAGCGAAGGTGACGGAATATTGAGGTTATCATATGTTAACTACTATCCGGGCAATAGTTTTAACCTTCATGCGATTCGTCTTTCATATGACGGATATATCCCGGAGTTGCACGGTGGGGCCGGATTCTACATTACAGGTGATTACCTCGGAGGTATAGTGAATGAACTGAAAGGAGGATTTTCATATTCTTATTTTTTCAGGGCAGGAAAAGATCTGTATATCAGCGGGGGGCTTTCGGCTTCGGTATACCACAGAGGCTTTGATTTTGGCAGGGCGGTGCTGCCGGATCAGATCGATCCCCTGGGAGGTTCTTTCATGCCCTCAGGAGAAGCCCTGGCATCCACTGGCAGGACCTTATTTGACATGAACACTGGCATTCTTTTTATGACCGGGAATATATATGGGGGAATTGCCATAGATCATCTTGCAGAACCTGTTCTCACCGAAACTGATATAGCCATTGACAGGCTAAAACGCCGGATACTGATACATATTGCCGGTGATATTTATCCTGGCCAGGGAAAGATGCTCAGAATTAGTCCGGCTGGTAAACTGGAAGCCGGAGAGGGTTTGCTGCTTGCCGCAGCCGGAGCTTCCTTTGAAAGCAAATATCTGTCAGTCAGCTCAGTATTGTTTTATAATAATTATAAGAATCTTGATATTCAAACTGGTTTTTCTGTAAGCACAGGTAATCTTATGTTTTTCTACAACTACCGTTTTAACATTTTATCCGGGAACTCGATGATGCCATTTTCGATTCTTCACCATACAGGCATAGCATTCCGTTTAAACAATGTTGATAAAAGAAAAACCATTAAAACAATAAATTTCCCTAAATTGTAGTTATATTTGATGAATTGGAAATTAGTTTTTATAAAAATTCTTATATTTGAATATTCATAAAAGCCATAAAACTAAAGGAGTTATGTATAGATTCAGAACCTTACCGGTTGTCTTAGTTGCAGCATTATTTCTAGTCTCCTGTTTCGGGAAGAAAAAAGACGCCAATGTTTCTTCAACAACAGGCTGGGAATATAATAATCCTGATAATGGTGGATTTGAGGTTACTCTTGGTGCCGAACAGCAGACCGGCCCGGGCCTGGTTCTTATAGAGGGCGGGAGGTTTACTATGGGCCAGGTTGCACAGGATGTTCTTTTCGACTGGAACAATAATCCAAGAACGGTTACTGTATCATCCTTTTATATGGATGAGACTGAAGTTAAGAATATTGATTACCGTGAATACCTGTTCTGGCTGCGGCGTGTTTATACCGATTATCCTGAAGTCTACCGGAGATCACTTCCTGACACACTTGTGTGGAGAAGCCCGATGGGTTTCAATGACCCGTATGTTCAGTATTATTTCCGACACCCTTCCTATAATAATTATCCGGTTGTGGGAGTAAGCTGGCTTAAAGCAAACGATTACTGCCTGTGGCGCAGCAACAGGGTTAATGAACAGCTCCTTATTGATGAGGGCGAGCTCAACCCCGATCCTGACCAGAAAAACCAGAATAACTTCGACACAGAAGCATATCTGGCCGGCCAGTATGAAGGGGTTGTTAACCAGCTGCGGGAGAGCCTTAATCCAAACCAGACTGAAAGAAGAACCAATTTTGAAGATGGCGTATTACTTCCAAATTACCGTCTTCCTACCGAGGCAGAATGGGAGTTTGCAGCGTATGCCCTCCGGGGTAACACATTCGAGGAAAGAATTTATGAAAGAAGAATTTACCCGTGGGACGGCGATAATGTAAGGAATGCCAATTCCAGGAACCGCGGGGAAATGATGGCCAACTTTGTTCGCGGCCGGGGTGATATGATGGGTGTTGCCGGAAGCCTGAACGATAATGCAAGCATTACGGCAGAGGTCAAATCTTACTGGCCGAATGACTATGGACTTTATTGCATGGCAGGAAATGTAAATGAATGGGTCCAGGATGTTTACCGTCCTCTTACATCTGAAGATTTTGACGAATTCAATCCTTTCAGAGGTAACGTTTATACAGACCTTCGTCGTGATGTAAACGGAAGGGTTGTTACAAAAGGCAACCTCGGCAGGCTCTATGTTGATACTGTTAAAGATGCAGATGTAGCCAACAGGTTTAATTATCAGAGGGGCGATTACAGAAATTACAGGGACGGCGATCAGCAGTCTTCTATCCAGCCGGGTGGCGAATGGAATACCGATGATCAGAAGAAAGCATCGCTGAGAATGTATGCCCAGGATATTGGAACAGGCACAGCAGGTTCTGCAAGCGATTATGTAACTCTTATCAATGATAATGCGCGAGTTATTAAAGGCGGGTCATGGAAAGACAGAGCATACTGGCTTAATCCTTCAACCAGGAGATTCCTCGACCAGGGAGAATCACGCGACGATATAGGATTCAGGTGCGCTATGATCAGGGTGGGAAGTCCATCAGGATTCTGATCCTGATACCAGATATGATATAAGCCTCATTATGGTTCCATAATGGGGCATTTTTTTAAAAAGATGAAGACAGAGCAACTCTACCAGTTATTCAGGGAATCCTCCGGGATCAGCACCGACTCAAGAACAGTAACGAAAAATCAGCTGTTTTTCGCTCTCTGGGGCGGGAACTACAACGGCAATGCATTCGCAGCCGATGCCATCGATAAAGGTGCTTCATGGGCTGTAATCGATGATCCCGCTTTTGAAACGGATAAAACAGTCCTGGTTGACGATTGCCTTTTTGAGCTTCAGGCTCTAGCCACACACTACAGGAAGGAAATGAATGCCAGCGTTATAGCAGTAACAGGCACAAATGGCAAGACCACAACTAAAGAGCTTCTGGCTTCTATTCTTGCGAAAAAATTCAGGGTCCATTCAACAAAGGACAATCTGAATAATCATATCGGAGTGCCACTCACAATCCTTTCTGCCCCGGAAGGAACCAATATGCTCGTGCTGGAACTGGGCGCAAACCATATGGGCGAAATCCGTACTTTATGCCTTATTGCCAAACCAGACTATGGGATAATCACGAATGTAGGCACGGCTCATATAGAAGGATTCGGATCTTTTGAGGGTGTTTTGAAATCTAAAACAGAACTTTATGAGCACCTGAGGAAAGTCAATGGTATCGCCCTTTACAATGACATGGACCCTGTCCTGTCTGAAAAGATCTTCAGGCTGGTCAACAGGGCAGTACCATTCTCTAATCCTACTGGTGTTGATCTGGTGGTATTGCAGGAACCTTCGGGCCTGAATCTTAAACTCTCAATTAAATACCAGCATAAGACTTATAAGGTAAATACCAACCTTTTCGGAAGTTACAACATCGAAAATATAAAAGCTGCTGTTGCCACCGGACTCTTCTTTGGCATCGAAATGAAGGATATAACCAGAATCATAGAAAAATACAAACCTGAGAATAACAGATCACAGGTGATTGTTACTGAGAACAATACCCTTATATGTGATTCTTACAATGCAAACCCGGCCAGCATGAAGAAAGCCATTGAAGCATTTGCTGCTATTGATGCCGAAAATAAGGTATGCATTCTCGGAGATATGCTCGAACTTGGTGATAAAAGCGAAGAAGAACATACCAGGATACATCAGGTGCTGAGTAACAATAACTTAAGGAATGTTTATCTTACGGGACCGTTATTCAGTAAGGTCTCGGCAGGCTTCAGGTACAAAATCTTCCGCGATGTGAACAGGCTTAAGGAATTCCTCAGATCCAAGCCATTAAAAGGTAACTATATTTTGATAAAAGGATCACGGGGAATGGCTATGGAGCAGATTTATGAGCTCCTTTGAAGACTCTGCCCGTATACCTTATTTATTGCCGTTGAATTCAATATTAATCAGCATTACTTCCGACCTGCTTCCCGATCTTATTCTGGGACCCCAAAGACCATATCCGGATGAAACAATAAACTGGGTGTTCCCCTTCCTGAGATAACCATAACTCAGTTCAAATATCCATCCGGTGACATAATTCAGCGGCCACATCTGACCATTATGGGTATGCCCTGAAAGTTGAAGGTCTACACCTGAACTGACTGATTCATCGAGCTTTACAGGCTGGTGATCAAGCAGGATGACAGGCTTGTCCAGGTCGATATTTTTCATCATCTCCCTGAGAGGCGTTCTTTCTTTGCCATAGAACCGGAAAGAATCCCTGTCGATCCTTCCTATAAGCTGAATGCCTCCCGGCAGTTCAATAATTTCATCTTTAAGAATCCTTATACCTTTGCTCTCGATATAAGGTATTGTCCGTTTTGCTCCGCCAATGAATTCATGATTCCCGGTTATTGCATATAATCCATTCTTTGTTTCTGGACCTGAAAAGTATTTAAGAAGGTCGTCGCGAAGTACCGGACCAAGTTCCCCGTCGACTATATCTCCCAGCAGAAGGACCAGGTCGGGATGTAGTTCCCTGAGAATTGCCGAGAGCTTTTTCATGCTTCTTTTCCTGATAATGCTGCCAAGATGAATATCCGAAACTGCAGCAATCCTTAAAGTCTTTATTTCACCTGCCGGTTTGTCAATAGTTATTTTATATTCCCTGACTTTAGGAATGATCGCATTAATAAAACCGCCTGTTATCAGAACCACCGATATTGTCAGTGTGATCAGATATGACCATTTCCGGTAATCATTGAAATTATTAGCGTTAATAATGCCCGGAATGCGTAATACTAAGCCTGCTATGTCAGAAAGAAGAAGTAAAAGCGTCGCATACAGCATAAAACCCAGCCAGAATCCACCAGTGATATTAAGAATGTCCGAGAATACCGAAGAGTGTTTTACTTCAAGAAATTTCCCGATAATAAATGTTGAAGCAAGGAGAATAAACGCAATAGTATAATATACCCTGTTTATTCTGGGAAGCGGTGTTGCATTGAAACCTTTAATAAAAATATAAAGGTTTGCCAGGAAGTAAACAGACAGTACAACCGTCAGGAAAACAATTAGCTGGGAAGTCTTCATCAGAATCAAAAATTCGTTTTTAGGCTATTAAAAGTCCTGTGCCTTTTGATATAAAACTCAAAAACGACGCTCTTGTTCAAAATTAGGGCAGCAGGATTTTTTTCACCTATCAGCTTAACCGCTTTCCTCTTTTCTTTCAGCAATTTGATGTTTCTGTAAAAATCGACATGTGCTTTCCAGACGGATTTTACATTTTTGAACTGTCCCTTAACCAGGAAAAATGCGGCTGCAATTCCATCGAGGAGTTTCCGTCGGAACATTGTAAGTCCGAAGTTCTTATCCGGCAGGTTTTTATAAAGAATGAAAAGACTGTTCCTGAAGTTGAGATATGTTTTAAATGGCGAGTTATACGGCAATGATCCTCCTCCGATATGATAAACTTTCGACCCGGGAACTACAGAAACACGGTAGCCGGCTTTGTGAAACCGCCAGCACAGATCAATTTCCTCCATATGTGCAAAGAAATCAGCATCAAATCTGTTGCATTTTTCCCATGCGTCGGCACGTACGATCATACACGCTCCCGTTGACCAGAAGATATCTGCCGGCAGATCATACTGTCCGGAATCCTTTTCAAGCATATTGAAAATACGCCCCCGGCATAACGGATAACCGAGCATGTCTATAAATCCGCCGGAAGCCCCCGCATATTCGAAAGTATCTTTGTCCCTGTATGACAGTATCTTAGGCTGGCAGGATGCCACATCAGGATTATTCTCCATATACCTTACGAGTGGCTGCAGCCATCCTTCAGTGACTTCAATATCTGAATTGAGAAGCACAAAGTATTTTGCCCTTACCTTTTCAAGGGCGAGATTGTAACCACCGGCAAATCCGTAATTTCTTTCAAATCTTATAAGCTTTATTCCGGGATGGTTTTCAGCCACCCAGTCAGCCGAACCGTCAGTAGAACCATTGTCTGCGACGCAGATAACAGTCTGGTCGTCTGTGGAATATCTGACTACACCTTCCAGGAACATTTTCAGATATTCTTTACCGTTCCAGTTCAATATGACTACTGCGGTCTCAGACATCAGCTGTTTCTCTGTTATGTTTCCATCTCCGGTGACTCCAGATCCAGCTTTCCGGGTTTGCCCTGATGATTTCCTCAAGTCTTCTTACATGAGCCTCTGTTATTGCATGATCAGGAAGACCGGTGGTATGATCGAACAACAGTTCTATAATGAACTTATACTGCCCTCTTCTGACTTTCTGAACATTGAAAAAAACTACGGCCATATCATATTTAGAGGCAATTTTTTCAGCGCCGAGGTATACGGGAGTGTCCTGGTTCAGGAACCTGGTCCAGAATTTAATATCTCCTCTGGGCGGGGTTTGATCGGTAATAAAAGAATAAAGCGAAAGGATCTTGTTTTTCCTTTTGTCTATCACTTCACGCACAATATTTGACATTGGAGTGAGGACCATGCCGTTCCTTTTCCTCAGATCATTTAAAAACTTATCGAACCTTTTGCTTTTTAAAGGCTTATAGATTGAAACAGTCCGGAGATTTGTGTATAATGGCAGGCAATTCAACCATTCCCAGTTACCGTAATGACCGAGCACCGCAACAACATCGCGACCTTCATTAAAAAGCCTGTCCAGCAACTCTGGATTTTCAACCGGGATCCTTCTCATAAGGTGTTGGTTACTGAGGTGCGTGAGCTTAAGGGTCTCAATCATTATATCGCAGAGGTGGTGATAGAATTTCTTTTCAATTTCTATTATCTCACCTATGCTCATTTCAGGGAACGAATTTGTCAGGTTTACCCTGACAACCTTCCTCCGGTATCCCCAGATGTGATAAATTATAATACAGGCAATATCTGAGATAATATAAAGAATCCTCAACGGCAGCAGGGTCATTAGCCAGTTGACGGCTACGAAAAGGTAAAATCCGGCTGCACCCATTGAATCAGAGGATTATTTGTGCATAAATTTACTAACATTTCCCAGAAATTCGCTAAAAACCAGGTTATTGGAAGCAACTATCTCATCGCCTGTCAGATTCTTCCCGTCACCTGAAAAATCGCTTGTAACACCTCCGGCTTCCCTGACGAGTAAAATACCAGCGGCAACATCCCATGAATGGAGACCATACTCATAAAATGCATCGAACCTGCCGCAGGCTACATAGGCAAGGTCTATCGACGCTGAACCGAACCTCCTGATTCCATGGGTGGTTTTACAGAAATATGTAAGACTTTTCATAAAATTTTCAAGACGATCGAAATCGCTGTAAGGGAAGCCTGTGGCTACAAGTGAGTCAGCCAGCCTGGAAGCTGATGAACAGTGGATAAGCTTACCGTTAAGACGGGCTCCTCCGTTTTTCCATGCCGTAAAAACTTCATTTCCCGAGACTTCAAATACAACTCCTGCAACAATTTCATCATATTCCATAAGTGCAATACTGATTGCAAAAGGATGCACGCCGTGAAGGAAGTTTGTTGTTCCGTCAAGGGGATCAATTATCCAGGTGTATCTGAGCCCCTTTCTGGCAGAAGTGCCCTCTTCAGCCAGAAATCCGGCTTCAGGAAGGATTTTACCCAGCTTTTCGACAAGCATTTCTTCTGAACCTTTGTCGACATAGCTTACAAAGTCATTCAATCCTTTTTCTTCGGTCAGACGTTTATCATAGCTTTTTGATTCCTTCAGGATGAACTCAGATGTGTGGGAAGCTGCCTCTTCCATTTCATTGCATATCATTTCGTAATCTGCCATATTTCAGTCTGTTAGTTGAATGCTCATATTGCCCGACGGGGAAACTCCGGTAAGGATAACTCTTTTTATCGCACCTGCAAGCTCTTGATCCCAGGGGTATTGGACCCTGATATAACTACCGGTATATCCGGAAATCATTCCGCTGATTTTTGTGTTTTCAAACAATACATCAGCGGTATGTCCGATGTTGAGACTTTGGAATTCAATATGTTTTGAGGCAGAAAGTGCCAGAAGCTT
Organism: uncultured Bacteroidales bacterium; assembly: GCA_963831855.1. GTDB lineage: Bacteria > Bacteroidota > Bacteroidia > Bacteroidales > VadinHA17 > LD21. Next base: position 121,982 of record CAWHSA010000005.1, on the reverse strand, counting down.
TTTGCTTCTTATTTCTTTTTCTCCGGATGAAACTTTTCCCGGAAATGCCGCAGCTACAGTTCCGGGACGTTCTGAAAAGGGGAATACATGAAGGTAGGAGAGAGGAAGTTTTTCAAGGAAGGAAAGTGTATCTTCAAATTCCGAAGCTGTTTCTCCGGGAAAGCCTGCAATGACATCAGCGCCTATCCCGGCGTAAGGTATTAAACTTTTGATACTTTTTACCCTTTCTTCAAACAGCTCTCTGTTATACCTCCTCCTCATGAGTCCAAGTATCCTGTTGCAGCCGCTTTGCAGTGGCATATGAAAATGAGGAAGGATCTTATAGTTGCCGGCTATCAATTCAATCACCTCATCCCTGAGAAGGTCCGGTTCAATTGAGGAGAGCCTGAATCTTTCAATCCCTTTCACTTTTACCAGTTCCTTCAGGAGATGGCTGAACTTTTCGCCTGTCGATTTTCCAAAATCCCCGATATTCACTCCGGTAATAACAACCTCTTTTATTCCCCTGTCAGAAATATTCCTTGCTTCTTCAACCAGGGTCCGGATCTCAGGATTTTTGCTTCTTCCCCGGGCCATCGGGATTGTGCAATAGGCACATCCATAGTCACATCCGTCCTGTACTTTAAGGAATGATCGTGTCCTTTCGCCAATAGACCATGAGTGATTGAAATTGTCTGATGACGCAAGTCTGCAGGAATGTATCACTCCTTTTTTCTTTTTATCATGGTTATTGAGGTAATTTGAGATGTCAAACTTTTCATTCATGCCAAGTACCAGATCTACGCCAGGTATACCTGAGATCTCCTCCGGTTTAAGCTGAGCGTAACATCCCACAACAACAATAAAGGCTTCAGGCGACCGGTTGATAAATCTCTTTATTGTCTGACGGCATTTCCTGTCAGCAGTCCCGGTGACAGTGCATGTATTTATGATGTAGATGTCAGCCTTCCTGCCAGTAGGGACTTTTTCGAACTGATCCTCAGGGAACGACCTGGCTATCGTGGATGTTTCAGCGAAATTAAGCTTACACCCCAGGGTATGGAAAGCTACTTTTTTCTTTTCCGTCTTCATTTTTTTAGCTTGCTGAGAAAGACATTCCTGAATTCAATGTCTTTCCCTTCACTCTGCAGGCAGATATAACCACTGTTTTCCGAAACACCTGTCGCCCTGTTTTGCAGGACACCGTTCACAACCACTTCAATTGTATTGGCCCTGCAGACAACTTCCATAGCATTCCAATCTCCCACAGGTTTTTCAGATGATTGAGTCAATTTCTTAACATTCTTTTTTGATTTATCGGTCCGTTCGTTCATATCGGTACCATTAGCGCAGATAAAATCACCGGCATTTCCTGCCTGAAGCTGGCATTCGATGCATCTCGGCCAGATGGTATCAGGTAATTGAGCATGAACGAATACTCCACTGTTGGTTGCTTCTGAAGGCCATCTCCATTCAACATGAAGCTGGTAATCTGAATAAGGATTTTTTGTCCTCATATAACCGAACGGATTTCCTTTAATAAGAATTACTCCGTCTTTAACAGTAAAAACCTCTTTGGCACTTACTGCCGGATCCTTCAGCTTGAATATCCAGTTATCAAGATTCTTCCCGTTAAAAAGCTTGATCTTCTTACCCTTTTGTTCCTTCATGTTCCCGGCTTTGCCTGATTTTATCTGAGAATACAGATCCACTGGGGAGGCTGTGAGAAGCGCCAGGGACAATAACGATAAACAGAACAGTCTGATTTTCATAACAATATATTGTATTAATCTGATAATTAGTTACTTACCGATGGAACTTTATTTAAAGTAGTTTACTGGCCAGCTCGGCAAGAAAGCTACGTTCTCCCTTGACAAGATTAACATGGGCAAAAATTTCCTGGTTTTTCATTTTATCCGAAAGGTAGCTTAATCCGTTTGAGGCAGTATCGAGATACGGAGAATCTATCTGTTCGATATCACCTGTGAAGACCATTTTCGTACCTTCTCCGGCACGTGTTATAATGGTTTTTATTTCATGGGGGGTTAGATTCTGTGCTTCATCAACTATGAAAAAGATGCTTGACAGGCTTCGGCCCCTGATATATGCAAGCGGGGTAATGACCAGCTTTTCCTCTTTCATCATATCATTGATCCTGATAAATTCGGGACTCTGATGGCTGAATTTATGCTTGATAACTGTCAGGTTATCATAAAGCGGCTGCATGTAGGGATCCATTTTTTCCTTGACATCACCGGGAAGGAAACCGAGGTCGCGGTTTGCAAGGGGCACGATAGGACGGGCCAGGAAAATCTGTTTATAACGTTTGTGTTGAGCCAGTGCTGCAGCAAGGGCAAGCAGTGTTTTCCCCGTTCCTGCCTTTCCCGTGAGTGAAACAAGCTGAATATCAGGATTTGACAGTGCTTCGAATGCAAATGTCTGTTCTGCATTACGCGGATCTATTCCATATGTTGTTTGTTTGATAACCCTGTTCAGTAGTTTGCTGACTGGATTATAATGTGCAAGGGCGCTGGCCCCGTTATTTTTCATTATGTAGAAGTGGTGACCTGTTGTCCCGTTCTCAAGCTTGATTGAATCGGCCGGAACCCCTTCAGGAAGCTCATAAAGCTTGCTTATAATCTCCTGATCGACACCCTCGAGAACTTTTATGCCCCTGTACAGATCGTCAATATTGGCAACCTTGTCATTTTCATAATCCTGGGCCATTATTCCCAGCGATTTAGCCTTCATGCGAAGGTTTATGTCCTTTGAGATAAGAACAACCACTTTATCCTTGTTTGAAGTGCAAACATAATCTGCTATGGCAAGTATGCGGTGATCAGGGGTTCTCTCGGGAAATGACTGGCTCACCTTTTCTGAAAAGTCCCTGCCTGTCTCAATATGAAGATTACCAAGGTTTTCACCCAATGGAATATTTGCTGTCAGGAGCATATCGCCCGATAGCTTATCAAGCTCCCTGGTAAGCTCCCTTGCGTGAAAATTAATAATATCATTCCCTTTCTTAAATTTATCCAGCTCTTCTAGGACTACAATAGGGATAATAACATCATTTTCCTCAAAATTGTAAATACACTTGTAATCATGAAGGAGAACGTTGGTATCTATAATGAAAAGTTTCTTGTTATGCTTTTTAGTCATATTGTAAGTGTTTTAAAATCAGATCAGTAAACCTATAAATCATCTTTATTCAGGCTTGTAAAATTATCAAAAATTCAGCACAAATTATCATCTGTTTTTAAAGTATATTAACTTGCGGTAAAAAGTATTCAACATGGAGCTTTATGAAGGATTGATTTCAGGAAGAAGTTTACGAAACGTTACTGTAGAACACATTGATAAAGAAATAATTATGAAACTTATCAGGGCAGGCATGTACGCTCCGTCGGCTCGAAACTGCAGGCTATAAGATCGCAAGTTGAGGAACGAAGTGACGAAATCCCGAGAGCGGAGCGAATCGAACCGCAAGACCGCAAGACCAATTATGACATACAAGCAAGCAATCGAATTCCTGTACTCCCAGTTGCCTGCATACCACAGGATAGGGAAAGCTGCATATAAAAATAGCCTTGACAACACCCTGGCACTTGATAATTATTTTGGCTATCCGCATCTGAAATTCAGGACAATCCACATCGGAGGTACCAACGGGAAAGGATCCGTCTCGCACATGATCGCTTCAGTTCTCCGGGAAGCAGGATATAAAACAGGCCTGTATACTTCCCCGCATCTGAAAGATTTCAGGGAGAGGATCAGAATAGACGGAAAAATGATGCCTGAAAGTGAGGTGGTCTCTTTCGTGAAGAAGCACAAAGAGATACTTGACTCACTTAAACCTTCCTTCTTTGAGATGACAGTGGCAATGGCTTTTGATTATTTCGCACGGGAAAGAACCGATATTGCAGTTATTGAAGTGGGTCTTGGGGGACGCCTTGATTCGACAAACATCATAACTCCATTATTATCGGTAATTACAAATATTGGTCACGACCATATGGACCTTCTGGGTGATTCTTTTGATAAAATTGCGGTCGAAAAAGCTGGTATAATTAAGAATAATATTCCCGTTGTAATAGGAGAGACCCAGGCTGAAACTGAGAAAATCTTTATTACCAGGGCTTCTGAAACAGGATCAGAAATTCACTTTTCCGGCAGGACCATAAGGTGCAAACTTTCCACCGGTGAAGGCATTAACGGCGAGCGGAGCTACATAATCTCTGACAATGCTGACAGGAAAGAAATTTCGGGAATAATACCTCTTGGCGGAGATTACCAGGAAAAGAACCTGATAACTGTATACCAGGCCATTAAAGTTCTCCGCGGCGTGCTGAAAATCTCAGAGATTAATCTGGTAAACGGTATAAAAAATATGGTGACCAATACCGGATTGCAGGGCAGATGGCAGATATTAGGCCACAACCCGCTTATAATCTGCGATACAGGGCATAACAGGGAAGGACTTAAATATGTGACACGGCAGCTGAGCAGGATGCCTGCAAAGAGCTTTCATCTGGTTATCGGGTTTGTAAGAGACAAAGATCTGAATTCAGTCCTGCCTCTTTTGCCAAAGGATGCAAAGTATTATTTTACCAAAGCTTCCGTAGAAAGGGCACTTGACGAGAAACAGCTTCGGGACAAAGCCGGTGAATATGGTCTGCAGGGTGGCTCCTATAAGACAGTAAATGAGGCGCTTAATGCAGCAAAGGCTCATGCAACGGAAGCTGATATGATTTTTATTGGCGGTAGTACATTTGTTGTCGCTGAGGTACTGTAATTAAGTATATTTATATTCCAAAACTGACTTTATGAAAATAGTCGTCTTTTCATTTATATTATTATTTTCAGTCGGCCCCCTTGAAGCACAGGACGAAAAGAAAATAGTCATTCTGCATACCAACGACATGCATTCCCGCATAACAGGTTATGGCCCTGAATCAGCTTATACGCCGCTGACAACTAATGATGATAATACAATTGGCGGATTTGCAAGAATAGCTTCAATTTTAAAAAATGAAAAAGAAAAGAATCCGGGAATTACACTGATACTTGATGCGGGCGATTTCCTCATGGGAACACTTTTCCAGGGACTGGAGCCACAGACCGGATTTCAGCTCCGTCTTATGAAAAAGATGGGTTATGATGCAGTATGCATAGGTAACCATGAATTTGATAACGGCCCTGGAACGCTGGCTGAAATTGTAAGTTCTGCTCAAAAAGGAGGTGGATTTCCTGACGTTCTTCTCAGCAATGCCGTTCTGAGCACCAGGGATACCGGAGATGATGGGCTTGAAAAACTTTTTAATTCCGGTGCAGTTAAAAGGACATTTATAATAGAAAGAGGAGGTCTTAAGTTTGGTTTCTTCTCTCTCATGGGTAAAGAAGCTGATGAAAATGCAGCATTTGCGACTCCTGTTACTTTTTCGAAACAAATACCTGCTGCCAGATATTTCGTAAAGGAGTTGCAAAATGAGAAGTGCGATATTATAATATGTCTTTCGCATTCAGGTGTGAGCCTTGATAAGAAGGGCAACCGGGCCGGAGAAGATGCAGAGCTCGCCTATGCGGTAAAGGGAATTAATGTAATAATCAGCGGCCATTCGCATACGAAGCTTGAAAAACCCATGATTGTCAATGGAATACCTATTGTTCAGGCCGGGGAGAACGGGGAATGGGTAGGGAAATTATCCCTTTCCTTTAATAACAACACCGTAAAAACAGAAGATTATTCTCTTTTTCATGTTGACGACAGTATCACCGGGGATATCGAAATAAATACTCTTGTCGAGGATCAGAAAAAGGCCGTCAGTGAGACAATACTTAAGCCTCTGAATCTGGATTACAATAATAAAGTGGCTGAAGCTGGTTTCCTGCTTGAATGTATCGAACAGGGCGATATAAAGGGCAGCAATCTTGGACCGATGGTTGCCGACGCTATCCGGAGCTATGTTAATAATCACGATTCGATGGGTACCGATCTCAGTATGGTAGCTGTGGGTGTTATACGCGACAGGATAATTCCGGGTTTCCAGACCGCCCCGGATATATTCAGGATAATGTCGATGGGATCAGGCAACGATAATGTGCCTGGCTATCCCCTGGCTAAGGTTTATGTTACAGGCAAAGAGTTAAAAAATGTCCTTGAAATCCTCCAGGTTGCTTATAAATCAACACCAGGTAATTATTGCTATTACTCGGGGATCAGGGTAGAGTTTAATCCCGGGAAAGGTCTTTTAAGAAAAATTCAGTATATAGGAATTACCCGAAAAGACGGTACAGTTGAAAGGGTTGATTTTTCTAAAATGAACAAAAAACTTTATTCAATTACTGCTAATGCATATATGCTTGAATTTGTGGGTATTATAAAAAAGAAGAGCTTCGGGTTGATTAATGTGGTCCCAAAAGATGCTTCCGGAAAACCTGTCACCGATATGAAGAATGCCTGGATAGATATGGATGAGAAAAAAGCTGGATTACAGGAAGGCAAAGAATGGCTCGCTATTATGGAATATCTGCAAGCTATGAAGGACCAGAATAATAATGGTATTCCGGATATTGACAGAAAATATGCAAAGGCAATCCAGACATTTTTTACTGTGAAATAAATCTGCAATTGTGGCTTACTACCATTTGCTGAAAGGATTATCGACCACAATCCGTGTTTTCCTGTTTGCCAGATTAAATCCTATCTGGTACATGGTTTTTGTTACCAGCTCCAGCTTTTTGAAATCGATCTTTTCAACAACATCACCGGGAGTATGATAATCAGTATGAAGGCCTGTAGTAAAAAACAAAACAGGAATATCTTTTTTTACAAAATTATAATGGTCGCTTCTGGCAAAAAGCTGAAGCGGATGGTTTCTGCCACTCAGGCTGTAATCAAAGTCAAGGACTGAATTCTTATCAACATCTGCAGCTATAGCCAGCAGATCCTTGCTCTGATTCCCGGTTATCACAAATACACCATTGGGCCCCGTTACCGGATTCTCGGATGAAGTATCAGCAATCCCTTTCACCCTGCCTATCATATCCATATTAAGGTCGGCAATGGTTTTATCAAGAGGAATTAGAGGATTGTTAACATATGACTGGGAGCCAAATAGTCCGATTTCCTCTCCGGATACCCATAGAAACAGTACTGATCTCAGTGGTTTTTTATCAAGACTCTGGAAAGCTTCAGCCATTGATAAAAGAGCTGCACAACCTGATGCATCGTCATCTGCCCCGGTATTTATTCCCTTGGTCCCCTCGCCAATATGATCGGTATGCGCGGAAAAAATCAAATATTCATTTTTCAGCACAGGGTCGCTTCCCTCGATATATGCCGCGACATTAAACATGGTCTCATCGACTGATTTAACCGTTTCGGTTATTTTTAGTTTTTTCCCGGGTATAAGGAATGAATGGGGTTTCAGGTCGGCATCAATCTTTTTCTGCAGATCTGCCAGAGTATTTCCGGTACCTTTAAGAAGCTCATCGGCGACAGACCTGTCAGCGAACAGGATTTTTGGCATGTTCGGCATCTGGAATGTCCTTGGTTTTTCTCCTTTCAGGGTTCTTGATGAAGTCAGCTCTCCGGAAATTCCGGGAAACTGTTCATCAATGGAGGAATAACCCGATTTAGGATCCATTACAATAACCGCTGCCCTGGCTTTCGTAAATAACAGCGCAGTCAGCTTTATCTGTATGCCCATGAATGATTCCCATCTGTTACCTTCAAAAAGGTATTTTTTCCCGTCTTCTGTCGTTGGTGCACCTGCCATAATAAGAAGTATCTTGCCTTCGGTCTGGACGTTATCATAATCATTATACCCGTATTTATCCTGTTTTAAACCATATCCGGCAAAAACAACTTCTCCCTCCACGGTGAAATCTGCAGGACCTGTCGGAAGCAACTGGTAAATTGGTTCCCTGATGGTCACAGTGTCATTTCCGTTGCCAACCACCTGTATCTTTGTCTTTCCGGCATCAATTATATTCTTCACAAGTGAATAAGGCTGGAGAAAGCTGGTCCCGTTAGCCGGTTTCAGTCCAAGCACTTTTGCCTGAGAGACAATATATTGCTCGGCTATCTCAAGGCCGGGTTCTCCGTTTCTTCTGCCTTTTAATAGCGGAGAAGCGAGGAATGAAATATAACTTTCAAGGTCGGAAGATGTAATTACATCTGCCCCGGAAAGCTTTTTTTGTGAAAACACAATGTCGTTGGTGAAAACTAATAATGCTGTGATTATCAGTAATAATAGTTTATTCTTCATGATAGCTTTAAAATAAATTGACGATAAAGGTAAAAAAGTTCTGGAATATCTTTTCTGATGGAGGGGCACAGGTATTTTTCAAAATCAGCTGCCTGCCCGGACACTATGCATAAAAAAAATGAAGAAGTTTTTATATGTTTGCAGCCTTATAATATAGTTAATGGGAGGAGTAAGTATTTTATTCTGGCTGGGATTTCATTTATTTATTTTCCTTATGCTGGCTCTCGATCTTGGCATCTTTAACAGAAAAGAGCATAAGGTCCCGGTTAGTGAAGCCCTGACCTGGACGGCAGTATGGATCTCACTTGCTCTTCTGTTTAATGTTTTTGTTAATTTCAGGTTCGGGAAAGTTCAGGCACTGGAATTTCTTACCGGTTATCTTATTGAGTACTCTCTCAGTGTCGACAATATTTTTGTTTTCATCCTTATTTTTAGCTACTTTGCTGTCCCCGATAAATATCAGCATAGGATCCTTTTCTGGGGGATCCTTGGTGCACTGATCATGAGGGGGATATTTATTTTTGCCGGGGTCGCCCTGATAAACAGGTTTCATTGGATTGTCATCATTTTTGGTGCATTCCTGGTTTTTACAGGATTCAGGATGCTTTTTCAGAAAGATGTTCAGTATGAACCGGAAAAAAATCCATTGGTAAAATTCTTCAGGAAGCTTCTGCCCATGACTGATGAGCTCCATGGCAACAGACTGTTCATCAGGCAGAACAGACGGACCCTTGCAACTCCATTGTTCCTGGTTCTTGTCATAATTGAATCCTCGGACCTGATCTTTGCTGTAGACAGTATTCCGGCAGTTCTTGCTATCAGCCAGCATACTTTTATTGTTTATACATCCAATATTTTCGCAATTCTCGGTCTTAGATCACTCTATTTTGCTATTTCAGGTATAATGGGATATTTCCGGTTTCTCAAGGTAGGCCTTGCATTTGTCCTTACTTTTGTAGGGCTTAAAATGCTGGCTTCATTTATTGGTATTGAGATTCCGATTTATCTGTCGCTCGCAGTAATAATCTTACTGCTACTTATTTCCATACTTGCCTCAGTTGTTATAAGAAAGAAATAATTAAGGGTGGATCATGCTGTTGTCAATAGCTTAATAATTTATGAGAATGTATTACTTTTACGTGTGCTAATCTAAGTCTCCTGATTGTAACATTACATTTAAAGCAAAGAGTGCAATAATGAATTCATTAACCCAGAAACCGGTAATACCTTGGCTTATTATTGTTCTCTTTTTTTTCATCTGTGCTATCTCTGTTATATCCGGGTTGTCATTTTACAGGAGCCAGAAAAAACATTTATTGCAGGACAGTACAAAAGAACTTTCAGCGATTGCGGACCTTAAAGTACGCCAGATTGTTCAGTGGAGAAGTGAACGCTTATCAGACGGCGAGTACATGAGCCAGAATAATTTTATGATCCAGCAGTTTTCAAGGTTTTTAACTGAACCTGGTAACAAAAAACTTAGTAATGATCTCTTTAACCATCTTAAAGCACTCACTGAAAGCTATGATTACAGGAGCGCCTTGTTTCTTGACCGTAACTATAACGTGAAACTGTTTTTCCCGGATCAGGATACTGTAATAGGAGATTATCTCAGATCCAGATTGCCGGAAATAATAAAAAAAGGTGAAGTTTTTCTTACTGATCTCCATCAGACAGGCAAGGTAAGTTTTGTTCACCTTGATCTTGTAATACCGCTTCAAAAGAGTGAGAACGGGAATGATGAACTTATTGGATTACTTGTATTGCGGATCGATCCCCGGAAGGTCCTTTACCCGCTTATACAGTCATGGCCGGTGACAAGCAAAACTTCTGAAACGCTACTCTTCCGCATTGAAGGTAACGAAATAGTTTATTTGAATGAGCTCCGCCACAAGACTGGTTCGGAACCTTTTATGAGAAGGCCGCTTGTACAAAAGAACCTTATTGCTTCAATGGCAGCACAGGGAATTAAAGAGACCACCGATGCAGTTGATTACAGAGGAGTCCCTTCTATTGCTGCCATGAAAAAAGTGCCTGAATCTTCCTGGATTATGGTTGCGAAAGTTGACCGTGAAGAAATACTCTCCGAGATTAATGACCAGGTGAAGTCAATTATAATAATTGTGATCCTGTTTATTATATCTGCAGGTTTCATACTCGGCTTCCTCATCTGGAACCAGCGTGTCAGGTATTATCGCAGCAGATATGAAACAGAATTAAACCGGCTTGCCCTTGTACGGCATTATGACTATATACTGAAATATGCCAATGATATTATTTTGTTGACCGACAGGGATTATAAAATTGTGGAGGCAAACGACAAGGCTATTGAGACTTATCAGTATTCCAGGGATGAACTTATCGGAATGAATGTCAGTAAGTTACGTGCAAACGTTTCGATGAGCAGATTTTTAGAGGACGTAAAGATTATCAATGATTCCACGCATTCGACATTTGAAGTGGTTCATGTAAGGAAAGACGGAACAACTTTCCCTATTGAAATCAGTGCAAGGATGGTCAATATTGAAGGAGTTAAATACTTCCAGTCGATAAGCCGTGATATTTCTGAAAGAAAGAAAGTTGAGGAGAGTCTGAGGGAAAGCGAGGAGAGGTTCAGAAAAGTCTTTGAGGAAAGTCCGTTCGGTATGATTATGACAGGTAAGGAACTTGGTATTATTAAAGCAAACTCGGCTTTCTGTAAAATGACAGGTTACAGGGAAGACGAGCTTGTTGACATGACCTTCAGGGATTTTACACATCCCGATTATATCTCCAAAGATGAGATTTCAATACTGAAGCTTGTTGCAGAAGAATTTCCAATTTATCGTACAGAAAAGAAATATATAAGGAAAGATGGCTTTGTTATATGGGGTTCTACCACGGTGAGCCTGATACGCAACAAAAAATCTGAGGTTCAGATCTTTCTTGCTATGGTTGAAGACATTACCTCAAGAAAAATAGCAGAAGCCGAGCTGGAAAAATCATTTTCCCTACAGAAGGCAACACTGGAATCAACAGCCGATGGAATTTTGGTAGTCGACAACACCGGGAAGATCGTTCAATATAATCAGAAGTTCTCCGAGATGTGGAAAATACCTCAGGGTGTTTTAATAACCATGGAAGATGATGTGGCTATTAACTATGTCCTTACGCAGCTTAAGGATCCTGATAAATTTGTTGAAAAAGTAAAATTGCTTTATTCCGATAGTGAAGCGATAACAAGCGATATACTTGAATTCACAGACGGAAGGGTCTTCGAAAGATATTCCCAGCCACAGAAATTAGGAGGGAAAGCTGTAGGACGTGTGTGGAGTTTCAGGGATATAACCAAACGTAAGAAAGCTGAATCTGATCTTATTGCTGCAAAAGAAAAAGCTGAAGAAGGCGACAGGCTCAAAACTGCATTTTTACATAATGTCTCGCATGAGATAAGAACTCCCATGAATGCTATTCTCGGTTTTTCAGCACTCCTGAATGAACCGGGAGTTACTGAAAGTGACAGGAAACAATTTACTGACGTTATCTTTCAGAGCGGAACTCAGTTACTTTCCATAATCAATGATATTGTTGACCTCGCCAGCATCGAAAGCGGTCAGGTGAAGCTGAATATGAAAGAAATAAATCTGAATACAACATTAAGGAGGATTAATGAGCAGTTCAGTTATAAGGAAGTTCCACGGAAAATTGCTTTAAGCCTTTCTACCCCCCTGGCAGAGAAGGATGCCGAGATTGTAACTGACGGAACCAAGCTTGTTCAGATCATCTCGAATCTGATTAATAACGCTTTCAAATTCACCCGAAAAGGGAAGATAGGTTTCGGATACAATATTAAAAACGGATTCCTGGAGTTTTATGTAAAGGACACCGGCATTGGCATTCCTCCTGAACATCTGGCAAGAATATTTGAAAGATTCTACCAGGTAGATAGTGCTATATCAAGGCAGTTCAGCGGTACGGGCCTGGGATTATCCATATGTAAGGCTTATGTTGAACTTATGGGAGGAACAATAGATGTAACCTCGGAGCCTGGTAAAGGCACTACGTTCATATTTACAATCCCTTATAAAAAGAAAGAAGACTCTGCTCCGGATAAATAGCCGTGACTAAAGCCTTTAAATGTGTCCGGGCTGGCTCAATCTAAAAAAATGTTAATGCCTGTAAATGTATGAACATAAATTTTTCTTCAATGTTTAATAAGTCTAAATAAGAATAAGAACGAGTTTTAATTCTTAATCAAAATAATATTTATTACTATGAAAAGACAGTTTATGTTTTCATTATTATTGTTGTTAACTGTAGCTCTTTTTGCTCAGAGTGAAGTTAAGGAAAGCCCCAGAAGCAAACCTGAAAGCCGCGACTTCAGGATACCTTTGATAGGGGACAAGGCACCGGCATTTACTGCCGAATCTACGCAGGGAACCATTAATTTTCCGGACGATTTCGGAAGAAGCTGGAAGATAATAATGAGCCACCCCATGGATTTTACTCCTGTTTGCTCATCAGAAATACTCGAGCTCGCCGGTATGCAAAATAAATTTGACAAGCTTGGCGTGAAAATAATTGCTGTATCCACAGATCTCCTGGCGACTCATATACAGTGGAAAAATGCGCTTGAAAAAATCGAATACAAAGGAAGTCCGGCCCAGAAGATCAAATTTCCGATTGTTGATGATGCAAGTCTTACAATCTCCAAGCTTTATGGGATGATTCATCCGGAAACAAATTCCACCAAAGATGTAAGAGGTGTATTTATTATTGACCCTGACAACATAATAAGGGCAGAATATTTCTATCCTCATGATGTCGGAAGAAACATGGATGAGCTGCTCCGCACAGTACTGGCTATTCAGACAACTGATAAAAACCATGTACTGACACCTGCTAACTGGCAGGCCGGAAATGATGTTTTAGTTCCTTATCTGCCAACCTCAGATATGAAACAAATGAGTAAACTATCAGGAGATTACTATCAGTTTGCCTGGTTCCTTATGTTCAAAAAAGTAGACAGCGGCGCTTCAAGGTGAAGAAATCAATATGCTTCTGGATTACCAGTTCATATTTGAATAAAAAACCGGGTTTATTCCCGGTTTTTTGTTGATTTTCCATTAATAAAATCGGACTATCAGATCCTCTTCTTAATCTTTTCTGCAAGCTTTTCAAAATCTTCAGTTTCCTGCCTTACCTGGATTATAAAGCTATTCTCATCCAGGCTGCCTAAAGCTGCCTTCATCTCATCCTGGTTCCTGAAGGTAGTCTGACGGAACGGATTATCAAAATCCTTTTTTCGCGATATATAGACCTCATCGCTGATAAATTTCTGAATGCTCACGGCTTTCTCCAAAGCGGAAATCCAACCTGCTTTTGTGATGTTCCCGGTTCCGGTTAATTCATAAAGGGTAGCTAATGCATGTTTCTGTTTGTCAGTAATATACTTAATCCAAAGCTCATTGTATCGTTTATGAATATCGTTCCATGATTTTAATTTTCCTTTGCCGATATCGAGCCGGAGTTTGTCAACATCACTCCGTTCCATAATCTGTCCTCCGAGATTAACCCATTCCGTCTTACGATCCCCCTGAAGGTTTTTAACCATTTGTGAGAAAGAAATCCTGGGATTTGAATTAAAATATGCCATAAGATTTTTTGCGGCATAATAATGCAGAATATCACCATAAGCATGGTAAGCTTTGCCTGGTTTCAAAATCCGGACCTTACGTTTGGAATTTTCCATTCTTTCTCCAAGGACTTCCAGCTCACCAACGATTTCTTCCTTGCCGGCCAGAAGATCACGTCCGAAAACTGCAAGGTCCTGATCTTTCAGTCCTCTGATTGATTTCCCTTTGAGCCGGTAGCTTGCCTTAGCGACCCATATTTCCAGCAATTGACGGGCAGCAAATATTTCCTCAATGGTGTCGGGGGCAAACGGATCAAACTCAATATTCTGGACTTTATTTACCCGTTTATCACGGTTCTGAAATTTCCATGAATTACGGGCCAGTGCATACATGTTATATAGCCACCAGTATGCGGGCATAACTTCAAGTTGATCCTTTGACTGATTGTTGTTAAGCAGGGAGAAGGGAAAAGGAATATCCAGCTCGGCAGGATAATCAGCTTTGGAGAGCAGCACATATGAAGCAAACCGGCATGAATGCTTAACACTTGTGCAGAGTCCTGGCCAGAATCCGCGGCCCGCCTGAATCTCATTGTCGTTGGCTCTGCTGTTATGATTTGATCCGATTGTAGCTCCGGCTGCCATATTACTCTGGCCCATAACAACAGAAGCAATAAGAAAAGAATTATTGTGGTGTTGCTCGTGTGCGGGGAATATTAAATTATTGAGAACCTCACAGCAGGATATTGTTGAATTATCACCTAAGAATGAATTTACCAGTCTTGCCCCATATTTAAGGCTGGAATTATTCCCAAGTATGAACTTAACAGCCTTGCATCCATAAAATATGTGGCATCCAAAGCCGATAATTCCGTTGACCAGTTCAACTCCTTCACCGATCTGCGTAGGTTCGGCTTCCGAAGAATTTATAGTCAGGTTCTTCAGCTTGTTTGCACCCTTGATATAACAGTATGAGCCAATTTTTACATCCTTCAGGATAAGTGAATTTTTTATCACACACTGATCTCCGGTTGTCCCGTAGTAGCCCCGGTGATCATCCGTGCTGTTCTGAGTGATCTTTTTCAGATTTTCCTGTAGAGGTTTATCTTCAATATACTTTGCCCACAAATAGGCATCAGCTGTGATTATACCGTCAAAAGGGAGGATCCTGCGGCAGCCTGTCTCATTCATCAGATCAAGCCAGGTTCTTACATTTTCCGGCTCTCCCTCCTTGATGATCCCATTCCCGAATTTGGCATGGTCGGTGGTATGCATCTCCTGGACATTGAACAGGATACAGCAGTTGCCGATAATATAATGAGCCAGGTAATGAACGTTATGAATTGCCACGTCATCGCCGATATCGCATGAAATTATGAGACTGTTGGTAATTCCTGAAGGTACCTTCAGGTCGTGATGCTGGAGGATAATATTACGAAGTGACCCGATCCTGACAAGGCCAAAGAAGCTGGAATTTTTAATCTGGTCCGGATCAAACTGTTTTGTAACCAGTATTTCATCCCAGTTATCTGAGGTATTATCATTTTTGACCAGCTTTTCAACCTCATCTGATCTCAGGTGTCTCCATCCCGACTCAGGAGGAATTGTCTGCTTGTTCCGCTGGTAGTACTCATCTTTGCCCTTTGCAAGGTACTTTGACGGGATGAAATTTCTGCCAATGTCTTCAGGACGTAATATTTTCACACTGTCCATTATATTTATATTTTAGCCTTTTCTGGTTTCTTCCTTTATACGTTGAATATGTCCGCGGCCAAGTCCCTTGACCTCACATCCCAGCTGAAAATACTGGCGTATCTTATCGTCTGATAGGATTCCGAAACAGTCAATAATTGCAGCAGGCTGCCCGATTGTATTAACAACTTCTTCAGGCACCAGATTCATATATGCCTCATGAGGGACGGCCAGAATAACTGCATCGGCTCCTTTAAGTGCGATATTCAGGTTCTGTTCAATCCTGACCTCTTTAAGTTTCTCCTGGTTGCGGAAAAACTGCCCTTTGCTCTGTCCTTCAGCCGGATAAGTGTCCTGCTGCTCAAATTCCCACCAGTGTTCCACATAAGGATCATGTATCCTTATCTCTGCACCCATTTCCGTAAGCTTCCGAATTACGATTTCTGAACCGCTGTAACGGGTATCGCCGACATCTTCACGATAAGCGGCTCCCAGAACAAGGACTTCAGCGGAAGCAATCGGCTTACCCATATTTCTGAGGGCATCGCGGGTAAGCTGTCCGACATGCAGTCCACGGGTATCATTTATGTCAATAGCCATAGGTGTGATCTTAAAGATATCATCTTCAAAACCAAGGATATGCTTATATGCCCAGACTCCCAGTCCTCCGTCCTTAGGGAGACAATATCCACCTATCCCCGGTCCCGGAAAGATGATATTGCTATGGGTAGGCCTTACTTTGATTGCCTTGATCACCTTTATAAGATCAACTCCGTTTCGTTCGGCGAACAGGCTCCATTCATCAAGAAAAGCGAGTATAGTTGCCCGGTAGCTGTTTTCAACGATTTTAGCAGTCTCCGATTCTATGGGCCGGCTCATAACTGTCAAAGGATATTTGGTTGTGTTAAGCACCTCATTCAGGAATTTTACAACCCTCTCTTTGGCTTCATCATTAATGCCGCTGCAAACCCTCCAGAAATCCCTTATGCTGGCAACATAATTGCGGCCCGGCATAACCCGCTCATAACTATGGGCAAGCAACGGATCAGATTCAATGCCCCGTTTCTTAAATATCTTTTTCATTATCGGATAAGCAACCTGTTCAGTAGTTCCGGGTGCCACGGTGGTTTCAATCAGAACAAGCGCCTCTGCCGGGATATTCTCTGCTATTACCTCAAGAGAAGACTCCAGTGCTGCCATTTCAGTGTGTCCGCGACGGACATTACCCAATTCTTCTTTTATATAATCACACTGAACATCAACGACTACCACATCAGCAAGTTTGAGGACCTCATAGGTGAATGTTGCTACAAGCGTTTTTTTCACGTTAACACACCGGGCTATCATAGGATCTACTTCAGGGTCCTCAGCTTTAACGGGAGATATGCCGCGGTTAAGCATCGGAATTTTCCAGAAGCTTCTTATGCTGGGGCGCTGCATCCCTATAACAAATTTTGAAGGCATTCCGTTTTTGTCCACCGTATCGGCAACAATTGCAGCCATTACAGCACCGACAAATCCGACTCCCATAACAACAACTATCTCTCGGTTTTTTGACCGTTCCTGGCTGATACGTTTTTTCAGTGATTCAAATTCTGACTTATAATCCTCTGGCTTTGGCAGGGGAAATTTCTCCCCTCCGGGGCTGATTGAAAATTTTTCTCCCATATTTCTGCAGTGTTACTTGTTTATTGTAAATATTGGTTTGACAAGGCTTAAAAATACTAATAAGTTTATTTACTTTTCCACTCTTACCGGATGCAGGTCAAATTTCTCATGTTCCTGCAATTCAATTTTCCGGTATTCGTCAAAATAAACTATCACGGGTTACAGCATCACCCTTCTTAATGGCCCTGATTTATAAAAAATTACTTCTAACGGAATATCCTGTTCAGGGAACACCAGGTAATGCCAGTAAGACTTATTATTTCTTTTTGTTAATTATGTGTTTTAAGCAGCGGTCTCTTTATTTGTTCTTGCTGAATAATTTTTCCGCGGGACAACCCAGTTCCCTTTGCCTGCAATACCTGCAGGTTAATGTGCCACGGACAAATCCATTGCCCATTGTCGTCAGTAATATCAGAATAACCAATGCAAATAAAATAACGAAATCAAATCTGAGTATTATTAAAACAATGCCGGTTACCAGGGGGACAAGAGTAATCAATAAATCAGGCATCAAATCTTTCCAGGACATTTTATTATTACAAAATATTGAGGGATCACCCTTTTTAAAGAACAGGGAACTAATTCTGCCTTTACCAAATCCGCATGTCTTGCCCCAGTAATAACATCCGGTACAATGCCGGCTTATCAGTCTGTACTCAAAAGCCAGAATAAAAGCCAGATATAAAACGGCCGGAATCAATCCTGCCCGGAGTGTTATCATAATCCCGATGCCGTAGATGGAAAGTGAAACCAGGTTGGAGAGAATTACAATCCGCACAGGATATTTGTCGTATGTCTTAATGATTTCCATTTTAATATAATAGTCTGCTGATTATTATTCATTTGTTAAATGATTGATGATAAGTATTTTATGATTGTTATTATCATCACACAGTTATTACTACTTTCCCCCGGGCATGTCCTTCCTGAAGATACCTGAGGGCTTCCGGGGTTTTATCCAACGGGAAAAGTTTATCTATAACTGACCTGACCTTGCCCTCTTTAATCAGCTCTGAAATGAAAAGCAGATCTTTCTGATTTATATTAGCAACCATGATTCCCATATTTTTATGTGCCGGTCAATGATATAAGCATAAGCTGTAATATCCGAGTCATAGAACCTCCGGCCAGGACATAGATCCCACCCGGTTTTAAAATATGTTTATAAGTCAGAAATCGAATGATGTGCAGCCGTATCAAAGATCAGGTCATATTGCTGTATGCTCCTTGTAACATCTTCCTGAGAGTAGTCGATAACATGGTCTGCGCCAATTGAGCGGACAAATTCCATTTTTGCTGTGCTGCAGACGCCGGTAACTTCAGTTTCGAATGATCTGGCAATCTGCACTGCAAATGAACCAACACCACCTGAAGCTCCGTTGATCAATACCTTTTGACCAGACCGGATTTTTCCCTTGTCGCGAAGACCCTGTAATGCTGTGAGCCCCGCCATTGGCACGGCAGCTGCCTCTTCAAACGACAGGGTGGCTGGCTTCAGCACAAATCTGTTTTCATTGACGCATACATATTCCGCAAACCCTCCGTAGCTGCCTTCTCCAAAAACTTCATCACCAGGCTGAAACTGCTTTACGTTGCTGCCAAGCGCTTCAACCTTCCCGGCAATATCGGCACCAAGGATTTTGTGTTTTGGCCTCAGAAGTCCGGCGCCCATAATTCTGATCAGGAAAGGATCAGCTTTCACATGTCTCCAGTCATAAGCATTTGCCGATGCGGCATGAACTTTTACCAGGATTTCATTTTCCCCGGGAACGGGTTTTTCCACTTCCCGGAGGTGGAGCACATCAGGTGGTCCGAATCTGGTGTAGACTATTGCTTTCATTTATTATGTATTGAGACAGGTAAAACAAAAAGACATGATCTTCCTGATGAGGCATATCGCATCAGGATCATGATGCTAAATGTTTGAATGCTTCATAAACCAGAAGAACCGGCCAGATAATAGCCTTAAGGAATCCTAATACGCCTATCCAGAAGCTTGTGGCAGTTGATATAAAATAAATTGCAGCTCCAATAAGTCCCAGACCATAAACTGCACTTGAGGCGGAAGCGTTTTGTTGAATCTTGTCTTTCATGATCAGATAATTTAAAATAAATAAATATAATATGAAGAACCCTCGTAAATGACAATAATTGTATCGATTTCTAATTTAAAGCCATCAGGAGCGGAACTTTACTTATTTCAAATTTACACAAGGTTCAAACCAAAGTCAATTTTTTTTAACACGCAGATTTTTTTTAGTAACTTGCCAATTACCTGATTTATGAGGGTATAAAGATTATTTTATGGTTGTATCATATTTGTTTATAACGGTTTCTGAAATTAATCACAGATAAAAACTCAATAAAAATGCTTCAGGAAATTAATGATCAGTGGCAGCTTGATGAAAACGGCTATGTTACCTATCAAAAAGTAGTTGATAATTTGAATTTAAACAGAAAAGAGCTTTATAGCCGGGCTATGGATTATTTTGTAAACAACTACAGCGATGTTAATTCAGTTATTCAAAACAGAGATGTATTGAATGGTATTATCACCGGGAGAGGAATTTTTGAAAAAGTTCATATTCTGAACGATGTATTACAAAGTGTCATAATAAACACTTTGCATATTTTAAAAGTGGAAGTTAAGGACGGGAGGGCAAGAATTACATTATCGCTGACACAATTTGATGAAATTATGAGAGGAGGGGAGTTGCCTGGCAATCATTATTTATATCCGATTTCAGAACAATATCCGATTAATCCCAACGGCTATCAGAAAGATCTCTATGAACAAGCCTCCTGTAAATCGCATTTGAAAGCTCTTGAAACCATAGCTTCTTTTGAGAAAGCTTTAAGAGGGGAAAGCGCCCAGAAAAAAAGTGAAAACTGGTAAGGAATGATCTTTTCCGGCATCAGGTCCCCGGGGCCTTTACTCGAAATTATGCTTTTATAATTAGTGTATGACATACACTTATTATATTTGACGTTTAAGATGATTAAAAGGGCAGCAGATATACCGCCAATGCAAGATTAGGGATGTTGCTTTGGCAGTTAAAATGCCGGAATCCCGGGTGACTTTTACGGATTAGCTACGCTGATCCGGCCTGGGGGCCCTGACAACCAAAAACCGGTGTGGCGCCTGGGGAAATTATAATGGTTTACGGATTAGCTTCGCTGATCCGGCCTGGGGGCCCTGACAACCAAAAACCGGTGTGGCGCCTGGGGAATTTATAATGATTTACGGATTAGCTTCGCTGATCCGGCCTGGGGGCCCTGACAACCAAAAACCGGTGTGGCGCCTGGGGAATTTATAATGATTTACGGATTAGCTTCGCTGATCCGGCCTGGGGGCCCTGACAACCAAAAACCGGTGTGGCGCCTGGGGAATTTATAATGATTTACGGATTAGCTTCGCTGATCCGGCCTGGGGGCCCTGACAACCAAAAACCGGTGTGGCGCCTGGGGAATTTATAATGGTTTACGGATTAGCTACGCTGATCCGGCCTGGGGGCCCTGACAACCAAAAACCGGTGTGGCGCCTGGGGAAATTATAATGGTTTACGGATTAGCTTCGCTGATCCGGCCTGGGGGCCCTGACAACCAAAAACCGGTGTGGCGCCTGGGGAATTTATAATGATTTACGGATTAGCTTCGCTGATCCGGCCTGGGGGCCTGACAACCAAAAACCGGTGTGGCGCCTGGGGCGCCACTTATCGGTTTTGTTTTTATTTCCCTCCGGCAAGCAAGCTTGCTTTCGGGCTATAAAAACAAAACCGATCCCGCTTTCGCGGGACCGGTTTTTGGTTGTGGGCGATTACGGATTCGAACCGCAGACCCTCTGCTTGTAAGGCAGATGCTCTGAACCAGCTGAGCTAATCGCCCTGAAATGAGATTGCAAATATATGCGACATTTTCATTTCTGCAAAAAAATTTTCTGATTAAACTGTTTTAAGCTTGCTGAAAAACACCGCCCCTGCACTTTCCGGTATAAATCTAAAATATTTATCAAAAAAAGATAGTGTCCGGACTTGAAAATTCATCCATTTGTCAAAATGCAAATGTCTCCGGGAGGTATGTAACAAGCCGCTATCACTGCTTTTAAATGTTATTATTCTAATAAGTTGTGCAAAGCAACCTATCGTATTATTGAAAAGTCATGTTAATATGTTCAAAACACTTGAAAAATATCATATTACGAGTGTTTGAATTTTACATATATTTACTTTTAAGTTGGATTAAAATGAAACCTGAAGCGAATCAAATGCGGGCATCTTGGTCCGTGGATATTCTATTTATTTGATACATTGGAAGTTAAATTGATTCTGAAATATTGAACCTTTACTATATGGAACTTAAACATTCCGTTTCATTATCTGATTTCTTTAGCTTTAAGATCATGAAGGGTAATTTCTCTTCATTTTCATATTGGCATAAAGCTTTCAGTGAAATAAAAAATTTTCTTTTTAAGGGCGGCTCTAATTTTTCCTTTATCACAGTCGTTTTCTTATTGTTGACAGGTTTAAATCTATCCGCTCAAACAACATTTACTGCAAATACAACAGGAAACTGGACAACAATTGCATGGGTAAAAACAGGTCCCTCTACGGCTTCCTATCCGGGCCAGCCTGGTTATGAGGCTGAAATCCATGATGTTGTAATTAACGGGGCTGGAATAACTGTTCTGCTTAACTCAAATATAAGTACCAGTATCAGAAATGTGACTCTGACTTCCGGTATACTGAATATAAGAAACTTTTCGCTGACAATGACGGGAAATCTGACTGGCGGATCTACACTTGCATTTACGTCAGGAACTCTTAACATTGGAGGCAATAATAATTCAAGCGGACCTTTTATTGCAGGAGCCGGAACTATAAATTATAATGGCGGAGCACAGATAATAAGAGGGACAACTTATTACAATTTGACAATTTCAGGCACAAATTCAAAGCCTCTTGGAGGTAACGTTGTTATAAGTAATAATTTTACTATTCTTTCAGCCCAGGTTGATGCTTCAACCCGTGATATAACCGTTAATGGACTGATGACAATATTTCCGGGTGGAAGCTTTACACCAGGGAGTCCTGCCGGCGCAGATATTTTTAATAATATCACTCTGAATGGCGGATCTATAGTCAGTATCTCGGGAGTTGCGCCTGTCATTGACTTAATTGGCAACCTGGTTATTACCAACAACGAGGTTTCTTCCATAACCAAGATCAGATTTACAGTAGGAGGTACTACCGACATACAGGCTGGTTCTGCTTTATTACTCAACGGTAATGCCGGAACCGGTACTTTTGACGGTCTTGTAACTATTGACGGATCGTGGATCAATAGTGCTAATAATGACTGTGACTTTCGTAATGGACTGGTATTAAATGGCCCGTTATTCACATCAGGGACTGCTACTTACACATTTGATACAAATTCACAATCATTGACTGGATCTTCACCGTTTGTTTTTGACGGAAATGTCACAATAGGGTCAGGAGGAATAGTTCTCACAAACTCCGCGACGGTGACCATCAGGGGCATACTAAGTGCTGTCAACAATACGGTTTGGAGGAATGATATTAATTCTGTTTTGAATTATGAGAATGCCAATATCCCAATGGGAAACAATGTTTCCAGAGTCCTCGATGTCTCTGCCAATCCCAATATCGTGAATTATTCAGGTACACTTAATCAATCGGTCAAGGGGACTGCATATTATAATCTTATTTTTTCCGGGTCTGGTATAAAAACTCTTGCTGGAGCAACTTCAGTAAATGGTAATCTGGCAATCACGGGAACCGCAACTCTGCTAACCAACCAGTTCCAGGTAACAGGTAATGGAACAGGCACTTTTTCGATGGCTGCCGGAACCAGCCTGCTGCTTGGCAATCCGGCAGTGGCAACAAATGTTGCTTTCCCGACAATTTTCGTACCCTCCAATGTTTCATTCGACCCGACAAGTACAGTTTCTTACCAGGCAAGAATAGCACAGACAGTATCCGCTGTGCCTGTATATGGGAATCTTACAACTGCCTCATCAGGAATAAAAACGCTCGCGAATAATATTACCGTTGTAAGTGATCTGACAATCGGTGTCAACACAACTTTGGACGCCAGTGTCAATAACTACAACATAAATCTGTCAGGTTCGTGGATTAATAACGGAAATTTCAACGAACGACAGGGTAAGGTTACTTTTAACGGGACCGGTCCTCAATCAATTTTAAACACTTTAATAGGTTCTGAAACCTTTTACAATCTGGAATTCAACACAGCAGGACCAGTAACGGCAGCTATAGATCTGGCATCTGCTAATAATCTTTCAATGACTAATGGCATCGTCCTGATGCCCGGAAAAACATTTTTATTGGGATCAGGTGCTGCCAATCCGGGAATTCTGACCTATGTCGCAGGATGGATCACAGGCACTTTCTCCAGATGGGCGGTTCCTGCCCATAATAATAATGATCTTCTGTTTCCTGTAGGAATAAATTCCGTTGCCCGGGAAATAAATCTGAATTTCACCAGCATTTCCTCGGCGGGAGTTCTGAGTGTGAATTTTATAGAAACTCCACCTACAACATCCGGATTACCACTTGTTGAAGATATCTATAACCTGGCACAATTATTCCCTGAAGGATATTGGAACCTGTTAAAGGATGGTTTATTCAGTTTTACCGGAACCTTTGACCTGAGACTGGTTCCTGCAGGATTTGTTACTTATCCTATAGATGCCAATACCAGAATAGTTTCAAGGTTTACCGGATCTGATTGGTTCCTTAATGGAACACATTCACCAGGCTCCAGTGCCATGCTTTACAGGAACGACCTGAGCAGCTTCACAAATAATTATGCTGTTGCCTTTGCAGAAATTTGCAATCCTTCGCTGATTAACTGTCCGACCGATATTGTTACCATTAGCCTTCCGGGGTCATGCGGTAACACCGCGACATGGATTCCCCCGGTTATTAGTTTACCATGTCCGGGATACTCAATAACGAGCAATTTTAATCCCGGAGATAATTTTGATGTGGGGATCACCCAGGTTGTTTATTACCT
Source organism: uncultured Bacteroidales bacterium (assembly GCA_963831855.1). Lineage (GTDB taxonomy): Bacteria > Bacteroidota > Bacteroidia > Bacteroidales > VadinHA17 > LD21. Next base: position 97,700 of record CAWHSA010000005.1, on the reverse strand, counting down.
GTGGAATGGTGCAGCTAAAAGAGATTCATGCAAATTTAAAGTGACTCTCCTTGATGTGGAAGCTCCGGTTGTATTATGCAAAAATATTGACCTTTATTTAGGATCTTTAGGCAGCGCTACCCTCACCGGATCAGATATCGACAATGGTTCCCACGATAATTGTTCACTTCTGTTGGTTCCTGCCAGGACAACCTTTACCTGTATGGATGCAGGACTTACAATTCCTGTAATCTTAACCGGAACCGATCCTTCAGGAAATTCTGCAACTTGTACGTCACAGGTGACTGTTCGTGATACAATCAGCCCTGTTATTAATACAAGGACAGCCACAGTAATGCTTGATGCAACAGGGAACGGAACACTTCTCGCCTCTGATATTGACAACGGGACATTTGATAATTGCACCGGAGTTACATTGTCTGTATCCCCCAGTTCGTTCTCCTGCACAGATCAGGGACAGAAAACGGTTCTTTTTACGGCAACTGATGCTTATGGGAACAGCAGATCTGCTTCTGTAGTGATTACGGTTGCATCTTCACTGACCATTACCAGCACTTCTCTGAGTAATTGCGATCTTGCGGGGCCATTTGCCCTTTATAAGTCAAATGTTATCGGTGGAGATGGGAATTATACCTATTTATGGCATGGGCTCGATAATACTGTTGATCCTTTTGTGACAATTACCGGGACTTTCCCTTTCCTGGTCTTTTCTAACATAACTACTGCTGAAACGCCTTTCTTTAATAATCTGATGCCTGACGGGACATATATTATCCGTCTCGTGGTAACTGATGGTAATGGTTGCAAGGACTCTTCGGATATGGAAATAGTTAAAGCCGGTCTCATTTTTAATAATGTAACTGTCAGATTTTCATCAGCCTGCGAAGGCACTGTTGTAACCTATTCTGTTGCTGATGATCCGTTAGCAACCTATAACTGGGGAGTTGAGAACGGCACTATTCTGACTACTCCCTTGAATACGAGCACAGTAAATGTTTTATGGAACACCGGAGTTACCAGGGGTGTCGTAATTGCGACCGCATCAAAAACTAACCTCCTTGGTGAACCTTGTGAATCAACAGTGGTCGATACGGTTTCTGTGAGCCCTCCTCCATCTCCGGTTTTTGATAATCCTCTTACAACCGTTTGCTACAATTCAGTAACCACCTACACTTTAACAGAACTTTATTCAAATTATACATGGACGGTTACAGGTGGAGCTATTACAGCCGGCGGCACAGGAACCAGCTTTGTTTCAGTCAGGTGGGGTGCCGGGCCTACAGGCAAGGTTGAAGTAACGGTTGATTCTGGTCCCGGATGCTCGAATTCAACATTTGCTGATATTAATATTTATAATCTTACAGGAAGTTTAACATCTCTTACCAATGTAACATGTAATGGTGCTGGAAACGGTAAGGTAACTGTTGAAGCTACAGCGGGTACCGGATTGTCACCATATGAGTATTCACTTGACGGGGGACCTTACCAGTCGCCGGGATCGTTCACCGGTATTCTTCCGGGCATACACGATGTCACAATAAGAGACGCTTTCTTCTGTACTTTTGATGTTAACTTTAGTATTACACAACCGCCTCTGTTATCGGCAACAATATCCAGAGACAGATGTTGCATGCTTTGGTGCAAACACTGGCAGCATAACCGCAAATGGGGCAGGAGGTACTCCTCCCCTGAATTACAGTCTTGATGGCGGTGCATCCCAACCTTCAGGGGTCTTCAATGGCCTTGCCGCAGGTCTCCATACTCTGATTGTAACGGATGCAAACCTTTGTACTTTTAGCCAGAATATAAATATTTCCCAGCCGGCATCTGCATTAACAGGATCAATTGTATCCCAGACAAACGTTACATGCTTTGGAACTAATGATGGCAGTGTTACAGTGACAGGATCCGGAGGTACCGGTTCATATGAATACAAACTGGATGCCGGTATTTATCAGCCAGCAGGCTTATTCACCGCCTTAAGTAGCGGATCTTATACTGTAACTGTAAGAGATGCAAATCTTTGTACTTTTATTATTCCCGTAACCATAACAGGACCCGCTTCACCATTAGGAGGTACCATAACATCGCAATTGAATGTTGACTGTAACGGCAATTCAACGGGGTCTGTAACTGTTGCAGGATCAGCCGGGACCAGCCCTTATGAATATTGTCTGGATGCCGGTACTTTCCAGTTTTCCGGTACATTCGGTGGTCTTGCTGCCGGAAATTATACAATTACGATAAGGGATTTTAACCTTTGTACTTTCAATATTCCGGTCACAATTACTGAACCATTGATCCTTACAGGTTCCATATCCTCGCAAACAGATGTAACATGCTTTGGCGAGGCAACAGGACAGGTTACAATCAATGCAGGTGGCGGCACAATGCCCTATCAGTACTCTTTTGATGGAGGGACCCCACAGGTTTCACCTGCATTTATGGGCCTTGCAGCAGGATCTTATATTGTGACTATTGAGGACGCTAACCACTGTACTTTTGATGTACCGGTAACAATTACTGAACCTTTACCTGTAATTGTCACTATTACGAATCCGCCGGAAGTATGCTCACCTTCGACAGTGGACCTTACTCTTCCTGTGATTACTGCGGGCAGCACCTCCGGGCTTACGTTTACCTACTGGACAAATGCACTGGCAACAATAGCACTTGGTTCCCCGGATGCCGTTGGAATTTCAGGTACATATTATATAAAAGGTACATCCCCGGCCGGATGCTTTGATATTAAACCCGTTTTAGTGACAGTAAATCCTCTGCCTGAACCAATTACAGGGACACTGAATTTATGTATCGGTTCAACAGCAACGTTAAGTGATGCTACCCCTGGCGGAAGCTGGACCAGCGAAACAACTGCCATAGCTACTATAGATGCCGGGGGAGTTGTCACAGGAGTATCCAGCGGTACCTCTGTGATATCATATACTCTTCTGACTGGATGCGCAGTCACCGCCACTGTAACAATAAATTCATTACCTGCACCGACATTTACGCTTCAGCCAGGACCTTCTACCTGTTCCGGTACAGATGTGACTTATAGTACAGAGCCTGGTCAGTCAAACTATCTGTGGGGAGTTCCCGGAACACCGGGAACGGATTATTCAATTACATCCGGAGGAACAAATCTGGACAACTTTGTTACTCTTAAATGGTTAACGGCAGGAAGTAAATCTGTGACAATAAACTACACGGATGGAAATGGGTGTTCAGCAGCATCAGTGGTTTCGTCCGATCCAACAATGGTCAACCCGGTGCTTCCTGTGAGTGTTTCGATAGCTGTTGATACCAATCCTGTATGTGCAGGTACGGCAGTTACTTTCACTGCCACACCGGCCAACGGAGGTACGACACCTGCTTACCAGTGGTATAATGGTGCTGCACCGGTTGGGGCCAACAGTCCGACATTTAACTATACTCCAGCGAATGGTGATATAATAACCGTGCAGCTGACTTCAAGTGAGACCTGTCAGAGCGGAGGACCTGCCACATCGAATGCAATAACGATGACAGTAAACCCGGTACTTCCTGTCAGTGTTTCGATAGCTGTTGATGCCAATCCTGTATGTGCAGGCACGGCAGTTACTTTCACTGCCACACCGGCAAACGGAGGAACAACACCCGCATATCAGTGGTTTATCGGGGCCGCACCTGCAGGAACCAACAGTCCGACATTTAATTATACGCCAGCTAACGGCGATATAATAACCGTGCAGCTTACTTCAAGTGAGACCTGTCAGAGCGGAGGACCTGCCACATCGAATGCAATAACGATGACAGTCAATCCTGTACTTCCTGTCAGTGTTTCTATAACAGTTGATGTCAATCCTGTATGTACAGGCACGGCAGTTACTTTCACTGCAATACCGGTCAACGGAGGAACAACACCCGCATTTCAGTGGTATAACGGAGCCGCACCTGTTGGAACAAACAGTCCGACATTTAATTATACGCCAGCTAACGGCGATATAATATCCGTGCAGCTGACTTCAGGTGAGACCTGCCAGAGCGGAGGACCTGCCACATCGAATGCAATAACGATGACAGTCAATCCTGTACTTCCTGTCAGTGTTTCGATAGCTGTTGATGCCAATCCTGTATGTGCAGGCACGGCAGTTACTTTCACTGCAATACCGGTCAACGGAGGAACAACACCCGCATATCAGTGGTATAACGGAGCCGCACCTGTAGGAACAAACAGTCCGACATTTAATTATACGCCAGCGAACGGTGATATAATAACTCTGCAGCTGACTTCAAGTGAGACATGTCAGAGCGGAGGACCTGCCACATCGAATGCAATAACGATGACAGTCAACCCGGTACTTCCTGTCAGTGTATCAATTACAGCTGATGCCAACCCGGTTTGTGCAGGCACACTAGTAACATTTACAGCAACACCAGCCAACGGAGGTACAACTCCTTCTTACCAGTGGTATAATGGTGCTGCTCCTGTCGGGACCAATAGTCCGGCATACAACTATAATCCATCCAATGGAGATATAATAACTGTGAAGCTGACCTCGGATGAGACATGCCAGAGCGGAGGACCTGCAACATCGAATGCAATAACGATGACAGTCAACCCGGTACTTCCTGTAAGTGTATCAATAGCAGCCGATGCCAACCCTGTATGTGCAGGAACAGTCGTGACATTCATTGCGACACCAACCAATGGAGGGATTACACCATCTTTTCAGTGGTATAACGGGGCCGTTCCGGTAGGAACCAACAGTTCAGTGTTCAGCTATTCTCCATCGAACGGAGATATAATAATTGTAGTTCTTACATCGGACGAAACATGTCAGAGCGGAGGCCCTGCAGCTTCCAATGCGGTGACCATGGCTATTAATAGCATTCCAACAGGAACGACAACGGTTTCAAACGTACTTTGCGCCGGTTCCGCAACTGGTGGAATTGATCTTCAGGTTTCAGGCGGAAATATACCTTATACATACCTGTGGAGTAATGGAGCAATAACTGAGGATCTGAATAACATTACAGCTGGGACATACAATGTGACATTTACAGATGCAAACCTTTGCACCGGGACTGCTTCAGGTACTGTTACAGAACCAGCTGTACCCCTCACAGGGTCGGTAACAGCTCAGACAAATGTTACTGTCGCGGGAGGAAATGATGGCAGTGTTACTGTATCCGGTTCGGGTGGTACGGGCACATATCTGTACAGGCTTGATGCAGGAATTTACCAGGCTTTGGGTACGTTCAGTTCACTCATTGCTGGTTCCTATACGGTAACTATACAAGATGCCAACATGTGTACTTTTGATGTTCCGGTGACTATAACCCAGCCTGCATTGCCGCTGTCAGGGACATTATCTTCTCAGGTCGATGTTCTGTGCTTTGGAGCCAGCACCGGAAGCCTGACAGTTACAGGCCTTGAAGGCATTTTGCCTTATGAATATAGTCTCAATGGGGTATCTTTTCAGTCATCCGGCACCTTCAGCTCACTTGCCGCCGGGACCTATAATGTGACTATACGTGATGCCTCACTTGCAACATTTGTTGTTCCGGTGACAATTATACAACCTGCTACTGCCGTGACAGTTTCAACCACCCGGGTGGATGTTCTCTGCAATGGCGGAAATACAGGAAGTGCCACTGCATCGGGCATAGGAGGTACAAGTCCTTACACATATTCCTGGAATACAAGCCCGGTTCAGCTGACAGCATTAGCGGCCAACCTGGTTGCCGGAACATTTATAGTAACGGTTACTGACAATAATGGTTGTACCTCGAACGCCAGTGTAACAATATTACAACCTGCAGCGCTTACGGTGACAACGACTCAGACAAATGCACTTTGCAATGGTCAGGCTTCAGGTACTGCGACTGCTGTTGCATCGGGCGGTACAGGACCATATTCATATTCGTGGAATACCTCGCCGGCCCAGTCCAATGCAACCGCAACAGGCCTTGCAACTGGTTCATATACAGTGACTGCATCAGATGCAAATGGTTGTACAACAACCGGAAGTGTAACTATTACAGAGCCTGCACCGATAAGTCTTGAATTTATTCCTGGTGAGGCCGGTTGTCCTGACTCACCTGACGGTACGATAACTCTTAATATAACAGGAGGGACAGCTCCGTATAACATTCTCTGGAAGGATGACAACTCGGCAACAGGCAGAATCAGGTCACAGCTGCTGCCTGGAACATATGTTGCAATAGTAACAGATGCTAATTTCTGCCAGGCTAAAGACAGCACTGAAGTAGGCTTCACAGGGTCCTATGGATGTCTGGAAATCCCTAAGATAATTACACCAAACGGAGATGGAATTAATGACGAATGGATAATTAGAAATATAGATATTTACCCGAATGCCGAGTTAAAGGTTTATACACGCTGGGGTAAGCTTATATATAAATCGAGGAATGTATCGGCTGATCCATGGGATGGCAGGTTTAATGGCAGGCTGATGCCAACTGATTCCTACCATTATATTCTTTTCCTTGGTGACGGTTCCGAACCAAGGTCGGGAGTAATTAGTATTATAAGGTAGTAACCGGAAAAACTGAAAGGATAGATATGAGATTACTGAAGATTATTTTACCACTGATTGTTCTGAGCTTGTGGTGCAAAATTTCACCGGCTCAGCAGGTTCCGATGTACAGCCAGTATATTATGAACGGATTTCTAATAAATCCCTCATTTGCCGGTCGTGACGGCTATACGACAGTAACTCTTACAACAAGGGAACAATGGGTGGGACTGGAACAGAACCCGGGCACATATGCTGCAAGCTTTCAGACACGTATTCTTAAGAACAGCTATATCTCAAAAGCTACTTCAGTAAAAAAGGATCCAGTAAGGCCTACCAAAGGGGGAAAGGTTGGTCTGGGCGGATATATATTCAATGATAATAACGGTATAATGAGGAGGACAGGGATTCAGGCTATTTATTCCTATCATATTCCTATGGGACTTACAGAAGGTATTCCAAATGATCTTGCTTTCGGATTAGCTCTTACGGCATACCAGTTTTTTATTAATTTTGAAAACCCGATCAATGATCCTCTGCTTAACAGTTTTGACAGATCAGTATTTATTCCTGATTTCAACTTTGGAGCAAGCTTCACTACTTCAAAATATTATGCAGGTTTTGCTATGACAAATATTTTCAGGGGATCCCTGTTATTTGGGAATAGTGATACTACTGACACAAAAAGAAGGGAGCTTGGTCATTATTTCCTGACCGGGGGTATTAAGGTTCCAATCAGCAATTCATTTACTCTCGAACCCTCAGCTTTTATCAAATCCTCAGACCTTGTTTTTAAATCACTTCAAATGGACCTTACTGCAAGGGTATACTATAAAGAGGATTACTGGGCAGGTTTATCATGGAGAACAAATGATGCCCTGATCCTGATGATGGGTTTGAGGTACGATAAATTTATATTTGCTTATGCAGTTGATTTTACCCTGACAGATATCAGGAAGCAGAGCTTTGGAACCCATGAACTGACGCTGGCAGTCAGGTTTGGCGAAAGTGCCAGGAGATACCGCTGGATAAACTCTTTTTAAGAGTGTAATATAAATATATTATGTCATTTGGTATCGTAACAAGGTTTACCGGTACCTTTTCGCTGTTGTTGCTGATTAATATTGAAAGCTATTCTCAGGAGATCTCTTCGCCTCCTGTAAGGCTTATGTTCTATAATGTTGAAAATCTGTTTGATACAAGTAATGACACCCTGACCGGGGACGATGAATTTCTTCCTGGCGGACTGAGGAGATGGAATTCAAAAAGATATTACAATAAGATAAATTCTGTATTTAAAACCATTGTTGCTGCTGGTGAGTGGTATCCCCCGGCAATAGTAGGATTGTGTGAGATTGAAAACAGGAAAGTCCTTGAAGATCTCGTCTATGGGACGAACCTTTTGAGATTTCATTATGGAATAGTACATGAAGATTCTCCGGACCCGCGCGGGATTGATGTTTGTCTTATCTACCTTAAGGATCTGGTAACTATTATCAGTTTCAGATACCTGATTCCTGCGGATTCCGGATTGCTCAAATTTAGTTCAAGAAGTGTTCTTTATTCAAAATGCCTCATCAATGACGATACCATCCATCTGTTTGTCAATCACTGGCCCTCAAGAAGGGGAGGAGTGCTTGCAGGCGAGGATCAGCGGATCAGAATTGCCGGATTGATCAGAAATAAAATAGATTCAATTGCCTCAATATCTGATGGGTATGCTAAAATTATCATTATGGGTGATTTTAATTCGACTCCCGATGATAATACTATAAACCTTCTTACCGGGAAATACGACTCCGGATCAGTAATGGTAAATCTGGCCGGAAGTCTGGTATCAGGAACCGGATCGTACCGGTATATGGGAACATGGGAAATGATTGACCAGGTTATGGTATCCGGTGCTCTTTTGAGTGCGACAGGGAGTCTTTACACAGGTCCGGAAATGTTCAGAATTTTCAGGCCCCCGTTTCTTCTGAAAAGCGACCCCGTCTACCCCGGATTAAGTCCATTCTCAACATATCGCGGATATAGGTACCAGGGTGGTTTCAGCGATCATCTGCCGGTTTTGATCGATCTGAAAATCAGGTAGAAGACTTCACGGGTGTCAGGCCCAGTTCCCTGCCCTTTTTGATCATAAGCTTCCTGGCTGCTTCCTTATCATTGGGGATTATTCCGTCAAGAATTGCTTCCCTGATGGCATTTTTAATTATACCCACTTCCCTTCCCGGTTTGATTCCGAAAGTCCTGATGATCTCTGAGCCATCCACGGGCGGCTGGAAGTTACGGATTGCATCTCTGTCCTCAACCTCTTTCAGTTTCCTCCTTACATGCTTGAAATTATCAAGGTGCCTGGTTTTTCTTGCCTCATTATTCGAAGTAATATCAGCCTCGCATAATGCCATAAGATCGTCAATATCATTACCGGCCTCAAAAAGCAGCCGCCTTAATGCCGAATCAGTTACCTCTTCCTGAGTTAAAACTATTGGCCGCAGATGAAGGTCTATAAGCTTCTGAACATATTTCATTTTTTCATTAAGAGGAAGCCTGAGCCTGCGGAAAATATCAGGTATCATTTTTGAACCAATATATTCATGGCCGTGAAATGACCAGCCTGAATCAGGAAGGTATTTTTTTGTGACTGGTTTGCCGATATCATGAAGAAGTGCCGCCCATCTTAACCAAAGATCGTCGGAGTGTTTTGCAATATTATCAAGGACTTTTAAAGAGTGGATAAAATTGTCCTTGTGAGCATTGCCCTCCTTGCTGTCTACACCCTTAAGATTATCCAGCTCAGGGAAAATAAGAGGCAGAAGACCTGATTTTTCAAGCAGTATGAATCCTCTTGAAGGATGAGGACACAGGATTATTTTATTCAGCTCGGTTATTATCCTCTCGGGCGAGACGATCATGATTCTTCCGGCATTCTCTGATATTGATCTGAATGTTCTGTCCTCTATGGAAAACTTAAGCTGGGTGGCAAACCTGATCGCCCTCATCATCCGTAAAGGATCGTCAGAGAATGTCCTGTCCGGATCAAGCGGAGTACGTATAATTTTATTCTTAAGGTCTTCTAATCCATGAAATGGGTCAATAAATTCACCCATTGTTTCCCGGTTCAGACTGATAGCCAGAGCATTGATAGTGAAATCTCTTCTTTTCTGGTCATCTTCCAGCGTGCCATTCTCAACAACGGGCTTTCTTGATCCCCGTGTATAGGACTCTTTCCTTGCCCCGACGAATTCAATTTCATAATCTTTCCACCGGAACATTGCTGTACCGAAATTCCTGAAAACGGAGACTTTGATTCCCGCATCAATCTTTCCGGCTGTTTTCCTGGCAATTCCGATCCCGCTTCCAATGACAACTATATCTATATCCTTATCAGGATGATCCCTTCCGAGCAGACAATCTCTGACCCATCCTCCTATAACGAAAGCCCTGACATTTTCAGCTGTGACAACATCTGAAAGCAGTTCAAAGATTTTGTCATTTAGACATATATGCATATATAGATATGACAATTTGTTAGTTAATCCTGACAAAGTTACAATTTAAAGATAATTTTGTGCAAAATATGAGAGAGATGGTTTAATGGCACGAAGGTTGAAAGATACAGAACAATTACAGTTATTGTATGTTTAATTTTAAAAGAGTAAAATGACAGAGCATTTAACAAAAGAGGCTTTCCTTAATAAGGTATTCAATTACGAGAAAAACAAAGAGTGGAAATTTGAAGGTGAGAGGCCTTGTGTAATTGATTTTTATGCTGACTGGTGTGGTCCTTGTAAAATAGTAGCTCCGGTTCTCGAGGAACTTGCAAAAGATTATGAAGGGAAGCTTAATATATATAAGGTTAACACTGAAGAAGAGCTTGAACTTGCAGCTGCGTTCGGTATCAGAAGCATACCTTCAATTCTTTTTGTTCCTGCAACCGGACAGCCTCAGATGGCAATGGGGGCCTTTCCTAAAGAAACATTTATTAAAGCTATTAAAGAGGTTCTTGGCATAGAAAAATAAACATTTCGTCAAAAATGATCATCTTGTTTGAAAAAAAATGGATTTTGGCGTAACATTCTTTATTTCAAAATCGTTTAATTATAAAAGGCAGTAACTAAAGGTTACGAGATTTTTTCATGGATTTAGGTTTAGGGTAGTAGTAAATCAGGACTTCGGTCCTGATTTATTATTTATGCCAGGTCCTTGAAAATGCTGTTGATCTCCTCTTCAGTAGTACGTAATTTCTTCTGACACTGTTTGATAAGCTCCGAAGCCCTCCGGACAGATGCAGCCAGCTTATCCACATCCAGCTCCCCGCCTTCAATATCTCCAAGGATCTTTTCGATCTCCACGATCGCAGTGTTAAATGAAAATTCTTTCTTTGCCATATAACTATGTATTAACCAGGTTAATTATCCTCAGTATAGCCACCCTCCTTCCCGTTTCCCCCATGAGGGAAATGCTCAGGAAGTACTCCTTCACCCTAAATTATTTTTCTCAAAGATGTAGCTTTTTATTGCTCCGTCCCTGAACTGGGTGTCTATAATATCCCCTATCTTAATTTGTTTTGTACTTTTTACAATTTTCCCATCCAGCGTAGTTATTGTGTAGCCTCTTTTAAGCACATTTTCCGGATTAAGCATTGTAAGTGAATTTTCATGAGCATCGGTTATGTTTCTGATCCTGGCCAGTGAATTTGATGTGATACTTATGAGATCCAGCCTGAATCTGTCAACTGAATTTTCCGTTTGACCCAATAATAATCCTGATGCCCGGATAAGTCCGGATCGTTCTTTTTCAGGAATTAAACCTGCTTTTGAAAGAAATTCCTTGCTGATATTTATTATAGAAAATATCCTGACTGAGAGTTTTTCTTTTTGTGTTGCAAGAAGAAGTCTGGCGAAAGGTACAAGGTTTGACCTCAATGAATCAAGCTGTTTCCCGTATTCATCGATTGCCTGTTGTGCATTTCCTGTTATGTCTGCACTAAGCTTCTTAAGTCTTTCCTCAGTATCTGCTACACACCCGATAATAAAATCAGCAACAGCTGTGGGTGTTTTAAGAGACTGAAAGGCAACAAGGTCAGTAACAGAAAGGTCTTTTTCATGACCAATACCTGTAAGTACAGGAATTGGAAACTGAGTAACATAAAATGCTATATTGTAGCTGTCAAACCAGCTGAGGTCGGTCTGGGAACCGCCACCCCTGATAATAACAACTACATCAAAGAGACCGGGATAATCAGCGATCCTGTTAAGGGATCCGATGACACTTTGTTCAGTCTCACGGCCCTGCATGACAGTTTCAAAAAGAGCGATATGGAAAATGTATCCGGATCCGTTTGATTTCAGATGGTTGATAAAATCCTCGTAACCTGCCGCATGTTTCGAGGATATGACCGCGATCTTCTGTGGGACTGCCGGGAAATCAAGCTCTTTGTTCATTAAAAAAACACCTTCACTTTCGAGTCTTTTAATTACCATCTGCCGGGTAAGGGCCATCTCTCCTAAAGTAAAAGACGGATCAATATCTGATATCTGAAGACTTAGTCCGTAAAGTTCATGGTAATCAACCTTTGCTTTTACGAGTATTTTCATACCCTCCCTGAGTGATTCGCCGGTGGTGCTTTCAAAAAAAGAATTCAGGAATCTGTAGCGGTTACTCCATATGATTGCCTTTACACGGGCTTTAATATCTTTTTCCTCAGGACGCTTCTCGATAAGCTCCAGATAGCAATGCCCTGCAAAATTCACTTTTATCTCCGAAATTTCTGCTATGACCCAGAATGAATCGGGCATTGCCAGGTAAAGAGAGTCTTTAATTACCAGCTGCAATTCGGACAGAGTAAGCTTGTCAGTCATTATCAGCCCCTGAGTTTAATGATCTTCTTAATAAATATACTGGTTTTTGTTCTGATACGTATAAAATAGATCCCCTGTTCCCGGGTGTTGAGGGCTTGTATCCTGAGATTTCTTCCGGCAAAGACATCGTAATCTTTTCTGAAGATAATTACTCCGGCTGAATTGAAGATCTCCAGGTTAATCTCCTCCGGTGGTTCCCGGAAAATGATCTCGAACTCCCCCGAAGTGGGATTGGGCATTAAAATTGATCCATCATCAGGGGTGAAAAGGTGAAGATTCTGGATGATCTCAAGAGCCTTTACTATATCCGGTATTCCATAGCCGTAAAGTGAATCCGGCAGGTTGTACCTGTCGCCCGCTTTATGTAGTGCTTCAACTATTTCGTTGTTTCTGATGCCGGGTACTGCCTGCATGAGGCAGGCAGCCATACCGCTTATGACAGGACATGAGAATGATGTTCCGTCTGATCTTGAAATGCCCTGGATTGATGCCTGTACAGTGACACTGACTCCCAGAGCTGCGTTATCTGGCTTTACTCTTCTGTCAAAGGAAGGTCCGGCTGATGAAAAAACTGAGATTAATCCGTCCCCGTCAACTGCTCCAACAGCAATCACACTATCGCCATCGGATGGAGCAACGATCCTTTTCCAGGCTTTGTTCCTTTCATTACCTGCGCTGTTCACTACAAGAATTCCCTTCGAGGCTGCAGCATCGGCTGCCCTTGTAACGAAAGCAGTGTTGCCATCGAGATCAGAGAATTTATAGCTTGAAGCGGGATCATCAAATGTTGAATACCCCAGGGAAGAAGAAATTATATCGGCCCCGGCACTATCGGCATATTCTGCGCCTGCGGCCCAAAAATCCTCTTCGGCTGACGATTCTGTAGTTACATCTTCAGTTCTGAGCAGAAGAAAATCTGCATCCGGCGCAGTACCCCGGATAACGCCGGGAATTTGTCCCGCGAGCACTGACATTACTGCTGTCCCATGATTATGATATCTATAAACCGACTTATCGTTTTCTACGAAATCGTAAGTTGCTTTGATCCCATTTCTGCTCCTGAGTATTTCCAGAGAAGAAATTATATCAGCATTTAAGAATCCCCCGTCAAGCACTGCAATTAAGATACCCCTGCCTGTAAATCCTGAATTATGAACAGTATAACCGTTTAACTGGGTTAATGGCCGGTCATAAGGTGGAAGCTCTGCCTGCAGTTCGGCAAAGTCAAGTTTATCTGTAAAACTACTTTTTGCTGCCGGACGTTTTACAGTTTTAACTCCTGTTACAAACCGCAGGTTGAGCAGCAATGCCTGATCGGCAGGCACTGATGTTTTGAAAAGTGCAGTGTTCAGCCATCTGGATGTGCAGTGAAGGGTGTAACCCATTGACTCGATTTCATCAATATATTCTGACAAGACAGGAAGATCTCTGTAATCAGGGACAATTATTCCTGCCTTTTCTCTGCGATCAACGGCTCTAGCCGAGAGAAGACTTGTGGCTGAATATTCTGAAGGGGAGCTGGTACCTTTATCCCTGAAATATACCCTGTAATAATAACTATATTCTGTCCCCTGAGCATCCAGAAACGGACAGATCAGGATTAAAGTAAGGGCGATAATGATCATGTCCCACCTCTTGCTGAAATGATTTAATTCAGTCATTACCTGAATCCCCCGGCTTTTTCAGGGTCTGGAATTTTATCTTTATTAAGATCAAGACTATCAATTAGATATGAGGCCTCAATATCGGCTTGTCGGTCTTTTGTAACACCCTCAATATAATTCAATACATACCTCAGAGACCCATTTTTCTTAAAGAACCGCCAGGTACTATCCCTGAGGTTAGCTTTATAGAAACCCGAGATCTGAGGCTTTCCTTCATTGTTCCAGACATCAAATTTACCAGTCAGCTTGTTCGCGGAATAAGTGGTTTTCAGGAGCAGCTTCCCGTTTTCATAATACTGGGTCCATTCTCCGTCTTTAAGGTCATTAACATAATTGATTTTTTCTGCAACACTCCCGTCAGGGTAGAATTTAACCGAAAGCCCGTTCCTCAGATTCTTTGAATACACCTCTTCACATATCAGGTAATCTTTTACTGAAGAGGAGTAGAAATCCCATTTTCCTTCCTTTTTCTGGTTAATATATTCTCCCCTGGAGGCTGTTAATCCATTTGGATGAAAGAGTGTTGCATTCACCTCGGTCCCGTCTTCACTGTAGATAAGGACCGACTTTAATGACTTGTCTTCGTAATATCTTTTAAACTCCCCAACAGGGTGGTTATCCGTGAATGTGCCTTCATACTCGACATTCCCGTTTTGGTATTTCTTTACCCAGGGTCCCTGTTTCCTGCCCTGCTGGTCTGTCAGATTCTGACAGGTTGCCATTGCTGAAACTGCTAAGAATGATATTATTGCAAATATCTTGATCTTCATAAATGGGAAACGCAAAAATTTACCTAAAAGTACAAAATAAAAAAGGTCGAATTATACTCGACCTTTTTTATGTTTAAGAGCTATATTATTTTACTTCCTCGAAGTCAACATCGGTAACTTCATCATTGCCCGATTTAGAGCTACCGCCACTGCTACCGCTGCCGCCACCCGGCTGCCCCTGGTTGAACTGGTCACCGCCAGGCTGTGAAGTTGATTGTCCCGAAGACTGTGCGTTCTTGTACATCTCTTCGGAAGCGGTCTGCCATACAGCATTTAAATCGGCGAGTGCCTTATCAATAGCTGTAACGTCCTGGCTTTTATGAGCATCCTTGAGCTTTGCAAGGGCACTTTCGATAGTTGTTTTTTTATCGGCAGGGATTTTATCCCCGAACTCCTTAAGCTGTTTTTCAGTTGTGAAAATCATGCTGTCGGCGCTGTTAATCTTATCGACCTTTTCGCGCGCTTTGCGGTCAGCTTCCTCATTTGATTTGGCTTCATCGCGCATCCTTCTTATCTCGTCATCACTAAGACCCGAAGATGCTTCTATTCTGATCCTCTGCTCTTTGCCTGTACCCCGGTCCTTTGCTGTAACATGAAGGATCCCGTTTGCATCAATATCGAAGGTTACTTCGATCTGCGGTATACCTCTGGGGGCTGGTGGTATGCCATCGAGATGAAAACGTCCTATAGTTTTGTTCCCCGCGGCCATTGGTCTTTCACCCTGCAGAACATGTATCTCAACCGAAGGCTGGCTGTCAGCTGCCGTGGTGAATACCTCTGTCTTTTTTGTCGGGATCGTAGTATTTGATTCAATAAGCTTAGTCATAACGCCTCCCATAGTTTCTATACCAAGGGAAAGAGGCGTAACATCGAGAAGAAGGACATCTTTTACTTCTCCGGTAAGGACACCTCCCTGGATGGCGGCTCCGACTGCAACCACCTCATCAGGATTAACACCTTTTGAAGGGACTTTATTGAAGAATTTCTCAACCAGTTGCTGGATGGCAGGAATACGTGTTGATCCGCCGACAAGCAAAACCTCATCTATATCAGATATTTTATATCCCGAATCGTTAAGAGCTTTCTGGCAGGGTTCGATACATGCCTGGATAAGTCTGTCGCAGATTTTCTCAAATTGTGATCTTGTAAGTGTTTTTACCAGATGCTTTGGAATGCCATCTACAGGCATGATATATGGAAGATTGATCTCCGTAGTCGTAGAGCTTGAAAGTTCGATCTTTGCTTTTTCGGCAGCTTCCTTAAGACGCTGCATTGCCATTGGATCTTTTCTCAGATCAAGACCTTCTTCTTTGAGAAATTCTTCTGCCAGCCAGTCAATTATCAGGTGGTCAAAATCATCACCTCCAAGGTGCGTATCTCCGTTTGTTGATTTGACTTCGAAAACCCCGTCGCCAAGCTCAAGGATGGAGATATCGAAGGTACCTCCACCCAGGTCGAATACTGCGATCTTGAGGTCTTGTGATTTTTTGTCGAGCCCGTAGGCAAGTGAAGCTGCCGTTGGCTCGTTAATGATCCTTTTTACGTTAAGACCGGCGATTTCACCGGCTTCCTTTGTTGCCTGCCTCTGTGAGTCGCTGAAATATGCCGGAACAGTTATCACAGCATCCGTAACTTCCTGGCCGAGATAATCTTCAGCTGTCTTCTTCATTTTCTGAAGTATCATTGCTGAAATCTCCTGAGGAGAGTACATTCTGTTTTCAATTTTAACCCTGGGGGTATTATTGTCGCCTTTTACAACATTATACGTGACCCTTTTTATTTCAGCCGTTACCTTTTCATACGGTTCGCCCATGAACCGCTTGATTGAGTAAACGGTTTTCTTGGCATTGGTAATTGCCTGACGTTTGGCAGGGTCGCCCACTTTCCGTTCACCGTTCTCAACAAATGCAACAATCGAAGGAGTTGTTCTTTTTCCCTCACTGTTGGGGATTACAACAGGCTCATTGCCCTCCATCACGGCAACGCATGAATTGGTGGTTCCAAGGTCTATACCGATTATTTTTCCCATTTTATAATATTTTATTTATATATGTTTTGATACCCCCAATCTGCAATGATTATGCCATGTCCGAAATTGTGACAAAAAGGCAGGTTTATTAATAAAAGAAATACTACATATCTCGATTTCATCTTATTCAAATCCGTAACTTTGTGACCTGAATAAATTTTCCCGGATTATGGAGATATATAAATCTGTCAAGAAGGTAACAACTCATGTTCTGAATGAGATGAAGCTGAAAGGCGAAAAAATTGCAATGCTTACGGCATACGATTATTCTATTGCAAGGATCCTTGATGAAGCGGAAATAGATGTGATACTGGTTGGTGATTCAGCATCAAATGTAATGGCAGGCTTTGACACAACGCTGCCAATTACCCTTGACAATATGATCTACCATGCTGCTTCAGTAGTCAGGGCAGTGAAGAGGGCGCTGGTAGTTGTTGACCTTCCTTTCGGTACATACCAGGGAAACTCAAAGGAAGCACTTATCTCATCTATAAGGATCATGAAGGAGACAGGAGCTTCCGCCGTAAAGCTGGAAGGCGGTTATCAGGTAGTCGAATCAATCGAAAGGATTCTTTCAGCCGGTATCCCAGTTATGGGACATCTGGGTCTTACACCCCAGGCTATCCATAAATTCGGAACCTATGTGGTCAGAGCGAGGGAAGAGGAAGAGGCGCGCCGGTTAATGGAAGATGCACGCCTTCTTGAAAAAACAGGTTGTTTTGCGCTTGTACTTGAAAAAATACCTGCGAAGCTGGCAGAAGAGGTTACAGGGACGCTTAAAATACCGGTTATAGGTATTGGTGCAGGTCCGAAGACCGATGGGCAGGTACTTGTACTTCATGATATGCTAGGACTTACAAAAGAATTTTCACCAAGATTCCTCCGCAGATATCATAACCTTTATGATGAAATAAAAGGAGCAGTTAAAGCCTACATAAATGATGTAAGGACGCTTCAGTTTCCCAATGAAAAGGAACAATACTAGCAAATTTCGGAATTCGGATTTCGGATTGGCTTCGCCGAACTCGCCTTCGGTCCGGTTGAGGTTTAAAAACATATGATAAGAAATCCAAAATATTAATTTTGATTCAATTTCAATTATGGTTGAAATTCTTTATGAGGACAATCATATAATTGCTGTAAATAAAAGATCTTCCGACCTGTCCCAGGGTGACAGGACCGGAGATGCTTCACTTGATACCGAGGTAAAGAAATACCTTGCTGAAAAATACAAAAAGCCGGGAGAAGTGTTTCTGGGTGTTGTGCACAGGCTTGACCGTCCCGTAAGCGGGGTTATCATGTATGCGCGTACCTCCAAAGCTCTTGAAAGACTGAATGAGATGTTCCGGACCACCCAGGTAAAGAAAATCTATCTGGCCATTGTAAAGGAAAGACCACCAGAAGACGAGGGCGCAATCACACATTACCTTAAAAAAAATGAAAAGCAGAATAAGACATATGTGTATGATTATGAGGTAAAAGGTTCAAAAGAGGCAAGTTTGAGCTACCGGCTTGCCGGTCGTTCTGAACGTTATTACCTCCTCGAAATTGAGCTTCATTCAGGCAGGCATCACCAGATAAGGGCCCAGCTGGCTAAGGTAGGGTGTCCGATAAAGGGAGACCTGAAATATGGCTATGGCAGATCGAATAATGACGGCAGTATAAGCCTGATGGCACGATTACTTGAATTTATTCACCCGGTAAAAAAAGAAAGAATAACCATAACAGCGCCATTTCCTGAGGGTGATATCTGGGAAGTTTTCAATTATAAATAAAAAATGAGCCGGGAAAACCCGGACTCATTTTCAGGAATTGTCATGAAAGTCTGATCGGAATTTTATTTTTTCTCTGACTTTTTAACGTCGGATTTTACGGTACTTTTTTCTTCTCCTTCATTCTTAACGCCAAGCTTATTCTTAATTTCCTTAATGATTTCCTGCGTCTTAGCTTCATCCTTGCCCTGAACGGTGACAACAATTCCGTCCTTTGCAATTATATATTTTGTTGTTTCCATGTCAGTATCAGTATCATCAGTTGATACCCTGACCGAAACTGTTTTTTCCTTTAAATTATCAATTTCTTTTCCATCTTTTATAACAATAACCTTTTCTCCGTTGTTTGAGACCCGGGAGCTGCTTTCATCTCCGGCAGATGCAATAATGACTTTAGTTCCGGGCTTTCCGCCGGTGCTTTTTGAAATGCTGTATGAATAAACATTATTTGAATTATCACCAGCCTTTTCAAGGACAATAACTTCCCCGTCTTTGAGGGTAATGGTCCCGGGCAGCGATCCAGATGAATAAGTCGTATCCAGAACAGTTTTTTCACCGGAACCGTCATTTATCACAACTTTGATCTTTTGCTCATTTTTTTTCTCCTGACCAAACGCCAGCGAAAATGGTATGAATCCGGCAAGGATCACCGGGAGCAGATTTTTAATTATCCTTTTCATGGTTTAATAAATTGGTTTTTACGAATCAAAATTACGCTAATGCGGCTTCAATACAGTTAATTTCAGGTTAATAAGAGTTAATGAAAAGTTAAAACCCGCATCATTATCAATACGATAAGTTAAATTTGCACCATGAACAAGAAGAAATTCATAGGTCTTATCTGTATGATGCTTTTTTCCATTACAGGCATAATATGGGTCCAGATAATATGGATTAAGAATGCAGTTCAGATACAGAGTGAGAATTTTGACTATTGGGTGAACACCAGCCTTCACGATGCTGCAACGGAAATTGAAACTTCAAGGAAAATGAGTCTCTTCAATGAGATGATGTTCCCCGTTACCGATCCATGGAGAGATACTCTCAGCGATATTTCGGGATATATAAGAATGGGCTCTTTTTCGGGAGGGGAGGGTAATAATTTCAGTATTCGTATAACAAATCAGTCGGTCACCCGGGAGCCCGGGAAACAGCCACTGATTGTGACCCATGATACAACAATTACTACTGATTCATCAGGTGTAATTATGCAGTCACCCGACAATCCCGGGAAAATTGTCATTATAAAAGATCCCGGCAATCCGGGTAAAAAACAGGACAGTGTCTATGTAACACAGAATGATTTTGTAGAATGGGTCAGGAAAAGACGTGATGAGCTTCGCAATATGAGCGATCAGATGATTTCAGAGGTTTATCAGTGGGAAAAGACAATGGATGTTGATAATACTGAGGTAGGGAATTCACTTAAGAGAGCTCTGACCTTTGCAAATATTCAGACGCCCTTTGAATATGCTATTATTAAAAATGGCAAGGTACTGGAGGGTAATTATAAAAAAGCAGACATAAATAATTTTCTGAAAAGCAGATACAAAGTTATGTTGTTCCCGGATAACATTATCCGCCAGGATCTGTTGGTTTCAGTAGTTTTTCCGGAACGCACAAATTATATTCTGGGTACAGTGGGATGGCTTCTGGGAGGGTCTCTTCTCTTTTCACTTATAATACTTGCCACATTTGGTTTAAGCCTCTACTTTATAATCCGGCAGAAAAAGATAGCTGAGATGAAGTCAGACTTTTTAAATAATATGACGCATGAATTCAAGACCCCGATAGCAACTATCTCGCTGGCAGCTGATACAATTACCAATCCTAAGATCATTAAAGATGAATCGAGCATAAAGCATTTCATCAGCATGATAAAAAAGGAAAACAGCAGGATGGATAAAAAGGTTGAGACCATATTACAGATCGCATCGCTTGACAAGAAGGAGATAAGCTTCAGGTTTGAAAACTTATCACTTCACACACTGATTGAACATGCGGTCGAGACAATAGAAATATTAATCCAGCAAAGAAAAGGTGCTATAAGGCTAAACCTTAATGCACCCGAACCTGTTATATATGGTGATGCGGAACATTTATCCAACCTTGTGAACAACCTTCTTGATAATGCGAATAAATATTCACCCGATTCACCGGATATAACGGTGACGACCAGCAATAATGACAAAGGTATTATAATGTCGGTCGAGGATAAGGGAATAGGAATGACCAGGAGTGTCCAGAGCAAGATCTTTGAAAGATTCTACAGGCAGACCTCAGGGAATGTACACGATGTAAAAGGTTTTGGCCTGGGTCTGAATTATGCCCGTGCTATCGTTGAAGCACATCGCGGCAGGATAAATGTTTTCAGTGAACCTGGCAAAGGAAGCCGGTTTGAAGTATTTTTACCATTTAACTGGGAGAATGAAAAATGAGCTCGAAACCTGTAAAAATTTTCCTCGTTGAGGATGACCTGAGTTTCGGATCGGTCCTCAAGTCATACCTTGAGATAAACGAGTTTTCCGTGGAATGGGTCGATGATGGCAAATATGCAGTCGATCATTTCAGGAAAGAGATGTTTGATATATGCATCCTTGATATAATGCTGCCGCACGTTGACGGATTCACTATAGCTGTCGAAATAAGACAGATAAACAATCTGATTCCGATAATCTTCCTCACAGCAAAAAAACTTAAAGAAGATGTTCTTAAGGGATATGGAGTGGGTGGCGATGATTATATAACAAAGCCATTTGATACAGAGATCCTTCTGGCCAAGATACGTGCGATTATGGCAAGGCGCGATTACCAGAGCGGGACAAAGGATATTTATGAAATCGGCAAATTCATTTTCAATGCCCGGCTAAGGACGCTTACTGCCGGGAATATTGAACAGAAACTGTCACCCAAGGAAGCACAGCTCCTCGAACTTCTGGCTCTTAATCCCAACGAATTAATAAGCAGGGAGATGGCGCTTAAGAAGATATGGGGGAATGATGATTATTTCACCGCCCGCAGCATGGACGTTTATATTACAAAGCTGAGAAAGCTACTTTCAGAAGATGCCCGTCTCAATATCAAGAATATCCACGGAGCGGGCTTCCAGCTCATAGTCAGCGGGACCTGACTTTCAGGCTGTTCCTGTTGAACTGAAGTGGAAGAAGGTCTTCTCCTTTTTCAATTATGCGGATCTTGTTTTTGCCCCCGAGGATTATTCTTATTGTTTTGCAGTTCCTGTATTCCTCTTCAGCAATGACCTGACGGCAATTGCCACATGGAGAAACCGGATCATCGGTTATTCCGGAACTTGTGAATGCCGCTATTGCCAAAGCTACCGGCTTGTCACCCGGATGGTTCGATGATGCTGTTGACAGCGCGTTCCTTTCAGCACATATACCTGATGGGAAAGCTGCATTTTCTACATTTGAACCGGTAACAATTTTATCGCTTTCAAGCCGGACAGCTGCACCTACCTTAAAATGGGAATATGGAGCATAGGCACTTAAAGCTGTCTCCATTGCAGCTTTAAGTAACTCATGATCTGAATGATCGAGTTCTTCTTCCTTATCAAACTCCTTAAATGAAAATGAAATATTGCTGGTCTTTGTCATAATATCCTTATTCAGTTTACGTTACAAAGTTAGTAAAAAAAGTTTGGAGTGTCTGAAATTAAAAACCTGTCCGGCACCGATTGCAACCGAGCAGAGCAGAATGTCAGGCAACAGCTAATAAACATCTACTGCGAGCTCGGCGAAGCCAAATCGGCGCCAGCAATGAAGTGCCTGGAGCCCCGCTGGCGCGGATTTATAATCCGTGCCAATTAAAAGCCGTTGGGCACCGATTGCAACCGAGCAGAGCAGAATGTCAGGCAACAGCTAATAAACATCTACTGCGAGCTCGGCGAAGCCAAATCGGCGCCAGCCATGAAGTGCCTGAAGCCCCTTTAGGCACTCTAAGCACTTTTTTATATTTTTGTCAAAACACTGACTCATGCCAAGATCAAAATATCCGGTATTACTTTTATTACTGACATTTACTTTTTATTCCTGCAGAACTTCAAAACAGGCAATCCAATATCCAAGGGGCGAGCCGGATGCAAATGCATATATTGAGAGATACCATGATCTTGCAATCAGCGAAATGAGGAGGACTGGTGTGCCGGCAAGCATAACCCTTGCCCAGGGTATAATAGAGTCGGATTTCGGACGCAGCACTCTGGCGCGTGAGGGTAACAATCACTTCGGGATCAAATGCCATGATGACTGGACCGGTCCTACGATCAGGCATCATGATGACAGGAGAAATGAGTGCTTCAGGAAGTATTCACGGGCGGAAGAATCATTTTACGACCATTCCGATTTTCTCCGGTCCGGAACAAGGTACAGTGCACTTTTCGACCTTCCTCCTTACGACTATAAAGCATGGGCAAGAGGATTAAAAAAAGCCGGGTATGCCACAAATCCTGATTATGCAAATATGCTCATCAGGAATATTGAGGAGAACAACCTTGAATTCTACGACAAAGGATATACTTCAGCCGAAAAAAGTCCGGTCACAGAGGAACCGGAAAAAAGGGTATCGGCTGATACGGTTGACGGGAATCCTGTAAAAGCTGTTTTGGTGAATCCTGACAATTTTACCGTTGCCTCCAGGGTACCGAGGATAAGGGAAAACAACCGGATACAATATATAATTGTGAAAGACGGAGAAAACAGGGAATCAATTGAAAAAGAATTCCAGCTTCTGAAATGGGAGCTTCCCAGATATAATGAGCTTGATAACGAATTTATACCTTCAGGGGGCCAGATGCTTTATCTGCAGCCCAAAAGAGACAAAGCCGAACCAGGGAAAGAAACACATACTGTTACCGTTGGAGATAGCATGTATTCAATATCGCAAAAATATGGAGTGAAGCTTGAAAAGCTTTATGAGTATAACAGGAAAGCTGAAGGCGAAGTACCTGTTCCCGGCGAAAAAATATGGTTAAGAAATCTGAAGCCGGTCAATTAACCAATACAGTGTAATCAGAAATGTTGAACCCTCTCAGGAATTCAACTGTATTCATACGGCTTTTACCTTCAACCTGAAGGCTGACAACATTTATAAATCCGTTACGGCAGGCAATTTTCAGGTAATGTTTCCCGTCACAAATAAGATAGCCTGGTTTAAGCATATGGTTTGCAATCTCAGGCTGGCTTTCAAAGATCTTAAATAGCATTTTAGCTTCACCGGCTCTCAGGTATGATTTTGCACCGGGATGAGGTGCCAGTCCCCTGATAAGGTTGTGAATTGACACAGAATCCTTATGCCAGTCAATAAAGCAATCTTCGGGATAGATCTTGGGAGCCGGCTTTGGGACTTCACCCGGTTTAAGGAAATTTGACTGAGGCTGGGGTACCAGACTATTGTCGGTAATTCCTTCCAGGGTTCTGATGACAAGACGTGCACCGTGCTTCATAAGCCTGTCATGCAGGTCGCCGGCATCCTCAAAAGGAAAAATGTGTATCCCTTCCCTCAAAAGAATATTACCTGTGTCGATGTTATCATTAATAAAAAAAGTTGTGACGCCGGTCATTTTTTCTCCATTGATTATAGCATGGTTGATGGGTGCCGCACCGCGATAATGCGGCAGGAGAGAGGCATGAAGGTTTATCGTGCCGATGTGAGGTATTCTCCAGACTACTTGCGGCAGCATCCTGAAAGCCACAACAATAAAGACATCGGCATTAAATTTTTGCAGGGCATTTACGAAATCCGGATCTTTCAGATTTGATGGCTGCATAATAGGCAGCTGACTATATTCAGCGAAGGTTTTAACTGCCGGTTTAGTGATCCTGCGGCCCCTCCCTGAAGGCTTGTCCGGAGCTGTAACCACCCCGACGACATTAAATCCATTCATCAGCAGGGAGCCCAGGGTTGCCACAGCAAATTCAGGTGTCCCCATAAATACTATCCTGAGATTCTTCATGAATGGATCAGTATGGTTACATGACAAATCTATAAAAAATTATCAATCCTTTACAATATGCTTGTAGCACGTAAGGTCATGACCCATTTTTTTTGCTTTTGTCTCAAGATAAAACCTGTTATGAGGGTTTGACTTGATTATCAGAGGAATTGTTTCAACGATCTGAATCCCGTACCCTTCCAGCCCGGCTCTCTTAACAGGATTATTGGATATGAGGCGGACTTTCCCGAGTCCCAGTTCTCTCATTATGCTTGCTCCAACGCCATAATCCCTTTCATCCTCTGCAAAGCCAAGTGACAGGTTGGCCTGAACAGTATCCATACCCTGATCCTGCAGCTTGTAGGCTTTAATCTTATTCAGCAGGCCGATACCTCTTCCTTCCTGGCTCAGGTAAATGACAACTCCTTTACCTTCCTTTTCGACCATTTCCATAGCTTTATGCAGCTGAGGACCGCAATCGCACCTGAGTGAGCCAAAAATATCACCCGTGAAGCAGGAAGAGTGAAGTCGTACGAGAACCGGTTCATCTTTTGTCCATTTCCCTTTGACCAGTGCGCTGTGTTCCAGCCCATTACTTGTCTGACGGAAAGGAATAAATTCAAAATCACCTATTTCAGTGGGGAGCGGTACTTTTACACCTTTTTCAATTATGGTATCTCTTTCGAGCTTGTACTTTATCAGGTCACGGATTGTAATTATTTTAATGTCAAATTTTTTTCTGAGTTTAATAAGGTCCGGCATACGTGCCATGGAACCGTCGTCATTCATAATCTCCACAAGCGCACCGCCGGGGCGCAGTCCTGCATATCGGGTCAGGTCAACAACTGCCTCGGTATGTCCGGCTCTTCTGAGAACACCTTTTTCCCTTGCTTTAAGGGGAAATATATGACCGGGTCTTCCAAGATCAGATGGTTTTGTTGCCGGATCAACAAGGGCTTTAATAGTAAGAGCCCTGTCCCTGGTTGATACTCCGGTGGCTGTCTGTCCATTTTTAAGGTCAACAGAGACAGTAAATTGTGTTTCGTGTAATGAAGTGTTTATCCCCACCATAAGATCGAGTTCAAGCTCTTCACAACGTTCTTCAGGGAGTGCAGCACATATAAGTCCGCGGCCGTGCTTTGCCATGAAATTTACTATCTCGGGAGTAATCAGTTCAGCTGAACAAATAAAATCACCCTCATTTTCACGGTCCTCATCATCCACAACGATGAGAAGCCTCCCCTCCCTGATATCGTCAATTGCTTCGGGTATTGTATTTAGTTTAAATCTGCTCATCCTGGTCTGTTTTATTGTCCGGATCACTCTTTACCTGGAAGGTGATCCTGTATAAGTAATCTTTTATCTTACGGAAAAACGTAATATATGTATCAATGTTCATAATCATGGAATCGGTTGAAGCCTTATAAGTCAGAAAAAGTCCTACAGGCAGAAGAATAAATGATGAAGCCCACATTCCGACAATATCGTTTAAGAGTCCTTCTTCCACAACCTTCTCTCCGGAAAGGGAAATCACATACCACACAACAAAGAAGAAAATAGAGATCACAGATGGTGTTCCGAGTCCTCCTTTCCTGATTATAGCTCCCAGCGGTGCTCCTATAAAGAAAAACACGAGACAGGCAAATGGTAATGTGAGTTTTTTATGCCAGTCGATCATAAACCTGTTAGTATTCCTGGTCTGCACCTTCATTGACTCGGTTTTCATCGAAATAAATTCGGTTGCATCCTTAATATCCCCTACAGCTTTTGCAAGAACATTTCTTTTTTCATATACATTAAGTGAATCGAACAGGGATTTAACATTGAATTTCACCGGGTCAGCACCGGGATTAACATTATCCTGTGGTACAGCAATAGCTGTCTGGTTATTCCGGGATTCGTATATTTTCGTCAGATTAAATTCGCGAAGCTGGTAACTCTGTTTCAGGTTGTATTCTTTGCTGAGGGAATCGACACAATATGAGAGTTCTTTCAAATTCTTGCTCCAGGATGTAGACCTGAAGAGGTCAGTTCCGGTTCTTTCCAGGTCAAATCCAGTGAGTGAAAGCACTATCTTCTCCTCATCGAAATAATCTTTTCTTGAAGGATATTTTCTTTCTGCAGGAGCTACATTTCTCTCTTCGGTCTCAACAAAATTTGATCCGTTATAGAGCACCATTATCATTGCAGTTTCATCAGGTGTGACCTTAATATAACCTGAATCGGCAAAAGTCACCGATACATTTCCGTTTCTTTCCCGGTGGTCATAAATAAGCAGCTTATCAAGGCGGTTAGTATATGGATCCTTAGAAGTCACCTTGATGCTGAATCCGTCAATATCATTGTTGAAAGTACCTGCCTGCAGGTTGATATCCGGGCGTTTACGGCGAATGTCATAGAGGAGCGACCGTGCCTGCTGGTTCGAGTAGGGCAGGACATAATTTGAAAAGAAAAATGAAACCACTACCAGGAACCCGATAAGAAATATTAATGGTCTCATTATTCGCTGAAGCGGAATTCCGGACGATTTGATGGCAGTGAGTTCACTGAATTCCCCCATATTACCGAAGGTCATTAGGGAGGCAAGAAGTATCGCCAGCGGCAGTGCAGTCGGAACGAAAGAAAGGGAGAACTGAAAAAGGAGTTCTGCCAGGATTTTAAAATTGAGTCCTTTCCCTGCAAGCTCATCGACATACATCCAGAGGAACTGCAAAAGAAGGATTATAAGCACAATAAAAAATGTGAGTACCAGAGGACCAATAAAGGATTTCAGGACAAATTTGTCGAGTTTCTTCACTGCATGCCTGAATTTGACCGCAAAAGTACTCGATTTTTATCAATAATCATATTGTAATATATGATATAAGGCGCAACGGCTCAACGGTGCAAAGGTGCAGCGGTGTAAAGGTACAACCGCACAACGGTATGATAATTATTTGGCATCAGGGTACAAAGCCCTAATTCTGTAAAACCTTAAAACTATTGAACTTCGGTGCCGTCATATCCCCAGCGCCCTCTTCAGCTCCTCAATTTGCGTATCCCATAATTTTATGGCATCATCTTTTTCATCAGACTCGGCAAAGTCAGTAATAATTAGGGCAAGACTGCCACTCATTTCTTCTATATTAATATGGAATTCGAAAAAGTTTGACTCTTCATCCGGATTATCGATCCATTCGAATCTGACAAATCTATTTTCCTTCAAAGCCATCAATCTGGCTTTTGACTCCGATTTTTTCCAGAAGAACGTGAAGACATCTCCCTCAACATTGACATTATCTGCAAACCACTCGGACAGGCCTTCAGGAGTACTCAACCTTGAGAAGAGCACTTTAGGCGAGCAATTCAGCGTATATTCCAGTTCATATTTGACGATCATATCTTGTAACACCCGTTCTTTTTCTGCAATATAGAAAAATATTGAATCTTAAAAAAATCTTATTGGTAATTACCTTCAAACTGCTTATATTTGCACCCGCATAAAATATGCCTTTGCTGAAGCTACGGCGGACGAAGATCCGCCTTCGCCAGGGCTTCGGTGGGCAAAGGGCGAGATAGCTCAGTTGGTTAGAGCGCATGATTCATAATCATGAGGTCGGGGGATCATTCCCCCCTCTCGCTACTCTGAAGATGAACGACATATAAAGATCAAAAAGTAGTTCGTTTTTTTGATAGACGTTTTGATTCATTTTCTAATTTATTTCCCCCAAATCCCGCTCTTTCAAAAAAAGATCTTATTCGACCTGCACTTTTACATTTTTACACAAAGGAAGGGAAGCGACCCCGGGTGACTCATCGAGGCCTTTGATACAAAAGACGGAAGTTAGTATTTTAAGATAAAATTGACTTTGGCCTGATGGTGATATAACTTGCATCAATATTATTGATTTACAGATACCTTAGTTATTTTCATTCATTAAAACCAAATCAAATCAAATGAAAGCTTTTATTACAGCGACAATGATTACAGTATTGCTACTCTCCTTTTTTGGTTGTACATCGAAGCAAAGTGACCAATTAACGGAAGAGCAAAAAGCTCAAATCAAGGGCGAGTTAAAATCGGTGTTTGACTCCTTTTGTGTAAAATGGGTGGCGTTGGATAAGGAGGCAATCTTGCAATTCTATTCCCCTGAAATGAATCGTATCGGAAGTAGTAAACTTTTAGATTTTCAAGGAGAAAAAAATCTGTGGGATGGTATTAATTCCGCGGTCAGCTTAAAAATTGAACCTGTTTACTTAGAACTCAAAGTCCTCACTAAGGACTTCGGTATATCTGCATGGGTTGGCAAAACAGACTACGTAATGAAATCAGGAGACACATTAAAAGTTGACAAAGTAGCCTATACGAACGTCTGGGGAAAAAATAATGGCCAATGGAAGATAATCTACGAACACGCTTCTCAATTTAAATAATACAGAAAGCTGACCCAAATATGTAGTCTGAGATAAAACGATGCCCTCGGAAATCAACTCCGGAGTCTTTTTCTTTTTCAAATGTCGTACTGCCAAAGTTGGCAAAAGATGAGCGGATTTGTGATAAGATTTTACAGACTTCCCAGTGATCTTTTTCTGCTAGTCAAAAAAAATTGACTTGTCATTTCTTTTGTTATAACTTGCTTACACAATTATCTCGTTTTCAAAGTTCTAATACCTATTGCTATGAAAACAAAACTCTCCCTCAGGCTACTATTGATTCTTGCCCTCAGCCCTGCGCCCTGCGCCCTGAGCCAAATTCCTCAGGGTTTCAACTATCAGGCAGTTGCGCACACGACTACAGGTGGGCCTATGGCGAACACGACAATACAGGTCAAAATGGGAATACTGTCTGATACTATCACTCCTGTTGTTACATATGAAGAACTCCATTCCACAGTTAAAACTAATGTTAATGGAGTTTTCAATATCGTAATTGGTACAGGAGTCCGACAATCAGGGAGTGCAGCATCCTTCTCACAGATAAATTGGAATGTAACACCTCTATATTTGAAAGTGCAGATCAATTACCAGGGTATTTGGAAAACAATGGGTAATGCAAAACTGTGGTCAGTCCCTTATTCAATGATTGCAGGTGATCTTGCAGGTTCGATAAAGAAGTTGTCAGTTGCAGGACAGACGTCAGTCAATGATGAGGCACTTTTTGAAGTCAAAAACAAAATAGGACAGACTGTATTTGCAGTTTACAATGAAGGTGTAAGAGTTTATGTGTCTGATGGTGCGAAAGGACTGAAAGGTGGGTTTGCAGTAGGAGGTTTTGGTACGGACAAAGGAGTATCGACACCATATTTTGTTGTTGGTAAAGACAGTGTGAGAGTATATCTTGATACAAACCCGCTGACGAAGGGATTGAAGGGAGGTTTTGCCGTTGGTGGTTATGACCTGACAAAAGGAACGGTACAGGATTATCTCGATGTCAATTCTGACAGTGTAAGAATATATATAGATTCTAATCCTTCAACAAAGGGATTGAAAGGAGGATTTGCTGTCGGAGGATATGATATGACCAAAGGTGATTTATCAAAGTACTTAAGAGTGACTCCTGATAGCACAAGGATACTTACTGCGGATACATTAAAAGGCTTTGGAGTTGGAAATGTTTTATCCGGTGCTGCAAAGGGTTATCTTAGGCTGACCCCGTCTAACTACCTTATAGGACATCAGGCTGGCAAAAGTATCACAACAGGACTATATAATTCAGTTATTGGATACCAATCCGGTTATAAAATAACTTCAGGAAATTCAAATTCTTTCATAGGCTTTAAGGCGGGTTATACGAATACTTCTGGTCATAATAATGTATTTTTAGGTAATAATGCTGGATACTCAAACAATGGCTCCATGAATACGTTCATTGGCTATATATCCGGGATGAATAATATAACCGGATACTATAATACTTTTGTGGGTGACAGTGCAGGATATTCAAATACGACAGGTCATAATAATACATTTTTAGGAGGCCGTGCAGGCTCTGGAAATACTGTTGGTTATTGGAATACCTATGTTGGTTCTCAAGCTGGATTTAGGATTAAGTATGGATATAGAAATACTTGTGTGGGCTCTTTTTCAAATTTTGGCGGTATTGATTCTTATGCCTCCGATAATACAATTGTGGGCTATGCTGCAGGTGGTCAAAATAATGCGAATAGAAACACATTTGTAGGATCTTATGCAGGTCAAAGTCAAAATAATAACATGGTGCCCGTTGAGAATGTGTTTGTAGGTTATATGTCAGGTAGTAGCAACATTACAGGCAAATTAAATACATTTATTGGGTCAGAATCTGGAATCGCTAATACAACAGGATATTCTAACGTAATGATAGGTTACATGGCTGGCAAAAAGAATACTGCAGGCCAGGACAATGTAATAATAGGGGGGGAAGCAGGTAGTGGTAATGTTGATGGGTATTGTAATGTAATTATAGGAGCTTATACCGCTGGTGCTAATGTTTCCGGTGACTATAATACTTTTTTAGGTTACTGGGCAGGCCCTTCAACAGGAAACTTGACCAATGCGACAGCAATCGGTTATAACGCAAGGGTTAACGCTAGCAATAAAATCGTAATGGGGGATATGTTCGTTACGAGTATAGGCGGATATGCAGGTTGGTCAAATTACTCAGATAGACGTATGAAAGAAAACATTATATATAAAAACAATCTTGGCCTAAACTTTATATCTAGATTAAATACAGTATCGTTTAATTATATAACTGATTCAAATAAACGCCGCAGAGACGGATTAATTGCCCAAGATGTCCTGCAAGTTCTTAAGGATTTGAACCTTGAGTTTAGTGGGCTTGTCATTGATGATAATGATGAGCAGACACTAAATCTCTCTTACGGAGAATTTGTAATACCTTTAATTAATGCTGTACAAGAATTAAATAAAAAAGACAATGAGCACAAGAACCTGATCGAATCACAACAAAAACAAATAGATGAACTTAAAGTCCTTGTCAACAGCATTATAGCCAATCAGACAGCAAAGGTAGTTAATCAACCCGGCAAATAGCTATCCATGCTGCTCTCTTTATGTTGGCCGGTCTGCCCCGCTTTCGTTTAATGCCTGAATTTACGCCAAAATTTGGCGTAAATTCAGAATAATCCTGTCCTTCAACAAGACTCAGGGATTCAACTTGGTACTTAAACCAATCTGTAAATTTCTTATCGCTGCCCCAATAAGACTTAATCGACCAAAAGAGAAGTACAATTAAAGTGGATGTCTGGTTGATTATTAATTGACTTGCATATATACTTTCTCGTAACTTTAGTAAACGAATTTAAATTATATAATCATGGAAAACTTAATTTTCAAATACAGAGGGTGGGCAATGTCAAAGAGAATAATAGGTGTACTTTGGATATTGTTTGGCATTGGAGAACTTTTATTCTCATCGGATGAATCCTTGACACTATCAGGCTGGATAAGGTCAATTTCCATGGTTCTCCTTGGAGTGATTTTCTTTACTCCATTAATGGGGAATAATGAAACCAGATTTGTGGTCGGTGACGATAACCTGAAAATAAAGTGGAGAACAAAGATCGGAGAGATTATCATCAAGAATAATGAAGTAGTAAAAATAATCCTGAGAAATAAGAAAATTGAAATCCAGAGGAAGGAGAAGAAAGCGGTGGTACTTCTATTTGGAGAATGGCTATGGAAATTAGAAGATAAAGCGAAAGTTTATGAATTTATGATTGAATATGCACGACAAAAGGACCTTGTCTTAGAAAAATAAGGAGGGTATTTAATCATAATGATTTGCCTTTTCAGTAAATAGCTATTCGGGTTGCTCCCCAAATAGTGATCACCAAAAACCAGATTTGACAATGGATGACATTGAGTGACATTGGAATCACTTCACGATATCAAGCAGTTCCGGCTAAAGATGGTCAACCTGTTCGGGTGGAAAGCGGTCAGAGGCAATGGTTTTTTCACACTTCAAGACTATTATTGTGCTATAATTTTCTTAAAATCTGCATCTTCCCAAAGACTTTTGAAATCTTCATCTTTCGCTGCATACGACTTGAACTGAGGATTAATTGAAATTGCTTTTCCGAGATCGGCCAGTGCGTTTGCCTTATCACCTTTGCGGCAATAAGCACATCCCCGATTATACAGAAATACCGGCTGACCAGGAGCAAGCTGAATTGCCTTTGTATAGCAGTCAATGGCTTCATCGAGTTTATTTGTTTTTGCAAGAAGGCCTGCCTTATTTTGCCAGGCATCAGCATTGTTTGAATCAAGTGAGACCGCCTTGTTGTAGGCGATTAATGCCTCTTCATTTTTGTTCAGGATTTCAAGAATCTGTCCTCTCATTAACCAGATTAAACCATCATCAGGTTGCATTTTGATAAGCTTGTCAGTGTTCTTCAATGCTTCATCATAATGCTTATATTCAGTCTGAAGATATGTTTTAAAGAATAAAATTGCAGTATTATCCGGATATGATTTTTCGAGTTCTTCAAGTTGTTTAATAGCGTCTTCCTCACCGGTAGGGCTCCTTTTCATATTTATCATCAACCAGCCCTGCACAGCCTCCCTGTTCTGCGGGTACTTCCCCATAATATCGAGGTAGGCTTTGGATGCTTCGGCCGTATTGCCTTCTTTGCCAAGGCTTTGAGCTTTATTAAGGTCATCCTTGACAGTAGATGTCTGTCCTTGTGCGTAATAACTGAGAAAAGCTGCCATTACTGCAGTTAAAAAGAATTTTAACGTTTTCATATTGTTTATGTTTTAGAGATAACCGTAATTGCAAAATTACATCCTGCTTAAGGGAAAGTCAAATTTTATTTTAACATCAGAAAACTTCTTATTAAGGCTGCTTCAGGTAATTACTCTTTCATTTCAGGAATAACCCGAAAAGTTGCAGCTTTTGTCAGTCCGGGCTTCCGGACGGGACTATAGTTTAATTCTTTCCAGAGAGCAAAGGACAAAGGTCTGTCATAATATTAATACACTGATACTGACCGGGGGTGGTTTGAAAAGCTTCCAGGCACAGGATCTGAAATAGTAAATTCTCCTGAACAGATTATTCTTTCATCCAGCTTATAAGGTTGTTGATAAACGGTTGAGGCATAATCTGAAGACCATTGGCATCGCCAATAAAGAATATTTTGCTTTTCGGATAGCTGAGAATACCCATTACCGGAGGCGCCACAGGTTCGCCTTCATCTTTGATACCGTTAAAATTCAGATCAGCATAATCATTTTCACCTAACCATCCAAGTATCTGAATATCCGGATTCTGATATGCGCTGACAAGAACAGAGCCTGCAATATAATCTAGGCCGGTGAGATTTTCGGTAATAATATGACTTGTAAACTTACTTACATTTCCTGATGCAATACCCTTAAATTCAAGGCCCAGGAGATCACCCAGTTCGTCTTTCGGATCATACCTTTTGTGATCGGTGAAAAAGACCAGATTCATACCCCTTCTGACAAGTTTGGAATAGACATCAAGTTCATTTGCAGTATATGCCTGGAATCCATTTACTCTTATAACGATAAAATATCCCATAAAATGATCCTCTTTGAGCTCTACTCCCCTGCCAAGTTCATCCACTTTAAATCCTTTCTTGCGAAGCAGGTCGGCAAAAACCTTACCCTGATGATACTTGTCGGGATTAAATCCTGTCACCTCTGATTGCGGGTACCACCATACTCCACCATCGTGCGAGGCATCAATAACAATTCTTTTACTTACCGGAACTGCCATTACTTTCCACGAAGCCTTCCGGTTAATTGAATCTGTCAGATCGTATGTAACTGCATAGGAAAAATCGGTGGTCGAAATTCCTGACACCTGCTCCACACCATTTAAATAAACAGAAATACCCGGGGGAACCTCAAACCGGGGAATCAGTTTTGTAACATCCACGTCAGACTCAACCTCAAGCTTCACCTGCTTCTGATCACTTTTTATGGCAGTAGATAATATTGTCTGTCCATTTGTTGAAAACGAAAGAAAGCCGCCATCAGGCTCAGGACTCTGAACTGCCGGTTCATCTTTCTCGCATGATACCAGCAATACAGGAAAGAGAATGAACCAGATTTGATTGATCAACTTTGTTTTCATGGTTAATATCTTTTAGTTACAGAATTTAAAAACAATCTCAATTAAAAGATCGTGAGCAACACCCGGATCACTTTAAAGAATGGCTGACGCTATAAAATACTGTTACTAATTAATTTTTTAAAATGACTTCATAAATTAACCAATGACACTAAATTTCTTCTATTACAAAGTTATACCATTTATAAGCCAAAGTCAATTTACCATGAGTATTATTAAAAATGAAAATCCGGAAGAAATCCGGATTAGTTTATTGAGCAGTAATAATCCAGAAATAGTTTTATTTTATCTTCATCGGTTAGTAAAGCATCCATTTCCAACTCCCAGAAAGGGATGCAACACCTGATACTTTCGACGTCAATTAAATCTGGTTCATACATACTTACTTTATAACAAATGTTTCATACTGAATGTTCTCAAATAATTTGAATGGAGAAAAATATGTTAAAATTTTGTTTCCTTCAACATACTTAAAACGTTAGTAATTCAGGTAAAAGAATGTAATCCGCGGATTTTATAGTACATTTGCCTGAGTATTCAGCTTTTCGATTCTGGGCATCATTCTTCTAATCATCTATCCGGTTAGTTAATCTGCGCACCATCAGGTTTTACAGCTGATCAGAAATTAAATCAATAACCAGAGTAAGATAAAAATATGGGCAGGTCACAGGAGACTTTCAATAAAAAGGAAGTAAAGAACAAAAAAGAGAAAAAGAGAAAAGAAAAAGAGCAGAAGCGGGCAAAGAAAAAAAGTGAGGGAAAAAAGAGCAGTCTGAACGATATGTTCGCTTATGTAGATGAATTCGGAAGAATCACCTCAACTCCCCCGGATCCGGATAAGAAAACAGTCGTTATTGCTGAAAACATCGAACTCAGTGTAACCAGGAATAATCCACAAAATGCTCCTGACTTCGTACGTAAGGGCGTTATAACATTCTTTAATGAGTCAAAGGGATATGGTTTTATCCGCGATCTGGAATCAAACCAGAGTGTCTTTGTTCATGCAAATAATCTGCTGGAACCTGTAAAGGAAAATAATGTGGTCATTTTTGAGATCGGCAAGGGACCAAAAGGACCTTCTGCAATGAACGTGAAGCTTTTTAAAGAATAATCCGGGAGAGACCTGTTTTTCATGAATGCCGCCTTCAATATTTGCTGTTGCAAATTCTTTTGAAGAAAATCATGGTTTTACAAAACAAATATTATTGTACAGGTGTTTTATATATGTACATAACTTTGAGATTTAAATTCTTTATGGTTTTGACATGACACTCTCAGTAGTGCCTGGGAGTCAGGACAAAAGATCCCCGGAGAGATCCGGGGATTCTCTTTTTTATGACGTCTGGCCGGATCAGGTCGATGACAGTTGAACTGAATTATACATACCACAGAGCTTCATTTTAAGGCAGTTTTTAACGATTTACTCACTCTGAATAAATATCAAATTCCCGTGTTTTTTGAGAGCGAAAAAAAGTTAATTTAATAAAAAGCCTCACTTATGTATGATTTCTGCCGATTGGTCAAATAAAATTCAGATATAGTTTCAAAATACTTAATTTAGTTGTGGCTATTTTAAAGAACTGCTGAGCTTACAAGATCCTTTTCCCGGTATTCCGGGGCAAAGATTAAATCTTCTGATCTTAAAGTAATCCTGTAGCTCTTTTGTGTCTGAAGCCAAATCAGGTAACCCCGGTGTTAGTCTCTGAACATGTGACTGACGGGGCGAAAGCTTGTCTAAGGATAAGCAACAGGTAAAGGATCATAGCTTGGGGCACATTGAATATCAGCAATATCTTTAACTGTTAAAATTGAATTCTCCGGTAAGGATCTGACATACTTGTTCCGTTTCAGAAGTAAGTAATTTAAAGAATTGAAGATCATGAGATTATTGCTTGTGGTTGGATTTTTTCTTTTGGCAGGATTGAAGGGTTTATCGCAGCCTGTAGAGACGATTTATCCCGGCACACTTGTCCAGTCAGGATATACAAATGACGAATCTTACGGGCCATTTAATATTGGATTTAACTTTACATATTTCGGGAATGTTTACACACAGTTTTATCTGAATACAAATGGACAGATCCTGTTTGATGGTCCGTCAACTGATGGAGAAAATGTATCTATCCCGGATCCCGCATTACCGAATAATTTTATTGCTGCTTTCTGGGATGATCTGGCAGTAAGCTTCATGGGAAAAATATTATATTCGACAATCGGATCATCACCCACCAGGAAGCTTATAATCCAGTTTGTAAATATGGATTTCTACAATATCCCATCTGCTTTCGGCACGTATGTGGTGATCCTATATGAGGGTAGTAATAAAATACAGGTACAATACAGGTTAATTCTGGATTATCTGTCAACAAGAGCTCATGGTGGTACTGCAACGATAGGTCTTGAAAATGCATCAGGATTGGAAGGTGTGCAATATTCATTTGATAATTCAACGGCTATAACCAATGCACAGGCTATTTTATTTACTCCCTCAGGCTCAACATTTACTATTAATTCAAATGCATCATACGATGGTGTTTTTCTTACAACCAATATTACTCTTCCTGATCCGGGGATAACCGTTCTGGCTACCCCTGCTCAGGATGCGGTAATTGGTACTTCCCAGAAATTTGAATGGAATGCAGCATCAAATGCAGCTTCATATACCTTATATATATCAGGCAGATCAGATTTAACAGATGCGACCGTTTATTCTCCGGGTTCAAATCTATCATATAATGTTACAGGCTTAACACTTGATGCGACCTACTACTGGGGTGTCTTTGCTAAAAATGCCACCGGAACAACCTGGTGTGAAATTAAAAAATTCACCACAACTTTATTCCCGCTACTTGTTGCGGTACCACAAACAGTCTATGTTGAACAGGGCCAGGAAAAAACAATAAAACTCAACTTTACTGGCGGGGACGCAAGCGCCAAAACGGCCATAATAACTTCACTTCCTGCACAGGGTCATCTTTACCAGTATAATTCAGGTGCAAGGGGAGCGCTGATTTCTTCAGCCGGCACAACCATAACTGATGCAGACCGGAATGTCATTTATCTTGCCAACGGGGATTATGGTAACGGAGCAGGGAATTTCAGTTTCAGGATCCATGATAATACAGGTGATTCACCTGATGCACAGGTAACAGGGAATGTGAGTCCGCCCGGAATGCCAAATTTGCTGTACACCGGAAAAGCCGCGACATATATTGAAATGCAGTTTGACATGATAATGGCAAATCCTTCCGGAAGGGAAAGCCAGTTCACAATAACGGTTGACGGCCTACAAGTGGCAATTACTTCATTATCGCTTAAAGATGGTGATCCATATACAATTAATGCAACTCTTGCAAGCTCACTTTCGGGAGCAGAAGCGCTTACTGTTGAATATCCGGGAGGAGATATCACATCAGCAGCGGGCGGATATCTGGCACCATTTTCAGAACAGTCTGTCACACTGCTTTCTCAGACAATTATTTTCAATCCGCTTCCACCAAAGCAACTTGGAGATGCTCCATATATAATTTCAGCAATACCCTCCAGCGGACTGCTAATGACCTATTCAAGCTCAAATCTTTCGGTTTTAACAATCAGTGGCAACAGAGTTACAATCGTCGGAGTCGGAATATCTAATATTACGGCACGGCAGGAGGGCAATGGAATATATGCCCCGGCAATCTATATCCAGAGCCAGACTGTTACTGAGGCTACTCTTAAAACGCTTTATCTGACCTCTGTATTTCTGCAGGGTCTTTATAACGGATCTTCATCAATGAGACAGGCCTATGATGAAATTGGAACGCATTGGCCAGCTGGTGTTGCGGATCATATAACTATAGAATTGCATAGTGCAGAGTCCTATGCTTCAATTATTTATTCTGTTTCAAATGTCTTGTTAGGTACTAATGGTACAGTTTCGATTACTATTCCTTCAACTTATTCAAGTTCATATTATATAACAATTAAGCACCGCAACAGTATTGAAACTACAACATCATCCTCTGTTTCATTTGCGGGTGGAACTATTACACATTCATTTGGATCTCCGTCTAATATCTTTGGCGGGAATCTGGGAATGTATGCAGATGGCATATACTTCATATACGGGGGTGATGCAAACCAGGATGGTTCAATCGACACTGGTGATTTTGCTCCTGTTGTCAATGATGTTGCCAGCTATGTTCGTGGGTATGTTGCCACCGATATAGATGGAAACGGGTCAGTAGATACAGGTGATTACCTTATAATGGTAAACAACAATTCAAACTATGTCAGGACTTATCACCCCTAACAACTAAGATCACCTTAAAATGATTGAGCTATCTATTTCTAACTTACTAAGGTTAAGGCTAAAACAACAAAAAGAAATGAAAAGGCTATCTAAATTTTGGAACAGAATCTTTATAGTTATCATTATCTTATTTTTCAATATAGAAATAAATGCACAAAGCACAAGTTTTGTACTTTCTATAAGGAATCAGGTTCAGACAGCTTCTAATAAGCTAGAGTTTGATGTTTATCTATTAAACACTGACGCAGTTCAGAATTTTTACCTGAGTACTACACAATTTGGAATTTTCTTTAACTCAGACATTTACTCTGGAGGATCAATATCTGCTGCAATAGATAATACAAATTCCGGATTAGGGCCTTTTCAAACTTTTTACAATACTCCTTTACTGTCAACCAGTTCAAGTTTCCCTGGTCAAACTCAGATCAGTCTTGCGGGAGAATTAGCACAGATTCCGCTTGGTAAATGTACCAGTATTTCAAGGGTAAGTCCAGGAACTTTGTTGACACATTTTATATTGACAAATACAATTGATTTTGTTGGAAGCACCACACCAAATCTGATCTTTGAGTCAAGTGGAGTGCTTTCCCCATTTTATGCTACAAGAATTCTCATCTCAAATGGTAGTACAACTTCACCGCTACCTGTAATTCCAGGAACTAACGCAAATGTTTACGATAATCCTGTTCTTAATCCTCCAGTCTCTGCGCCAACTGCCTTCAATATTACAGGAGGTGGTTCATATTGCCAGGGATCCGGTGGATTACCGGTCGGTCTTGACAACTCGGAAACAGAGTGTAACATATACACTTTATAAAAATACTGGTTGCTCAAGCTCCAACAGTTACGGGTACTGGTTCAGCCATAACTTTTGGAAATCAGCTTGCAGGAACTTATACAGTTTCCGGAACTAATTCCGGTGGTACAACTCCAATGAGCGGATCAGCTGTGATAACTGAAAATCCAAATCCTGTTGCACTTAACCTGACCGGCAGCACGATATGTGCATCACCGGGAGGTAATGGTACAATTACATCAACTACATCCGTAAGCGGAGTCAGCTACCAGTTATATAATTCTCTGAATTCTCCCATCCAGGGCGCACAGCCAGGAAATGGATCAGGATTGACCTGGACAGGTCTTTCAGCAAGTAACGGATATTACGTAATAGCAACAAATTCAGCAACCTGTACAGCAACAAGCACTCCGGTAAATGTATCAACAACTGCAAATCCTGCAGCCCTTGTACTTACGGGCAGCACTATCTGTGTATCACCTGGTGGTAATGGCACAATTACTTCATCGACCTCAGTAAACGGAGTCAGTTACCAGTTATATGATGTATCAAACGCTGCTGTTCAGACAGCAAAGGCAGGAACAGGATCAGGACTTACCTGGTCATCACTTCCCGCCGGCAGCGGATATTATGTAATTGCAACCAATGCATCAACCTGTACAGCAACAAGCGCTCCGGTAAATGTATTAACGACTTCAAATCCTGTCGCCCTTGAACTAACAGGTAGCACTATCTGTGCATCACCCGGAGGCAATGGAACGATTACTTCATCGACATCGGTAAACGGAGTTAGCTACCAGCTGTATAATTCAAGCAATGCTCCAGTTCAGGGAGCACAGGCTGGAAATGGATCAGGATTGACGTGGACAGGTCTTTCTGCAGGTAACGGATATTATGTAATAGGTACCAATTTAACAACGTCTTGCGTATCTCTAGCCAGTAATACTGCCAATGTGTTAACTACTTTAAATCCTGTAGCCCTATTATTGACTGGCAGCACTATCTGTGCATCACCCGGGGGTAATGGGACGATAACTTCAACGACCTCGGTAAACGGAGTCAGCTACCAGCTATATGATGTATCAAACACAGCGGTTCAGACAGCAAAGGCAGGAACAGGATCGGGACTTACCTGGTCATCGCTTCCTGCAGGTACCGGATATTACGTAATAGCAACCAATGCATCAACATGTACAGCAACAAGCACACCAGTAGATGTATCAACAACTGCAAATCCGGCAGCATTTGTACTAACGGGCAACACTATCTGTGTATCACCGGGAGGAAATGGAACGATTACTTCAGCGACATCAGTAAGTGGAGTCATATATCAGTTATATAATTACCTTAATACCCCGGTTCAGGGTACACAGGTCGGAAATGGATCGGGACTTACATGGTCATCGCTTCCTGCAAGTAACGGATATTACGTAATAGCAACCAATGCAGCAACTTGTACAGCAACAAGCACACCGGTAAATGTATTAACTACCGCAAATCCGGCAGCCCTTATACTAACGGGCAGCACTATCTGTGTATCACCTGGCGGTAATGGGACGATTACTTCATCGACATCAGTAAACGGAGTTAGCTACCAACTGTATAATTCAAGCAATGCTCCAGTTCAGGGAGCACAAGCTGGAAATGGATCAGGATTGACGTGGACAGGTCTTTCTGCAGGTAATGGATATTATGTAATAGGTACCAATTTAACAACGTCTTGCGTATCTCTAGCCAGTAATATTGCCAATGTATTAACTACTATAAATCCAGTAGCCCTTTTATTGACTGGCAGCACTATCTGTGTTTCACCCGGGGGTAATGGGACGATAACTTCAACGACCTCGGTAAGCGGAGTCAGCTACCAGCTGTATAATTCAAGCAATGCCCCGGTTCAGGGAGCACAAGCTGGAAATGGATCGGGATTGACATGGACAGGTCTTTCAGCAGGTAACGGATATTATGTAATAGCAACTGATGCATCAACCTGTACAGCGACTAGCAGTCCGGTAAATATTTTTACCACTGCAAATCCTGTTGCTCTTGTACTAACGGGCAGTACTATCTGTGTTTCGCCCGGTGGTAATGGAACGATAACTTCAACGACATCGGTAACCGGAGTCACATATCAGCTATATAATTCCCTTAATACCCCGGTTCAGGGTGCACAGGTCGGAAATGGATCAGTCCTGAGCTGGACAGGTCTTTTGGCAGGTGACGGTTATTATGTAATCTCAACCAATGCAGCAACTTGCACCGCAACAAGTACTCCCGTAAATATTTCTACAATTTCAAATCCGGCAGCACCTTCAGGTCCTTCACCTCAGACTTTCTGTTCCGGCACTTCACCCACTTTAGCTAATCTGACAGTAGCTGGCATTTTAATTCAATGGTATTCAGCTCCAAATGGCGGAAGTATATTATCGCCAACAACTGCTCTGGCAAATAGTACTCATTATTATGCATCTCAGACCATAAACGGATGCGAAAGTACATCGCGACTGGATGTCAGGGCGGTTGTAAATACCACCCCAGAGGCTCCGTCTGGGAGCGCGACGCAGACTTTTTGTTCCGGGACATTGCCAACCGTAGCTAATCTGGTTGCATCCGGTACTTTAATTCAATGGTATTCATCATCAGATGATGGAAGTCTGTTATCCCCGACAACAACACTTATCACTGGGACGCATTATTTTGCGAGCCAGACTGTAAGCGGATGTGAGAGCACATCAAGACTGGATGTCACAGCTGTTGTTAATACTACTCCTTTGGCACCCGCAGGTAGTGCAACTCAAACATTCTGTTCCGGTTCATCACCGACAATATCAAATTTAACAGCAACAGGAACATCTATTAAATGGTATTCATTATCCAGCGGAGGTAGTGCATTATCACCGGCATTAGCCCTGACCAATGGGACACATTATTATGCAAGCCAGACATCAGTAGATGGTTGTGAGAGCAACACAAGGCTGGATGTCACTGCAACAGTTAATACAACACCGGCAGCACCGGCAGGGAGTGGAACTCAGACCTTCTGTTCAGGATCATTACCGACAGTAGCTAATCTGACCGCAACAGGTACTTCAATTCAATGGTATTCAGCATCAAGCGGAGGTAGTGCATTATCATCAGCATTAGCCCTGGCCAACGGGATACATTATTATGCAAGCCAGACTGTAAACGGATGCGAGAGCATATCAAGACTGGATGTCACAGCAACAATTAATACCACACCGGCAGCACCTGCAGGGAGTGGAACTCAGACCTTCTGTTCAGGATCATTACCGACAGTTGCTAATCTGACAGCAACGGGTACTTCAATTCAATGGTATTCAGCCTCGCTTGGCGGAAGCCTGTTATCCCCGTCAACGACCATTGTCAATGGAACGCATTATTTTGCGAGCCAGACTGTAAGCGGATGTGAGAGCATATTAAGACTTGATGTTACGGCGGTAGTTAATACTACTCCTGTAGCACCAACAGGAAGCGCGACACAGACCTTCTGTTCAGGATCATTGCCAACAGTAGCTGATCTGACAGCAACTGGAACATCAATTCAATGGTATTTATCATCCGGCGGAGGAAGTGCTTTATCGCCAACATTAGCATTGTCCAACGGGACGCATTATTATGCGAGCCAGACCGTAAGCGGATGTGAGAGTATATTGAGATTCGATGTCACAGCGATAGTAAATACTACTCCTTTAGCTCCGACAGGAAGTGCAACACAGACATTTTGTTCAGGGGCATCGCCAATAGTAGCTAATCTGACAGCAACAGGCACTTTAATTCAATGGTATTCAGCCTCAAGCGGAGGAAGTGCATTATCACCAACCCTGGCATTAACCAATGGGACTCATTATTATGCGAGCCAGACTGTAAACGGATGCGAAAGTATATCAAGACTGAATGTCACGGCTGTGGTTAATACTACTCCGGGAGCACCGACAGGCAGTGCGACACAATCATTCTGTTC
Organism: uncultured Bacteroidales bacterium; assembly: GCA_963831855.1. Lineage (GTDB taxonomy): Bacteria > Bacteroidota > Bacteroidia > Bacteroidales > VadinHA17 > LD21. Next base: position 53,980 of record CAWHSA010000005.1, on the reverse strand, counting down.
AGGGGCATCGCCGACAGTAGCTAATCTGGCAGCAGCAGGTACTTTAATTCAATGGTATTCAGCATCAGGCGGAGGAAGCCTGTTATCACCAACAACAACCCTGGTAAACGGAACACATTATTATGCAAGCCAGACTGTAAGCGGATGTGAAAGTATATTAAGGCTGGATGTCACAGCTGTTGTAAATATTACACCAATTGTAACCAATCAGGCGACATCGATTCTGACAGGAGGGACATTTACAGTAACTCCTTCCGGAGCAGATATCCCTGCCGGAACCACCTATACATGGATTGCACCAACTTATCTCGGAGGTGTCACCGGAGGAAGTGCACAGCCAACTCCACAAACAAATATAAGCGGTACATTGACAATTCCTTCAGGTGCAGGAACGGCTACATATACGGTAACTCCGGCAAACGGATCATGTGTCGGAGCAACATTCACGGTAACAGTAACAGTAACGTCATCCTGTGTTCCGGTCACCATTACCACACAGCCATCTGATAACAATATGTGTGTAATTTCGGGTTATGCATCAATAACAGCAGGCGCACTCGGAACAACGCCATTCACATATCAATGGCAATATAATAACAGTGGTACATGGGCAAACGTAACAAATGGTACACCGGCTGGAGCAACCTATACAGGTTCAGCTGCTTCAACATTGGGAATCAGCGGAGTCACACTGGCGGGTAACTATCAATATCGCTGTAATATTTCAAATTGCAGCGGGGGAGTAAGTATTACTTCAAATACAGCAATTCTGACCACAAATGCGTTGCCGGCAGCTCCTACGGGAAGTGCAACACAGACCTTCTGTTCCGGGACAATGCCAACCGTAGCTAACCTGGTTGCATCCGGTACTTTAATTCAATGGTATTCAGCATCTGGCGGAGGAAGTCTTTTATCACCAGCCACAGTACTTGTCAATGGTACACATTATTATGCAAGTCAAACCCTTGGCGGATGTGAAAGTATATCAAGGCTTGATGTCAAAGCAGTAGTCAATACTGCGCCACCGGCGCCTGCCGGCAGTTCTGCTCAGGCATTCTGTTCAGCTGCTTCACCGGTTGTTGCAAACCTTGCAGCAACAGGCACTTCAATAAAATGGTACAATGCCCCATCAGGCGGGACACAATATCTTGGGACAGATCCTTTGATTAATGGAACACATTATTATGCAAGTCAGACATCAGTGGATGGTTGTGAGAGCACCACAAGGCTGGATGTCACAGCAACAGTTAATACAACACCGGCAGCCCCAACAGGGAGCGGAACTCAGACCTTCTGTTCAGGATCATTACCGACAGTTGCTAATCTGACAGCAGCAGGCACTTCAATTCAATGGTATTCATCATCCGGCGGAGGTAGTGCATTATCACCAGCATCAGCCCTGACCAACGGGACACATTATTATGCGAGCCAGACTATAAACGGATGCGAGAGCATATTAAGACTGGATGTCACGGTAGTAGTAACTACGACTCCGTCTTCTCCTGCAGGCAGTGCAACACAAACATTCTGTTCCGGATCATTACCTACAGTTACTAATCTGACAGCAACAGGCACTTTAATTCAATGGTATTCAGCCTCAATCGGCGGAAGCCTGTTATCCCCGACAACGACCCTTGTCAATGGGACGCATTATTATGCGAGCCAGACTGTAAGCGGATGTGAGAGCATATCAAGACTTGATGTTACAGCCACTGTAAATACTACTCCTTCAGCTCCAACAGGAAGTACTACACAAACATTCTGCTCGGGAGCATTGCCGACGGTTGCTAATCTTTCAGCAACAGGAACATCAATTCAATGGTATTCATCATCCGGCGGAGGAAGTGCTTTATCGCCAACATTAGCCCTGTCCGACGGGACGCATTATTATGCGAGCCAGACCGTAAGCGGATGTGAGAGCATATCGAGACTGGATGTCACGGCAGTAGTAAATACCACACCATCAGCTCCGACCGGCAGTGCGACACAGACATTTTGTTCAGGGGCATCGCCAATAGTAGCTAATCTGACAGCAACAGGCACTTTAATTCAATGGTATTCAGCCCCAGGCGGAGGAAGTCTGTTATCACCAACAGCATCTCTGGTCAATGGGATGCATTATTATGCGAGCCAGACTGTAAACGGATGTGAAAGTACATCGAGACTGAATGTCACGGCTATGGTTAATACTACTCCGGGAGCGCCCACAGGCAGCGCGACACAATCATTCTGTTCAGGGGCATCGCCAACAGTAGCTAATCTGGCAGCATCAGGTACTTTAATTCAATGGTATTCAGCATCAGGTGGAGGAAGCCTGTTATCACCAACAACGACCCTGGTAAATGGGACACATTATTATGCGAGCCAGACTGTAAACGGATGTGAAAGTATATTAAGGCTGGATGTCACAGCTGTTGTAAATATTACACCAATTGTAACCAATCAGGCAACATCGATTCTGACAGGAGGGACATTTTTAGTAACTCCTTCCGGAGCAGATATCCCTGTCGGAACCACCTATACATGGATTGCACCAACTTATGTCGGGGGAGTCACCGGGGGAAGTGCACAGGCAACTCCACAAACTGGCATAAGCGGTACGTTGACTATTCCTTCGGGGGCAGGAACGGCTACATATACGGTAACTCCGGCAAACGGATCATGTGTTGGAGCAACATTCACGGTAACAGTAACCGTAACGTCATCCTGTGTTCCGGTCACCATTACTTCACAGCCATCCGATAACAACATGTGCGTAATATCGGGATATGCATCATTGACAGCAGGTGCACTGGGTACAACGCCATTTACCTATCAGTGGCAGTATAATAACAGTGGCACATGGGCAAACGTAACAAATGGTACACCGGCAGGGGCAACCTATGCAGGTTCAGCTGCTTCAACACTGGGAATCAGCGGAGTCACACTGGCGGGTAACTATCAATATCGCTGTAATATTTCTAATTGCAGCGGGGGAATCAGTACTATATCAAATTCTGCAACATTGACAGTAAATGCTCTGCCAGGTACACCGACTATAGGTTCTGTTATTCAGCCTACATGCACATCGGCTGCTGGTACGGTTACAGTTTCTGGTCCTACGGGTTCTGGAATGAATTACAGTATTGATGGATCGACCTATACAAATTCAACCGGAGTATTTACTCTGGTCCCTGCCGGAATATACACTGTAACGGCCAGAAATTCTGCCGGTTGTATATCATCCGGTACGGGAGTTACAGTCAATGCCCAACCAGCTACCCCGGCAGCACCGACAGTAACATTAATACAGCCTTCATGCAGCGTTGCTACCGGAACAATTACTGTCACAGCGCCTGTAGGTTCCGGAATGACTTATAGTATAAATGGATCAACATATTCAAATTCAACAGGTGTATTTAACTCTGTCACAAGCGGTTCATATACCGTAACTGCAAAGAATGCATCAGGTTGTATTTCTGCCGGCACACCTGCAACAATTAACGCTCAGCCGCTAACACCGACAGTAGTTATTACAAACCCTGCGCCTGTATGTTCTCCATCCAAGGTAGACCTTACAGCCTCTTCAATTACTTCAGGCTCAACATCAGGACTTACATTTACATACTGGACAAATGCCGGAGCAACAATTGCATATTCTACTCCCACAACCGCTGGTGCAGGTACCTATTATATAAAAGGTACTACCTCTGCAGGATGCTTCAATGTTAAACCTGTCATTGTTACTGTTAATCAGGTTCCCACTGCCAATGCCGGCAGTGGAGGAAATGAATGTGATCTTACATTCCAGTTCAATGCCACTCCAAGTGTGGGGACAGGTACATGGAGCATGGCTTCAGGACCGGGAACAGCAACTTTCAATCCCGGGGGCACTACTTCTAATTCTCCAAATGCTACAGTAACAGTTTCAGCTTATGGAACATACACGTTTACCTGGACAGAAGTAAACGCAAATTGTTCTAACAGCCATAATGTAACTGTCAATTTTTACCAGCAGCCTGTTGCCAATGCAGGAACCAATGCAAATAATTGCGGACTGGAATATCATCTTAACGGATCATTGAATATAGGTACCGGGGCATGGACAAAAGTAAGCGGTCCGGGAAGTGTATCCTTTACACCGGCCACCTCACCTGGAGCTACAGTCACCGTAACTGCTTATGGTGCTTATATTTTCAGGTGGACCGTTACAAATGGAACTTGCTCAAACAGTTCAAATGTGAATGTTACATTCTTCCAGCTTCCGGCTGCCGATGCCGGGACAGGAGGTGTGGAATGCGATCTGGATTTTGCTCTTAATGCCATTGATGGTACTGCAGTAGGTTCCTGGAGCAAATTCACCGGACCCGGAAACGCGACTTTCAGCAATGCAAGCCTGCCGAATGCTAAAGTGACTGTCGACCAGTTCGGGACTTATCAATTTGCCTGGACAACCACTGTAAATGGAATATGTTCGTCTACTGATATGATAACAGTAAGTTTCCATGATTTGCCCGTAGTATCTGCCGGAAGAGATACTATAATCTGTAAAGGTGGTTCTGCTCAGTTGAAGGCGACGGGTTCTGGTACCTTTTCATGGTCACCTTCGGAATCCCTGAACAAACCTGCCCTTGCAAATCCTGTTGCGGTTCCTGAGGTTACGACGAAATACACGGTTACTCTCACAGATCAGTATGGTTGTAAGAACTCTGATGAAGTAGAAGTTGAAGTCAGGGATAAACCAGTACCGAATGCCGGTCCGGACAAAACACTTGAATATTTATTGGAAACAAATATGCAAGCTGAACTTCTCAATAACTATGAAGAAGGAGTTTGGTCACTGTTATCCGGTTCAGGGACAATTGAAGATACCAATAAGGTTAATACTACAATTTCAGGTCTTTCTATTGGTTTAAACAATTTTATGTGGACAGTTACCAATGGCGCCTGTCAGGCTGTAGCTGATACAGTTACAATCAAAGTAGATGACTTGATTATACCTACATTGATAACTCCTAACGGAGATCCCTATAATGAATATTTCGTACTAAGGGGAATTGAAACTCTGGGAAAAACTGAGCTTACAATTTTTGACAGAAGGGGAGCTCAGGTTTATAAAAATAATAATTATGATAATACCTGGAACGGGCTTGATTATAGTGGAAATGCTCTTCCGGATGACACTTACTTCTATGTAATTAAATCTCAGAACGGTAAATCACTGAGCGGGTACATTGTAATAAGGAGATAATATGAAAACCCGCATGCAAAGCTGATTCTTACCCTTGGAAGCTCAGCCAGGCCAGTATCAGAGTCTGATACCATCAGCAGCATGCGGGCTCTTTCATAACCTGACCCCCTTTTTAATTTCCTCCCAGTGGAGCAACATTCATTAAAACTCCTTCCCCCTTGGGGGAAGGCAGGGATTGGGGTCTTAATATATAAACCACTAAAACTAATGAAAAAGATCGTAAATACATTTTTCTGGTTACTGATTCCCCTGACAATGTCGGGTCAGCTGGCCCCTGTCACGGATCAGTATATTCTTAATCCTCTCACTATTAACCCTGCTTATGCAGGTAACAGGGGAGCATTGAACATTGCAGCTTTTTACAGGAAGCAATGGGCAGGGATCACAGGATCGCCTGAAACAATGACCCTGTCTGCTGATGCTCCTTTTCTCGATTCCAAGCTTGGTCTTGGTTTGACAATATCGAATGATAAGATCGGAGTTACAAAGGAAACCAGGTTCAATACCAACTATTCATATAAAATTGAATTAAAGAAAGGTATTCTTTCCTTTGGGCTTGGTGCCGGAATTATAACCACAAACACTGCCTGGTCCGACCTGGTTGTTCTTGACCAGGAAGATTCATATTACCTGGTTGATTCACGTGTTCTGGTTGTCCCTGATTTCAGTTTTGGAGCTTATTATTCATACAAAAACTACTTTGCCGGATTCTCGATTCCTAAATTACTTGCTTATACATTCAATCCTGACAGGAACAAATACTCTTCAAAATTTGAGCCCGGTAATTATAATTACTTATTTAACACCGGTTATCTTTTTACATTGAGTCCAAAAGTGAAAATATTTCCATCAACCCTTGTTACATTCACTCCGGGAGAGAAGCTACTATATGATCTAAATGTTCATGTTAATTTCCTTGAACGGTTCTGGTCGGGGGTATCTTATCGCAGCAACAGGTCGGTCGCCGCATTATTTCAGTTTGCCATAAATGACCAGATAAGGTTTGCTTATACCTATGATCTTGATTTCGGAAGGCTCGGAAGGTACAGTAACGGATCACATGAGATTATGGTCAGATACGAATTCAAATATAAAGTGGATGCGGTGAATCCGTTGATTTTTTGAGTACTTAGAGTTTGGAGTACTTCGAGTTAGAGCTTAGAGTTGGAAGAGATGAATAATAAGGAGTTTAGCAAACATTTAGAAGAAAGGACAAAGAAATTTGCTATAAGTATTATTAAGTTATCTATCTCACTTCCCAATACACCTGAAGGAAAAGTTATCAGAAATCAGATTACAAAAGCGGGAACAAGTATCGGAGCCAATTATCGTGAAGCAAACAGGTCAAGAAGCAATGCAGATTTTAAGAACAAAATAAAAATTTGTGAAAGCGAGTCAAATGAAACCCTGTACTGGCTGGAAATCATAAAGGACCTTGAATGGCTTGAAGCAAACTTAGTCGAAACAAGATTGAATGAAGCAGATGAACTATTATCAATTTTCACCTCAATCGGGAATAAGCTAAGAACTAATTAACTCGAAGTACTTGAAGTACTCGAAGTACTCGAAGTACTCGAAGTACTCGAAGTACTTATTGATTGTTAGCTCTATGAGCCCCAATTTTGAAATAAAACTTACTCTTGTTGCCGGAGCACGGCCTAATTTTATGAAAGTAGCGCCTGTGATACATGTTATTGAAAAGCACAGAGCACAGAGCTCAGAACTCAGTGAAAGTGTTTTATACAGGCTGGTGCATACAGGACAGCATTACGACAGGAATATGAGCGATACATTCTTTACTGATCTCAATATACCGGAACCTGATATGAACCTGGGATGCGGGGGAGGGACACAGGCAGAACAGACAGCAGCAATAATGATAGCATTTGAGAAGGAGCTTCTTGCCAATCCCACGGATATGCTAATAGTGGTCGGTGATGTTACAAGCACGATGGCATGCACCATAGTTGCGAAGAAACTGAATACCAAAGTCGCTCACATTGAAGCTGGCATAAGATCCTTTGACATGACCATGCCTGAGGAGATCAACAGGATGGTAACCGACACTCTGACAGATTATTTCTTCACTACAACAGAGCTAGCGGGATCAAACCTTAGAAAGGCAGGAATACCTGATGAGAAGATCTTTTTTGTGGGAAATGTAATGATCGATACCCTTCTTGCAAACAGAAATAACTTTAGGGAACCTGCTATCTGGGATGGGAAAAAGATTGAAAAAGGCAATTATCTTTTGGTCACCCTTCATCGTCCCAACAATGTTGATGATCCGAAACAGCTCATGTTGATCCTTAAAGCCATAATAGAATATTCTCATGGAGTACCAATAATATTCCCAGTACATCCGCGCACTTCACAGGTGATTAACAAAATCAACAATACTCAACAGTCATCGCTCAATACTCACAACTTATTTATGACACAACCATTAGGCTATCTTGAATTCAACTGGTTAATGGAGAATGCGAAAGCTGTAATTACAGACTCCGGAGGAATTACTGAAGAGACGACTGTATTTGGAATTCCCTGCATCACTTTACGAAATAGCACTGAGCGTCCGGAGACGGTCACTATAGGGACCAATGAACTTATCGGAACAGATCCTTCAGCCTTAGAGCCGGTGTTGGATAAGTTATTCTCCGGTAACTGGAAAAAAGGAGGAGTACCGGAACTGTGGGACGGGAATGCTGCGAAGAGGATTTTAGAGGTTATTATGAAGCTTGATATTAATAAAAGAGGCTAAAGTACTTCGAGTACTTCGAGTTTGGAGTACTTAGAGTTTGAAAAAGTGGATAACAAGGAATTCAGCAAGCAATTAGAGGTAAGGACTAAGAAATTTGCGATAAGCATAATCAAGCTTTCTATAAAATTACCGAATTCTCCTGAAGGAAAAATAATTCGAAATCAATTGACAAAAGCAGGAACAAGTATTGGGGCGAATTACCGGGAAGCAAATCGTTCAAGAAGCAAGGCTGATTTTATAAATAAGATAAAAATCTGCGAAAGCGAATCAAATGAAACCATGTACTGGCTGGAAATCATCAACTATCTGGAATGGCTTGAAGAAAGCGTCGTTGATTCAGGAATAAAAGAAGTAAATGAACTTTTGGCAATTTTTACCTCAATCGGCAACAAATTAAAAATTCAATAACTCATTATCTTTAAGTACTTTAAGTACTCGAAGTACTCGAAGTACTAAACTCGCATGAAACTACAGCATTACATAACAATCCTGATCCTTACCACATTAAGCATCACATCCCGTGCCCAGCAACCGACCTATACCGTGACCAAAGCTCCATTCAGCTCCGACAAATACGACGAATATAGCCCGGTGTTCTATAAGAACGGAATCGTATTCACATCGAACCGCGGATCGGGATCGTTAATGGATTATTCATCATCCGCAGGGAAATCTACTTTCGATATAGAATTCATTGATACAACAAAGAAGGTTACCTGGAGGAAAGCAAGATTATTTTCGAAATATTTAAAAACTCCGTTTAATGACGGACCTGTTACCTTTAATAGCACCGGGGATACCATATATTTTTCAAGGAATCTGCAGGTTGAAGGTAACAAGACTGAATTATCCAATACCAGAAATAAGCTTGGGATTTTCAGTGCTGTGAAGAATGGCAGCAAATGGACAAAGATCAGAGAGATGAGATTTAATAATGAATGGTATAATATCTCGACACCATTCTTATCCTCTGACGGGAAACTTCTCTATTTCGCTTCCGATAAACCTGACGGATACGGAGGTTCTGACCTGTACTACAGTGAGTGGAAGAAAGACTACTGGGCTGATCCGGTGAATCTGGGACCGGTTATAAATACAAAAGGGAATGAATCGTATCCTTATGTTAATCCGGCCGGGGAATTATTCTTTGCATCTGACGGCCATCCCGGCCTGGGAGGGAAGGATATATTCTATTCAAGGTTAAAAGATGGTGACTGGCTAACCCCGGTAAGGCTTGATCCACCAATAAATTCACAATTTGATGATTTTGGTATAATTACAGACACGCTTATAAATAAAGGATATTTTTCTTCGAACAGGAATAAATCAATGGATATTTACCAATTCAAAACAAATATTCCCCAGATATTTTACACTGATATTCAGAAAGAGAATCATTATTGTTTCAGTTTCAGCGACAGTGGAGCTATTACCGTGGATACAATGTATCTGCAATATGTCTGGGATTTCGATGACGGGAAGAAGACTTTCAGGGAGAAGACAAATCATTGTTTTCCGGGACCCGGAGTTTATAAAGTAAAGCTTGACATTATTGACAGGGTAACTGGTAAATTGTTTTTTTCAAAGCTTGCTTATACACTTGACCTTAAAGACTATGAACAACCTTATATTAATTCACCGGATATTGTTGTTGCCGGAGAACTGGTTAGTTTTGACGGGCTCAAATCTTATTTACCCGGATATGAGATAATAAGCTACACATGGGATTTTAGCAAGGGAAACAAAATGCAGGGGAAAAGTGTAAAATATACGTTTAATCAGAATGGCGAGTACAATGTCAATTTTGGAGTTAAATTAAGATCTCTCTCGACAGGGATTATTCATAATACGGGTGTTACTAAAAAGATATTAGTTACCGGCACTTCCGAGGAAAAAGCCTCATTGATAGCTAAACAAGCTTTAGTTAATACTTCAATCCCTGATATAAGGAGGTATGGAAATGCTCAGATAAGCGATGTATTCTCAGCCGAAGAAGTATTTAAAAAGGATGCAGAATTCCTGATCGCGATCGTGTCGTCAAAGAGTCGTATTGGGATTAATAACATCATTTTCAGAAATCTTCCGGGTAAATATAAGATAAAAGAGATCCCTGACACGGAGGATGATAGCTATACCTACATAGCTGACAGACAGACTACACTGATGGCAACATATCCTGCATTCAAAGAGTTAACAGCGTTAGGCTTTAAGAATACGTGCATAAAGCTTTCGTCTGTTTCAGATCCTGTCGAAAAAGAACTTTTAAATCTTGAAAGGAATTACGGGACTCTGTCAGATGATTATTTCGATTCGAATAACCAGCTTAAAAGTAACGGGTATCTTATGCTTGATCAGATAGTTATCCTGATGAACAGGAATCCGATATAAGGATTGAAATTGGAGTGCATACGGATAATACCGGTCAGGCATCAAACAATCTGACTCTTTCCCAGATCCGTGCTCAAGTGATGGTAAACTATCTTGTTAAGAGAGGTATTGATAATAAGAAGCTTTTAGCGAAAGGCTACGGCGGAACCAGACCTGTAGCTTCGAATATGCTGGAAAAAGAGAGACGGCTTAACAGGCGGATTGATTTATCGTTGATAAATTAACTTGTTGTTACTGTGAGAAATCTGGAAAAAGGTTTAAATTTATCAGTTTGAAGGCTAAACGGAGTAACTGGCTCAAAGGCTCTGTTAGTCAACGATGCAAGAGTGATGAAAAAGACCGGATTCAACCATTCTCGATATATCTTAAAATGAAAATTCTTAACTATTCAGAAAAAATCTTACTCTTCTCAATCTTTCTTGCACTGGGTGGCTGCGGTGAAAAAATTGAAGAAGACCCATGCATGAAAACAAAATGGATACAATCAAAAGAATATGAAATCGTGCTTACAGTCAGAATATCCGGGTTGAATCCTTTATTTTCAAGTGGATCAGCCGGATCACAAAAGCCTTTCCAATTTGAAAAAATGGTTGTCAGCGGCAGCATTGAGAAAGTCGAGTGTAATAACGAAACAACCGGTCCTGTGAGTCTGGGTAATTCATATATTACGCAGGAGTTGGATGAGTATCCTGAACCAATTGAGGATCCCATAATTTATGGGATTGGACATGTTGTATATGTATATGAGTTTGATAATGATGAAGATAAAGTCAGTATAAGTCTCTCTGTTAAAATAACAATGGCTGACGGGCAATCTTATAAATGTTCTATGGATAAACAATTCTTTTCAGAAGAAATTAAACAGGTTGCCGGGGAGCTCTATTATTCATTATTATTGGATGTTAATTCTGATTCGTGGGTGAAAGATTGATCTTTCCAGTTTCCTGGTCATAAATTCAAGGGAATTAATTAATGTAAAAACAATCTCAATGAAAAAAATATTTTTGTCGTTGCTGATATTATGTGAAAGTATGACCCTCTTCTGCCAGGCGCCTGAAGGATTCAGTTACCATGCGATCGTTCGTGATAACATCGGAAATGCCCTGGTAAACCAGTCTGTCTCTTTCAGGTTTTCAATAATTCAGGGCAGTCCCACAGGTGGTTCAGTTTTTCAGGAAACGCACGACGTAACTACGGATGGATTCGGTTTTGTGGCGTTAGTTATAAATACCGGGACCAGTAAGGTTGGTTCTTTTGAAAATATTGAATGGGGTACTGACTCTTATTTCTTAAAGATTGAAATGGACAAAACGGGTGGTTCTTTTTATACTGTTATGGGCACTACACAACTATTGAGCGTCCCCTATGCATTGTATTCCAAAAAAGCTGCAAATGGTTTCAGCGGAGATTATAATGATCTCATAAATAAACCCATAACTGACGGATCTGAAACTAAAATATCCGGAGGAACCAACATGATCGTTACAGGTTCAGGTACTGTTCCGGATCCTTATATCATTGCAAATGGCTTAAGTGGAAGCTACAATGATCTGACAGATAAACCTGTTACTGACGGTTCAGAGACAAAAATTTCAGGAGGTATAAATGTTACCCTGACAGGGTCGGGAACAAGCGGCAATCCTTATGTTATTAATTCAAAATCGTACCTGGTAGCCGGGGACAATTTGGTTATCACCGGAACAGGTACTTCAGGTGATCCATTTATTATTAAAGAGAGGGTTCATTATATCGGGGAACCATATGGTGGTGGAATTGTATTCTATATATATGATAATGGCCGGCATGGGTTAATAGCGGCTACTAGCGACCAGGATGCCAGTGTTGAGTGGTATAATGGAACAAACAGATATACAAATACTACAGGTAATGGTGTTGGTGCAGGTGAAATGAATACAACCTTAATAATTACATCTCAAACAAATGATAACCCTGTCGGAAACTTTGCAGCAAAAGTTTGTGCAGATTATTCGGTGACAATTGATGGAGAAAATTTTGGTGACTGGTATTTGCCTTCTAAAATGGAATTAACATACATGTTTATTAATAAGGATATAGTAGGTGGTTTTTCCAATCAATACTACTGGAGTTCGACAGAATTCAGCAGTATCAGTGCATGGGCTCAGAACATGGCGAATGGATCTTTCTATAATCTGAAAAAGAGTACACCCTTTGCAGTCAGAGCTATCAGGAAGTTTTAAATATTTGTGAGGATTTTAGATCATAATAACAGAGAGATCAACCATATTTAGGCATTGACTCACCTACCACCCATACAATATTCTATCTCTTATTAAATTATTAAAAAAAATGAACAGTAAATACCCAAGATGGCTATTGTATATAAGAGAAAAGATTCTGATCTTTTTCAGTAAGTATTCAGTTCCAAGATGGATGGTGTTTGTAATGGATAATCTTGCTGTCTTTCTTGGTTTTCTCTTTGCTTATCTTCTACGGTTTAATTTTGAAGTTTCTACCATCAAATTGCCTCTGGCGATTAACCATGCTTTGATAGCATTATTTATATACGCAGTTTTTAGTCTTATTTTCCGTTCTTACTCCGGGCTTCTTCGTCATACAACTCTTACAGATATTTCACTGGTATTTATTGTTACCACGGGTTCTGCAATATCACTCCTGTTTCTGTCTCTTATCAGCAGGTCATTAAACTGGAGTATTAAGCTGACTGTTCCTATTTCCATTATTCTAATCCATTATGTCACCATTACGGTTTTTTTGTTCTTCTTAAGGGTTTTTGTCAAAGTAATTTTCCGGTTTGCAACAAGTTCCGTTCAGAATTTAAGGAATGTACTTATTTATGGAGCTGGTGAATTGGGGTTTGTTGTTAAACGCGTTATTCTTAGCGATTCGAAATATGGCTTCAATGTAACAGGTTTTATTGATAATGATAAAAACCTCTACGGAAAAAAGATTAATGGAATACCCGTTTACGGGGTTTCCATCCTGTCAAAAGATTTTCTATCAAAGAAAAAAATTGAGAGTCTGATACTTGCGGATAAAGAGATCACTATTGACGAGAAAAGCCGGATTATACGTTCAGCAATAGACATGGGACTTGAAGTTCTGGAGACTCCTGAAGTCGATAAATGGTTGAATGGTCAGATTAATGCTCGTCAGTTTCAAAGGGTAAAACTCGAAGATCTGCTGGGCAGAGATCCTATTAAGCTCAACATAGGACTGATAAAGGAAGGACTTAACAATAAAACTATCCTTATAACCGGTGCTGCCGGATCTATTGGTTCCGAAATTGTTCGTCAGCTTGCTCACTTTAATACTAAAAAAGTTATCATGGTTGATCAGGCCGAAACACCTTTGTTTTATCTAGAACATGAACTCAGAGAGAAGTTTCTTGATTTAAAGTTTCAGTTGTTGCTTGCAGATATTACAAACTTTGAAAAAATGGAACTGATATATCATGAATTTCATCCAGATATCATTTTTCATGCTGCTGCCTATAAGCATGTTTCACTTATGGAGGAGAATCCACATGAGGCCATTCGTGTAAATGTAGGTGGTACAAAGATTCTTGCAGAACTGGCAGTGAAATATGAAGTAGAGAAATTTGTTATGATATCTTCGGACAAATCAGTAAATCCTACTGGTGTAATGGGCGCTTCAAAGAGAATCTGCGAAAAGTTTGTACAATCTAGAGCTAAGTCAGACTGATCTGAAGACACAATTTATAACCACAAGGTTTGGAAATGTTTTGGGATCTAACGGTTCTGTGATACCATTATTCAGTAAACAGATTCAGAATGGGGGCCCTGTAACAGTTACACATCCTGAAATATACAGGTATTTCATGACCATACCTGAAGCATGTCAGCTAGTCCTTGAAGCCGGTTTTATGGGACAAGGAGGTGAAATTTTTGTTTTTGACATGGGTAATCCAGTCAGAATTGCTGATCTCGCAAGTAACATGATCCGGCTTTCCGGACTTGAGCCGGGGAAAGACATTCAGATCGTATACACCGGGTTACGTCCTGGAGAGAAACTTTACGAAGAATTACTTACGGACAAAGAAACCGACGTACCCACTCACCATCCCAAGATTATGAAAGCTAGGGTTGAAAAGTTGGATGACCCCGCATTGCTTTTGAAAATCGATGCATTGCTTGATAATTTATACAGTTTTTCAAAACAGAAAATTGTCAGATTGATCGGAGAATTGGTCCCGGAATATAGATGTGGTAATGAGAAATATAATGGATTGGAAGTGACGAGTGGAATTGATTATGCGTCGACCAATGTCAGGAAAGCAGAAAACGAGGAAAAGAGTTGAGTGACAGGTAGAGATTAGTAATAAATTTGAAATGTGAAAACAATTGTTGTTATATTGTCCTATTAGTTATTTAACCATGATAGTCCTAGATTATTGGGAGGAAGAAATCTCTGGATCAATATTGAAGGTGTTGGACTACCCTATTTGTACCGTTGCCTGGATATAATTATGGATCATATTCATATGACAGAAAATGGTTTATGGCATAATATATCTTAATAATTAGTTGATCCTTAAATATTATTAACATATTGATTGTTAATAACTTATGTTCTTTGAAGTCTTGATTTTTGCATTGATTTTCAGTAAATTTGAGTAAAACCCTGAAAATCATGTTAAAGAAATTACCGGTTCAGCCACAGTTAGAGATGTTTAAAACAGTACTTACAAGTTTTATTCATCCTGATCATGAGCTTTGTCTTCTGGCAAAGAAGATTGATTGGAAAAGACTGGAAGAAGAGTTTGCTCCTTTATATGGGAAAGTTGGCCGGCCATCAATACCAATCAGGACAATAGTAGGCCTGCTACTTTTAAAGCAAATGTATAACCTGGGAGATGAGACCGTGGTTGAACGGTACCTTGAAAACCCCTATTGGCAACACTTCTGTGGTGAAGTCTATTTTCAGTACAACCTTCCGTTTGATCCGAGTGATTTTGTACACTTCCGGCATCGGATCGGCCCAGAAGGGATGGAGAAGATCTTCAAGGCAAGCATCGATTTGTTTGACGCAGACATGATCCGCAGGGAAGTAAAAGAGGTCAGGGTTGATACGACAGTTCAGGAGAAGAACATTACTTTTCCTACGGACCGTAAGCTGATCGAGAAGGTAATAGAACACTGTAAGAGAATAGCGAAGAAGGAGGATATAACTCTCAAACGCACCTTTGGGCGGGAGATAAAGAAGCTGAAGCACCAACTTAGATTTGCACGCAAGCCAAAGAATATGAAGCGGCATATAAAAGCACAGAAAAAGCTTCACAGGATAGCGTTCAAGATCTATCAGGACGTTGTAAAGCAGCTTAGCCCGATACCAAAATCATACATGAAGGAATTTGATGTTTTATACAGAGTACTTACACAACAGCGAGATGACTCGAACAAAATATACAGCATCCATGAACCTGAGACACTCTGCATATCGAAAGGGAAAGAGCATAAACCTTATGAATTTGGCAACAAGAGCTCTTTCGCCTATACAAGGAAGTCAGGGATCATAGTCGGGGCAATGGCAATAGAAGGGAACATATACGACGGCAGAACACTTAAACCACAACTCGAACAGGTAGAAGATCTGACTGATGGAAAAGTAAAGAAAGCAATTGTTGATAAAGGGTACAAGGTACCAGGAGGCCTACCGGGGGTAGACATAGTAATGCCGAAAGTCCTTAAGGGAGAAAGCTACTACCTGAAAAAGAAACGAGAAGAACGATGCAGATCAAGAGCAGGAATAGAGGGACTTATATCACACGTAAAACACGACCACAGGATGATAAGGAATTACCTCAGTGGCAGTGCTGGTGACAAAAACAACACCTTACTGGCTGCTGCAGTATATAATATGAAGAAATGGATGAGATTGGAGAAACAAAAACTACTGGATTTAATTTTTGGCTGGATTTACCAGAGACTTATAATGGTCTCGGATATATGCAAGCCTACAGATTATAAGAAAAACAGGTATTAATAAGGATCAACTAATTAAGCTCGTATAAAAATTAGATTATGAATCAACAATCAAAACAGACTATTGAAGAGTTATTGGCGATGGCGAATCTTGAAATCCCAATTCTTGACTTTACTCTTAACCTTATACTTTCAGCTATCCTGTCCTATTTATTATACAGGATTTACATTCGCTTTGGTTATTCCCTATCCAATCGAAAAACATTTGGAAAAAACTTCCTCATTATCGCGACAACAACAATGCTAATTATTTCCATAGTAAAATCCTCCTTAGCCCTTTCTCTTGGTCTGGTAGGGGCGCTATCCATAGTACGGTTTCGTTCAGCTATCAAGGAACCTGAGGAGTTGGGGTATTTATTTCTTTCTATTGGAATTGGACTTGGCTTTGGAGCTAATCAAAGTGTAATAACCCTCATTGGATTTGCTTTAATAAGTTCTATTCTCGTCCTTCGAAGTTTAATTACTCCAAAAGGGAAAGGAGAATCTAATCTTTATTTAACAATTACTTCTACTTCTCCGTTAGCTAAGGAAGAAAGCCTAAAAAAAATTGTTTCAATCGTTGAATCTAGTTCTAATGCAGTAGAACTTAAAAGATGGGATAGATCCTCGACAGCCTTTGAAATTACATTTCAGATAGAATTGGAAAACATAGAACAAATGGATTTATTATCGGAATCACTTAAAAATTATAACGAGGGTATAACTATTAGTTTTGTTGATAATCAAGGGTTGGCCTAAATGAGGATAAAACATAAATACAAGCAAAACGGTTTTAGAACAAAATTATCTAGAATTCGAAAACGATATAAAATCCTTTTGCTGGCATGTTTTATTTTATTAATGACTTCAGTTGGGTTTCTTGCTGGTTACATTGGATACGAAACTGGTTTAATTAATGAAGTCAAAATTCATTTACTAAAACTGATTCAAGCAAAAAACTATCTGTCAGGACTTAAAACTAGACCTGATCGATTGTACATTGATATAAAGCTCAAGGATCTCCAAAAACTCTTAGAGGACAATAAGCAAGCAATAAGAGCAGGTTTATTGATTACCATTGATGCCGATGATAAATTTGTACCTGTTGATCTGACTTTTAATAACAAGACTGTTAAAGCGAAAGCAAGGATTAAGGGAAATAGCAGGGGTAACAGAAGCAACAGATTGCCTTTAAGAGTTAAGGTTTATGGTAAGAATACTATTATGGGAATGAATGTATTTTCGCTACATGATCCAGTCGTTAAAAATAATATGGACGAGTGGATCTTTCAGAGAATTCTGAATTATACTGGTCTGATAAGCTTGAGGTATGAATTCATTGAAGTTAGGATTAATGGGAAAAATGATGGTATATATGCAATTGAAGAGAATTTTGAGAATAGATTGATTGAGAATAACAGACGCAGGGAAGGTCTAATTATAAGATTTGATGAATACTGGACTTACCGGTATCATATTTCCCATTATTTTGAGGACCCCATAGAGGAGAATAAAAAAGTTTACTCATATTCTCCAATAGATGCTTATGAGAGCGCTCGTATTAATGAAGATTCAATCTTAAGGGATCAGTACAGGATTGCCCAAAGTTTATTGGAGGGTTACCGGTTGAATGAAATTCCAATGGGAAAAGTGTTTAATGTTTCAAGTATGGCAAAACTCTTTGCACTAACAGATTTGCTCGGGCAGAGTCATACGCTTGAAGTTAGGAATTGCAGATTTTACTACAATCCAGTTACATCCAGGATTGAACCCATAGGATACGACCAGCATAATGGAATTCAGCCTCTACGCCTTAGTCATACAATAGGTGAAGGTAAACTTTTTGAATACCCTGAAGACAAAAAAGACCACCTTCTCTGGGAAGATTCTTTTTTCAGGGATACTCTTTTCTTTTGTGAATACATTAAATTCCTGAATGAATTCTCTGATCCAGGATTTCTTGAAGGTTATATTAGTTCTGTTGAAAAAGATTACCAACGATCAGTTAAACTGATTTATAGAAATAATCCCGGAAGGAAGAATCCTGTTTTTGAAATAATGAGAGAAAATCAAGGTTATATCAGAAGATTGTTAAATCCATTAAAGGGGCTGGAAGTATATTTACATGAAAGAAGAAATGATACACTAATTGTACATATAGGCAGTTTCCATCCTTTACCGCTGGAAGTCAGATCATTTACTTATAAAGGTCAGGAAATTTTACCTACACATTATGGAACTTTACTTGCAGCCAAACCAGAGTTCGAACGGATGAAATTCATAGAGGTCAGGCTACCAGCGATAATTAATCTTACTGATACCATATGCCCTGATTCCTTGAAACTTAATTACAGGTTACCGGGTTTAGATAAAGTGTTTCAGGTAAACGTCCACAATACAAGTAATTACGAAAAAGATTACGTTAATTCAGGAATTCTTCAAATGGAACCTAATTTAAAGGAATCTGACATCTTTAGAGTTTCAGAATCTGATAAAAACATATTTATTAATCCTGGTCAACATAATCTCAGGAATAGTGTTATTGTCCCCGAAGGCTATACAATAATTTGCCAGCCGGGCACTGAAATCAATTTGCTGAATTATGCATCAATCATATCTTATTCGCCATTGCACTTTATTGGATCTGAAGAACAACCGATAACCATAAGATCTGATGATGCTTCAGGTCAGGGGATTATTGTAATGAATGCCGGTGGACAGTCACTCCTCAGTCATACGATTTTTAAAGATCTAACAAATCCATCTAAACAGGGATGGGAAGTTCCAGGTGCTATTACGTTTTATGAATCTCCTGTCAGCATTCAGAATTGTCTTTTTTTACACACCCGTTGTGAAGATGCGTTGAACATAATAAGATCAGAGTTCCAGATTTATGGTTGTACATTTGACAGTACTTTGTCGGATGCTTTTGATTCTGACTTCTCAAAAGGGGTTATATCGGATACAAGATTTTTGTTTTCAGGGAAAAATGCTGTTGATGCCTCGGGAAGTTATGTGGATATTAATAATGTCTCGATAATTCAAGCTGGTGACAGAGGAATTAGTATTGGGTGACCGGAGTGTACTTAAAGGCAATAATATTAGTATTGAAAATTCAGGGATAGGCATTGCTAGTAAAGATGAGTCAGATATTGTGTTTCAATACATTGAGATATTTAATTGCAGGATAGCATATACTGCTTTCAAAAAGAAACCTGAGTTTGGACCTTCACATATCACGATATCTGAATCTCGTATTACCCAAACCGAATTGTCGTTTTTGCTTGAGGAGCCATCTACTATTCAGTATAATGGAAATAAAATTGAACCGAACCAGAATAATTTTAAGGATATTATTATCCGGGATTAAAGGTGATGATCAATAGAACTTTTAAAAAGATACTTTGATGGAATGGCGAGAAATCCGATATTAGCCATACTGAAAAAAGATTACGGTTTGAAAGGAAATTCTTAATCAAAGATTTGAATACCTTTTATCTCCAAAAAATGATTTCGTTAAACAAAAGCGGATTCATTGAAAAATATCCATACCAGACAAATAAATAACATTTATTTTGATACCCCAAATTTCGACCTTTATTCAGCAAGTGTTAAAGGCTTTCCAAAGAAGAAAGGTACGTATTCGCTGGTACGGCGATATGTTTGGGAATATTAACAATGCCGTGTTAGAGATTAAATCTAAGGAAGGTGTCGTCAATCATAAATCCTCTTATATATTAGAGAATCTGGATCTTTCACTAGGATCAAAAATTTTTGAACAGATTGATAAATCATTAGATAATTCTCAAATACCTGGTCAATTATTAACAAGTCTTAAATCACTTAAGCCAGTGTTAATAAATCAATATAAAAGGAAATATTATGAGTCGATGAATCATAATATCCGTTTGACCTTAGACTGGGATCTCAGATTTATTGGTATTAATAGGTATACAAACTGCCATCTGAACAGATTTTTTGAAAGGAATTTATCGATTCTGGAATTAAAATACAACAATGATATGGATGCCAATATCGATTCATGTTACAAATCAATTTCCATTCCGCCTTACAAAATGTTCAAAATACGTTTTAGGAATAAATCGTGTTTTTCATTTTTCTGATCTATTTTAGATAAGTTTATGTCCCTGAAACAAAAAACCATATCCGGTATTCTATGGAGTTCCATAGAAAACTTTAGTTACCCAGGGCATCACTTTTATTGTGGGGATTATACTAGCCAGGTTACTTACGCCAAAGGAGTTTGGATTAATTGGAATGATTACGATTTTTATTGCTGTTTCCCGAATCTTTTATCAGGAGTGGATTTTCTGAAGCGTTAATACGTAAGAAGGATTGTACTCAAATTGATTATTCAACCGTCTTCTTTTATAACTTTTGTCGCCGGATTAATATTATTTAGTCTTTTATACTTTTCAGCTCCTGCAATCAGTAACTTTTTTAAAGAACCTGATTTAAAGAACATTATAAGAGTATTATCGCTGGTTCTGGTAATAGATTCGCTGACAATAATTCAGCGTACCATTCTTGAGCAAGCGTGTTGATTTTAAATTACTTACACGCATTTCCATTATTGCTTCAACTGGTTCCGGTCTATTTGCAATTATCCTGGCCTATAAAGGTTTCGGAGTGTGGAGCCTGGTGGCTCTTGACATTAACAATGCAAGCTTCTAAGTTCATTCTTTCTCTGGTTATGGAACAGGTGGCGACCGGCTTTGATCTTCAGTAAGAGTTCATTTCTCGAGTTATTTGGTTTTGGCAGTAAATTGCTATTGAGCGGCTTGATTGACACAATTTACCAGAATATTTATTATCTGATCATCGGGAAATATTTTTCAGCAACAGAATTGGGATTTTATACACGAGCAAATAATTTCAGCAATTTTCCATCCCAAAATATTAACATGGTAATGAGCCGTGTTACCTATCCGGTTTTGGCACAAATGCAAGATAATCCCTGCTTTACTGAAGGAGGGATACAGAAGAATTATCAGAGAGCACAATGCTCATTACTTTTGTTCTGATGCTGGGATTGGCAGCAGTTGCTGAGCCAATGATAATTACATTAATTGGAGAAAAATGGAGACCTTCAATCATTTATCTTCAGATGCTTTGTTTTGCCGGTATGCTTTATCCTTTACATGCATTAAATCTCAACATGCTTAAAGTCCAGGGGCGGTCCGATCTGTTTCTAAGACTTGAGATAATTAAAAAAGCATTGGCAATACCTGTAATTATTATTGGTATTTTGTTCGGGATCAGGATCATGATAATCGGTATGATCTTCAATTCATTTGTTGCTTACTATCTTAATAGTTACTGGTCGGGTAAATTTATTGACTACAGCATGAAACAACAGGTAAAAGATATCATGCCCTCTTTTCTGCTGGCTGCCGGTGATGGCGATAGTGGTCTTTTTAACGGGATATTTCCTTAAAACTCCCTACCTGGTTACATTAATCCTGCAGGTTTCCATTGGAGCGATCATTGTTTTTGTCATTTGTGAACTTACAAAAATGAAGGATTATCTATATATGAAACAAATTATAGTCGAGAAAGTATTCAGGAGAAAATAATAATGGACCCACTTCATAAACCAATCTACGTTACCCAGCCGGTTTTACCCCCATTGGAAGAATTCACCGAATATCTGAAGCAGATATGGGAAAATAAGATACTAACCAACAAGGGTCCGTTTCATGAACAATTTGAAAAGGAGCTTGCTGAATACCTTGGTGTGAAATATCTTTCACTTTTTACCAACGGCACTCTTGCCCTCGTGACTGCACTTGCAGACTTTGCGTATTACTGGTGAAGTAATAACAACTCCCTTCAGCTTTGTTGCTACCACTCATTCACTCTGGTGGAACAATATTAAACCGGTCTTTGCCGATATTGAGCCGGAATATTTATAATCTGGATCCCGACAGGGTTGAAGCGGCAATCACCCCACAGACAACTGCAATAATGCCTGTTCATGTGTATGGTAATCCATGCAAGATGGAAAGATTTCAACAAATAGCCGACACTTACGGATTGAAACTGATATACGATGCTGCTCATGCATTTGGGGTAAGGATCAATGGAAGTTCAATATTAAATTTTGGTGACCTGTCAGTGATGAGTTTTCATGCTACCAAAGTATTTAACACTTTTGAAGGTGGTGCTATTATCTGTCATGATGAAGCCACAAAGAAAAGAATAGATAATCTCAAGAACTTTGGTTTTGTAAATGAAACAACAGTTGTTATTCCCGGTATCAATGCCAAGATGAATGAATTTCAGGCAGCATTGGGCCTGCTCCAGTTAAAATATGTTGATGATGCCATAAGAAAAAGAGGGGAAATTGCACAATATTATCGTGAAGGTTTGCAAAATGTAGTGGGGATCAGATGTTTGGAGGATGTAAAAGGTGTGGAACACTGCAATTCATATTTCCCTGTATTAATCGATAAGGATAAATATGGAATAACACGTGATCAAGTTTATGAATTACTTCAACAGCATAACATTTTCGGTAGGCGGTATTTTTATCCGTTAATAAGCCAGTTCCCGACTTACAGAGGATTGGAATCAGCACTGCCTGGAAGAATGCCTGTAGCTGAAAAAGTATCAGAACAGATACTTTGTTTACCAATCTACCCTGACTTACAGGTTGAAGCAAGAGACATGATTATTTCTCTTCTTAATAGGGGGGAGTAATGAAAATTGCTATAATGCAACCCTACTTTTTCCCTTATATCGGGTATTTTCAGTTAATAAATGCTGTTGACAAATATGTATTTCTTGATGATGTTCATTTCATTAACAGAGGATGGATCAATAGAAACAGGATTCTGATAAACGGGGAAGCCCATTATATAACACTTGCACTAAAAAAAAAAGTCAAAATAAACTAATAAATGAAATAGAAATTGTTAAAAAGAACGACAAAATCTTAAAAACAATAAGATTTGCTTATTCAAAGGCGCCCTATTATAATACTGTTTTTCCCTTGATTCAAGAGTTAATTGATAAAATGGAAGAAGTAAAAAGTATATCGAAAATTGCTGAAATGTCTGTAATAAAAGTTGCAAAATATCTTGACCTGAATACATGTTTTGAAACCAGTTCGGATAAATATGGTAAATCTGTTTGTCTTAAAGGAGAGGAAAGACTTATTGCAATATGTCGGCAAAATAACTCGGATAATTATATTAATGCAATTTCCGGTAAAGAGCTTTATAAAAAAGAAACTTTTAATAAGAAAGGAATTGAGTTATTATTTATCAGGAATCAAATTAATCCTTATAGTCAATTCCACAATGAATTTATCCCTTCTTTATCAATAGTTGATGTAATGATGTTTAATGATAAAAAAATAATTGCATCATTCTTAAATAATTACGAGTTAGAATAACATTTCATCAACTGGGAATAATAATAAGCATAAAATCTGCTTTTACAAATAATTAACAATTAATCAGTTGATCCTTAAATATTATTAACATATTGATTGTTAATAACTTATGTTCTTTGAAGTCTTGATTTTTGCATTGATTTTCAGTAAATTTGAGTAAACCCCTGTAAATCATGTTAAAGAAATTACCGGTTCAGCCACAGTTAGAGATGTTTAAAACAGTACTTACAAGTTTTATTCATCCTGATCATGAGCTTTGTCTTCTGGTAAAGAAGATTGATTGGAAAAGACTGGAAGAAGAGTTTGCTCCTTTATATGGGAAAGTTGGCCGGCCATCAATACCAATCAGGACAATAGTAGGCCTGCTACTTTTAAAGCAAATGTATAACCTGGGAGATGAGACCGTGGTTGAACGATACCTTGAAAACCCCTATTGGCAACACTTCTGTGGTGAAGTCTATTTTCAGTACAACCTTCCGTTTGATCCGAGTGATTTTGTACACTTCCGGCATCGGATCGGCCCAGAAGGGATGGAGAAGATCTTCAAGGCAAGCATCGATTTGTTTGACGCAGACATGATCCGCAGGGAAGTAAAAGAGGTCAGGGTTGATACGACAGTTCAGGAGAAGAACATTACTTTTCCTACGGACCGTAAGCTGATCGAGAAGGTTATAGAACACTGTAAGAGAATAGCGAAGAAGGAGGATATAACTCTCAAACGCACCTTTGGGCGGGAGATAAAGAAGCTGAAGCACCAACTTAGATTTGCACGCAAGCCAAAGAATATGAAGCGGCATATAAAAGCACAGAAAAAGCTTCACAGGATAGCGTTCAAGATCTATCAGGACGTTGTAAAGCAGCTTAGCCCGATACCAAAATCATACATGAAGGAATTTGATGTTTTATACAGAGTACTTACACAACAGCGAGATGACTCGAACAAAATATACAGCATCCATGAACCTGAGACACTCTGCATATCGAAAGGGAAAGAGCATAAACCTTATGAATTTGGCAACAAGAGCTCTTTCGCTTATACAAGGAAGTCAGGGATCATAGTCGGGGCAATGGCAATAGAAGGGAACATATACGACGGCAGAACACTTAAACCACAACTCGAACAGGTAGAAGATCTGACTGATGGAAAAGTAAAGAAAGCTATTGTTGATAAAGGGTACAAGGTACCAGGAGGCCTACCGGGGGTAGACATAGTAATGCCGAAAGTCCTTAAGGGAGAAAGCTACTACCTGAAAAAGAAACGAGAAGAACGATGCAGATCAAGAGCAGGAATAGAGGGACTTATATCACACGTAAAACACGACCACAGGATGATAAGGAATTACCTCAGTGGCAGTGCTGGTGACAAAAACAACACCTTACTGGCTGCTGCAGTATATAATATGAAGAAATGGATGAGATTGGAGAAACAAAA
Organism: uncultured Bacteroidales bacterium; assembly: GCA_963831855.1. Taxonomy (GTDB): domain Bacteria; phylum Bacteroidota; class Bacteroidia; order Bacteroidales; family VadinHA17; genus LD21. The sequence continues at coordinate 28,765 of CAWHSA010000005.1, read as the reverse complement.
ACTACTGGATTTAATTTTTGGCTGGATTTACCAGAGACTTATAATGGTCTCGGATATATGCAAGCCTACAGATTATAAGAAAAACAGGTATTAATAAGGATCAACTAATCAGTGACAAATTAAATCATGTCAATATTTTCTGAAGAGAAAGTTATATTTTTCAGAAATGAATCTGAAATTATAAAATCCTGGGTTCCTGATACTGAACCAGTAGTCTCAATTGTTTGTATAACATATAATCATGAAAGGTTCATATCTAATGCTATCCCAATTCCTTGAAGCTAAGCCTGAGTATGGACTTTGTGTAGGTGGGTATACCCAATTTATCCAAAGCACCCAGGGAATGAGTGATATTATTAAGCGCTCCAAAAAAAAGATCCGGACATGAACGGATTTACATTTTCATTAGATGACATGGCAAATAGCTGGATTACAAAAACTTTAACAGCATTAATAAGGAAGGATGTTATTAATAAGTCGATTTTTCAGTTTATAAACACTTCCGGGACATCAATATAAAAATCCATGACGATCAAGGGGGTTAAGTAAATAATCAGATCAGAAATGTAATATTAATATATAAAAACTATGACACAGATAGTAATAATTGGCTCAGGTGGTCTTGCAGCAGAAATAACTTTATGCTATGAAAACACTTCTTCAGGACCTTACAAAGATTTGTCTGTCAAAGGTTATATTGATTATGAATACAATATTGAAAAATACTGGAAGCGGTATCATTTGGATAAGGCTGTATTAAACGATATTGACAACTACAAAATAGTTGAAGAAGATTATTATGTCATTGGAATTGCTGATGTTGATTTCAGAAAAGTAGTAATCAATAAAATTAAGGAAAAAGGAGGCAGATTTATAAATTTAATCCACCCAACAGCAATAGTTGATAAAAATGTTATTATTGGAACAGGGAATATCATCGGTCCGTATTGTCTTGTAGGTCCGAATGTTAAGCTGGGAGACTTCAATGTAATTTTAGCACAATCAATTGTAAGTCATGATTGTTTAGTAGGCTGTAATAATATTTTTGCTACTTCGGTAATATGTGGTCATGTAAAAGTTGGAGATGATAATTTTTTTGGAGCCCGGTCAACTGTGATACCACATATTAAAATAGGTAATCGCAATAAAATACAGGCTGGAATGATAGTGGATAGTGATGTTTCTGAGGATTCCGTAATATTTCACAGGCTTAAGGAAAAGATTCTGGTTATTCCCAAAACTTCTAAGCCAGGAATAATAAAAGGGACTGTTCCTGTCCTGTTAATGACAACATTAATTCTAAATTGAATAATTAATAACTCAATCCGGTTATAGATTCAGAAAACTTTATACCTGAATCTTAATTTGTTATTGTTGATATTTAATTAGATAATCAAATGGAAAATATTCCAATACTAAAATCGCAAGAGCAGATCTGGTTATTGAATAATATAATCCCAAACAACCAGGCCTTTAATATTTATAACTGCTATTTGATTTCAGGTGAAATAAACATAGAATTCTTAAGAATCTCATTAAAGGCTATTACTGACAAGTTTAGTTCTCTAAGAAGGTATTTTGATTATCAAAATGGAAAAGTAAGCTCTGTAGTAACACCAGAATCCGATTTTATTCTACCTTTTAATATTATAGAAATCGAACATAAATATGAAGACAATGCAGAATACGATGAACTTACTTCAGAGATAAATCAGTCTTTTGATTTATCAGTTAATCCCTTGTTCAGGGTAAGCTTATTTATCTTTAAAGAGGGGATAAAAATATTAACTTTTGTCTATCACAGGATAATAATCGATTCTACCTCGTCCAGATATATATCGAAGATAGTTGGTGAATGTTATTCGAAACTTTGCAAAAAATATAATATAGACGGCATATTAATTTCAGATCATTTTCCAGATTTTATTACTGACTTTAATCAATGGAAGGAAAGTAAAGAGCATGCTACTTTGTTGAAAGATTGGTCTGCCAATTTCCCTGATACAAACGAAAAGGTTGAACTACCTTCAGATTTTAAAGACCTTGCTGAAATTAATCTAAGTGGTATAAGAGAGAATTTTGAAATAGATAATAAAATCTTTTTAAATGCAAGTAATTATGCCCAACAGAACCTTGTAGATACTGTTTCCCTGTATATTGCAGCATTTGGGATATTAATGCATAGGCTTAGCAATCAGGATTCAATTGTTGTTGGTTTCCCTTTTTCTCTTTCCGATAACAATATAAATAAAATCGGCAATCTTGAAAACATGTTGCCGGTAAGACTGGATTTTAGTGACTCTCCAAATTTATTGGACATTCTGAAACAATTACGGGAAAATATTGCTTTTAAGGAGAACTATAAGAAGGTTTCTTTTGACACAATTGTCAACGATTCCAAATCACAGAAAGAATTTGTCAATAAATCCGTTTTTTCAGACAAGCTTTAGCTATTCACTGATCCAAACACCTGATTTTGATGGTGTACAGGTAAAGGAGATTTTCAAAAGCAGGAATGGCTCAAGACTCGATTTGTCTTTTGATTTAATCCAGAACGGGATGGATTTTATTCTTAATGTTGAGTATAATACTTCCAGATTTTCCAGATCTACAGTTTCACGCTGGGTAAATATTTATCAACTAATACTAAAAGGTATAATCAGTAATCCGTTACTGCCGACAGATGAAATAGATATTCTACCATCAACTGATTTACAGCAATTAATAAAATGGAATGATACAGACAAACCATATGAAGATCAGATTTGCATTCATGCTAAATTGGAGGAACAGGCAAAACAAGAATCCAAATGGTGTTGCATTAAGGTGGGATGATAAGACTCTGACTTTCGATGAATTGAATAAACAGGTTAATCAGCTGGCTCATTTAATATTATCAAGTGGAAATGCTTCCGGTCAGATTATTGCAGTCTGTATGGATCGTTCACCTGAATTAATTATTAGTTTATATGCAATACTTAAAACCGGAGCAGCATATCTGCCTATTGACACAGCAGCCCCTATTGAGAGAACCAGGGCTATTCTTGATGATGCAAAGCCAATAATTGTTCTCACCAAATCCAACTCAAGAAGGATTATTCCTGATGGGAACTATAAAATTATAGAATTGAATAATCTCATTGAACAACCTTTATCTACAGAAGATACTAATCCGGTCCTGAATATCCCTTCCGACAATCTTGCTTATGTTATTTACACTTCAGGATCCACCGGTAATCCAAAAGGTGTTATGATACGGCATTATTCTGTTGTAAATATGATAATGTGGATGCAGGATAAGTATCCAATGAATTCCAGCAGTATTATTTTGCTGAAAACACCTTATACTTTTGATATTTCAGTCGTTGAACTTTTCTGGTGGTCCTTTACCGGATCAAGTCTGGCTTTGTTATCACCCGGAGCAGAGAAAGAACCCTCATTGCTCATCGAAGCTATAGATAAATTTAAGGTTACAACCATTCAGTTTGTCCCTTCGAGGTTCAGTGCATTTATAGTATATCTTGACGCATTTAAAGCACAATCGAAAATCAAGTCCCTTGAAACCCTGTTTTTTATTGGTGAAGCCCTTCTGGCAGAGAAAGTAAATTACTTCTATTCAATAATGGATAAAGTAAGTGTCCCAAAACTGGTTAATTTATATGGACCAACCGAAACAACTGTCGAGGTATCGTATTTTGACTGCCTTCCAAACTCTGCAAAACGAACACATTTATATTGGTAAACCTATTCATAACACTAAATTATTGGTTATCAATCGTAAAAACAAAATACAACCACTTGGAGTATTGGGAGAACTGGTAATTGCGGGGACAAACCTTGCCAGGGGTTATCTTAACAGACCAGAATTAACAAATGAAAAATTCATAAATATCACGGGATTCGACAATACAAGTACTCTTAAAGTATATAAAACCGGGGATATTGCAAAATGGGCCGACTGTGGTGAGATTGATTTTATTGGAAGGGTAGATAATCAGGTTAAGATCAGAGGTTTCAGAATTGAGCTTGGTGAAATTGAAGCAAAAATAATGGAATTCAAGGGTGTTGAGTCCTGTGCAGTGGTTGTAAACAAGTCTAACCAGGATAACCCGTTGCTTATTGCATACTTAAAATATTCAGGCTCTGATGAATTGGACATAAATAATCTGAAAGCATTCCTGGCTGAAAAAATTCCCGCTTATATGATCCCAACCGCCTTTATTTCTCTGCAGGAAATGCCTTTAAATACCAGTGGTAAAATAAACAGAAAAGCTTTACCGGAACCGCAATTAACCCAAACAGCCAATAAACTCCATTCTGTCGATAAAGTGGAAAGTATCCTTCTATCCATCTGGCAGGATGTACTTAAAAATGAAAATGTCGATATAACAACCAACTTTTTTGACATTGGGGGTAACTCCATAATGATCCCGTTTATTGCTGCGAAACTGCAAAAAGAGCATAATCTGAAAGTTAGTTCTGTCGATATATTTCAGTATCCGACAGTGGAATCACTGTCTGCATTTTTAGGTTCAAAAACTGATAGAACTTCAAAAACACCGGAAATCTGTTAAAGCTAAATCATGAAGAAAAAGACACCATTCTGGAAAAATATGATAACAGGATCGCAATAGTTGGTATAGCCGGAAAATTCCCTGATGCTGACACAAAGGAAGAATTCTGGAAAAACTTATGTGAAGGAAAAGAATGCCTTCGTTTTTTTAGCGATGAAGAACTGGAAAAGAATGATTCAACTTATGCAAAAAATAAAAATAATCCTGACTATATTAAATCGCGGGGCATACTGAACAATATCGATCTGTGGGATGCAAACTTCTTTGGTTATTCTCCTCATGATGCCAGATATACAGATCCTCAACAAAGAATATGGTATGAAACAGTGTGGAATGCATTGGAAGATGCCGGGTGCGATCCATATACGTATAAAGGAGACATCAGTGTGTATGCAGGTGTAAATTTAAGTTCATATTTACTTGACAATATTCTTCGAAACCGGAGTTTGTATGAAGATTATATGCACTTTGGTGATGCAGCAACTGCGCATATATATTATTTGAACGATCCGGCATTTATTGCTACCAGAACGGCGTATCTGTTTAACCTCAGAGGACCTGCAGTAAATGTTCAGTCAGCCTGTTCGACCGCTTTGCTGGCTGTTACTGAAGCATGTAATAGTCTTATTTATGGTGAATCTGATATTGCAATTGCCGGAGCATCATCAGTTCAAACCCCTCAGGAAATTGGCTACATGTTTCAATCAGGAGGTATGCGTGCTGCAGACGGACATGTCCGTCCTTTCGATAAAAATGCAAGTGGTACTGTATTTAGCAATGCAGTTGCTGCTGTTGTATTAAAACGATTAAAGGATGCAATCAGGGATAATGATGAAATATACGGTGTAATAAGAGGCTGGGCTGTTAACAATGATGGTAATGATAAAATAGGATATGCAGCTCCAAGTGTAAACGGGCAGCGTGAATTATTGCGAAAAGCCTTTCGTAAAGCAAATGTGCATCCCGAAGAAATCTGTTATGTCGAAACCCATGGTACAGGTACTATTTTAGGTGATCCTATTGAAGTTACTGCTTTAACTCAGGCATTCAGGGAAAAAACCTCAAAGAAACAATTTTGCGGACTTGGTTCCGTAAAAGGTAACATTGGTCATTGCGATGAAGCAGCCGGTATTGTTGGATTTGTAAAAGCTGCGCTGACAGTCTATCATAAAAGAATCCCGGCATCAATAAATTTTTCAGAACCGAATCCAAACATTGATTTTGAAAACTCTCCTTTTTTCGTCGTTGAGAAACCCATTGAGTGGGATTCAAAAAAACCTATGATAATGGGAGTTAGCTCATTTGGTGTTGGAGGAACAAATGTACATGTTATAGTTGAGGATTTCAGAAATGAGGCAATACAAAAGCCACCCGAAGATGAAAAACCTGAAATCATTACAATTTCAGCAAAATCGAAATGGTCTTTGGAACATAATATTGAAAACATTGTTGATTTTTATAATAACTATGACTCAAAAGGTTCCATATCTGATATCTCCTATACTACCCAATTAAGAAGGTCCCATAATTGGACAAATAAGGCTTTTGCGATTGTCTCTAAAGATCGCAAACTCTCGAAAGATGACTTTATCTCGGGAAGTCATTCAAAGAAAACAAAAAAGATTGTATTCCTTTTTCCCGGTCAGGGAGCCCAGTTTATTAATATGGGGCTTGCTTTGTATAATAGCTGAATCACTATTTAAAGAAATATTAGATTCCGGTTTCGCCATTTTCAAAAAAGAAACCGGATTCATGATTTAAAGACGATTATTTTCAATGATCCCGCCAACGATGAAGGATTGCTTAATAATACAGAATACACACAACCTGCACTTCTTATTATAAGTTATGCAACAGCAAAACTTTATGAGCAGTACGGGATAATACCTGATGAATCAATAGGCCATAGTATTGGTGAGTATGTTTCTGCCTGCATATCCGGTGTATTTGATTTTGAAACAGCCTTAAAAATAGTAATAAAAAGAGGACAGTTAATGCAATCGGTACCACGTGGAAGTATGATGGCAGTCAGAACCAAGCGTCGAAAAACTTAATGAAATTAAAAATTCAATATTCGAAATTGGCGCCATTAATGCTCCTCAAAGTTGTACTATAAGTTTTAAAACAAATATGCTGGAGGCTGTTGAAAAGGTTTTAAAAGATAATTCTATTGATTATGTTCCGTTAAAAACATCTCATGCTTTTCACTCTTCTATGGTTGATGTAATCCTGGAAGAATTTGAGAAATTTGTAAACCAATTTACTTTAAAACAACCCGGACGACCATTTATATCTTGTGTTACTGGTGATTATGCAGATAAGGATGAAGTGACAAAAGGAAGATATTGGGCAAAACAGTTAAGAGCTTCGGTTCAATTCGATAAAGGCATAACAACATTACAGAACGGTGGTGAGTGTTTATTTATTGAATCTGGTCCAAATACACATCTTTCAGGTTTAACCAGACAAAACCAGAATACAACAAAGAAAACAAAGATTATATCTACAATCGGGCGGGAGACCAACGGTAATACCTATGAAGCTTTCCTCCAATCCATCGGACATATCTGGATGGCAGGGCTTAACTCCGGATTTCAGTCAATTCTACCGGGGGAAATCACCAAAACTGGTTAAGATCCCTAACTATGCCTTTGAGAAAAAAAGATACTGGATCGATATTGACCATAGCAAATTAAATGAATTATCCGATGACGGATACCTCTATATTCCGGGAAATTGATATAGCCTCTGATTATGCTGATTCCGGTGCTGAAATAGAAATTCGCTCAGATGCAAATCTTACCAATACTGAGAAATCCCTGCTTGAAATATGGATACGATTAATAGGCACATCAGAAATTGAGATTAATGACAACTTTTTTGACCTTGGTGGTCACTCTCTTATGGCTGTTCAGATATTATCAAGAATCAAAGAAACCCTTCATGTAAATGTTTCTCTGGCAAAATTTCATGGATAATCCGACAATCAGTGATCTGGCCAAAATAATTGATTCTGAAACAAAAATTACAGAGATCTAAACCAGACAAAACCTATACTGTAGATCTGACCAAAATACCTCTTTCTCCAAGTCAAAAAAGGGTCTGGATTCTGGCTTACTGCAGCAAGAATAATCCTTCCTACAATGTGCCAATTGCTTACCGTTTAAAAGGTATAATCGATATGGATACCTTTAAAAGAAGCATTGTATTTGTGATGATCAGACATAATATTACATTTGCGTCATTTTATTCCGAAAAGAGAGAATTATTTTTCCGGATCGAACCTAAAGAAGTTACTGTCAATGAACTTGATTTTAGTTCTCTGTCTGAAGAGGACAGAATTTCGGAAATTAACAATTTTATAAAAACACAGGTAAGAACACCGTTCTATGTTGATAAGGATTTGCTCTTCAGGTTTTTCCTTTTGAAAACTTCAAAAGAAGAATATATTTTTCTTTCAGTTTTCCATCATTTGATTTTCGATGGGTGGTCATGGTGGATTTTCATAAATGATCTTAACAGGGTTTATCGTAACCTTATCTTACTGGAGCCTATAAGTTTACCCCCCATCAAAAAGCATTATTTCAATTTTGCCATAGAAAATGTGGAAAACTATTCAGCCGAAAACGAAGAGAAACTATTAGAGTTCTGGAAAGCAAAACTGGATGGTATACCATCACATATTAATTTCCCCTTCGATCATATTCGTCCCAAGGAATCCTCGGGTTTTGGTGGTAAAGTTTTCTTTCAATTGTCAAAGGAAAACACATTAGCATTGAAACGGATATGCAAAGAGAGTAATTCCACCCCATTTATGACTATGCTGTCAGCTTACAGTATCTTAATGAGTAAATATTCAGGAGATCATGATATATGTATCGGGACATATATAAATGACAGGCCAGGTTCTGAATATAATAATACTTTCGGGATGTTTGTAAGTACACTGGTTATTCGGATTTTAATCGATCCCGAAAAAACTTATATGGGTTTATTGAATGATGTGAGGCAAGTTACCTTAGATTCAATAGCTCATCAGGGTGTTGGTTTTGAGAAAATTGTGGAAACTATTAATCCGGTCCGGACTCCGAATGTTAATCCTATTTTTCAGATAGTATTTGCATGGCACAACGATACCTTTGTACCAATTGATCAGGATGGTCTTTCAAGTGAAAAATTTTCGATCGAGGAAGGTATTTCACCATTTGACATAACATTTAATGTTTGGGACAATGAAAATCTGCTCGAGGGGGATATAGAATATAATTCAGATATATTGGAAAGAGATACTATTGTCAGGTTAAAAGATAACTTCCTAAGTCTTATTAATGAAATAATTAGTAAACCTGATCATCTAATATCTTCTTTATCAATTATCTCTGAAAGTGAACGACACCAATTAGAATCACTTAACAAGACAGATGTTAAATTAGACCCATTCTTATTGCATGAACTTTTTGAACAAAAAGCATCTGAGTTTCCTGATAAAATTGCAGCAATTAGTAATGAGAAAAGAATCAGTTACCGGGAATTAAATAATCGTTCTAATCAATTGGCAAATTACCTGAATGCCAAATCAATAAAAGAAGGAGATTTTATTGGGATAAGTGTAAATCGGTCAATTGAAATGTTGGTAGCAGTATTAGGCGTTTTAAAATCAGGGGCCTGCTATTTGCCTATTGATCCTGAGTTTCCTTATGAAAGGATTGAGTATATGTTGCAAAACTCAATGGCCAGGGAACTGATAACCGAGGATTCATTGAATACGAAATTTGAAAAAATCAAAGTCTCAAAAACGTTTATTGACTCTGATTGGAGTAAGATTTCAGTATTTCCTTCAACTCATGCTCAAAATTGTTCAAATAATGAAGCTCTTGCATATATAATTTATACTTCAGGATCGACCGGTAAACCCAAAGGGGTGAAAGTACATCATGAAGCAGTTGTTAATTTTATTAAAAGCATGATAAAAGTACCTGGCGCCAAATACGATGATAAGTTATTGGCAATTACAACATTATCCTTTGATATTTCTATACTTGAGCTGTTCCTCCCGCTGTCGGTAGGAGGAACTGTTATTATTGCATCATCATCAGAACAAAACAGTGGGAATGCTCTTGGTAATCTGATCACGAAAGAAGAGATTAATTTATTACAGGCAACGCCTGCTACCTGGAATGTTTTATTAAAAAGTGGCTGGAAAGGGAACAGGAAATTAAAGGCCCTTTGTGGAGGTGAGGCGCTTAATAGTAAACTTGCTGAAGAATTACTGCCATTGGTAGATTCTTTATGGAATATGTATGGCCCCACAGAAACTACCGTATGGTCGACATGTTACCAGATCAAGGATGCAGATTCTCTAATATTAGTCGGTAAACCAATCGATAATACGCGAATTTATATTTTAGACATGCAAAACCAGGTAAAGCCAATAGGTACAATTGGCGAAGTTGGGATTGGAGGTAAAGGAGTAACAAAGGGGTATCATTTCCTGGAACACTTGACAAAAGAGAAATTTATTAATCATAGAATAGACGGGATAATTTATAAAACAGGTGATTTAGGAAGAATCCTGAGAGATGGAAATGTAGAGTTATTCGGACGTATTGATAACCAGATTAAAATACGTGGATATCGGATTGAACCAGGTGAAATCGAAAATTGTCTTTGCCAGATAAGTGGCATAAAAGAAGCAGTTGTAAAGGTCATGAAATTTGATGAGCTGGATGTGAGATTAGTCGCTTTTATTAATATTGAAGAAAAGTTTCAACTTACAAATGACGAGATTGCTGTTTTCTTAAGAACTAAACTTCCGGCATATATGATTCCAACGACTTTTAAAAAGTTAAAAGATTTTCCCAGAACGCCAAACGGGAAAATTAACAAAAATGCATTAGTAATTGAAAGGAGCGAGTTTACTTCCGGAAAATCCAGTATTGAGCCTGAAAGTGATACTGAAAAAATAATATATGACATTTGGAGTGATGAATTAAAGCTCGATACTTTTAGCGTTAATGATAACTTTTTTAGTATCGGTGGCAATTCGATATTACTTGTTCAGGTGGCGTCATTATTAAGCTCTTCCCTAACCAGAGAAATTGATGTTATAAATTTATTTGAATACCCGACTGTTCGGACATTAGCTGAGTTTCTTACATCCGATGCAAATTACAGAGAACGGTCTGAGAGCCTGGTTGACAATCGGATGCAAAAGAAACGCGATAGCTTAGGTTCACAACGTGAGAAAAGAAGACGGTAAAGTATTTTTAAGACTAAGCTTTATTCTAATGGATTTAATTAAAAGGATCTGACAATGAGTCCAAATAATGACAAAATAGCCGTTATCGGAATGGCCTGCCGTTTCCCGGGTGCTAAAAACTTAAAAGAATACTGGAACAATCTTATTGAAGGGAAGGACTACTATTAAGCATTTCACGGATGAAGAATTATCTAAATTTGAGGTTAATTTTGATGAACTGAAAAGTAATCCGGATTATGTTAAAGCCAGAGGTGTATTGGAGGATATTGACAAGTTTGATGCGGAGTTTTTTGGAATGACGTCCGAAGAGGCTACTAATACGGATCCTCAGCATAGGGTTTGGCTTGAAACTGCGTGGGAAGCATTTGAAAATGCAGGTTGTGATCCCGCTAATTTTAAAGGTGCTATTGGAGTTTTCGCAGGAGGTTTTATAAGTACTTACCTGATTAATAATATTTTAAGAGATCCGGTAAAATTAGAAAAATATATCCGATTACGTTCCCCGGAATCATATCAGTTAATGATCGGGAACGATGTTGCATTCATTCCGACCAAAACGGCATATCAGTTTAATCTGAAAGGTCCGGCAATAAATGTACAAACAGCCTGTTCCACTTCATTGGTGGCAATAATCCAGGCCTGTCAAAGTCTGTTCAGTTATGAATCTGATATGTGTCTTGCCGGAGGAGTTTGCGTTTTAGTACCCCAGGAAACCGGTTATATTTTTCAAGAGGATTCAATACCTTCACCAGATGGTTATTGTCGTCCTTTTGATGCAAAAAGTCATGGAACTGTCTTTAGCAATGGTGTTGGCGTGGTTGTACTAAAAAGATTGGAAGACGCTCTGTATGATAGGGACATTATTTACGCTCTTGTCAGCGGCTGGGCTTTAAATAATGATGGGAAAAATAAAGTGAGTTATATGGCTCCCAGTGTTGAAGGTCAGGCGGAGGTAATAAGGATGGCTCATTCTTTTGCAGGAATATCACCTGAACAAATAGGGTATATCGAAACTCATGGATCTGGCACCATGCTTGGCGATCCTATTGAAATAACTGCATTGAAAAAAGTCTTCTCAAATAAAACTGATAAAAAACAATTTTGTGGAATCGGATCGGTTAAAAGTAATATCGGTCATACTGATGCGGCTGCGGGAGTAGCATCATTTATAAAGACCTGCATGGCTGCATACCAACGCAAAATACCCCGAACAATACATTTTTCAGCACCAGGCAAATACATTAAACTTGAAAATACACCTTTTTTTGTACAACAAAAACTTAAAGAGTGGACTGAAGAAAGACCATTAATAATGGGTGTTAGCTCTTTTGGCATCGGAGGAACAAATGCTCACCTGATAATTGAAGAACCGCCGGGAAGAAAGAAACCCGTTTATGTACCATCTGAATTTCCGGAGCTGGTTATTTTATCTGCCAGGAGCAGGGAATCTCTCGAGAGGAAGAAACAGGATCTTATAGACTTTGTCAATTTAAATACTGAAGTAAATATTAAGGATATTTCATTTACTCTGGCCGCAGGGAGAAATCATATGCCATACCGCAGCTTCATTGTAGCTTCTGAAAAATCTGAAATAAATGCACAGGGAAAAGTTTATAAATGGAAGAAAAGATGACCTGATTTCAAAATTAGCATTCATGTTCCCCGGACAGAACGCACAATATGTGTCAATGGGTAAAGATTTGTACAAATCCAGCAATCTATTTAGACAAATACTGGATGAATGTATTGAAATCACAAAATCAGAAACGGGGGAAGATCTTTCTATTTTATTGATTGAAGCCACAAATCATAAAGATCGAGATTTAAAAATGGCAAGGACAGAGTTAATCCAACCTGCTCTTTTTGTAATTGAATATGCTTTGACAAAAATCCTGGAACAAAATTATATAAGACCAGACTTTCTTATCGGGCATGGTGTAGGCGAATATACAGCTGCATGTGTTTCCGGTGTTTTTGATATGAGATCAGCATTGAAGATTGTAATTAAAAGTGGACAACTCATACAAATATTGGAAAGTAATGGTTTAGAATATACTGATCTGAACATTTCATATGCATCCCATTCAAAATCATTAGATCCGATCTTGTCTGATTTTGGAGAATATGTTGAACAGTTCAGAATGAAGATACCTGAGATTCCATTTATTTCGTGTTTAACTGGGAAATTCATTACCCCTGAACAGGCTGTTTCGGGAACCTACTGGGCCCAACAATTGCGAAGTACAGTGCAATTTCATAATGGAATTACTTTAATTGGTAAAAATGATGATGTCCTCTTTATGGAAGTTGGTCCAAACACACTTTTAAGCTCCTTCATGAGAGAAAATAATGCGGTTAAAAATAAAGATGCAATCATTTCAACCCTCGGAAAGCCTGATAATATAAACGATACGTATAAGCTTATTACTGCACTGGGCAAAATTTTCAATATCGGGCTGGTGCCTGAATATCTCAAACAAAGAGGGAATGAAACGTTAATAAAAATTAGTCTTCCGACATATCCATTTAAAAAAGAAAGACACTGGATTGACTTTGAGTATGCGAAAGCATTTGGTGAAGGGACTAAATAGAAACTTATCTGTATAAAATTAACTTTTTAAATCAATAGCATATTATAGATGATATCGAATCAGACCGATGGGTCTTATATACTGGATATATTTTCGGAAAACATTGAATCAGAAGTCAATAGACTCAAATGTCAGGTTGATCTTTTTTATCAGCGAGAATTTGAAATTTATAAGAAATTAGGTCTTAAAGATGGAATGAAAATAGTTGATTGTGGTAGTGGCCCAGGATATATGATTAGAAATATTGTGAGAGATTTACCTGATTGTACAGCAACTGCAGTTGAAATTGATCCATTCTTGGTTGAACATTTAAAGGGGAACTCAGAAAATAATGGTAAAAAACTGTTTGAAGTAAAACATGCTTCCATATATAAAACAGAATTACCTGATAATTCTTTTGATTTCGCGATCGCCCGGCTTGTCCTTGAACATCTAACTCAACCTGTAGATGCAATTTCCGAGGTCAGAAGAATTCTTAAACCGGGAGGCATTATTATGGTGGTGAGTAATGATTTTTCTTATCATTTGCTGACCTATCCGACTATAAAGGAGTCCGATGAGATGTTTTCTGCCTACATTAACTCCAGATTAAGTAAGGGTGGTAATCCGTTAATCGGGAGACAAATACCAGTTCTGCTTAAAAATGGAGGATTTGAAGAATTAAAGGTGGAGATAATATGTGTGCATAGTGAAATTGAAGGGGACAAACCATTTTTGAAAGCAGAAAACGTTAATATTTCTAAAAGCCTGGTTAAAGAAGGCTTCTTAAAAAAAGATAGTCTGGAATCTTTAATCGAGAACTGGTATAAAATGCTGCAATACCCCGGCCATGTTTTATTCAGACAACTTTTTGTCACCAGTGGCACCAAAGAATCTGATAAAGTAATAAATAAGGATATTAATAAGTCATGCAACGTGGCCTCTTCATTGCAGGAGACTTTAAATACTGACGATTTAAAGGGTTTGAATCGAACAGAACAGGAGAAAATATTGGGATCGTATTTTATTAACAGGATCAAGGCAATTGTAGGGAAACCTGATCTTGATATTAACGATAATACTATATTGAGTGGTATTGACATTGATTCCATTGCAGCTGCTGAAATTAGTGGGATTATTAAATCTGATTTTGGTACGGATTTAAGTATCGCTGATATCCTTGAGAAAGTTTCAATAAGTGATATAGTAAACACAATCATTAATGGTCCTGACTCTTCTTTTACTCAAAGGTATGATGATTTGACATCTGAACCAGACAGTAACTGGATCGAGGGCGAACTATGAAAGTGAATTATTTCAAATTCCCAATTGATTTGGAACTTTGGATGGTAGGCGACAAACTCAGGTATAAAGCCAGAGGGGAAAAGATTGATCCTGGTGTACTTGACTTTTTAATATCCAATAAGGAATTATTTAAAACAATCTTAAAAGACACTAAATCTGATAATATCAAAGTATTACCTCTTACTCCTAACCAAAAGGCACTTTGGTTTCTGCAGATTGTTAATCCCGGAATTGTATCATATAATATTTCACTTGCAGTTGAGGTTAAAAATCCTTTATCCTCTGATGCTGTTCATGAAGCATTTACAATATTAACAAACCGGCACATATTATTGAGAACAATTTTTGCTGACTTCCCTGATTTTGACGATACGGTTTGCCAGATAGTTTTAAACAAGCCTTCTCCTGTTATTGAAAAGATTGATTGTTTGGATTATAATAATAAACAATTATGGAATTTGTTAAGCGAAAAAAACAAGATCCCTTTTAATCTTAAGTCAGGGCCACTTTTTAAGATCATCATAGCAAATACTTCCGGATCTACAATACTGAATTTTATTTTCCACCATATTATATGTGATGCAGTCTCCTTGAGGAATTTGTTAGATGAGTTTATTAAAGTTTATGATTCCCTGGTTTGCAATAAAAAATTCAATTCCGGGGGGGAAACTCAAGTTTCAGACTATAGTGATTTTGTTTATAGTCAATTAGAATTTTTGAGTAGTGGAAGGTGCGAAAAACAGATAGAATATTGGATAAAATATCTTAAAGAGGGGAATTTTGAACTTAATTTGCCGGTCAGGCATAACAGACCAATTGTAAATCAATTTAATGGAAGTACTCTTATGTTCAGGATTAAAGATGATAAATACTATCATCTCCGGCGGCTCTCTTCAAAGAATAAGATTACTTTTAATGTGCTTCTACTCTCTGTATTTGAGTTCTTCATATCTAAAATATCAGGTCAAGGTAATTTTTTCGTGGGTATACCTGCAGCAGCCCGAACCAGAAAAAAGTATGAAGATACTTTCGGTTATTTTATGAACCTTTTACCCCTGGGATGCTCCTTATCCAGTCAAAAATCATTTGTCGATTTCTTATATGAAAATAAAGTCAACCTCATTGAAAGCCTTGAAAATCAGGATGTTCCATTTTCAGTCCTGGTTGAAAGGATTTCTCCTAAAAGAGATCTGTCCCGGACACCAATATTGCAGCTAACCTTCAATTATTTAAATAAGAATTCGCTTGGTTGTTTGATGCATTTCCGTGGTGACAGTGAAACATCAGAATATAAAACATGGGGATCACTGGAAGTTAAACCATTTAAGATTTTTGACCAGGAAGGACAGATCGATTTGTCAATGGAGATCGTTGATGATGGCAGCCAGATCTTATGTTCTTTAAAATTTAATAATGATCTCTTTGATAATGAATCTGCGTCACAGTTTAAAGAAGAATTCACGAAAATTGTTGATCTGATTTTATGTGATCAATCAGTTAAACCTGTTTGGTTATCTGATATAAAAACTTTAAAAAATGAAAAACGAGTTATCCATTTAAACATTACAGGAACATTTACAGTAGAGCCTGTTAAGCCATATCTGGAATTTTGGTTTGAGAAGTTTGATATTGCTTCGTCAATAGTCTTTACTGGATATAACCAGGTTTTTTACCAGTTGCTGAACACAAGAAGTGAATTTAATACAAATTTCGATGGATATAATATACTTCTTATTCGGTTTGAAGATTGGATAATAAACAAATCAGAGAGTTCAATTCCTGACCTGAGTAAGAAGGTAGATGAATTTATAGATTCCCTCAGAGGATCGATCCAGACAAATCCGAAAGGAAAGTACATCCTGGGAATATGCCCACCATCTCCAGGAATACTTGAAAATAAATGCATTGCTGATTCCATTATAAAGACTGAGAGCAAATTGTCTGAAATTCTAAGGGCTGAATCTAATGTAATTGTTTTGAACTCACTTGAACTGATTGATACCTACGGGATAAATAATTACTACGAGGAACTGGGTGAAGCTATAGGCCATATACCATTTACAGAGGAATTCTTTATTTCACTTTCTACCCTTATTGCCAGAAAATTGTATATATCTATCAAAACACCGTTCAAGGCAATTGCCGTTGATTGTGATAATACGCTTTGGAAAGGAATTATTGCTGAAGATGGCTTTACTGGTGTTGCAATACGATCAGAACATAAGATTTTACAGGATTTTCTGGTAGAACAGCATAATTCAGGATTTATCATTTGTCTTTGCAGTAAAAACAGAACTGAAGATGTCTTTGAGGTCTTTGATAAGAATGACCAGATGATTCTGAAAAGAGAACATATCTCCTTTCATAGAATTAACTGGAATCCAAAATCTGAAAACCTGATTGAGCTTGCAAGGGAGATAAACATAGGGCTTGATACTTTTGTTTTTATTGATAATGATCCTATGGAATGTGCTGAAGTAAGGAATAACCTGCCTGAAGTTCTTACAATTCAGGGTACCTGAAGAAGGATTTTCTGAAAAAGATTTGAAAAACTCCTGGATTTTTGACAACTACAGGATCACTGAAGAGGACAGAACAAGAATTCAAAAATACAGGGAAGAGGTTCCCCGCAATGTTTTCCGATCTACTGCCGGATCTTATAAAGATTTTATTGAGGGTTTAAATCTAAAAATTAACATTAGCAAATTTCAGGATGAACAAATTCCCCGAATCTCCCAGCTGACATTCAGGACCAATCAGTTTAATTTTATGGCTGTAAGAAAAGATGAGAATGATATTAAAGGCATTGCCAGAGATAATAATTTTGAATGTTATCAGGTTTCTCTCAAAGACAGGTTTGGTGATTATGGACTCATAGGAGTAGTAATTGCAAATAAAACTGATGGATATTCTGTTGAAACTTTTCTACTGAGTTGCCGGGTACTTGGTAAAGGAGTTGAACATGCAATAATATCATTCTTAGGGGCAAGGGCAAAGCATAATAATTCCAGATATTTGTCAGTAAATTTCAGGAAAACCGCAAAAAATATTCCTGCTGAAAATTTCATCTTTTCAAATTTTGGAGATCTGGGCTCTTTGAATAATAATGAAATCCAGACAATAAATATTCCAGTAGAGAGAGCGATAGAATTTAAATTTAATCCTGAAAGTAAGATTAGCGAAATAAAGGCAGAGGAAACAATTAAAATAAAAACGTTATTTACTAAGATACCGGATCTTAGAAGGAATGATTTCTATTATATGATCCTTGAAAAGTATCTCTCCCTGCAGACTATTTCTGCTGAATTGAATAAGGTTAATTTTACGACCTATTTGGATGAAACAGCAGGCAGCAGACAGAACACAAACAGAACAGAGTGTTAAATCAGTCTGGCAGCAGGTTTTAAAAAGGGAAAATTTTGGCCTCAACGACAACTTCTTTGATATAGGTGGCCATTCTGTTATGATACCATTAATAGTAAATAAATTATTCAAACAGTATAAGTTAAAGATAAATATAGCTGACATTTTTCAATTCCCGACTGTAAAGGAATTGTCTGCTTTTATTGATGGAAACAAGGATAATCTAAAACAGAAACTTTTTCCTGTGATAGAGATGACCGGTAATATGATCTCAAGTCACGATATCGCTATCATTGGGATGGCAGGCAGATTTCCGGGAGCAGATAATATTGATGAATTCTGGAAGGTCATTTCTGAAGGGAAGGAGGTAATTACTTACTATTCAAAAGAGGAACTTTTAGCGAAGGGTGTCGACAAAGACTTGATTGAAAATAAGAATTATGTTTATGCAAATGGTAAAATTGATACTGCCGATCTTTTTGATTCTGAATTTTTTGGCATAGCATCAACTGAAGCAGATTTTATGGATCCCCAGCATAGGGTGTTTCTTGAAGATTGTTATAATGCTCTGGAAAGTGCGGGATATACTCCTGAAAAATATAAGGGTGAAATTGGAGTTTTTGCCGGATGTGGGATGAATAATTATCTTTTGAAAAATCTGTTCCAGCAACATGAGTCCTTAAGATCTTTGGGTGAGTTTCAGACCATTATTAATAATAATAGTGATTATCTGACAACCCGGGTTTCCTACAAATTAAACCTTACAGGGCCAAGTGTTGATATACAGACCGCTTGCTCTACTTCTCTGGTCGCGATTCATTTTGCCTGTCAGAACCTGATTTCACATTCATGCGATATGTGCTCTGGCTGGTGGAGTTTTTATCCATATACCTCATGCTGAAGGCTATATGTATGAACCAGGAGGAATACTTTCTCCCGATGGTCATTGTAGTCCGTTCGATAGTAAATGCAAATGGTACATTATTCGGAGAAGGATCAGGGGTTGTAGTTCTTAAAAGACTGGATGATGCTATCAGGGACAGGGATACAATTTTAAGTGTTATTAAAGGAACAGCTGTTAACAACGACGGTTCGAATAAAGTCGGTTATATGGCGCCTTCAGTAAACGGGCAAACTTCAGTGATTAGAAAAGCCTTCTCGGAATCAAATGTCCAACCGGAAATGATTTCATACATTGAGACACATGGCACCGGTACAAGACTTGGTGATCTGGTGGAATTCAATGCTTTGAGACAAGTATTTAAAAATTCTTCAGTGACAAAAAATTCCTGTGCAATCGGAAGTGTTAAAGCTAATATCGGACACCTTGACGCAGCAGCAGGAGTAACAGGTGTCATCAAGGTTACTCAGATGCTTAAATACAAGAAATTGCCACCTCTGGCAAATTTTAGCAAACCTAATAAAGCTCTTTCATTAAGAGATAGTCCTTTTTATATAAATTCAACTCTGGAAGAGTGGAAGAGAGGACAAAATCCATTAAATGCCGGGATAAGTTCATTTGGTATTGGTGGTACCAATGCTCATTGTATCCTTGAGGAAGCTCCTGAAACTCTAAAATATGATTCAGACAGAAATTACCATCTGATTCCGATCTCAGCCAGAACTTCAGGGTGTCTGGCTACTCTAAAAGAAAGAATAATACAACATATTAACTCTAATGGACAGGATATAGCCGATATTGCGTTTACCCTTCAGCAAGGGAAGAACACATTATGAGTATCGGTCACTGTTAATATGTAAAACTGAACCAGGTCAATCCAACATTGTAAAGGTCTTTTCCCCAATACAATCCGGGATTCAGGAATTATCTGATCCCAAGCTAGTTCTTGCTTTTACCGGGGAAGGCTACCAATATACAAAGATGGCAAGGGATCTTTATAATGAATTTTATGAATTCAGGAAAATTATAGATGAGGCTGACACTTACCTGAAATCAAATTTCAAAATCTATATTCTGAAATATATTCTCCAGGATCCTGATAAACTTGTTTCTGATGAAATAGATCAGACATCGGTCGCACAACCATTACATTTTATAATTCAATATGCACTTGCTTGTTTATTAAGGGAATTCGGGTTAAAACCAGATACACTCATCGGTCATTCTATCGGGGAATACACTGCAGCCTGTGTCTCCGGAGTTTTTGATTTTATTGATGCTCTAAATCTGGTGACCTGGCGTGGAAAATTAATGCAGGAACAAAAGTCAGAAACAATTCTTTCTATTAAAGATCCATTTAAAGAGATTCTGAAAACTGTTAAACTTGGAGAGGGTAAAATACCTGTTATCTCAAACCTGACCGGAACATGGATTGATAAAGGGGAATATGTCAGAGATGAGTATTGGGTAAGACAAACCATTTCGACAATGCAATTTGAAAATAGGATAAGAGAACTCCTTAAAGAGCCCAATTTGTATATAATTGAGATTGGTTCGGGAAGTTCATTTGCGACTCTTCTATCGCTTTACAGCTCAAATGGCAGGATGGCCAGGATTTCATCCATTGCGAATCATGCGGAAGACAAAGTAGATGATATTGATATATTTTTAAAATCAATCGGACAAGCCTGGACTGCAGGAGTAAATATAGACTGGGATATTTATTATAAGAATGAGAAAAGATATAGAGTTCCATTACCGACTTATCCGTTTGAAAGAAAAAAGCACTGGATAGATCCCTTAAATTCATTTAACTACTTTAAAAATACAACGATTAAATCTTAACTGTGAAAAAAGACAAATAAAGTTCAAACTGAAATAGAGTTAATAATAATAATATGCTGACATATTATAAAAGTGTAATTAATTATTATGTTTATTATACCATCTTCAAATTTTATCAGATGTTATTTTAACAACGATTCCAAACGTGAGTCGGAGAATGTATCAACTAAATTAGAAGCTTTTTTTGTTGAAACCAGAAATCTCGATTCTTGGTTTACATATTTGAAGAATTATATTACAAATGAAGAGCAACTGAGAGCAGACAAGTTTTATTCTGATTCAGACAGAAAAACGTACATCTCCTGTCATGCATTACTAAGGTTGATCCTTGGAGCGAGGTTAAATATACACCCGTTAAAATTATCATTTATAAAAGGAATCTAACAACAAACCAGGTTTGTCAGGTAATCAGGCGTTCTTTAATATTGCTCATACCCGGGAGGCGTTTGCAATAGCTATTTGCCAGAGATTTTCATGTCGGAATAGACCTGGAGAAGATAAACAATAGAATAGATATCCAGTCTATTATAAAAACATATTTCAGTAAAAAAGAACAAAACTATATACATAGATCGGAAGCAGAATCAATAAACAGTTTTTTCCAATTATGGACTCGTAAAGAAGCGCTTCTTAAAGCACTCGGGACCGGTATTATAAATGATCTCCACCAGGTAAATGTGTCTGAACCGGTAAATTTTATGAACAGTGATTCATTTGACAATTTAGTTCAGGAATCTGTCTTAAATGAATATTTTATATATTCATTAAAATTAAGGTATTATTATATCAGCATTGCAATACCCCAAAAGAGTTCAATTACCTTTTATGATATGAATGAAGATGATATTTCCGCATATTTAGCTTGAGTCCGATCAGGAATACATTTACAATTGGATGTATACACCGATCTTATTGATTGTTAAAACCAAAGAGAAGTAATTATAAATTTGTTTAATTTTTTAATATAGGAGCAATGGATTTACAAAATTTTGTTGACAGATTAAAGGAGATTTTCGAAGATGCAAATCCTGAGACAATTAAACCAGAAGCTAAATTCAGAGAAATTGAAGGTTTTTCTTCATTATCAGCCTTTCTTATCATTGGTATGGTTAATGAAGTATATAATGTAAATCTTACGGGTGATGATTTTAGAAAATTAAATACGATTTCAGACATTTTTTCAATTATAAAATCAAAAAGAGTATAGTTTTATTATGCTGCATACAGATGCCTGAAATCAGCCCGGATCGGAGCATTATTGCCTGCTTGAAAGTTGGCTGAACATGCGCTTTGTACGCCTGTTTGCCTTGACTTAAGGACTGCAACTGTTTATAAATATTATTCTGTTCTATAACAAAACGATACGTACTAAATTTTGTGGGTAATATAATGGATAAGAT
The DNA here is from genome assembly GCA_963831855.1 of uncultured Bacteroidales bacterium. GTDB lineage: Bacteria > Bacteroidota > Bacteroidia > Bacteroidales > VadinHA17 > LD21. Next base: position 6,548 of record CAWHSA010000005.1, on the reverse strand, counting down.
TATTAATTAAATGTCTGTAAATGAAGAATTCATTCTATTCCGAAGAAGAACTAAAGCAGCTTGGTTTAAAAGAATATGGCACAAATGTGCTTATTAGCAGGAAAGCAAGTTTTTATTATTTTGAAAATATTTCAATCGGCAATAATGTGCGTATAGATGATTTTTGTATTCTTACAGGGAATATTCAGATAGGCTCATTTGTCCATATTTCTGCGGGTACAGCGCTTTATGGACACAAAGGGATATTTATTCATGACTATGCTGGACTATCACCACATTGTAGTGTTTTTAGCGCTATGGATGATTTCAGCGGGGAGCATCTTATCGGTCCAATGGTTGATAACAATAAAAGGATGTTAATAGGGGGGCCTGTTTTTATCAATCGATTTGTTCAAATTGGTGCTGGTTGTATTATCCTGCCTGATGTTGTTATTGAAGAAGGTTGTGCCATTGGATGTATGTCACTCATTAGAGAGTCATTAAAGGAATGGGGCATTTATGCCGGGATTCCGGCTAAAATGATAAAAATCAGATCAAGGAAAATTCTTGATTTATACAGTGTAAACGGTTAGTTAAATACATCAAATATGACCCGGTAAGAATCTCAATGATTCATTTTCATCAAAGTCAGGGATCTTTGATTTCTTTGGTTTATATCAATTTAAATTGGAAACCCTTAGTTCCTTGACCAGGCAAAGAATATTAATTTAAATGAAATAATACAGATATAACTGATATTATGCTTTTCTGGAAATTAGACAAACCGTACAAAAAAGGCCGGCAGAGGCCTTTTTAACTGATACCATCATATACACTGATGATTTTCAAAGATTACTGGATCAATCAAAACCAGACTAAATTTCTGAAAAACCATGATTATTACTATAATAGCCGGTGCACGTCCTAATTTTATGAAGGTTGCTCCGATTATTCATGCGATAGAAAGGCAGAAGGCAGAAGGCATCAGGCAGAAGGGAAAAGAGAGCGGAATAGATTACAGGCTTGTTCATACCGGTCAGCATTATGACAGGAATATGAGTGATTCTTTCTTTGAGGATCTGAATATACCTGAACCTGATGTTAATCTTAGGATGTGGTGGCGGCACACAGGCTGAACAGACTGCCGCCATCATGGTTGCATTTGAAAAAGAACTGATGGCGAATCCGGCAGATCTGGTAATGGTTGTAGGAGATGTGACATCGACAATGGCCTGCGCAATAGTAGCAAAAAAACTCAACACAAAAGTAGCACATGTTGAAGCCGGAATTCGCTCATTTGACCTTACCATGCCAGAGGAAATAAACAGAATGGTGACTGACTGTCTGACTGATTATTTCTTTACTACCAGTGAGTTTGCAAATAAAAATCTAAAAGAAGCTGGAGTACCTGATGAAAGGATCTTCTTTGTCGGTAATGTTATGATTGACACGCTGATGGCAAACAAGAGCAGGTTCCGTAAACCTGATTTCTGGAACAAGCTTCTACTAAAGGAAAAGAATTACCTGGTATTGACCCTGCACCGGCCAGCTAATGTTGATGATCCATCAACAGCTAAAATCACTCCTTAACCAATCACTGTATTCATCACGGGGAATTCCTGTCATATTCCCTGTACATCCCCGTACTGCTAAAATTATAAGGTCTCTCAGTCTCTCAGTCTCTCAGTCTCTCAATCTCCTTGAGCCTATGGGTTACCTTGAATTTAACTACCTTGTCGAAAATGCAAAAGGCGTAATCACCGATTCAGGTGGAATAACCGAAGAAACAACAGTTATGGGGATTCCATGTATTACAATGCGTGACACCACTGAACGGCCTGAAACAATATTAATTGGTACAAATGAACTGATAGGAACCGATCCATCAGCAGTCAAACCTGCTCTGGATAAGTTGTTTAGCAATAAATGGAAAACCGGTGGCATCCCGGATTTGTGGGATGGAAAAACGGCCGAAAGGATCATACAGAACTTAATGAGCTTGGCTTTATGATTAAGAAAAATTCTTTAGTTTTTCTGGGGAAGATGGAAATATAGAATCATCATATACCTTTTGATTTTATTAGGATTGGCTTTATTTTTAGTATTTTATCTGGATTCAGTACGTTTCTTTAATTTTAAAAAAACCGTTTTAAGTTTGAGAAAACCAGTTGAACTGGTCGAATTTGAAAAGGTTGCGTGTGCAATCTTACCTGATAATGCACTTAAATCAAGGCTTGAATTAATTTCAGGTAAGCCATATATTAAGATGGATGGGTACCAGGAGATACTCATAGACCCTAAAAACTCACTGGTTCTAAGGAGAAAGTCACTTCATCCGAGTACAAATCTTGCATTGTTCTCAATGGGATATGCCTCCGAATATTTGCTTGACCATTATCATAATAAGACTTTAGGGAAAAATGAAGTTGAAATTTTAGAAACCATCTACGAATTTATATATAACGAAATCATTAATCCATTTTCACTAAACAGTATCAGTGTCAACGATCATGTCGTTTCAGAAAGAATACAATTCATCGTACTGTTCTATTCCTATGTCAAAGATAACTATCCTGACAAGAAACATCTGTTGAACCACCTTTCAAAAGACTTTAATATTTGTTTTGGATTTTTATGTGATGACCGGTTTTTTACCTGGCAGACAAATCATGGAGTGATGCAGATTAGAAGCCTGGCGCAATTGACAGATATAATTAAAGATAAGGAATTAACGGGTCAGATTAAAGAAATTGTAGATAAAAGACTATCTGACATTCTTCCGTATTTTATCGGTACGGATGGAGCAATTTATGAGTCTGCTTCTGGTTATTGGGTTTTCTTGTATGATCAATTTAAGAAGCTTACAGAAATTGACGCAATTAAAGACCTGTCCTCCGTTGTAAAAATAGAAAACAAATTATCACTCGCAAATGACTTTATTTATACGGTTGCATCAAACGATGGGTACCTTCATGGTTTAGGTGATAGTTACTCCAGATATCTCAACAGTCCGTTGTCTGAAAGTAAAATAAATAAAGACCGGATTTTTCGTTATTCCAATGAAATTGCAGGTGCCAGCTGGACCCAAAAGAATAATTATTTCAATATTCTCTTCTCATCTTTAAATACACCCCCGAATGTTCATAAATTACCTGACGACCTGGCACTTTACCTTTATATAAACGAACCGTTTTTTGTCGGCACGGGCAAATATTCTTATGATACATCCGCAGAAAGGGCTTATTTTGAGACTGAACATGCTCAATCTACAGTGATTTTTGAATCTCAAACTCAAACAGCACCAGATAGTTCTCAGGTAAGAATTAAAAACATCGGATTTAATACTTTAACTTTATCAGGTACAAAGTATTATAAGAATGGCCAGGAAATTAAAAGATCAGTCCATATTAATTCAGGTAAAGGAATTGAAATCATTGATTCAGCAGATTCCCGGAAATTGCTTGTAACATATTTCAATTTACATCCGGATGTCAAAATAAGATACAATGGAAGCAAGGAGTTGGTTTTAATCTCTAAAGATTCAATTTCAATCAAAATAAGCTCGGACAAAATGATAAATATTATCGATGGAGTTTATAGCGACAAACCACAACATCTCCAGCCAATAAAAAGACTGGAAATAAAAGGGAATCCGATAAATACGGATATTGTTTTTCCGGAATTAAAAGAGATTATTCCTTTGAACCTTGTTACCGGTACCCTGGTTATAAGTGACCGTCAAAAGATTGCCAGGGAGCTGAGTTATATCTATTCAAAAGCGGCAGAAAACGGATCTAAAGAAAATATAATCAACAAAGCGATCAAATTAATGATTTTTTTATTGGTTATAGTTTTAGCATCTGAAGGTGTTAGCCTGGCAAAAAGGAAATATGGAAAATGAATAACACTAAAAGAATCCTGATTATATCTGCCGCATTTTATCCGGCTATCTCCCCGAGAGCAAACAGAACGACCGAACTGGCAAAAGAGATGTCAAGGCAAGGACATGATGTAACCTTACTGATACCTAAACAAAATCATGATTATACATTAATTGAAAAGGAGTTCAACCTCGTTGTAAAAGATATTGGGAACCTGAGATTTAAAGAAATCAGAATAGGTAAAAACAAAATTTATTAATGTATTTGAAAGAGTCTCTTTCCCGTGTTATGCTCTCACTTTTTGAATACCCATTTGTTGAATTGATGTTTAGAGTCAGAAAAGCTTTGCAAACAGAATCCGGATTCGACTTACTCATATCGATTGCTGTGCCCTATCCTGTTCACTGGGGTGTTCTTATGGCACGTAATAAGAAGCATGCAATAGCCCCGGTGTGGGTAGCTGATTGCGGTGACCCCTATACCGGATTTGAAAAATCAATTTTTTATAAAGCCTTTTATTTGAAAATGTTGTCAGCAGCAGTTTATAAAAAATGCGATTTCATCACAGTGCCCTTTAATGGAGCAATAAATGCATATCCCCAAAAATTTCACTCTAAAATCAGAATTATTCCTCAGGGATTCAACCTTGCAGAGATTGAAGTATTCAAAGGAGAAATCCTATCATACGGTTCCCCTACATTTGGCTTATGCGGGTGCATTTATTCCCGGACGAAGAGATCCGCGGCCGTTTATTGATTTCCTGCTCGAGAATAAATATAACTTTCAATTTCAAATATTCACCAAACAAAAGGAACTTTTTTCGAAATACTCAGATATTATTGGATCAAAACTCATTCTGAGAGATTATATTGACCGGCGATAAATTGCTTTTCGAACTCAGCAAGATGGACTTTCTGATTAATTTTAAAACGGGAACGAAATCCAGTTACCCAGCAAAATAATAGACTATGCTCTTACAGGAAGGCCAGTTTTATCACTCGATCCCTTCCGGTTTGATAAAAATATCATAAAAGCATTTTTATCGGGGGATTACAAAGACCAACTTTCGGTCAATGTTGTTGATTATGATATTAAAAAAATAACTCAATCATTTATTGATCTTTCATAATGCAGTCTTTTCCCCCTTCCAGTTGGCGAATTTTTCTGTTAAAGCTACTGATAATGACCCTTCCTTTTGAAAGTATTTCGGTGATTATACCACAGTTACGAATTCCTGTTCTGATTTTTCTCATTTATTTAATTGTATCGGTTCCTTTTTGGGGTAAACAATTCAATTTTAGCTATACATTCAAACCATTGTCTTTAATCCTTGTTTTATACGGCATAATAGCCATAGTTTCATTTTTAAATATTACTCCCTATTACAGGTGCAGGGTTCTTCGTTTCTATCACAATTCCCGATTCTGATACTTTTCTTTCATTTTTTTTCAAAAGAATTAATAAACAATTCAATTGAAATCAAACAAGTAATGCAAGTGTATATAACAGGTGTTTCCATCATGGTCCTGTTATATTTCTTAATATCAATGTGACTCGAAAGACAGATGACGTTTATCAGTTGCAGGAGCAAAGTCCAAATGCAATTGCAATTTACAGTGACATTGCAATTAGTATTTATTATAAACCTTTTGCATAAACATCAGATTAAGTAAATGGATTAGATATTTTTACTATTTACTGGTGCCTGCATTACTTTATATTACTATTTTACAGGATCCAGGGGGGGATTTCTTGGATTGATTTTAGCAGTTTTCGTTTATTTTTATTTCAGTAGCCAGGGATTTCATTCGAAGATTTAATTATGTCAGTATAGGTATTATTGTAATAGTATTTTGTCTTTAATTTTTCTTTCAAATGATCTTTTATATAACCGGTTTTTTGAAGAAGATACATCATTGACAGACAGCCGTGTCCCATTATGGAAAGACTGCGTATAGTATAGTTAAAGATGACTTGATTTTCGGTGTGGGTATATTCAAATATCAGGATGAGATTATTTGGATAAGAGGTAGTTATATTGCCACTCATAATGAATTTCTTTCAATCTTAATTTACAGCGGATTAACTCGGATTATCAATGTTCCTGATAGTTTCTTAGGATCTCTATGGAAATCGGCATATAAAGCATATAAAATATATGAGAATCCGGTGTTTTTAAGTTTATTTGTCTTGATACTTTTTAATCTCTTTAAAACCGGAGGTACTATCCTTGTCCTTTCACATGGTTCATTCTAGCCTTTGTGTTTTCCTCCCAATATATCTATCAAGAATCAAAATGTTCAAAGAGATTATATAATAGATTGACATTTAAAACCGATACGGAAGATAGTAGTTTTTGAAGTGGATGATTTCGGAGCCATCCGGATGCCCTCAAAAGAGATTTATGATCAGTTAATTATAAAAGGGTTTTAATTTATCTGATAACAGGTATAACAGGTATGACACTCTCTGCAATGAAAATGATTTGAGTAATCTTTTGAAGTATTAACTTCCGTAAAGGACAAGAACAAGAAACCGGCTGTTTTTTCTCCGCTAGTTGTAGTAACAAATCCCGACTTTCAGAAAATAAGGGAAAGTGATTTTTCGACTTATTTTTTTGAAACGATACCTCGAACACTTTTAAAGCAATTTGGTAGTGACAAGGTTTGGCAGCTATGGAAAGAGGGA